>JAAFJN010000036.1:40310-53614 GCA_013298845.1 Chitinophagales bacterium
ATTTTTAGTTTGATTATCATTAGCGCATCCGGGTTATTCATTTGATATTTGCAACGCAAAATAGTGTATTTTTTGCGCACAAACACGACTGTTTTATGGCCAAATTCACTCTAAAAATTAACGGACAAACCCACCGCGTGGACGTGGACCCCTCCACCCCGATGCTTTGGGTGCTGCGCGACCATTTGGATATGCCGGGCACCAAATACGGTTGCGGCGTGGCAGCCTGCGGCGCTTGTACCATTCACCTCGACGGATCCGCGGTACGCGCTTGTCAATTACCCGTTTCTACGGTAAAAAACCAGGAAATTACCACCATCGAAGGGTTATCGGCCAGCGGCGATCACCCCGTGCAACGGGCTTGGCTCGAACACGACGTGGCCCAATGCGGCTATTGCCAGGCCGGACAAATTATGAGTGCCGCCTCGTTGCTCAAAATCAACCCCAACCCCACCGACGACGATATTGACGCGTTTATGAGTGGAAACATCTGCCGTTGTGGCACTTATTTGCGCATCAAAGCCGCGATTAAAACCGCCGCTCAACAATCTTAATCACCATGGAAAACAACGCAACAACGTACAGCCGCCGCTCCTTTTTAAAAGTAACGTCGCTCACTGGGGGCGGCATGATGCTCGGTATTCACTGGTTGGCCGGTGCCGCACCTTCCGCCGCCGAAACCGGGCTGGATGTGGTCAAAGAAACCTTTTCTTTTAACGGACACATCAAAATTACCAGCGATAATATTATCCAGATCATGGCGCAAAACCCGGAATTTGGGCAAAACGTAAAAACGTCGCTGCCCATGATCGTGGCCGAAGAATTGGATGCCGATTGGAAAAATGTGGTGGTGGAACAAGCCGCATTTGACCTTAAATTGTACACCCGTCAATTTGCCGGGGGCAGCCAATCGGTGCGCACCACCTGGAAAGCCCTGCGCAACGCCGGGGCCTCGGCGCGACACATGCTCCGCGAAGCCGCCGCCAAAACCTGGGGCGTGCCCCTCGACGAGGTAACCACCAACGCCGGGGTCTTGCTTCACGAAAAAACCGGCAAATCGGTCACTTACGGCGAAATGGCCTCGGCGGCAGCCGAAATTCCGGTACCCACCGACGTGAAATTGAAGGACCTCAAGGACTTTAAAATCGTCCGTAGCCCGCGCAAAAACGTGGATGGCCTCAATATCGTGACTGGTAAACCGATGTTTGGTCTCGATTATCGGCAAAAAGATATGCTGATTGCCATGATTCAACACCCGCCGGCGTTTGGGTTAAAACTCAAATCGTACGATGCCAAACAAGCGCTCAAAATGCCCGGTATCAAACACGTATTTACCATTAAACTATTTCCGGACAAATACGAGCGGCAAATTTTTGATACCCGCACCTTCAACGAAGCCTTGGTGGTGGTGGGAAAATCCACCTGGGAGGTGATGAACGCCCGCAAAAAACTCAAGGTGGAATGGGAACCCATTACCGAAAAGGTGGAATGTGTGCACAGTTTTGGCAGCGAACGCGACGAAATTACGCCCGCCGGTTTGGAAAGTACCGATCAGCACTTTGCCAAAATGGCCGAAAGGGCCGCGCAATCGGCCAACGAACTGCGTAAAGACGGCGACCCGGAGGCTGCTTTTAAAAATGCGGCGTTTATCCTCGAACGGACGTATTCCGCGCCGTTTTTGGCCCACAATACCATGGAACCCATGAACTGCTTCGCCCACGTGACCGAGTCCAAAGCGTTTTTTGCCGGTCCGTTGCAAGCCCCCGAATTTGCTGAAAAAAGCCTCGCGGAGCGGTTCGGTATGCCGCTGGAGCAAGTTGAAATTCAAATGACCCGCATGGGTGGCGGCTTCGGTCGTCGCGCCTACGCGCACTACATGCTGGAGGCTGGCCTGATTTCTCAGCGGGCAAAAGCCCCCATAAAACTGGTCTATTCCCGCGAAGATGATATGACCTACGGCATTTACCGCCCCGCTTACACGGCCACGTACCGTGCGGCATTGGACGCAAACAAACAACTGATTGGTTTTCACGTAAAAGGAGGCGGTATTCCCGAACATCCGATTGCGGCCGACCGTTTCCCGGCCAGTGCAGTGGACAATTACCTGGCCGAGGGTTGGGAAATTCCGAGTAACCTCACCATTGGGGCATTCCGGGCACCGCGTTCGAACTTTAACGCCGCCGCCGAACAATCATTTTTGGATGAATTGGCCGAAACAATGGGCAAAGATCCCATTGATTTGCGCCTCGAAATGCTCCAACGCGCCAAAGACAAACCGGTGGGCAAACACGATAACTATGACCCGGACCGCTACGCCGGGGTGCTCAAACTGGTACGGGAAAAATCCGGGTGGGACTTACCCGAAAACAAGGGCAAAAACCGGGGTGTGGCCGCTTATTTTTGCCACAACTCGTACGCTGCGCACGTGATTGACCTGACCATCAAAGACGGTGAACCGGTGGTAGAACAGGTGTATTCGGCCGTTGATTGTGGCATTGTCATCAACCCCGACGCCGCAGCCAATATGGTAGAAGGTGCCGTCGTGGATGGCATCGGTAATGCGTTGTACGGTGCCCTGACGGTTAAAGACGGGGTTCCGGAGCAAAATAACCTGAATACGTACCGGATCATCCGCCACCACGAAGCCCCCAAAAAGGTGGACGTGCATTTTGTACAAAATGACATTGATCCCACGGGACTGGGCGAACCGCCGTTTCCGCCCGTTTTTGCGGCTTTGGCCAATGCCCTGTACCGCGCCACCGGAAAAAGGTTGTACAAACAGCCGTTTGGAGTGAAAAGTGTAGAGTGAAAAGTGTAGAGTGAAAAGTGTAGAGTGAAAAGTGTAGAGTTTTAGAGTAAAGAGTTAATTTATTGTAGCGTACTTTTGTTGGCGGAAAAGCGTTGGGAATTCACCCGATTCATTTTTTTATAATAAAAATAATACAATAAAAAACATACAATATTCTTGTTGATATTAGTATTAAAAGGAATAATCTACGACGGGTACACTTTTCACTCTACACTATTCACTTTTCACTATGAAAATACTATTTACGCTGTTGATCGGCCTGATAACCCACCTTGCGCTGCACGCCCAAACCCCAAATACGAACCAAATAGTGCTGAAAGACACCGTTCTGCAATTTGTGTTTGATTCCGTTCACCACAACCTTGGCTGGATTAACCCGCGTAAAAACGCCCGCGTCACCAAACATTTTAAATACGTCGGTACCGAAACCGTATCCATTACCCGGGCCTGGACGGGCGATCCGCATTATATTTGCAACTACCCGAAAGAGCCGCTAAAACCCAATAAAACATACACGTTTTCGGTGTGTTTTTCGCACAAAAACCGCGCCGGGGTGATGTCCAAACAAATGGGATTTGACCTGTCCAACGGGCAAAAAATTACGTTTCGTTTTACCGGTCAGTACGCGCCCCAAATTCGACAAAATGTGCAGGTCATCGGGGCGATGAAAAATGTGATGTGGAAAGGAATGCTGAAAGGCACCGTTTATCTGGACACTTTGCCCCGCGAACACCTGTACGGCATGGGTCCCATGGAAAACCTCACGGGGGAACTCTTGGTGTTGGATGGCCAATCGTACATCGCCACCGTAACCCCAAGCGGCAAGATCAAAGTCTCCAATTCGTTTCAGGTAAAAGCACCGTTTTTTGGGTACGAGCAAATTCCCGAATGGGAAACACAAACCCTGCCCGACAGTGTTACTAATCTGAATCAACTGGAACGATACCTGGCCGATGTATCCGATCGGCCGTTTATGTTTTTGCTGCGCGGCACCCTCGAATCGGCCATGATACACGTGGTAAACCTGCCCCGCAATGCCACCGTTCATTCGCCCGACCAAGCCCACGAGGGCATGAAACGGTACACCCTCAACAACGAAGTATTCGACGTATTGGGTTTTTATTCAACCGAGCACAAAGCCATTTTTACCCACCACGATACCTTTTTACACCTGCATTTAATCACCGCTGATCGCTCTAAAATGGGCCATTTGGAAGAAATTCGTTTTAAAAAAGGCGCGGTGCAATTGCTTTTGCCAAAAGCGAAATGAGTGAAAAGTGAAGAGTGAAAAGTGAAAAGTGAAGAGTGAAGAGTGAAAAGTGAAAAGTGAAGAGTGAAGAGTGAAGACTAATTAATTTATTAATAATAAATAAAATTTTACTAATCCCAAAAAACCCGGATAAATGGAATTTTTTAAAAGAATATTACAATTTTAAGCAAAAAATAATTTCAAGAGTAAACATCGCACTGCACTATTCACTTTTCATTCTACACTATTCACTCTTCACTCTTCACTTTTCACTATTCACTCTTCACTCTTCACTTTTGCAGTACGATATATAGTTGTAAAATATAGTCGGCGTTGAATTGTGAAATAATTCGACCAAAAACATAAAAAAAACTTACGTTTTTCTCAATTGTCGCAAATAATTCAGCCTTTTCTTAAGAAAATCACAATTTTTTTACCCAAAATGATTTTACGAGTAAACGTCGTACTGCACTTTTCACTTTTCACTATTCACTCTTCACTTTTCACTATTCACTCTTCACTTTTCACTAAAAAAACTACCTTTGCGGCGATGGATATTCTTGAAGGACTTAATGAAGTACAGCGCAACGCTGTTACCACTACTGAAGGGCCTGTGTTGGTGATTGCCGGTCCTGGTTCGGGCAAAACGCGCGTTTTAACCATGCGCATTGCTAATTTGCTCAAAAACAACGTCCCGCCCGATGAAATACTGACGCTCACCTTTACCAATAAGGCCGCCCGCGAAATGAAAGAACGGATTTCGCACGTGGTGGGCAACTCGGCCAATAAGGTGTGGGCCGGTACTTTTCACAGCATTTTTGCCCGCATTTTGCGCACGGAAGCCTCCAAAATCGGTTATCCGGCCAGTTTTACCGTGTACGACACGGACGATACCAACAGCCTGCTCAAAACCATTATCAAGGAAATGCACCTTGACCCGCAGATGTACAACGTCAGCGCGATTCGGTCGCGGATTTCTTTGGCCAAAAGCAACCTGATCACGCCGCAATTGTACCGCAGCAACGAACAATGGATGGCCGAAGACCGCCAACAGCGTCGCCCGATGATCGTGGATATTTACGAAAAATACATGCAACGTTGCAAATTGGCCGGGGTCATGGATTTCGACGATTTGTTGTTGCAACTGTTCCGCCTTTTCCGCGATAACCCCGACGATGTGGTGGAAAAATACCGCAAAAAATTCCGCTACATCCACGTGGATGAGTTTCAGGATACCAATTTCCTGCAATACGCCATTTTGCGCCGCCTGGTAAAATACGAAGGCAGCACCGAAAACCTGTTTGCCGTGGGCGACGATGCGCAAAGTATTTACGCGTTCCGGGGGGCTACCATTGACAATATCATTGATTTTGAAAAAGATTACCCCAACCTGCAAGTGTTTAAACTGGAGCAAAACTACCGCTCCACCCACCATATTGTAGCGGCGGCGAACGAGGTGATTACCTACAACCGCAAACAACTACAAAAAACCATTTGGACGGATAAAGAGGAACGCAGCAAAATTAAATTGCTCAAATGCCTCACCGACGACGAAGAGGCCCGCCGCGTGGCCGATTTGATTTTGGAACAAAAAAATCGCCACCATTTGCCCAACAGCGAAATCGCGATTTTGTACCGTACCAACGCCCAAAGCCGGAAATTTGAGGAAGCCCTGCGCCGCCAGAATTTGAACTATAAAGTGTACGGCGGCATGTCGTTTTACCAACGCAAAGAGGTAAAAGACCTGATCGGTTACCTGCGCCTGACAGTTAACCCACACGACGAAGAAGCCCTGCGCCGGGTGATCAATTACCCCACCCGAGGCATTTCGGACGCGACGGTGGACAAAATCAGCCGTTTTGCCGGTGAAAAAAATATCCCCGTGTGGAGCGCCTTGCTGCACGTAACGGACATTACCGAAAAAGCCAAAAAGGCCGTGGCCGGGTTCCGCAACTTGGTGGACAAATGGCACAAACGCCTCGGTACCGACAACGCCCTGCAATTGTCCACGGATATTTTGCGCCAATCGGGTTTGTTGGATAACCTCAAGGCCGATACCACCCCGGAAGGCGTGAGCAAATTAGAAAACGTCATGTCGGTGCTCGATGCCATTGCCGAATTTGTCAGTGGCGACAACAACGCCGCCGTTATTGCCGGTTTGGAGGAAGAACAAGGCAAAAGTTTGGCCGCTTACCTGCAAACGGTTACCCTGCTCACCGATGCCGACAACAACCAAAACGAAGAGGACAATATCACCCTCATGAGTGTGCACTCGGCCAAGGGCCTGGAGTTCAAATCGGTGTTTGTGACCGGGATGGAGGAGCAGTTATTCCCCTCGTTTATGTCGGTGGAAGACCCCAACGGATTGGACGAGGAGCGCCGTCTGTTTTACGTGGCCATTACCCGCGCCAAAGAACTGCTGACGCTCACGTATTGCAAAACCCGCTACCGTTACGGACAATTGCGCGAAGGCAAACCATCGCGTTTTTTGGAAGAAATTGGCACCGAACACTACGATATCGGCGGTGGATTTGGTTCTTTGCGCCAACAGGACAACAGCGGATTCACCAATTCCACGGGGGCACGCGTGAGTGGCATTGCGCCCGTTCGCCGCAACAATGGCCCGCTGAAATCGGGGGTAACGGCCGCTGAGCAGGCCAGTTTTACCGCCACACCCGCCGAACTGATCGTACCGGGCAGCAAAGTATTACACCTTAAATTTGGCAAAGGAGAAGTGGTTAAAGTGGAAGGCCCCCGCGACGGCAAAATGGCCACCATTCGTTTCGAAAACGACGACGCTCCGCAGCGTTTAATTGCTTTAAAATTTGCCAAACTTCAATTGTTATAAACCGTGTTAGCCAAAAGAATCATTCCTTGTTTGGACATAAAAGACGGCAAAACCGTTAAAGGGGTTAATTTTGAAAACCTCCGCGATGCCGGTGACCCCATCGAACTGGCCGCCGCGTACGCCCGGCAGGGTGCCGACGAACTGGTGTTTTTGGACATTAGCGCCACCAATGAACAACGCGAAACTTTGTCGGAACTGGCCCGTAAAGTAGCCACCGTGCTCGATATTCCGTTTACCATTGGCGGGGGCATCAAATCGGTGGAGCAGGTGGAGGTATTGTTGCAATCCGGCGCGGACAAAGTGAGCATTAACTCGGCGGCGGTGCGGCGACCCGATCTGATTAACGAACTGGCCCTGGCATTTGGCAGTCAATGCGTGGTATTAGCCGTTGACATCAAAAAAGACGAGCGGGGCGAATGGCGCGTTTGGCTCAACGGCGGTCGTTTACAAACCGAATTATTGGCCCTCGACTGGATCAAAGACGCCGTTGCACGCGGCGCGGGCGAAATTCTGCTCACTTCGATGGACCACGACGGCGTAAAACAGGGCTTTGCGGTGGACATTACCCGCACGATTTCGCAGGCGGTCAACGTGCCAGTGATTGCCTCCGGCGGCGCAGGCACGATGGCGCATTTTAAAGACATATTCAACGAAGGTGCCGCCGATGCCGCTTTGGCCGCCAGTATCTTTCACTTTGGGGAAATTCCGATTCCCGCACTTAAAGACTACTTAATTCATGAACAAATACCCGTTCGACGCTGATTGCGCGATTGATATTCAACCCGAAACTACCCCCGAATGGTCGGCGCTCGCGCTGGTGGCCAACGACGACGGTTTGGTGCCCGCCATTATTCAGGACGCAACAACTAACGCCGTTTTGATGTTAGGTTACATGAACGAAGCCTCGTGGGAAGCCACGGTAAAAAGTGGTCAGGTGACCTTTTTCTCGCGTTCCAAACAACGCTTATGGACTAAAGGAGAAAGTTCGGGGCATTTTTTGTGGCTCAAGGCCGCTGCTTTTGATTGCGATCGCGATGCGTTGCTGCTCAAAGTGGTGCCCGTTGGCCCCGTTTGCCACACCGGAAAAGACACTTGTTGGGGCGAAACGAACCGCCACCCGTCGTTTTTTCATTATTTGGAAACAACGGTGCAGTACCGCAAAAAACACCCCAAAGAAGGCTCGTACACCAATTTGCTGTTGGACAAAGGGATTCCAAAAATCGCGCAAAAAGTGGGTGAAGAAGCGGTAGAAACCGTGATCGAAGCCATGCGCGAGCACGATGACCTGTTCAAAGGCGAAGTATCGGATTTGATGTACCACCTCGTCGTTCTTTTGGCCGCCAAAAATATCACCCTGGGCGATATTGAAGCGGTTTTGGAAGGTAGGGTGAAGAAGGGTTGAATTTGTTTTAAGCGCTTAGTGAATTCTTACTTTCTCTAGTGGTAAATATACACTTCGGCGAGTGGGACTAGTTCAAACAAGTGGCATAAATCTGCCAAATCTGATAGATTTTGTAGATTGTACAAACACTAAAACTTGTGCCGCGGGCAAACCTATTCAAACAAGTGGCGTACATCTGCTTAATCTGATAGATTGTACAGATTGCACAAACCTGAATAACGTGTAATCTACAACGAGCAACAAAAAAACGAACACGCTACGAGAGAAAACAAATTCAACCCTTAAAAACCAATTCAACAAATTCAACCCTAAAAACCAATTTAACCCTTACATACATGCGCACATCACTGAAAGTTTTTACCTGGTTTAAAATACCGGTTTATATACATTGGTCTTTTGTCCTGATTTTCCTGTACATCTTCTGGATGAGCAGCGACCAGCCCATGGGCCTGATGGACTATTTTTGGCAAACGCTGACCATTGTTGCGCTATTTGCCTGCGTGTTGTTGCACGAATTTGGGCACTCGCTGATGGCGCGCCGATTCGGGGTAGAAACCCAGGATATTATTCTAACGCCCATTGGGGGTATTGCCCGCCTCGAACGGATGCCCGAAAAACCCAAACAGGAACTGTTGGTGGCCATTGCCGGTCCGGCGGTGAACGTGGTGATTGCCATTCTTTTGTTTTTGGTGTGTAAATTTATCTTTTTCGCCGGGGAAGTGGAATGGTGGTATTTTAAATCGAGCGTTCAGGATATGTTGAGCCTCAAAACCGGTTCGGGCGACGCGGAAATTATCCTCGAAGACAGCGGTTTGAACCTGCCCACCTGGATGTTTATCCTCCCCCTCCTGATGGTGATTAATATTACGATGGTGCTGTTTAACATGATTCCCGCTTTCCCGATGGATGGTGGTCGGGTGTTGCGCGCCTTGTTGGCCATGCGTTTTGGCCGGGTAAAAGCCACCAAATGGGCCGCTTACCTTGGGCAATTTGCCGCCGCCGCCTTTGTGGTGTATGGCTTGTATTCGAACCAATTTATGCTGGCTTTGATCGGCTTTTTTGTGTTTAATACCGCCCGCCAGGAAGACCAAATGGTGCGCACCGACAGCGTTTTGAATAACTACACGGCCAAGGAAATTGCCCGCACGCAATTCACCAAATTATTGGGCAACGACTGGATGCAATCGCCGATTGAATTGTACACCCGTACTCTGGAGCGCAATTTTTTGGTGTTTGATTTTACGGGGCAAATCATCGGTTACCTCGACGAAAAATCCATATTGGCCGCCGCTGCCAAAAAAGAACTCAGCGTTTCGGTGACCCAATACGCGCAATCGCCGGTGGAAATAGTGCAGGAAGGTGAATCTCTGCGCTACATTTATTACTTGATAACGACCGCTAAAAAAGCCATTGTGGGCGTGGTGAATGCCGAGATGGAACTGGTGGGGGTGATTGACAGCACCAGCCTCGAAAATTTCCTGCAATTAAATAAGTCGTAAATAAACATGAAAAAAAACCGCTTACGCGCCCTGTTATGGGGTTCACTTGCTTTGGTCGCGCTGTTGTTGGTACAATGCGGCGACGACGATAAAAAACCATCCTGCGCCGATGGCCTCCAAAACCAAAATGAAACGGGTACGGACTGCGGCGGCCCTTGCCCCGTCTGCGTGGATGCCTCCGACGGCACCTGGACCTCGTTCCCGGTAGCGCCCCTGTTGCAGGGTTTCGCCGATTCGATTGGCGCGCAGTTTAACGCCAACGATACGTACACGCTCACTTATTGGTTGGACGGCGACAGCACCCAATTCACGGGTACCTGCGTGCGCACGGCCTCGGGCGTGGGTGAACTTTTTACCATTCAATTGGATCAAAAATATCCGTCGGTGGCCAAATGGAGCGGCATTTACCAAATTAAAGAAAACGACCGCCGCATGACCTTGGAAATCATTCAAACAACGCCTTCCATCAACGCCACGCCGCCCAGTGCCCTCGATGGTTTTGGCAGCAGCAAATTTAACGGCGTTGCGCTGGGGCCGAAGAATGTGCAGGAGTTTTATAAGTGAGGAGCAGCGTAAGCAGCCATAAGGGCAACCAAGGGCAACCATAAGGGTTGCCCGTACCTCTCTGCCCTGCCCTGCCGCGGGGGGAATAGCGTATTAGGATTTTCTTGATTTTTTAAGGATTTAAAGGATTTTTTTTGGGGAGGAGGCGTGTGCTCTCTTCCAGGTCTTGCTGTGCCTGCTCGTTGGGTGCATTAATGCCGCCATGTTTCGGCTACCGCTCAACGCACAGTGGCTTTGTCATGCAGAAGGCATCTATTTCTCGCAGCGAAATGCGCGGTGAAATGAGGGAATTTGAGTTGCTTTTTTCACATCATACTGGCGAAGCGGTTGCCTTCGACTTCGCTCAGTCAACCGCGGTCACTATCTTCATTGTGCTGGTGAAGGGCTGAAAGTGATTTAAATTAGCCGCGTTACCCTGAGCGGCAGCCGAAGGGCAATCCTCATCATACTGTCGAATGGTTGGAAAGCACAATAGCCCCTATCTTTTCGGATATTTATTACCTATTGGATTTCGCCCATGTATTTCGTAATATTGATCAATCATTTCGCGTTCCGCCCGAAGTGCTTCCAAACGACCTGCAATATCTTTTTCCAAAATTTCACCTGAATATTTTTGATATTCGGCAGCCATATTCATCGCCTCCAACTGATCTCTTACTCGGGCTGAAAATCCATCCTCATCAATGGGGTCGTCTGAGATGCCGTACTTGAACGTATCCCGATTCTCTATTTTATATAATTCGTACAGATGATGCAAATTAGGGTTCTCCTTTGAGTTGCCGTGCATAAAAGGGTCGCGTTATTATTTCCAGGCGTTTTCGTTACTAAAGGACTCGATTGGATAAGCCGAAACATACCGCATTACAGTGCCAAACCGACGTTTCCAGGCTTCATTGGCAACGCGCAATATGGGTGAAAAATATAGCGATACGGGCATTTTTTCGGGATGTTCCAACACGTCCTGATAACATGCACGACCGTTGGCAACAACGCAGCAGCGTGCGAATAAAAACACATCTCCAAATGCAGCATCGTGGTCATGAGAAGGGAATGCCGCTGCGTAAGCACTGCCGTCCAGGAGATACAATTTTTGCGATAAAATATCCTTAAAATCATAAATATACCGCACCGGCCCCGCTGATAAAGCCAATACCAGCGGCTCAATAACGGCGTTGTCATCGCCAGCGTGCGACCAATCTAACAAGGCAATGAAATTCCAAAAGCCGTCTTCACTTAGTCCGCCCTCGGCAGGTGTGGTGCTGAGTTCAATGCTCACCGAAGCATTGGGATATTTTTCCTGCAAATCCGCTATGGTCGCCGGACTGATGTTGCGCAATGGATAACGAAGCGTATTGGTCATGGTTTCCGAATATTTCGTGTAGAATAGTACTACAAAACTTGGTACGGCAAAGATATGTTTTCTGGTGCACATTAAACGATATGAACCGGAAGAATCCGGCGCAAGGATTTGTGCATAGGGGCATCAACGTCTAAAACCTACCAAATCTGATAGATTTTGCAGATTTGGAACACCGAGGATTGCAGCAGTCGGTCGGGTGGGCGGCGGCGAGATGTGCATCCCGGAGGTACGGAGGGGATGACATCTCAGAGCGGGTACCGGGCCGTAAGTGGGTAATTTTTGCTGATTTTTCTTACGTGTGTACGTGATGTGCGTGCCCGCCCGCCGTGTGCATCGCTGCCGCTGTGTTTCGGCTACCGCTCAACGCACAGTGGCTTTGTCATGCAGGAGGCATCTATTTTCGCAGGGAAATGCGCAGTGAAATGTGGGAATTTGAGTGGCTCTTTTCACATCATACTGGCGAAGCGGTTGCCTTCGACTTCGCTCAGTCAACCGCGGTCACTATCTTCATTGTGCTGGTGAAGGCTTGAGTGATAATTCATTTCGTGTTTTTCGTGCCTTTCTTCTTTTGTCCACGCCCGCTGAGTGCATTCTTGCCGTTTTGTGGCTTTGTCATGCAGAAGGCATCTATTTCTCGTGGGAAATGGGCAGTGAAATGAGGGAATTTGAGTGGCTCTTTTCACATCATACTGGCGAAGCGGTTGCCTTCGACTTCGCTCAGTCAACCGCGGTCACTATCTTTATTGTGCTGGTAACTTGTCTGAAAATTGTCCCACAAACCCGTTACCCTGAGCGGCAGCAGAAGGGCAATCCTCATTATACTGCGATTGGTTAAAAGCGGCGATGTTCAACAATCCCGTGCCGTGCCCGCCCGCCGCGTCCATTACTGCCGCTGTGTGGCTTTGTCATGCAGTAGGCATCTATTTCTCGTGGGAAATGGGAAAAAAGATAAGGGAATCAGTGGTGATCCATTATTTAATCCTCATCATACTGGCGAATGGCTGAAAAGATCTGACAATGATGGCATTATGCTGCTTAATGGAGGTTTCAATCCTCATCGTACTGGCGAATGGCTGAAAAGTTCAACAAGCGCAAAAAAAAGCTGGCGGACGCCATCGTTTCAATCCTCATCATACTGGCGAATGGCTGAAAAGGGCGAAACTGCGGTTCAACTGCTCCGAAATTCGGGGTTTCAATCCTCATCATACTGGCGAATGGCTGAAAAGAAGTCGCCCTTTTGGTTTCGCAAGGAAGCGCAACGCAGTTTCAATCCTCATCATACTGGCGAATGGCTGAAAAGCGGCGTGGAGATTCGGCAGTCAATTGTTTTGGTGCCGTTTCAATCCTCATCATACTGGCGAATGGCTGAAAAGCAACTGGTGGAACCTGACGAACGATTTCCAGCACGACGGTTTCAATCCTCATCATACTGGCGAATGGCTGAAAAGCTTGGTGGTGGTAACCCAGATGGAGTAATTGCAAAAGTTTCAATCCTCATCATACTGGCGAATGGCTGAAAAGTTCATCATGAGTGAAAAAGAAGCAAGAGAAAGGCTTGTTTCAATCCTCATCA
>JAAFJN010000037.1 GCA_013298845.1 Chitinophagales bacterium
AAACACCCCGCCCGAAATGGGGCGTACAGCGGTGCCACATCACATCGGAGTCAAAACTGTCGCCCCCGATGTAAATCCCCCCTTTGGCCAACATATCTTTTTGGCGGTCGGCAAAATGAATGGCCGCCGGATCGAGGTACATCAGCGAAAAATCGGAGGTACCGCCCCCGAAATCGCCCACCAGCACCAGTTCCCGGGAGGTGATTTGGCGTTCGTAGGTGTAGGCGGCGCCGATGGGTTCAAACTGGAAAAAATACTGTTCAAAACCCGCCAATACCGTGGCTTTTTCGAGGCGTTCCTGCGCGAGCGCGTCGCGGTCGGGGCGTTCGTCAAAAACCACCGGTCGCCCGATCACCGCCGTTGTTACGGTCATTCCCAGAAAATCATCGGCTTGTTTTTTGAGGAATTTGATAATAATGGCCACCAAATCTTCGGCTTTAAAACTGCGGCCGTTGATTTTGGTATCCACAAAACTTTTGTTGGGCAGCACCCTTTTCACCGATTTCATAAAACGCCCCTGCATCCGGTGGCGCACGTACGCGTCAATGGCCTCGGTGCCCACCGAATAAACGATGCTTTTGGCGGTGGGCTGCTCTTTTGGGAAAAAAATCAGCGAAGGAGTAGTAAACAAACGCACGACTTCGTTGGTCGTGGTATCTAAAACTGCAAGGGTGGAATTGGACGTCCCGAAATCAATTCCGTAAATGTATTTTGACATGACGATGCGTTGTGTAAAGTTGGTCTTCCACCTGAAGCGGGCAGGCTCTAACACCACCCGGCGGCGAATGGTTCCGCATTTTTAAAAAAATCCGTGCAATTGTTGATTTGAGTACGTGACAAAATCGAGGCAGCGTCTCCAATCCTCATCTGTTCTTTACCAGTGCGGCCTTAGAAAAATCCCGATTTTGCTCCGGTAGAGGCCGATGAAGCCAAAAACTGTTTGAGCCAAACGAAATCGGCGGGGCGGAAGCCCCCGTGAGGACGACCGGCGAGTTTTTTTGGCGCGGCCGGAAACGGAAAGCAAAATCGTAGGATTTTTCGTCAGCCGCAGTACTTCGACAGGCTCAGCATTTTGCTTTTTTGCTTACTTTTTTGGCCTCAAAAAAGTAAGCAGTAGCGATAAAAAGCACGAACCTAGCATCCGTAATTTTTAAAAAGTGCAAAAACTACCCCTAAGATGAAATAAGCACTACTTTTGCGGGGTGAAATTACCATTACTTTTTGCCCGTCGTTATCTATTTGCCAAGCGTTCCACCAACGCCATCAATATCATCACCGGTATTTCGGTGGGCGGTATCGCCATTGGTACGGCGGCATTGATCCTTGTCTTGTCGGTTTTTAACGGTTTCGAGGATTTATTGGGCGGTTTGTTTGGTTATTTTAACCCCGAACTCAAAATCACCGCCACCAAAGGAAAAACGTTTGAGGCCGACAGCGCCACCATCGTCCGTTTGAGCGGCATCGAAGGGGTAACGGTAGTAAGCCAAACCCTGGAAGAAATTGCGTTTTTTGAATACGAAGGTGCGCAGGATTTTGGCACTTTAAAAGGCGTGGATGCGGCTTTTGCCCGCGTCAACGACATTGATTCTACCGTTCGGGAAGGCGTCTATCGGCTCCAAACCGAAGACCGCAACGAAGTCGTGGTGGGTGCGGGTTTGCGCAACAAACTCAATATTCAGGTGGAAAACGGCATTGCCGCACTCAACGTTTATATGCCCGTGCAGGAGCAGGGCGTATTGGACAAGCCGTTTATGGTTCGGTCGGCGTATCCGGTGGGCACCTTTGCCATTCAGCAAGACTTTGATTATCAATATATTCTGACCAATCTCGACTTTGTCCGGGAATTATTGGGGGCCAACGACAACACGGTATCGGCCCTGGAATTGCGCTGCCGCCCCGGCGTTTCGGTGGATGCGGTAAAAAAGCAGGTCGTGGACATCATGGGCGCTGATTTTACGGTCAAAACCCGCAACGAGCAGAACGAAGCGTTTTTCAAAGTGATGCAATTGGAAAAATGGATGGGTTTTGCCATCACCAGCCTCATCCTTTTGCTCATGACGTTTAACATGATTGGCGCGTTGTGGATGATTGTTTTGGACAAACAAAAGGACATTTCCATGCTAAAAAGTATGGGCGCACACGACGGCACCATTCGCTCCATATTTATGTACGAAGGAGTTTTATTAACGGTTTTAGGTATGGTTATTGGCTTTATTGCGGCCATTGTGTTGTATTTTTTGCAAAAAACATTTGGCCTCATCACCATTCCGCAGGGCTTTTTGGTTAATAGTTACCCCATTTCCATGCGTTGGACGGATTTTATTCCAGTTACCTGCACCGTAGTATTTATAGGGGTACTCGCCTCTTTGGCACCGGCCGCACGGGCTGTGCGCGTAACGGCGTTTTTAAGGGAAAATTAGTTTTTTTTAAGACCTTGGACAAAAGACATTAGACTAAAGAAAAGTGAAAAGTGACTTCTGATATCTGCTATCATACATCATCAATCATATATCAAAAAACACACTACCCAGCCCACAAAATGTACTTAAAAACCAGTGGCTTTGTCATGCAAAAGGCATCTACGGGATTGCCACTGGAAGCAATGCACACACAATGTACAGTTGAGTTCATAAATGGCCCGGCCAGCGTGTCCCGCGACGAGATGTGCATCCCGGAGGAACGGAGTGGATGACATCTCAAAGCGACGCGGATTTTCAGCAAAAGACAGAAGACGAAAGACTTTGCCCTAAAAGTCGCCGTGTTTCGACTACCCGCTCAATGATTTGTGGCTTTTTATCCGATATTTTGATCCAATAGATCCCTTCTGGATGACAAAGCCACACAGCGGTTTTTAAGTACATTTTGTGGGCGGGGTAGTCTGTTTTGATATATGATTGATGATGTACGATAGCAGATATCAGAAGTTTTTTTCTCATCACTCATCTCTAATCACTCATCTCTAATCACTCCTCACTATTCCCCGCTCATTCCACCATTAAATTACAGCCGCGCATTTCGGCGGTATCCATTCGGCCCAAAATTTCAAATGTGCCATCGGGCCAGGAGCGGCCCAAGTCTTCGGTGGCGATAAAGGAACAGGTATCCACGTTGGCCAAATCAACGATATTCACTTGGCCCGGTTTGCCTGGTTTCGCCCAACAAAAAGGATCGTTGATTTCGGTGGTCACTACCCGCATGGTCGCCGACGGCGTAAATACCGAGCCGCCCCGAGCGTATCCCTGCGAAAAAAGTTCGGTCATGCCGTACTCCGAGTGAATGGCTTCCACGCCGAATGCCTTCGTTAATATTTCGTGCAATTCCGTCCGGGTAATTTCTTTGCGCCGCCCTTTCATACCGCCCGTTTCCATAATTGTAACACCGCTGAGGTTCATCGGGAATTGTTCTGCAAAATCCAGCAAAGCAAAACTCACCCCCAGCAACAGAACGGGAGTACCGGGCGCACGCTGAGTCAAAACATCGGCTAAATCGGCCAAATTATTCAAAAAAAAGCCACTTTCGGGATAACGGGAACGCCGGATAAAATCGTCGGCCATAACGACCAGCGAAGAGCCGGTGCGTTCCAGATAGGCGGGTAACAAAGCCAGCACCAACCAATTTTCGGGCGGACCGTACAGCGGTGCAAACCCACGCACACAATTATTGGTGTACAAGGCCAGATCGCGCACCAAATGCTGCGAAGGGGTTTGGCCGGTAGTCCCACTACTGGTAAACGTGGTGGTTTCGGACCATTCGCCGGTTTGCACGCGGTGGCTTTTAAAAAAAGAAATGGGTAAAAAGGGAATTTGATCCAGCCGGTCTATTGTCGCCGGATTTCGCCGCAATAATGCCAAAAAACGGGCGTAAAGTGCGTTATTTTCGGCCTGGTAACGAAAAACATCCAAAGCCAACGCTTCATCAAACGAGGCTGACTCATGGGCATTTTGTTGTAATTTTGCGACGAGTTTTTCGCGTTGGTGTTGTGGCATAGTGTAATTGGCCGCAAAGGTACTGGGTTGACACGACTTTTTTTAGCAAATAGGGAGAGGCTAAAATTTTCAATCCGAAAATCCTTTCTCTGGAAAAAAAGATAATTAAGGACCAAATACAAGCAAAACCGTACCTTAGTCCCTCAACTTGCCCCACAAGTCCAACGCTAACGTCTGAAGTCTTTTGTCCAAAGTCTTTCGTCTGAGGTCCAAAGTCTTTTGTCAAACATCTAATATCAAAAAAACATGAAACAACTACTAATCGGATTGGTTCTTTCGGCCCTTGCGGCGAATATTCTGGTTTATTGCGTAAAACCGCCCGATTACCCCATCGAGCCGGTGATTACCTTTCAATCACTGAGTCCCAATACTACCTTACAACAACCCTTTTTTAAATCTTCGGATACGGTATACACCGATTTGACTTTTACGTTCACCGACGGCGACGGCGACCTGGGTTTTGCCGACGGTGATGAAAACAGCCTGATTATTACCGATACCCGATTACCCAATATTCCGCTGAATTACCGCTTGCCGGAAGTACCCGCAGAAGGGTCAGGAAACGGTATTTCGGGGGTGGTACTGGTGCGGGTGCCCATCAGTTGCTGCATTCCCGATCCAATAGATGGTATTCCGCTGCCCGCTTGTGACACCCTGTCGCCGTCCATGCAGTTGCGCGACACCATTATTTATTCCATTCAAATAAAAGACCGCGCCGGTAACCTGAGCAATGTAGTTGAATCAACGCCGGTAACGCTGATTTGTCGGCGGCAATAAGCGTTATTCTTCCGCTTCTCCCGCGCCGGGATGCGCAAAAAAACTAAACATCGTTTGGCCGTAGTTGCGCACGTCGGTGAAGTGTGGGTCGTTCCTGAAATCGTTGTGGGCATTGTGTTCCAGCACCAAAATGCCGTCGGGCGTGAGTAAGTTTTTTTCAAAAACCAAAGCCGGAATGGTGGCTAAAGTGGGCAAATCGTACGGTGGATCGGCAAAAATATAATCGTATTGGGCCGTGGTATAATCCAAAAACCGGAATACGTCCATCTGCATAATTTTGATGCCCTCTTCGATTTTGAGTTCTTTGCACATTTTCCGGGCGAAACTAACGCAGGCCGGAAACTTATCCACGTAGGTCACATCCTGGCAACCGCGCGAAATAAACTCGTAACAATGGCTGCCCGTGCCGCCGAACAAATCGAGCACTTTCACCGATTCAAAATCGAGCAGGTTATTTAGAATATTAAACAGGGCTTCTTTTGAATAGTCGGTTGTGGGGCGCGTAGGCCATTTGTCGGCGGGTGGGTTAAACCGGCGACCTTTAAATTTTCCTCCAATAATTCTCACTTATAAAAACAGGGTTTGATCCAGGTAAAGATGCGGCGCCAACGTATCGGGAACGCCCATCAGGGGAGATGCACCCAAAAAGCGGATGTTTTTGATAAATCGCTCGTATTGGCGGTAGATCTCGGCATCCGGCAATAGTTCACCGGAGATAAACAGCGGCGCATCGTTGGGTTTTAAATGGAATTGGTCGTATACCAACAGGGTAAAATACAGGACATCCGAAGGTTTTTCGTACAAAAACGTGTTAAAAAACAACAAACTGCCGCGTTCAAATGCCGCCAATTGGATGTGTGACGGGCGGAAATGAACACAAACCGCCACGTCGTTTTTATCACTGAATTTTTGAAAAGCCTCCAAAAGCCCCACGGTATAGGCCAAGGTTTTGGCTTTGGGAAAAAAATAATCGCCAATGGTGGTTAAGCGGGTATCGTTGGCCCAAATAGCCGTCATGTCCATTTGGTTCAGCGCTTCGTATTCGGCTTTCCCGTTGATATTTTCTTTTAAGGTATGCAAATAATCGCCCGCCAAAGAGGGGTCAAACATCCGTTTGGGAGCAATGGTCGCAATGGGTGTAAAATACAGCAGTTCAACGGATTCAAAAGGCCAGGCGGGCATTTCGGTTTTATTCAAAATGCGCCGAAGGGCGTTTTCGGATTGATCTGCGGCATAGGCCCAGGTTTGTAATAATTGCGTTTTTCCGTATTTGCGGCGCACAGAAAGTGCCAGCCCATCGGCACCGATGACGGCGCGCAATACGCACTCATCGGCGATATCCGGCCCAAAGGTATTATCCCTGTAATTGACAGACAGTTTTTCCATTGCGCCGCAAATGTAGACAATAATTACCGCTTAACGAATGATTTGTACTTGTTTCACCGCTACTTTTCCCTGATTTGTGCGAATTTGGAGGTAATAAGCACCGTTTTTGAGGGCCGACAAATCTACCTGCTGGGTATATTGGCCGTTGAGGTTGAGGTCTTTCACCCGGCGGCCCTGGGTATCGGAGACGATTAACTGGGTCGGTACGCCGTCTTTTTCGTCAAAAACCAGGTTAAACAAGCCGTTGCCGGGATTCGGGCTAATGCTCAAAGCGGCGCTGGATTGTTCCGCGTTTTGGGCCAGACTTTTGGCTTCATCGGTATGAAACAAGTCCAGCAATTCGCTGATATTGGATAAATCCACGTTGCCATTGAAGTTAATGAGCACAAATTCCCGTTCGGAACTCACCAGTAAAATAACGTCTTCGAGCAGGGAATCGTCAGTTTTTGCCCAAATCCGTACGCGGTCGCGCCCGTCTTTTACACTCAATAACTCATCGTACTCCGAAGTAGATACCAGTGCTTTCGCCTCCGTGTACAGTTCGAGGGCATTATCGGTACTATCGGCCACTAAAATGGTCAGGTGCCCAATGTCCTTAATAACCTGATGGGCCTTTTGCCAATCCTTGTCCCGCACGTCAGTTTTCATGGTGACTTCAAAAAGTTCTTTGTTCAATAGCGCGTAGGTGAACCCGTCTTGTTCCTTGTATTTGTGGACAAAATCGGTCAGCGATGTGTTTTGGGCCGCAGCAAAACCCGTTGTCAGCAGTGCCGCCGACAAAAACAGAATCAATTTTTTCATAGCGAAATAAATTTAAAGTGAATTTTCGGCCGGAAGACGTGCCATTCGTCATTTTGTTACAGAAGGGTTGAATTCGTTGGAAGGGTTGAATTCGTTGAATTGGTTGAATTCGTTGAATTGGTTGAATTCGTTGAATTGGTTGAATTCGTTGAATTGGTTTGCCCGTCGTAGCGTACACGTTTTTCGTTTTTCACTCTTCGTTTTTCACTTTTCGTTTTTCACTCTTCGTTTTTCACTTTTCGTTTTTCACTCTTCGTTTTTCACTTTTCACTCATTTCGTTTCATTTTTCCTACG
Source organism: Chitinophagales bacterium (assembly GCA_013298845.1). Taxonomy (GTDB): domain Bacteria; phylum Bacteroidota; class Bacteroidia; order Chitinophagales; family Saprospiraceae; genus M3007. The sequence goes on from JAAFJN010000037.1 coordinate 7,246, forward strand.
CTTCATGATAAAAAATGCAACCGCAAGGTTTACGGCACTGCACTTTTGTTGCATCAAATAGTAATTATGAAACTAAATATCCTTTTTTACATCGGCATGGCGATTCACGTGCTGCTGTTGCTCATCGTTTTGATTAATGTTGGGCTAATTGTTATCGGCCATTCCCGCCGTTGCCAGTGTTTTGATGTGGCTGGGACTTGCCGTTATTTTTAGAATTTTTGGCCCTCAAAAATAGAACCTTATGTACATTATTGGAAATATCCTTTTGGCACTCGCCGGGATTACGTTTTTTATGCTTACCACCCAATATTACCTCAAACCGATGCCCGGTGGCGACTACGGCGTGGGATACGCCTGGGGTATTATTTACCTCAACCTCTTTTTTATGTTGTGCCTGGCCGGAGTAACCGCCATTATCGGGGCCAACGGCGGCTTTCAATGGGTAGCGAGTTCGGGTTGGGGTCGCTTTGGCTGGGTAAGCAGCGGATTGTTACTGATCGTTGTGTTGTTGGCCGTTGCCGGAATGGGTATGAACGAAGGCCCCAAATGGATGCAATTGTTTTTCCGAATTTTCGCCTTTTTTTCACCGGTTTTACTTTTAATCATTGGTTTTGGGCTGAACAACCCGGATTTGCGGCCGTTTATACCACCCGCTCTGGTGCAATGGCCCCTCAAAATCATGTCCGGCATGGGTGCCTTGGTGGTAGTCGGATTCGTGGTGCAATCATTTGCGCCCGGGATCATGGCAATGTATAGGGCTATTAATGCCGATCCCAACGAATTAGACAGTTTTCAATTGGGATCGCTGGCCAATATTGATTCCTGCGACGTGCAAAAAGAGATGGTTTTTCTGTTGGTGCACACCGACAAAATGCGCAACCCCATTATTCGAGAAAAAGCCCTTCAAAAAATGAAAACGCGACCCGACTGGCAGGAAGAACTCGTCCGGCGACTTGATAGCGGTTGGGCCGAAGAAGTGTTTACTTTTTTAGGTTCGAACGAAGTGCCCGACAAGTCCCTTTTCCCGGAAGCAGTTCGAAAAGGTATTTTGCAACAAGCCAAAATATTTCACGACGACATCAAAGACGGCCGGACGTTTTACCCTGAACAATTTGGCACCGAAGTTCGTAATGTATTGAACACAGTGGAACAGTTTCAAGGGATGGGCGTGGATTACCTTCCGGCACTCCGGGAACTACGCGCCGCGCTGGATACCCGCGCCAATGTGGAAAAGCCAACGTTTCTTTGCGAAAAAGTCCTGAATAAATGGCTTTCGAAACATGGTAGTTCGTAGTTTAGCGCCCAAAATTTACGTTTCAACTATGTCCACTCGTCGTTCCTTTATCAAAAAAACGGCCCTCGCGGCCACCGGATTTTACATTGTCCCCCGACACGTATTGGGGCGGGGATTTACGCCCCCCAGTGACAAACTCAATTTAGCCGCCGTGGGAGCCGGGGGCAAAGGCACCAGCGATATTTACCACGCCTGGAACAATGGTGCCAACAACGTCGTCGCCCTTTGTGACATTGACTGGTCACAGGCTAAAACCAGCCTGGAGCGGTTCCCCAAGGCCGCACGATACCAGGATTATCGCCGCATGCTCGAAGCCCAAAAGGACATTGATGCCATTACCATCAGTACGCCCGACCACATGCACGCGCCCATTGCCATTGCGGCCATGCAATTGGGCAAACACGTTTACGTGCAAAAACCGTTGACGCACAACATCAAAGAAGCGCGCCAACTGACCGAAATGGCCCGCGAGAAAAAAATTGTTACCCAAATGGGCAATCAGGGCGCTAGTAGCCCCGGTACTAAAAAAATGGTGGAATGGGTAAAATCAGGTAAGATCGGGAAAGTGCAAGCCGTACACATCTGGACGGATCGCCCCGTTTGGCCACAAGGTATTCCCGTGCCCGCCGGAGAGGCCAATGTACCCAAAGACATCGCTTGGGATTTGTGGCTGGGGGTGGCCGACCCCGCGCCGTACACACCGGCGTACCACCCTTTCAAATGGCGCGGCTGGTGGAATTTTGGAACCGGCGCGTTGGGTGACCTGGGTTGTCACCTCATGGATATGCCGTTCCGTTCGCTCGACCTCGGTTACCCAACCGAAGTGGAGTGCAGTGTAGGACAGGTTTTTAAACAAGATTGGGTCGCCGAATACATCCCCGAAGGTTGTCCGCCGTCGTCGGTAGTGCAACTAAAATTCCCCAAAACAAAATACACCAAGGGCGATTTAACCATGACCTGGAGCGACGGCGGTATCCGGCCATTTCGCCCTGAGTTGATCAGTGCCGATGAGTTTTTGGGCGAACCCGACGGTAAAAACGGGGTATTTATGATTGGGACCAAAGGCATTATTATGTGCGGCGTATATGGCCGCTATCTTAAATTTTTTGGTAAAAAAGGCCAAACCGAGTCGTACGAAACCAACGATTACGATTGGGGCAAACCGCCGTTAAGTGAAGAATATAACCATCAAATCAATTGGACCGAAGCCTGTAAAGCGGGTTTTGATTCACCGGCCCACAAAGCCCTCACTTCTTCTTTTGATTTCTCCGGTCCACTCACCGAATCGGTATTGATGGGTAATTTGGCGATCCGCAGTTACGGTCTGGGCGTAAAACGCAGCGACGGCGGCATGGATTTCCCCGGTCGCAAAAAACTCCTCTGGGACGGCGTAAATATGCGTATCACCAACTTCGAAGCGGCTAATCAATTCGTACAACGAACTTATAGAGCGTTTTAGAGTGAAGAGTGAAGAGTGAAAAGTGAAGAGTGAAGAGTGAAAAGTGAAGAGTGAAAAGTGAAGAGTGAAAAGTGATGAGTGTAGAGTGAATAGTGGGTGTGGATAGTTTAGAGATTCTTTACTTTTCATTATTGCAGTACGAAGTTTACTCGTACAATCATTTTGGGTTAAAAAATTGTAATTTTTTTAAGAAAAGTCTGAATTATTTGCGACAATTGACAAAAATGTAAGTTTTTTTCATGTTTTTGGTCGAATTATTTTACAATTCAACGCCGACTATATTTTACAACTATATATCGTACTGCACTTTTCACTCTTCACTCTTCACTCTTCACTTTTCACTAATGTCTTTCTTTAAACTCCCCGTACACGCTGGCAATGCCTTCTTCGAGGTTGATGCGGGCTTTCCAGCCTTGGTTGGTGAGTTTTTGTACATCCATGAGTTTGCGGGGCGTACCGTCGGGTTTGGACGTGTCGTTGGAGATGCGACCCTGATAACCCACGATTTTGGCAACGAGGGTCGCCAGTTCCTGGATGGAGATGTCCTCTCCTACCCCGATATTGACCAGCCCCGGTTCGTTGTAATGTTGCATGAGGTAATAACAGGCATCGGCCAGGTCGTCTACGTGAAGGAATTCGCGGCGCGGCGTGCCCGTTCCCCAAATCACGACTTCATCGAGACCGTTTAGTTTTGCTTCGTGGAAACGGCGGATCATGGCGGGTAACACGTGGCTGTTTTCGGGGTGGTAATTATCATTGGGGCCGTATAAATTGGTGGGCATGACGCTGATAAAATTAGCGCCGTACTGGGAGCGGTACGCATCGCACATTTTGATACCCGCAATTTTGGCAATGGCGTAGGGTTCGTTGGTGGGTTCCAAGAGACCCGTGAGTAAATAATCTTCTTTCAGCGGTTGCGGTGCCATTTTGGGATAAATGCACGATGAACCCAAAAACATCAGTTTTTCAACGCCGTTTTGGTACGCTGAATCAATGATATTCGACTGGATCATGAGGTTATCGTACAAAAACTCGGCGCGGTAGGTGTTATTGGCCACAATTCCACCCACTTTAGCGGCGGCCAAAAACACATAATCGGGTTTTTCGGTTTCAAAAAAGGCCCGCACGGCCGCCTGGTCGCGCAAATCGAGTTCTGCCGACGTCCGTTGAACAAATTGGGTGAAACCCTCGGCTTTTAATTTGCGGTGGATGGCGGAGCCTACCATTCCGCGATGACCGGCAATGTAAATTTTTTTATTTTTCTCCATGATTTTTCTTTGTCTAAATAAACGCGCTACGCTTAATGGTGAAAAAATAATCTACAACTGGCGACGGCCTTCCTTCACCAGGTCACTGGCCACCATTTCCTGCACCATTTCTTCCAGGGTGTATTTAGGTTGCCAGCCCAGCACCGTGCGGGCCTTGGTCGCATCGCCGATCAGCAAATCCACCTCCGCCGGACGGAAATAACGCGGATCCACCGCCACTACTTCCTGGCCGGGCGTAAATGAATACTTTTGATCGGCCACCGAAGCCACTACCCCGATTTCATTTTCGCCCGATCCACTAAACTCCAGTTCCACCCCTACTTCGCGGAAAGCCATGCGCACAAAATCGCGGATATACGTTGTACGGCCCGTTGCCAATACAAAATCATCGGGTGTATCGTGTTGCATCATCATCCACATACCCTCCACGTAATCTTTGGCATGGCCCCAATCGCGCTGTGCGTCGAGGTTACCCAGCCAGAGTTTATCCTCCAGGCCGAGGGCGATGCGGGCAACGGCGCGGGTAATTTTGCGGGTAACAAACGTTTCGCCGCGTTGGGGCGATTCGTGGTTAAACAAAATGCCGTTGCAGGCAAACATATTGTACGATTCGCGGTAGTTTACCGTAATCCAATACCCGTATAATTTGGCCACTCCGTACGGCGAACGCGGGTAAAACGGCGTTTTTTCCGATTGCGGAACCTCTTGCACCAAACCGTATAATTCCGAAGTGGAAGCCTGGTAAAATTTGGTTTTGTGTTGCAAACCCAAAATCCGAATGGCTTCCAAAATACGCAACACTCCCAAGCCGTCGCCGTTGGCTGTGTATTCGGGGGTTTCAAAACTCACCTGCACGTGGCTTTGTGCGCCCAGGTTATAAATTTCGTCGGGTTGCGTTTCCTGAATAATACGAATGAGGTTAGTGCTGTCGGTAAGATCGCCGTAATGCAGGATAAAATTACGGTGGTTCACGTGCGGATCCTGGTACAAATGGTCAATCCGCTCGGTATTAAACGACGAAGCACGGCGTTTGACCCCGTGCACAATGTAGCCTTTTCGCAAAAGGAAATCAGCAAGATAAGCGCCGTCCTGGCCGGTTACGCCGGTGATGAGTGCTGTTTTATTGGACATGTATTGAATTTTTCTTTTTATAATATTTTTTAATTAAAAATTGGGGTGTTTGCCAAAATCGGGGCCATTTATTGTTTTGCCCAATATCGCCTCACGCGCCGCAAAAAATGGTGGTTGATGAAAAAATTGTTCTTTTGAGCCAACTTCTTACTTTTTTGAGGCCAAAAAAGTAAGCAAAAAAGCCCGCGGCTGACGAAAAATCCTACGATTTTGCTTTCCGTCTCCGGCCGCGCCAAAAAAACTCGCCGGTCGCCCTCACGGGGGCTTTTGCCCCGCCAAATACGTTTGGCTCAAACAGTTTTTGGCTTCATCGGCCTCCAACAGAGCAAAATCGGGATTTTTCTAAGGCCGCACCGATAAGGGACGGACGGGGTTTGGTGACGCTAACCCAATTTTGTCACACACTTATACATCGGTGGCGACAAACCATTCTACCGTTCGGCGCAGTCCTTCCCGGAAGTCAATTTCGGGGCTGTAACCCAGTAAGGTTTTGGCTTTATCCACGCTCGCTTGTGAATCGCGGATATCACCGGCCCTCGGTTCGCGGTGCACGGGCGGCCGCTCACAATGGGTTAATTCGGCAATGGTATTGTACAAATCCAACAAGGTATACCGACCGCCGAGACCAATATTATAGACCTGATTGAGGGCTTCAGGGTTGCTGCTAAACATCGCTTTGATATTGGCCTGCACCACGTTGTCCACGTAGGTGAAATCGCGGGTTTGCAGGCCGTCACCGTTGAGATACGCTGGTTTATTATTTAAACAGGCATCAATAAACAGGGGGATAACGGCGGCGTACACGCCTTGGGGGCTTTGGCGGGGACCAAAAACATTAAAGTAGCGGAACCCAATAAATTCCATGTTGTACAAGGCCGCAAAATTCCACGCCATCACTTCATTCGTGTGTTTGGTAATGGCGTAAGGCGACAGCGGTTTCCCGATGCGGTGTTCCATTTTGGGCAAATTCGGCTCGTCGCCGTACACTGACGACGATGAGGCAAATACAATCCGGCGGATGCCGGCATCACGGGCGGCAACTACGAGGTTGACAAAACCCATAATATTGGAGTTGGCCGTAATTTCCGGGGTTTCCACCGAACGAGGGACCGAACCAATGGCCGCTTGATGGCAAATCAGGTCAATACCCCGACAAGCCCGGCGGCAGGTGTCAAGATCCGTCAAATCGCCGTGGATAAACTCAAACCGTGGATATTGCTGCAACAAATCAATATTTTCTTGAAATCCCGTCGCCATACTGTCAATTCCCACTACCCGTTTTGCACCATTTTTGAGCAAAAACTCGGCAATGTGGGAGGCAATAAACCCCGCTACGCCGGTAATGAGGAATTCTTTTTCTGAAAAATTATACATGTGTTATGCTGGCGCTACTGTTTTTACAATGTTCTCAATAATTCTTTCCAATGTTTTACCGTCCCAAAAAGTTCTTAAGGAGTAAAACCCTGCCGTACTCAGGAGCGCCTTTTCGTAATTTAAGCAGGATTTTTTCAATTTTTTTTACCAAAACTGCCGTATTTCGGCTGGCCCAGGTTTGTTCGCACTCATTGATAAACACAAACATGTCATCGGCCACCGGGCCGTACATCCGCGCGCAATACTGCTTTAACCATTCATCGGGATTGATGTCCGGGTTCCAATACAAGGCAGCGGTATAAGCAACATTAATGTGGTTAAACGCCAAATCATCTAATTTGCAGTCGAAACCCGTGTATTCCCGGTAAATTTCTACAAACTCCCCCAACGTGTTATGCTTACGGCTTTTTATATCTTCCGCGATAAGGTGCGGAAATACCACCGGGAGGTTAGCCATTCCATTGTCGGGTTTGGCGTGCAAATAATAGTCCCAAATGATCAGCGGCGTGCCATTGGCCTTGGCCGTCCATTCCCGGGTAATTTGATCGTACAACGTTTTCTTTTTAGGGTCCAACAAATCGGTACGCCAACGGCATATACCCACCGTAATATTGGGGCTTAACCGCTCTATGTTCTGTGGTGGCAATAAATAAGCACCGTAGGCAAAACAAGTAATTTTTTTGTCGGGATGGGTTTTGTACAAGGCTTTGGCGACCTCATTAACGTATCCCCAAACGTAATCGGATATTTTACCTTCGAAACCTCGCGCAGGGGTATCTTTCCCTTTGCACAAATCACAACTGCACAGTTCAGCGTAACCATCGGTGGGCATAACGGACACACAGGGTTCGTCCAAGAGATCAAACATGGCTTGTGCGTACCGAATGTTTTCTTGTAGCAGGTCTTTAGAGGACAGGCACGGCTTGCCGGAATCTCGGCTGGTGACGTCTCTTTTTCCGTTAAAAACACCAAAATACAGTGGTTTTGCCTGCCGGATGTTTTGATGCGCGTGTACTAAGCGGGAACCGTGACCAATGGGACCATTGCCGAGTGTTTCGGCACCGTTGTTCGCCCCCAAACGGATGTGCCAAAGAATATCATCGTCGGATGACTGAAACCAGGATTTTCCGTAAAACCCCAAAATGCGAATTGGGAATGCGGGCTGCACGGTTTTATCCCGTCCGGGTATTTCGACGGTATTGTTATTGGGTACTATTTCGCCCGTTGAACCGGGTAAATACCACTCCATCCCCAATTCACGCAAAAGTCCGTACACCGCATTTAAAGTACCACGCCCGTCGCCTTCCCAGATGTTTAGTTTGGCAGAATACCCCTTAAACAAAGCCCGCTGAGGGTTTTCCCAGTCCGACTTAGTTGCTTTTTGCCAATCCATCGTAGCGCGATCCACGTCACCGCGAGCATGGGCGTACGGTTCTTTGGGAACGAAATTTTTATCATCGCCCAACAGATACAGGTATTTATTTTTAACGACTGTACGATACGCTCCATCGGTTAAGTTTTTGGTTGGCCAATCAGCCACTGTGGCAAAACGACTATGGCCAATAAAAACCTTTACCGGATACTTAGCCGATGGTGTATGCGCAATGGGTAATTTTGCACCGGATATTTTTTCGATGCCGCGTTGTAGTTCCAATGCCGCCAGTTGCGTTGCCCGGGTTGGGTCGTTTGCAATGATAATTTCGGCCATTGGGCGGCCATTTTCTACTAAAAGCAAAGTTGTGCCCAGCGACTTTTTCCCAGTGCCACAAGAGAAGACAACACCGGCAACAAGCATTAATATCGTAAGTTTCAGGTTCATTTTATTTGTTTACCTGCAACTTGGCGGGTAAGGGAGGTAGCCCGGGGAAGATCCGATACGTGAGTGTGCTATCTGGAAAAACAATTTGCCAGGCGGTTAAAAAGAGGAGTTTAAAGTCGGTAACAAAGGAAATATTCTGTTGGTACCAAAGTTCTACTTCTCCTTTGTAGGGCGCAATGACCTCTTTGTAAAATACGATGGGATCAATGCCGGGTTGAGACAAATAAGACTCTTCATCCCGGAAAATGACGGAGCCAATACCCGTAATCCCCGGTTGTACATCGTAAATTTTTTCTTGTACGTGCAGCGGAAAAGCCTCAAAATCAACGCGCATTTGCGGGCGCGGCCCTACAAAACTCATATCACCCGTCAGCACATTATAAAACTGCGGCAATTCGTTCAGTTTACTTTTTCGGAGGAATCCTCCTACTGGCGTTACCCGTGGATCGTCTCGCAAAGTAAGGCTACCGGTAAGCATATTGGGGCTATTTTTGAGCATGGTTGCAAATTTCCAGATTTTAAAAATGGAATTGTGCAGCCCAATTCGGTTTTGGCCGTAAAAAATTTCGCCCTCGCCCGTTAGGCGGAGTGCCAACATCAGGGGTATAAAAATCGGTAATAACACTACCAATGCAAGTAGTGCAAATAAAACATCAAAACTGCGTTTAATGATACGGTACATTAGAAATTAGGTTGGTTCGGTAACATTTCTACCAGCAGGTAATGATCAGGCAGTTCTTTCAGTACCTGAATATTTTTTTCCTTCTGGTGTAAATCAAATATGGCGCGGTTATGTTTTGAAATCGTCGTAAGGCACTGAAAACCATTGAGCCACGCGGTGCGGTACATGATATTACTCATGGATTTAGCCAACCCCTGCCGTTGAAAATTGGCATCAACAATACGACCGATAAAACACTTTTTATTCACAAAACACCGCAAAAAGAAATAACCCACAATCTGATGATGTTGGGTAAAAATGCCCATCATAATGAATGACGGATTGTGCAACAAACGCGACAGGGTTGTTTTGTCAAAAGCATGTGGTTTAAAAAAACGGGTTTGATCCTCCGGTTGTTGGGTTAAAAATACCTGTAAGGCATCAACGTCATTCGGAGATAATAAATGATAACTGTATTGGTTGGTGCAAGCGTTTTTTAACTCACCGTCCAAAATACGACCAAAACGTTTTGCAAAAAGCACCCCGAAAAGAACACCATTTAGATACTCAATAATTCGCCAAATAAAACCCAGGCGGTGTTTAACAAAAAATAAAATACGAATCATTAATGAGGATTTTGTAGCATAAGATTCACCACTTTGCGTCTTTTGCCGGAGTTTAACAAGGGAATTTCGTCAACGTATTCGATTCTAAAATCAGCGTCGGCCCCCAAATACTCCAAAAATTCGGACTTTAATTGGGCCTCCCGGTCAAATGTACCCGCCACAGAAATTTTCATGCAGTAACGGCCCTTTGCCTCCTGAATAATTTGATACTGACGGATATTGGTGTATTGCCACATATTTCGATACATAATGTACGATGATACCAATTTCCCTTTTGTATCGAATAACTGATCCAGTTTGCGCCCTTCAACCGAGGTCAGGTACCAATTTCCGGCATTATCCCGCTCCAAGGCTCCAATATCACCGGTATCGTACCGAATCATTGGAAAAGCATAATTGAACAAATCAGTGACCACAATGCGTCCTCTTTCGCCCGGCTCGACCGGTTTATCGCTTTCTAAATGTACTATTTCGAGGTAATAACTGGCGGTATTCACCAGAAATTTGCGATTCGAACCAGGGATTTGTTGGGCAATAATTCCGTTTTCCAAATTGGAGTAACGCGAATACACCGGTACCCCAAAAATACGTTCCATAGCCTCACTGGTGTAACTATTTAATGCCTCCGACATGGTGATGATGGAGGACACGTTGGCATTTATTTTACTTTTCCCAACCCGGTCTAAGTAACGGCACCACTCTTCCAAAGCGGAAACGTAGCCTAAAACACTGTATTGACCCGGTTTGTTTTCGATTAACTCGGTAAGTTGGGCAAGTTTTTGCTCGGATAATTGGAGTACATCAATGGGTAAGGTATTTTGTAACCGATACACCCACGGTTGGGCCATTCGTTGTTTGGCCCAAATTTTCATGTAAACCAAAATATTTCCCATGCTATACCCCGATAATTCCGAGAAATAAAGGGTGTCGGCGTAGTTTCGATTTTTTTTATTTTTATCGTGGAATACCTGAAACGGTGTTCCCGTTGAGCCGCTCGTTATTACCTTAATAAGTTGCTGTTTATCGAAGCGACTGGAGTAAAAACTATCGAATCTGGATTTTATCAAATTTTTATCCAAAAGAGGAAATTGCTTAATATCCGGCGCATAGTCCTGATAAAAAGGAACACTTTTAACGGCGTGATCTAATAAATTCGCCAAATTCTGCTCCAGAATAGTGTTATCTGGTGCCTGCAATTGCGTTTTTACCGATTTGTAGTGTTGGGCCACCGGACGGCCTTTTACGGTGTCCATGAGCCAAAATGCCCAACGTCTTAAACTACCTAACAAATACATAGTCCACTAATTTTGCCAACCAATCAAGCCGGCTTTAGCCAAAAAACGAGCGAATTTGGCCCTATTTTTTAACATTATTGTTTTAAGGCGATTCTTAAATGCGGCCTGAAAATCTTTATAAACCGGAATCAGTAATTTTTTCCGCCGATATTTTTTGAAATAGCCTAAATAAGTGGTTTGATCCATGTTTTGATAAGGCGAAAATTGTTTTAAGGTTGTCGAATTTTCAAATGCCTCGGTGTTGGTATACTTTACATCGTGTACGGTACTGTTTGGACCGGAATACTCAAACCAATGACAAAATGCGCGGTTGTTCGCTGGTGTCCATTCAAAAACCAATTGCGTTTTGGACATCGCCGGGAAATGTAATTTTCCATTGGCGTACACATGATTGGGTAAAAAGAAATTACCTAATCCATACACAATGTACCCGTCTTTGTATTGTTCGCCGCCCTGAACACAATGCGAATGGCATCCGACCACACAGCAAACCCCGGCGTCAATTAAGGCTTTGGCCCATTGCCGATACATGGGAAAAGGTAAAGTTTCCAAATCAAAACTCCAATGAACATACACCACTACCGAAGTGTCCGTATTTTGTTGGATAAATGACGTTATGTGTTCCAACAAGAAAACCTCACGCGTTTCGGCCACGTACACGCCCTTATCCGGGTTATTTTGGTGGTACAAAAGAAAATCCCAGCACGTGGAAAAAACCGCAATTTTGTGGCCTTCGTCCTCCATTAACGCCGGAACGTACGCTTCTTTTTCGCTGCGACCAATACCTGAATAAGCCAGCGTCTGACGTTGTAAGGTATTTATGGTCACATCATATTGAGCGGGTAAATCCAATACATGGTTATTGGCCAATCCAACGCCTTTAAAACCCACGCTGGCCAATACCGAAGGAACCGACGAATGGTTAAATAAACACGGTTCTTCGGCGGTTAAAAAGGACGTGTCGTCGCTAATCATACCTTCGAGATTGCCAAACAGCGTTTTTCCGGCAAATACCGCCGGGTTATCCGTAAAAATCCGGCGCAATTGGGTGGCCAAAACGTCGTTGGGGCAGGCTATATCACCGGTAAATATCATGCGCTGAAATAAGATTTTCGGTAGTTATCGGCATTGGCCATTGTAAAATCTTTTGAGGCCAAACGCGCATTTTGTTGCAATGCCTGTAAAGTATCCGGTGCTGCGAACAAACCCTCAATATACGCCGCGATACGCTCCGGGTCGCTGGCCGGAAAACACACCCCGTTTTGGTATTTTTGTAAATGTCGCGCGAGTTCGGAATTGACGGAGGCGATACCCAAAATAGGAGCACCCACGGCTTGAATATTATAAATTTTACTCGGCACACTCACCTGGGCACTAATATCGTCCAAAACAACAACGCTCAAATCCGATGCTGCCAGGGTGTAGTTCAGAATATTGTCTGGTTGATAGGGTAAAATTCGGCAATTTTCCAGTTTTTTTTCGGAAATTAATTGCTCTATATCGCGGTATTTATTACCACGACCAATGATTAGGAAAAAAATATCGGTCCGGTGGCGCAGTAAATCTGCTACCTGTACCAACACTTCAACATTGTGGGTTACCCCGATATTTCCCGAATACTGAACAATAAACTTCCCACTAAGACCTTGTTCCTCAATAAAAAAGTTATCTTTCTTCTCTATTTCGCGGATGTTTGTTAACCCCGTCCAGTTGGGAATTACTTCCACTTTGTCGGCCGGGATGTACTGCTCCATGAGACGCGCCATGCCGCCACTCAGGGTATATAAACGGTGGGCTTTTTTGAATAAACGCCGGTTACACCATGCCCAAAAACGATACACCGGGTTCCCCTCCCCTATTTTGTAAATTTTCAATACATCCGGATAAAGGTCAAACACCAGGATGCTGAATTTTTGAGGTAAAACCAACGACAACAAATAAGCCATTGGCGGTACTGTAATGTAAAATATTTCGTATCGGCGGTATTTGGTTAATAAAAGCCAAAAAATACGCAAGGTGCCCATGAACCACGATGAAAACTTGGTGGTGGCTTTCTCCCGGCGATACCGGTTAATTTTTGACCACTCTACGCTGGGATGCAGTGGTACGTCTTGTTCCCGAATATCCCACGAAATGACCGCAACCCGGTTACAATAAGGAACAAATGCATTAACAATGTCAATCGTCAAATACCCGGTTGCCTGGTTAATAAATACAACTTTTTTTTCGCTCAACGTGCTAAAACAGTTTGATAAAGAGTGAGATATTGCTGAAATTGTTTGTCTTGATCAAAATAATGTTCGGCTACTGCGCGGCATTCCGCTCGATCCTGAAACCTCAACGAATGACCAATGGCTAAAACAGCCTCGGCCAGTGCGCTAATATCGCCGGGTTTTACCACTTTGCTTTGGGGGTGTAACACCGCCTCCGGGCTGCCGCCGGTTTCGTACGTCACCACCGGAGTACCACAGGCGAGTGCCTCAATATTGACCGAGGGGAAGTTATCGGCGTAGGTAGGATTCACCAAAACCAAAGCGGCACCGTACAAAGCGGCCAAATCCCTCGTGTTTTCCGTCCGTTGAATACCCGTAATTCCCGGCGGTAGTATCTGTATTTGCTCGGATGTAAGCCCCACCAATACAATTTGGAGGGTTTCCGGCAATAATTTCCGCAATTGAATAAAATCTTTTAATCCTTTGGAGGGCGTCCAGGTGCTGGCGACCCCAAGTACAAAGGGCATATTATCGGCAATGCCATACTGCGCCCGGTTCAACGCAATATCGGGGTAAAACACCGCTACATCAACGCCATTGTGGATAGTTTTTACCGGATATTCGCCCAAAAACGAGGCTTCCACGTGTTTTTTTAACCAATTGGAAGGCGTTACAACAACGGCGTTTTTTAAGCCCGTAAACAACCGTTTTTTATCCCGAAAATTACGGGTGGATTGATCCATACCCCAACTGGCCGGGTATTTTTTGATATTTGGACACTGGTGGCATTCGGTTTGCCATTTGGTGCACCCCACCGATTCAAAATGGCTGCAATGTCCCGTAAACGTCCAGCAATCGTGCAGGGTAAACACCACCGGTATTTGTTTTACTTTCAAATATTCAAACAACAAACCGATGTGTACATAGTAACCGTGCAAGTTGTGCACGTGAATAATATCCGGTTGAATGCGGTCTATAGCTTCAAGTAAGTGGCGGGTGGCGCGTTGAGAACCAAAACCATGACGGTCAAAAAGACGGGTTTTTAACAAATGTAACGCCTGCCCTTTTTGGTCATTTAACGAAATCAATTCGGAGGTGCCGGGTTGCGAACGACGGCCAAAAGCAATATAACTTTCGTGTCCGGCGGCGATTAATTGCCGGCCAATCTGCTCGGCAATGCGACCGGTGCTGCCGGTATTGGCAATGGTGTTTATTTGAATGACCTTCATTTGCGCTGTTCAAAGGCCGACTGCATCGCCAAAACCTGTTGGTGAGGATTGTATTTTTGGTCAATAACCGCGTAACATGCGGCACGAAGGTCGTCGGTTTTACGTGGGTGTATTTTTAGCCACTGATCAATTTCCGAAGCCAGGCAACCAACGTTGTCTTTTTCAAAAAACGATCCGGTCTGCGGGTAAGAAATCGCCTCGGCTTCGGGCATTTGTTCCTCCCACGTTTTGTGGGCAATCACCGGCGTTCCGTAGGTTAACGAGTGCATGGCCGTAAGCCCCATGTATCCGGGAGAAATAGTAATATCGGCGTTGGCAATAAGACTGGCCAACTCGGTTTCGTCGTAGCAAGCCCCGTAAAACCACACTTTATTTCCCAATCCTAAGTGTTGCGCCAAGGTTTCCAAACGAGCGCGGTCAGGGCCATCCCCGATGATGATGATGCGGGTATCGCGCTCAAAACGCTGGGCCAAAACTTCCTGGGCCTGCAACAACAAATCAACCCTTTTCCCCTTTTCCAAACGCCCCACAAATAGCAAAACGGGGCAGTTTTCGGTGAACGTAGCCGGGTAAGGGTTTTGTGACAATGCCGATGAACGCAGTGTTTTTTGTTGGTCGTAGTCCAAAGAATTATAGACCACAATGAGTTGCTCTGCTCCAAACCCCAATTCCATGAGCAGTTTTTTGGAACGCTCGCCGTACAACAAAAGGCCGTTGGCCAACCGAAAATACACCAGTTTGACCCGGCGGCGTATTCCAGTTTCGCGGCCATACCAGCCGTGCGTCCACAAATACGTTTTTTTTCCTTGTAAACGATTCAAAATCAACACTAACCAGGAACTCAAACAAAATGGCTCTCCGGTAAGAATGTATTTTTTATAGGGTTTAAAAGCGAGGGCTACCATACCTTTTAACCAATAAAAACCACCTGGCAACCGGGAAAAAGTTAATTCGGTTACCGGATGTTGGAGCGTCGAATAATCCAGTTTTTTTACTTTGGCAAACGTTTCATTTCCTACAAAAAAGCGCGCATTGGCTTTTTCTTCCAACAATTGAAAAATACGCTTGCGATAATGCGGGGCGTAGTTGAGTATGCAGCAGAGGTTGGGTTTCATCAAGGTGTAATAAATCGCAAAATTTGTTCCGACAAGGTTGCCAATGAATGTTTTTCGCGCACGTTCACGGCCTGCGCCCGAATGCGCTCGCGCAACGCTTGATCGCGCATCAAGGTTTCCAGGTATTGCTGAAAAAGAACCTCATCGTTCAGGGGGACGATAAACCCGTTTACACCGTGTTCAATCAAGTCAGCGGGACCAGCAGGGCAATCATAACTGACACAGGGTAATGGTGTAGCCATAGCCTCTAATAACGCATTGGGAAAACCTTCGGAGAGCGACGGAAAAGCAAAAATAGCCCCGCGTTGCAGGTAAGCATCCACGTTTTTTTGCATTCCGGCAAATTCGATCCGGTCAAAAATACCCAAATCTCGCGCTTGTTGTTCCAAAGCGGCGCGTTGAGGGCCGTCGCCAACGAGTATTAATGTCCAATCCGTCGGATTAATTTGGGCAAAAATGCGCAGCAAAGCACCGAAATTTTTACTTCCAATCAAACGCCCAACGCTTACAATGGCTTGTTCGGGTTGGGTCTCCGTCGCTACTATGGTCCGAACAAAATTAGGAATAACTTCAATATTTTTCTGCCCGGTGTGGTTGGTAAAATAACGCTTGGCCAAACTTGTCTGCGCCAGCATTCCATTCACCCCGCCGTACATCCAGCGGCGAATTAATTTATACCAAAAAGGACGCGGCTTTTCGGGGTTGGAGCGGTTGGAAATAAAAACGGGATAAGGCAATCCTTTTAAACAAAAGGCTACCAGAGAATTGTACCCGACATTGAGCACGGTATCGGGGGCTATTTGTTTTACCGTTCGGCGCAAATAACCCCAAAGATGGTAAAAATAGGCCAATTTACCCGTTGTAGCACGCGAAAAACCGGGTTCATACACCTTTATTTTTTCGTCCAGCGCGTAAAAATGCGGCTTTTTAAACAACAAAACAAGATGTACCTCGTGGCCCTGATTGGCCCAATAATTCGCCAACTCCGAAACAAAACGCTCGGCACCACCAGCGGATAGCGCGAGCGTTACAAGACAGATTTTTTTCACGCGTTTGATTGGGGGACAAATAAAACCATTGTTGCCGTGATACCATTGTTAAAAGTGGCACGACGGAATTGTTGGGTTTTTTCGCCAAAAGCAGCCCACGCGCCGCCGGGATGTTCCGCGTTTGGCATTGTATCGTGTAAGATAATGTCGAGGGGCAAATAACGCTCCACGTTATCAATGACAATAATACCGCCGGGTTTAACTTTGTTTAATGCCAACATTGCAATGTCACCCCGGTGTTTACCGTCGACAAGCACCATATCAAAATGTTGATCCGGCATGTTTTTTACGCATTGAACGTAGGGAGAATCGGCAGGTTGTGCCGAAAAAGCGTTGCTTTGCAAGTGGTAAATTATATTGGAAACGCCTTGCTGTTGTATCATTTGAGAAACTTGCGCGTGCCAGCCGCTGTGGTGCTCCAATGAATGAACGGTGTTCACCCGGCGGGCAAACCAAATCGTAGAACGTCCCGACCCGGTCTCCAAAATGACATCCGATTTTTGTAAGTATTGGTCCAAAAACTGAATGGCACCTTGGGCCAACCACGGGCTGCCGGGGTTTGATTTTTCCCAACGCCAAAGGTTAAAGCGATCTAGTATATAGGTTAATTTCCAACGAGTAAATGTATTGTGCGGCATACAATAATTGCATTTATTTTTTTTTACTTATTTTTTCAATTATTTTCTGAGTCGCAATTATTGCTCCTCTATCAGAAACATGATCTCCATCGGGCAGGAAGTTTTCATTTTCGTTTAATGCACCAGTGAATTCGATGGGAGGTGCACTTATCTTATGCAGACATTTATTATAGTTATTTTTAAATACATTTGGCACATTATTTTCATAATGAGGATGCAATGGTGTACTAAGCGGAATCAGGCAAATACCATATTGCCTGCACACTTCTATTATCTTGTCAAAATAAATAGTTGAACTTTCAGAGATGCCGCGCAGCCTCTCTTCATTGTAGTATTGATATTTAATCCTATTATTTATTAAGTCGTAACTAAATTTCGTTTCTGATTTGTGGTTATTAAAGCCACCAGTCCAATCTAGTATCCGTTCGCTTCTAATTATTTTATTAAAAGACCTAATAAGGAAAACTAAAGCATCTTCAGTTTTATACAGCGATTCGAACTGAAGTTGAAGCGGCAATATATAAAAATAGTTATTCAAAGAGTTATGACTGTAAGTGTGCTCATCGTAATAATCTGAAAAGTTATGGTAACTAATTCCTAAAATAACGGTATCAATATGGGGATTAGTTTCTAAAATATTTAATAACTTAAAATATGAGTAAATGAAACTTTCGCTACTTTTTGCCAAATTGACGCATCGCGGAATCATACTATCATTTACACACTGTTCTACATGAGAGTCTCCGATACAAATTATATTAACAGTATCAGGTATTTTAAAGGTACGAATGGAGTTATTTGCCGCAATATTCAAATAAGTGAATCCGGCAGCAATAATAGTGATGAGTATCAATACATAAAAGCCAAACTTCGAGAGAAACTGTTTCATCTTTAAAATTGAAAATAAATAAATTGCTGCTGGTTTCCAGCAAAGTAAAACATTGACATAAATAAAAATATGTAAATACCCCATCTTAGTGGGCGTTGTTTTATCGCATCAATTTTTTCCAACGCATAATTGCCTTCCCTGCCCAGCCATTCAACGACTACAAAAAGAACAATAAGAAGTAAGATAATTTTATACTTGTATGCATCAGAAACTATACTAAATAACGATTCTAAAGTTGGTATGTGACAGGCTTCTGAGATAATTCTTCCGATGTATGAAAAAGCCATTTCTAAACTGGAAGCCCTGAAAAAAATCCAGGCTAAGACAGTTAATGCAAATGTAAAAGAAATACTAAGCACCTCTCTCCATGTAGGAAACATTTTACCTTTTGCTACGATATCGAGGTTATTTCTGTTACTTTTTGATAATAATAATGGTAAAAAGTAAATTGCATTAAGCAGTCCCCAAAACACAAATGTCCAATTTGCACCGTGCCAAAATCCACTCACCAGAAAGATTATAAATGTGTTTCGAATCTTGGTAAATCCATTGCCTTTACTACCTCCCAATGGTATGTATAAATAGTCGCGAAACCAGGTTGACAGTGAAATATGCCATCTGCGCCAGAACTCAGCAATGTCTCTCGAAAAGTAAGGGAAGGAAAAATTCCGCAATAACTCTATGCCCAAAAGCCGGGCTGTTCCTAATGCAATATCCGAGTAGCCAGAAAAATCTCCATATATTTGAAACGCAAATAATATTCCACCCAACACCAATGTTGTACCGGACAATTGATCGTATTGATTAAATATTGTATTGACATGTTCCGCACAAGTATCAGCAATAACCACTTTTTTTATCAGTCCCCAAAGTATTTGTCTGCAACCTGAAACAGCTTTGCTGTATTCGAAAACTCTATTTTTTTTAATCTGCGGCAGCAAATGCGTTGCCCGTTCGATTGGCCCAGCAACTAAAAGCGGGAAAAAACTAACAAAAACCGCGTAGTCCACAAAGTCTTTTTCGGCACTTATTCGACCTTTATAAATGTCAATTACATAAGAAAGACCATGAAAAGTGTAAAATGAGATGCCTACCGGCAAAATAATATTTAAGGTTTCAATACTGGGCTTGTACCCAAAAAATGTAACACACTCGACAAAAGACTCAATAAAGAAGTTATAATATTTGAATACCCCTAAAAAGCCCAGATTAAGCGTTATACTTAGCCAAAACCATATTTTTTTATGCTTAATACTCGATACAGATGACATTTTCAGGCCGGAGTAGTAATCCAAACCTGTAGAAAACATCAAAAGAAATAAAAAACGCCAATCCCAAAATGAATAAAAAAAGTAACTGACAACGAGTAAAAACAGGTTTTGTATTTTAATGTATTTGGCAAAAACAAACCAGTAAAGCACAAATACAACCGGGAAAAAAATGGCAAACTCTAAAGAATTAAATAACATTTTCCTACCCTAATCTATATTTATTGTACAAAGTTGAGATATCCCTTCTACCATCTGACGCGCAGCATTTCCATCGCCATACAATGAAGTGCTAAATGCCTGCATAGGGGCAGAAATCGCATCGGAAATTTGCGTTAAATCATTAAAAACAAGTACATTATTACCATTTTCTAATGTTTCTACCCATTCGGTTTCTGACCGCACCGTCACACATTTTTTTTGCAGCCAATACGCCTCCTTTTGCATACCACCACTATCGGTTATCAGTGCCTGACTATAATACAACCAGGTAAGATTTTCGAAATAGGGCTGCGGCTCAACAAAAAGAACATTGGTGTAATCGGACATGGCAATATCGAAAGTCTCCATTGCTTTGCGTGTTCGTGGATGAATTGCAAAAACAACTTTGCAGGCCTGTTCCTGAAAGGCGCTCAGTACTTGCAGTAAACGTTCTTTTTCGTCGGTATTATAAGGTCTGTGAATTGTTGCAAAGTAATATTCATCTTCCAAAGGGCGTGCGAGCAACCAGCCGTTATTGACGGTCATCATTACCATATCTTTCATAATATCACCTACAATATGAACATTTTGGATAATTCCTTCTTGGGCCAAAAAACTTACCGATTGCTGGCTGGGTACAAATAACAATGCCGAAATATGATCTGTGAGAATCCGGTTAATTTCCTCCGGCATATTCCGGTTAAAACTACGGAGACCCGCCTCGATATGAACAATTGGAATATGAAGTTTGGATGCTACTAATGCGCCCGCAAGTGTAGAATTAGTATCTCCGTAAACCACCACTGCATCCGGTTGTTCTTTCAGGATAATCTCTTCCAGTTCGATCATCATTCGACCCGTTTGGGCACCATGTGATCCGCCACCCGCCTGCAACTGATAATCTGGTTTGCTCATGCCCAGTTGGTCAAAAAATATTTGACTCATATTCTGGTCGTAATGTTGGCCGGTATGCACAGTTACCAAGTCAAAGCGGCCTTTGGCAGCTACCTCAAAGGGGTAATGTTTAATAAATTGTGGGCGTGCGCCAATTACTGCCAGAACTTTAGCCATGAGTTACCTTAAAGGGATGATTAGACATAGGCAGAGCCGCAAATGGATGATAATCGCCTTTAAGCCCTACGGGTTCCATATTTCGGATATCGTGCACAATTTCAATGGCAGTCCGAGACTCCCCTATCCGAAACCCATTGTTATTCAAGACCTCCCGGTAACTATGGGTATGCAAGTCCGTAAATCCATCAGAAAATTCAATTTCCTCACCATCAATATTGGTAGAACGGTAAGTGCGTTTACCGGCGGCTTTTACCTCTTCCGGCAAGGTGTCATAGTTGATACTAAGGAACCAACGTACCCGCCCTTTTTCCATTTCCAACAAACCTGCAGCGCGATCGTGGGTATGAACATGAACGGTGTTTTGTTGTACATCGCCAAATATCCAGGTGAGCATATCAAAAAAATGCACTCCGATATTGGTAGCAATCCCCCCGGATTTTTCAACATCGCCCTTCCAAGAAGTATAATACCAATTGCCCCGGCTGGTGATATACGTGAGATCAAATTCAAAAATTTTATCAGCCGGGCTATTTTCTACTTTTTGTTTCAGGGCAATAATACTGGGATGTAGGCGCAATTGGAGAATGGTGTAAATGTTTTTTCCAGTTTCCCGCTCCATTTGTTCAAGGGCATCAATGTTCCAGGGGTTCAAAACAATTGGTTTCTCACAAATGACATGAGTACCGTTGCGCAAACCAAAGCGAATATGCGCATCATGCAGATAGTTAGGAGAACAAACGGACACGTAATCTAATGGCATGCCATTCCGTTTTAGTTTGTCCACGTGCCGGTCAAAACGTTCAAACTCTGTAAAAAAATCTGCCTGAGGGAAATAACTGTCGAGCATTCCTACAGAGTCAAAAGGGTCAAATGCTGCCAAAAGTTCATGGCCGTTATCTTTAATGGCCTTCAAGTGGCGCGGCGCGATATAACCAGCGGCACCAATTAATGCGAATTTTTTCTTATTATTCAATGTAAAATGTTGATTATGAGAGTATTTGTAAAAAATGTTGAACAAAAGCATCTCCGTTCTGAATAGAATTCATAAAACGTTGCTGTCCGTTTTGAGCAATTTCCACATATCTTTTATAATTTGAACTAATCTGGTCCAATTGTTGCTGAAAATCTTCCAGAGACCATAGAAGTGGCACATAAGTTTGGTTGGGTATAAATAATTCCGTAGGATACCCTTCCAGATGTTCTACACTGGGCTTGAGTAAAATATTGCCCGATATGAATGCCTCAAAATCCCGATAACATATTTCTCCCCAGCCAAAAGGACTGATAAGGATTTTGGATTGCCGGACTTCATTGAGGTATTGCTTTTTCCCAACTTTACCACCAATAATACTATCCTTTCCATCCATCCGTTGTAATTGCTGCAAAATGGCATTCCTTTGCCCAGCATACACGGGATTTTTGCCCATTGTGCCCCTGAAAACAGTAGTATAAGGTCGGTTACCGCCAGGCGATAGTGGTGTTGGAAACCCTGTCCACCGGTTCGATATTTGTCCGAGCCGTGGATGCCAGTTGCGGTAATCAGCGAGGCCAATATGCCAGGCCGCACGTATTTTTAACAACTGATCGGAAGGGCACGGTGTATAAATATCGGTTCCTATATCTGGGGTGTTTACCCAAACACGAACGCTTGCTTCACCGCGATTCACCGTGTAAATTGACCTGTCGCGAAGCACTTGTTTTTTCCAAAAAATATCGGAATATTGAATAAGGTCAAAATCTCTGGAACCGGTACTATCCCCTGCATCAAAATAAATAACTTTTGAGCCATTCATTCTGAGTTTTTCTAAAAAATTGATAATTACGGATTTATCCCGAATATGAGTGTCGCCCAATAACTGATGAAAATACCTGTGGATTACGATTACCACAGGATATTTCAAAATTCCGGCATCATTGTGGTCGCGGAAAATTGTATATTCCACGCCATTCTCACGTAGTAATTTTTTCCAAAGAAACAATGGATACAAGAAATTAGGCCCACCTGTTTCTATACCGACATGCGATAAAATGGCTATTTTCATTGATTACTGAGTATGGTTTCTCCCAATTGATCTGACGACATAAAATGTACGTCCGGCCAGGTTTG
Source organism: Chitinophagales bacterium (assembly GCA_013298845.1). Taxonomy (GTDB): domain Bacteria; phylum Bacteroidota; class Bacteroidia; order Chitinophagales; family Saprospiraceae; genus M3007. The sequence goes on from JAAFJN010000037.1 coordinate 29,956, forward strand.
GGTTATTTTTTTTAGCAGATTATCAAAAAGTTTGAGGTTCCGATCTCTGTTGGAAGGGTCGATAAAGCCGATATAATTAAGACGGTGTGATCCAATAATGGCTGGTTTTCGCCAACGGAATGCCATTTGAATACGCTTCATGCAGGTATCAACGGCATCCACACCTGGCATTAACGCTGGTTCGAAGAAACAATTCCGGGTAAGATATACCTGATTAAATGCGCTGCGTTTACCAGTGTATCGATATCGGGATCGGTAATTTGGGCCACCCGGATTTGGCTGATATTGGAAACCAATTCCCTGTAATGTATTAACTCCGTATTCAAAAAGGGCTTGTTCAGCAACCTCGTCCCAAACATAGGTGGGCGCTATAAATGACGTGGAAGGGTATCCAAAAATTTGTTTAAAAACATTTAAGCCACTAAGTAATATTTTATTAATGTCCTTCTTTTGAAAATCTGTTTCATAATCAAGAGCGGCCATAAAATTATGCCGTTTACTGAATTTTTTTTGTGGAGATATTGCAAAAGTTTCTTCCTCAAAACCAGCCAAAGTATATTTATCTTCAGATTTTAGTGCCGTTAACCATTGGTGGATATTAACATGCTCCCTTCCATGAAGTTGCGGTTTAATAATACCACAAGACAAGCCTTGTTGATACAAACTTATTACATTACTATGTGAAGGATAACGTTTTATCGTTTCAGTAAATGGCTCAAAAAAATACTCATCAAAATTATATTCTTTAATTTTTTTAAAATCAGGATTAGCGACGATTGTATTAGCAGTAAATATAGGTTTTTGGCCCGACTGAGAAGCGTATTTATTTAAAACTTCAAAAAGGGAAGAAAGGTCTGAATCAGATTCCAAAGCATCCAAACGGCAATAAGCATCTTTTGCCAATGGAATACCTAAATTAGTAAGTCGTTTATAAGCACTTCGGGAGGGCATACGGATAGTGCCCCAATCATCGGACTCGATCACAACAATCTTTTTCCGGGTATGCCACCCGGGAAGGTGGTTTAGTTCCGATTTAATTGTACTAAGCAGCGACATTATATTTGATTATTGATATAACCTTCGGTTGGGTTTTCTCTGGGAATAATTGTGCCGGGATTGCCCAAAACAATGGAATTATCGGGGACATCAAAATTTACAAATGAATTGGGCGCGATCAATACATTATTACCAATAGAAACCTTACCCACTATCACAGCATTGGTTCCAATCCATACCTGATCACCAATTACTGGACTTCCTTTTCGTTTTCCTCTGTGGTCTCTGCCAATTGTTACACCTGGTGCAAGGTTGCAATTTTTCCCAATTTTGGCATTGACGCTAACAATGATCGTCCCAAAATGTCCCAAATACAGGCCCGGCCCAATCTCTGCTTCATGCGGAATTTGAAAACCATATTTATAGGTATAATGCCGCAAAATGATTTTATACATCCAATACATCAGGGAGCCTTTATACGCTGCTGTTTTACGCAAAAAATAAGTATAACGAAATCCTTGAGATCGAAAACCTTGTAACAGTTTGATAAAGGAGAAGGGACCTGGCCTATATCGGAATAAATCTTGCTTAATTATTTGTGAAGCCATGTCATTCATTCATTAATGCTACTAATTCTTCGGAGGTCATAAACTCGACATCCGGCCAATGGGCCACAATAGTTTGTAATAATTTTTTTAAGGCCAACAACCCCTCATCCCGATTATTCGGATCAATCCCCCCCATAAAACTGGTTCGATGATTGCCGATGATGGCGGGCTTTTTGTATTTAAATGCGGTTTCAATGTCTTTTAAACAGGATGATACCCAATCCTGCGTACCCGAATTGGGTTCAAAAAAACAATTGCGCATAATATAACGTTGCCCAAAAGTATTTTTTTGCCCCGGCCGACGCCAAACGTTTTTATATTTTCCTCCGCCCAACGGTATGGGCTGCTTTCTGGAACTAACAAAGGATTTTACACCTAAATTCGCACAAATAGATTCCAGTTTTAAAGGCAAGGCTCCATTGGGTGCTGCAAAATGGGTGGGCGCATAGCCCATAAGACGTTGGAATAATGCAATACCCTCGGTAATTGTAGCCTCGTGTTGAGCAATTTCTGCTTTTTCCCAAAAATCGTAGGCCGCCTGAAAAATGGGTTTATACGTATCGCTCCTAAATCCCCAAAATCCTTCGTCGAAACCGGCAAGGGTAAATGGGTCACCGGCCTGCAAAGCCTTTAACCAGGAAGGCAAATTCAGGTGTTCGCGGCCGTGAAACTGTGGATGCAGCAAGTTTTCCCGCGTGCCTTGTTGTATGGCGTACCAACTTTTGTCACCGTATCCGTACCTTTCATAAGTCTGCGTAAATGGTTCCCAATAATAGCGGGTAAATTTATCGGCTCTGATTTTTTCAAAATCCGGGTTGGCCATTAACATCATGGCCGTTAACACCGCGTGGCGCCCATTAGAATCCCTGACGCTGCTTAAAACCTCTAAAACACCGATAATATCATCCGGGCTTTCCAGTTTATCGTATCCATTATACCGGTATCCGCTACCTTGATTTAGTGGTAAACCTGCCGACTGTAATCGTTCGTATGCTTCTCTTGAAGGCATCCTGATACTGCCCCAATCGTCGGATTCAATTACAATAATTTTCCGTTTGGTGCTCCACCCAATATTTTTTAATAAGGATTTAATCACTCGTAAAAGTAAGATAAAGGTGTATTATATTCTATGTAAGGAGCAACTAAAGGGTTGGTATAAAAAATACCGGGACTAATTACATTAATTCCTACCCTTATTTCAACAATTATAAACAATAGCATTGGAAAGATGGCTATAATCATAATTCTTTTCAGCCAATATCCCATCTTTTTTTCCATTATTTTAAAGTATAAAAAAGCAGCAAAAAAAAGAAAACCAACACTGATAAATCGGCCAGTATTCGGTAAAGCCGCTGTAAATTTCCCCAAAGACAGGAATAAAACTCCCATAATTAAAAATGGCGCATACCTTGAATACCTTAATTCACGATACCTGAACAAAATAAAATATGCTGTTACGATATAGAAAAGATAACTTAATAAGTCAGACCTGAGATATAAAAACCAACTCGCATTTGCAACTGCCGCTTTTTGATCTTCAATATATTCGAGATAAGTATATCCCTCTAATTTATCCTGAGCGGCACCCGAAACTTGTGGCAAATTAGATAAAATAGTTCCAAGACTTGGCTGGTAAATAAACATGGCTACAGTTAAAAACACTAGGTATATCCACAATCTTTTTCCAAGTAACAGATAAACTAAAAGAACCGAAAGGCATAAAACAAATGAAAAGTGTACCAACGGGGCAAACAATGCAATTAATAAATATTTTTTTCTTTGAAAAAGGAAAAAATGTGCAGTGCTATAAACAAAAATATGCGTAGCCAGATAAAACCTTATCCCATTAATATTCCAGAACGGGATTAAAAAAACAAACAAAAGCAAGGGTAGCCAGGCATATCGCTTCAAGGGTAGCGATGTAAAATTCAAAAGTAAGAAGATATTTCTGGAATAAAAAAAGCCAAATAAAAAGCCAAATGTCAAAAATAATATTCGGTAATCATCGGTAAACCTCGATAATGTGAAGTTTAAAAAATTGATAAAAAAATCTGTTGAGCCTTCATTGAGTACATACGACATAAACTCAATGGAAGGATCATTATAAGCATAAATAAACTTATCTCTATAAAATGCCGCATCAATCCCTTCACTTGATATCACAAAGGTAAATCCAAAAAATGCACAAAAAAACCAAACAATATTTTTGGAAACTGTACTTTTATAATTGGCCAATGCAAAAAACAAGGCCGCAAACGGCCAAACTAAAAATAAAATATAATTTAAGGTACCAGAAATATCCTTATTGAAACGATCTCCTCTGTTCATGTAATTTTAAAAATTGTCCTGCAACATGCTCAATTCTGAATTTGTCGAAATTACTAAACTCAAATTTATGCTGATAATTTGCATTGATAAATGCTATTGTCGCTTCAGTTTCAAATTCTCCTAACTGGTCGTTGGCTATATTTAAAATAGGTCTCTTAACCAATGAATAATCAATCAACTTCGATGGTGACTGGGTAGCCGGATCATAGGCTATATTAACAACAAAGTCCATCGTGCTTAAAAAACCAAGTAAATCTTCTCTCGGAATATATTTTTTTACAATGATTTTACCATCTGATTTTTTAACCAGGTCCGAGATTAAATCGGCTCTTGGCGTAAAAATATAAAACCTGAAATCACGACCTGTATCCAACAGGAAACGAATAAATGGGCGTGGGTCACGTCCTCCGTTACCTTCAATAAAAGTACCAGAAAAAGCAAAAGTAGGGATTGGGTGTGGGGTGTAAGGTTTTAAATGTTTCTCTGAGTCTTCAAATTTAAAGCCTTGGGTAATCTCCTGAAACTTTCCGTGAAACTCCGCGTAAAAGTTCTGCTTCATGGCAATATTAGGAATGGTAATCCAATCGGCCTCCCGGCAAAACCACTTTTCAAAATATTTAAAATAAAAAGGCTTGGGGAACCGATCTAAGTCATTACCCATAAATGCATCACCACAATCGGCAATCCATGTTTTTGCCCATTCTTTAGAACTTGATTTAGCCCAAACTGCTCCCCAGTGTACTGTATGAGGAGCCGCAATAGTAATTAATATATCGGGTACTGGTGCTTGCAATAAAACGCGTTTAACCCTCGGCATTAATAGAATATTTGGGTAGTCCAAAAGCACATTTGCAAGCCTGTACACTGCACGAAAAATAAAATTCTGGTATTTAGGCCCTTTGGGCAGTACTGGCCCCAGTGGTATAATATTAAAGCCAAATTCCGCTTGAAGGGCGTCGTGTTGTTCTGGCAAATAATGCGTCACCAACGTCACCTTGAAGCCTTGCCTGCAAAACTCCTTAACGAGTTCGGTAGTTCTGAAGGACCGGGGAGTTAATAAAGGATAAAAAGACCGGGAAACAATTGTAATATTTAAATTTTCCACTAAAACTTTACTTTAAATTGCTGAGACCATTCTCCCAGCATTATCAATTTCCAATAAGTATAGTCAAACCGGGCTTGCCCATCAATTACCCGATCAATGTATTTAATGGCCTCTGGCTGTACAAATCCATTGGTCTTTTCCACAGCCTCTGCCATTTTTTTTCGAAACGCATCTGGTGCTTCCTTGGTGAGCCATTTTTTCTCAGGCGTCTCATAACCCATTTTATCAGGTCTGTTTTTAACGGCTTCCGGCATAAAATCGCTTAGTGCGTCCCGTTGAATTGATTTTCTTATACCCTTGTGCTGAAGATATGGCAATGGTAATGACTGGGTAAACTCAACAAGCCGATGATCTAAAAACGGAACCCTGGCTTCAATGGAGTGTGACATGGAGTTGCGATCTTCCCAACGAAGGTATTTGGGCAAGCTACTATGAAATAAGAAATGATTCGAAGTCCCCGTGACCGTTTTCAAATCATAAGGAATACTTTCATAAGGATGTGGACCATTAAGTCTTTTGGCATCTAATAGTTTTGAAATTAGCCCTGCATATCCTAAATTATTTGACAATAACCGCCGAATATGTTTAGGCAAATGGTAATACACTGCATACTTTAGTACATCCGAAAAGTGTGCTTTACCACCTCTGTTATCAAAAACGTCAATATCTTTTCTTAACTGGCTCCAATGTCCGGTTAAAAGTAATTCTGATAGGTAAGGCATTGAAAACTGACCATAACCACCAATATATTCATCCGCCCCTTGACCATTTATTAATACCTTAATATTATTTTTAGCGGCTTCTTCAAATACCTTATTGGCCAATAAAGCACTTTGTGAAGTGTAAGGTTCGTCTTGATGCCAAACCATTTTTGAGGTTTGGCTTAACACATCTTCTACTGTTGGATAAATATAATGAGCCTTTACACCTAAAAACGCAACAACCTGATCCATCCATTTTCTTTCGTCAAATTCTGCATACTTTGAGCATGAAGAAAAGGTATTTTGCAAATTATTATCACCTGTACTTTTAAGCAAATGATTGATTACTCCGGCAATTGACGAAGAATCTAATCCTCCCGAAAGTGCCGTACCAATGGGAACATCGGCGCGAAGATGAATTGTTAGAGCATCTAAAAAACAGGCTTTGAATTGCGCTACTGCCTCTTCGTATGAACCTTCAAAAGTTTGTTGAACTGGTTTATACCACCTGTTGAATGGAATGCGTTGGCCAACATTAAATGACCGCCCCCCTATTTTTTCATGATAAAAACACCCCGAAGGAAGATGCCGAACGCCCTTAAACATTGTTTCCTCGTTGTGGTCGGTTATTGAATACACCGCATAATCAGAAATTTGATGATAATTGGGTTCAGAAACCCAACCCGGCAGTGTTGTAAATTGCTTGATTTCGGATGCAAAACACAAACTTCCAGCAGGAGATATCCAATAATACAAGGGTTTAATACCATACCGATCTCTTGTAACAAAAAGCGTCTCCTCAGCAGTATCAAAAATTGCAAAGGCCCACATCCCTACAAAGCGATGCAGACATGAAGTCCCCCAGGTCGCATAGGCTGCCAAAATAACCTCTGTATCTGTATGCGTATCAAATGTACATCCATGCTGCTCCAATTCTACTCTTAATTCAAGGTAATTATAAATTTCACCGTTGTAAACAATCCAATAACGCTGGTTTAGGTAGGGCATTGGATTATGGCCTGCCGGCGAAACATCAATAATTGACAGCCTGCGTTGAGCCATTCCAAGTTGAAAACTTTGCTCGGGGAAGGCACTAATATTACCTTTCAAACCGCCTTTAATATAGGTTTCTTCCGGTGTATCATTGCCCCCAAAAAGTTGAACCTGTCCAGAAGTTGACCATAACAAATAGCCTTCATCGTCGGGACCCCGATGCCTAATGATATTATTAAATTGTAAAAAATGTTTGGAGGTAATGTCTTTTACGGGTACAATTATGCTAATTCCGCACATAATCTAATTTCAAAGGGTGTTTGTTAATCGGTAAAAAATTCTATCAGAAAGTATAAAGATTTTCCCATAAATCAATAGTATGGGTCCATGTGAAAAACGAGTATATTTTCTGGGCATTATGACTTGATTTTTCATGTTCGGTAACAACCTGCACAATAACTTTTTCCAGGGTAGCACTTAAATTTTCAAATGAAACCGGGGTATAATATAAATCCAAATCATTAAATTCAGGGTAATTCAGCCATTCTCCTAAAAGCATGATTGTTCCAGCATATAATGACTCTGTAATGGAAGCCGACAATGCATCATTAACCTGCATATTTATCTCAATATCCATATTGAGTTTAAACTCAGCCAATTCATCATCTGAGAACCGATTCAAAATGAGTTCCCCCTTTATTTCCGAATTCACCAATTCCGATTCAATTTGAGACTTATAATTTTCACTTAATCCATACGTCAATGGAACAAACACATTTAATACCTCTTTAATGTGCGTTGGTAATACCGACAGTGAATTAATTATTTCAAAATGCTGCTGTGATACATGACCATTGTATCCAATACATAAATTAATCTTAGTATAATCGATTTTTTTTGAGCGCAGTACTGATGTTTTATGTGCCTCCAGAACTTCCAGATTTTTAAGTCCGAACCTTGAGGGATGTACTTTATTCAAATATTCCGGATATTTCGTACTAAAATTATTATGTAAAGATCTGACCATGGAAATACGATCGGTATTTTGCAGTAATGGTGCAATTGGATCATGGACAACCGGATTTACATTCAAAATATCCGCCCCCCAAAAAGTACAAACCAAATATGCCCCACTTTGCTTAATATCATCAACAAACTGGTTATAAAATGAGTAAACAGCATGGATATTGATAATGTCTCCAGGCTTTACCACCTCTTTTAAAAACCTTCTGACAAAGTATTTAGAGGTTAATCTGCGTGATATTTTTTGGCTCAGCAAATACTTGCTTCCCCAAAAATAGGTAAATGGCTCAACCCTGTTTGTATCAAAATTATATGAATTGGCAGTTCTGAAATCGTGCAATAACACATTCCATCCTCTATCTCTTAGTCTTTTGCCCAATTCACTTAATAAAAAATCATTGTAAAGGCTCCCAACCAGGTGTATAGTCCTCATTTTACTTTGATATTGGTTAAATATTCATTCCAGTCTCCCATATCTTTCCACGAACCTTCACTTACAGGAAAAACCCCTACGTTTCCCCCTTTATCTTTAATCTTTTCAATCAGGTGTGTAATATGCAAAAACTCATTATCGATGATTTCATTCAGGGTTTCTGGCTCTAAAATATACATGCCTGTATTGATTTTGAATGTAATATCCGGCTTTTCCTGTAATCGCAGCAATTGACCATTTTCATCCGTTTCAATTGTCCCATAAGGAATATGGTAGTTTTTTACCGCAGCGACAATCGTAATATCATGATTGTTTTCTTTGTGAAATTTAAGAATTGCTGAATAATCAGCGTCAATGATAATATCACAGTTAGTTACAAAAAATGTCTCTTGCAGTTTGCCTTTAAGTAGCCCCAAACTCCCGGCCGTACCCAGTGGCCTTGCTTCAATAATGTACTCAATATCAGTATCAGGTAAGTTTTCTGAAAGGTAGTATTTGATTAAATCTGCTTTGTAGTTTATAGATATGATAAATTGATCGCTTCCAAAATGGACAAAACGCTCAATGATGTCTTCAATCATTGTTTTATCGGTAAGCGGCACAAGTGGCTTTGGAATTACATAGGTCAAAGGTTTAAGCCTGGTTCCAAAACCACCGGCCATAATCACAACCGGTAATTTAAAGGTTTCAACAGGTATGTCCTGATTTTTGCCAAACAGATCTTCCCAAAAATAAATATTTGATAATTCATTTTCGGTTGTCAGTTCAGGGCAAATTTCCATCCTGTACTCCAACATCATTTGCTTAACAAATTCGATGGAGTCCCCTTTTTGAGCATATTTAATCTTTGAACGAAGTATTTTAGAAATAGGCGTTGACAGATTGATAGATTTGATAATTGCCCTTTGCATATCACCAACGCTAACCAACCCCGAAAATGCCCCTTCTTTTGTTACGATCAGCAGTTTACGCCCAACCGTATCCATGTACTTTAACGTTTCAAGGATTGAAACATTCTCATCTATTAAAATTTCCTTTTCACGGTTTTGCATATTGCAAAAATTATTTACGGCGCATTTCACGCCCTGGATTACCAACAATTATAGTATTGTCGGGAAAATTACTGACTACAACACATCCGGCTCCAATGATAACATTATTGCCAATTGATACGCCATTTTTTATCACTGCATTGGCGCCAATAAACGAATAACTCCCAATACTTACACCTCCGGCAATAACAGCCCCAGGAGCGACATGGGTAAATTCGCCTATTTTTGTTTCATGCTCAACAATTGCGCCTGTATTTATTATACATCCCTTCTCCACTTCTGCCAAAATATTGACGCTGGCTAATTTACCGATATATGCCCCTTGTCCAATTTTAGAAAATTTACTTACCTGAGCACTTGGATCAATGACGGTAAGAACGTGCTTATGGTTTTTTTCAAAAATTGAAAAGAGTTTAGAACGTATTTTATTGTCGCCAATACCAAGAATAAACGCCTCAATTCTGGATTCAGAGAAAAACATTTCATCTCCTTCGAACCCTCCGTGTACTAATCCCAGTGGATTGGTAACTGCTGGAAACTTTTCCAGGTAATAACGTACATCAATTCCGGAACTTATTGCAGATTCTGCGACAACTAAGCCATGCCCCGAATAACCAGCAATTCCAACAATCATTTTGACCGGATTTGGTTAAACTTAGCGATTGCAATATTTTTCAGATACAGATAATCTCTGTTTTTCAATACCTCTGATAATGTGATAAAAGCCAAAGTTGATACTGTGATCTTTGTAAAAATTCTAACTACCGGATCGGTTAACCCCCAACCTACAATTACGTTTGCCCAAAGCACAACCGAGGTCAACAAGAATATCGGAAGAATATTCAGAAACGCATCTTTTATCGAAAACCCTAAAAGTTTGGCCAGGCTATTTGTGTAAATGATATACATGATTACAGTATTGGCTATCATTGCAACAATCATGTACGAAATCCCCCAGAAATAGCCCACAAATAATGCAGGAAATGTAAGTAATTGAAACACAAACTGCGTTTTCAAATAAATATCTGACCGGCCTAAAACATTTATTGTATTTATGGTTATAGAATTTAAAGGGTGCATAATTCCAATTCCGCACAAAAGGGTAAGGAACCCGGCAGCAGGGAGCCATTTTTCACCAATAAGCAAATAAATAAAATCGCTCGAATTGGACATTAACTGGAACATCATAAAGAAGACAATCATACACGCAACTCTTAATAAACGCTGAAAGACCGCTAAAAACTGTACCTTATCATGTTGTATTTTGGATAAAACAGGAAAAACTACAGTGGTAATAATGCTCTCTATGTTCTGGCTCGCTAAGTTCTTAAATAGTTCGGCCCGATTATAAAACCCCAACGTGACCGCACTGAATATTCTGCCAATCAACACCAGGTAAAGATTATTAAAAAATGTGCCGATTAAGCCACTCACCAATAAATTAGATCCGAATTTAAAATTTTTAATAAATGATGACTTGATAAATACTTTAGCCGGAGTCCATTTATTTGTAACCCAAAAATAAATTGCACTTATTGAATCTCTGAATAAAATTTTTGCCACCAAACTCCATACTCCCCAGCCAGTAGCAGCCATACACAGGCTTATTATCCCCGAAACAGTGACCGACAATATGGCTCCTTTGCTCTGAAGTTGAAAATTCAGGTTTCGCAGGTTAATTGTCCTTTGAATAAAAGAAAGCGAGTTAATGATGATACCCAGTGCTAAAATTTTTAATAAACTTTCTAACTGTGGCTCTTTGAAAAAAGCAGATACCCAGGCAGCAGTAGAGAAAACAGTAAAAAAAACAATAACACCAACCCCTAAATTAAAATAAAATATTGTTGAGTAATCATCATTTGTAACGTCCTTCTGCCGAACCAAAGATTGACTTAAGCCACTATTAACCAAAAGGTCCGAAATAGTAATTACGATAGTCAACATTCCTAACAGACCGAAATCTGAGGGGTCTAGTAACCTGGCCAAAACTATGCCAATGAAAAACTCAAAGGCCAGAATATAAAACCGGCCAATGGAAGTCCAAATGACTCCTTTCAATACCTGTGGTAAGAGTGACATTTTACGGCTGTAAGGTATCTACAATTACTTTCCTCACCACTATTAAAGATACACTAGTTGCAATCCCAAAGCCCAAAGCCCAAAGCAATAGTTTTGATCTCGAAATCGGATTTCTTGACAACGGTGGCACGGCCTTATCAATCAATTGAATATAAGGCGTATTTGATTTTAAAGCAAAATTCGCCAATTCCAAATTCTTTACAGATTCGCCGTACATCATGGTCAGCAGGTGTTTCTCCCGATCATACCTTTGGGATGTAACCTTGTCTGCATTAAGTAAAACTGAATGGCTAGCATCGTCGAAGGCGGCTTTCCGAGATTCAATCGTATTAAGTGCTCTGCGAATTGAATCTGTTTTTGCTTTTACAATCTGGTAAGTTGCTGAGTTTTTTTCAATTGTTTTCTCAATATAAAAACGGCTTAGTACCTCATAGAAATTATTCAATAGCACAATGGCCATCTCCTCCGTTTGGCACGAAACCTTGAAATTCATAACACCACTTTTTTTATCATATCCTACCGAAAAAATGGGAAGGTGTACTTCTGAACCATTTAATAAACCCATTAAGTGTTTTACTGCCGAATACTCAAGTGTTGTAAAACTATCAATTTCGGCTCTGGTGAACCGAAATCCGTTTAGGGATGGTTTTCCTTCTTTAATCTTTTGTTTACTCCATACCTCTTCATTTACTTTCTCTACGTCAATCAAATGATTTCCTAAAAAATCACTTTTCCCATTCACAGTAGCTTTAGTTAGTAGCACCTCGCCGATAATTCGCATTGACTTAGATAAAGCAACAATTTTGTCATAATTGTCTTCTGCTTCACCAGCACCTAATGAACTCAAAAGGCCACCAATATTTAGCCCGCCGCCGCCTTTGCCATCATCTATCATAAAGGTTACTTTGGCAGAATACGTTGCTTTCATCTTGGAATATTCCACCGCTTTCCAGCCAATAAAGGGGATACAGCATAGCGCAATCCAGAATTTTTTCTGCCAAATTTCCAAAATATATTCGCGGAGCAGTACAATCAACTCCCGCAACGTCATTTCACTTGTTTCGACCTGATGATTATTATTTGTTGGCATCCTTTCCATTGTTATTAATTAATTGATTGCACCGTCGCATAAGCAATTATCGCACTAGTGATCATACTCGAAAACGCAATAATCTGGGTCAATTTTTTATCCCAATCAATATCTTTTTTGCCCCCCCCCGTTTTTTCCTTCTTAGGCGGCTTTGCCGGCACGTACACCGTAGCACCACGTTCTACCTTAGGGTACACTTTAATAAATAAAAAGTGTTTGGTGCGGCTAATTTTACCGTTGGGCATTTCTACGGTTACGCGGCGGCGTTGGGCATCTTTGGCAAAACCACCGGCGTATTCGCGCACGTACCAGCCCGCGCGGTGACCGGGATAATGCGCGGCATTAATTTGATTACTGGTATTGATATTGGATTTGACAATTTGTTTCAGGTCGGTATTTTGCCCTTTAATGGTGACCAAACCTTCCATTTTGGGCACATTTATCACATCGCCGGGTTTTAAATAGTGGTCTTCGTTGGAGCCGGGTTTTTCTAATGCTTCTTGTAAACGAGTGATAATCAGGCCTTTACTGTTTTCTGTACGAAACAAGGTACAAGCCGCCGCATCTCCTTCGGGTGATAAACCACCGGCTCTTTTGATCACGCTGGACAAGGTTTCGTTGTCGTACACCAGAGCGTAACGACCTGGATACATGACCTCTCCGTTGACCTCCACAAATTGTTGAAACTCAAAATCGGGAACACTGCGCACCACAATTTCATCAAAAGGACGCAACTCAAACGTGCCGCCGCCGTTGGTGATATTGTAGTCACGGTCAATTTCCAAAGAGATGGCTTTGGTGCGCGTGGGTTCATTATTGATAAACTCCACGCGGTACACATCCACGCGATTGGTGGCGGCTTCCATTTTTAACCCGCCCGATAACACCAAAACGTCTTTTAGGGATAACAATGGGCTGTACCTAAACTTACCCGCCTTGCGTACAGCCCCCACTACGGATACGTCGGCATCGTCGGAGTATTCCAGGGTAGAAAATACTTCTACCTCGTCTAAAGGTTGTAATACCTGGTTGTCCTTACCGGTTGGGTTTTTCAACGCAAGGCTAATATTAACCGGAATGTACGTCTTTTCGTTAATATTTTGAGGATTGGTGCGAATGATATAGCCACTTCCATTTGCTTCCGGTTTAAGACCACCCGCCAGTAAAATGGCTTTTTGGATGGTAATGGACGAATCTACAACGTAAGGATAGTCCTTTAACCCATTCCGTACCGCACCTTTCACCGATAAGGTGCTTTTGTCCATAAAGTCGGGGCGACTATAGATAATTAACTTGTCTTGGGGTAACAATTCCAAATCGTTGGTGCTGTTGAGGTTGGCCAACAAGGCAGATGGTGTAATTTGCAACAACTGGGTAGAACCGTCGGGGTTTTGGCGTTGTATAAAAGCAAGGTCGGTACGAGCGGTTCGGTTGAGTACCCCTTTTTTTAACAAGGCACCTGCTGTTGGGGTTTCCAACAAGGAATAGGTACCCGGTTGTTGAACGGCTCCTTCAATGGTAGCAACCTCTTCCACCGGTGCGGTAATGGCTTTAATGGTGATTTCATCGCCGTTCACCAACTCAAAATCTTTACTTTTGAGTACGTCTTTCAGGTTGATGTCAATAATGGTTTTTTTATCGTCCACAAAGCGTTTTACCTGCGCAAATTCCGAATACGCATTGGCGTTTAATCCACCGGCGTACTCCAGTAATTTGATCAGGTTTTCGTTTTGATTTAATTCATAAGAAAAAGGCCGACGAACAGCACCGTTTAATTTTACTACTTTATCGGCAACCGGCACGTAGATAATATCGTTGTCCTCCAAGAAGAAATCGTACTGAACGGAAGGGTTGCTCATAAAAGCGTACACATCCAGCAGACGGGTTTGTTTGCCCCTAATTACTTTAATGTTGCGTACGGAGCCAATGTCGGACGGGCCACCGGCTGCCACCAAGGCATTAAAGGCAGTATTAATCGCCGATACCGTAAAACTGCCGTAACTATTGGTTTCTCCAAAAATATTGACGGTTATCGTACGAGCAGTAGTGAGTGATACTGCAAATTGCTCAGGCGCAAAACGGTAAAACGATTTAAAACGGTTGCGCAACAGTTCTTTGGCTTTTCCCAATTCGATGCCTTTCAAAAACATTTTTGGCATTCCGGAGGGTTGAATATAGCCGTCTTTGTTAATCTCAAACTGGCTATCGAACTGCGAAACCCCAAAAACACTGATCGTAATAACATCACCGGTGCTGAGAATATAGGAATCGGGTGGTTTTACTTCGTTGGTAGTGCGAAATACCGACAACGATTTATCGCGAAACAGGTGTTGCCCCCAAATTTTGGCGGGGGGGAGTTGTTTTTGTTTATCGCTGGAAACCGACTCCGATAAGGCTTCTTCGATACTTACCCCTTCTTTTACTTTTTCTTTAATTTCGATAGCATCGTCCACCGTAAGGGATTGGGCCTTGGGCGGTTGTTGCGCCGAAGAGGGCGACGGGGTTGTTTGTGGGGCTGGAGCGTTACCGCTTTTTGCGGGTACCGTTGGGTTATTTTGCGCTTTTTCGGCTTCTATTTCGGCAATTACCGCTTCAATTGTGGATTGCAACTGGGGCAATTGTTCAGGAGTGACCTGATCAATATCAATACCTTTTTGTTGGAGACGACTGCGGACTTCGGCCTCATCCAATCCTTTGGACTGAATATAAGAACGGGCTTGTTGTTCTAACGCTTCTTTGTTTTGCGCTGGTGCCACTATAGCGAAAGCCAACAGCGCTACAACAAGTAAAAATTTGTGTTTCAAAGTGTAGTTATGTGTAAATAAAGAGAGGATTTGGTAGTAGTGCATAAGTACAAAGCCGATCAAGGCATAATGACTGTTTTTTATTCAAAAAATGCGTTGATGGCCTCGATGATCTGCAAAAAATGCTCGTTGGTCATCTCCGTGTGCATGGGTAACGAAATCACCGACGCGCAAAGTTGTTCGGTAACGGGCAACCCCTCCGCCGAACCGTGCCAATACGGCGCAAAAGCCGCCTGTCGGTACAGCGGCACCGGGTAATAAATCATGGCCGGCACGCCGCGTTCGGCCAAAAAAGCCCGCAAAGCGTCGCGGCGTTCGGGTTGGTGCAATTGCAACGTGTATTGGTGAAATACGTGAGTCGTGTACGGGGCGCAGTACGGAGTCGTAAGGGGCAAACCATCGAACGCAGCATCGTACATATACGACAATGCGCGGCGGGAGGCGCAGTACGTATCCAGGTGTTTTAACTTAGCCCGCAATACAACCGCCTGAATCGAATCGAGGCGTGAATTCACCCCGATCACGTCGTGGTAATATTGTTTGGATTGTCCGTGGTTGGCCACCATGCGCAATTGGGCCGCCAATTCATCGTCGTTGGTCATAATGGCACCGCCGTCGCCGTAACAACCGAGGTTTTTGGAGGGGAAAAACGACGTGCATCCAACGTGCCCAATGGTACCCGTTTTGCGCTGCTCGCCATTGGGGAAAATATAATCACCTCCAATGGCTTGTGCGTTGTCTTCAATCACCCAGAGGTCGTGTTGTTTCGCCAGGGCCATTATCGGTTCCATATCCACGCTTTGCCCGAACAAATGCACGGGCACAATGGCTTTAGTTTTGGGCGTAATGGCGGGTTCCACCAATTCGGCGGTGATATTAAAGGTGTGGGGATCCACGTCAATCATCACCGGCACCAGTCCCAGCAGAGCGATAACTTCGGCGGTGGCCACGTAGGTAAACGTGGGTACAATGACCTCATCGCCCGGTTTTAGCCCCAATGCCATCATGGCAATTTGAAGGGCATCGGTGCCGTTGGCGCAGGGAATCACGTGTCTGACGCCCAAATAGGTCTCTAAATCCGCCTGAAAGGCTTTTACCGCCGGACCATTGATAAAAGTAGCGTTGTCAATGACCTCCTGAATACCCGCATCTACCTCCGCTTTAATGCGTTGGTATTGGGTTTTGAGGTCCACCATTTGTATGGAATTAGACATATTTTCGATCTATTTATTTTAATTTGAAAATAAGCGATGTAATGGCAGCCAAAAACCGTTAATCACTGTACTGTGTAAAGTATCTTCTTCCGTTAGAGGTTTAAATGCTTCAAATTTGCCCGTTTTTTCGTTTAAAACGTAAGAAAATGCCAAAAAATGCTCCTGATCTATCACCCAATATTCGCGCACTCCGGCGGATTCATACAGATTAAACTTCTCTTTCATTTCCCGTTTTGAATTACCGGGAGATAAAATTTCAATCACCAAATCGGGTGCTCCAACGCATCCTTGTTCATCTAATTTGGTGCGGTCACACACGACACAAATATCGGGTTGCACTACAGTGTCTATCTCTCCCGTTTCCAACTGATGGGGCAGTGCCGGTAAGCGCACATCAAAAGGAGCCGAAAATACGTCACATTGGGAATCTTCCAGGTGATTACCCAACAAACGCGCCAGCAGTGCCGAGGCTCGCTGATGTTTAACGCTGGGTGCCGACATCAATCGAAGTTGCCCCCGAATGAGTTCTACGCGTTCCTTAAATTGCCAAAGCAGGTAGTCAGCGTAGGTATAGTGCGCGTTAAAATCGAGTTGAGCAATGTTATCAATCATAGTTATTCAACCAATAAGTCATCAATTTGACGGGTTTCGGTGTTAAAATTTATGCCAACCCGCTTCACAGGATACGTGCTTAAATCAAACGGCAAAGTGTACTGGCGTTTTTCAATTTGCGCTAATGCCGCTTTGGCATTTTGGTCCACCTTATATTCAATGATATAGACTTTTACACCATCAAACAGGACATTGTCAATCCGCCCCTGCGCCGTGCTGTATTCTGAAACAACTTTAAACCCCGTCAGATTAAAAGCCAAATGCGTCATGGTGTGGTACCAAGCCTCGTCTGCCCGGTGCAACAGGTGTGAAACATTGGCCAACTGTACGTTCGTAATACATCGTTTTATCAATGTACAACAGGCCATCTTCGCGAATTTGCCTGAACGACTGTATGCCAATGGGAAATCTCACTCCGTAATTTTTTCTACTTCAAAGTCTACAAGCCGATATGTTTCACCCGATTCGGGGCAAATGGCCCAACCCTCGTCGTCGAATAGTAGTTTGTGACCGTACTCCGATACCCAACCGGTTTGGCGGGCCGGATTGCCCATCACCAGCGCGTACGCGGGCACGGATTTGGTGACCACGGCCCCTGCTCCGATCAAGGCGTACGGCCCAATATCGTTGCCGCACACTATCGTGGCATTTGCCCCAATGGATGCGCCTTTACCCACGCGGGTTTGGCGATATTCGTTTTTGCGGACAATGGCGCTGCGCGGATTAATCACGTTCGTAAAAACCATACTTGGCCCCAAAAAAACGTCATCTTCACAAATAACGCCGGTGTAAATCGAAACGTTGTTTTGTACTTTAACGTTGGTGCCCAAAATGACTTCGGGAGAAACGACCACGTTTTGGCCCAAATTACAATTTGGCCCAATGATACAACGGGGCATTACGTGGCAAAAATGCCAAATTTTAGTTCCGGCGCCAATTTGGCAACCGTCATCAATCACTGCCGTGGGGTGTGCGTAGTATTCCATTAAAAATGATTATCGCGGTACCATTGATTTACCCGGATGCCGCCGCCAAAAATAACGTTATTCAGGTCGCGTCCGTCAAAATTGTTGTTTTGTCGCCGCCACATTACCCGGGCATCCAAAAAGATATTGTGGGCCAGTTGCCAATTCACCGCGCCGCCCAAGATTTGCACGTGGCTGCGGTCGCCCTGACCAATAAAATTACCGTACTCATTGGGGCGGGTATTGTACGTCAAATTGGGATCACCGCCCCAGTTTTGTCCACCAATATCATCGCCGCGTAGAAAATTAAAATAACGCATTTCCACCATCCATTTGGGGTGAATTTGCCACGTAGCGATGCTTAATATTTCTCTAAAATTGGCGCCCAACGGGTGCGCCAAAGGCTGTCCAAAATGCGTCCAGTTACTAAGGCTGTCCAGATGCGAATAGGTGTACGGGGTTGCCGAATTCCATTCTACACGCACATCAAGGTGCGGCACTCCGAACGCATTGTAATACGTAGCACCCAATTGCGTGGCAATTTTGTTGCCCCACCACCCTTTTTGTTCGGGTCGGTACAGACTGGCAAATAAAAATTCATCCAAGAGGAATTGGCCGTACAATTTCACGCGCCGCCCGATGCGGATGTCCGAATCGGCCCCAATGAGGATATTATCCGAACTTTTAAAACCGTGTTCGACCGAACGGTACAGGATAACGGGGTTAAAATATTGTAATTCCATGGAGCCGGAGCGCTTGTACGAAACGGCTTCAAAAATACCGATGTTCCAATTTTTGGTGGCGGCAAAATTCAGGTGGTGAAACGCCGCAAAACGCCGCGTTCCGTTGGGGAAAGGGTTGCTCCGGGCGAGACTTTCGGCAAAATTGGCAAAATAGTTTTCGTAAGTAAATTTCCAGAACTTCGACCGCAACTTGAGGTAGAGGTAGTTGTTGCTGAAATCGGACAAAAACATGCTGCGATAACCTTGCCCGATAAAGTGCCGCCCGTGCCCAAACTGAAATCCAACCTGTTTGGTAATGGGCGCCGCAATGTACCCTGATGAGTTGTTAAAATCGAAGCCACTCAACGCCGATACGGAACTGGTGTAGCCTTTGTACAAGCCATTGCCGGGAATGGCCGAGTAAGTACTGATCCAATAATTGATATACGTTGGGAAACGTTCTTGCGTTTCGACCACACTGGTGTAAAAATGAATCTTTTCACCAATACGTGCGCGCACTTCGGCCCCGCGTTGGTTAGTAAAAAAGTACCCCGTTCCGGCTTCCTGCCCACCCAATACCTGAAGAATAGGATCGGCGCGCAGGACAAAATCTTTTTTGTTAAGTTCGAATAAATGGGCTTTATGCGGGTAAAAATGCCGAAACCAATGGCTTTTGTAGGTCCGGTGGCGCAAAGAATCGGCGGGTAAATAATCGTTATTGTCGCGCAGCAGGTAATTAATACCCGCCTGGTCGCGGTGATCAAAAAACTGGGGGCTGTTTTGGCAACGCAGGGCAAAATCCGCAATTTCGGCGCGAGACAACGGCAACGAGGACAGGTCCAGTTGCTGGCCGGATATCACCGAAAGGCGTTCGGTCCATTGGCGGGTTAAGCCGTGGATGGGGGCCGAAACATCTTGGGCGGGTAATGTCGCAGCAATGAAATACAATAGACCTGCAATAACAATTTTAGTGTTTAACATCCCCATATTTGAATTTGTTTGTTGCCGTGTTGAAATAACGTTGTGGCATGTGGTATCGTAATTTTTACAAACGCCAGTAACGCATCGTTTGCTCAATCACTTTGCGGTCGAGTACCCCTTTCAAGTCCATAATAATGGGGCTTTCATTGGTGATTTGGGTAAAATAATCCACCGGCATGGCCACGTATTCGCGGTGCGCCACGGCCACAATGACCGCGTCGTAACCGTTGGATATTTGGTCAATCATGGTGAGTTTGTACTCGTGCGCAATTTCGTTGGGCGACGCGTAAGGGTCGTGAATTTGTACATTAATGGAATAATCCATCAATTCGCGGACCAAATCCACCACTTTGGTATTTCTAATGTCCGAAACATTTTCTTTAAAGGTAATTCCCATCACCAACACTTTACAATTGCGCGGATTTTTGCCGCGTTCAATCAACATTTGTACCAGTCTTTTGGCGATGTGCGCGGGCATACCGTCGTTGATGCGGCGACCGCTGAGGATGACCTGCGGATCGTAACCGGCCTTTTTGGCCTTGTGCATGAGGTAATACGGGTCCACCCCGATGCAGTGACCGCCCACCAGCCCCGGATACAATTTGATAAAATTCCACTTGGTACTGGCGGCGGCGATAACTTCCTGGGTATCAATGCCCAATTTATCAAAAATCATGGACAACTCGTTCATCAAAGAAATATTGATGTCGCGTTGGGTATTTTCAATCACTTTAGCGGCTTCGGCCACTTTAATACTCGAAGCGCGGTACACCCCCGGCTCGATGATAGTTTCGTACACCTGAGCGATTTCGTTCACGGCTTCTTCGTCGGAACCGGAAACGATTTTAAGGATTTTGGTTAACGTGCGTTCTTTTTCACCCGGCACGATGCGTTCGGGCGAATACCCCAGTTTAAAATCACCGTTGGCCATACTCAGGCCACTTTCGGCCTCCAATACCGGCAAACAATCTTCTTCGGTGCAACCGGGATAAACGGTGCTTTCAAACACCACGTAATCCCCTTTTTTCAGGGATTTCCCTACGCTGGCCGATGCTTTTTGCAACGGCGTGAGATCGGGAACTTTATGATCGTCCACGTCGGTAGGAACAGCGACAATGTAAAAATGCGCGTGGTCGAGGTCTTGGCGATTGGCCGTAAATTCGATGTCGGTGCCATCAAACGCCGCCGGATCGAGTTCATTGGAGGGGTCAATGCCCTGTTTCATCAAATCTACCCGCGCCTGGTTGATGTCGAAACCAATAACGTGAAAATGGCGCGCTAATTCCAGCGCGATTGGCAACCCCACGTACCCAAGGCCAATAACTGCGATATTTTTTTTCTTGTCTTTTAAATCCTGAAACATGAGTAATTGAATCGTTAGTCGTTATTTTTTGCACGGCTTCGCCGTTGATATGTCGCAGCGACATACCGGTTATCAGATTGTTTATCAATGGTTTACGCGTTTATTTGGTTATTTTGTACTCCAAAGCAGCAAGGGTTTCGGGTCGGTATTAATTTGTTGCAACAACCCCGCATCGTTATTGGTATAAATCAAAAAACGAATACGGCGCTCGATAATTTTTTCGGCTTTTTCGACCAATTCAATCAAATACGCGTGGTCAATATTACCCACAAAAAGCAGGTCAATAACGGGGCTATTACGACCCTGTGCAAAGTCTCCGGTCACATATACCTTTTCCACGTCACCGAGGCGTTCGATGACATTTTCGATAATTCGGTCGAAACCGATGTTTTTTAGTACGATGTTGTGGATTTCGCGAAATAAAGGATGTTGGGTATTCGCGGAAAAAAACTTTTTATTGCCTTCGTTGTAAGAAAGTATCATCCCGGCCTCCTCAAAGCGGTTGAGTTCGATCCGAATGGCATTGGAGGATTCTCCAAATTCGGCTTCCAAACCGCGCAGGTAGGCAGTGGTGTTGCTGTTCAGGAAAAACTTCAGCAACAACTTGATTCTGGTTTTGGACGAGATGAGTGCTTCTAACAAGGACAGGGTATAAATTGAGCAGCAAAACTACTCAATCTTTCTGAGACCAAGGTAAAGAACGATATAAAAAATATGTTTGGGCTTATTTTAGGGGCAATTTGCACAATTTTATACTGTTATGACAATTGATTCAGCATAGCGTCTTTTCTTTGCAGCGCTATGACGAAAGAAATCATTACCCGGCGATTTATGGCCATCCAGGACTCTATTTGTGCGGCATTGGAGCAGCAGGATGGCGGCCAATTTAAAGAAGATAATTGGGTGCGCGAAGAAGGCGGCGGTGGCCGTACGCGCATCATCGAAGGCGCCTACATTGAAAAAGGCGGGGTGCTTTTTTCGGCGGTGCACGGTCCGCTCCCGGAAGCGGCGGCTAAAAACATGAAACTGGACGAACCCACCGATTTTTACGCCACGGGGGTATCCATTGTGTTGCATCCCCAAAGTCCCATGACGCCCATTATTCACATGAATATTCGCTATTTTGAAACCTCCAACGGCGAAAAATGGTGGTTTGGCGGCGGTATTGACCTTACGCCGCATTATATCAACCCGGAAGACGCGCGTTTTTTTCACCAGAACCTGAAGAATTCCTGCGACCGCTTTCACCCGGATTTTTACCCGAAATTTAAAGCCACCGCCGATGATTATTTTTTCCTGAAACACCGGCAGGAAACCCGCGGCGTGGGCGGCATTTTTTTCGATTACATGGACGAAAAGTCGGGCCTTACCAAAGAACAAATTTTCGAATTTGTGGTCGCCGTGGGCGAAACCTTTGCGCCTACCTACGTGGCGTTGATGCAACGGACCCGTGATTTAACCTGGGGTGAACGCGAGAAAAACTGGCAAATGCTGCGCCGGGGCCGCTACGTGGAATTTAACCTCGTGTGGGACCGTGGCACCAAATTTGGCCTCGAAACCAACGGCCGCACCGAAAGTATCCTGATGAGTATGCCGCCCATTGCCCATTGGGTGTACAATTACCAACCCGAACCCGGTAGCCCCGAACAACAAACGCTGGAGGGCTTGAAAAAAGGGTTGAATTGGTTGGAGAAGGGTTTTTAAGGGTTGAATTGGTTGGAAGGGTTGAATTGGTTTTGCCTTTGTAGCGTACACGTTTATTGTTGCTCTTTGTAACATTTTTATCACTACGTTACTCGCGCGAAATTGAATTTCGTGTGGAACCATCCATGCGTCTGTGCCACAATCGTAACCGCTCAAAATTAAAAACAAACGTATTTTTCCGTTTTCCGTTCTCCTCCGTAACGACGGGTTTGAAACCCGTCGTTACGGAGGAGAACGGAAAACGGTTCCTTCCACTACTTCGCAATCGCCGCCGCTTTTTCCGGCTGCCCCAATTGCTGGTACGCGATAACCAAATTGCGGCGCAATACCTCGTCTTTGGGCGCACCTTTGAGGGCTTTTTCAAAATACACCACGGCCTGATCGGGGCGTTGGCTCATGGCAAATGCCGTGCCGAGGTCAATCAGCGTTTGTGTGTCCGTCGAATCGTACGACATGGATTTTTTGAAATACTCGATAGCCGTGGGCAAATTACCTTTTTGTTGCCCTTCAATACGCCCCAAATCGCGCCAAACCTGCACCAAACGTTCTTTATTCTGTTTGACCGGTTGCAGCTTGTACGATTCTTCAAAATGCTGAATCGCTTTGGGGAAATTCTTTTTCAAATAAGCAACATTACCCAAACCGAGGGTATTATTAAAGGTAGGCCGCAACGCGTAACTGCGTTCAAAACCTTTCAGAGCCTGGGTCAACAACGCGGCCGTATCGGAAGGCGGTGTTGATTTGTCC
>JAAFJN010000038.1 GCA_013298845.1 Chitinophagales bacterium
CCGTTGATAACGTCACGGGGATATTGGCCGTTACGTAGCCCGTTTTTGAGACCTGTAACGTGTAAGAACCACCGCCATAACGCGCCATTTTGTAAATGCCGGTTTGGGGAGCGCTGGTTTCGTTGGCCACCCCACTACTTAACAACTGCACGGTGGCACCGCTCAACGGCGCGTTGTTGCTGGCATCGCGGACAACGCCTTCCAGGTGGCACCCACGCGTATAGGTGGGCGTAAGGATGTACAATTGCCCGTTGTAGGGATTGGTGTTGGTGCCCAAATTCGACGCAATAATGATGTCGGAATTGGTAAAATAGGGATAAACACCCCAGCAACCTTCAAAACCACCGCCGCCACCGATCGGATACGTATCGTAACGCCCCGTTACCACCATGTTTCCGGGCCGACTGACATCGGCGATCACTACGCCGTCTTTGTACCACGACGTAATCGCGTAACCGTTTTTGGTGTACGTATTGTGCACAATGGAACCCGATCCCGGTGTCACCTGCAAACGGTCGAGTTCCTGAATATCGGTGGGGTCGGATACATCGTACGAAGCGAGGAATGAGTTGTTGGTTTCGTCGGTGGTGAACAAGGTATTGCCTTCCAGCCACGTATTGTGCGTAAAGTTATTGGGGGTATTTTTAGAACCCAACAACACGGGCGCGGCTTTGTTGGTCATGTCAACAATGGCGAATTTACCCGCGTAAATATGGCCTCCGTACAACATATTACCATCGGCGTACCCATCGTGCACGTAAGTGTTAAAACCGGCGGCGATGAACCGGCCTACGTATTGAGGGTTCCAGGCATTGGGCACGCCGCTGGTACTACCGTTCAGGTTGAAACACAAAGGATACCCAATCAGCGTACCGCCGGAGTTTTTTGCCCCGTAGATGTACAAAAAACCGGCAGATTCATCCACTTGCAACGCGTGGGCGCTGTTTATAGTACCTACACTGGGGATATTGGGATAAACACTTTGGTAGGTAAGGTTACCGGCGGGCAAGGTGGATAAATTAATCACCTGAATGCCGAAACCACCTTCAGAAACCACGTAAGCGTAGTTGCCGTAGGTTTTTATTTCTTTCCAAAGGTTGGACGGGCCGGGAATGGTATCCACGGGTACCGGAGATGAAGGGCTGGTAACATTAATAATTACCGTGCCGTTTTGGGCACCCACGAGGGCGTAATGTTGCCCCCCGGCACTGTACCCCCACACGTTGGCCAGGCTTTGCCCGGGAAAACTAACGGTGGATTCGAGCGTAAGATTGAAATTTTGGGCGGGACTTACATTTGGAAAAAGCAGAAAAAAAAGAGCAATAAATCGCCACATAATATTTGCGTGAATGTTTTGTAAAAAATCCGTGCAAATTAGGGCGACTTACTGCTCTTTAGATATTATTTTGCCAATAATCTTTGACCAATAGAGACAAACTAAGCCTTCTCCATGAGTCGGGCCGTTACCCGCAGCAAATCCATCTCGGTAATTACCCCGATGAGTTCTTTGCCTTTTACGACCGGCAGGCACCCGATACCGTTGACGCGCATCAGGTTCATTACTTCCAGAATATTGGTTTCCGGCTTTACGGTTACCGGTTTGTCAATCATAATTTCTTTTACCGTTGTGGCCGGTGGCTGCTCGGTGGGTTGGTTGCGGGTGGCGTAATGGCGCAGCAAAATCCGCGAAGTAATGAGGCCCACCAATTCACCTTTGGGGTTTTCAACGGGCAAATACCGGATACGGCGCCAGTTCATAATTTCGGCAACCAGTTCAATCAAATCATCTTTTTGAACTGTGAATAAGTCGGTGGACATAAATTCTTCCACCTTGAGTTTGGACGGATGCCAATCGGTATGATCCGAAATGGTGGGTTCTTTCCAGGTGTGCACAGGTTTGTTCAATTGTTGATTTTTAATGGTTTCCGCCGTGATGCAGGTAACCGCCTCGTCGGCTGAAATATCTTCTTTTAAAGCGGTAAAAGAGCGCAACGCCCAACGCGCACCGTTTTTGTGCTGCGATGCGCGTTCCTCGATAATACCGAGGTATTTGGAAATATCCGCCGATTTCACTTTGCGGAGTTTTAGCCCTGCTTCGGCGATGGGCAACAATTCCTGCAAAATCAGGTCACGGGCGGGCATTTTTTTGTCTTTTATCCACGTAAACGTCGAATCAAGGCCAAATTTCGCCGATTTCAGGAAGTTATCGCGCACATCGGCAAAACTGATAATGCGGGTAACATCTTCGTGTAGGTGGGCCATACCAATCATACAACCCAGCCAAAACGCTGCGTTGGCGGACGCATCTACAGCCGAAGGACCGGCGGGAATAACGCGATTTTCAATGCGCAGGTGCGGTTTTCCATTGGGCGAAATACCGTAACAGGGGCGATTCCAGCGGTAAACCGTGGAGTTGTGAATTTGGAGGGCGCGTAATTTGGGCACCTGACCATTGGCCACCATTTCGAGCGAATCCTCTTCGATGGCACCGGCCAGCAACACGCGGAAACGCGAAATATCTTCTTTGTAGATTTGGGTAATATCGCCTTTCAACCAGCCCGAACCAAAGTTCACGCGGGGCAGGCGCTCGCGCATGTGGTCGTGTGCGGTGCGCGTGTCCAAACTTTGCTGGAACAAGGCAATGCGCGATTCATGCCACAGGCGGCGGCCAAATACCAGCGGCGAATTGGCCGAAATGGCAATAACGGGCGCGGCGAGCATTTGAGCGATATTGTACATTTTTACAAACTCATTGGCCGACACCTGCAAATGCACCTGAAAACTGGTGTTACAGGCTTCGAGCAACGGCGAATCGTGTTTGACCATAAGTTCGTCAACGCCATCAATACGCAATTCAAAAGACGACCCCAAGAGGTGTTTTTCAATGGCGGCCATGAGGGCAAAATATCGGTCTTTTGGCGTGAGGTTATGGCGATCCAGGTCCGGTTTGCGCAGCGTGGGTAATATGCCACAGAGGACGATATTGGCGTCAAATTCGTCGAGAACCGTTTGAATCTTTTTGAGATACAGCAGGTTTTCGTTTTCCATGTCCGACAGACAGGTACCCACAAATTCGCGGGGCGATAAGTTGGTTTCGAGGTTAAATTTGGCCAACTCAGTGACGCACCAGGGGGCATCGGTGAGTTTTTCCAGCACCTGCATATTGATGTTGGCAGGTTTCATGGTTTTTTTGTCCACCAGGCACATTTCCTGTTCGGCTCCGATGCGCACGATGTCATTTTCGAACCAATCGTGTTCCAGCATGTACTCAAATGCCTGTACGTCGTCTAATAAAGCCCGGACAAAATGCTGCATTTCGTCATTTCCGGCCAGCGTGTTTACTTTTTGTACACCCATTTTTTCTCGGTTATTTTGTTTTTGGATAAAAAAAACGAATCAAAAAGTAGTTCGTTTTGTTTTTCCGATAATAGAACTGCTATTATTTGGATGAAGAATTTTACGTTTGAGAGGGCAAAATATCAATTTTTTGAGTTTGCAGCACCCCGCTACATTTTTTTCTGCAAAAATAATTCAAAGTTAATCTGGTGCGTGTAGTTTTGCTCCATGAATACACCCGAAGCACTGGCCCATTTGCGGGCAGAGACCAATATGGCGCAACTAATTGCCCGCATCGAATTGCCCGAGCACAAGCCCTCCGGCGCGGTTTATTTCGACTTGTTGGAGTCCATTGTTTCGCAGCAACTGAGTGTAAAAGCGGCTACCACCATTTTTAATCGTTTTTTGGATTTGTTTGAAGACCGTTATCCGCATCCCGAACAAGTGACCAATTTGGAAATTCCCGTTTTACGCAGCGTGGGTTTATCCAACCAAAAAGCCCAATACCTGCAAAACGTGGCGGCTTTTGCCGTCGAACACCAATGGGAACACCGCAACTGGCACGCCATGAGCGACGACGACATTATTGCCCACCTCACTCAAATTAAAGGCGTGGGCAAATGGACCGTTCAAATGGTGCTGATGTTTACCCTCCATCGCCCCGATATTTTCCCGGTGGATGATTTGGGCATTCAACAAGGTGTTGCGCGGTTGTTTAACCTCGACGAAAAAAATAAAGACCTGAAAAAACAAATGGAACAATTATCAGCCCCTTGGAAACCCTATCGAACTTTGGCTTGCCGGTACATCTGGCGTTCCCGTTAATGCAATAACCTCTTGAAGGGTAAATATCCCATCAACATAATTACAACATCATGCTTAGACAAAACTCCGGCGGAGGATTCCGCATTCCACCAACTTTAATTGTGGCAGTAGTGATGGCAGGGTTTACCCTGTTTAAATACTGCGCCAGCGCCACCGTAAACCCGCTCACGGGTGAAAAACAACACATTGCTATGTCCACCGAACAGGAAATCGCAATGGGTTTACAAAGTGCCCCGCAAATGATTGCCGAAATGGGCGGCGAAGTAAAAGGCACCCAGGCCGATGCACTGGTGCGCCAAATCGGGAACGAACTCGTGGCCAGTACCGAAGCCGCCAAAACCCCTTACGCCGAACAGTTTAATTTCCACCTCCTCAACGACCCCAACACCGTGAATGCGTTCGCTTTGCCGGGTGGACAAATCTTTATTACCACCGGACTTTTGGGCCGATTGGAAAACAAAGATCAACTGGCCGGTGTTTTAGGGCACGAGATTGGTCACGTGGTGGCGCGGCACAGCGCCGAAAAAATGGCCCAAATGGAACTCGCGCAAGGGCTTACCGGCGCGGTAACCATGGCCACTTACGACCCTTCTAACCCCAACAGCGGATACATTGCCCAATCGGTAGCCAATATGTTACAACTCAAATACGGCCGCAGCCAGGAACTTCAAAGCGACGAACTGGGCGTATTGCTGATGCTGCAAGCCGGGTACGACCCTGAACAACTGATCGGGGTAATGGAAATTCTGAAACAGGCATCGGGCGGGCAAAAGGTACCGGAGTTCCAAAGTTCGCACCCCGATCCTGAAAACCGCAAAGAACACATCCGGGCGGCCATTGAAAAATACAAAAAATAACCATAGCATTGCTGACACTTAACAACGCCATTGATTTGTTGCAGGAATTTGCGGAGGCGCACCCGTTCCCGGATGCGCCTCCGGAGTTGTATGAACCCTGCTCCTATATTTTGTCCCTCGGAGGTAAACGCCTGCGCCCGGCATTGGCCGTGATGGCGGCCGAACTCACCGGCGGCGACCCGCGCCAGGCCCTGCACATCGGGTGGGCAGTGGAATTATTTCACAATTTTTCGCTGATCCACGACGATATTATGGATGCGGCTCCCCTGCGCCGGGGGCAGCCCACGGTACACACCAAATGGAGCCTCACCACCGGTATCCTCAGCGGTGATGTGATGCTCATTTTTGCCTACCGGCACCTGGCCGCCATTGAGCGGGAATCGGCCATTCCGGCGGTATTGCGCGTATTTAACCGCGTAGCCACCGGGGTTTGCGAAGGCCAACAATTTGACATTAATTTTGAAAGTCGTGCGGAGGTATCCATCGAAGAATACATTCGGATGATTGAATTAAAAACGGCGGTACTGCTGGGCGGAGCCTTGGAAATGGGCGCATTGGCCACCGGTGCCTCCGCCGAAGATGCCGCGCACCTCTACGATTTTGGGCGATTGGCCGGTATTGCGTTCCAAATTCAGGATGATTTGCTCGATACATACGGTGATCCCGCTACTTTTGGCAAACAGGTAGGCGGCGATATTATTCAAAATAAAAAGACGCTGCTGGTCCTAAAAACCTTAGAAACCGCCCCGGCCAACGACGTGGAAGCGCTGTCGTACCTGTTGAGTACCAACCACACGATGGACAACGACGAGAAAGTAGCCGCCGTGCGCGCTATTTTCGACCGGAATGGTATTCCGGCCATTATTGAAGAAGAAAAGAAAAAATACGAAACAATGGCTTTTGCGGCGCTGGATCTGGTCAATGCTCCGCAGGAGCGCAAAATGGTCCTGCGGAGCATGATTGATGCCTTGTTGCACCGCCAGAAATAACGGACTGGCCGAATTAACTCAGGCGGTTTTTATAGTCGCGGTAACCAAACCGCTTTACAATTTCCAAACGACCACTTTCGTGCTGAATGGCGATGTTCGGATGCGTTACGCCGTTGAAAGTGGTCGTTTTTACCATTGTGTAGTGCATCATATCTTCAAACACAATTTTTTGACCCACTTTAAGCGGTGCCTCAAAAGCATAAGCGTCCATGTAGTCGCCGCTGAGGCAACTTACACCGCCGAGGCGATAGA
Source organism: Chitinophagales bacterium (assembly GCA_013298845.1). Classification (GTDB taxonomy): domain Bacteria; phylum Bacteroidota; class Bacteroidia; order Chitinophagales; family Saprospiraceae; genus M3007. The sequence continues at coordinate 6,260 of JAAFJN010000038.1, forward strand.
GGTGTTTATCGTTCTTTTTGGGATCCCAGGCACCACGAACGCGCGGGCGGTAGGGCATTTCGAGCGTATCGGGCATGTGGGCCGTAAATGATACGTCGAGAACGGCCGTTTTTACGCCGCGATTCGTTACAATATCCAACACGGTACCCACCAAAACACCCGTATCCCAGGCAATGGCGCTGCCGGGTTCTAAAGTAACCGACAGGTTGGGGTAGCGTTTTTTGAACGCTTTCAGCACTGTGATGAGGTGATCTACGTTGTAGCCCTTGCGCGTCATGAGGTGACCGCCGCCAAAGTTGACCCATTTTAAGCCGGGTAAAAACGAACCAAATTTTTCTTCAAAATGGACGAGTGTTTTTTCCAGGTCATAACTGGTACTTTCGCACAATACGTGAAAGTGCAACCCCTCTACGCCTTCGGGCATTCCGTTTTTAAAATGCTCGGCGGTAGCTCCGAGGCGGCCATTGGAATCACCCGGATTGTACAACGCCGTTTCGACGGGCGACCACTCAGGGTTTACCCGAATGCCCATACTTACGGGTTCGGGGTATTTTTCGACCCGGGATTTAAACCGTTTGAACTGCGAAACGGAATTAAAAGTGATATGGCTCGAATATTTGAGAATTTTGGTAAATTCACCGGGCAAATAAGCCACGGCGTAGGTGTGCGCTTTTACCTTCATTTCTTCGTAACAAAGCCGCGCTTCGTTGAGCGATGATGCCGTTGCGCTAGGCAAATACTCGCGAACAATGGGGAATGCGCTCCACATGGAAAAACCTTTGAACGCCAAAATAACCGAAACACCGGCTTCCCGCTGTACCCGGTCAATCAGGCGAAGATTTTCCCTCAATAAGGCTTCGTCGAGGACAAAGCAAGGAGATGGAATGTTTTTAATATCTATCATAAGCGGGGACAAAGAACGGAATTTTCTTTGATTTCGATGGCATACTTACCCCTTAACCTTGATAAGTCCGTGTTGAATGGCATATACCACCAATCCTGCCGTATTGCGGCAGCCCAACTTGGTGAGCATATTGTTGCGGTGCCCTTCTACGGTGCGGTTGCTGAGAAACAATTTATCGGCAATTTCCTGGGTGGTAAACTCCTCACAAATGAGTTGCAATACTTCTTTTTCCCGGCCGGTGAGTTCCACCTCGAACGAGCGCTGTGGTTTAATCGGGTTTTTGCCAAACATGTTTTCGCGGATCACTTCCATGACCAGTTCATTGTAACAAAAACCTTTTTCGCGCACGGTACGAATGGTATCGGCCACCTCGTCGGGAGTCGCATTTTTGCCCAAATAAGCGGCAGCCCCAATTTCAATCATGTTGAGGATAAACGCTTTACTGATATGGGATGAAATGACCACAATGTGAATGGACGGAAATTCCTGCCGGATAATTTCGGCGGCTTCGATGCCACCCAACACGGGCATTTTGAGGTCCAACAACAGCACATCGGGCAATTCATTGGAGGTGCGAATTTTTTCTAATAACACCTGGCCGTTTTCGGCCTCCATAATTACCTTCAGATCATCGTAATCTTCAATAATTAATCTTATTCCGCGCCGAAACAGCGCTTCATCGTCGGCAATAGCAATGGGTATAGACATACAGAGAACACGTTAAAATGGTTAAATTCAGGCTTTATTGACGAGCACAAGTTTGGCTTGAAAACCCATATTGGGTGCCGAACTCAATTGCAATTCACCGCCAATCATGCGCGCCCGATTGATGATATTGCGCAAACCAAGTCCCCGGGAAATGGTATTTTCCAGGTCGAAACCGCTGCCATCGTCCGAGTAACTTAATTTGATGGTGGCTTCATCCTGCATCAAAGAGATCATCACATTGCGCGCGGCTGCGTACTTCAGGGTATTGTTCAATAACTCCTGTAAGATACGGAACAAATGTAATTCGGTGTCCGATTCCGGGAGGTCGGACTTGGAAAAATTATGTTCAAAACTGACTTCCACGGCTCCGGTCCGGCGTACGGTATCACAAAATTCGTTAATGGCTTCCACTAATCCAAACCCTTCGAGGGTGGGCGGGAGTAATTCGTGCGAGATACGGCGGGTTGTTTCTAAGGTATTCCCAATTAACCCGCTGATTTCTTCAAAAACCTCCGCAAATTGTTCCGAAGCATGGTCACTTTTTCTTAAACGGTGTAAAGTCAGGTGCAGTACACCTAATTTAGACCCAATATCGTCGTGTAACTGCGCGGCAATGCGTTGCCGTTCTTCTTCCTGAATTTTTATATTGTGAATTAACAACTCTTCCTGGTGCGACAACTCCAAAGCCTGCTTGTCCATTTGTTCTTTTAGCAATCGTTTCTGCACACGGTTAGATAACATGAGGGCTAGCAAGCCCAGCGCCATCATAATCAAGATACCGATACCTGAGAAGAGGAGGAGTTGTGAAGAAAACGTGTTACTTTCCATATAGAGAACAGAATCAAAACCAAAAACAAGGTATTAAGCCACCTGTTAGTATTAACCAGGATTTCGGTTGCCAAATCGTCAGTCTTCCAAAATCCGCTGGACATAAAAATAAACAGAGTGGCGCAGTAATACATGAGTACAAGCGCATTGACAAACCGCAGTATTTTGTAAGAGTTACTTTGACGAACATTAAACTCCGTGTAATGAAAAGCAAATACCAATGCGTAAACAATTATAACCAATTGTACCAAAGTTTTCGCGTGTGAATTAAATCCCCAGATCGGTTGCAAAAACAATGAATTTGCCACCACTAAACCGGTAACTCCCATCAGAAACGGCACAAAATACCTATCCAGCCAACTGTCTTTTCCCAAAACTGTTTTGAAAAAAAACGACCACAATAAAAACTCGCCCAACGTGTAGAGGTGTAATAAGGGCAAATTATTTCCTTGGTGCGACATTAAATGGGCACCAACTTCAATACAAAAGCAAAAAAATAAATACGCTGTCAACCATTTAAATTCCAGCGGTAGACGCCGCCAATAATAAAAACAAATGGCACAGGTTAGAAAGAGAATATCAATATTAGGTTTAGCAGATAAATGCTCAAATTCAGAAATAATCCAAGACCACATAAGGCGAAATTAAAAGGTTGGTAAAAAAACTTCGCCAAAGGTAGGATTATTCTGAAAAACTGTTCATTAAATTTATTCGTTTTTGGGGCACATCGGGGGGCACGGCTCTGTAAAATCGTAATACCGCACCTGATTTTGAGGATTAATTACCTTAAAATACAAGTCAATGGTGTCGCGCTCCCGCGGATTACTCGACACATTTACCGCCAACTGCGCCACAACACTGTCTTTTGCACCCGTCCAATTGAGCATTTGCAACAATTCACATTTAGGCAAAATGAACTGATTTACGTTTGGATTAATAGCAATATCAGTATTGCTTCCGATTAAAAATCCCTTCTGTGAATATAATGTTGTAGCCGATGAACCTTTAGCGTACGGCACCGAATCTACGGGGCAAAGCAAAGACGCATCAAACATACTGGTTACTTTTGCTGGTTCTACTGTGGTTACGGGTACTTTACTTTGGGTTGCTGTATAAATATTCCAAGCAGCAGAAGCACCAAATAATAAAGTCCAAAGATTGAATTTTGCGTTCATAAAAAGTTGATTTTAATATTTTTTTACCGTTCCTGACTCTTTCGCTTTTTAGGTGGGGCAAATGTAGAATAATAGCGCACAAGTAGTGCTGACACCCCAAAAAAAAACGGGAATCTACGGGGCAAATCAGGTGTTTTTACGGGGGTTCCTTTAGTCCGATGTTTTACGGGCCGCGTATTTCACAGATTTCATTCATCTTCGCGGTCAAAAATCCTTGCCCATGTATAAATATTACTTTTCCATAGCGGCCTTTATGGCCGTTTGCCTCTTGGGCTTCGCGCCAAAAACGCCCAAAACCTCCGGGAATCCCATATTTGAAGGCTGGTACGCCGATCCCGAAATCCGAATTTTTAACGATACTTTTTGGGTGTTTCCCACTTACAGCGACAAATACAATAAACAGGTCTTTTTTGATGTGTTTTCGTCCACCGATTTGGTCTCGTGGCACAAACACGCCCACGTCATGGACACCAGCGATATTACCTGGGCCTGGCGCGCCATGTGGGCGCCGTCGGTGGTGGAAAAGCAAGGCAAATACTATTTCTTTTTTGGGGCCAACGATATTCAAAGCAACGCCGAAAAAGGTGGTATCGGGGTTGCAGTCGCCGACCACCCCGGCGGCCCTTACCGCGACTACCTCGGCAAACCCCTCGTGGACCAGTTTCACAACGGAGCCCAACCCATTGACCAATTTGTTTTTCAGGATAAAAACGGCCAATATTACCTCATTTACGGCGGTTGGGGCCATTGCAATATCGCTCAACTCAACGCCGATTTCACTGGATTCATTCCTTTTAACGACGGTAGTACCTTTAAAGAAATTACCCCCGAAGGCTACGTCGAAGGGTCATTTATGTTCCATCGCAACGGCAAATACTATTTTATGTGGTCGGAAGGCGGCTGGACCGGCCCCGATTATTCCGTTGCCTACGCCATTGCCGATTCGCCGTTGGGGCCATTTCAACGCATCGGGAAAATAGTGCAACAAGATGCCCAAATTGCCACCGGAGCCGGACACCACTCGGTGATGAAAGTACCCGGCAAAGATAAATGGTACATTGCCTACCACCGCCGCCCCTTGGGCCAAACCGACGGCAATGCGCGACAGGTGTGTTTGGAAAATATGTATTTTGATAAAAATGGCCGGATCAAAACCGTTGTTTTGACCAATACCGGCGTGAAACGAACGCGGATCAAAAAAGGGTTGTCCCAAAATAAACAATAGGTACCTGAGACCTATTCACAAACAGCCAGTTTTTGAACCGTTTGGTGTGCCCCTGACTGTACTTTAACGGCATAAACGCCATTTTTAAGACCATTGATCACAACGGACGATTCGCGCAGATCGGCGCGGGTCACCAATTTACCCATCTGATCGTACACCCATACCGTTCGGGATTCGGCGGCAATTGCTCCAATCACCTGCACGGTAACCGCCCCGCCGGAAGGATTGGGAAATATCCGCACGTCGAGGGTAGCCCCCGGAACAGCCGCCACCCCGGAAACCCCGTCATTGGCATCGTTGAGGGCCGCCGCCGGATAATACACCAAAATGGCACTCTCGCCCTCGGCGGTACTGGTTCCCCAGGCGGGTACCTGCGCCACGGGCAACGGATTACCTTTGGGAACCCCGGCCGCGTCGGCAGTATGGCGACCAACGGCCACTACCCCACCCTCGGTTTTCCAAACGCCAAACAATTCAGTGTTGTCGCCACCGGCACCGGTTAGGGTATCCCACACGCCCACCACCAACGATGAATATTTGGGGGCCACAAAACCGGCATCGTACACCCGGACAAAACTGTTCCAGCAACTTTTGCCGCCGTACTGCGGCTTTACCATTTTCTGGTAGGCATTGGCGGTGGTAATGGTTCGGCGACCAACGGCCAGCACGCACACATCGCCGGAAGCCGTTACTTTGAGGGCATTTTTGGCCATCCGCGTGGTATTTACATCGGGCCAGCCGCCGTTGGGATTGGGCCAGCCATCGAGGTTGGGATTGGGATGCGGAGCACCCAAACTGCCCGTCCCCTCGGCGTATTCGGCCAGGTAGGTAGCATTGGTTAATGCCCCGTCGGTGAGGCGAAGTTTACCCAACCACGACTGGTGAATATTGCCATTGGTACCGGTAAAACGGTTCTGGAAAGCATTGGCGGTTGGGTTAGCCTCAATTTGATTACCCTCCCACAGGTTTTCGACGTTGTTGCCATGCGCACGGGCACCTACAACCAGGGTATTTCCAGTGTAATCAATGGTCAGGGCGTCAATATATTGGTCGGGCAGGGACTGCATGGTATCTCCGGCGGGGGTAATTTCGTGGTAAAGCCGACTCCACCAAAGCATATTTCCGGTATTGTCGTAGGCAATTACGGCGGGTTCAAAATCGGGAGAATTGGCCGTTTGGGAATAGGACTTAAAATTCATACCGATGTAGAGGTGGTTATCGCGCCGGTCCACGGCCACGCTGGAACCACCCCAAACGGGGCAACAACTTTCGGGGCCGTACCCGTTGTAACCGGGGCTGGGCGTGGTAGGTTGTTGAGGATTACAGGGGCTGCTGTACAAAAAATCGGCGGGCCAGGTGCCCTTTTTAGTGCCGCCGTTGCCATCGGGCAAAAAAGCGTCAAATTCAGCGGCGGTCCAGGAACGCATTTCGCAACGGCCCCAACTTTTGAGGACAATACCGCTGTGTCGCACCGAATCGAGGTTGCCCAGCGGGTTGGTAGCGGCGGGAGTGCCGCGCCATTCGGAGCCATTGGTCAGCCAGTGGGTTCGCCAGTTGTTTACGGGCATGGGTTGTCCGTTGGGATTCAGGCAATACACGGCGCTCCAGTCGTAGCCGTGGGCTGCACCGGAGATAAAATAAACGCGTCCGTCGCTGGTAACATCCCAGGGATGGGCTTCTTTGGCGTATGATTTTGCCCAAACCACGTGCACCCAATCGAGCGCATCGGGGGTGCCGTTTAAAAAATTGTGGTTGAGTTTTGCCAAAATATACCCGCCGTCGTTGTTGTCCGAATCGGCAGTATTACAACTGATGTACAGGTCGCCCGTGGTGGTGTTGGGCAGGGCGTTGGTTTTGATAAATCGAATGTCTTCTACCAAACCCCGGGGAAAATGCACGACTTCGAGGGCGGTGGAAAGGTCTTTGGAGAGGCGCAACATAAAACCAATCCGGTTTTTACCCAAAGCATTCGGGATGGCAACGGGGCTGTTTAATTCCGTTCGCGGCACGGAGGGGTCCACCCAATCGAGGTCGGCGGCGTACCCGCAAGTGAGAAAAGTCCCGTCGCTGAGGCGAAAAACATCGTACAAAGTTTCCTGTCCGCCGTTACCGAGGTAGGTCACCATGGGTGATTGGGCCGTGAGTTGCGCGGAGAACAAGAATAGAATAGCGGAGAAAAGTTGTTGTTTGAGCATAGTGCGCGCAAAAATAAACCAGCGGATGTAAAAAATCGTACATCGGGGTTCTTATGTCAAAAAAACATACTGGCACAACCCACAAAATACGCCAAAAAACTTCTGCTATCAGATATTATACATCAGAAATCATATATCAGAAGAATATACTGGCCTGGCCCACAAAATACGCAAAAGGCACACGCGCTGTCTCCGGTGGCATTTTATGCAAAATCCAATGCCCATAGATTCCTCCTGAAAGACAAAGCCACTGAGCGTTTTGATGGTTTTTAGGTGGTTGGGGATGCTTTTGGGTAATATTTTTTGTCTAAGGTCTTTTCCCAAAAAAACTATTTTTGTTTTACAAGGGCGTAGCATTTGGCGAGAAATAAAATTATACTTCGCCAAATCACCTCAAAAAATGGCACATTTGGCGAGATATAAAATTATACTTCGCCAAATTAACCCAAAAAACAGCGCATTTGGCGAGATATAAAATTATACTTCGCCAAATCAACCCAAAAAATGGCACATTTGGCGAGAAATAAAATTATACTTCGCCAAATCAACCTAAAAACATGCACATTTGGCGGAAAACAATGACAATAGACGTATGGAACTGATTGGCTGAATTAAAGAATCTGCCCTGTTGGAGTAGCCACCAATGGCACCCGCACACAAAACGTATCGCCCGTATTTTCAGTTTCTACCGGCCGGTTGGTCAAAAAACCGTACCGCGCCCGGATATTCGACAACCCTACCCCCGACGAATCACTCACGATGCTTTTTAGTTGGAGGTTATTGCACACCACAATGCTGTCGTTTTCTTCTTTAATGGTGACGTACAAGGGGTTGTTGCGCGAGGTTTCGTTGTGTTTGACGGCGTTTTCGACCAACATTTGCAGGGTAAGCGGCGCTACCCGTTGGTCGAGAGACTGCACCTCAACGGTGGCGTTAAAACTATCGCCGAACCGGATTTTTAGCAAAAAAATGTAGGCTTCCAACTGTTTAATTTCATCTTCGAGGCTAACGGTTTCGTTGTCGCGGCTTTCCAGTACGTACCGATATACTTTGGATAATTGCCGGATGAACAACTCGGCCTGGTCGGCGTCTTTGTGCACCAAAGCGGTGAGCACATTGAGGCTATTGAATAAAAAATGGGGATTGACCTGGTTTTTCAGGGATTCGTATTGGGCCGCTACCTGTTCTTTTTTCAAGCGTTCGGCCTCCGAGGCGGCATTGCGCCACTCGAGCAAAAACGACCGACCGTGCATAAAAATGGTAATAAAAACGGTAATTAAAAACGTCCCCAGAATGTTGGACAGGCTAAAATAACGAATGGGCGCTCCGGGATCAAAACCCTTCCAAGGCGCGTTCCACAACACCACAATCAGCCACCACACGACCACCGTGGATAACACCGAAATCACGAGGTTGATCACCAGCCGCGTAACGGGCGTTTTTATCCAGGAATAGCGCGACTGATACACCTCATTGGCGTAACTGTTTGTTACCCACAACAAGGCCGTACCCAGGGCCGTAACCCCCGTTTTATACAACGTTTCGGTCTGCCCAATGGTGCTATAATTGGACAGACCGATCACGATATAACTTCCGGCAAAAACCTTCAATAACAGAAGGAGTGCTTCTTTGAACATAAAAATTTAAGGATTAGAGGCTTTTGCGAGAAACTCCGCATTTTGCTTTGCTCCCCAATCCGGGCGAATATCCTGATTTTTTTCAGCATCAAAAAGTAATTGGGCTTTTTCGAACAAAGGTTTGGCATTTTTGGCCCCGCCGCCGTAAAATTCGGGCATATTGAGGGTAAACATACCCTGAATCATGGGTGCGCGGGGATTGGCCGGGTTCATGGCGGCGGCTTTGCCCAATTCGGCAAATATTTTGGGCGACAGTTCTCCGCCTTTCGCCATGGGGTCTTCGGTGACTTTACCGATGAGGATATAGGCTTGCAGCACCGCTATTTCGGATAAATCGGCCGGTTGCGTGGCTTTTTTCTGCGCCGCCTGAAGGGATGTTTGGGCCTGATCCATCAATTGTTGTCCTTTGTCCATGTCGGTTTTTGTGGTGATAAAACCGGCGATCAGTTGGGCGTAAGCGGCGTAATAATCGGGCAACCATTCTTTGGTTTCGGCGGCGGCAATGCGGGTAAATGTATTCCCGGCGGCGGTAAATTGGGCGGCATTTTTAGCGGTATCCAACTGCACCAAAGCCGATTGTACGGCGGTGGTAAATTTGCTGGTTTGGCCCCACACCTGAAAACCGGAAAAAACAAGAATGGCGAGACTAATGATGTACTTTTGCATAATAAAGTGTCTTTTTAATGAGCGTTGTTCGTGTGTATCAAGAGGTGAAACAGTGTTTGTTTCGTTTGTTGATACAAAGGTGGGTCGGGTTGCGACAACGCCACTCGAAAAGCCTACCGAAGTGTGGAAAGTGGGGAGTGAAGTGTCCTACCCTACCTCCGCACCACCAAAACCCTACCATTTCGCCCATCGGCGTCCGTAACGGTCAGCGTATACAAACCCGCCGGATAAGCGCCCAGGTCCACGGTAATTTGTGGCCCCGTGCCGGACAATTCCCGCACCAAAGCACCCGTTGCGGTGCTTATTTTCACCCAATAGCGGCCCCCGGCGGGCAACTGAAGCACTACCGGTCCATCCGTGGGATTAGGTGCCGCCAACAACGTTAGCCCATCGGGCAAATTATAGGTGGACGTTACTAATTTCACCTGGGTTTTAACGGTATTGGTGATAATGGGCGGGTTATAATCAAAATAAATGTAGGCCGTATTTTTGATGGTGTTCCCCAATACCAAACTGGCTTTGGGCCGCACCCGGTACTTTACAAAACCGTGGCTTTCGGGTTCGTTCCAGGTGCTGGGCGGCAGGTGAATCTGGTCAAAAAAGAACGAAGCAACGCCGTTATCGCCCAAGGTAAGTTCCATCGGGTGCGAGGTGGAAAGCACTTCAAAGGTGCTCAAATCAAGTCCTTTCAGGTCCAAAGTATCCAAAATGCGCACAAATTCCGCCGGGAAAGTGCCCGTATTCTGAAAACGAACGGTGTACGTCAGCCATTCGCGGCTGGCGACTTGTTCGGGCGTTATCCCAGACCACGGGTGTACCTGTTTGTCGTTGGGATCGTACGAACCCACCACGACTTGTTGCAACAGGTAAGTATTGTTAGAGACATCAGCGTCGAGGATGTTGGTTTGCAGGGTAGCCGGAATGTTCAACAGGGTTCCCAGCGGCGTAGTGGCGGGTACGTCCACCTCAATGCGCACCGATACCAGGCCGGTTAGCGCCGGAACACTGTTCAGGTACCAGAGCAGCGTATCACCGGATTGGGCATCGGGGAGCGGAATGGCCGATTGATACACGGTTTCGGCGGGCAGCACCACGCGCAACGTGGCATCGGCGGAAACGGTACCGATATTACGGCAACTCACTGCGATGGTTTCGTCAAAACCCGGCCGAAACACGGTTTCGTTCGTCAGGTCGAGGGCCATATCGGTGGTATTGGGCGGGAAATAAAGGCCAAATTGCAATCCCTGCGTCGTGTCGGAAACGAGATAATACGCCGGGTTGGATACCACCCACGGGGCCGATTTGCGCACTTTTATGGTATCTGCGGGGAGTGCCAGTGCGAATAAATCAAAAGTGCCATCGGGTTTGGAGGTGGTTAGGCCGTTAGACCCCACCGATATCAGGGCATTGGCAAGGGGCAACTCGTTGGTATCGGGTGTTCCGTTGTTATTGTCATCGTTGTACACCACGCCGGATACTTTTTTAATGTCCATATCCTCGATCCGGAGGTAAGCCATCTCGTATGTATTGGCCAGATAAATTACCTCATCCTTTATTTGTAATGTAATTGACGTGGAATTTAGGTTGAACAATGTGTTCAAATTACCCACGATATTGACCCAATTCCCATTCAGCCCATTGCGGTAAAAAACGCCGTAACCCGTAATCATGGCAATGTGTTCGCCCTCCATCGCCACCGAAGAAGAACTTTCCCAACTGCTATATTGTGGCGAGCCGGTAGTAGCATTGTCCAGACGATAAAACGTCAAACCGTCGTTGATCGAATACATCAGCGCGTAATGACTGTATAAATACAATACCCCGTTTACCGACAGGTGATTAAATTCATTGATACTACTGGCCCAAAATAAATCATTTAAACCCGCACCCACATAACTCCAACTTAGCCCCAGGTTATTGGACACCGCTAACCCATTCAGATCCACCCGGTATATTTTCCCGTTGTGCACAAAGGTGTATCCTATTTCAAATTGGCTTTTAAAGGTCCAGGTTTGGCCGTTATCCGTACTTCCGTACACCTCGGCAATAGACACTCCTTTGACCAGTAATACCAATTCGGAACCAGCATTAAACAAGGTCAATTCGGCATTGGACACAACACTACCGGGAAGTTGGATTTTTTCCCATCCCTGGCTGCCATCCAGACTACGAAATGCGTAGTCTCGTTGGCGGGAACAGGCGTAATAAAACCCGTTGTTGTAAATCAGGTAAGGTTGCGGGAAACTCTCCCGCAGGGGCAATAGCGCACGGGTCCAGCCGGAGTCCGGTTGCGCCGACAAGGAATTCATCACAGAGAGATAATCACCCGTTTTACGGAGGTCTTCTACGATGAACCAAAAGTCTATTTCGCCGTCCAGCCCCCCGTTGTAAAAATACCAGTTCGCCCCGTTATTTTCCGTAGCCAGCACACCTTCGTCGGAAGCAACGAGTATTTTATTGCCTTTTTTGACCGCATTTTGGTAATAAGTATGGTGAACAAACGCCGTATCGAGGGGTTGCCAGGTTGTTCCGCTGTTGTAAGAAACGGCCAACTGATTAGTGTTGTCTCCACTGGAAAACCAGGCACCATCGCTGTACGAAAAATTATATTGTACGCTAACATTGGGTAGTAATGCCCAATCGAGGCCATTATTCACCGAGCGCCATAAACCACTCGTGTATATTCCGACCAAAATGGTATCGTTGTGCACAGCGGCATTGCGCACGGAACCCGGAAACGTTCGGATAAAATTCCAGTTTTGCCCTTGGTCGGTGGATTGATACAACGAATCTTTGCTATTCAGCCAAATATCGTTATTATTCAGGCTAATGTCCAAAAAACCGCCGTTTGATTTTACATGAACCAATTGCGGCGTAGCACTCAGGTTGGTGCGCGCCAAACGATACACCCCATTGAAGGTTTTAAGGATCAGCGCGTCGGAGGTGGAAAAAATTTTGTTGACGGTGTTCGAACTACCCAGATTATGTTCTACTTCAAAAGACCAGGTTTTGCCCGAATCGGTACTGCGATAAATGCGGCAGGCCGGATTTACGGCAAATACCGTTCCGTCGGCATTGACGTGGACCAAAAAACCATCGATGGTCCATTGCGAAGCATTGAGCGTTTTTTTCCAAACGCGTAAATTAGTGGAATGATAAATCCCGGTGGATTTTACCGCCAAAGCACCATCGTCAACGAAGTGTACGGAATTGATTTCGGCGGGATAAGGATTGTTTGTTTTTTTCCATTGGGCCAACAGTAGCGTTGGGAAGCCCCAAAAAGCCAGTAGTAGTAGTTGTAATTTCATCCTGATGAATTATTTTGTTAAAAAATGCGCAACAAAGTTATCTCTTTTTTCAGCAATACCAAAATAATGAATAAATTTGTGTCTGAATTCAATTGGTATTTCAAAAAAACCTTTTTGCAATGCCCAACTATAATGTTTAATTTTTTTGAAAAATGAATAAAATTCAAACAATTTTCGCTGCATTTGTGCTGCTGCTTACCCTTCGTACAACCCCCATTTCCGCCCAATGGCTACCTACCAACGGTATTAGCGGGTCCTCTTTCGGCAAATTTGAAACTTACGGCGACACCATTTTATACCTCGGTGGTAATCGTTTGTTTTATACGACCAACGACGGTGCAAGTTGGGCTACTTTCCCAAATTTTCCCCAAACCGACCGGTACATCATCAATTTCACCGTTTGTGACAACAATATTTTGGTCATCGACTACCAAAAAATACACCTCTCCAAAGATGGCGGTGCCACCTGGAGCACCCTGAACTATCCAGTTCCACTGAGTAACGTTGAAGCATACATCCAAAATGATACCGTGGTTGTCACTTCGTACAATGGTAGTTTTAAATCGGGTGATGGCGGTGTCAACTGGACGCCCATTTTGGCCAACTATATACTGGGGGACTTGCAATATAGCAACGGGGCTTTAACCGCCATTCGATACCCCTATGTGGTGCGCTCCACCGATTTGTGCGAAACCTTTGATACCCTGAAACAAATTACGGGGAATCCCATTATTTTTAAAAAATTGGGTAACAAACTGTTCTTACTCATGCAAAACGCCAGTGGCGGCTGCTGGTTTTCACCCAACGACGGTCAAACCTGGCAACAATTCACCGGTACGGCATTTGATCAATATCAGACCCTTTTTGCCTTGGGCAATGATATTTATGCCTTAAAAAGCAGTTTCATCAATAAATCCTCTAATAACGGGCAAACCTGGACCCCATTAGCCCTCCCCGACAACGAATATTTCGCCGATGCCATTGGCCTCAACAACGTCATACTGAGTGCTTCCATTTACGGAGGAATTTTCCGTAGTACAGATGCGGCCAACTCCTGGTTTTCGGCCAATTTTGGCTTAAACAACGCGCAGGTCAATAGCTTTTCGGTCATAGATAACAACCTGCACGTAAGTACGCCGCGCGCTATCCACGCCCTGGCAGCCGACCAAATCAACTGGTCGCCGCTCCCTATTTCCCTTACCCCGGAGTGGACAGGGCACCAACAGTACGTAAAATCGGGCACGAACCTGGTTTTATTGAGCAATTACTCCATATTTGTTTCCGTGGACGATGGCGTAACTTGGGTAGAATCGTTTATCGCAAACAATAGTTTTTCCCTGGCAACTCCTTTAAAACTCTTCGTAATGTCCAGCCGCATTTTTGCGTTTTGCGGGGGTGATCTTGCCAATGTTTTGGTGTCCGAAAATAATGGCCTGTCTTTTCAGCAACTCAATCAACAATACCATACGGCTTTACAAGATTGCGAAACATTGTTGTACGAACAAGGTAAATTATTTTCTAAAACGTGGGATGATAAATTATACGCCTCGGAAGATGAAGGTAATACCTGGACACAGGTGTGTGAGTTACCTGCCCTGCCCGGTGGTGGTGCTAATCTTTATGGATCATTGTTGTTGTCGGGAAATGATATTTTACATTTCAACAATAACTTTACCGCCAATCAACCGCAGTATTACATGATCTCCAACGACTTGGGACAAACCTGGGTTACCAAAGATAATAAAATTGACTATCTCGGTTTCGATTATGTTTACCAACTGAAAAAAGTTGGCAACTACGCCATTGTGACAACCAACCGCGGGGTGTTTATTTCGGAAGATCATTTACAAACCTGGACACCTTGGAACGACGGGTTAAACACGCTGAATACCGAGTGGTTTGAATTTTTTGCCGAACATATTTGGGTGAGTACGCCTTCGGGCATTTTTAAACGCCCCCTGTCCGAATTGGGCATTTTTAGCGCCAAAGGCCGGGTATTTTACGATATCAACAACAACGGCGTGGAAGATACCGGTGATGCACCCGCCGAAAACGTAACGGTAAAATCGCTCACTTCAGGTTCGTTTACGACCACGGGTAACAATGGCCAATTTGCGTTTTTGAGCAATCTCCCGTCGGAAGAATTGGCTATTCAACCACCAACGCCTTATTTTACGGTTAGTCCGGCGTCCATCAGCACCGCAGTTCCCTCCGAAGGAACCTCTTTTGCCCTGCAATCTAACCCCGATGCGCACGACCTGGCGGTTTCCATCACCAATACCACGGTGTTGCGGCCCGGCTTTGAAACGAATTACGTCATCCATTGGAGCAACAACGGCCCCAACCCGGCCCAAAACATCAGTATTTCGGCCAATTTCCCCGAAGGTGTTGTTAATATTTTGGAAATATCACTGCTGCCCACCATTCAAAATGGCAATGGTTTAACCTGGAGCCTCGGCGATGTACCCATTGGCGCGTCCGGTGCGATACTCATTCGGGTGGAAGTGCCCGTTACCGTGGCGTTGGGTACGGAGGTCTGCCTACCGGTATCCATTCAACAAAACAACCCCGACATTTACCCCGTCAACAACAGCGCCGAAAGTTGCACCACGGTGGTGGGCAGTTACGACCCCAACGATAAACAGGCAAACCCCTCGGAGCGGATCACCCCGGCGCAAATTGCCAACGGAATGCCCATTGATTACACGGTGCGTTTTCAAAATACGGGCACCTATTTTGCCACTTTTGTGCGCATTTTAGACACGATTCAGGCCGGTTTTGACCCCAGTTCTTTCCGGTTTGTAGCCAGTTCGCACCCTTGCACCTGGACCATTCGCGGCAATAATATCGTAGAATTTTTCTTCGATAACATTTTGCTGCCCGATCAAAACACCAACGAGCCGGGCAGCCACGGCTTTGTGCGTTACACCGTTCAGCCGTTGCCCGACCTGCCACTTGGTACGCCTTTAAACAACACGGCGTACATCTTTTTTGATTATAACAGCGCGATTATCACCAATACCACCCAAACAATGGTGCTAAATCCGGCCAGCACCACCGATGTTGGGGTGGAACACGCATTGGAAATGGTACCCAATCCCGCCCGCAACACGGTACGGATAGCGGCATCGGGCAGTGGGCAACTGCGGATATTTGACAGCGTGGGCCGTTTGATGGTCTCGCAACAACTTTACCAACCAACGGATTTGGACATCAGCCAATGGCCCGCCGGGTACTACGAAGTGCATTGGATGAATGACAATACGGTACAAACGCGGAAATTAGTGGTGGTGAGGTAGAGCAATAACCCCACTAACGGAACAACCGCTAACGTAGTTATTGGAGAAAATCCGCAGAAATTGCTACCTTTGCCGCCATTATGAACAACACTATCAGCATTAAAAAAGCACAAACTCAATTTCCGGTAGCCGATTTTATTACCGACCGTTTCAGCCCACGCGCCTTTAGCGAAAAAGCGCTGACCGAACAAGACATGAACACCCTTTTTGAAGCCGCTTCGTGGGCACCGAGTGCCAATAACGAACAGCCTTGGTTGTATTTTTACGCTTTAAAAGGCACACCGGGGTTCGATCAACTCACGGAAATCATGATGCCCGGTAACCAGCCCTGGGCCAAACACGCAGCGGCTTTGGTCGTGACCGTGGCCCGCAAAACCTTTGCCGCCAACGGCAACAACAACGGTGCCGCCGAACACGATTTGGGTATGGCCAACGCCCAACTCATGTTACAAGCCCGCTGCATGGAGGTTTTTAGCCACCCCATCGGTGGTTTTAGCAAAGACAAAGCCAAAGAATTGCTCGGCCTCGACGAAACGTACAGCACCCCTTGCATGTTGGCATTGGGTTACCTCGGTGAAGCAAGTCAACTGGAAGAACCATTCCTTGCGCGCGAGGGCACGCCGCGTGCACGCAAAGAATTGAGTGCATTTGTAAAGGCCATTTAAGGAATTACGTACTAACCCGTTCAAATAGTTTCTTACTACCTTTGCCCCCTGATATGACCGCCCAACCGCTTGATATTCTGCGTCAATATTGGGGATACAACCAGTTTCGCCCATTACAGGAAGATATTATCCAATCGGCCCTCAACGGCACGGATACGCTGGCGCTGTTGCCCACGGGCGGCGGCAAATCGCTCTGCTACCAGGTCCCTGCGTTGTGCAAAGAAGGGCTGACCATTGTGGTATCGCCCCTGATTGCCCTGATGAAAGACCAGGTGTATAACCTGCAACGGCGGGGCATTCCGGCGGCGGCCATTTTTTCGGGGATGCGCCGCCGGGAAATTGACATTGTTTTTGAAAATGCCTGTCAGGGCGCATATAAACTGCTGTACGTCAGTCCCGAACGCCTGAAAACGGATTTGGCGCAGGCCCGCATCAAGCGGATGAACATTAACCTGCTGGCGGTGGACGAAGCGCACTGCATCAGTCAATGGGGCTATGATTTCCGGCCGCCTTACCTCGAATTGGCCGAAATCCGCGCTTTAATGCCCGAAGTACCAGTGCTGGCCCTCACCGCCACGGCCACGCCGCAGGTTGCGCAGGATATTCAGGACCGGCTGGCATTTCAGAACGGGCGGGTTTTTCAACAGAGTTTTAACCGCAGCAACCTCTCCTACTCCATTTTATACGAGGCCAAAAAACTCGATAAACTGGTGGATATTTTGCAAAAAGTGCCCGGATCGGCCATTATTTACATGCGCAGCCGGGGCGACACCCAAAAAATTTCCAACCTGCTCCGCAGCAAAGGCATCTCCTCCGATTTTTACCACGCGGGCCTCAGCGTGGATGAACGTTCGCAAAAACAGGAAGCCTGGATCAATGGCAACCCGCGTCTGATGGTATGCACCAATGCTTTCGGGATGGGCATCGACAAACCAGACGTGCGCCTGGTGGTGCACCTCAGCCTGCCCGATAGCCTCGAAGCCTATTTTCAGGAAGCGGGCCGCGCCGGTCGCGACGGGCAAAAAGCCTTTGCCGTTATGTTGTACACCGACACGGACGCGGAACAGTTGCGGCGTTTTTTTGAAGCCTCTTACCCGCCCCTCGAAACAGTGCGGCGCACTTATCAGGCATTGGGCAGTTACACTCAAATTGCCATTGGCGGCGGTCAGGGCGAAAGTGTGGATTTTGATTTACAACATTTTTGCCACACGTACAAACTGGAGCAGGCCGTCACGCACGCCGCGCTTCGGTTGTTGGAACAGGAAGGTTGGCTGGCCCTCAGCGAAGCCGCCGCTACCGCCGCGCGTTTGCAAATTGTGTGCAACCGCGAAACTTTATACGATTACCAAATCCGCAACAAACAGGCCGATGCCATTATTAAGGTGCTGTTGCGCCAATATCCGGGTATCCAGCAACAATACGTGGACATTAGTGAAGGCACCATTGCCAACGTGCTTCATATCAAAGTGGAGCAGGTGATTCAGGTATTTGCCGTGGCCGAACAACAGGGTATTTTGCAATATTTTCCGCGCAACGAAAAGCCGCAGGTCACGTTCCTGCGCGAGCGCGTAGCCGCCGAAAACCTGGGCATTGACCTCGAAAAGTTTAATTTTCGCCGCAACAACGCCCAACAACGCGTAGAATCTGCCATTGCCTACGCCGAACGCCGCCACTGCCGCAGCAAACAATTATTGGCCTATTTTGGCGAAAAACGCGCCGAAAAATGCGGTATCTGTGACGTGTGTACGGGCCGCAACGAAGCCGACATGTCGGAAGATACCGTTCAAATGTACCAGCGAAAAATCACCGATTTGCTCAAAATTGAACGTATGCCCTTTGAAGAAGTCCTCAAGGCATTTGCCCCCAGAAAACACGAAACGGTCACCGCCGTGATGAGTTATTTGGTCGAAGAGGAAATTATTCGTGAAGACGACAATGGCAATTTGTACGTTGCAAAAATGTCGCCGTCGTCATCGTAGGGGCGCACGGCCGTGCGCCCATCTGGTTCAAAACCCGATCGGGAATACCCAGCCCCAACGGAGTGCCATCATCAGCGAGGCGGCATTGCCCCTCGCCTGTCCGGCATTTGCCCCGGCATCGTTACACACCGAGGGCGATGCCCCCGGTTGATGGTTGCGCCCCGGCATCGTTACACACCGAGGGCGATGCCCCCGGTTGATGGTTGCGCCCCGTTGGGGCTTAATAACGTTTCAAACGACAAATCTAAGAGGGGAATAAAACCCCTCGCTAAAGAGGTTTTGGGGGCCGGAAAACTACTATTCACTCTACACTATTCACTCTACACTATTCACTCTACACTATTCACTCTACACTATTCGTTTTTCACTCATCACTCCTTTTTCTTCACCGCCGCAAACACCAAATCCGACTCAAAACCGGCTCGAATGACCGATGCCGCTGCTTTTTGTCGGGCTTGGGGGTCATCGTGCCATTGTTGCAGTTTTTTTTGCACCAAGGTGTGCAGGGTTTCTTCGTAGGCTTCCGGGTCAATGGAATCTAAGGCGATGGCAACGATCGCCGGAGCAATTTTGCGCATGTTTAGTTCCATTTTTATACGAATTTTGCCCCATTGATTGCTCCGAAATTTACCCCGGGCGAATATTTCGGCAAAACGCTGATCGTCGAAAAAACGGTCGTTTTTCAACACCTCAAACAGTTCATCACCCAAATCTTTGGACAATCGTAGTTCCCGGATTTTCTCCCATACTTCGCTGGAGCAGCGCTCGCGGAACAAACAAAATTGTTCCAGTTTGGACAGTGCTTCGTCGGACGTAAGGTCGGGGGCATCGGCGGGACGCGATTTTCGTTTGAACATGTTCGTTTAGTATTTATTGGCCATGTCCTGCATCCGGGTGGCGGTGGCCATACCCAGATAACGCTCCAGAACTACGCCTTGAGGATTGAGAATCAATACGGTGGGCAGTTTTTCCACCTCGTAAATCTGGGCGATGGTTTTGCCCGTTTCCGAGTCAAAATCGGTTTTAAAATTGATAAATTTCCGATTGTACAATTCATACACCGGGGTCTGCGTGAAAATTTCGCTTTCCATCACCTTACACGGTGCGCACCAACTGGCTTCAAAGACCACAAAAACGTTTTTTTGCAAACGTTGCGCTTCTTCCAAAACGGGCATCAGGCGGTCGCTGTCCACCCAAAGAATATTGGTAGCGTCGCTTTTTACCGGAATAGATAACCGATCGCTGACGGGAGCCACCGGAGGCGTGGGTTGGGTGTGCTGCGCTACCGGGGGTTTGGGGCGTGGTGTAGGTTTAGGTGCCGATTTAGAGCCGCTACAAGCCGCCAAAATGGCCAACCCAATGTGCATAAAAAATAGTTTTCTCATCGTTCATTATTTGTTTTCCGAAGTTCCATTAAACGTTTGTATTTCCAATAAGTTTCTTTGGCGGTAATGGTACAGATTGTCCAACCGGCTTGTCCGTCGCGAAAACCGCCTTTAAGTACATAATTACGAATAAATTTAGACACCGGATTTACGAGCAATTGAATAGAATATCCCCGCTCTCCCGACTGAAGCATGGCTTTTGCGCCAATATCGGCGTATTTTCTGGCCCTTTGGCGGTGTTCGTCCACGGTGTAATAACTAAAATGTAATAAATCGCCCTCCAAATGCCCGGTGGACAAACCTTCGTCCAAAATCACTTTATCGTGCGGATTTAAACCACCCCAGGCCGCTTTTTTTCGATTAAACAGGCGCAACTTGCGGTCGGGATACCAACCCGAATGGTGAATCCATTGGCCGCAATAATTGGTCAGGCGATTCATCGTGTACCCTTCGTGTTCGCGGTTTTGGAGGCCCAAAATGGTCTGCCGCAAGGGTTCACTTAGGGCTTCATCGGCATCCAGCGAAAGTACCCAATCGTGGGTAGCCAGCGAAAGCGCGCGGTTTTTCTGCTCGATGTGCCCATCAAAACTGTGCTGAAAAAACCGCGCGCCAAACTCGGCACAAATGGCCGGTGTGGCATCGTTGGAAAAAGAGTCGAGTACTACAATTTCGTCGGCTACTCCCCGCAACGATGCCAAACAACGGCGTATATTACGTTCTTCGTTATAAGTGATAATAACTGCTGATAACATTGTATCTTAATTCGGTCGGCGACCGGGTGTGTACGGAGCACCACTTTTGGCAAGTACCTGCTCGATCACGTTTAGTTCGGCCCCCACGGATTTTAACGAATCCACGATGGGCTTGTGTTGTTTTACGGCGATGTCGTAATTGTTTTTGTACGTTGTTGTGGGTGCCGCCGTAACGTTCCACATACCGCCCTGAATTAACCCCACGCGGTCGTTCAGCGACGCTTTGGTTTCAAACTCCCGGCGCGCCAAAGAAGCATCTCCGTTGAGCAAAATACCAATGGCGTTGAGTTGCCCTTTTAGTTCGTTTACTTTTTTGTGCAAACCCGCCGGCGGCGTTGCAATATCGTCTAAAGCGGTCTTAATATTGTTTAGCCGATCATTTAATTCGCCAAAATAGCCATTAGTAACCGAAACCTCGCGGCGCAGGGTGGCCACTTTTTTACAAAATTCGAGGTACGCTTTTTGGTCTTCGGCGGGTAAGGTGGCGTTACCGAGGGCTTTCACCTGAAACGCAACCGGTTCGGTGAGTTGGGTCATTTCGCCGTCTTCAAATTTGCTCATTTGCACAAAATACTTGCCCGGAATGGCCAAATGCCCCGTTTCTTCCCCGCCAAACAACTGATCGGGCGCTGGTTTATAACGGCCCTGAACGGGTGCCGGGGTGTTGTACCGGAAATCCCAAACGAGGCGTTTTAAACCTTTGGTCGCGCCGGTTTTGAGGTGGCGAACCACGGCCCCCGCTTCGTCGGTAATGGTAAACAAAATGAAAGGCTCCGGTTGGGCATCCTCGGCGCGTAATTCGTCGGGGGTTGGGTAATACACCGGCTCTTTTTTCTCCGTTTTTTCCTTTTCAGCGGCTTTGCGTTTGGCTTTTAAGGTTTTAATATCGTCTTTTAGCCAATACGTAAATACCGCGCCCACGGGTGGATTTTCGGCGGCGTAATAACTGCTGCCCAAGTGGCCTTTGTCTCGCAAACCGAGGGGCAAATTGGGGACAAACAACAAAGCATCTTTTACCGGAAAAATAGTCGCCGGTGCCTCCAAGGCCGCATCGTTGATGCTGCGCAAAGGGCTGTAATCGTCTAAAATGTAAAAACCACGGCCAAAAGTAGCCAAAACCAAGTCGTTTTCGCGGCGCTGAATTTCAATGTCCCGAACCGCCACGGTGGGCAACCCGGCTTTTAACGGAATCCAGTTATCGCCGCCGTCGCGGGTAAAAAACACCCCAAATTCGGTGCCACAAAACAACAAATTGCGGTCCACGTGGTCTTCGGCAATGGAATAAACGCTGCCGCGTTCGGGTAAAGTAGCGCTAATGGAAGTCCATTTTTTACCGCCGTCGGTGGTTTTGAGCAAATACGGTTTAAAATCGCCGTAACGGTGGTGGTTAAAACACACGTAAGCCGTGTTTTTATCAAAACGCGAAGCAATCACCTGGTGCACGTACGAACGTTCGGGTACGCCGGGCAGGTTGTCCATTTTTTCCCAATTCTGGCCGCCGTCGCGGGTCAGGTGCAGCAAACCGTCGTCAGTGCCTACCCACAGAATATTTTCATCGAGGGCACTTTCGCCAATGGAAGTGGTTTGGCCGTAAATATCGGTCGAGCCGTTTTTAGCCACGGCATCTACGCTCCATACTTTGCCCATGATTTCGAGTTTATTGCGGTCAATTCCCCGCGATAAATCCGGGCTGATGGCGCGCCAGGTATTGCCCCGGTCATCGGTGCGGAACACGATATTGGCACCGTGGTACAAACGGGTGGGCGAATGTGTCGAAATAGTTAGTGGCGCATCCCAGTTCCAACGCAAAGCCGGTTCATTTTCGCCCGCCTGCGCCTGAATAAACAGCCCTTCGCCACTTTTGCGGTCGAAACGTTGCAAACCACCGTATTGGCTTTGGGCGTAAATAATATCGGGGTTGGTGGGGTCCACCTGCGACTCAAAACCGTCGCCCACGCTGGTCACGTACCAATCGGAGTTGGGAATTCCGTTGCCGCTGGTCGTGCGCGAAGGGCCACCCAAACTCAAATTATCCTGCGTACCGCCGTGCACGTGGTAAAACGGCAATGCATTGTCGGTGGCTACTTTATAAAACTGCGTCACCGGCAAATTGTGTTTGTATTCCCACGATTTGGCGTTGTCCCAGGTTTCGTACACGCCGCCGTCGCACCCCACACGCAGGTGGTTGGTATTGGCGGGATCAATCCAAATGCAGTGATTATCAATGTGTTTGTTAATTTCACCGAGGTTGCGGACGGTTTTTCCGCCGTCGTAACTCACCTTATAATAAGTATCGGTAATAAAAATCCGTTCGGGATTTTTGGGATCGCAGGTTAGTTCCTGGTAATAGTTACCGCTGGTGGCGGTGCTGCTCATTTTTTCCCAACTGGCACCGCGATTCACGGAGCGATAAATACCACCGGAGCCGCCGGGGGCTTCTACCACGGCATAAACATAATCGGGGTTAACGGGCGATACGTCAATGCCAATTCGGCCCACGTCGCCGCTGGGCAAACCTTCTATTTTGTTCCAGGTTTGGCCGCCGTCGGTGGTTTTGTACAAACCCGATTCGGGGCCACCGCCGATGTAGGTAAATACTTTGCGCTGGCGCTGGTGAAAGGCCGCGTACAACACTTTGGGGTTGCGCGGGTCCATAATCAGGTTGTTACAACCGGCGTATTGCCCCACGGATTTAACACAAGTCCAGGTTTGGCCGCCGTCGGTGGATTTGTACACGCCGCGTTCGCCGCCGTCGCTCCACACCGGGCCGTAAGCCGCTACATAAACGGTATTTGGGTCGGTAGGGTCTACCACAACATTGGCAATGTGCTCGGAGTTTTTGAGGCCCATATTTTTCCAGGACTTACCGCCGTCGGTGGATTTATAAACGCCGTCGCCGTACGAGAGGGAGCGTTGGTTGTTGTTTTCGCCCGAACCCACCCAAACGGTATTGGAATTGGTGGGATCAATGACCACGCAACCGATGGAATAGGAGCCTTGCTCATCAAAAACCGGCTGATAAGTGGTACCGGCGTTGGAGGTTTTCCAAACGCCCCCGGCCGCCGAGGCCACGTAATATTCGGCGGAATTTTGGGGGTTAACCGCAAAATCGCTGATTCGGCCCGATGTAACAGCCGGACCAATGCTGCGAAAAGAAAGTCCGTTGTACGTAGCGCTGGTTTGCGCCGCCGATTTTTTGGGAGGCGTGGTGTCTTTGTCCTTTTTTTGGGCAAAAACCGTTTGCGCCGCTATGATAAAGAGTACAGGGATGGTGAGTTTAAACAATCGCATGTTGTAGAATTTTGGGTAAAAACGTAGCCGTTTTCCTTTCGGCCCCAAAAGTCATTTTTGAAGGTCCCAACCGTTGGCTAAGTTTTTACAATTTTTAAAACGCGAAAGTCCGAATTTTGTGGGAATAGTGGCTTTTTTTGGATAAAAATTGCGTTGCAATTGGCAAAATGCAGTTATTTCATTTTATTAAAGACCAATTTATTACCCGATTCGGCCGACTCAAGGGTAAAGGCTTTTTGGGCGAGGGTAACGACCCGGTACACCTGCTGTTTCCCACCTATGTACAGTTGTAATTTTTGATACTCGCGCAGATACACCCATTGGCCCCGGGCGACATTACCTTTAATACCCAGCGTAAACCGCCCCGATGGTTCAAATACCCAAATTTGCTCTCCGGCAATTCGGTTCATTTTCAGGACAGTTGCGTACGGGATTCTTTCGTTTTGAATGTATTGCATTTTGTATTTGCCACCAAAATTCGGGATAAGCGTACTGTCAAGCGGCGGCGGCAACAAGGTAGAATCAGTGGGTGGGGTAGGTTTGCCAAAACTGATTCGTTTCAGTTCGTAGGTAATTTTGGTTTCGCGGTTATACACGGCCAGCGAATCGTTGGTGTGGTAAGTAATATCGTAATAAAAGTAGTAATTACCGGTAATATCGAGTTTTTTATCGGCTGGTCGCCACGTATAATACGCCAAATGCGGGATAATTTCGCCGCTTTTTTTGGGCAATTCCATTTTAATAGCGCCTTTATCTTCAAAAGTCCATTTGGAACCAAACTCCAATAAAGCCATTGCTTTGGCGGGTTCCGAGACGCTTTTCGGATCAAAAGTATTGCCCACAATCTCCCAGGTACCGGTGATGTCGAGGGGTTTCGGCGGCGGCGGCGGTCCATCGTCACAGGCCGTGAGCAGGATAAAAAACAACGAATAAAAGTAGCAATGGCGCATGGTTTAAGCGGGCACCTTTTTGGCGTAAAATAACCCGCAGGAAGAGTGCCCGGTATTGCCCAATTGCCCCGGCAACGCTGCGTATTGCATTTTTTGGTAGAGTTGGTTGGCCTCGGCCATGCGCTCAATGGTTTCCAGATAAATGGTATCGAAACCCCGTTCGGCGGCTTCTTTTTCTAATTGTACCATCAAGGCACGGCCCCAACCTTTACCCCGGCCTTCGGGCAGGAAATACATTTTTTTGAGTTCGCAGGTATGTTCATCCCCTCCGCGCAGGGGAGCGATGCCGCCGCATCCCACTACCCTACCCTCCAATTCGAGGACGAGATAAATGGAACGCGGCGTATCGTAGGCTTCAAACATGGCATCCACTTCGGGGTCTTCGATGGAAAACCCCTTGCCCACCGCGCCGTACTCGGTCATTACCGTACGAATAATGTGGGCTACTTGCGGGTTGTCGGCGGGTGTAATGGGACGCAGCATGGGAATATTTATTTAACTTGTTTTTCCTGATCCAGGAGATTTTCGTCGAGCAAACCTTTTTTCATCGCGGTTTCGCCGTAGCCGTGCAATTGCACCGGTTTGCGTTTTTTGCTCATCCGGATATTCAGCACTTCCACGAACATGGAGAAGAAAATGGCGAAATACAGGTAACCTTTGGGTACTTCACCCTCGATAAAGTGCCCCAGGTGGGCCGCTTCGGCGATGAGCGAAAAGCCAATCAGAATCAGGAACGCCAAACCCAACATTTGAATCGTGGGGTGTTCGTTGACAAATTTGCTCACCGGGCCGGAGAACAACATCATAATCAACACCGAAATCACTACGGCAATAATCATTACCCAGAGGTTATCGGCAATACCGACGGCGGTGAGGATAGAGTCGAACGAAAACACGAGGTTAATCAACGCGATTTGAACAATCGCATTGTTTAAAGCGGCTTTTCCGGTGCCCACGCTAGGGTCCGTTTCTTCCTCGTGGCCTTCCAGTTTATGGTGAATTTCTTTAGTGGCTTTGTACAGCAAAAACAAACCACCGGCCAATAGAATTAAACCTTGTCCGGTCAATCCGCCGTGAATACCGAGAAAATCAACGGTAAAGAGCGGTGCTTTCATTCCAATAATCCACGATAAACCAAAAAGCAGGACAATACGCAGCCCCATGGCAAGAATCAGACCGATATTGCGCGCTTTGGGTTGGTCTTCGGGCGGTAACTTGGCTGAAATAATGGACAAAAAGATGATATTGTCAACACCAAGTACAATTTCTAGAAAGGTAAGTGTCAGTAAACTTACCCACACCTCCGGAGAGGCAAAATCTGGCATAGAAAAGAGTAACATTTATCGTTATAAGTTAGTTTAGTTTGTTTGTTTAAAGGCCGCAAAACTACAACGAAAACCTGACGTGACAATCAGGTGACGATATTTGAAGGCAAAAAAGCGATGTTTGAAGAAAAAATATCGGCTAAACGATTTAGCGGGGATTTGATTTTTATTTTCCCAAAAAGAAAAACTACCTTTGCGGCATTAATTCTAAATTGAAATAAGTATGTCAGCAAGTAACGAAGAATACAAATCCAATAAAAGCCGCGACTGGATGATCTTTGGGATATCCACGGTGGCAATGGTAGCTATTTTGTGGTTCAAACCGGAGTGGGTTTGGGTAGTTTGGCCTTTTCAACTCACGGCTTTGGCCGGTGCTATGGGCCGCTTGTAATTGCCCGTCTCTACGGAGTACAAAATACACAACAACAAAAAAACGCACGTTTTCGGTCGAAAATGTGCGTTTTTTTGTTATAATCACTCAAACACCTTCGCTATCCACGCCATTAATAATTTACAATTTTCTTCTTCCACCGTCAAGTACTTTTTGGTGATGGCCAAACCCAAAGGTGTTCCGGGGTCTTCCTGCCATGCCAACCAGGTATGAATCAGAGCCTTGGGTTGATGAACTTCCTTGTACTGCTGTACTGCTTTTGCTTGCAGGGTTGCCAATATTTGCCGGGCTTCGGGCAACAGGGCATCGTTTGGGGGCACTAAAAACTGGATAAAATCTTCCAGCATTCCATTCAGGTTATTATTGGGCATCATCCAAATACCCACTTTTTGTCCCTTGTCATTTGTACCAATATACCCCGAAGCATCCAACGTTTCAGGAAATTTCACCTGTACTTTGTCCAATACTTCCTTCAATTGTTGCCAACGAGCCGCAATATCCGTATCAGCATCCACAATAATACCCAAGTTCTTGATACCAGACGCTTTTAACTGAACTGGAACTTGTTCCAATAAAGACGTTATTCCTTCGCAGTCGTGCACCAAAAAATTTTCGGGCACATTAAATTTTTGACACAATGCCCAAATAACATGCTGGTCGTCTTTACCTTCAACCAAAAGGATACCGGGCAAACTATTTTTTTTACCCATTACCTGATTTCAATTTCTTGTTCGGTGGCAATTTTCAACTCTTGCGCGTCAAATTCCACTTCAATAATTTTATCACCGGACAACTCTAATCGGATAAGTTTGCCTTGATCCGGCACACCAATTTCACGCATGGAGGCTTCAAACCCACGAATACAATCTTCGCTGTGCGTGGTGGCAAAAACCTGCACGTTGAGTTTATTGGCAAGTTTAAAAATAATTTCCCAAAGTTGCTTTTGAACGCTATGATGCAAACCGTTTTCAAACTCATCAATTAACAAATAACCGTTTTCAGCATTCACCAATGCCAAAATAATCGTCAAAATCCGGTTAATGCCATCGCCCATACTCTTTAGCGGAATATTTGATGGCCCATTGGCCAATTTGATTACTGGCATCCGGGTTCGTTCACCAATGGAACTATCTTCTTCAATGAATGCAATGCGTGTTGTACGCGGCTCAATAATTTTTAAAGCACCAATTACATCATCCTCTCTTTCCGTGAGGGTAATTTTATCCCAAAGTTTGCCATTAATATCGCGGTCAATATTTCTGGGTTTGATGCATTGAATATTATCAGTGGAGAAACCCTTTCTGGTATGTATTGAAGGGCGCCCATCACTCATTCCAACTATTGTCCTGATCTCACTATTTTTTATTTCAAAACCAACGCGCACTGCACTTAAAGATGTTTCATCAATATTTTCTTCTAAAACAATCCTTTTCCGACCGTATTCCGAAGGCGTTTCTCCTGCGCGTTCGATGTATCGTACAATTCGAAGGGTAACCACCTTTTCGGAATGATATAAACTCGCGTCGTGTTCAGTATTAATATCTCCAATTACAATAGATTGCTCTGACGCAGCAATTCCAAATTGCCGGGTAAACAAAGACGAATACGCTTTTATATTTTTTTCCTCCACGTTTTCCGTCGAAGAAAACCGAAGAAACTCACCCCTTTCGTTCAAAATTTGCTCAAGTATTACAAAATCACCCCCACTTGCATAGATAGTAAGGGCTTCCAGCAGGCTGGACTTGCCCGTATTATTTTTACCTGTAATCAAATTGACTCTTGAAAAGTGGTTAACTTGAAAATGGTGCAGGTTTTTGAAATTACGTACATGCAAATGTTGAATCATCGTGGCTAAATTTTTTATTGGCTACGGTTTCCACGAATCCTTCAGCGTAACCGTACGGTTGAACACCGGATTTTCGTGGGTACTATATTTGTCTTTGCAAAAATAACCAATGCGCATAAACTGGAAACGGTCGCCTTCGTTGCTATCCAATAACGCGGGTTCCACCAAGGCATCTTTGATAATTTCCAACGAATTGGGGTTGATGCTCGTTTTGAAATCCTCTTCCGCCCCGGGATCTTCCACCTGAAACAACCGGTCGTACAAGCGCACTTCCGCTTTTTGAGCGTGGGCCGCCGATAACCAGTGAATCACCCCCTTTACTTTGATGCCGGAGTTGTCTTGGCCCGAACGGCTTTCGGGGAAATACGTGCAGTGCAATTCCGTAACGTTACCTTCAGCGTCTTTTACGGCCTCATCGCAGCGGATAATAAACGCCGATTTGAGGCGGGTCATACCACCCGGGAACAGACGGTTGTACCCCGCCGGTGGAGTTTCCATGTAATCGTCCTGCTCGATGTACAATTCGCGGGTGAAGGCCAGCGGACGTTTGCCCGTTGTGGGATCTTCGGGGTTATTTTCGGTTTCCATCCATTCCGTTTGGTCTTCGGGCAGGTTGGTAATCACCACTTTTAACGGGCGCAAAACGGCAATGCGGCGCAACGCGGTTTTGTTCAAATCTTCGCGCAGGCAGTATTCCAGCAAGTTGACGTCGTTAATTTTTTCGCGTTTGGCGATACCGGCGCGTTTTACAAATTCGCGCAAACTGGCGGGTGTAAAACCCCGGCGACGCATCCCGGCGATGGTAGGCATGCGGGGATCATCCCAGCCGTCCACGTAGTTTTCCGCCACCAATTGTTTGAGTTTGCGTTTACTCATCACCGTGTAGGTGAGATTAACCCGCGCAAATTCGTATTGTTTTGATGGGTAAATGCCCAACGTTTCGATGCACCAATCGTACAATTCGCGGTGCGGGATAAACTCCAAAGTACACACCGAATGGGTAATCCCCTCAATACTGTCGCTTTGTCCGTGCGCCCAGTCGTACATCGGGTAAATGCACCATTTGTCGCCCGTGCGGTGGTGGTGGGCGTGTATAATGCGGTACAAGTACGGATCGCGCATGTGCATATTGGGCGAAGCGAGGTCAATTTTTGCCCGCAACGTGCAGTGACCGTCGGGGTATTCGCCATTTTTCATTTTTTCAAATTCCGCCAAATTCACCTCGGGGGAAGTATCACGGTATTGATTGGCCACACCAGGCGTGGTGGGGGTGCCTTTTTGCTCGGCCACTTCTTTGGAAGAGGTAAAGTCCACGTAAGCCTTGCCCTGCCGGATGAGTTCTTTGGCCCATTCGAACAATTGATCAAAATAATCGGAAGCGTACAGGATACGAGCCGGTTTAAAACCCAGCCATTGCACGTCTTCGATAATGCCATCTACAAACTCGGTTTCTTCGGTTACGGGGTTGGTATCGTCGAAACGCAGGTTGGTTTCGCCGCCAAATTTTTGGGCCGTACCAAAATTCAATACAATACTGGCGCAGTGCCCAATGTGCAAGTAACCGTTGGGTTCGGGCGGAAAACGGGTGAGTACCCGGTTGTGTTTGCCCGATTCAAGATCATTTTTAATAATCTCCTCAATAAAATTCGTGGTCTCTGGCCCGCTGGCCGCCTCTTTTTCTTTATTATCCATACAAGTTTTTACGTTCAAAATAGGGTGTAAAGGTAGTTAGTTTGTACAAATGGTTGGTTGTGTTATAATCAACTTGTACTACATTTGCCCAAACGAAATTATTTTTTACACTCTATGACTGCTTTTTGGTTTATTTTACACCTTATTATGGTGATTTTATCGTGGTTTGTCCCGTTTCTATTGAATTGGCCCATTGCGATTGGTATTTATGTGACGTTGTTATTGCAATTCAGGGTATTTGGGAAATGCCTGATGAACCAAAAACACGACTTAGGGGAAGAGGATTACAAAACTTTTTATTCCGATTTGATGGAACGCATCGGGTTGCAACCCGATCGCCGCAAAGTCAAACGGTTTATCCACGGTTATTTCTACTGGATTTTAATTGGTGTCACCGTGGTTTGGCAAATTGTTTTGAAAAAACCACATCTGTTGTTTTAAAGTTCGCCCAACCCGTAGAACAAACCGGCTTAGGCCAAATATGAACCATTAAAAACAGACGCTGTTACAATGGCGTACCAACCCACTATATTATGCGCCAACTTATTTACCTATGCTCCGGTTTGTTCTTTTTTTGCCTGCTTTCTTGCGTCAAAACCACCAACGAATCACTACTTTCCACTACCGAAACGGCAGAAACCGAACGCTCGGCAGTAACCAAGTTACCCGATAATTCAGCGGCCCTGGGTTGCGATGTGTACCGCCCGGTCATTATGGTCCACGGTTTTTTGGCTTCGGGCGATACCTGGGCCAAATTTGCGCAATATTTTACCTCCAACGGCTACTGTAACCGCCAAATGTACGCCTTCGACTGGAACTCATTGGCCACCGGCGGCAACGTATCCGCCGCACTCGACGCTTTTGTCGATACCGTTCGCGCCCGCACGGGCAGCGCGCAGGTGGACTTAATTGGCCACTCGGCGGGCGGCGGCACCTGTTACACTTATCTCAATAACCTGAACGCAGCGGCCAAAGTGGCCCACTACGTTCACGTGGGCAGCAGCACCCAATCGGGACCGGCGGGGCCGGGTGGCAGCGTTCCAACCCTCAATCTCTGGTCCGATGGCGACCTGATCGCCGCCGGGGGTAATATCACCGGGGCAACAAATGTGATGATTCCCAACCTCGACCATTACCAAATCGCGACCAGCGCCGGTTCTTTTTTTGAGGTGTTTAAATTTTTTAACAACACCGAACCCGCCACCACCGACATTGGGGCCGAAACCATTATTTGCCTCGGCGGACGAGCGTTGACTTTTGGCGAAAACCAACCCGCCGCTAACGCCGAAATTACGCTGTGGTATCTCGACCCCGTTACGGGTGCCCGCGTGGGCAACGCCGCCGCAACGCTCAATACCAGCGTCGATGGCCGATGGTTTGTGGCCGATTTGCAACCCAATCGCCCCATGGAAATTGTGGTGGACCCGGTGACCGGCCGCACTATTCACTATTTCCGGGAGCCGTTTATCCGCACCAATAACTTTGTGTACCTGCGCACGTTGCCGGGTTTGGCCAGTCCGGCGGGAATACTACTCGCGGGTTTACCCAACAACGCTAACCAATCGGTATTTAACTGCTTTTCGGCCAGTCAAGGGGTTTTAAACGGCCGCGATTCGCTCAAAGCCGACGGGAATTTTATCAATACAGCCCAGTTCGCACCGCCGTCCAAAACCGCCATTTCGTTTTTTCTGTACGATGGCAACAACAACGCCACAACCGACCTGACGGCCGTGGGTTTGTTCGGCACTTTCCCGTTTTTGGCCGGGGTGGACTGTTTTTTCAACCCCACCAGCGCCACGCCCGCCACCTTTCAACTGAATGGCCGCACGTTGAATGTCCCCAAAATTCCTTCTAACCAAGGCATTGAAGTGGTTGTATTTGACTAATAACGATGAAAGTACGCATTGCGCCCACCCCCTCCGGTTTTATTCACGCGGGCAACGCCGTGAATTTTATCCTGAACGCGGCATTGGCCAAAAGCCAGCCGGACGGGCGAATTTTGCTACGCATTGACGACATTGATGCCGACCGAAAACGCCCCGAATACGTGGAAGATATTTTTCGGGCGCTCGATTGGTTGGGCATTGAATGGGACGAAGGACCGCAAAGCCCCGATGATTTTGAACGGCATTGGTCCCAACACCGCCGCGTTGGGTTGTACGAGGCTTTTTTGCAAAAATTAATGGACAACAACGTTGTTTTTCCTTGTCAAAAATCGCGCAAAGAACTCACGGCGCAGGGGGCTATTTACCCAGAAGCATGGAAAAAACAACCCATTTCGCTCCGTGACCCCGACACCGCCTGGCGAGCCAATACGCCGCCCGAACTGCCTTTATCGTGTTTTGTGGTGCGCCGCCGCGACGGTTTACCCGCCTACCAGGTGGCCAGCATTTGCGACGATGTGCACTTTGGTATTACCGACATGTACCGGGGCGATGACCTGCGGGCGTCCAGCGCCGCACAACGTTGGTTGGCCGGGGCAGCCGGTGAAACCAACTTTGAACGGGTGCGCATTTACCACCATCCGTTGCTCACGGGCACCGATGGCACCAAGTTATCGAAGTCCGCCGGGGCTGGCAGCGTGCGCGATTTGGGCGATGACAAAGTGGTAAAGTCCACATTATTGCAAATTTCAGCAAAATGGCTGGGTTTACCGCATGAAAATATCCAAAACTTACCCGACCTTGTGGGCTTAATTCACAAAGGTTCTTTCACCATTAAAAAAGAAGGTTTGCTTTAGTACGATAATGAGTTATCCGATACGGTATATTGACGATCAAAAAGAATTCGATCAGGTAGTAGGTGCATTAAAGGGGCAACCCTGGGTAGGCTTCGACACAGAATTTGTGGGAGAAAAAACCTTTATTCCCGTGCTTTGCCTGTTGCAAATTGTATATGAACAAGGGATATTTTTAGTAGATACCCTGAGTGTTAAAAATCTCGACGCGTTTTTGGTGGTACTGGAAGACCCGGGCACCCTAAAAATTACCCACGCGGGTGATAACGACTATCGCATTCTCAATATTCTGTTTGGAACCGTGCCGGTGAACCTGTTCGACACCCAAATTGCGGCCGGTTTTGTGGGCTACAATTACCCGGCGGGTTTTGGTAAAATTGTGGAACGCGAATTGGGCGTTTCTTTGTCCAAAAGCCACACGGTGGCCGATTGGGCCGCCCGCCCCATTGATGAACGCGCCCTCAATTACGCCGTGGAAGACGTGAAATACCTGCCCGGTTTGCACAAAAAACTGACCGGAAAACTGGAACGCAAGCACCGCTCTACCTGGGCCAAAGAAGAAAGTAGAAAATGGGAAAACCCCGATTTTTACACCGCTGATCCCTATAAAGAAGCCATTTCGAGCGATTTTATTTACCAACTGGATCGCCGCGAACAAGTGTTTTTGTTGCGCATTTACGCCTGGCGCCGCCAACGGGCACTGGAAGTAAATTTGCCCAAAGAACAAATATTGCAGGGCAAATACGTGAGTGCCATTTTGCGGGCCTTGAAAGACGGCCCCGGTGCCATTCGCGCCAACCGGACTTTACCCGAATCGGCGTGGAAAAAATTCCAGCCGGAATGGGAAAAACTGTTCAAAAGCCCCATTACCGCCGAAGAAAAAGCCATTCTCGACAGCCTGCCCGGTGCCCCACCCGATGACCCAGAAATGGAATGGCACTACGAGTTGTTGTATCATTTTGTCAAAAAACAATGTCTCGACCACGAAATCAGCGCGGCGCTGCTGTTCCCTCGCGGCGACTTTAATAAACTCAAAAGTGGCCACCCCGACTTTGATATGAGTATTCTGGATGGCTGGAGGGCCAATTTGTTGGGGCCTGAACTGGTGCAATGGCTCAAAAGCGGTCAACCGCTCAAGATTGAATGGCTGCCCGAGGGGGGCTGCAAAATCCATTAAACTGATATGTACACCTTACTTCTTGGAAGCGCTACCCTTAGTTTCTTCCATGCACTCATCCCGAGTCACTGGCTGCCTATTCTTGCGGTAAGCAGACGGGAACACTGGACGGTGGCCAAAACCCTGCGCATTACCTTTATCGTGGGCATGGCGCACGTATTGAGTACCGTATTGCTGGGCGTGGCCATTGCCGCAATGGGGATGCAATTGGACAATTGGATGCACACCTTTACCAAGTGGTTTTCACCCGCATTATTGTGCCTTTTGGGCGGATATTATATTTACCAGCATTATTACCACCACCATTTTCACCTGCACGAACAACCCACCAAATGGGGCATCGTTGTATCGTTGGCGGTATCCATGTTTTTTTCGCCCTGCCTCGAAATTGAAGGCTATTTCCTGGCCGCCGGGCCGTTTGGCTGGCCTTTTATTCTCCAAATTGCCCTGGTGTATTGCCTCACCTCGGTGGCCGGCATGATGATTTGGATGACGTTGGCCATTAATGGCCTCAAAAAACTGGATTGGCACGCCTGGGAACACAATGCAGGTCTGGTAACGGGTATCCTGCTGATGGTTTCCGGTTTGTTGCTTTTTGTTTTTGAATAAAATAAAAACCATGAACGTATTACTCACCACCCTCAACGCAAAATACATCCACATTAACCTGGCGATTCGGATGTTGTACGAACTCAACCGCGAACAGCACCCCGGTTTGAGGTGGAAAGAGTTTACCATCAAGGAAAACCGCGACGATATAGCGCGTTTTTGCGCCGATTTTGACATTGTGGCGTTTAGTTGCTACATCTGGAACATTACCCAAACCCTCGACGCGGCAACGCGCATCAAAGCGCTGAACCCGGCGGTGAAAATCCTGCTGGGTGGCCCCGAAGTGAGTTACGATTGGCAAGAGGTGATTCAGCATCCGGCGGTGGATTACATTATCACCGGCGAAGGAGAAACGCCGTTTGGCCAATTCCTCCTCTCCTACCCTTTTGTGGGCGAAATTAAAAACCTGGTGCGCAAAGAAAACGGCGAAGTCCATTACGCCGAACACGGAGCCACTTTTGATTTGCAGCAATACCGCGATATTTTGCCCTACCGCGAAGACCCGCCCGAAGAACTCTACAATAAGGTGGCCTACATCGAAACCTCGCGCGGATGCCCGTACAAATGCGAATTTTGCCTCGCCAGCCTCGATAATAAGGTCCGTTACCTGCCCAACGAAACTATTAAAGCCCATTTACTCCACCTGATGACCCACGGGCGGGTGATTAAATTCCTCGACCGCACCTTTAATATCAAGCGGGATTTTACGATTGATATTTTTAAATTTATCCTCGAACATTACCGCCCCGGCAACGTGTTTCAGTTTGAAATCACCGCCGATATTTTGCACCCCGATATTATTCGTTTTATCCAGGAAAATGTCCCCAAAGGGCTGTTCCGTTTTGAAATTGGGATTCAAACGGTGAATCAAACGGCCAATTTGGAGGTGAGCCGCAAGCAAAATTTTGAAAAAACCAAAAACATCATTCTCCAATTGCAGGACAAGGTGGAAATGCACCTCGACCTGATTGTGGGCCTGCCGCTCGACTATTGGGCCGATATTAAATACAGTTTTGAAGAGGTATTTAAATTGTTCCCGCCGGAACTCCAATTGGGTTTTCTCAAATTTTTGAAAGGGACACCCGTGCGCGACAAACACGAACAACACGGTTTTGTTTTTGATCCTAACCCGCCCTACCAAATTATCGAAAGCAATTATTTGTCGAAAGACGAATTGCGCCGCATCGAAATTTTGGAACACGCGTTGGAAATTTATTGGAACAAAAATCGCGCGCGCCACACCCTGCGTTACGTGACCGCCCAATACGGCATTTTTGATTTTTTAATGGCATTGGGCGAATATTTTGGTACCGACCACGATTACCACAAATACACGTTGGCCAATGTTTTTGACAAATTAGCCGGTTTTTGCGCCCAATACTACCCCGATGACCACATTTTGCGCGAATGTGTAGCGTTGGATTATTTCCTGTATCACAAAATTCGCCCCCGGGTGCAATACTTCGAAGAGGTGGAACGCAGCGTAAAAAATACGATCTTGCAACAAGGGAAATTTAACCACCATAAATTCCGACACGTGGTGCTTGCCTTACATTTTGATTATCAAACCTTTGCGCAGGAAGGCCGCATGGAACCCACCGCCGCCGAATACCCCGTGGTGATTGAATATGACGGAGTGGCTGCGCCCAAAATTATTCCCGTGGCGGCATTGGTTGGTGTTTAAAAATTTTTGTATACCTTTCCGCCAATAAACGGATTTAACAATGGAAAACACCCCAAAACAAATTGAGATACTGTTAAAAAAACTGGAAGAACTGCAATCCCGGCAGACGTTACTGCAATGGGATATCAACCTCTTGGAAACCAATATCCGCCAGTTACAGGGCCGACTTGCCGAAGAAGAGGCCCCGGCGATCGAGCGACCGACGGAGGCAGTAAATTCCATTTTTGAAGCACCAGTGGTGGAAGAAAAAACCACTTCCGAAGTACCGGCTCCCGCTCCCCAAACGACCTCCATTTCAGAAGAAGTACCCTCAACGCCCCCGCCTGTATTTGACCTGGAGCGGTTTATTGGCGAAAATGTCTCCAACAAAGTGGGGGCATTTATCACCGTTTTGGGCGTGGGAATTGGGGTAAAATACGCCATTGACAACAACCTGATCGGGCCATTAGGGCGCATTTTGCTGGGGTACGCCATCGGGCTGGGGATGTTGGTATTTTCGTACCGTTTCCGCCCGCTGTACAAAGATTTAAGCACCGTTTTATTAACCGGGGCCGTGTGTATTGCCTATTTTACCACGTACGCGGCGTACGATTATTACCACCTGATTCCTTTACCCGTGGCGTTTTTTATGCTGTTGGCTATTATGGGATACACCATTGCGGAGGCGCTGGTGCTGGACCGGCAAATCATTGCCATTGGGGGTATGATCGGGGCGTATTGGATACCTACCGTATTAGGTGGCCCGGTGGGCACAACGGTGTTTACCCTTTCGTACATCGCGTTGATTAATCTGGGCATTTTGTACATCTCTTTCCGCAAACAATGGGAAATCATGCATTACCTGTCATTTGCCATTAGTTGGGGCAATATGATGGCATTGGGCAATGCGGTGAATCATGAGCGCGAAATGGAGATATTCGCACTGGACATCACCTATTTTAGCACATTTATCGGGATGTATTCGGTGCGGCGGTGGTTACAAAACGTACCACACACGATCTTAGACAGTGCTTATCTGATTTTGAATGGATTTGCGTTTACGGTCACCGGCATTAATTCATTGTCTTGGTACGTGGAGGGCCACGAAAACATTGCTCCCAAGATTTTTTTATTCGCCAATAGCCTGTTTTATTGGGGCTACGGCTACCTGTTGTTACGCCGGTTTGGGCAAGAACGGCCGTTTAGTCTGGTAAGCCGGGGAGCGGTTTTATACCTGTTAATGGTAGCGGCTTTTCATTTGGACAATACATCGGAATGGATGGTATTTTTATCAGCAGTGATGGTGCTGAGTTTTGGCGTGGGCCGCTGGTACCGGTTGCGCGTTTACGAACAAATGATCCTGCCGTTGTTTCTTTTGGGAACGGTGGTGCTTATTGCCCTGTACAGCGAGGGTTACGCGACGGGTTATTTGCGCGATCAGGGAGCGCGCCAGTTTCCGGTGCTGCTCAACCGCTATTCGATGGCATTTGCGACGTTTTCGGCGGCATTATTGGCCATTTATCAAATGCTTATCCGCGTACGCCCCGAACCGGAAGTACAAAATCTTTCGATTGAAAGCCTGATCCCCAACGTTAATCAACTGGTGCTCATCGCCCTGGGGTGCATCTTATATTTTTACGGGCTGGGCGAAATATCGCATTATTACGACCAGCAATTTCGGGCAACCTACCAGGAAAGCCGTTATTTCGAAGATATTTTATCGTTTAAAGCGGTGAGTATCCTGAACTATACCATGCTTTTTGCAATGGTACTCAATATACTGGCCATTCGTACCCAAGCGGGACGATCCGCCCGTGAAGGACTGGCAATTCTGTCCATTTTGTCCATTATTGTTTTTTTAATGATGGGTTTATACACGCTTGGTCACCTGAAAAACTGCTATATCAACCCGCCGGACACCCTGTTTACCCGCACGGGTTGGCATTTGGGCGTTCGGTATTTGTCCATTTCGATCCTGGGCATATTGTGTATCAGCCTTTGGAAAATCATTCGCCGCCCCAACGCACCGCGTTTGGTGGAATTAGACGCCATGTTGCCCTTGTTGATGCACGGCGTAGCGCTGTGGGTCGTGAGCAGCGAATTGGTGCATTGGATGGAAATCAACGGCATGGGCAGCCGCAGTTACAAAGTAGTGTTGAGTATTTTGTTTGGCTGCTGGTCGGTAATGCTCATTGTATTGGGCATACGGCAAAACTACCAGGCTTTCCGCGTGGGTGCCATTGTGTTGTTTGGAGTTACCCTGTTCAAATTATTCCTTTACGACCTGAGCCAACTCAGCACCATCTCCAAAACCATTGTGTTGATTTCGCTGGGTGTACTGCTACTACTGATTTCGTATTTGTACAACCGGTTTAAGGAGAAGTTTTTGTAATTATTCAACCACCTTGTTTTATATCTTTACAAACCGGAGGGTTTGGGTAGATTGATCGTTGGTGAGTTGCAACAAATAGGAACCTTCTTTTAAAAAATCCATATGAATAATGTTGGATTGAGTCGTACCGGAATGGCAATGTTTGCCATCTGGCGTCCAGATTTCGTACCGGACAGGTTCGTTCGTCACCTGTTCTGATACTGGCAGGTTCAACCGGATGTGATCCGTTATTGGGTTGGGGCTGATGGAGATGCTTGTGCCTTCGGGTACATCGGTCGTGGATGAAATGGGCGCAAATTGGTACGACCACAGATCTCTTTTATCAACATAATTAAAGGTGCTGCCCGCAACCGAATATACGGTGTTGTTCACAACAAAAGTACCGGGTGCCCAGCGACTACCGCCGGGTGCCGAGGTAAGTTGCAACCAAGTATCGTCGGCTGGTGAATACTCCCAAAACTCACCGTCTTCCATTAGCGCGTGATCTTCGCCTTCTCCGTGTAAAATATAACCCTTACCATTGTACGTAAACTGGGTTCCGGCCACCCTGGCTTCCCCGGGAAAATCATTTAGACCCGTCCATGTGCCGTTTTCGGTATCGTATTTGTACAAATCTTTGTAAACGACCCAGTCATCCACGACGGCATTCCCGTGCCCCATTCCTACGTATATATTTTTTCCAATGGAAAAATAATAAGGATGGTGCCGGTCGTGCGAGGGAAAATCGGGTAATTCCTCCCAAGTATCCGTTGCAATATCGTAAGCCCAGAAATCATTCAGGTTGCCAAGATTAAGATTATCGCCCAAGCCTACGTAAATTTTACCACCGGACTCCGCAAAAGCAGGATGCCGCCGGCCCGGACAGGGACAAGGGGTCAATTCTTCCCAAGTACCCGTTGCCGGATCGTAACGCCACAAATCATTATAATCAAAATCGCCAACTCCAAAGCCAACATACCCCTTTCCGTCGTACGCAGTACCGTAGGCATACCCCCTTCGGTCTCCCGGAAAATCGGTAAGTACCTGCCATTGATTGGTTTGGGTATTATATCGCAGGAAATCGTTGGAAAAACCAAATGCAGTGTTGCCCGTTACCACATAGCCAAATTCGCCAATGGCAAAGGTAACGGGGTGATTTCGGGCGGGTATAGTCAGCGGCATGGAGGCTTTTTGAACCCATTGCTGACCATAAATTTGGGTACTAAACAAAAAAATGATAACAAAATAAACGAGACGCATAGTAAATTTTTGTGTTTGTTTTTAAAAAAGGAGGAACTGTACAAAAAAACGGAAGAAAGGATATACTGTACCAAAAACTACCCACCCCGCACCGCGCTCACATTATCCGCCGTCAAATCCAATTGCAGACGGGTTCGGTACCATTTTCCTTCTTCCACCATATCCAATTGGTGCTCATTGGGGTAAATGAGTTCCAACTGGCGTTTTTCGTTGCGAATCCCGATACCACTCGCATTGGGATCTTTCACGGCGCGGATACCATCGGCATCGAAGGTATTTTCCACCCTGAAATCGAGGATATTGTCGCGCAATTTAAGGCTGATCCGAATTTCGGCGGCATCCGTGGAGGAGTGTGCGCCGTGTTTAAAACTATTTTCCACGAAAGGCAACAGCAACAACGGCGCAATTAAAGTGCCCGGATTGTCCAAATCTTCTTCGTACGTTACCGTGAGGCGGTTATTGTAACGGAGTTTTTCCAGTTCGATGTAATCGCGAATAACTTTGGACTCGCCGCTTACCTGAATCCGTGGCACGCGGCAATCATAGAGCATAAAGCGCATGATTTTCGACAACATCAGGATGGCATCGGGGGTACGGTCGTTCTTTTTACGCGCCAGGCCGTAGAGGTTATTCAGCGTATTAAACAAAAAGTGCGGGTTGGTTTGCGCGCGCAAAAAATCCAACTCAGCGCTCAGTTTTTCGCGAACAAGGGCTTTTTCGTGTTCAATTTTTTGGTAATTGAGTTTAATCATTTTGATGGATAACGCCGCCGAAGTGGTGATAAACACGTCAAAATAAGCAAATAACTGCAATTCCGGGTTGTAAAACTGGGGAGGAATTTGGGGGAAAAAGTTGGGCAGATAAATATACCCTTCCACGGCGCGATAAATCAAGCCGGTGACGATATACGAAACAAATACCCCGATGACCAATTCGGGAATTTTACTGTTTTCCAAAAAGGTGGGCAACAGGAAATAAAAAATAAAGTACACCAGCATCATTTTGACGGGTGACAAAACCAATTCCTGCGTAATTGCCTGCCAGAAATACACGTAAATAGTAAGGCCCTGTAACAGGCATGCGAAGGTCGCGTTGAGCGGGATATAGACGCTCCAAAAAAGAACATGGTAGCCAATCCTTTTCCAGTCTGTTGGTTTTACTCTTGCCATTGGATGGTGTTAAAGTCTGAATCGGTTGTGATTGTATATAGCGATTTGTCGCGCAAACGGATTTCTTTTATAGGCATGTCAATGCCGTCCACGGTACAATGTTTTGCAAATGTAGGAAACCCTATTAAATATATCTTTATTTTTCTGCT
Organism: Chitinophagales bacterium; assembly: GCA_013298845.1. Taxonomy (GTDB): domain Bacteria; phylum Bacteroidota; class Bacteroidia; order Chitinophagales; family Saprospiraceae; genus M3007. The sequence continues at coordinate 47,616 of JAAFJN010000038.1, forward strand.
AATTGGCGACCAACCTCCATTTTTTACCCAATTTAGGGTATATTTCATGCCATCACCCTCCGTTTCGAACCGGTGCAAAAGATACCGTTCACTGTCGTAACCATACCCTTCACCTTCATCTTCGTACCACTCCGTCGATTCTTTGCCATTTTTATAATAGCAATACAGGGTAATTTCTTCCACCGGAGCGGCCGTGTGTTGGCGCACCGGAAAAGTGACAAAAACAGCCCCTTCGCGCACAAAAAACGGAATTTGATCGAGGGTAATATTGACAAATACTTCGCCGCTTTGTTGCTGGCCCGTCCAGAAATAGTACCAGTTGCCCTGGGGCAAATACACCATTTGGCGCTGCACTTTGGCCGCCACCACGGGGCTGACCAACACATGCTGGCCGAACATAAAATCGCGGTCCTGATCCCACAACTTTTGGTCTTTTTCGTCTTCAAATGCCACGTGCCGGAGGATCGGAATACCTTTGGTTTTGAGATGATAAAAAGCCGTATAAATCAGCGGCAACAAACAATAGCGCAATTCGATGGCGGTGCGGGCAATTTGCGTCCATTTTTCGCCGTACGACCACGGTTCCTGGCCGTCTTGCGGCGGCACCGGGGCTTCGTTTTTATCGGTGTCTTCGGCTTCGTTGAGTTCAATGGCATCACCGGCGCTGTGGTTGCCCATCGAGTGGGTGCGCATGAGGGGATGAAATACCGACAACTGCAACCAACGGGTGTACAATTCGCCATCGGGTTCACCGGCAAACCCACCGATGTCCGTTCCGCAAAACGAAAACCCGGAAATGGCGAGGCGCTGGCACTGAATATTCGCCAGTTGCAAATGTTCCCAATTGGAAAAATTATCGCCGGTCCACATCGCCGAAAACCGCTGCCCGCCCGAATACGTGGCGCGCGCCAACAGGAACGGCCGTTTTTCAGGTTGTAGTTTTTGGAAACCTTCGTACGAAGCACGGGTCATTTGCTGGCCGTATACGTTGTGGGCCTTGCGGTGGCTGCACGGCGCACCGTCGTAGTGGTGCATGACGTTATCTGGCAAGGTTTTGTTATTGACATAAAATACCGCCGGTTCGTTCATGTCGTTCCAAAAACCACTCACGCCCATGTCGTTGTACAATTCGCGGTAACATTCGCCCCACCAGTCCCGCACTTCCGGGTTGGTAAAATCCGGGAATGCGCAGAAACCGGGCCAAACCGGGCCTTTGGCAACCGCGCCATCGGCTGTTTTTACAAAATAACCTTTTTCCAAACCTTCTTTGTAAAAATGGTATTCGTTGTTTTCTTTTAACCCCGGATCAATCATCACCACCGTGTGAAAGTCCATTTTTTTCAAATCCTCGATCATGCGCGCCGGTTGCGGAAAATAGCGGTGGTTCCAGGTAAAACACTGGTAACGGTCCATGTAATCAATGTCCAAATAAAGGGCATCGCAGGGGATATTGAGCCGCCGGAAAGTTTCGGCGATCATTTTAACGTTCGATTCGGGGAAATAACTCCAGCGGCACTGGTGGTACCCCAAGGCCCACATGGGCGGTAGTTCGTGGGTACCGGTGAGTTTGTGGTACTGCACCGCCACGTCGAGCAGACGAGGGCCTTGAATAAAATAATAATTCAATTCGCCCCCATCGGCAGAAAAAGTCATTTCGCCCGCGTCTTTGGAGTCAAAATCGGCGCGGGTGCGGAAGGTATTATCGAGGAAAACACCGTGCGCAAGGCCATTTTGCACCACGTAAAAAAACGGAATAGCGCGGTACAAGGGATCAGTTTTATCACCAAAACCAAAAGAATCGGTACACCAGTTTTCAAAAGTACGCCCGTGCAAATTGGCGCCGGGGCTGGTTTTATCCCCAAAACCGTAGAACAAGGTTTTGCGCTGGCAGGTTTTGCTCAATCCCACGTGGTTCCAGCCCTGCATGATGGTGCGGCGGGCGCTGTACCCCTGCGCGTCTTCGTGGATAAGTTGGTCTTCGGCGTCGAAAATGCGCACTTTCATGCCCGCTTTGGCAATCACCACTTGCAGGTTTTCGGTGGTTAAGGTGTATTCGTGGGCCGATTCACTCAATGTAGCGGTTATTTTTTCCGGTTGAAAAGCCGGATCAATGGCATAGGAGAAATCGCGCTCCCAGGTACCGTCCACCGAATACCGAAACCGAATAATATGCGAAGTGAGGATATGCACCCGAAGCGCAATGCCGTTGGCGCAGGAAAACTGGTAGGCACCGGCCGTCCAGCGCACCGACTGAATTTCGTCGGGGCGGCGCCATTCAAAAACGTCTTCGTGGCGTTTGCTGATGTTAATATCGGCAAAATCAATCGAAGTGGGTTCGGGGGGCGTTATTTCGGCGGGTACTGGTTCGGTGTGTGCCTTAGGTTTGTTCTTTTTAGATTCCGGTTTTTGCTGCATGGCGCAAAATTGAGGAATTTTTTTGGAATGACGTTGACGAACTTACCACATTTTGAACATCGAACACCGAACATCGAACCGTCGAACACCGAAGTAATATTTAATTGAATAAAGTAAAAATACGTCTTAGAGCGCTATCGGGCATTATCCCGTGTTTAGAGCATATACTATATACGTGCATGGCTGTATAGCAACCTGACACTTGA
>JAAFJN010000039.1 GCA_013298845.1 Chitinophagales bacterium
CATGCATAAGTTGTAAAACCGGCTCCGGCATCCAAGGTGCCGCTGCTATTGACACAAATGACCGTCGGCCCGCTGATATTGGGTTGTGGTAAAGCCGCTACATTCAGGGTAAATGAACTGGTAGCGGTGCAACCGAAGGCATCGGTGGCGGTAACGGAATACGTGCCGCTGGCGCTCACCGTAATATCTGAACTAATTTCGGTGGTGCTCCATACATACGCCGCAAACCCGGCGGTAGCGCTCAAAGTGGTATTGGTTCCGGCGCAAATAGCAGTACTTCCGTTAACGGACACGCTTGGCGCGGCGGGAATATTGGCGACGGTGGTGGCGGTTCCGGTGCAGCCGGTGGCATCGGTGACGGTCACGGTGTACGTGCCGCTGGCGTTGACCGCAATTTGTTGGGTATTTCCGGTGGTACTCCACGCGTAGGTGGTGTAACCTGCTCCGGCGTCTACATTCAATTGACCATTACAGGTGTACGGCGCGGTGACAATCGTGGGCGAAAGACCGTTGGCCACGGCCACAATTTGGCTGTTGGTACCCGTGCAGCCCTGCGCGTTGGTAACGGTTACGGTATAAGTTCCGGCCTGCGTAACGATGATTTGCGGTGTGTTTTCAGTGGTGCTCCAGGCGTAATTGGTAAAACCGGCTCCGGCTTCCAAGGTGCCGTTGCTGTTGACACAAATGACCGTTGGGCCGCTGATATTCGGCGCGGGTGCCGTTGCCGCCGTTACCACAAAATCATCCACAGTTGTGCAGCCGAAGGCATCGGTGGCGGTGACTTCGTAGGTGCCACCGGCGTTGATGGTAATCGTAGGACCTACTCCGGTGGTGCTCCATACGTAGGCATTCAAACCGGCGGTGGCGCTTAATACAGCGTTAGTTCCGGCGCAAATATTGGCATTTCCCGAAATGGTCACCGAGGGCGGCGGCGGAATATCCACCACGGCCTGCGCCGTACCCGAACAGCCCGTGGCGTCGGTGACGGTAACGGTGTAGGTGCCGCCGAGGGTAACGGTGGTTTGTTGTTGGTTGCCCGCATTGCTCCACGCGTACGATTGGAAACCCGATCCCGCGTCGAGGATAAATTGGTCGTTGCAGGCGTACGGCAATTCGGCAATGTTGGGTTGAAGGCTGTTGCTGACGGTCAGTACCTGGCTATCGGTTCCCGTACAACCATTGGCAGCCGTGACGGTCACCGTGTACGTTCCCGCCTGATTGACGGTAATGGAGGGTTGGTTGCTGCTGGTACTCCAAACAAAACCGGTAAAACTGCCCGGTACGTTAAAGGTCGCGCTGCCACCAGCGCAAATCTGCGATGGTCCGCTGATGGTGGGTTGGGGCGCATTTAACAAACTGACTCCAAAGGCATCCACGCTGGTGCATCCGAAGGCATCGGTGGCGGTGACTTCGTAGTTCCCGCCCGTGTTGATAGTAATCGTGGGCGTACTGCCAGTCGTGCTCCAAATATAACTTACAAAACCCGCGCTGGCCGTGAGGGTGCCGTTGGCACCGGGGCAAATGGTACTGCTGCCCGAAATCACCACCTGCGGCGTTGGGGGTGGAATATCGGCCTGGTATTCGGCCGTACCCGTGCAGCCATTTGCCGAAGTAACCGTAACGGCGTACAAATTAGATTGGGTAATGGTAATTTGGGTTTGGTTCGTGACGGTGTTGCTCCACGCTATATTGGTAAATGTCCCACCGCCAAGGGTAAGGGTCAACGTATTATTACAAGCGTAAGGTTTGGGAATCGGTACCGGTACAACCATTGGCCGCCGTAACGGTAACGGTGTAAGTACCGCCCTGTGTAATGGTGGTAGTGGGTTGGCCTGAGGTGCTGTTGCTCCAATCATAGTCATTAAACGTGGCCGGAACCGACAAAACCGCCGAACTGCCGTCGCAAAACTGGGTGGGGCCGGAAATCACCGGCGTTGGGGACGTTAATACCGTAAGGGTAAATGTTTCGGTATCGGAGCAGCCAAATGCATCAGTGGCGGTAACGGTGTACGTGCCGCTGGCGCTCACCGTAATTTGGGGTTGGCCGCTGTTATTGCTCCACAAATAGGTGTTAAACCCGGCGGTGGCTTGCAATACGGTATTTTCGCCCGTACAAATTTGGTTATCACCGGTAATGTTCACCACCGGTGGCGTTGGAATGGTCACAAATAATTCATCGGTGCCCGTACAGCCACTGGCATTGGTAACGGTGACGGTATAAGTGCCGTTTTGGGTAACGGTAATTTGCGTTTGGTTGGTTACGCTGTTGCTCCACGCGTAACTGGTAAAGCCAGCGGCGGTACTCAGGGTAAATTGCCCGTTACAAGCGTACACCGATTGGTTAATAACGGGATTTGGGGCCGGGAGCAGGCTCACATTCGCCGATGCCGTACCGGTGCAACCGTTCGCGGCAGTGACCGTTACCGTGTAGGTTCCGGCCTGATTCACCGTCGTAGTGGCTCCGCTATTGGTACCGCCACTCCAGTCATAATTGGTAAAAGACCCGCCCGTGGCGGTCAAAATGGCCGTATTGCCAGGGCAAAGTGTTGCGTTGGCGACGCTGGGCGTTGGGTTGGGCAATGTACTCACCGTAAAAGATTCGGTGTCGGTACAGCCAAAATTATCGGTAGCCGTTACGGTGTAGGTTCCGGCAGTGCTGACGGTCGTTTGGGCCGCATTGCCCGCATTGCTCCAACTGTATTGGTTAAACCCGGCGGTAGCGGTCAGCACATTGGCGGTGCCCGCGCAAAAACTGGCATCGCCGCTAATGGACACCACCGGCGGCGACGGAATACTGACCGTAATGGCATCGGTGCCGGTACACCCGGACCCGTCGGTGACGGTAACGGTGTATGTGCCGCCGAGGTTGACCGTTATTTGTTGTTGGTTGGCGCTGGTACTCCAGGCGTACGAACTAAATCCGGCCCCGGCGTTGAGCGTAAATTGTCCGTTACAACTATACGCCCCCTGGCTAATGTTCGGGGAAGGGCCGCTGGACGGCGCAATATCCACCGAAGTTGTGCTGGTACAACCGGCGGCGTTGCTCACAGTCACGGTGTAAGTACCCGGCCCCGGTACGCTGGTGCTTTGGGTAGTGGCGGTAGTGCTCCACAAATAACTGCTAAAAGTTTGGTTCACCGACGCCGTACCGGTAGCGCTTGGGCAAAGGGTCGCCGGTGCATTGATGGTCGGGTTGGGGGCCGCCACAATGGTTAAACTAATGGATCCAAGCCCGGTGCATTGGGCTTGAAGGCTGTTTGTAATGCAAAAAATACTAAGAAAAGTGCAGGCGAAAAAACGAATGTGTGTAAAAACGTTTATTGTCATAGCGGTTTGTTTTTGTTCTGTGTGGTGAAAGAACAAATATTTTACGCAATGGGTTTAACATACATTTGACATTCGTCTAATTTTGGCAAATTATTTGTCACGGCGGGGAATCAAAAGCCCCGTTCTATTTTTTTGAAAATTTGGAAATCAATGCATAATGGTCGGATAGTTGCACTTTTCCCGATGGCGTTTCCACCATTTTTTCCTTAAAAATCACTTTAGCGTTCGTTATTTTCAAAACTTCAAGAAGTTTTGGTGAAACATAAATATGGCCAATTCTTTGCGAGATGGACCCGGAATGTGTTCCGTTTTGGTTCAGGGATATTTGTGCATCCAGGCTTATTTCAGGCGTGATTTGATTTATTTGACAGACATAAAAAATAGATAATAATATTTGGAGCATCTTGTTGGTGCAAAAATCCACTTGATTACCGTTCCGCAAAACTTCGGCCGGTTTTATACCACCGAGAATGAGAACGGATTGCCCAAAACGGCCCAAAAGTGTGAATGATGTAATTATTTTGTAAAAACTTATCCAGCCTGGAAAACGATAGATTTTCTATCGAGAACATTGATCAGGTTGAGGAATACGTTCATTGAATGTTTGCGTAAAGTTGAGGTGAATGACTGGATTCGTGCATAGTGCTGTGCACCTTTGAAGGTTTGGAGCTTTTTGGACAGTCCATCGGAGGACGGCGGTTTGTGGCTGTTCTTACTGTTCAGGTTCAAGCGCGAACGCAAATCTGCATTCTCCGCCCGCAGGGCAGCGTTCTCTGATTCCAATGCCTCAACCTTGGCCAGCAAGGCATGCACCAAATCCTTTAGTAACTTTATGTCGTTCGATAATTCCATGAACCAGATGATTACTCTAAAACAAATTTACGTAGACTTGGGATATGTGCCTAAGTTTTTACATTATTTTAAAATATTGTGTAACATTATGGGACAGCATCGCGTGTAATTTTGTCTCCTGATAAAGATTGTAATTCACAAGCCCAAAAACACTCCTCATGAAAAGGTTGGAAAAAAAAGTCGCTATCCGGGCAACGGCGGTTGAAGCGGCACCCCGAACAATCAGGGTGAACACGGTTCATCCATCGCCCGTTCATACAACCAATCCTGCCACAAACAAAGTCATTCAATCATTTGAAGAAATGACCGATGAGGCAGTTGATACCGCGATTGGACAAGCCGCCAAAGCCTTTGAAACCTGGAAAAAAACCAGTTTTCAACAACGCAAAACCTTACTCCACAAGGTCGCTGATTTGCTGCGTTCAAAAAAAGAAGTATTCGCCAAAATGGTTACTTTGGAAATGGGTAAACTCATTGCTCAGGCCGAGGGGGAGATACTTTTGAGTGCTGATATTTTTGATTATTACGCCAATTATGGTGAAAAATTTCTTGCCGATACACCCCTCTATCCCGAATACGGAGAAGCATATATTCAATACAAACCAATCGGGGTGTTGTTGGGGGTTGAACCCTGGAATTTTCCATTTTACCAAGTGGCGCGTTTTGCAGCACCCAACATCATGGCCGGCAATACGATATTGGTCAAACACGCTTCCATTGTGGCACAATGTGGTATTGCTATCGAAGATTTGTTCAAAGAAGCGGGCGCGCCAAGGGGAGTTTACACCAACCTGTTAATTTCAGGTAAACGATCGTCTGCTTTGGTATCCGATGTGAGAATTAAGGGGGTTTCGCTCACCGGCAGTGAGGCTGCGGGCGCAAGTATAGCCTCCGAAGCGGGGAAATACCTAAAAAAATCAGTGTTAGAGTTGGGTGGCTGCGATGCCTTCATCATACTTGAAGATGCTGATATGGACAAAACCGTGGATTGGGCGGTCATTGGAAGAATGAACAACAATGGTGAGTGCTGCATAGCGTCCAAACGGTTTGGTGGCACAAAAGGGTCGGGTTATGGCAGAGAATTATCTGAATTGGGGATGACTGAATTTGTCAATAAAAAACTTATTCGCATTAGTAAACTAACTGACCCTTTTTGAGAAACGGTCTGTCATCATGACGCAGTTCATATCGGAGGGTGCTTCAATATTTAAAATTAACTCAACTAAATAAAAATAATTCAATATGAAAAATGAAAAAACGATTGAAGTGTTAAACACACTCGTTCAAATCAATAACGACCGCATCGAAGGCTACGAAACCGCCTTCAAGGAAACAGAAGAGCCAGATTTGAAAGCGCATTTCAGCCAGTTCATGCTGACAAGCCAAAAATGCAAACAAGAATTGGTAAACGAAGTGACCCGTTTGGGCGGCGAACCAACCGATAGCACCAGAGTATCGGGGAAATTCTTTCGGGTCTGGATGGATGTAAAAGCCGCCATTACGGGCAAAGACCGCAAAGCAATTCTCGGTTCGTGCGAGTACGGTGAGAACGCCGCCGATGAAACCTACCATGATATACTGAAAAATGAGTTGGAATATTTAATGGCCCCGCAACAATCAATGATTAATGCTCAACATGCGCTGTTAAAAGCCGACCGTGACGTGATAAAATCAATGCACGACGCGAATTAGCCAAATAAGGTCGAAATAGCCCTTTTCACGCACGATGCCCATGATAGTATCACGGAAAAAGACCGCAAACTTTCGGCGGAAATTGATAAAATATTCAAAAAATAGTCGGTTTTTTTTCAAAAAACAACAAAACAAACAAATGGCACATATTTCAATCATTTCTTCCTGTATCCGGCCCGACCGAAAAAGCCACAATGTTGCGCTATATTTCAACAATTATTTGACCAATCATGATTTAGCGAAGGTTGACATTTTGGATTTGAAGGAATATAATTTTCCGCTTTTTGACAATACGTTGAAAAACCAAAAAAATCCGTCGCCGCAATTACTTGACTTTGCTAAAAAAGTAAAAACAACCGATGGTATCATCATCGTAACGCCCGAATACAACGGTGGCATTCCGGCAAGTTTGAAAAATGCAATTGACGTTTTATATGACGAATGGCATGGCAAACCGATTTCAATCGTCACTGTATCCGGCGGCATTTTTGGCGGTACACAAGCCTTGGTATCGCTGCAATTTACACTGTGGAAAATAGGGGCGTGGACGGTTACCAATATGTTTCACGTTGCAAAAGTGCAAGAAGCGTATGACGTATCCGGGCTCGCTATGGACAAATCGACAACGGATAAATTAACCGATGTCTTTGTTAAAGAACTTTTAGATGCCGTTGAAGCCAATAAAAAAGGCTAAAACGTTCTATCACAACTGCCCTGCCAGTTGCAGGAAATCATTAGATTAAATCGAAATTATTATGACACATTCAACTGACAATAAGTCCCAAAAAGACATCGTTAGCATCGCCTCTACAAGCGCCAAAACGCTCGCCGCCGCCGTTACCGCCGCTGGTTTAGTCGAAACGCTGCAAGGCAATGGCCCATTCACGGTTTTTGCACCGACGGATGCCGCTTTTTCGGCCATCCAATCGGATGTAAACACCTTGTTGAAGCCCGAAAACAAGGCCAAATTGGTCAATATCCTGACCTATCACGTCGTGCCTGGCAAGGCAATGGCAGCCGACCTCAAAGACGGCCAAGAACTCACTACCGTGCAGGGTGGTAAACTGAAAGTCTCCATCAAAGACAAGAAAGTAATGATTAACGGCGCGCACGTCATTTCGGCGGACGTGCACGCATCGAACGGCGTTGTCCATGTGATTGACAAAGTTATTTTGCCAAAAGCGTAAAAACCGCCCTTGCAAAAACAGAAAAACACCCAAAATCACTACCTCGATATTTACCAATACAATGGGAATGTTTTGCGTGTTTTTCTGTCTTTTTGTGTTCATCCATGATGGTAAAATAGTCACCCCAATCCCCAAAAACCAAATAATAAATGTCCTCCTCGTGAAATTTTTTTCACATCTGTCCTGACAGTATCAGGAAAATATCCAATTAAAATGGAAAAAATAACAAAACTGCCTTTATTAGGCACATTGCTTTTGGCAGTTGTTCTATCAAATTCTTTTTGTGCAACCAATAAAAAAGACATCGTCGGTGTCACTTCCGACAATGCCAAAACACTAACAGCCGCCGTCACCGCTGCGGGGCTGGCCGAAACCCTCAAAGGCCCCGGACCGTTCACGGTTTTTGCGCCCACGGATGCCGCTTTTGCCGCCATCCAATCGGACGTGGATAACCTGATGAAACCCGAAAACAAGGCCGAACTGGCTAAAGTGCTCACTTGCCACGTCGTCAGTGGCAAAAAAATGGCTTCCGATCTTAAAGACGGACAACAATTGACCGCACTGGATGGCAGCAAATTGATGGTGAAAATCAGTAACGGCAAAGTGATGGTTAATGATGCCACCGTTACAACCGTAAATTTGGAAGCATCAAACGGCGTGGTTCACCTGATTAGCCGGGTGATTTTGCCCGCCAAACCGAAAGAAAAAGCAATGGACATTGTGGCCGTTGCCTCCGAAAGTGCCAAAACACTGGCCGCCGCCGTTACCGCTGCGGGGTTGGTCGACATCTTGCAAGGCAACGGGCCATTCACGGTTTTTGCGCCCACGGATGCCGCTTTTGCCGCCATCCAATCGGACGTGGACAACCTGATGAAACCAGAAAACAAGGCCAAATTGTCCAATATTCTGACCTATCACGTTGTGGCTGGAAAAATAATGGCCGCCGATTTGGCGGACGGACAAGAACTGAACAGTTTACAGGGTACTAAACTGAAAGTGTCCGTCAAAAACGGAAAAGTGATGATCAACGGCGCGAATGTTGTCTCGGTGGATATTCCCGCATCGAACGGCGTGATCCATGTGATTGACAAAGTGGTGATGCCGAAAATGTAAAATACTGTTTTTTTCTATTGTAAAACCCTTCAACCGTTTAGAGCGATTGGAGGGTTTTTGTATCCGTTTGGCAACGGTAACCAATATTGACACGGAAAAAAACAAAGTGGAAACAACCGGCGGCGATGTAGACTACGATTATCTGGTAATTGCCACGGGCGCAACCACCAATTATTTTGGCAACAAAGCCATTGAAGCACTGACTTTACCCATCAGCAATCCCTTTCGCTGTTTTTTGAGCCGTTGCGGCGGAAAAAAATGTAAAAGCGGCGATCCCGTTCTTCAATTGTGTGCCAAACGGGCTTTATCAAATACCCAACGGCATCACTCATCCGTCAAAAACGGCCATTTAATAAATTTAATCCGTTTGCGGATTGGCGACATTGGGTAATTCTCAGGTGTGTATTACATTTGCAAAAAAACAATTACACTATGAAAAAAACGGGTTACATCTTCTGGTGCCTTTTCTTGTCTCCATGTTTGATTTGGGCGCAGGATGCTTGGACCATTAATCTGAATACGAGTAGTTCTTTTGCTCCCTTTACCACCGTCGAACTCAGGGATAATTTGTACGAAATTACCACCGGTAATTTCCACCTGCTTATTGACCAAACGGGCACCATTCGGCACAAAGCCAGTTTTTCGGTCCCTAGTTTCACGTTCACGGAGGCCATTTACCGGGATGACGAACCAGGTTATTTTCAATCCTGGCGATTGGGTAACGAGTGCCAATTAATCTACCGTACACCAGCCGAAAAAGAGGTGCATACGCTGAGGATTCAGGGCGATCCGTTAAATTATCCCATACGCACTTATTTGCCCGATGTAAAAGCAATCACCGATTCCACTTTGTTGCTATTTGGCCGAAAATACTACTATAAATTTGCTTTCAATCCCGAAACGGGTTTTAGCCGGATATGGCGAAAACCATTTAAAAATCCTTGCGTAGGGGTGGCGCAATCGGGCAATCATTTTATCACTTCCGATACTTTGGGTCACCTTATGGCGTTTGACGGCGAAGGAAATGCCCTTTGGGAAATTGCCGATCCCGGTTATGTTTTTACCAAAATTATTACTTTTCCCGATGGTTTTATCGGAGTCAGGCGGGTAAATGGAGCGAATTTTGGTGATCATTTGTATCGTTTTGATGCCATTGGGCGGTTGTTGTGGCAAAAGTTTTTTCCCCAACGCCTTATCACTACCGGTGCCGGGACCAAAGAAGGTAATGTATTCGTGGCTATACCACATTCCGGGCAAACCGAACTGCTTTATTACGATGTCAACGGAGATACCCTTCAAATTCAAACGTACGTAGGTTCGGTTTCCGCCATGTTCGTTGACGAAGAAAAACAACGCTATTTTTTGGTTCAGGACGTGGGTGGAAAAACATACGCCACACAAGCCGGTTTTTATCACAACGGTCCAATTGTCGAAATACCCAACGAAGAAAGCACCCGAATTTTAGAAAATGAACAACTCAAAATCGCTTTTAATCCGCGATCGGTCTTTTTTAGCAATGATAATGATGAACTAGGCGGCTTAATCGTAAAATCCGATACCGCAGCCACCATCCGCGGCGGCGGGTTCTTTTTTGGGGGCAAAGACCAATACCAGCAACTGCGCGTTGCTAATACCAGCCTTTGGCACAGCAACAATATAATAAACCGAGATTTTAGAATGGGTACGCACCATACCCACGCCGCCGATTTTCAACGCGCCTGGATTGTTGACCAAGAGGACATCCGTCAATTACAAACGGACTTTGCCACCAACCAATCCATTGACGGCGAAGTGCCTTTTGATATTTTGACTTGGCCGGGAAAAGGGAATCCGCATTTTCGGTTTCGGTACAATTATTGGTCCATTACCAGCGATAAAATGAACTTTCCCGCCCCATTTTACGACAACAATGGCGATGGGCTGTACAATGTTTACGATGGAGATTACCCACTGGTGAAAGGGGAGCGCACCGCCTGGTGGGTATTTACCGACAGTACCCAGCACAAGTATAGCCAGGGAAATATGGTCGGGATTGATGTAATGGCTCAAATGTATTTATTACCCGAATGTACGGCCAATTCCATTTTGCAAAAAACGGTTTTTCTTGATCTGGAGATGATTAATTTTGATACATCCGCCTACGAAGAAACCAATTTTACCTGGTTGACTCATTTTCAGTTGGGCTGCAAATATAACGACCGATACGGCCGTGATACTATTGCGCATACTTCTTATGCATTTACCCACAAGGAGTCCAATGTGGCAAATTGTGGGGATGGACGACCTTTTGTGCACCAACCACCTGTTCAAACCGTTACGTTACTTGATGCTCCCATGAGTTCAGGTTTTGATTGTTTGTATGATGGCCTATTCTATCATGGCCATCTTCATTTTTATCTTGGGATGACGGATAGTGAAATTTGGAACCACCTAAACGGAAAATGGCGCAATGGTGCCCCTTTGACCCAGGGATGGACGGGTACTTACCCGCCTGATTCAACCCGGCCCGTGGTGCAGTTTACCCAACCCGGCAACCCCAGTGATCCTTCTTTCTGGTCGTATTGTGAAAACGATAGTTGGTTGTGGATTACACCTGCGGGCTATGCGTCCCTGATGAATCAACCGTCCTTCGCGTTCATGCCCGGCGATACCTTCCGAACGCGGTTGCAGTTTTCTACTTTTGATGAATTGACAACTACCTTTTGCCCCGATTTTTACGGCGAAGTACGGCCGCAATTGCTACAAATCCGCGATTGGAACCAAAAAGGTTATCTGGATGCGCGGTTAAATTTGGGGGCCGTAAAAACCATAAAAGCCGGTGAAACAACGGTGCAATTGGGCCATCCTTCCCTCTCGGATGCCGCGTGGAACTGGTCTAATGGCATGAATACGCCCACCATCGCGGTAGCGGTACCGGGTACCTACACGGTCACGGTAACATTACCCAATGGCTGTTCACTGACCGATCAGGTGCAGGTACTGTCCGAACAAACCACGCCGGAAACGGCGTTTTTGTTGGTTTTAACGCCTAATCCCGGCAGTGGATGGGTGAAATTGCAATATCCGGCGGCGTTTACGGAGATTCAGTTGGAGGTGTTTAGTACCACGGGCCAGTTGGTGCGTACTGTTTCTATTGCGCAGTCGGGAGGAACGTTTGATATGAATGTGAGCCATTTGCCCAATGGTATCTATTTTTTTGCCGCCCGTACCCCGGATGGCAGGTATGCGGTGCGGCGATATGTGAAAATGTAGTGTTTTTTCGGGGGGGGGCGCTAAACGGGCGCTCACCGGGGTCTGTGGTGCCTTCGGCGCATATTTCCGGCTGAAATCTACCAAATCTGTAAGATTTGGCAGATTATTTCACCTGGGTTTTGTGGGGTGTATTCACTTTTCTTTTCCTGAAAAATTTGGCATTTTTCGGCGGTAAGAAGTAGCCCCGCCCGCTGGGTGCATTGTTGCCGCCGTGTGGCTTTGTCATTCAGTAGGAATCTATGGGATTGAAATAGCGCATAAATAACCGCTACTTCTTTGTCAATTACTGCCAAGAATAGCCTTTTGATGATCATTTGGGGTTTTTCCGCTTTTTTTCACCAATGGCAAGCCCGTAGATTCCTGCTGAATGACAAAGCCACACGGCGTTTTTTATATGCTCAAGTGATGCGGCACACTTTTAAATCTATACTATATGTGGTAAAATACCCACTACAAAGTCATACCTCCAACCGCACTTTTTACCCGCATGCCCGGTCGAAACGAAATGTACATAATCAGCAATTGATAAAATAAAATTCCGTAGTTGGATTCCCCAAAAATGCCAAATTCGGTAAAAGAATTGATCACAATGGGAATCAACAAACACAACAACATGAGTTTTTTTTCGGCCTCTTCCAGAAAAATGCCCCGAAAAGTAAATAACAATTGAAATAGTACAATCGTAATGCCCACCAATCCAAGATTCATCAATACCTGCATAAAGGTGTTGTGGGTCATTTTGCCCGGATAGGTGTGGGTACTTTGGAAATACTCTTTGTAGTCTATGCGCATAAATCCGAAACCTAACCACGGTTCGCGCGGCAGCCCTTCGTTCACTAAGGCCTGCCAAAAAGGAAGCCGCCCGGTTAGGGTCAATACTTCTTCCATGCGTTCGGGGTCGCCGTCTTTTAAGACCACCTTGTATATGGCCACCGGGGCCACCATCGCCATGACCACAATGGCGGCAATGGCAAATTTTTTCTGCTTCGATTGTAATACGTGGAAACCAATAATCAACAATGCGCCAATTAAGGAGGAGCGGGAACCGGTGGCGAATAACCCGTAAAACAAAATAAGCAGTTTGAATATCGTCCACCCGCGCCGGTAGTTTCTGCGGATATCGAACATCAAACCGGCAACGCCTACGCCGGCCAGCATTCCTAACTCATTGGGGTTCATCAAATATCCCCCCAGCCGCGCTTCCTCGCCGCCGTGCGTCAGCCGAAAAAAAGCATCGGGATTGACCCACATGCCGACCACAAAAACCAAGATCAAAATAAAGGCGCTGTTGCCCAATAAATTGTACAATCGGATGGGGTGATTGGGGAAAAACTGATCCAACAGGTACAAACTTTTGATAAAAAAAAAGCAAAATACCAGCGTTTGTGAGGTCATAAACCACTGCAAGGCGCTGTACCCAACGTTGGTACTCCATAAAAAAGAAGCAAACCCCAATAAAAGGTACAATCCATAAAAAATGATGGACAACACATTGTTCGTTTTCAGGTAATCGGTTGCGCCGTATTGAATAATACTTTTGTACACCCGCCAGGACGCAAACAACATACCCATGCGCCCAATCACTTTAATGACCCGGGTGATGGCTACGTTTTCGCTCCACGTAAAAAAACAGGCCACCATCAACAATATGATGAGCAGTAATTGCCCGTTTATTTTTTTCAAAAACGGGGTGTGGTCTTTTTCGGTAAAAAGGCGTTTCATTTTATTGGTACAATTGGTCGTATTGGTGCACTAATGTTGGCCATGCAAATACTTCTTTTAACATTTGTCGGGAACCCTCGGTGTAGGTATGCGCCTCGTTTTTCAGGTACTTGGCGTACACCAGACGCAGAGCCATTTCCAACTCTACAACGTGGTTATCGGGGATGGCCACACCGGCTCCAAATTGCTTGATGTATTCGGCGATATTGGTGGCTTGGGTAACAATGGTGGGCACGCCCATTGCGGCGGCTTCCAAAACGGCGGTGGGTAGCCCTTCGTTCCTCGACGGATGGGCAAATACGTGCATTTGGGCCATCAATTCGTCTTTTTCGCGGCCAAATTTTTTGCCCCACAACGTCACGTGGCGTACGTTTTTTTCCAAAATAAATTGCTCCATTTGGGTTTTGCCGGGACCATCGCCCACAATCCACAATTGGGCATCGGGGTGGGTGCGTTGGAAACGGGCAAATGCCTCCACCAGCAGATCGAGTCCTTTGGTGTGGATATCCAAACGGCCCACAAAACCAACGGTAAATGCGGCATTTTTTGCGCCAATGGTTGTCTCCGGTGTTCCGTCAAAACCATAGGGTAATAACACCGATTTACGGTTGGGAAACCAGCCGTTTAACCCCGTTACTTCGCTGTTGCCAATGGCGTGTATTTTGTGCGCCCGTTGTAATAGCGTTTTTTCAAATAAATAAAAGTATAGTTTCTTTTTCCAAAAACTGCGCTGCATGGCTACGGTATTGTACGCGCCGTGTGGTGTCAGCACAAATGTTACCCGGTGGCGGGCAAACAGGCGGGCCAGGCCGGAAAACAGCGGAATCCAGCCGCCGTGAAGGTGAAATACTGCGTTTTTATGTTCAACAATGGCCGCTTTTAACGCCCGGTTGACCCGGTACGATGGTACCTGAGCCTGAAACAATACCGTCGTAAAATTGCGTTCGGGATAATTGTGGTGCGTATCCGAACTGATGCCCCACACCTGTACTTTTTTCCCGGCCTTGGTTTGTTCGGTGGCCAAATTATAGACCACTTTGTTGACCCCGTTCAGGCGGTCGGGATTGGCTTTTCCTAAAACGATATGAATGATTTCCATGAAATTTTGTTGTTAGTGTGTAAAATAATTCCCCAATAAATAATTAATATAATCTGCGAAATAATTAATCCCGCCAACACGCCAGGTAACCCAAACTGCCGAATGAGTGGTTGCGAAAAGCACAGCGCAAACCCCAAAGTCATCAGATAACCCCGGAAAAACACGGAATGGAGTTCTAATGACCGGATCATGCATCGGACCGGCTGACCAATTCCCACGAACACGTACAATACACTCAAACCTTGCAAAACGTAGGCATATCCCGCATATTCCGAACCGCCCGCCAGCATCAGTATGTTGTCGGCACCCACATAAATGAGCAACAACAACGGGAAGTACACCGCCGCGCCCCTGAGACTGGTCTTTTTTAAATAGTCCAGACCGGCGGCGAAATTTTGGTTGATTTTTGAAGCGGTTTGGGGTAAAATGTAGTTTTCAAAAGTTTGCAACAGCATATTAAGTACCCCAAACAACGACT
Organism: Chitinophagales bacterium; assembly: GCA_013298845.1. GTDB lineage: Bacteria > Bacteroidota > Bacteroidia > Chitinophagales > Saprospiraceae > M3007. The sequence continues at coordinate 14,723 of JAAFJN010000039.1, forward strand.
GCGACAGCCGCAAGGCACCCAACGCAACCGGCCCCAGTAGCGCACCCGATGCCACCACCAACAAATTGCCCGCCCACCATTGGCTAATGGCCGTGAGGAAATACCATTTGCCCTGCCGGATATGGTACTGGAAATAGGTTTTGAATGCCGTTGAATCGAAGGCAAAAGGCCGAATGAGGGCCACCGAAAGGATAAAAACGAACGCGTAAACGGCACCCAAACCGGCCATGACCGGCGCTACGTGTGGGTTGCCCACGACCAGCAATACGCAACCCGTTAATATGCCGGATAGCAGGTCAATGATCAACGTCATTCCGGGGCGATTTTGGGCCAATAAGATCTTTCTGATTCCATCGTATAACACAAAGCCAAGGCCAAAAAACAACGGTGCCACCACCTCCGGGCAATGCAATGCCCATAGTACGACCGCCGCCCCAAGTACACCGGCAAAGGCCAATGCAACGTGCCCCCAAAACACAAAACTGGCGTACGTACGAGGGCTTGAAACCCGCCCCGCGTGCACCTGAAAAGGTTGTACACTCCAGGCCCCAATGGCGCATACGGCCAGATAAATCCCCAATAACCACACCGAATACTGCCCAAAACCGGCGGGATCGAGTTGGCGCGCCAGCACAATGGTGGTTGCAAAACTGGTGCCGCTAAACACCACCTGATCGGCAATGGCCCCATATTTTTTAACTTTTATGGTCATGGGAAACGGCGTTTTTAGGGTTTTTTAAAAAATAGGTCTTCTGGATTTTCCGAATCACCGACCGGATAAAGCCGGGATTATAGCCGTCCCGGTTGAGGACGAAAAACGGGGCGGGAATCTGGTATTCCTGCACCACCAAATCGGCGGCGGCGATACATTTGGCCGGGGTCAGGCGGGTATCCACACAAATCAGATTCAGGGTGGCGACCTGCATCATGGCGAGGGTGAAATTTTCGTTGAATATTGAATTGATTAAAATCGTTTGATCAAAGCGTTGGCTTTGTTCCTGTATCATTTGCTGCACCTGTTCCACGGGCACCTGTTTCATGGCATCGGTGAATAGGTCAATGTGCGTTTCGTGGTCGTTTTCGAGGGTAATTTGGTGGTAATGGGTGAAATGAGTGTCGTTTTTTAAGGTAATGACCCCTATTTTTTTACCTTGAATTTTTAGGGTATTGATGACGTGGGTGCTGATAAACGTTTGGCCCTGCGCGGGTGAAAAACCCGTAAAACACAAGATGCCACGCGGTTGTAGCATGTTTTTCACCTGCCATTGGGTGAGCATTCGGATAAAATGATTTTGGGTTTGGGCCGGGTTTTTGAGTTTGGGAACCGTTGCGGCTATCGGGATGGAACTATCCGTGACGATGGTATCGGCACTGTTCACGCGGGCTTTTAAACTGTGCACCGTAAAAATCAAAATAATGGCGGCAATTAACCCCAAAATAACCGACACCCCTTTGATAATGGCATAATTGGGCGAAACGGGCGTTTTGCTCACCGATGCGGGGGTAATAATTCGGTGAAACGCCATTTTGGCGGCTTTGGCAATTTCGGCTTCTATTTGTTTTTGGTTAAGAAAATTATACGACTGCTGATAAATGTCAAATTCGCGGTTCAAAATAGCCATGACCCGTTCTTTTTCGGGCACGGGAATAAATGTTTGTTCGGCTACCGAAATATCGTCCAACAGGTTGTCGTATTTGGTTTGCAGGTTTTTTCGGGTGTTTTTAATACTTTCGGTCAGGTAAGAAGTGAGGTCGGCGATTTTTTCATCCACCACTTTTACCCGGTCGTCTTTGGGGGTGTATTCCAGCAACAAATCCCTTTTTTCGGCTTGCAACTGTTTGATTTTTTTAATCATTTCGGTCGAAAGCAAATCGGTAAATGCCTCAAAGTTGGGGGCGAGATCGAGAAAATCACCTTTGCCTTTTTCCACGTAATACTCCAGTTCCCGAATGGCATCCAAGTTCATTTTCAGGTTGGTTTGCTGAATTTGAAGTTGGGATATTTTGCGCAAATCGGTTTCGGTTTCCTGCCTCAAATTGGTGATGCCCTTGGCTTCGCGGTAGTTTAAAATGGCCAATTCCGCCTCCGACAGTTTGCCGCTGATTTCTTTTATTCGGCCTTCCAGGAACCCGGAGGTTAAGTTCGCCGCTCCGAATTTGGTTTCGATATAATCTTCAATGTAGGCTTCCGCCAGGGCATTGGGAAACTGCGCGGCTTTTTCCGGGTGACCACATTTATAACTGATCCGAATTACCGGCACGTCTTTATCCACCGAGGTTACATCGAGGTTCCGCAGCACTTCGGCCAACAGTCGGTCTTCGCTGTGGATCGTTACCTCGTATTGGTCGCTCCATTGCGCGTCTTTTTTGGCATCGAGCAGGGTTTTGTTCAGGCAAACGACCAATTTTGTTTCCCCCAAGGTGAGGGTATCGGTCAGGCGGCCGCTTTTTTGCTCGGCGTTGGGCGCAACAACAGTGTAAGTGCTGTCGGCTTTTACCGAAACCAAAAACGGTTTATTGTAGTGCCGGGCATCCATCGCAACAAACGAAATGGTGATGGGCGCATCGGGGAAAAGTTCGGTTTTTTTGAGGCTGCCCACCCGTTGAATCACTTGCGCAAAGGGTAGTTTTTGCAGTGCTTTTTTGAGCAGCGCGTGCGATTGCAACAGTTCTATTTCGGCCTGTATTTTTTGGGTATTGGCAAATACATCCAAATCTTTGTACAGGTTGCTGTTGGGCACGCCTTCGTTGTGGTCGGCCAGCCTTAGTTTGGCCGTGCTTTCGTACATGGGCGACACGTACGACAAATAATTGGACGCCATGAGGTAAGCCAGTACCATACTGCCCACGATAATGGTCCATCCCCGGAGGTATGGCCGGATAAAATGCAATTGTGAATTCATTGTATCGTTGTAATGCTTGCTCAAAAAAGCCCCATAAAAACCGCTGCGGAGGTTAATGTGGTGGTAAATGGAATAATGGTAGACACCCGTTTGTCAAATTCTTTGTACTTTTTGGAGGGCACTACCACGACATCGCCCGGGTGCAGGTTGATGTTTTTTTTGTGCCAATCGCCGTTTTTGCTGAGGTCAATGTTGGCAACGTACACGTGTTGGCCCACCTGCCGGAATACTTTGATGTACTTGGGGTTGGCGTAAAACTCCAGCCCTTTGCACCGGGTAATCATTTCCAGCAGGGTATTTTGCTCTTTATCCACGTTAATCACTTGCGGGTCGCGCACTTCGCCCAACACGGTAATTTCCCGATTTAACACTTTAATATCCACCACGGGGACTTTTATCCATTCGCTGTATATAGATTTCAGGGTATCTTTCAACTGGATAATATTTTTGTTTTCCACGTGTAGAGTGCCAATTTTGGGTATTTCGACGTTGCCCTGGGCATCTACCATCAACCATTTTCCGTACACTTCGTTGGAGTTATAAATGCCGTAGGTGGACCCCACACTAATGTCATCCTGGCCCCAGACGCTGATGGTAATTTTGTCGTCTTTTCTAATTTGGTATTGGTATTCCTGGTTATTCCAAAAAATACTGTCCAACGCCGATACATCATTGTCGGCGGCGGAATCCACCAAAAGATTGGTCGTTTTGCAGGCCCCCAATAACCCGATAACCACCACGGAGAGCAGTAAAGGATATTTCATGGCCTACAAAAATTTGAAAAGTGATTTTAACAGAGAAGGCTTTTGGGCCTGAATTAACGCCTGAATTTCTTCTATTTTGGCCAATACCGCTTTGATATTGGCGGGCAGGTGGAGGTCTTTGCGAATGTAATCGAAAGCGCCGTATTTGAGGGTGGCTACGGCGGTATCAATGTCTTCCTGGGCCGAAACCATCACCACAAAAATATCGGGGTTATACCTTTTTATTTTTTTGAGGGTTTCGTAACCCGAATACTCGTCCATCTGGTGGTCGAGAAAAACAATATCGGGGTTTTGGTGAATTTCGTGCAGGCAGTCTACACCACTGGTAAACGTGGTGAAGGTGTTTAAACCCTCGTCGGTGAGCAATTGCTGCATGATTTCGAGGTGAAATGTATCGTCGTCCACGATAAAAACTGACTTTTGTGCTTTTTGCATATTACTGTTTGAATAGTTCAAAACACTATATGCCAAAAAGAAGCCATTTTTACAAATGCTTGTTAAACAGCGAATTACACAAAAATAAAAATCGCATACCATTCCACATTATGGAATAATATGCGATTGTGGAAATGGCAAACCCGTTGTTAACGATCGTCCAATAACTCAATCGGCGGTTTGGGCCGCTTGGTTTTCGAGGGCTTCGACTACCCGTTTCAATACCTCGGCGATGGTGCGGGCCATGCCCACAAACGCCTCGTAGGGTGGGGTAGTGAGGTCGTATTGTTCTGCCGCACGGACCACCTCTTTCAAATCACCAATTCCCATTTGGTCAATGCTGGGTTTAATTTTATGGGCAATTTTTTTTATCGTTTCAAAATCCTCCGTGAGCAGGCATTTTTCAATGGTTGCAATGTTTTCCTTGGCCAGTTCAATAAAAAGCGCGACCAATTTTTCCACAAAAGTCTCGTTGCCACGGCTCATTTGCCGCAGTATCTCCAAGTCGTAGAGTGGGGTAGTGCTTTCCTGGGTAACCGGCGGTTGGGTCTCGCGCCCGGAAGCCAACGTAGAGAGGCTCAAAACGTGTTGGACTTTGTGAAAAAAGTCTTGTTCGTCGTAGGGTTTGGTAATAAAATCGTTCATGCCCTTGGTGAGGTACAAATCAATATCGTGTTTGAAGGCATTGGCCGTGAGCGCAATAACCGGCGTTTCGATGTGCAGGGTTTCGCGCAGGAAAATGGTGGCTTCCACCCCATCCATGACGGGCATTTGAATGTCCATTAAAATAATGTCGAACTGGTTTTTTTGCAGCAATTCGGTGGCTACTTTGCCATTTTCGGCTTCGGTGACGGCAAATCCCAAAAAATCGAGGCTTTGGCTGGCGATAAAACGGTTCATTTCGTTGTCTTCAACGAGTAATGCTTTCCGCCCGGCAAAAGCACCTTCTTTAATTTGTTCACTTTTTGACACCAATTGATTGGATGCCCCCACCGACAAGGTGAGTTCAAAACGAATGGCCGTGCCTTCGTTTTTGGTACTCTGCACCTCCATGATGCCGCCCATGAGATGCACCAAATCGTAGGAAATGGCCATGCCCAGCCCGGTGCCTTCATATTTGCGGTTCGATTCGTTTTGTTCCTGCGAAAATTTATCAAAAATGCGCGATACAAAGTTGTCGGACATGCCAATTCCGGTATCCACTACTTCCAAAACGATGGTTTGTTGGTGCGCATCTTCGTTTTTAACGGCGGCATTGAGCATAATGGACCCTTCCCGCGTAAATTTGATGGCGTTGCCAATCAGGTTGATTAACACCTGTCGCAGGCGGGTTTCATCACCAATTAGGACCGGTTTTACATCGGGGCTGACGTTTATTTTGAAGTCGAGATTTTTGTCTTTTGCCTGCGAGTACATGATCGAATGCACGTTGTACAACAGCGAACTTGGGCTAAAGGGCTTTTCCACAATTTCCATGTCACCCGACTCAATTTTGGCCACGTCGAGTACATTGTTGAGAATGGTGAGCAAATGTTTCGCCGAACTTTCCGACTGTTGCACGTAAAAACGCTGGTCGTGGGTGAGGTTTTCTTTGGTCAGTTGCCGAATCATGCCAATAATGACGTTGAGGGGCGTTCTGATTTCGTGGCTCATATTGGCCAAAAAAAGTTCTTTGGCTTTGGCCGCCGCTTCGGCAAAGGATTTGGCCCGGGCCAATTCGGCTTCGAGGCGTTTTTGTTCCGTAATATCCAGGTGAATCCCGATGCTCCCGATCTGTTGCCCTTTGTCGTTGTAATTGGGGGCACCGCTAATAAACCACCACCTTTTTCCGCCTTGTTTATTGGTCACTTCTATCTCATAACTATCGGATTTATCCTCAAGCCGGATCGCATTTTTTTCGTAAATGACATTTTTTTTCTTTTCATCCACGAACAAATTCGTAGCGTGTTGGCCTTTTAATTCGTCGAGGGAATAACCCGACATATCACAAAAACTTTGGTTGGCGTACATAATAATATCGCCAAGGTCTACTTCGAGCAGCCCCAAATTCATGTTGGCAATAATGTTGCGGTATTTTTCTTCCTGCAAACGGAGTTGGTTTTCCCATTTTTGCCGGTTGCCGATGTTAATCAGCATTTGGCCAAATAAAAACAGGAGGCGTTTTTCCTTTTCGCTGTAATCGTAGTGTTGTTTCACCGAATCGAACCCCACGAAACCAAGCAATTCCTGACCATCGAGGAGCGGTATGGCAATCAGACTTTTGATGCCTTGTGGTTCCAGAATGGCTTTTAAGCCGCCGTCGCCATCGTCGGTTAAATCCGATACATTGGGGATATAAAAGGCGTTGCCCTGTTGGTGTTGCTCGATCCACTGCGGGAAAAACGCCATGGGCACGTTTTGCAGGTTGTTGATTTCGGGAGAAATTCCTTCGTTACACCATTCGTAGGTATTGGAGGTTGTTTTTTGGTCAAAGTCATAATCAAAAATATACGCGCGGTCGGCCGATACAAACAAACCCATTTTTTGCAGCGAAAGGTTGATAACGCTGTTCACTTCTTTTGGGTTGAGATTGATGTACGTAGAGGCAATATCAATGAGGGCTTCTTGCAAACGCACCTCCTGATCGAGGTTTTCCTGGGCCAAAATCTGCCGTGTTTTGTCCATCACCACGCCGTCTAAGCGAATGATATTTTGGTCATCATCGAAGATATATTTGCCCTGGTTTTGTACCCATTTCGTTTTGCCGGAGGGCGTAACGACTTGGTATTCCGCGTGAAATGCGCCAGTTTCTTGCAATTCCCGGGTAATTGTGTTGTATATTGGTCGGTTATTGGCCAAAATGACGGTTTCCCAGCCCATCGGGTTGTTGACGACGTGATCGGCCATTAACTCAAAAACACTTTCTACCGACGGCGAAATAAACACAACATCCATTTCCGGGATTTTTATGGAATAAACCACATCGGTCATTTCGTTTAAAATACTTTCTAACCGTGTTTTGGCAAGGTTCAATTCGTCATTCGACTTCTTTAAGGCCGCCGATTGCGTGTCAATTTTTTTAATTAAGTCCGAAAGTTCATTTTTATGAATTTCCGACTGTTTTAGCACGTGGAGGTAATCAAACGTGGGATCGTACGGTGGAAAATCGGTGATGGTTATTTTGTACGGTTTCAGTTGTTCGATGTTCATCACCCAAAGGCTGGACAAAAAGACCAACGCGTCCTGTTGGGGAATCCAGCGAAATGTGCCCCGGAATATGAGACCACTTTCTTTGTGTTTGGTGTAAAACCCGTCGTGAACGGCCGATTTTATCCAATCAAAAGTGATTTGTTCAATATAAGGTCTTTCTAACGTAAAATGCTCAAAATAAGGTTGGCCAATGGCATCACCAATGATTTTGTACAAACCCTGTCCCATTTTATGGATCGAAAGTGTACGATTTAACACGATAGAATACGGGAAAACCTCTAAAAGAAGTTCGGTTTCATCTATAAATTTATCCATGTTACTTTAATAATTTCGTGTGTATCAGTCCCCGGTACGGATTCGAGGTGCTCGGTGCTTACGGTTGTTCCAAAAAACGTTCCCAAACCGTGCATCAGGCCATAAACAAAGGCGGTAAGTCCTTTTCTTTTGGAATAATAATGCAAATGAAGCGTGTTTTCATTGAGGTCCGAAATTTTAAACTCCGGCGGGGTTAGTTTGGGGTACATCATCATCACCCGGTTGTGGAACGAGGGCAAATTTAACAAAAAAGACCTAAAATTATCACCGCCGCTTTCTAAAAGGTAGCCATAATGATTTTTCCCGGTGTGCAGAATCCACCATTCACCAAACGATTTAAGTACCTCATCAACGGAGGTATTCAGTTCCTCGGCGATGGTTTGGGCCAAACTAAAAGTAACATCGTCATCGTAATTTTCGCTGCTGATAAAGTATTCGATATTGATGTTGCTTTTTGCCTTTATTTCTTCCCATTTTTCGGTTCCGTAGTTAGCCACCACTAACTCTTCGATAGATTTGTTGACAATGCCGTACATGATGTTTTTTTACGTTTGTTTTTACGGGAGAGAGACGCTTTATATTTTTATTTCGCCCCTTTTGAGCATGTTGTAAATTTTGGACTTGGCGATTTGGAGTTTTTCGGCGGCCTGCACTACGTTATTATCGTATTTTTGGATGTAATGCGTAATGATTTCGATTTCAAAATCTTTCAGGCTTTTTTCGTCGTCGGAGTAGGGCTTGGTGTCGCTAATTTGGTAAAAAGTGAGGTCTTGGGCTTTTATTTCGTGGCCATCGGCCATAACGCAGGCCAGATCAATGACGGCCTTTAGTTCGCGGACGTTTCCGGGCCACGTGTATTTTCGGAGTTTGATTTTGGCCGATTCGTGCAATTGCAACACGGGTGTTTTGTTGCTTTTGGCGTAGGCTTCGATAAAATGTTTGCTCAGGATAATCACATCGTTGTCGCGTTGTCGCAGGGGCGGCAATTCGATGGGCAGGCCCACAATTCTAAAAAACAAATCTTCGCGAAAGCGACCGGCTTTTACTTCTTCCGCGAGGTTTTTATGGGTAGCGGTAATCAGCCTGATATCCACTTTGATGGGTTTATTGGCCCCCACCCGAACAATTTCGCGTTCTTGCACGGCGCGCAGCAATTTGCTTTGCAGGGTCAGGTTGAGTTCGCCGATTTCGTCCAAAAACAGGGTGCCGCCCTGGGCTTCTTCAAATTTCCCGATTTTAGTGCCGGTGGCCCCGGTAAAGGCTCCTTTTTCGTGCCCAAACAACTCGCTTTCGACCAATTCGTTGGGAATGGCGCTCATGTTTACGGCCACAAACGTTTTTTTCTTTCGGTCGCTGTTAAAATGGATGGCTTTGGCGTACACTTCTTTGCCGGTTCCGGTTTCACCGGTTAACGATACGTTGATATTGGAATTGATGGCTTTTTGAAGCAACGAAAAGGTCTTTTGAATGGCGGTACTTTGGCCAATAATCGTGTTTTCAAAGTGGAATTTTTGCCCTAATTGCTCCTTGAGGTCTTCCACCTCCTGGCGCAGGCTAATGTTTTCGCGGATTTGGATAATTGATTTCCACAGGTGCTCTTTGGTGTGTTCGTCTTTGATGATATAATCTTTGGCACCCGCTTTGAGTAAATCTACGGCAACATTAATGGCTTCCTGGGCGCTGATAATAATCACGGGAATTTGTTTGTTGCGGGCCTGTATTTCTTGCAAAAGTTTACCACCACTCATGTCCGGCAGGCCAAAATCAACGCAGACCAAATCCGGTTTTTTGTAGAGGTTGTTTAATAACGCCTCGCCCGTAGCAAACCACTCCAAGTCATAATCGGGGTTCATACCCAGATGATGTTTTAATATTTGACCGTACCATTGGTCATCTTCCACGATAAAAATTTTAAATGATGCCATATTGCAGTGTATTCCGTCACAAAGTTACCCGCATTTTTGGTACTTCAAGGTATTGTTTTAGCGTTGCATTTCCATAAGCCTTATTTTTTGTCGCCATACAATAACCTGATGATGAAAGCCCAAGATCGAGGTGCCAGCGTAAAAAACAAATACCATACCAATGATGGCCCAGGTTAGCCCGGCTACGTTATTGATACAAAAGCCAATCACCATAATCGCAAGCGCCGCTGCGCTTAACAACAGGCTTACCGTTTGGTGTCGTAAACCTAAAAATAGAACCAAATGGTGCAAATGGGTTTTATCGGCGTGAAACGGACTAACTCCGGCCTTGAGCCGTTTTCTGAACACCCGCAACGCATCAAAAACCGGGATCACCAAAATGGAAATAATACCAATCAGGATCCACGAAAAAGGCCGACCTTCTGCCCCCGTGGGCAATAAACGGATACTCACTACACTAATCAATAACCCCAGGGTCATGGAACCAGCATCGCCCATGAATATCTTCTGCGTTCGGCTAAAATTAAACCTCAGTAACGCCACCAATGCCCCCGCGTACGACAACAAAAGGACAAACACGTTCTCGTGCCCCGTTTGTGCCGCAATAATGGCCAATACCACCGCCGATACCAAACTCAACCCCGCCGCGAGACCATCAATACCGTCCATCAGGTTAATGGCGTTGACAATACCGGTGATGACCAAAATTGTTGCCCAATATTGTTGCCCATAACTAAGTTCCTCAATGCCCCAAATACCATAAAAGGTCTCGATGCGTACCCCGGCATCAAAAACACAATGGGCCAGCAGGAGTTGTACCACCAATCGGAAACTGGCGCGAATGTCGTAGCGGTCGTCGAGGGTACCAATGATGAGCAAAATGAACGATGCCACAAAAATGTTTTTGATCAACACCAGGTCTCCCCATTGGTGCATGAACAAGGCCGCCGCCAGCCACGAAGCCCCAAACATGGCAATGCCGCCCACCAACGGCACCGGCTGATGGTGTATTTTACGACGGTTGGGTTGATCCGTCAATTGAATAACAAAGGCTATTTTTCGCATTAAAGGAATAAATAACCAGGCCAGGATACACGAAAAAAGGGGCGTTAAAAAATAAGAAACGAACATAGTATGTGTGTTTTTTAGAAAATTAATACCGCAGGTGCGCGGCTCCTTTTTGTAACAAATCCGGGTAGTGTAGGCGGGAAATCCGGGTAAAAACCGATGGTTTTTGCGCAATTTCCAGCGATTCGGCTACCAATTGACCGTACTTTTGCGCCACCAGCGGCCACGTGTAACGCCGCCGGGCAATACGTTCCATTTTTTGCCCAATGGTTTTGAGTTTGGCGGTGTAGATATCCGCAATCTGCCGTTTTAGTTCTTCTTTATTGTTGAAATACAAGGCTTGGTTTTCGGTCGTAACGCGGTTGTACGATACGCCGTACGCCAACACGGGCAAACCCAAATACATGGCCTCTACCAACGACGGGTTGGTACCACCGGCCGAGTGCCCGTGAACGTACAATGCCGCATTGCTGCGCAAAACATCTAACCGTTGTTGGTTGTAAATCGGGTCCAGAATGTGGATATTTGGGTGCTGCGAATACGTGTTTTTCAGGTCTTGCCCGTACGCGCTTTTGTCCCAGTTGCCCACAATAACGAGGGGCAATTTTGCCGCGTTGGCAAACACCTCCAAAATGAGGTGCACATTGTTTTCCGGCTCAATTCGGCACACTTTAAAGGCGTAAGGCCGGGCGAGAAACGGGTATTGTTCCGTATCCGTCGCCGTTACCGGCACTTTGAGGGTGTGGTCGGCCCCGTATTCGATAATTCGACTGAGTGATCCGTAGCGGGCGGCGGTATAATCCTGAATCGCCTCGTTGTCGGAAATATCAATGTGCGAATACTTTACCGCTATGCTTTCGGCCCAAAACAAATACCATTTGGCCAACACATTCCATTTGTCCCTTTTCCATTCGATACCATCAATGGAGATAATAATTCTTTTGCGGGTAAACAACCGCACAAAAGGTAAGATCCAGGCTCCGGCCACCCCTAAAATCAGCAGTACATCTGCATACCATAAAGCGTGTAAAATGGACAATGTATCGTAGGGAATACTTTGGATGCCATTGGCATCGAGGGGGAGGTACCGGAGCCTGGCATTTTTGTAACTTGCCTTGCGTACATCTTTCGGATATTTTTTGCCCGAACAATATAAAGTAATGTCGTAGTGATCGGTCATGTTTTCAATGAGGTGTTCGGCCAAGGTTTCAAAACCTCCGTAATTGGCGGGCACCCCAACCGTGCCAATAATGGCTATTCTTTTTTTCTGTGTTTTTTCCTGATTCATCTTAATTTTATTTTAACAGGTTATCGGGAATTACTAAATACAATTCGATGCCAAAAGCGCATCTTATTGTTTATCAATTGTTTGTGAAAAAAGAAAATTGCTCGAATATTCCATAATGTGGAAAAGTTGAGCGATTTGGAAAAATGCCAATGGGTGAAAAAACTGTTTACAACAACGAGGAAATGTCGCGGCACATCGTTGCTTCTTCAAACAATGCGGTACGCGCTTTGGCGGCTTGGCTCATGCGTTCGTATTGGTGCTTGTTTTGCATAATTTGCCCAATGGCCTCGTTGAGTTGTTGTCGGTTTCGCGCGTCGGCAACGAGGCCGGTAACGCCTTCTTCGATCACCTCCAAAATACCGCCCACCGGGGGCACAATGGCCGGAAGCCCGTACGCCATGCCTTCAATAATGGTCAGGCCAAATGTCTCGACCCAGCCATCGGGGAGCGACAGGTTCACCACCACATCGGCCCATTGGTAAAAGGGATGGATGTTTTTTTGCGCCGAAAACAGGATCAGGTTGGCGGGTAGTTGGCGGCTCCCGAAAAATGCCGCCATTTCCGCCTCGGTGGCGTTCAGCACCAATCGGAATTGATACCCCGGATGGTCGCCTGCCAATTGCACAAATTCCCACACGCCTTTGTATTTTTTTAATGAACACACCATCAAAACGCGGGTGGGTTCTTCGCTCCTGTTTTTACCGGAAGCGGCTTGCAAAAAAGACGACTCCAAGGCATTGTACACCACCCGTCCGGGTACCTGCGTGAGGCAGTGCGCCGCCTGCACGTAGCGGGAAACATACACGATCTCGGCGGCGGTCAACCGGATCACCCGTTGCAAAAACCATTTCAGTAAGCGCGGTTGAATGGTGCTTTCGTGTACGTGGTAAATCACGCGGCAACCTTTTATTTTTCCCGCTAAAGCCGCACCAAAAGGCAATACCGTGTTCACGTAAACGAGGTCGTTTTTTTGAAGTTTTAATAACAACATCAGCATCAACATACTTTGGCTAATGGTATAAAAAACGAGGCGCAACCAGGGATTTGACCGGAATTGATACCAGGCGTGGTGATAAATAACCCCCGGAATGCCACTCAAAAAGCCATTGGTGCCGGAATTGGTACACAAGTGAATTTCCCAACGGCCTTTGAGCGCCCACGACCGCACCAATTGGCTTAATACCTTGGGGCTGCCGCTGCGGTCGTTGAGCAGGTGACAAACAAAAATTCTTTGCGGCGGCTTCATAATGTTGCGTAAAGTTTTTGGAGTTGCTCGCCCCTTTTATCCCAATGAAATGCCCGCAGAAAATGCGCCCGCGCTGCCCGGCGCATGATGGCTCTTTTTTCGGTATCGCGGTACAAACCCAACAAGGCCCCGGACAAATGTTCGACCGTTTCCGAATAGGCACCCTTGGGTACCCGGATGCCGCATTCGGGCGTGATAAACGCCCCCGGTCCTTCGTTATCCATGCACACTACCGGCAGCCCAAACGACAAGGCCTCGGCCACCACCATACCCGCCCCTTCGTGCGAAGGAAACAACAACACCGATGCACTTTTGAACCGCTCCAGCAGTTCGGGCCGGTCAATCCACGACAATATGTCAACGTGGTACGAAAGGTTGTTTTTTTCAACCAGTTTTTTCAATTTTTGCTCTTCCGCGCCACTGCCCACCAGCACCAAACGGCATTTTTGTCTTTCGTAAAAAGGAACTTGTTCGATAAAACGGGCAAATGCCTCAATGGTGAGGTCGAAACCTTTGAGTGGCACAAATCGCCCGGCGGAAATCACCGTAAACTCGGTCGTTGCGGCCATATCTGGCCACCACCCAAAATCCTGGGTCGCCACCGAGGGCATAATGCTGTAATTGCGGGTGAGTTTAAGTTGTTGGAGCACCCCGCTGTTCATACACAAAATATGGCTGGCCTTGGTTTTAGTTTGGTGCAGGGAAAATGAAAAATTCCAAAAATACTGTTTTACCAACCAAATCAAACGGTCTTTTAACCAATACTTCCAGCCGTACGGTGCCAGATATTGGCCCGGAATTAACGGGTGGTGCCCCACCGAACCCCAAACGAAGGGTTTGCCCGTTTTCCATAAAAACGAAGGGGTCCAGTCATTGTGAAAATTCAAATTATGCACAATGTCAAATACCAGGTTTTGTTTTTTGATAAACGAAATAACCCCGTACTGCCACATGAGATAATACAACATGGCGCCCCGACTGCCTTTTTTCCAAAAACGCATCCAATAAGGCAAATCAAAGTACAAAAACTGAATGTTGTTGTAAATATCGTCGGGGTTCTCCGACATGTAACGCTCAATGGCGGCGCGGTTGTTTTCGCGGGTAATGGCGATAACTTTGTGAAAACGCCCAATTTGGCGGACAAAATTCCAGCCCATGCCGTCTTCTGAACCTTTGTACGGGTGAATGGCATACGCCGTTGCTAATATGGTTTTCATATTCTAGATTTTAAAATTTTTGCGGGAACACCCCCAATTACGGAATGGCTGGGAAAAGACCGGGTCACCACCGCGCCAGCGGCAACGATGCACCCTTCGCCAATTTCCACCCCGTCCAAAATGGTTACTTTGCTGCCAATCCAGCAGTTGTTGCCAATTTTTATCCCTTGTCGGGTAACGCCCTGGTGCCGAATGGCCGTTGAAAGATTTTGCGCAATATGATTCTCTGGGTGGCAACTAAAGTACTGGCCAATGATACAGTCGTCGCCAATCTCGAGGCCGCCCCCTCCACCGAGGTAGGCATACTCGCCAATTCCCACCTGATGCCCAATTTTGATAAATTCGCCGGGGTGCTGCAACGAAGTGGAAACCACCAATCGGCTAAAGGCCCCGATACCCACCCGATTGCCCATGTGAATACCCTGTTTCCCGAGTGCGTTCAGATAGACGTGATCGCCCAATTTCAGGAATTGGCCAAAGTGAATTTTGGGGGCGTTGTACCAGCGTACATTTTTGCCAAGCATCGCCATTTTTGGGTTTTTTAAACACAATAACCACGAAAAACCCCGTAGCAGGCTGCAACTTGTTGCCCACGCAAACGAAAGAATGGCCACCGTATTTACTTCGTTGTTCACGTGAAAATCGGGGTTGCGCCATTGTACTGCTTTTTCGATCATGCGCCGTATCATACCAACTTTGATTGAATTTTGCGGGTGATAAAAGTGGTGGTTTGATTCAGGCATATATTGTTGATGGTATAATATTGAGCCGGATGTTTACGACCAAGTTGTTGAAATAAATCTAAATAATTTTTTGTCAAATGTTCAATGGTTGTTGCGTCCAATTCTTGTTTCCGGCGCAGGATTGTGGGCGCATCGGCGTACAAAAAGAAATTCAGGTGGGGGTGCAACAGCAGCGTATAACCCATTTTGGGCAGCCATTTGGGCAATTCGATGTTGCTCCGGCGGCTATCGTGGATAAAATCAAAATAATACCGGTCGTACAACACCACTTTACCCGGCACCACGTACCGCAAATACACCCAAAATTGCCCCAAAAGATAATCGGTGTAGTAGTACAAAAACCGGAATAAAGAACTCACCCGGCTCTTGTTGGTGCCTTGTCGGGGCAAATGATCGGCGGCCACTTTTTCGGCCGCTGCTTTCCCTTTGGTCCAGGCACTCAGGATGGGCAACAAAGAGGGCCGGTGCCGGATAACCACCACTCTTTTTCGGAGTTTTTTCTCCAATTCGCGTTTGGTGGTTTCAATAATCGTTGATTTTCCCGCTCCGTCCACGCCGCTGAACGTAATCACCATGCCGCGATGGCGCAACAGTTGCAGACCCGTATCCGATAAATAAGCCAACCAATGGCGCACCCGCGAAAATCCACGGTTTTCCGGCCATTTTTGGATAATTTCTAAAAGTTGCGCTTGCCGTGGTTGACCATCGGAAAATTGTTGGTCGAGCACCTGATCTAACAATGGGTTGTCGGTTTGTACCGTGCGCGGCATTTGCCGGTATTGGTTCGGAATGTTCGCCTTGTTGAGGCCGTAAAACAAGCCGATAAACCGTTGGGTATCCGCCTCATTCACCCGCCGGATGCCATCGGTATCCGTTTCGGCCGTCTGGATCATTTGCGGTACGGACATGTACTGCACATGCCGCCGTTTGAGTTGATGAATACAATCCAAACTCAGAATTGAGTCGTCCGCCAAATGCAGCGTTACTTTGGTCATGGCCGTTCCGCTTTGGATCTTTGTGGTGTTCACCAAAGGATGGTGTTGGCACTGGGTTAAGAGTGCGCGGGTAGCCTTTTTGGACAACAGCAAATCGAGATCGGAATAGAGCGATAATTTTTCCAGCGGACCAGCGGGGAGTTTCAAACCTGCGTATGCCTGGTGGTGTACACCATCAAATACATCCAACACAACAAGTTCTCGCGGCGGCATTGCCGGGCGAAGCACATCGCTCATCGCCATATTCCACGTTTCCAGCAGCCAATAAATTTGGGGATGCCACTGTGCTTGTTGTTCGTAAATTTCCAAGTAGTTGAGTACATTGGTGAACAAATACAAGGACAAGCAATGTTCCTTTTCGTCATTTTCAAAAAAAGAAGGCGCGTGGGTCTCTATTTCACGGCGTATTTGTTGCCACGGGGTACGCGTCAACAATACGCCTTTTTGCACAAAAAAATGGAAAAAATCAAATCCTTTGGGGTAGTTGTGGTGCGCCAGTTCCCAATCGTAGAGGTACAAGGCCCCCTGTTGGTTGGCGTACATATTCCAAGGGGTAAAGTCGCCGTGGGCCAGGTGCACTTCCACCGATTTTTCCCGCAAACGCTGGTATAAAAGCCCCAGTTTTTTAACGATGCCCGCCGGTGTTTTTGCCCGATTTGCGGTGAGGCGGGCCAACCGTTGATCAAGGTCCAACGCCCGATTCCACGCCTCAAAAGAAAGGGTGCGGTTACCCAATGTCCGCAAAGTCGCTAATACATCGGCGTGGTGCGGCGTAAATGTGTTCACCCGATGAACATATTGCGGGGCTTCGGCAACCGAGAAAAACTGTGGGTCGCAGTACACCACCTGTGGATAAGCCCAGTTACCCCGAACGGAGGAATCCAATTGTTGCAATACCGAATATTCCGTTGCAATTAACGCTGCTGCCCGGTTACTAATGGCTATTTTGGTGAACACGCCTTCGCCTTTTTCATCCGCCGTGTACAATATATACTTTTGGTTGGGGCCGGTCGTTCCCGTGAATAACGCCCAGTTGGTGGCGCCGCCCCGATCGGTGACGAAGTTTCCAGCAACCGATACTTGCCGAAACACCCATGTTGGAAGGCGAAGCACAAAAACCAACTGTATGGCCCAACTAACAAGTTGAGAACGCCAGCCTTGTACGTGGTAACATTTTAGAAACAGGGGGTGTCGCGCACCGCAGGGCCAAATCCAACGGACACTGCCATCGCGGTTTTCGATGTAGTGCACGTTTACTTTGTGGCCCTTTCCGGCCGCCTCGTTCCAGCCCGTGGCGCTTATGCGGTTTATTATTTGTTGAATGTCGTTCATCGTTTGACCGTTTGACAACACTCTAGTTCAAAACCTTTGCCAACTGTATAAATTATTGTAAATCAATTGGTTGTGAGTTTGGTAGATTGTACCGAATTTCCACATTATGGAAAAAAGTAGGATTGTGGAAAGTTGTGGGAGGGAGGGGATTGTGGGTTGTTTTGATATAAGAACGCCGAAATAAGATTTTTGATTTTTGAAGTTTCCCGTTATCGTGCGTCCTGCGGCGAGATGTGCATCCCGGAGGAACGGAGTGGATGACATCTCAGAGCGGAATACCTTAGACAGAATATTTGTCCGAAAAAGCGGCCAAAATCATCCAAAAACCATCAAAAACGTCGTGTGGCTTTGTCATTCAGAAGGAATCTACGGGATTACAATATCGGGCAAAAAGTGCGGAAATAAAAGCGTGATAAAACAAATCTCATGTGCTTTAAGTACGCACGCTGCCTGTGATATTTTATTCAAAATCCTACGCCAATAGATCCCTTCTGGATGACAAAGCCACACGACGTTTTTGATGGTTAATTCGTGGGCTGGGCCGTTGTTTCGGCTATCGCTCAACACAGTGGATTTCGGCTATCGCTCAACACAGTGGATTTCGGCTATCGCTCAACACAGTGGATTTCGGCTATCGCTCAACACAATGGATTTCGGCTATCGCTCAACACAGTGGATTTTGATATAAGAACTCCGATATAAGATTTTTGATTTTTGAAATTTTTACCCGACGTGGTGCGTCCTGCGGCGAGATGTGCATCCCGGAGGAACGGAGTGGATGACATCTCAGAGCGGTTCGGATTGCAGGCAAAAGCCACGCTCAAAAAGTGTCCTATACCACTCAAAAAGCATCCAAGCCACTGAGCGTTGAGCGGTATTCGAGACGCGGCTTTTTTAGCGTGTTTTGTGGGTTGCGCCAGTGTGGTTTTTTGATATATGATTGATGATGTATGATAGCAGATATCAGAAGTCATCAAAGGTTTTGCCCGCCGGGTGCATTGTTGCCGCCGTGTGGCTTTGTCATTCAGAAGGAATCTATGGGATTGAAATAGCGCATAAATAACCGCTACTTCTTTGTCAATTACAGCCACAACACTAATCGGCTATCGGAAGTGGTGCTCACGTTGAGCGATCTATATTTGATCTATTACATCATCCGACAATCATCTTCCATCAATAATTCACCGTGAAAGAATGCCGCAAATGCGTGTCGACATTACCCGATTGGGAGACCGCGCAAAAATAATTGGCCACAATTGTCCTTTTTTTACTGTCCACAATCACGGTCAGCGCACCGTATTCGGAGTCATTGCCGTACACAAGCGTGCTGTCGTTGCCGCCCGTCTGTGGCCTTATCCCGCCCACGGCTACGCCTCCGGCACCGTTCACGATCATATTGTAACCGGGCGTATTGCCCATATTCGGCGTCAGGATATGCTGGAAATTGTGCGAATGCCCACTGATGAGCAGGTCGGGCATCCTACCGGCGGTCATAAATCCGTTTTGGATACAAGCCCGGATACTGCCATTGTTGGAGCCATCAAAACAATAGGGTGGGTAATGCGTCACCACGATTAAGGCTTTGTTGGGGTCGGCATTTTTTACTTCCTCATTGTACCAGTCTTGTTGCGTTTGGGCGATACGATTATCAATATCGGCAAGCCCGATGATCGTGGCTACGGGCGTGTTCAATACCCAATAGTACCAGGGGAGGTTCATAGCCGGTCGTTGCCCTTGCTTGATGACCAATTGGGGTTGCATAAAATTGTTGGCAAAGGCCGACAAACCATCCGGGCCGTAGGAGTCGTGGTTGCCCGGAACGGCGACGATGGCGTTTCCGTAGCCGCTGTATGGCTGGTAAAACTCCTTTTCGTACAATGCATTGTCACTGCCGGGGTAAATGACATCGCCCACGTGGTAGCAGAAGCAGGGCGTTTCGGCTTGACCAAGGCCCGCTGTGCATTGGGCCTCCATCATTTCGGCCACATCGAGTCTTTTGTCGGGGCCGCCATTGTGACTGCTATCGTTGCCGGTGTCGCCGATACAATGGAACGCCATAATGCCACTATTTTGGATCAAAGCGCCTTGTGTGGCAGTGATGATTTGGCTCAGGTCGTAATGCAGGGACTTGCCAACGGGCGCAACAGGTACCACTCGTGCCGTGTTCGGGCCAGCCTGCCAAGAGTTGGCATGAAAGGTGTTGAAGCGTTCGCCGGGAAAAAAGTTCGTGCCAGGTGAATTGTCTGGAGTGGCCATCGTATCGAAATTTTGGTAAAAATGAATTTTGAACGGCAAAAATATGCTTTTGAATGGAGATGTTTGGTGAAATGGGATTAAATTTCCAGTTTAAAGCAAATCAATGATTGTTCCAATCAGCGTAGGAAGTATCCAAAAAATAATCATTCCCAAAATGTAGGCAAACAACCCTTTTATATAACTTACCGGTTTTTTCTTGTCATAAAATTGTCCAATTGCCCAAACACTATACACTATTCCAATGGGACCGGCAATTTTCATGATGTCCAAGTGGGTTATTCCGTGAAGGAGTACAAAAGTTGAAAAAATCAAAAATGCCATTCCCTGAACAAAACAAAGCATAATCAGTGTTTCATAAAAATTGAAGTTAGACTTCCTGAAAAACAGATTTAACCATAAAGCAATGAAAATTCCCATCAGGATATTCGCATAACCATAATGATCTTTGATCCATTTTACAATTTTTCCGACAGTACTTGGGTTTTCCAGATCGGTTTCGTTGTTAATTACAAAACCGTCTTCAATATGAAATAAGCGGTTTAAAGTTGTATAAATCAAAGAAGCGATGATAATGAACAGGATAGGTTTTACCAGTCGATTTCTGTTTTCAAAAAGATAATGACGGATGCTTTGTCCTGGATGTATAGAGAGTTCACGAATGGTGTATAAAAGTCCACGTTCAACGTGTAGAATATGTTCAATTTCGTGCGTGATGTATTTTTTGTCAATTCTTTTGAGGTTAGCGGGTTGCCCGCAGTCGGGACAAAATTTTGAATTTATTTCGGCGTTACAGTTTTTGCAATTCATTTACTATGGGCAATAGTGCATTGTGCATTTCTGGAATGTCATCGTGATATTCCGGCAGCAAATATAAGACAAGTTATAGTAATGGTTGCTTGGAGAATGAGCGTTTTTCTCACGTTCCGGCAACGCGGCTGATGGCTTCTTTTTTGCCCCCCGGTATTTATTTTTAGGTGTTGTTTGTATTAGGGTCTTCATTTTAGTTACCATATACGAAGCCCGTTAAGGCGTTTTAAAACAACTTCATCCCACGCTTATTTTGTGACAATGACCCTAAGGCAAGCATACTGCTCGCCGTCCATAACTTTTAAAAAGTAAACGCCGCTGCTCAATTCATGGCTACTGAAATGGAGTATGGACCGACCGGAAGGCAGCCAATCCTGACGGTTTACCAATGTTTGGCCAAGGGAATTCACTAACTTAAAATTCAATATCCTGTTGGAGGGAAGGATTATTTCCAGCGAGAAGTCACCATGATTTGGATTAGGAAAAACCTGAAAATGGCTGATGATTCCCGCCGAACTGGTGGCAGAGGTTGGTGATACCTGAACTACTAAAGAGTCCACGTTGGTGCAATTATTGGCATCGGTGTAAGCATAATAAATGGCGTGTTGCCCAATTCCGGCGGTACCGGGGTCGAACAGGTCTCCATCCAGGCCATCACCTGAAAAAATGCCTCCGGCAGGCGTTCCAATGAGCGAAACGGGTGGGTCGCTCTCTTTGTAATCAGAGGCTAACCCGCTTATGGAAACAAGGGGAAGTGGATTTACGGTCAGGCCAAATTCAGACGTCGAAGTACAACCATTGCCGTCGGTAACGGTAAGTTGATAAGTCCCATTATTTGAAATACCGGCTGTGGGAATGGTAATGTTATCCCCAAAATCCGTTGTCCCATCAGGGACAACCCACTGATAATCAATGCCAAGTCCGCCTGTCAGCACCAATGAAGTGCCTTCGCAAACGGTCGCTCCCGTAGAGGATACGATGGTCGCAGTGGGCAATGGATACACCTCTGCCACCAATACGCCGGAATAGTTTTCGCAGCCCCAAAAATCGTTTACCAAGACCTTGTACTGTCCAGCAGCGGTCGCGGCAAATGCGGGGCTGGTTCCTGATGGTATCGGCAAATCATTAAGGTACCATTGATAGGCAGCGAGGTTGTCCGGTGTTGCCAGTAGCATAGTTGAATCACCGTCGCAAAAGTTTAATGGGCTATTGGATGCGATGCTAACCTGCGGTGGCGTGCAGGCGATCACAACTTCTTGCGTTTTATTTTGAACGCCGCAAGCGTTGGTGGCCGCAAGCGTTACCCAATAGGTTCCCGGCGCAGAAAAAAGGTGGGTCGGGTTTGTTTCTAAAGAGGTATTCGAGGCACCGGAATCGGGGTCGCCAAAGTTCCACGTATAGGTTGTTGCATTGGTAGAATTGTTGATAAATGCTGCACTCATAGCATTTACGGTGGTTGAAAACGACGGTTGGGCCAGCGGAAGCAGTTCCACCTGAACGCCCTGCGATATGCCCATACAGCCCGCCGCATCGGACACGACCACCGTGTATTCACCGGGTACGCTTGCCGTAAAATTGGCAGCATTGCCGTTAGCAACCGGATTCCCGCCCAACAGCCATTGGTAACCCTGATAACCCGGCGTGGCGGTCAACAGGACGGATAAGCCCGGACAAATTTGCGTAGCACCACTGGCGGCGGCGGCTACGGTGAGGGTAGGGCAGGCTACCTGCACGGTTTGGGTTACGCTTCTCGAACCGCAATCATTCGTTGCCGTCAGCGTGACCGTATAATTTCCGGGCGCGGTGAATTGGTGAATTGGATTCGCTTCTGAGGAAGTGTTGGACGAGCCGGAATTAGGATTTCCAAAATCCCAGAAATACGTGAATGCGTTGACGGATGAGTTGCTGAAAGTAGCACTCAAGCCGTTTGCAAGAAAACCGAAAGTCGCCGTCGGCTTGGGTTGTATGATTACGGGAAAAACAGTTTCGGCTACACACGCTGATTGGGCGGTGGCAGTCTCTTTTATACACACCAAAATGGTGAACATTAACATGCAAACGTACCTGTTGTATCGTATTTTTATCTCGAAATTCATGTGCTTTTAGAAGGTTGTTTGGGTTACTTTGACGGAGCCGGCAGTGCCGTTGTTCCATTTCACTGTGATGGTATTCGTTCCTTGCCCTGTTAATATAGTGCCTCCTACCACTTCCCACTGGTAACTGGCTCCTTGTAATAAAGGTACGGAATAGGTGTTCGTCCCATCTTCGCAAACCGCCGAATTTCCGGTTACAGTGGGCGGAGGTGGGCAAGCCGTTGGCAAACAGCCCTGTTTAAATATGGGTATGGCTTGGAAATCCTGAAAAATAATGTTCTTGACATCGGTTTCGCTGGCACCTAACCATTGTGACAATATTGTACCGTAAATGTTTCTGAAATCAAATTGCATAGGCACACCATCTTCTATCCCAACTTGTGTATCAATGACAGGATGATCGCCCATGATTTGATTTTGAATACAAGCACCAAATAAAAATACCGGTGCCGCAGTACCGTGGTCGGTACCAAGTGCAGCGTTCGAGCGAATTCTTCGGCCAAACTCAGAGTAAGTCATACCTACCACTTTATTGTCAACATGGAGTAATTTGAGATCATCTTGAAATGCACAAATGGCATCTGAAAGTTCTTTGAGTAGGTTACTGTGAATCCCCGTTGTTGTTGCTCCTCCAACTGTTTGATTATCATGGGTATCAAAACCTCCTAATTGTACTACATAAATTTTCGTTTTCAAACCACCTGAAATAAGCCGGGCAACATTTTTTAATTTTTTGGATAATTCTGTGGTCAGATTCGTCCATTTCGGCGATAGATTATTTCCTGCGTTTGCCGCTGCGCTGATGACCGACGCAAAGGCATTGGTCTGTGAAACAGTATCGTTTACAAATGAGAGGGCATCGCCGTAGCAATTGTTAGGAATATCGCCTCCGGCACTTACTAATGCAGTTCCGGGATTAAATGGGTCTAATAGGGATAGGCTATAGTTTGCGTTGACTCCCTGGCAGGTTTCCGATACGATTTTTCCCATCGTCAACGCAAAAGGATGTGGGTTGGCGGCGTTCGGATAACCATTCGGGTAGTCAGAATAGTCCAAATCATAAAATCTTCCAATCCAGCCTTTGGTTTCAAAATCTTCGGCACTTGAAGCGGTATTCCAAATGTCGGTTGACCTAAAATGAGAGCGATTTTGATTAGGATAACCAACATTTTGGACAATACCCAACGCTTCCATATCCCATACATCTTTCATGCCTTGCATGGCATTGTGAAATCCATATCCGTTATGGAAATTGAGGATGGAATTTTCGGGTATAATAATATTGTTCCTTACCGCATTCAGATTGGCATATTGTGCAGCATGGAAAATAGTTGCCAAGCCATCATTGCCGCCCTGTAATTGAACAAGCACCAAAATTTTATCGTTCTCATCCGTTAATAATGGGGCATTCTGACTTGAAAGACCAAACAACCGAAACCCGCCCAAAGTGAACGGGATGGAAACCATAGCGGTGGATTTGATAAAATCCCTTCTGCTAATTCCTGTTTTTTTCATTATTTACATGATTTGAAATTCTGACATCCTGACCATGACAGAAAAAAGATTCTTTAATTTATTTTTTACCGACGTTGCAAGTGCCAAATTGGAAGGGTCGGAAAGGTAATCGGAATATTCGACGCTCCATTCAAAATCGGGCAACCCGGGAATCAGAATATCCTTTAAACTTGTTACCTGAGCAGGGGTGATTGGATAGTTGAACAGGATCTCGGCCAAACCGTTAATGAGTATATTGGGGTCAATCGCATCAGTAATATTATTGACAATCTCCAGCACCGGTACAAGGTTAGTGATTTGATAGTTCACGTCATTATAACTGAACGTACCGCCTTCCACCATCAACTTACAAAACTGATGGCGTTTCGGTAAAAGAAGGTTGTTGATCCATAATTTATAAAATTGAGGCTCTTGATAATAGGCTTTCCACCCGGCAACATTTGGGTGATAGAACAATGCCTGCTCTAAATCCGCACTCATGATATAAATATTGTAAGCATGGTCGTATTCCTTTTCAACATTGCCCAGTGGCGGTTTGATGCCTAAACCTCTTGTGACCGACATCATCAGGTCAACGGGGTTTTTAATCATACAGGCCGTTGATTGGAAAAAATGTTCCGATTTCAACAACACTTTTAATGCCGGAGCAATGTCATAATTGTTGTTCCTTAAAATTAAAGCCAGCGGTTCGATGATATTTGTTTCCACCTCATTGGAAATTTCAGCATTGACAAACCACCGATATAATTTGCGCATAATGAAGCGCGAACACTCATGCTGCTGGAAAATTACATCAATCAAGTTTTTATACTCCTGCGCTCCATTCTCGGCAATAATGGCATTATTGAATCGGTGCGAGAGTTGTTTTGACCCAAGCGTATGTCTTGTTGCAGAAAATGTTGCTGTTAGAGGATTGGCGTTGCCAAGTGGTGGCACTTGCCATCCCGTGAGTACTTTAGCCATTTCGACGACATCTTGTTCTGTATAGTTAGTATAGTCGCCGGGAGCCACCAATGGGCCTTTTCCGATGGTAAACAGTTCCAATAACTCTCTGGAATAGTTCTCATTTGGTGCAACATTGGTGTTTTCACCGCCGCTCAGATAAATGAGCATGCTCGTATCTATGGTTATTTGTTTGGTAATTTCCCTAAAATTGCCCAGTGCCAAATTTCTGAGCAACGAATAATAGACATATTCTCGGTGTGCAATGGTCGCATCTGCCACTACAAAATGGTTGTGCCAAAACAACGTCATTTTCTCTTTTATAGACAAATCGCTGTAGTGCATTTGCAGCACTGTCCATGAATACAAGGATTTGCTTCTTGAGCGTAAAACCCTGTTCCGAAGCATGGGAGGATTTATATTTGGGAAAGGCGCGGCATTCACCCAGGTTTGGCCATAAGTTGCACCCGGGTCATTCAGTTGGTTATTGCCTGTTCCGTCAGGAATAGATTTTAAGGGCGGGGCAGGTGTAGCCAAGGGCGCAAATAGTGCATCAATCGTTCCGTTTAATCCTAAATTTATAGAATTAGCTACCATTTGAAAAGAAGGCCCAAATGTAGTGCGCCTCAATAAATGTCGGGCTTGAACAGAAGTCCAGTTCCCTGAATATGCGTCTAAATACGGCATAGCCTTGATGATTTGCTTTTTTTGTTTTTTTAGTTGGGAAGAACGTTTGCATTGCCGCCATTGGGCTTACGGGTTGGGTTTCGGCGGCATAGGTATACATTCTTTGTGGGTATCCGGAATGTCATCTTGACATTACAGCAGCAAATATAAAAAAAGTTTCGGTAATGGATACTTAGACGATGAAAGTTTTTCTTACGCTTGGGTAATGTGGTTATGTATCCTTGCCGTTATTTTCGTACGCAGTTGGCGTAACCAAGTGCCTTAGCGTAGGTGCCGTGAAGTGCCGGATACGAGGTTCCTGGTTAGTTTGGGATGGTGTGAACGGGTAGGGGTGGAGATGAGTCGCTGCTTTCTACTCGATTGTGCGCAGGCTTCATTTTTCAAATTGATTTACCAATTGCTTTTTTTCGATTCTTTTTAAATGAGAACAAGTGAAACCAAGACACAGTTTTTTCAATACTTACGTCTTTTTTAATTGTTTCTATTTCACTCCCACTTATTTCATCAAATTCGTAAACATATCTTTCGAGGTATCTTACTGGGTAAAATCCCAAAGTAAATAAAGTTACTGTAACTTGTGGAGTGATACATCCAATTGGGGTCGACTTCAATTCTTTCAATTTTATTTTCACATCTGCATTTGTAGAGTCTTCTATAAGGTTGTATTTTTTAGAATATTTTAAAATTTTATATTCATTTGTTAATTCGCTAAAGTTAATAACATATGCTTTTAATTTATGCTCATCAATATTCGCAGTACTGTTTTTATTCGATAAAGTCTTGAATGACATACAAGATGAGCAAGAGATGCTTATTGTCAAAATAATCAATGCGGATGATTTCATTTTTATTTTTTTCTTGTTTATGTGGAACGGGGGCATAGACGACGTGGCGGCGAGTGTTGGCTTTGCGGGTTGGGCTTTCGCCACCATGTGCGACCATGCGTTGTGTGTGCCCGGAATGTTATTATAACATTACAGCAGCAAAAATAGGAAAAGTAACGGCGATGGGTACTTAGGCGATGAAAGTTTTTCTCACGCTTGGGCAACGTGGTTATGTATCCTTGCTGTTATTTTCGTACGCAGTTGGCGTAACCAAGTGCCTTGGTGTAGGTTCTGTGAACCGCTGGATACGAGGTTTTCTGGTTAGTTCGGGATGGTGTGTGAGGGCTGGGGCGGGAATGGGGCGCCGCTTTCTACTCGATTCTGCATTATCTGCTAAACCTTCATTAGTTGTATCGTAATTAAATGACTGCTCCTCAAAATTAGATACTCCTTTTTCCCGACTTCCAAACCAAAAATTTCCTTTGCTATCTTGGAAAATTGAATTAACTCCTGAAGTGAATTTTAGGGTATCGAGGCTTGTATTGCTTATCAATTCAGACTTGTCGAATGACAGTCACGCAAAGTTCATGCCCATTAAATTAAGCAAATTTGCCCAAATAAAGAGAAAGAGCGACCTTGTGAAAAATTCGGTTAATCATGCAGGCCCCCCTTTCTCCAGTTTCTTATGGATTTTTGACCACCAACCACTTGGCACTCCCTTTACACCAAACTTGATAAATTCCAGCACTTGGCGCAAATATCCCATCCTTCAATTGTCCATAACTGCATAATCGACCGTTGACATCATAAATGTACCAAGGTTCAGATTCTGGGAATGAACTAATCAGGCGAATCGGTTGTCGTTCGGAGGCAGGGTTTGGAGAAATGATAAAGGACTCCTTTAAAGGGGGAGCTAGCGCTGTGCTAGAACTCATTTCAGGTGTTCTTAAATAGGTATTTGCAATATTGGTATAAATAGGGGGATTATAGTCGAAGAATATTTGAGCGCTTCCTTGAATGGAGTCTCCAGCCATCAGGCCATTTCGACTTGATATTTGATAAAAGATATAGCCTTGCGCACCTAGGCTGTCCTGCGATTTTGGGGGTAGTTGATAGTATGGAAATGAAAATTCCATTCGATTCTCTCCTAAATATTTAACACTGCATGGAGCCGAGGTCGCCCCCAGTCTGAACGTTTCGGGCAAAAGCAGTGGACTCATTCGGTTTTCGACACGAAGGAAGTCAGAAGCCAGGTTCCCGGTGTTTTCAAATCTAATTCTGTAAGTCAAGTCAAGATTCCCCATCGGGCCGAGTGAAGAGGTCAAAACCTCACCGGATGGATAAGGGGTTATATCATTCGGATCATACGAACCAACCACAACCAGGACTAAAGTATCCCTATTATTGGCCATGTTGGCATCTGAATTTGGAAAGGTCTCCAAGGTTGTATAACAGAACAACGTATCTCCAATCGGCCAAAATGTATTGAGCCGGCTACTTATCCATGCATATTGAGTTTGGAGCGGGGCTGTACCCCGAAGTGTCAGGGTTGCCATATTTGAATTATAAGTAACGTCCAGGTATAACGAGGTGTCAGCTACGGAGACAAGCTCTATTGTGATTGGGTTAGAGCATTCAATGTTGACTTGAACACTATCTGCTTTTATTGTCCCAAGGTTCTGAATCTCAACTAAAAAGTTACTTGGAAATCCAAACCGGGCAGGTTGCAATTCAGCCAAATTAACCCCTTCTTCTATCACGGTAGCATTTGGGACAACCCGTATATCTGCCTCTTCCACAAAGGCTTGAGCCGAATCAAGCGTAAATGATGCAGGGAGTACGTTAAAATAAGGGGATGGGGACATCACATCCGAATTAAAAGTACCAATCGGGCCTACGTACGTCTCGTACTTCCCACTAGTATCCGGAAAAGAAATAAAATTACCTGGACTGATTCTCACTGTTTGAATATAGGGATAGTCGTCCCCGTCTTTCAATCCATTATTGTTAAAATCTATAAATACTTGTCCTGACGCCTTTTGCATAATTCCGGATAATCGCCAAAAAAAACCAGATGTATCTTGACCTACCCTGGTGATTTGACCACCGATCCCGAAAGAACCATCGGGAAGTGCCGCTACGCAACGCGCATAGGAGGATGGCGAGGGTATATCTCCATCATGCTGGCTATTAGATAATATATTACCGGCAGTATCCAGTTGGACAATCCAAATATGTTCTTGATCATTCGCAGTCCTAAGCCCTCCAACGATTAATAACCGGTTATTGATTGTATCAAGTTCAAAATCTCGGATTACAGATATTCCATTGGGTGGAATAATTTTTTGCTGCCAGATGGTATCGCCATTTGTTCCATTAAAACAAAAAAGTATGATTTCGTTATTAACGGTGCCTTGTGTAAAAATCCGTTCGTCACTAAATCTCATCTTTGCCCGTTCGTAATAGGGAACAAAGGAATACTTGGCCCAAACTGGCGTAGTGCTACTTCTTTTTTGTCGAAAAAGGATTCCCTCACCTCCAGCAATAAACGTTTCTGCATCTTCAACTCTATAACAGTACCGTAGATAGCTTGATCCAAAAAAGGGCGTGTTTTTTTTTGTCCCATCTGGATTCATAAAATATAAATTTCCACTCGAGTGGTACATGACACTTCTTCCAAAATTGACGAACGGTGGGAGCGGCTTATTTGTACCGATAGAAAATTGTGTAGGTAGTTGATATGCTTTGGTGCCTTGACTGCTAATGCTTATCATTCGGTCCTTGTTTGGAAATTCCATATTATCTCTCCAAAAAATCAAAAGCGTATCCGTGTTCAATGCCGCATGATAGAAAATATTGTCTTCTTTTCTAATGCTCCAATACTTTTTTGTACTTCCAGTTAATAAATCAAGATTAAAAATCCTTAGACTATCTGAATATTCAAAGTACGGATAGATATTGTACGGATGTGACTGATGTCTTGTTACCAACAGGAGGCTAGAATCTTTAGCAGCATAAAAACCTTCCGCTTTTGTATAAACCGCACCGCAAAACGTACGTTCCCAGTTCAGCTGATGGTTGGCAGAATACCTTGAAACAACTGTGCAATAGTCAGCTTGTTTGAGTAAGGTGTAGCCATTTATATCAGTTAATACACTGAGTGTTTTTGATACTTCGTGGTGTACCCCGAATAACATTTTTTTTGAGGTTATCTGACCGCTTTCCAAATTTAAACCATAGATGGCAGCCACAGGATTACCCCAAATCGTCTCTGCTGAGCTCATCACCAACCCTTTATTGGCAAGGATCGGCCATATTTTAGCATTTTCAAACAAAGGGGAGTACAAACTGTTTTTTATGTGTCCAAATTGCTTATACCAAAGAGGAACCATATCAGACAATCTGATTTTCATGGCCGTTAATGCCGGCTCACCATTCAGGTCTTGAAGATGTCCAAGTAGAAGAAGGTCTCCTTGTTGGTCCATCTCCATGTCTACTGGAGAACAGTTGGTCGTGATCGTTAAATTAGTACCGGGATCAATCACTGGGTATTTTTTCATCGACACTATCTCGCCATCACTAAACTTGACCGTTATTATGCCATATCCTCCAACAGTTAGTCCACTAAATGGCATCCTGGTATTGTACATGCAAAAAGCCGTATCGCCTCTGACGGTTAAATCAACAAAATAGGTCGAGAATTGCCAGTCAGCTAGCCTGGTTGTCTTGATAGTAACGCCTGTAGTGGCATCGAGACAAATAATCCAGGGATTATCATCAAAATAATTGCTCGCTCCGAAGACCAACAAACGAGTTCCATCCGGAGATAGTTCTATTTTTTGAATATATTTCAGATATTCATTGTTGTACGGGTAAGGAAGATCGATCCGAGTACTCCAAATTCTTTCTCCCAGATTCGTACCATTTGCATAAACAACGGTATCCTTAACCACTAAAAATAAATTCCCTTGATTATCATTCAATATCAGTTTTTCATACGTCCATCCAGGAACGTTGCCTTCATTAACGATTGCTCCATCCGACCGATCAAAGGTAAGATGCCGCTTACCGTTGCTTCCAAGCATGAAAGTACAGATCAGTTCGTTATCATCTCGATCTTGAATCGTTTTGGGTTCATAGGAGGATGGATAAGGTATCAGTTTTTTCCAACTGATTGCCCCATTTTTCATATCGGCTTTGTATAGATATTGCCCCTCTACTTCATTGCTAAAAAAATATAAAAAACCATCCTTCGAAGCGAATAAACCAGAAAACTTTGGTGTTTGTACATTTTCAAGTGGCCACTTGAATGTATTCCAGAGCATGTTTCCTGCGGTGTCTGTGGCTATGATATATTCTTCCGAAATGCGGCTGCGATAAGGTGTTGTGGCGTGGATGATCGCTACTTCGGTATCCCTTACTACGTTTAATATATTACCTTCAAATTTTGGGTAATTAGGCGAGAAATAAGACTCTACTAGTCCGTTTTGCCCCAAAAGGGATGAAATAGAGCAAGTTATGCTTAGTAAAATGGTCAGGAATAGTTTCATGCGAAAGAAAAAATTTATAAATTAATTAATATGTATTTGAATTTTTTTATTATAAAATAAAAAATTAGACTTAATTTACTACAAAGGTAGCTAAGTTTAACAAAATCGAGTGTATGCCCATAAAAAATTTGGTACTCCATGATTTCATGTGGGTAGATAGTTGAAGTTCAAGTGGCACAACGTATGATCTGCCGTGTCGTGAGATTTGGTGTCCTCATAAAATTCCAACGATTTTCCATTGCATCAGTTTGTATTGGTGTCCTTTATACTATATGGCGTTATTGCCCGAAAGAGTTGATTTTAGGCTAAGGATATCATAAGATAAAATATTCAACCAGGCGCCGACACTCAAAGATTCATGTCTCCGTTGGCGGCCAATATCTATTATTCTTAACCAATCAATTATCTCCAAACCCATGCTCTTAGTGCAAAAGCGGATAAATGAATGTGACTTGTTTTTTATTTGCCGTTTAAAAGGCATTAACAACTACACATCATTCATGGAACATTATTACAACCAATTCAGTACTCTGGCGGTAGCTTATCTCCCCAAAGTTCTACTCGCTTTATTAACACTAATTATCGGTTTTTGGGTAGCCAACGTTATCTCTCGTTTAGCGGCTAAAGCACTTAACCGAAATAAGGTTGATGTTACAATTATCCCTTTTCTCACTTCCATCATCAGCGTATTGCTAAAAGTCATGGTATTGATTAGCGTAGCGGGTATGTTTGGGGTAGAAACGACTTCGTTTGTCGCATTAATTGGTGCAGGCGGACTTGCTGTCGGATTAGCCCTGCAAGGTAGTTTAGCCCATTTTGCAAGTGGCGTTTTATTACTGACCTTTCGTCCCTACAAAATTGGTGATCTCATTTCCGTTGCGGGTTTTACCGGCGAGGTAGAGGCCATTCAAGTTTTTAATACCGTTTTGAAAACGTTGGATAACAAACGCATTATTGTTCCTAATGGAGCAGTTACTTCAGGTCCAATTACCAATATTTCTGGTCAGGGTACCATTCGGGTAGATATGATTTTTGCCGTTGCCGGTGACGAGGATATTGATAATGTACGGGCTTCTGTACAACGTGTGGTAGATTCAAATCCCAAAATTTTGAAATCGCCCGCTGCTGATATTTTGGTGAATAGCCATGAAGTAGGTATCATGAAATTTGATGTGCGTCCCTGGTGCGATTCGGCACATTATTGGGATGTATATTCCTTTATGCAGGAAAATATCAAAAAACAGTTTGATAAAGATGGTATTCGTGCACCAAAACCTGCAATGGATGTGGTAGTAACGAAGTAATTACATAGGCGATCTCACTAGTGTCCGGTTAAGAAAAACAAGGTCTTTGTAATGGTTTGATTTTAAAGCACTTACAAAGGATTTTGGTTCAAACGATTTCAAATGGAATATCTTGCTCAAAAGAGAGCAAGAATGAATAAGG
>JAAFJN010000004.1 GCA_013298845.1 Chitinophagales bacterium
TTGATGCTTAACAAAATTACCGTTGTAACCCGCTAAACTATACTTTCAATTTCTGTGTCTCATCGTTTGGGGCTGCAAAGGTACAACAACCGTTTTCAAACCACCAAATTTTTGTGAAACTTTTTTAAAAGATTTTTTTGAAGAACCCTTTTGTATTTCATACTTCCGGTGTTTTCTGTTTCTTTAAACAGTCACTGTTTCCCAAAGCGGGCGCAAAGGTAAGACGGGTAAGTTTGTTTCACCAAACTTTTTGAAAACTTTTTTTAAAAAATTTTTTCCGCCTCGTTGTTTTACCCAAAAAACAACTCGATTTAAGGCTATTTATCCCAAAATTGCCGTAAACCCATTGAAGTTTCTTTTACCCATCCGATAAAGACCTTTTTTTACCTCGAAGTTTATTTTTCGGTACTCCTATATATATGTATCTGATTTGCCACCACCATCAAAAAGAAAACCGGTATTCCCGTATTTCATCGCTCTTGATCCCACTTCCCTTCGAAGGACAACATATATAGAAATCAACATAAAATATTCGGCACCCAAGATTCTACATTTACTAATCCTCTCGTACCTTGCGCCTTCAAATAGCTCTGCCATGACAAAAATCACCACCTTACAACAGAAGTTAGCCGAAGCCAAAGTTGGCGGCGGACAAACGCGTATTGACGCTCAGCACAAAAAACGCAAACTCACGGCCCGCGAACGCATTCATTTCCTGATGGATGAAAGTTCATTTGAAGAAATTGGCGCATTGGTCGCCCATCGCTGCACGGACTTTGGCATGGAAGATCAAAAATACCTCGGCGACGGGGTGGTTACCGGATACGGTACCATCAATGGCCGATTGGTGTACGTGTTTGCGCAAGACTTTACGGTGTTCGGTGGATCACTATCGGAAACCCACGCCGAAAAAATTTGTAAAATAATGGATCTGGCGGTTCAAAACGGCGCGCCACTCATTGGACTCAACGACTCCGGTGGGGCGCGTATCCAGGAGGGAGTGAACTCGCTGGGTGGCTACGCTGATATTTTTTACCGCAACGTTTTGGCATCCGGCGTGGTACCCCAAATTTCGGCCATCATGGGGCCATGTGCGGGCGGTGCCGTGTATAGCCCCGCTATGACTGACTTTATTATTATGGTGGAGCAGAGTTCGTACATGTTTGTTACGGGGCCTAACGTGGTAAAAACCGTTACCAACGAAGAAGTCAGCAGTGAGGACTTGGGCGGAGCCAGTGCCCACAGCACCAAATCGGGGGTAACGCACCTAACGGCCACCAACGATCTGGACTGTATTAATAAGGTAAAGCAGTTGTTGTCGTACATGCCCCAAAACAGTACCGACCGCCCGGCTCACCTTCCTTACACGCTGAGCGACGAATACCGTTACGAATTGGATACGATGGTGCCGGAAAACGCCCTTCAGCCGTATAACATGAAAGATGTTATTGCTCAAATCACCGATGAGGGTTCGTTTTTTGAAATACAGGAAAACTACGCCGAAAATATTATCTGCGGATTTGCGCGTCTGGCGGGCCGGAGCATTGGTATTATCGCCAACCAACCGATGAGCCTGGCGGGCGTATTGGACGTTAACTCTTCCAAAAAATCGGCGCGTTTTGTGCAGTTCTGCGATTGTTTTAATATTCCCATGCTCGTACTGGTGGATGTTCCCGGCTTTTTGCCCGGCACCGACCAGGAATGGAACGCCATTATTACCAACGGCGCGAAATTGCTTTTTGCCTTTTCTGAAGCCACTGTCCCCCGTGTTACGCTGATTACCCGAAAGGCATACGGCGGCGCGTACGACGTCATGAACTCCAAACACATTGGCGCGGATATGAATTTTGCCTGGCCCACAGCTGAAATTGCGGTGATGGGTGCCAAGGGCGCATCGGAGATTATTTTCAAAAAAGAGATTGACGGCGCAACCGACCCGGCGGCAAAATTGTTAGAAAAAGAGCGCGAATACGCGGAAACGTTTGCTAACCCTTACCGGGCCGCTGAACGTGGCTTCATTGACGAAGTTATTTTGCCCAATGAATCCCGCCGAAAACTCATCAAAGCCTTTGCCATGTTGGAAAACAAAGTGGTATCGCGCCCTAAGAAAAAACACAGTAATATTCCTTTATGAAAAATTACCTCTCGCTCGTTAAGTTCAGCCACACCATTTTTGCCATGCCGTTTGCCCTCACCGGTTTTTTTCTGGCGGTGAAGGAATACGATAACGGCGTCAATTGGCGACTTTTCGGGTTAGTTGTATTGTGTATGGTATTTGCCCGCAGCGCGGCCATGGCGTTTAACCGCTGGCTTGATCGCGATATTGACGCGGGGAATCCCCGGACGGCCATTCGCGAAATTCCGGCGGGCGTCATCACCCCCAATGCCGCGCTGACCTTTATTATATTAAACTGCGTCTTTTTTATCGCCACGACCTGGTTGATCAACCGGTTGTGTTTTTACCTGTCGCCCGTGGCGCTTTTGGTCATTTTGGGTTACAGTTACACCAAACGGTTTACGTGGTTGTGCCATTTTGTGTTAGGTCTGGGTTTGGCACTGGCACCCGTGGGGGCTTATTTGGCCGTAACGGGTTACTTTTCGTGGCCGCCAGTATTGTTGGGTTGTACGGTGTTAACGTGGGTTGCAGGTTTTGATATTATTTATGCCTTGCAGGATGAATCGTACGACCGGAGTAAAAATTTACATTCGGTGCCGGTGCTGCTGGGCACCCGAAATGCGTTGCGGTTATCGGAAATAGTGCATTTGGCAACGGCCGGTTTGCTGATTTTATCGGTTTATTTGATGCAACAGCACACAGGCTACCATATTCACCCGTTGATTTGGGGCGGCGTGACCGTATTTTTGGGTTTATTGTTGTACCAGCATTTGATTGTAAAACCTAACGATTTATCCAGGGTGAATCTGGCTTTTTTTACGACCAACGGAATCGCCAGTTTGGCGTTTGGGGTTGTAGCGGTGACGGCGTTTTTTATTTAAAAACAAACTACTCTTTCATTCGTCAAAACAATCCTTTCATTTCATTTCTACTACGCCTCATTGTCAATTAATTGTCGTTCGATGGTTCGTGGGTGCACTTTTGCGCCATAATTACACGAAACACATCGTACAATGAAAAAAATAACCATCCCCGCCAAATCTTTAACCCTCTTTGCAGGCATTCTGTTCATGGCGCTCCAACTGCCCGCCCAAACCTGGGTAGGCACCACTTCCGATTGGAATGTGGCTTCCAACTGGAACCCGGCTCAAATTCCCGGTCCCAACTCCGTGGTGACCATACCGGACGCCACTTTTAACCCCATCGTTAAAGCAGGAACGATGGCTACCGCCAAAAAAATCACCATTGAACCCAATGCCGCCCTAACCATTAACGAAAACGCCACCCTGAATATCAACGGGGCCAGCAACCACTGCATCGACAACGACGGGGCGTTATACGTCTTGGGCACGGTTAACATGAGCGGATCTACCGAATACGCCCTTCGCAACAACAAAACCGTTAGTGTACAAAAAACCGGCGTTATCAATATTGACGGTAGTTTTAGCGGGATCGTAAATACCTATCTCGGTAGTTTTTCCAACAAAGGAACGATACTGATTGGGCAACAATCTGGCATGACGTATTCCGGTTTGGTGAATACCGGCGATTTTATCAATGACCACGGCACCATTAAAATTGACCGCATCACCGACAACGCCATTGAAATAGAAGGCTCGGCCAAATTGTATTCTTCGGGCGTTATTGAATTGGGCAGCATTGCGCCCATTGGCGATCGGGGAATACTTCTTGAGTACGGTGGCGTATTTGAACTGAATGGTTTTGGCCAAAGTTTATTGACCATCAATCGTTTTTCTAAATACGGCATTCAATCGGAAGATGAGTTAAAAAACAACGGTACCATCAAGATTGGAAACATAAGCGGCGGACAATATGGCATTTACAACAAGTCGAATTTTTTCAATCAATCAAACGGTAAAATTTACATTGACGGTTGTTCCGAAGCGGCATTATTCGCCGATAACTACGGCATATGGGAGAATAACAACGAAATTATTTTAGGCTCTGCGTCATCACCCGGCAAATACGGTATTTTGAACGGTGGACAATTTTTCAAAAACATGCCCGGCGGCACGATCACCATCAGCCGCACCACCGAAGCTGCTATTTTTAACCTCAACTCCAATGCTACCGGCACATTTATGAACCGTGGGAAAGTACTCGTGGGCGTTGAGGGTACCACTGGTGGTGCAGGAATCAGAAATATGGGGGCTTTTAATAACCAATTGGGTGCCAGTGTTATTATTCAACAAACTACCATCTTGGGTGTCATGAACGAGGGTAATATGAGTAACCAAAGCACCTGGCTGGTTTTTAGCCAACAAGCCAATGCCAACTACAAAAGTTTTTACAACGCCGCCGGTGGCGTTTTTGAAAATTATTACGCTGGTAATTTGTTCCTATGGGGGCCAATCATCAACCTCGGTACCGTGCTACAAAAAGGACTATTGGTCTTAACATCCACTACACCGTCCTCCAACCCCACCAGTACATTTGTCAACGACGGGATTATTTCCACCAGTATCGCCAATTCCATTCCCAACGTCATCAATCACGATCTTATCATCGGGCCACTCACCGGGAATTGTAACATTGCCAATTCGGTACTGACCACCGGAAGTGAAAATACTTTTATTGTTCCCACTATCTGGCACATGGAAGAAGACTTCACCAATGTTGCGGGGGTTTTTAACGGAGGAGCCAATACTTTTACCATGCAGGCCAGCAATAGCCCAGCCGTGGTGTTTGCCAAAGTTTCCAGTGCCGAATTTGCTTTTTCAACCATCACGGTACCCATTTTTTCAAATTTAAAAGACAACACGCCACCGAGTGTTACCTGCAAACCGTACACACTCCAACTGAACAACAACGGCAACGCTACCCTCGCGGCCAACGACATTTTAGGAATAATGGGCGATAATTGCGTGAGTGTTAGTGTCAAAAGTATATCCAAAAGCAATTTTACCTGTTCCGAAACGGGTACCCATTCCGTGATGCTAACCGTTCAGGATGGCTCCGGAAACACCGCCAACTGCCAGTCAACAGTCACTGTAAAAGACGTTTCGGTACCTACACTCACCTGCAACGCCACCCACAACGTTTTTCTGAATGCCAGTGGAACCGCTACGTTAAATCCGTCCAATATGATAGCATCCATCTCGGATAACTGCGGCGCGACCCTGCAACCGTTGGCCAATACCACTTTTTCCTGCGCCCAGATTGGGGGCCAAATCATCGTGCTCACTGCCAAAGACGCTTCGGGAAATACCAGTACCTGCGCCGTTAAAGTGAATATTATTGATGGTATCGCCCCTTCTTTGCAGTGTAAATCCGTCAATCTGACTCTTAACGCCAATGGACAGGCGACCCTGTTGTTGTCGCAAGTGATGAACAGCGTCAGCGACAATTGCCAGGTAGTATCCACGACCCTGAGCCAAAGCAGTTTCAACTGCGCACACACCGGTACCAATACCGTAAAAGTACAAGCCTTTGACGCTTACGGCAATATCGCGGAGTGCAACGTACCCGTCAACGTCACCGATCTGATTGCCCCCGTTGCCCAATGCAAAAACACCCTGATCAACCTTGGGGCCAACGGCTCCACCGGACCAATGGGTGCTCTTGTAAACAATGGTTCTTCGGACAACTGTACGTTCACATTCAGCACAATACCCGCCCAATTAACCTGCGCGAACATTGGTACAAACACCGTTACCCTGCGCGTCACCGATGCTTCGGGTAATACTGCCACCTGCGTGAGTCAGGTCCAGGTAAAAGACGCCACTCCGCCCACCATGTTGTGCAAAAACCCCATCATTTACCTCGACGACGAAGGACAAGCAACGCTGTCGGTCGCCCTGGTCAACAACGGCAGCACGGATGCTTGCGGCATGGCCAGTTTGGTGCTCTCCAAAACAACCTTTAATTGCTCGGAATTGCAGGGAACCACCTGGCCGGTATTGCTCACGGGCCGCGATATACACAACAATACCGCAACGTGCCAGGCGACAGTAACCATAAAAGACGCATTGGCCCCAACGGCCATTTGCCAAAATACAACGGTAGAATTGGGCAGTAACGGCAGCGTAGTGGTCAATACCAGCGCATTAGCCGAGGAAAGTTTTGATAACTGCGCCGTTTGGTCGTACAGCCCGGCGGTAAAAGTGTACACGGCGGCAAATTTGGGCAACAATAACTTAACCATTACGGTCAAAGACTGGAGTGGCAACGGCACCCCATGTACCGCCGTAGTTACCGTGGTTCCGTTTGGCGGCCTTCAGGGTGGCAGCGAAGAACGCGCCGAAACCGTCGTTCACCCAACCGACGCCCCACTGTTCCCCAACCCGGCTACCGATCAGGTGACCATAGAATGGTACATGTCCACCGGCCAATCTGCCCAATTGACAATGGTAGATATGAACGGTAAAATCGTATCCAACAAACAACTAGAATGCCAGCCCGGCACCAATACCCTACAGTGGGCATTGACCGGGATACCGGCGGGAATATACTCCGTTGTATTAAAAACGGGGGAGAAAAACAATCAGTGGAGATTGGTCGTAGTGCGTGACTAAAAGTAGTTACCACTATCAACAAGAACAGACCTCGCGTCCGTCTGGCAGTAGGCCGGGCGGGCGTTTTTTTTATTTACCCAACGGACTACCACTTTTTACCACCGCGTTCCACTTTTCGTCCAACCTTTCCACTCTACCCGTTTTTACCTCCTTTTTCTTGCTAAAACCATCGTTTAAATGTCTTTCTGCCCGGTGGTAAAAAGTGGTGCAAAAATGCATTTTGATCCTAAAAACTGCGGTACAAGCCTTTTTCCCAAAACATTAACATTTTGCTAAAAAACTGATAATCAAACACTTAATTTTCAAAGTAAAAGTTTTTTGAAAAAAACCAGTGGTGGAAAGTGGTAAAATGTGGCTAATGAGTGTATGTTTGTGGCGTATTAGTCCCTCTCACAGCACTATGAACCTCATAGGCGAATATCCCGTTTCGATGGATGACAAAGGCCGGTTAAGAATGCCAGCCTCCCTGCTCCGTCAGTTACCGACCCCCCTCTCCGAGGAGTCGGGTTTCGAGTTTGTAGTGAACAGGGGCTTTGAAAAATGCCTCACGATGTATCCCAAAACCGTATGGGATACCCTCTCCGCCAAGATCAACCGGCTCAACCGATTCAACAACCGCAACCGTATGTTTATCCGCGCATTTTACCAGGGTGCCAGCCACACCGCCACCGATTCGGCGGGCCGTATTTTGGTACAAAAACCCTTGCTCGATTATGCCGGTATCACCAACGAAGCCCTTTTGCTGGCCATGGACGACCGGATTGAAATATGGGCACCGGACCAATACAATAACTTGGTAATTGACCCCGAGCAGTTCTCTGATCTTTCCGACCAGGTACTCGGCGGTGGCGACGATGGCGTAGGTGATATGGACTTTTTTGACGATAAATCCTTCTAAACATACATGAACGTTCCCAATCCCTCATATCACGCACCGGTACTACTCCGCGAATGCCTCGACGCTATGCAGTTGAGCACGGGTGGCGTATTCGTGGACGTAACCTTTGGCGGGGGCGGGCACTCGGCGCATATATTGTCGGAAATGGCGGCCAATGGCCATCTTTATTCCTTTGATCAGGACGACGATGCCGAAAAAAACGCGCAGCAAGCGCCCTTTGCCGGGCACGCGGGTTTTCATTTTGTAAAAGCCAATTTCCGCTACCTCAAACGGATGCTCCGCTCCGAAGGGGTGCGCCCCGGAACCGTTAAAGCCATTTTGGCCGACCTCGGCGTGAGCAGTTACCAATTGGACACGCCCGAACGCGGTTTTAGTTACCGCTTCGATGCCGCCCTTGACATGCGTATGAACACCACCGACGGCGATTCGGCCGCTGATGTATTAAATACGTACAGTGCCGAACGGTTACAGGAAGTTTTTGGCACCCTCGGGGAAGTGCGCAACGCCCGCACCTTAGCACTGGCCTGCGTCAGTGCGCGGGGCATTATTCCGTTCCAAACCACCGG
Organism: Chitinophagales bacterium; assembly: GCA_013298845.1. Lineage (GTDB taxonomy): Bacteria > Bacteroidota > Bacteroidia > Chitinophagales > Saprospiraceae > M3007. The sequence goes on from JAAFJN010000004.1 coordinate 8,116, forward strand.
CGATTTGGTGCGTTTGTGCGAAAAACACGTCTTCGGTGAGCGTTGGCGCTATTTGTCACAGGTTTTTCAGGCCCTGCGCATGGAAGTCAACGATGAACTGGGTGCTTTGAGCGATTTTATGAGCCAAAGCCACGAAATGCTGGCCCCCGGTGGCCGAATGGTGGTCATTACCTACCACTCCATTGAGGATCGCGTGGTAAAAAACCACCTCAAAACCGGTAACGCCGAAGGCACCGTTGATAAGGACTTTTTTGGAAATATCACCCGTCCGTGGACTTTAGTGAATAAAAAACCCACCGAACCCACCGACGCTGAAATAAAAATAAACGGCCGCGCCCGCAGTGCCAAACTGCGCGTAGCCGAAAAAAATATTGTAAATGAATCTGCTTAAATCATTGAACATCAGCAAATACTCCACCGATTGGGTATTTGAAAACTTCAGGTTTTTGCTCTTCATTGGCTTCCTGATGGTTTTGTACATCGCTAATGCGCACTTCGCCGAAAAAGGCGTACGCGAAATTCAGCGCACCGAAAACGAGATTAAACAACTCAAATGGGAATACATCACCATCAAAAGCCAAACCATGTTCAAGTCCATGCAATCTCAAATTGACACCAGTTTGGAACGCACCGGCCTGGACCTGGAACCCGAAGGGCCGAAAGTGATTGTGGTGAAGTAGATAACAAACTCAACAAATTCAACAATAATGCTTAACATCAAAAACGAGGTATTGGTCAGAGTGTACGTAGTAGCCGGTGCGGTGCTGCTCGTGGCCATCGTTATTGCCGTTAAGTTATTTACTCTTAGTGTCACCGATGCAGCCAAATGGCGCCGGAAAGCCGACGAACAATACCTGCGTTGGGTGGATGCGCCCAGCGATCGGGGCAATATCCTGGCCACCGACGGTAGTTTGCTCGCCACTTCCCTCCCCTTCTTTGATATCCACTTCGATGCCAAGGCCGAGGGCATGACCGACGAAATTTTTTACGCCAATGTGGACAGCCTCGCCATGATGCTTTCGACCCACATTGACCAACAATATACCCCGGGCGAATACCGCGACTGGCTCATTGGCCTGCGCAATGGCGACCCAAAGGAAATAAAGGGACTTCGTTACGTATTGGTGGCCAAACGTTTGCCTTTTACCAAAATGAAATTGCTCAAAGATTTCCCTTTGTTCCGCCTCGGGCGACACAAAGGGGGCTTGATTATGGAGCAAAAACCCGAACGCGAACGCCCGTACAAAATTTTGGCGCAACGGACCGTGGGTTACGTACGTGACGGTGCATCGCCGGTGGGTTTGGAAGGCACTTTTGATAATGTTTTGGGCGGTAGCAATGGCCAACGCCTCATGCTGCGGGTACCCGGCGATATGTACATTCCGCTGAATAACCTGGCCGAAATCGAATCCAAACCCGGTAAAGATGTCCGCACCACCCTCGACATTAACATTCAGGATGCCGCCCAGCAATCGCTGCTGCGCGCCGTTGAAAAACACGGTGCCGACCACGGTTGCGCGATTGTAATGGAAGTAAAAACGGGAAAAATTCGGGCAATGGCCAATATTGGGCGGACCAAAGACGGTTATTGGGAAACCTTCAACTACGCCGTGGGTGAAAAAGTAGAACCTGGTTCGATGTTCAAACTCGCCTCTTTTATGGCCATGATGGAAGACGGCCATTTGGATGATTTGGAACAAAAAGTGCCCGTTTATCGCGGTAAAGTGAAAATTTTTAAAGAAGAACTGGTGGACGCCGAGCCGCACGGCCGCGACTCCATGACGATAAAAGAAGTATTTGCCCATTCGTCCAACGTGGGCACTGCTACTTTGGTGCAAAAATTCTACGGTGCCAACAAGGGCCAACAGGCGGGCTTTTTGGAGCGGTTGCACGAGTTTGGTCTCGATATGCCCACGGAAATTGAAGTAGGCGGGGAAGAAAAACCGTATTTCAAAAACCCCAACAACACCAAAGACGAGTGGTCGGGCACTACCCTGCCCTGGATGAGCATTGGCTACGAATTATTGATGACGCCGTTGCAACTCCTGCAATTTTACAACGCCGTTGCCAACGACGGCCGCATGATGAAACCTTTATTGGTGGAGCAAACCGAACAATACGGCGAAGTGGAAAAAGAATACAAACCCACGATTGTAAAACGCAGTATTGCCAGTAAAAAAACCATCGAAAGTGCCAAAACATTGCTTCGACAGGTGGTTTTGGACGGTACTGCCAAAAACATCAACCAAAAGAACTTCGGGATTGCGGGTAAAACCGGCACCGCCCAGTTGAACTACCACAAACTCAAATCCCAAACCGGCATTCGGCACCAGGCGGGTTTTTGCGGGTTTTTCCCGTACGAAAACCCCGTTTATTCGTGCATTGTCGTCATTAGCGAACCCAAATCCGGCGGGTACCACGGCTCCGAAGTGGCCGCCCCCGTATTCAGAGATATTGCCCGCGCGTGTTTTTCACTCAAAAGCGAGTTGCACACGCCGGTGAACAGTAAAGATCCAGATCCTTTCACGGTAGCCGAACTCCCCGCCTTCGATGCCGGCTATCGTGAAGATTTGGAGTCGTCACTCAAGTGGCTCGGCCTCAAATTCCTCGATGACCAAAGCAAAAACACCGACTGGGCTATTCTCAGCGCGCGTTCTGCCGATAGTCTGATGCTGGTGAGCCGCACCATTTCGGAAAAAACCGTCCCCTCGGTGGTAGGAATGGGCCTCAAAGACGCCGTTTTCCTGCTCGAAAACCGGGGCTGCCGCGCCCGAATTCAGGGCGTGGGCCGCGTGGTGCGACAAAGTGTACCACCCGGAACCAGGGCCAACGGAAAAACACCGGTGACCCTTTACCTCGAATAAACCATTTATTTTAAAAGAAAAACGCCCCAAAAGGCAATTTTTAATACAAAAAAATAAAAAAATGACCATCCGTCAACTCACACAAAACATCCCCGGATTGAGCCGATACATCGGTGAAACCGAAAAGAATATCCGGGAGATTACCCAAGACAGCCGCCGCGTGCAAGCGGGCGACTGCTTTGTGGCCGTGCGGGGTGTACACAACGATGGGCATATCTATATTGACAAGGCGATTGAACTGGGCGCCGTTGCCATTGTGTGCGACAACCAATTCGACGCCGACCAATTGGCCGGAAAAGTCACCGTTGTGCAGGTGGAAAACGCCGCGTTGGCCTTGGGGTATATGGCTTCGGCCTTTTACGGGCACCCGGCTAAAAAAGCCAAAGTGGTGGGCGTAACGGGTACCAACGGCAAAACCTCGGTGACCACGCTGCTTTGGCAGGCATTTACCCAATTGGGCTACACTTGTGGCCTGATCGGGACGGTAGAAAACCGCATCGGGGATAAAGTATTGGCCAGTACCCACACCACGCCCAACGCCGAAGCGGTGTACGCACTGCTGAACGAGATGGTGAACGCCGGTTGCGCCTATATTTTTATGGAAGTGAGCAGCCACGCTATTCACCAACACCGGGTGGCGGGACTGGAATTTGCGGGTGCCGTGTTTACCAACCTCACGCACGATCATTTGGACTACCACGGGACGTTTAAAAACTACCGCGACGCCAAAAAACTATTGTTCGACCACCTTTCGGCCTCGGCTTTTGCATTAACCAACAACGACGACCGCAACGGCGGTTTTATGATGCAAAACACTAAAGCCAAAGTGTGCACCTATGGTTTGCTCAAAAGTTCGGATTACAAAGCTAAAATCGTGGAAAATGCCCTGACCGGCCTGCACCTCAACCTCGACAACGCCGAGGTACACGCACGCCTGATCGGGACTTTTAACGCGTATAACCTCTTGGCGGTGTACGGCGTTTGCCGCGAACTGGGCGTGGATAAAAATACCGCGCTGACGGTCATCAGTGATATTCGCGGGGCCGAAGGGCGCTTTGAATACGTACTGCACCACGGCATTTTGGGCATTGTGGATTATGCCCACACCCCCGATGCGCTGGAACAGGTATTGGAAACGATTGCAAAACTCAAAAAAACGGGGGCCAAAGTCATTACCGTAACCGGTGCCGGAGGAGATCGCGACAAAACCAAGCGCCCACTCATGGCGCAGGTAAGTGCGCAACACAGCACCCAATTGATTTTGACCTCCGATAATCCGCGGACGGAAAACCCGGCGGAGATACTTAGGGACATGGAAGCGGGCCTCGATCAGGATGGGCAACGAAAAACCCTGACCATCGAAAACCGCGAAATGGCCATCAAAACGGCCGTAAAACTGGCGCAACCGGGAGATATTATCCTGGTCGCGGGCAAAGGCCACGAAAAATATCAGGAAATCATGGGGGTAAAACACCCTTTCGATGATATGTCGGTGTTAGGTAAGTGTTTAACCGAATTAGGATGACAGCAAGCGCCCTCTCTGCAAACTGTCATGTTGACTACCTCATTACCAATGAACAGCGAAGGGCTTCGGCTCCGAACTGGTAAGAAATAATAGTAGAGGGACTATTATTAGAACGTTCGTTGTGGGGGCGTTGCAAAACGCCCCCCGACAAAAACGCATACAAATCGAAAAATTAATAACAGCATGTTATACCACATTTTTGAATTTTTGAAAAAAAACTATGACCTCCCGGGGGCTGGCCTGTTTCAATACATCTCGTTCCGCGCGGGGGTGGCCGTTATTTTTTCATTAATCATTAGCATTTTGTATGGTGGACGGATTATTAATTTTTTGCGCCGCCAGCAAATTGGCGAAACCGTTCGCGACCTGGGTCTCGAAGGCCAAAAACAAAAAGCCGGAACCCCAACCATGGGTGGTGTTATCATCATCATGGCCACGGTGATTCCTTGCCTATTGTTGGCGCGTTTGGACAATATTTACATCATTCTCATGCTGTTTTCGGTTGTTTGGCTGTCGGCGATCGGTTTTGCGGATGATTATATAAAGGTTTTTAAAAAGGATAAAGAAGGTTTAAAAGGCATTTTTAAAGTTGCCGGACAAATCGGGTTGGGCCTCATCGTGGGCATTACCATGTTGGTGAACGACGAAATTGTGGTGCGCATGGACAAATCCGTGGCCGATGCCAATGGTTACGAAATCATCAGTGCGCCCAAATTAACCGCCGATATGGCCGCCACCGATGTAAATGCCAAAGCCGCTATTACGAACGTACCGTTTATGAAGGGCAACCAACTGGATTATTCCAAATTCCTTTGGTTTCTCGGCGATATTTCGGACGAAATGGTATGGCTGGTATTTGTTATGATGACCGTTTTGATCATCACGGCGGTATCCAACGGTGCCAACCTCACCGATGGTTTGGATGGTTTAGCCGCCGGGGTATCGGCCATTGTCATTGCCGTTTTGGGTATTTTCGCCTACGTCAGTGGTAATATCAAAGGGGCCGAATACCTGAACATCATGTACATCCCGCAATCGGGCGAACTGGTGATTTTTGCGGCCTGTTTGTTGGGCGGATGCATTGGCTTTTTGTGGCACAATGTGTTCCCGGCGCGGGTTTTTATGGGCGATACCGGCAGTTTGATGCTGGGAGGCATTATCGCTGCATTGGCCATTGTGATTAGAAAAGAACTACTTATTCCGGTATTGTGCGGGATTTTCCTCATCGAAAATTTGTCCGTTATTATACAGGTTTGGTATTTTAAATACACGAAAAAGAAATACGGCGAAGGCCGGCGCATTTTCCGAATGTCGCCCCTTCACCACCATTATCAAAAAGGCGGCATGCACGAAGTTACCATTGCGGTGCGCTTCTGGATTGTACAAATTCTGCTGGCCGTTTTGACCTTGATCACTTTGAAAATACGGTAAAATTCAACAAAAAAATGCAACGCATCGTCATATTAGGCTCAGGTGAATCCGGTACGGGAGCGGCTATTCTTGCCAAAAGAATGGGCTTCGACGTATTTGTATCGGATAAAAGTCCCATCAAAGCGGCATACAAAGCCACTTTGACGGAACTGGCCATTCCTTTTGAAGAAGGTGAGCATAGCATGGATTTGATCCTGAATGCCGATGAAATTATAAAAAGCCCCGGTATTCCCGAAAAAACGGACGTGATGAAGGCCATTCGCGCCAAAGGCATTCCGGTCATCGGGGAAATTGAACTGGGTTTCCGATACACCAAAAATGCCCGCATTGTGGCCATTACCGGTTCCAACGGAAAAACCACCACGACCAACCTCACCTATCATTTGTTCCGCGCCGCCGGGGTAAATGCCTTTATGGGTGGTAACGTGGGGGATTCGTACGCGGCTTTGGTCGCCGAAGCATTGGAACAACCCGATCAGCACCGGACCTATATCCTGGAAGTGAGCAGTTTCCAATTGGATGATATTGACACGTTCCAGCCAGACATTGCGATGTTGCTCAATATCACCCCCGATCACCTCGATCGGTACGATTACCAAATGATCAATTACGTGCGCTCCAAATTTCGGATTACAAAGAACCAAACGGCGACGCAACTTTTGATTACCAACGCCAACGACCCCGAAATTCAAGGGCATTTGGCCCAAAATCCGGGAATAGTGCGGGCGAGGATGGAAGCCGTAAGTACCGCCGACATCCAGGGCAGCACGGTAACGGTACAAGGCCAACGTTTTGACCTTTCCGGCACCCGCCTCAAAGGCCCGCACAATATGTTCAACGCGGCCTGCGCCATTCGCGCCGCTTTAGAATGTGGGATTGCGCCAAACGATATTACAGCCGGTTTGGCCTCTTTTACGCCACCACCCCACCGTTTGGAACTGGTGACCCAAAAAGCGGGCATCACCTGGATCAACGACTCCAAAGCCACCAACGTGGACTCGGTGTTTTACGCCTTGCAGGCCGTGGATACGCCAATTGTTTGGATCGCAGGTGGTACCGATAAAGGCAATGATTATACGCCACTGTACGATTTGGTGCGCAACCGGGTGAAAGCCCTGGTGTGCATGGGATTGGACAATGAAAAATTAAAAACGGTATTTGCGTCGTACGGTTTTCCCATTGTGGAGGCCAAAAGTGCAAGTGAGGCCGTTGAAAAAGCCCAAGAATTGGCCCAAAGCGGCGATACGGTGTTGTTAAGCCCCGCTTGCGCCAGTTTTGACCTTTTCAAAAATTACGAAGACCGTGGAGATCAATTCCGCGTCGAAGTACTAAAAATTAACCAATAAAGCACCAACAAAGTGTCCATAGCGAATAAAATATCAGCCGAATTAAAGGGAGACCGCGCCATCTGGATGGTGATCGCGATGTTGGCGCTTGTCAGCATCCTGGCGGTGTATTCCGCTACGGGGACGTTGGCTTGGAAAAGCAAAAACGGCGACACCACTTTGTACCTCATTACCCACATTGTGCGGTTGGGCTTTGGTTTGTCGCTGGTGTATATCTGCCATTTGTTGCATTACCAACGGTACAACAAAATGGCCCCTTTCCTGCTCATTTCGGTGATTGGATTGCTCATTTTTACGCTATTATTCGGGGTACGGCTCAACGAAGCCTCCCGTTGGATCAGCGTGGGGGGCATTAGTTTTCAACCCTCGGAATTGGCCAAAATAGTACTGGTGATTCACGTTGCCCGCGAATTAACCCGCAAACAGGACATCATTACCAGTTGGAGTGAGGCATTTGTGCCCATTATTTTACCGGTTTTGATCGTTTGTGGCCTCATTGCGCCCGCCAACCTGTCCACCTCAATGGTGTTGTTTGTCACCTGCATCGCCCTTATGTTTATTGGCCGGGTAAAGCCACGATTTATCTTTTTGCTGGCCTTGCTGGGGGTAGTTGTTTTTGCGGGTTTGATTGTTTTGGGTGAATTTTTCCCCAGTCTGGTGCGCGTGGACACCTGGATTTCGCGGATAACCGATTACGTCTATAACGACGACGGCGGTTACCAGGTACAACAGGCCAAAATTGCCATTGCCAACGGTGGTTGGAGCGGCGTTGGGCCAGGCAACTCCATTTCGCGCAACTTTTTGCCCTACGTCTATGCCGATTTTATTTACCCGCTGATTTGCGAGGAATATGGCTTGTTGGGCGGTTTGTTTATTTTAGTCTTGTACGTCCTTTTGTTTTTCCGCACCGTTGCTTTGGTAACGCGCAGCCCAAAAGCATTTGGCGCCTTTTTGGCCATTGGTTTGAGTTTAAGTTTAACCATTCAGGCATTGGCCAATATAGCAGTATCGGTGCATTTGGTCCCATCCACGGGCCTTACGCTTCCCATGATTTCGATGGGCGGTACCAGTATCATTTTCACCTCAATTGCGCTGGGGATCATCCTGAGCGTCAGTAAATATATTGAAACGTATGACGGGCAGTGAGTTAAGGATAATGGTAACGGGAGGTGGCACGGGTGGCCACATTTTCCCGGCTTTGGCGGTGGCAGATGCCATTAAAGCCATGCACCCCGACGCCACTTTTTTGTTTGTGGGCGCCGAAGGTAAAATGGAAATGGAACGCGTGCCGCAGGCAGGCTACAATATAGTGGGCCTGCCCGTAGCGGGTTTTCAACGGGGCTTTTCGTGGAGCAGCATTCGCCGGAACATGAGTTTCCCGATTAAATTGCTGCGCAGTTCGCGCAAAGCCCGCCGCATTGTGGAGGAGTTTAAACCGAATCTCGTCATTGGCACCGGTGGTTACGCCAGTGGTCCGGTGATGCAGGCCGCCCAAAAAATGGGTATCCCGACGGTGATTCAGGAGCAAAACTCTTATCCGGGGCTAACCAATCGCCTCTTGGCCAAAAGAGCCAGCAAAATCTGCGTGGCGTACGAAGGTTTGGAAGAATGGTTCCCGGCCGAAAAAATTATTCACACGGGCAATCCGGTGCGCCAGGATATTGTGAACGTTGGGGCCAAAAGACCGGAGGCCATCCAGCATTTTGACCTCGATGCTAACCGCCGGACGATTTACGTCACCGGTGGCTCACTCGGTGCGCGGACCTTGAACGATGCGATGATTGCCGCCAAAGATCAATTGGCCCAACCCGGTGCGCCCAATGTCATTTGGCAATGCGGCCGCTTTTACCACGAAATGGTGAAAGAAAACGAAGTGGCTCAATTGCCCAACGTGCATTTGTTGCCCTTTGTGGACCGCGCCGACCTGGCCTACGCCGCCGCCGATGTAGTGGTGGCCCGCGCCGGAGCATTGACCATCAGTGAATTGTGCATTCTGGGGGTGCCTGCCATTTTGGTACCATCGCCCAATGTCTCCGAAGACCACCAAACCAAAAATGCCCTGGCGCTGTCGCAAATTGGCGCCGCCCGCATTATTCGCGACGTGGACGCTTCCGAAAAACTCATCTCGGAAGCCATGTTGATTTTGAATAACGACGGTTTGGCTTTTAGTTTGGGAGAAAATATCCGCCCGTTGGGCAAACCCAATGCCGCTAAGGCCATTGCTGAAACCGCTCTTGACCTGATTGGACGCTAACTTATGTTAAACGACATTAAAAAAATATACTTCGTAGGAATTGGCGGCATCGGAATGTCGGCATTGGCCCGTTATTTTCACAAAAACGGCGCTGAAGTGCACGGCTACGACCGCACCGAAACCGACCTTACCCGCGCCCTCGCGCAGGCCGGTATGCACATTCATTACGAAGACGATACCAAATACATCCCGGAAAACGTGGATTTGGTCGTGTGGACTCCGGCGGTTCCCGCCGACCACCGCGAACTGACGTGGTTCCGCGAGAGCGGCATTCCGTTAAAAAAACGCGCCGAAGTACTGGGTATTATTAGCAAAGCCAAACGTTGCATTGCCATTGGCGGCACCCACGGCAAAACCACCACCAGTACCATGACCACATGGTTGTTGTACGCCACCGGGGTGGATATTACGGCGTTTGTGGGGGGTATATCGGGCAATTTGGCCAGCAATTTTATCGAAGGGAACAGCGATTGGGTAGTGGTGGAAGCCGACGAATACGACCGGTCATTTCTGCAACTGTACCCGGAAGTTGCCGTTATCAATTCGGTAGACGCCGACCACCTCGACATTTACGGTACCGAAGCCGATGTGCGCAAATCGTACGAACAATTTGCCCGTCAGGTAAAAGAAACCGGTCTGCTGTTGCTCCAATCGCCCGATGTGATGGACGGTAAACCCTGGGATACCGCTGCGCACACCGAAACGTTTGGCATTGAGCAGGGCACGTACGCCGCTTCCAATATTCAGGTAGAAGACGGTTTTACCATTTTTGACCTAAAAACGCCGCAACACGGGGAATTTAAAGGGTTAAAACTGCCCTATCCCGGTTTGCACAACGTTCGCAACGCCACGGCGGCCATTGCGGCTACCTTGTACGCAGGCGGGGACCCGGCCAAAATTCCGGCGGCATTGGAGCAATTTAAAGGGGTTAAACGGCGGTTTGAATACATCGTCCGCCGCGACGATTTTATATACATTGACGACTACGCGCACCATCCGGCAGAATTGGAAGCGACCATTCAGGCGGTTCGTTCCTTGTACCCGGACGCTCACGTAACCGGCATATTTCAGCCCCATTTGTTCACGCGCACCCGCGATTTTGCCGATGGTTTCGCCGCCGCGCTCGACAAATTGGATACCTGCTGGTTGCTGCCCATTTATCCGGCCCGCGAATTACCCATTGAAGGTGTCAACGCGGAACTAATTTTGGGAAAAATGCATTCTGCGGATAAGCAAATCGTGCAAAAGGCTGATTTACTTGATCTTATACAACAAAAAAAACCACGCATCCTCTTAACAATGGGTGCCGGTGACATTGATAACTTTATTCAACAAATTTTTGAAGCAATGAGAAATGAGTGAAAAGTGAAAAGTGAATAGTGATGATACACTACCAAATCATATTTTTCACCACTGCCCACTCAACACCACTATTCATTTTTCACTATTCACTATTCATTTTTCACTATTCACTTTTCATTTTTCACTATTCACTATGAAAAACGCTATACTAATTTACTTTGCTCTGGTGCTGTCTTACGCGGCCTGGAAGGGTAATGCGCAGGCGTTGGAGGAAAAAATATACCATAATTCGAAGGGAGAACTGGTGTATCCGGTGGTGACCAAAAGTATGGAGCAGGTGCGGGAATTGGGGAATAGTTTGTATTACACGGGTACCGACGGACAACGCTACGTTGATATTAATGAACAAGTGGTGCTGCATTTCAACTGGGAGACTTTTTTTCAGGTAATGGCTTTTGGTTGCGGATTAGCGCTCTTGTTGTTATTGGTCATCCGATTATCCACCCGATTTGCCAAAGAAAACCCATGAGTATGTCCATGAATGTACCACGTTTACGCTACGACCGCATCTTATGGGTGCTGTTTCTGCTGATTGTTGCCGCGATCTGGATCAGAGCCGTTGTAGCCCGTAAAGACGCCGACATATCGCGCCTGGAGGTGGAAGTTATTCCCCTGGAAGGCGGCAACAAACTGATTACCGAAGAAAACGTGCGGAATCTGCTGCGCAAATCATTTGGGAGTTCGATTGAAAAAACGCAATCATCGCGTTTGGAACTGGACCGGATGGAGCAAAAAATGGAAGAAGATCCGTTCGTGCACAATGCGGACGTATACATTGATCAACGCAACAAACTACGGGTAAAAATTGAACAACGCGCCCCGGTTTTACGCGTCATGGATACCAACGGCGGTAATTATTATCTCGATCAATACGGAAAAAAGATTCCGGTTTCGGATAATTACACGGCCCGCGTGATGGTGGCTACCGGCAAAATTCCGCCCTACGCCCCCGATTTTTTGGAGAAAAAAAGCAACGTGTTAAAAGATGTTTTTGGCATTGCCCAAACGATTGCCCAAGACGATTTTTTTAAACATTTTATCCAGCAAATCCACGTGTCAACGAGCAACGGCGACATTATGATGACACCGCTCATTGGCGATCAGGTCATTATTTTGGGCAGCGCCCGCAAACTGGAAGATAAATTAGAGCGCTTGCGCATTTTTTACAAAGAGGCTATACCCCACGAAGGTTGGCGGAAATATTCCACCATCAATCTGAAGTACAGCGGACAAATTGTGTGCAAGAAGTAAAAAAAAGTAAACAAAATGTATAAAAAGCATTTACCTTTGTCCCTGCGGAAACATATAAGCAAAGGGGTTCGGTAAATGTTGATATTTAATCTTGAATAATTATGACTACAAACGAATTAAAACCGCAAACCCCCGACGTAGTTGTCGCCCTGGATATTGGCACAACTAAAGTCTGTTGCCTGGCTGGCAAAAAATCAGCCCATGGCAAGGTAGAAATTATTGGCATTGGCAAAGTGGAATCCGTTGGCGTATTGCGCGGCGTGGTTTCCAACATCGAAAAAACGGTATCCGCCATCCGCGAAGCCGTTGAAATTTGTGAGCGCCAGGCCGGTATGAAATTCCGCGATGTCCACGTGGGCATTGCCGGACAACACATCAAAAGCCTCCAACACCGGGGCATTTTAACGCGCGAAAGCGACCACACCGAAATCAACGACCGCGACATTGAGCGTCTGGTCAATGATATGTTCAAACTCGTATTGCCGCCCGGCGATAAAATCATTCACGTATTCCCGCAGGAATTTACCGTGGATAACGAGCAAGGCATCACCGATCCGGTCGGGATGTGTGGCGTGCGCTTAGAAGCCAATTTCCACATTATCACCGGTCAAATTACGGCCATCAACAACATCTATCGCTGCATCGAAAAGGCAGGGCTGAAGGTAAAAGACCTCACCCTCGAACCCATTGCCAGCGCCGATGCGGTCCTTTCCGAAGAGGAAAAACAAGCCGGTGTTGCTTTGGTGGATATGGGCGGTGGCACCACCGACATTACCATTTTCCACGAAGGTCTGATTCGCCACACGGCGGTAATTCCTTTTGGCGGTAACGTTATCACGGCCGATATTAAAGAAGGTTGCACCGTGATGCAACCGCAGGCCGAAAAATTGAAAGTAAAATTCGGATCGGCGCTTTCGAGTGAAGTATTCGACAACCGAATTATCACCATACCCGGTCTCAAAGGCCGCGAACACAAGGAAATCAGCGAAAAGAACCTGTCCCGGATTATTCAGGCGCGCATGGAAGAAATTCTGGATTACGTGCTTTGGGAAATTCGCCGCAGTGGTTTTGAACGCAAACTCATCGGAGGCATTGTCCTCACCGGTGGCGGCGCACTGATGAATCACATTGAAAAACTGACGGAATTGCACACGGCCATGTCGTGCCGCATTGGTTTACCGGTCGAAAACCTCGCGCATGGCTACCGCCAAACCGTGAGCAGCCCCATTTTCTCCACGGCCATTGGGTTGTTGCAACGCGGCCTCGACGACGTAGATTACCGCGAACCTTCTGCCGACAATACAGCCACCACCAACGCACCTTTGTTTGAAACGGCCAACGCTCAAACAGGCAATACCAACCCCGTAAGCAACGCTAAGGAAACAACGGTGGACGAAAACGACGATAAATCACCGTCGTGGTTGGAAAATGTATTCCGCAAAACCAAGGAGTGGTTCGAAGCCGAACCCGACATTGATTTTAACAAAAAGTAAAATCAACGGTTACCCCTCGTTTTTCATTTTTATTTTATCATTTATCAATCAACAATCATGCTGTTCGATTTACCTAAAGACGAACCGTCTATCATAAAAATTATCGGCGTTGGCGGCGGAGGCTCCAATGCGGTTACCCATATGTTCAAACAGGGCATTGTAGGGGTAGATTACGCCATTTGTAACACCGATGCGCAAGCCATGAACCTTAGCCCGGTTCCCGTAAAAATCGCCCTCGGTGCCGAACTCACCGAAGGTCGCGGCGCCGGTTCCAAACCCGACGTGGGCAAACGCGCCTGCCTCGAAAGTATGGAAGAAATCCGGGGATTCCTCGAAAATTCCACCAAAATGGTGTTTATCACCGCCGGTATGGGCGGTGGAACGGGCACGGGTGCCGCACCGGTAATTGCCAAATTATCGCGCGAAATGGGCATCCTCACCGTGGGCATTGTAACCCTTCCGTTTACTTTCGAAGGCCGTATCCGCGTGAGCAACGGTTACGAAGGCATGGAAGAACTGCGCAAAAACGTGGATTGCCTCGTACTGGTTTCCAACGACAAATTGCGCCAAATTCACGGCAACCTCAGCATTTCTCAGGCGTTTGCCCAGGCCGATAATATTTTGTGCACCGCCGCTAAAGGCATCGCCGAAATTATTACCGTTCCCGGTTATGTGAACGTGGACTTTGAGGACGTTAACACCGTGATGCGCGACTCTGGCGTGGCCATTATGGGAACTGCTTCGGCCGATGGCGACAGCCGCGCCCGCATGGCCGTTGACCAGGCCCTCAACTCTCCCCTGCTCGAAGATGGCAATATTTTTGGGGCCACCAATATCCTCGTCAATATTACGTCGGGTGCCAAAGAGGCCACCATGGACGAGATTTTCGAAATCACCGAGTTTGTACAAAACGAAGCCGGTGAAAACGCCAACCTCATCTGGGGTAACTGCTACGACGAACGTTTGGGTGATAAACTCAGCGTTACCATTATCGCGACCGGTTTTGAATCCAGCCGCAAAACGGCACCGTTGGCGGCCCAACGCAGCATCAGCAAACCAGCGGCAGTGAGTGATCGCCAGGTGGTGAACCTCGATGACGAAATCAGCAGGGCACCCAAGCCCACTTTAGAAGAAATTACCTTGACCAACGAGCGCCAATACGTGGCCGTGGATGAAACTCCGGCCCCCAAGCGCGAATTTGAATTTGACGATGTTCGGGAAACAGTAGAGCAAATTCGCCGCACGCAACAAACTGCACAAGGGCGCTTGTTTGAGCAACCTGAAGATATTTCACCCGAAGAACGCCGCCGCCGCCTCGAAGATGCCGCCCGTCACCGCGAAGAAGTACGCAACCGCCAAATTAACGTGACCAAACTCTCTTCACCCCAAACGGTGATTGAATTGGAAAACCAACCCGCGTACCTGCGTAAAAACATCCGCCTCGACAATGTTCCCGATGCCGGTGAACAAACCATGTCGGATTGGACCGTGTCTTTAGATGAAGACGCGGATATTCGCCCCGGTGGCAATTCGTTTTTGCACGAGCGCGCCGATTAAGTGCCAAATTTTGCAAAAAACGGCACTTTTACTGGTGAACATTGACTTAAAATCACCAATTAGTCAGATGAATCCTACGGTGTATTCCCTTTGTTTGTCAAAGGACAGGCGAACACTACGCCTTATAAATTAGAATTCGGTTTAGTCATACCTATATTCATGGCGGCACTGCGCGGAAGCGTGCGTGCCGCTTTTTTATTTCCAATTTTTTACAACAAACCTTCATCTGCAAAACTGTAATATCCCCTTTCCGATACAATTAAGTGATCTAATAGCGGTAATTCAATCAATTTTCCGCCCTGCGCCAATTTTTGCGTTAGTACAATATCCGCCTGACTCGGTTTTAAATTGCCCGATGGATGATTGTGCACCGCAATTACCCCGGCGGCTTTCCCTTCCAAAGCGTGCCGAAAAAATACCCTTACATCCACAATCGTGGCGGTTAAACCACCCGAACTCACCATTTTGCGGTCCATAACTTCGTTGGCCTGGTTGAGCAACAATACCCAAAATTCTTCGTGGTAAAGATCGGCCAATAGCGGTGCAATCACCTGAAACGCATCGCGGGAACAGGTCACTTTCGGGCGTTTGCGCAAATCGGATAATTGCCGTCGCCGCCCCAATTCCAGCGCCGCCGCAATCGTAATGGCTTTTGCTTCGCCAATTCCCTTGTAGCGTTGTAAATCTTTGACCGATTTGCGCCCCAAATCGTGGAGTGAATGGTCGGTATCGCCCAAAATGCGTTGCCCCAACGCCACGGCGGACTCGCCAACGGTGCCAGAACCAATTAAAATGGCCAATAATTCGGAATCAGAAAGGGCCGCAACGCCCTTTAATAACATTTTTTCGCGGGGCCGATCCGCTTCGGCCCAGGCAGTGATA
The DNA here is from genome assembly GCA_013298845.1 of Chitinophagales bacterium. Lineage (GTDB taxonomy): Bacteria > Bacteroidota > Bacteroidia > Chitinophagales > Saprospiraceae > M3007. The sequence goes on from JAAFJN010000004.1 coordinate 24,081, forward strand.
GAAGACATAATGAAATGATGATAATTACGGTGGACAAATAACGGTAGTGAAAATTCGCTGAAAACATTTGTAACAGCGGTGCAAAGATAAAGAGAAATGAAATAACTTTGCACAATGGAATTGTACGGAAAAATTTTATTATTCGCGATGCCCATTTTTTTGGCATTGGTTCTGTTGGAACAATGGTACAGTTGGTACCGCAAAGAAAACACGTTTAACACCATGGACACCGTGTCGAGCCTGAGTTCGGGGGTGACCAATATTGTAAAAGACGTTTTGGGCCTTAGTATCTCCATTATTTCTTACGGCTGGATGGTCAAACATTGGGCGATGTACAAGGTAGAATCCACGTTTTGGGTGTATTTTACCGCTTTTATTGCCCTCGATTTTTCCGGTTATTGGGTGCACCGCCTCAGCCACGAAATCAACCTGTTTTGGAACAAACACGCCATTCACCACAGCAGCGAAGAGTTTAACCTCGCCTGCGCCCTGCGGCAAAGTGTATCGTCGTTTGTCAACTTGTTTACGGTGTTTTTACTACCCGCCGCCATTTTGGGTGTTCCGGGAGAAGTGATCGCCATTGTGGCACCAGCGCATTTGTTCGCCCAATTTTGGTACCACACCCGCCACATCGGGAAAATGGGGTTCCTCGAACATATTATTGTAACGCCTTCCCACCACCGCGTGCACCATGCCCTCAACCGAGAGTACATGGACAAAAACCACGGCCAAATTTTTATTATTTGGGACAAATTATTTGGCACTTTTCAGGAAGAACTGCCCGAAGTGCCGCCCGTGTACGGCATTACACGCCCGGCGCAAACCTGGAATCCCATCAAAATTAATTTCCAACACCTCGGACTTCTGCTGCGCGATGCGTGGTACACCCGCGACTGGCGCGATAAATTGCGCATTTGGTTTAAACCCACGGGTTGGCGTCCCGCCGACGTGGAAGCGCGTTTTCCGGTGCACAAAATTGAGAATCCGTACCAATTTGAAAAATACGCCCCACCGGCTACTCCCGCCATAAAAACCTGGGCCTGGGTGCAACTCTTCTGGATGCTGGCCGTGGTGATGTACTTTTTTGGCCACCTCTCCCCCATCGGGTCGCCGGGAATTTTTGTGTATGGTGCGTTTATTTTTACCACCGTGTACGCTTTTTCGGAATTTATGGACCTCAATCCGAACGCCATTTGGTACGCGATGGCCAATTTCCTGTTCGCGGCCGTACTCGTGTATTCGTCCGGCGATTGGTTCGGGGCCAATGCCATTTGGGGTGGTATCAAATATGTAGTGTTGGGTAATCTATTGGCGCAAATTGTGGTGTCGTGGGCGTTGGTACCCGCCCGTAGCGTCGAACCCCATTCGACGACGTAGCGTTGATGTGATGTTTGTCAGGATGGTAGATGTGATATGACCTCGGCAGAGGTCAAATATTGGTAGAATCCGGGGAAGCGGCTGGATAGTTACCAAAACACGTAAAGCATGGTAAATTTTAGCCGAAAACAGGCACACTTGGGTTCAACAACTGCTCTGAGATGTCATCTCTCCGTACCTCCGAGATGCACATCTCGTCGCGGGACACTTGGGATTTATTTTGTGCGTTGGTCCGTGTTTCGATTAGATATCAACCGCCAACACCGGTAATGTAAATAATGTCCCAAAATCCAAAAATGCCGAAAAGCGGGGTTAGTCGTTTGTCCGTGGTGGTAGCGGTAATAAATTTGTTGTACAATGGCCGCCAACCGAAATAAACCATACACTTCATAAAAGGTAAAGTTATCGGGATTATGCCCCGTTTTTTGGCAATAATACGCCACCACTTCGCGGCGGGTCATCATGCCGGGCACGTGGGTGGGTTGCAGGCGGAATTTTTTAAACAAAAAATCATCGTCGGCCTGAACCCAATACGCGAGAGCGTTGCCCAAATCCATGAGCGGGTCGCCCATCGTGGCCATTTCCCAATCCAATACCCCGATAATTGCCGAGGGCTGTTCGGGGGCTAACACTAAATTATCAAACCGAAAATCGTTGTGGATAAAACAAATATGCTCCTGCGCGGGCAAATTTCGTTGTAACCAGGCCATTACCCGCTCAAAACCGGGCACATTCCAGGTTTTAGCGCGGCGGTACCGCTCACTCCAACCCTCAATTTGCCGCTGAATATACCCCTCCCCTTTGCCAAACTGCTGAACACCGGCCGCAACCGGGTCAATTTGATGCAGTTGAATTAAAGTATCAATGGCGTTGGTACACAATTGGCGCACTTGTTCGGGAGCCATCTCCAAACCACGCGGGAAATTAGCCCGGAGGATAATACCCTCCATTTTTTCCATGATATAAAAAGGCCGCCCCAACAACGCCGCATCGTCGCAATGGGCAATCATCCGGGGCACCGGGGGAAAAAACGGCTTTAATTGGTCCATAATCGCGTATTCGCGGCCCATATCGTGGGCGCTTTTGGCTTTGGTACCCATCGGGGCCGTCCGCAGAATAAACGCTTTTTGCCCAAAATCCAATTGATACGTCAGGTTAGAAGCGCCGCCCCTGAACTGCCGGATCACCGGGACACCCGCCAGTCCGGGCACCTGCTCGCGCACGTACGCGCCCACGACCTCCGGGTCGAGGGCATCTTCGCGGCGCATGGCCGAAGGCTGGTCGGAAAAAGAAGCGTTATTACTCATATTTTTTTAGTTCCCGGGAGGCCACCACCCCACGGTGTACTTCATCGGGGCCATCGGCGAGGCGCAGAATACGGGCGTAGGCGTACATGGCCGCCAACGGCGTGTTATCGCTCAACCCTTCGCCGCCGTGCATCTGAATGGCCTGGTCAATGATGCGAGCCGCTACCGTTGGACAAGCCACTTTAATTTGTGATACTTCACTCAACGCGCCCATAATCCCCACGGTATCGAGGAGCCAGGCTGTTTTGAGCACCAATAACCGAATCATTTCAATGTCCATGCGGGCCTGCGCAACCAGATCGCGGTTGCCGTTGAGTTGCAGCAGCGGCTTCCCGAAGGCATTGCGCGACTTACCGCGTTGAATCAGGAGTTCCAAAGCGCGTTCGGCGGCGCCCACCAGTCGCATACAGTGGTGTACCCGACCGGGACCTAAACGCCCCTGCGCAATTTCAAAACCGCGTCCCAGGCCACCAATCACGTTGGCAACCGGTACGCGCACCTGATCGAACATGACCTGACCGTGCCCGTAAGGCGCATCGTAAGCCCCAAATACGGGCAACATCCGTTCAATGTGTACGCCCGGCGTTGCTACATCCACCAACACCATGCTGTGTTGCAGGTATTTGTGCGCCGTTGGGTTGGATAAACCCATAAAAATCAACAATTTACAATTCGGGTGTCCCAAGCCGGTACTCCACCATTTACGGCCATTGAGCACCACGTGATCGCCGTCTTGCACAATGGTGGCCCGCAAATTGGTCGGGTCACTCGACGCCACTTCCGGTTCGGTCATGCAAAACGCCGAGCGGATACGGCCTTCGAGCAGGGGTTCGAGCCATTGTTGCTTTTGGGCTTCGGAGCCGTATTTCCACAACAATTCCATGTTTCCGGTATCGGGGGCATTGCAGTTAAAAATTTCGGGTGCCAGCAGCGAAAGACCGGTTATTTCGGCCAAAACCGCGTAATCGGTGTGCGAAAGTCCACTGATTTCGGGCAAAAACAAATTCCACAAACCTTCGGCTTTGGCCTGTTGTTTCAGGGCTTCCAGGCGTTCGTCGAGGGGCCAGTTTTTCCAATCTGCGCCGTATTCTTTTTTTTCCGAAAGAATGGCTTCTTCCACGGGCAAAATGCGTTCGCGCACAAATTGGGTCATTCGTTTAACGTACCCCTCGGCTATTGTTGAATGTTGAAAGTCCATTTTTTTGTTGTTTACGCTTCGTCAATGTAAACGATGAGGCGTTGTTTGACCCGTTCAATTTTTTTGTTCATTTCCCGGAAAAACCACTCGCGGGTGCGTTCGGATACCTGGGTCATGTGGTTGGATTTGGCCATCACATCTTCGAACCATTTATTGGTAAAGTCGCAAAAACGCTCGTCGGTGGTGCGCAGAAAATTTGGGCCGTTGTACGTAAAATACACCACCGGGCCTAAATCCGACTGCATCGAGGTGATATTGGTGGTAAAAAAGATCTCGTTGTGGTAAAGGTGGAATTTGGCCGAACGATCGGTAGCAGAACTGCCTACTTCAAATTTTCGACCAGCGATGACCATTTCGCGCAGGTGGGCCACCCATTTGGCCAAAATATCGCACAATTGCAGGGCTTCATCCGGGTTAGCGAACCCTTCGGAATAGAGTTGGTATTCAATTTGCGCCAGCGTCATATCAATGGAACTGACGTTGAGCAATTCGGTCGTTTCGACCTGATTGTAGTGCGCCTGCGTTTCGCGGATGGTGCGGCGCACGGGTTCGTTAATCAGGTCAAAAGAAAACGGGCGATTGCGCAAATATTCAAAATTCCACGAAGTACGCCCCCAAACGTACAATTTAAACCCGAGTAATTCGGGGAAATACGTGCAGGCCATCACGGGGATTTCGGTGGAGGCGCTGTACATCTGCAAATTGGGCATCCGGCGGACCAACTCAAAATCGCTGTTGAAATAGGTCAAATAATCTTCAAAATTATTGACTTTGTGGTTGATGGGCCGAAACGAGCACACCAATTTGGTGCTTTCGGTAAAAATCAGCCGATCCAGCGAAATATTGTAATGAATGGCCAGCAGTTGTAGTTCATCCGGCGCGAGTAAGGTGGTTCCCCTCAAGCGCCGATACACGGGATCTTTAGTGGAATTAAGAATACGACAAAGATCCTCAACGGCATCCGAGCGGCGTTCGTACCGCGCGATAATTTTATCAAACAGGCGTTCCTGAAGATTTAGTGATTGCATGGTTAAAATAAGATTGCAGGAAATTTAAAAAATACCCTGTACCCAAACCGTTATTTGCGCAAAAAAAGAAACGATCAGGGATGGTTTAAATATCAAAGGAAAAAAGAAACCAAATACCGCCCCGTAATAGTGCGCGGTATGGTCAATATTGTCACCGCCCTGGTTGGCGGCGTAATTGCTATACCAAAGATAAAACACCCCAAAAATAAAGCCCGGGATGGGTATCGGGATAAAAAACATCATGATCCCGATGGTAGGAATAAACAAAATACAGGCAAATAACACAGCCGCCGTCGCCCCCGATGCCCCAATACTGGCAAAATGCGGGTTATCTTTGTACTTAACATAAGTAGCCGATGAAGCCACAACAATGGCCAGCACGTAAAAGAGCAGGAACATAAACTGTGGCATCAACGGGAAAATCTGCTGAAAACACCGCTCGAGCAATGGCCCAAAAAAGTATAAAGTCAGCATATTGAATATCAGGTGCATATAGTCACCGTGCAAAAGTCCGCCCGTCAACCACCGGTACTGCTCCCCCCGACGCGCCTCGGCGTAAGGCCAGTGTTTTAGTTTTTGAAACACTTCGTGATTATTAAAGGCCCACATCGAGATGAGCACGGTAAACCCTATAATAAGATAGGTGACGTTTAAAATATCGGACATACTGAGTATTAGTTTTTAATAAAATCCAGCGATACCGAATTGATACAGTAGCGCAGGTTGGTGGGTGGTGGCCCATCGTCAAAAACGTGCCCCTGGTGTCCGCCGCAACGGGCGCACTCTACTTCTACCCGCACCATACCGTGGCTGCTATCCGTATTTTCGGTCACAAAAGCCTTGTCAATGGGTTGGTAAAATGAAGGCCAGCCCGTTCCCGAATCAAATTTGGTCTCGGAACTGAACAGGGGCAACTGACAGCCGCGGCAAACATAAACACCTTTTTCGTGATTTTTCCATAAATCTCCGGAAAAAGCGTATTCGGTGCCTTCCTCGCGCAAAACATTGTACTCTTTGGCGGTTAGCATCGCCTTCCAGTCCGCGTCGCTTTTGGCGATTTTGACCAGTTTACCGGCGCTGTCGAACTGGGGAGGAACCGGAGCCACGGTATCGCGGGTAGCCGCTTTCGTCGGCGCCGTATTCACTTCCGCCGTGGAGGTGGGAGCCTGTTGGGGCCGGGCGGTGCAGGCCATAAAAGCCAAACTAAAAATGAAAATTCTCATATTTTGTAGATTTAAAAGATATTTTTTTACACTGAGCGTTTCCAGTGTCGAAGTATAACGTTGAAACGGCCAAATAGTTAATCGGCGGGGAGCACAAACCAAACCATGTGTTGGGGTAGCGACAAAAACCCATTCTTTTTTCGTTGGTAACAAATATTTTACAAAGCAAGAATGGCATTTAACAAAATAATGAACAAAAATTTTCCCGTTCTGCCAATTTGTGCTTAGGTTTGCCATCGAAATTTTATACTGTGTAAAATTCATTCCACCTTTTTTTCTAACTTAATCTACATGTGTTAATGAAAAACGTATACTTTGTTCTCTGCTGCATGTTCCTGTCCTTAGCAGGTTATGCTCAAACCGTAAAACCTATCCCTCAAATGGTCATTAATGGCCACACCGGGCAAAAGGTATTTTCTACGACCTTATTTTCTGACGACGTTAGCGACATTTCGGCTAATAAAACCTTGCTGGAAGGATTAAAATCGGGTACCATCCTCCAATGGGACGCCGCAAAAGTGGCCCATTTGCGGTCTTTGGCGCAAGTGCCCGTTACCCTTGTAATTCCATCCGCTACCGGTCCATCCTTGACGCTGGATTTGGTGCCGGCTAAAAACTTCTCGCCCGAATTTGCCGTTCACGACGCCGCTACCGGCCGCGAACAACAAGTAGACCACGGCACCCACTTTTGGGGTATTGTGCGGGGCGACAACAACTCGCTGGTGAGCATCAGCGTGTTTGACCATGAAATTATCGGTGCCATCAACAACGACGAAGGCAACTGGGTGATTGGTGCCATTGAAGGCGATACCCGCAAAGCCCACGTGTTGTACAACGACCACGACCTGAAAGCCAACAGTACCTTCGAGTGCCTCACCGATGACGAATTGCACCGCATTGGCGACAAACACGTTGGCCCACAAGCCGAAGCCGGTCCCGAAAATTGCGTTCGGATGTTTGTGGAAACCGATTTTACCTTATTTCAAAATAAAGGCAGCGTGGCCAATGTGACGACCTACATGACGGGGGTATTCAGTCAGGTTTCCGCCTTGTACACCAACGAAACGGTGAATGTAGTGCTGCACGATTTGTTTGTGTGGAGCACCACCGATCCTTACACCGGCCCTGCTTCCGGCGATTACCTCAACCAGTTCCGCACCGCTAAAAACGGCGTATTTAACGGCGATTTGGCGCATTTGGTGGGCATTAATAACCTCGGTGGTATTGCTTACCTCGATGTATTGTGTTTCCCCACGTACGGCGTTGGTTACAGCAGTATTAACGCGACGTACAGCAACGTTCCCACTTATTCGTGGACGATTGAAGTACTGACCCACGAAATTGGCCACAACCTCGGTTCTCCACACACGCACGCGTGCACGTGGAGCGGTAACCTCCCCATTGACGGCTGCGGCCCCACGGCGGGTTACAGCGAGGGTTGTACCACTTCTTTGCCCACCAACGGCGGTACCATCATGAGTTATTGCCACCTTGTATCCGGTGTGGGCATTAATTTCAACAACGGCTTTGGTCCCCAACCCGGTGACCGTATCCGCAATGAAGTGTACAACGCCGCTTGTTTGGCCGCTTGTGGCGGCGGCGGCGGCACGGGAGTTTGCACCTACGCCGTGGTCAACAGCAATACGTTTGAAAGCAACTTTGGAATCTGGACCGACGGCGGTACCGACTGCATTCGCACCAGCAACAATACCTATGCTTTTTCCCCCAGTTTTAGTATTCAATTGCGCGACAATACCACTACCTCCACCATGTCCACGACCAACCAAAACTGGGCGGCTTACGACAAAATTCAGGTAGAATTCACCTCTTATTCGGTGAGTTTTGAAACCGGCGAAGATTTTTGGTTACAAATTTCCACCAACGGCGGCAGCACGTACACCACGGTTGCCACTTATACGGCAGGAACCGACTTTACAAACGGCAACCGCATCTTTAAAACGGTGGAAATTTTGGGACCATTTACGTCCACCACTCGCCTGCGTTTCCGCGCCGATGCTTCGGCCGACGACGATCAGGTATACATTGATAACGTGGTCATCAGCGCGTGTACCGAACAATTCAACGGCGGTGTTATTGAAGAACGCACCGACTTTACCACGGTAACTAGCGATGAAATGCCCGCGATTTACGAGTTCCAGGCCAATCCTAACCCAGCAGCAGACTGGTTAAACATCGGGTTTATCTCCGAAGCGGATTTGCCCGTGAACCTGTTCTTCACTGATTTGGCGGGCAAAGTGGTGCTGCAACAATCCGTTACGGCAACGCGTGGACAAAACAACCTGCAAATTGCCACCGGGCAGTTGAACAACGGTTTTTACCTGCTCCACCTCACGGGCGGCGACAATCAGATTACCCATAAAGTGATGATTGCCAAATAATTACGGACGAAACAACAAACAGTATAAACAGCGGCGCTCTCCGGTAACGGTAGAGTGCCGTTTTTTTTGTGGGGGGATATTTTAGGGGCACAACAAAAGGGAGCAGAAATGCTACTCCCTAGCGGATGGGTAGATATACCCTTGATGCACTCATCTGGGAAAAGGGCTTGGAAGGCCAATAAAACGTGTTTGCCGCTCTTTTAGATCGAGTGCCCTGACAAACTATCACTTCGTGTCACGCAGCGGTGATGTAATGACTAACCGATGTACGCGCCCGCAGGGCTACTTCGGGGCGTGCCAATCTACCAAATCTGGGAGATTTGGCAGATTGGCACGCCCGAAATCGTGGATTATCCGGCGGATGAAACGTGTACGCTGATCGTTTACATCTATTATCCTGACAAACATCACATCTTGTCACGCAGCGGTGATGTAATGACTAACCGATATACGCGCCCGCAGGGCTACTTCGGGGCGTGCCAATCTACCAATCTGGGAGATTTGGCAGATTGGCACGCCCAAAATCGTGGATCATCCGGCGGATGAAACGTGTACGCTGATCGTTTACATCTATTATCATGACAAACATCACATCTTGTCACGCAGCGGTGATGTAATGACTAACCGGTGTACGCGCCCGCAGGGCTACTTCGGGGCTAAAATCTACCAAATCTGGGAGATTTTAGCCACAAGAGCAGGAATAAAAGACGAATGTCTCTGGTGTGTACACCTTCGTATGCCCGGTTTTACCCCCAGGAACCGCGCCAAGTGCGCCACCGGTACAAGCCTCGGGCGGAACAATCTGCCAGATTTGGTAGATTTTATCCACAACAGTAGGAATAAAATCGGACTGTAATATTTGCATATAACGCCAAAAAAAATGAGCCACCCCGAATCTCCGGGATGGCTCATTTTTTAGGTTAACCTATGCCAACGATTAATACTGCCACAAGTCGTGTTCGAAGTTGAAAATCTCGTTTTTGATTTTTTCAGACTCCATCAACAAGTCAACACCAGTGAGGTATTCTTCGAGTTTGCGGTCATATACGTTTGACTCTTTGTAGATATAAGAGGCAAAGTGGCGTTGTTCGAGGTGATCTTCCCAAGAGATGGTAGCGTTGGTGTTACCGCCCATGGTGAATACACGGTGACGAGCGAAGAGTTCACGCGCCTGTGGGTAATACACCCAGAACAAAGGACGTTCGAAGCGGAAGTTACCCTGGTCGTCTTTCACGTCGATCAGGGGCGCAATACCCATGATACGCACGTTCAGCGTAGAGGTTTCTTTGTCGAAGAACCAAATTTCTTTGATACGGAAACGTTTTACGTCTTCCCAGTTGATATCGTTGCGCACGATTTGAACTTTCTCTTCGTACGTTTCGGGGTCGAAAGTAACAACGGTATCGGTTTTGGAAAGCATTCCCAAAACGTCGTTGGTGCTGAGGCGTTTGGTAAATTTATCGTCTTCGGTGCTGTACACGGGCATTTCGCCTTTAGTAGCGGCATCGGAAAGGATTTTAAAGAATGGTTCTTCCGGGTAAGCGAATGGAAGATTCATTTTTTCGCGAATGTCAATGATACGCCATACGCGTTTTTCCCAGAAGATATCGCTTTCGCGGATAGGTTGGTATGGGAGTACCTTACGTTGCATCATTACCTCTTTTTTTACAACGTCGTCGAGAGGCATGTCGCCTGGAGCAATTTCCGGAGTTGTTTCAGTTTGTTCTGTTTCAATTTCTTCCGGTTCTTGAGCCATTACTGCCAACGGAGCCATTGCGAATAAAAGGCAAAGGCAGGTCCATTTGAAAAAATTTTGCATCGCGCTAAATAGTTTTGATTAGAAAATGTTTAAGCAATTTCGATTGTTAAGCCATGAAAGGTTGTGCGGAATGAACCGCACAACCTTCAGGCTTATTGTGTTATAAGGATTATTTAATTTTGAAAGACAAACCGCCGAGGTTACGAGGATTCGAATCCCCTGGGCAGCGTACTTTAATCTCTTCAAAGAAATAAGCATCACCAGGACCAGCAGCGCTAACAAAGGACTGTACCTTGTCGTTCCAGCGGGCACCGCTGTTGGCGATTGGAGGTGATGGATCTTGACGCTTTTTCAGATAAGTGGCTTCAAAACCAACTACATCGCAACGTACGTCGAAGTCAAAGTTTTGCAACACAGCAGCGATACCGGATTGCGCTTTGAATTCACCGTTACCCATTGACTTAGAGGCGTGTTTAGCGCCCAACAATGGCAGTGGATCGGGAATACGTTTTACGCGATATTGGAAAGTTTGAGAAGCACCACCACCAGAAACGGTCAAAGTAGCCTCTCCAGGTGTAGTTACCTTTACAGTGTATTTACCACCGCCGTTAGGCGATACAGAAATACCAGCACCGGAACCTGATACTTTTACATCGTTGGAAGAAACACCCGCCGCCGAAACGGAGATGGGGTTATCTACACCAATGTAAAACACGTTCATTTTATCCAATGAAACGGCAACTGAACGCTGACCAACTTCGTATTTAAACTCTTTGTTATATGGCTTAACTTCGCCAGTCAAAGGGTTTTTCACGTTGATATTTACTTTGTAACTACGCTCACCAACACCACTGGTACCCGTTTCGTAACGAGCAACACCGTCTTTAGTAGCCAATGTGGTACCATTTACAGAGATGCTCACGTTGTCGGCGGAAGAACTGTACGCGCTGAGGAATACATCAGCCGCGTATTTATCGCCGGAGATTACGTAACTTTTTTCAGCAGAAATAGCTGGTTGGAAATTATCAAACTTAATATCCACTTTACCCATTTGCTCCGCGCACCAGTTCATTACCGCAGAGGTAGAACTTTTACCATCGCTTTGCATTTTACCCAATACTGGGAAAATAGCGGCAACCGGCATTTGTTTGAATTTAAACTCGGACCAGTTTTTAGATTTAGTGTCTGCGGGCAGCGGTTCTACATCTAAAGGTAAAGAAGCAGCTACTTTAGGATCATTACCCACTAAGGCAAGAAACTTTTCGCGGGTTTCCTTAATTTTTGCTTCGATTTCGTTACCCAAACCGTCGTTTACAAAGAGTTTAGTTGTAATATCTTTGTTACGAATGTCTTTGGGGATTTCCGGATCTGTTTTAGACGGACCTTTTGCTTTTTCAAAAAGCATAGTACGGATACCCTCAATGTAACTATTGAATTCATTACCGATACGAAGTGCTTCGGACGCTTTGTTCTTCAACTCTTCATTTTTCGGGTTCTTATAGGCTTCAGCAGTGGCATCAATACCACTCTTCATTGCTTCGTTATTTTTATCAACGATTGCACGACTGGTTTTCATACCTTTATCCAAAGAGAAGAAGGCATTCATAACCTCTGCAGATACGTTGAGGGCCAACAGAGCGGTCAGTACCAGATACATCAGGTTGATCATCAACTGCCGCGGCTCCTTTGGTATTGACATAGTTCGTTATTTTTTAAATTTGAAAATTAGTTTTTAGTGTCGTGTTTGACGCCCAATTGCTTGTTTGTCAATTTTCTAAAAGTCAAACTTATTGACGACCTATGTTCGACATGGCAGTAAGCATATTGCCATATACCGTGTTCAAAGAACCAAGGTTTTTGTTCAAAGCACCCAACTGATCTTTGTACGCTTTTACGTCGTCCGCAGATTTAGCCATGTCAGACATTGCTTCGTTCATTTTTGTGTAGAAGTTGCTCATAGATTTGATCTGGTCTTGTGTACCAGAAAAATCAACTTCTTGCAAAGATTTGAGGGCACCCATGCTTTTTGACATAGATTGCAACTCCGTCAACATACCACCGAGTTGGCGCTCTACAACGTCACCGTGCAAAGGCTGGAACTCCTGGAAGTTTTGTTGTTGAACGCCCGCAGTAATAGGTTGGAGACGTGCATCGTAATCAGCGAGACCTGGGTAAAGTTTGTCCCAGTAGTAATCCGGATCAGGGCCGAGCAAGCCAAGCATAAGGAAGATAAAGATCTCAATACCCATACCTAAGATAAGCATTTCGGAAGCACCTTCCCATGATTCGAGTTTGAAAAGCGCACCTGCAAGAACGAAGGCTGCACCAACACCGATTAACAAGTTTTTGAGGTACTTGAAACCTTTTGATTTGACGAAACTCATTGTTTGATTAATACTTTTAGCAGTTTGAAACCAAAAAAAATAAAACTGTTTGAAATTTGTGTCTGAAATAAACGCAGTCATTTTCATGACACGCCTATTAAACGCTGCAAAAGTAAAAATATGATTTAACTGTGAACAATTTTTTAGCGAAATGTAAACAAAATTCAAACGAACAACCATTTACAACCCCTTAATGCCCACTAAAACCAGATAAAAAATGCAGCGTAAAAGCATAAAACACAGATTATTAGTGCTTTATGTAAAAGATTAGCAAAAAGGCAAAAAACCGATTTGTTAATGAAATTTAAAGGTTGAGTAACTATCAAAGTTACTCAACCTTTAAAAAAATGCGGAACCAGATTTAGAAGTCGTTGATGGAGCGACCGAGGAAGGTCAACACGCAACGGAAACCTACGTAACATTTTGTAGTGTCTTGGTATTCCCATGAGCGTGTGCCTGTCTGAAGGAAGAAGGCAACGTCTTTCCAGGAACCACCACGAATTACTTTACGTTTGGAAGTAATCGGGTCTTCGTCTTTTGCATCGTAACGAATATCCGGATTCAGGTCGTGCATAAAAGAATAAGAATTCTCGAAGTACGCTGTTTCTGTCCATTCAGATACGTTACCCGACATACAGAACAAACCGTAGTCGTTCGGGAAGTACTTGTCTACGGGTACCGTGTACAAACCGCCATCTTCAGGATAGTTACCACGGCCAGGTTTGAAGTTGGCCAACAAACAACCTTTGGAGTTGCGTGTGTAGTAAGCACCCCATGGATACGGAGAAAGTTCACGACCACCGCGAGAAGCCCATTCCCACTCGTGTTCGGTTGGCAGACGGAAATCTTCAGACATTGGCTCTTCACCTTTGTACATGTTCCAGATTTTGGTACGCCAGTAGCAGAATGCTTTAGCCATTTTCCAGTTTACACCTACAACGGGATAATCGTCGAATGCAGGGTGCCAGAAATAGTTACGCGTCATTGGCTCATTGTAAGAATAAGCGTAGTCGCGCACCCAGGCTAAAGAGTCAGGATAGATTTTTACTTTTTCTTTGTGGATGTGGGATGTACGATTGCTGTTACGGTCGTGCGCAGCGCGCTGCCAATCGTACCATTGCATTTCAAATACATACTTACTCACGTCCAGTTCTTTACGACCAGCGAAACTTTCGTTTCCTTGGTAGTACAAGTCCTGAAGTTCTTCGGCACTTTCTTCCCAATCAATGTCCTGTTCCCAGTCAATCAATTGTTTTTCAGCAGTACCATCTCCTTCATCTTCGAGGTAGTGCTGAAGTGCTTCGTGCGCCAATGAGTCACGAACCCAGTCGGTGAACTGGCGGTACTCATTGTTGGTGATTTCGGTTTCATCCATGAAAAAGCCCTGTACAGAGATGGACTTTGGACGTGAAACCTGCTGACGGCTAATGTCTTCATCACCAGCGCCGATGTGAAGTGTGCCAGACGGAATATAGAGCATTCCGTAGGGATTAATGCCTCTCCATTTTGGGCGGTCCTGTGAGCCAATAAGTTGACCGCCTTCACTGCGGCCACATGATGAAAGGACAGCCGCAATAAAGCTGAGAAACAAGAGCGATTTTTGTAGTTGTTGCATATTAAACACCCGTGTGATTTACCTACTAATTTTGTTCGGTTTAAAAAAACAGCCGTAAAGGTAGTTGATTAAATAGTATCCAAACAACTGTTCCTGAAAAAAATTGTCTGAAGGATATTTCCATTGGTCTTTTGAGCGGCCTCATTAACGATACTTCTCCCGAAAATGTTATCGCACCGTTAAAATTTTAACATTTGGCCCTCCGTTTTATTTTGTTTCGATTGTCATAAAAATGCTTTTTTTTCAACAATCGGTTAGTTCACATAACGCGGATTATAAATCACCGGCGGGTTCTTTCCTACCCCCAATGGTTTATTCATATTGTACCGAAGCATGACCTCGTGGCTACCGCGATTGGTACTTCTTAAACCCGAAAGTGGCACATCGTAACCATAATAAAGGGTTGTTTTGTCGTTTATACCCACTCCGGCCATAATAATTACCGCATCCCGGCTGGTGGCCCCCGTTAAACCGCGATACCCCAACCCCGCCGTAAATTTATCTTTCCAATATCCCACAGCGCCTACCTCTGCCTGCATTTTTACCCCGTCGGTTTTAAAAAGCAGTCCCGGCTTTAACACCAAATTATTACTGGTCTCCCACACGTACGTCCCCTGAAAAATATAATGTCGCTCGGGTTGTAATTGGAATTGCCCCGGCGATTTTTCTTTAATTACCGGTGAAAAAACGGGTTGTGATGCTATTCCCAACAAAATACGATCCGTTGAAAAAGATACGCCCAACTCTATCACCGGCGTACCGATGCTAATACTGCCCAAAGGTAAAAAAGCGTCGTTGTGCTGAAATACCTGGTCGCGGTAATCGCCCTGCGGTGTCCGAATCCGGGAACCATCCAATAAATACTGCTGGTACCCTACCCCACCCCCAATGGCCAATACACCTGCACCCGCGTTCATTTGATAATTGTAACTCAACATAGCCTGCGTGGTGCGGTGTGCCCCGATAGCGTCGTTTTCAATTCTCAACCCGGCTCCGCTGCTCAAAAAACGCAAGGGCAAATGCACGTTGATTTGCTGCGTCACTGGCGCACCGTCCAGATCAATCCATTGTTGCCGGTATACGCCGTTGGCCACCAAAGATGGCTCCAGGCCGGCACAGGCCGGATTGTACCCGTAAGGGTTCAATATCCAAAGACTGTATTGGGAGAGTTGCTGCGCCTGTAATTGTATGCCAAGCAACAAAAAAATAATGGTAGTGAGTCGTATCATGTGATTTACCAGTTTTTGCCTGAACAAAAGTACAAATTTATTTTCCAGTGCACCAACAAAAACGGGTCGAAAGTCCGCGTGAACTTTCAACCCGTTTTTAGATATACTTCGACCCGGCAATGTAAAACCGGATAATTGCATTAGTTATTGATCATTACGGGCATGACCAGCATCAAAATTTCGCGGTCGTTATTGTCTTCCACGGGCGTCAGGATACCGGCGCGACTGGGGGTGGAAAGATCAATTTTTACTTCGTCGCTTTCGAGTACGCCGAGCATTTCGACGAGGAACTTGGCGTTGAAGGCAATTTTCATGGCGTTTCCGTTGTAATCGCAACTCATTTGCTCGGTGGCTTCGTTGGAAAAGTCAATGTCCTGCGCCGAGATGGTGAGGCTTTTGTCGTTCATATCCAATACAACCTGGTTGGTGGTTTTATTGGCATAAATGGCAATACGCTTGAGGGAGTTTTGGAAATCGCCGCGTTGAACGGTGAGTTGGTTCGGATTTTCCACCGGAATAACGGCGTTATAATCCGGGTAACGCGCATCAATGAGGCGGCAAACGAGGTTGGTATTGCCAAAAGAGAAAAACGCGTTGGCTTTGTTAAAAGCGATGGAAACTGCGTCGTTGGCCGGGAGGGCGTTTTTGAGCAGGTTGAGCGCTTTTTTGGGCACAATAAACGAAGTGGCTACTTCCCCGGCCAAATGGTGGGTAGAGTATTTCACCAATTTATGGGCATCCGTGGCGACCAGAATAAGTTTATTAAAGTCCACCTGAAAATAGACGCCGGTCATGGCGGGCCGCAAATCGTCGTTGGAGGTGGCAAATGCGGTTTTGGCAATACCTTCCAACAAATATTGGCTGTTGATTTTTACCTTATCCACGTCGTCGGATTCCGGCAATGCGGGAAAATCGGCACCGTTTTCGCCCGCCAACCGGTATTTACCGTAAGAGGAGGTAATTTCGATGGCGAAGTTATCGGGGTTAATATTAAAGGTAATGGGTTGCTGCGGAAGGGCTTTTAAGGTTTCCAACAAAATTTTTGCCGGAATAGCCACCGTAAAATCATCATCAGCTAACACTTCTATGCTGGTGGAAATACTGGTTTCCAAATCACTCGCAGAAATAGTGAGTTGTTTATTTTCTATACGAAACAGAAAATCCTCCAAAATGGGCAGCACCGGATTGGAACCTAATGCCCCGGAAGCGACCTGCAATTGTTTCAGAAGTTCGGTTGAAGAAACGCTGAATTTCATATCTTGTTCTAATGACTTTTTAAACCGCAAATGTAAGTCAGGATTTTGGCATAATAACCCTAATTAACTAACATAATGTGGAAAACAAGCAATACCTTCGTGCCCTAATGACTGTTAACCGAAAAATTGCGCCCAGTATCCACTCCGTTATTCAGCCTGAACTACCGGTATTTACCGTAGAAACTTTGGATAATGGGCTTAAAATGAACGTGTTGCAATTCCCTGAACACGATATTCTAAAAATTGAGTTTAATTTTCACGCCGGTCGCCCCGAGGAACACCAACGGATGACAGCGTACATGGCGCCCCGCCTCATGCGCGAAGGCGTGGAAGGCATGGACGGTGGTGCGATTGCCGAACATTTTGACTACTACGGCACATCGGTAGGCACTTGGAGTTGGCTCGACGCGACGGGGTTTTCCCTCACCGGGCTGCCCAAACACGCCGCTCATACCATCCCTTTACTGGCAGATATTCTGTTACGCCCCACCTTTCCCCAAAAGGAACTGGATATATTGGTACAAACCCACGTTCAGGAACTACAGGTCGAATTGGAAAAAACCGAAGTGATTTCTTACCGGGTATTAACCGAACGTTTGTACGGGGCCAACCATCCATTCGGGTACAATTCCACCACCGCCGATTATAAGGCCATTACGCCAGAGGCCTTGCACCAATACCACCAGGAACATTTGCACCTGGGCAATGCTTATTTGTTTGTCAGTGGCAATATCACCGATGAGATTAAGGCGTTGTTGAACCAATATTTTGGGCAAATTCCGTTAAAAACCAAGGCATCGGATACCCGAAATATCCCTCCAGCGGTATCCAACATGCCCAAAAGCCGCAAAATCACCATCAAACAACCCAATGCGCTGCAAGCAGCGGTAAAAATGGGCCGTTTGCTGTTTAATCGCCTTCACCCTGATTTTTACGAAATTCAAATTCTAAATACCATCTTGGGGGGATATTTTGGCTCCCGCCTCATGTCGAATATCCGCGAAGAAAAAGGCTACACCTATAATATATACTCCGGCATTGACACCTACTACGAAAGTGGTTATATGTACATCGCCACGGAAGTCAACGGTGAAAAAGTGGGGGCCACGCTGCGGGCCATTAAATTGGAGATGAAAAAACTGCGCGAAACGCTGATTGACGACGAAGAATTGCTCATGGTGCGCAATTACATGACCGGTGCCCTGCTCAATGGCATGGATGGTCCGCTCAATATGTCAGCCATGATGCGCGCCCTGGTGTTCGAACGCGTGGGTGAAGAAGGATTGCGCCGCCAAATTCAGGCCCTACAAACCATGACCCCGGAACGCATCCGGGAATTGGCACAATTGTACCTGCAACCAGATGACTTTTTGACAGTAGTTGTTAAGTGATGAGTGAAGAGTGATGAGTGAAAAACGAAGAGTGAAGAGTGATGAGTGAAGAGTGAAGAGTGAAAAACGAAGAGTGAAGAGTGAAAAACGAAGAGTGATGAGGAGTGATTTGAAAGAGCGTACGTGAGTACAGCGTACAAGGTTCGGGTGGGATAATCCGCAAAATCTGTAAGATTTGGTAGATTTCGGCCGAAAATATGCGCCACCGGCACCGCAGCCCCGGTGCGCATGAGTCAAGTGCTACGTCAGGCGGTCTCACATTCCATCTTTTGTCTAAGGTCTCTTGTCTAAGATCTAAAAAAAATGTTAACCGCCGGGAACTTTGGTTGGGCGGCGGCGGTTATTCCCGTCATCTTCAACATGCTCAACGGCAACTGAATACAATTTTTCATTTTTTTTTCAGCGGCGGGAACTGATTTAACCCATGATTGGTTATTATCCTGACACTTCAAAAAATCAAAAAAAACGCAACAACATCACTTTTAACTTTTAACTTTTAACAACAATGGTACACCAAGATCAACATACAATGCCGTTTCATCAACCCATAAAGGTTGATAATGGTCGCATGATCAGCCATAAGGGCAGTTGGTGCACCATGATGGGTAATGATTTAAGTCTTCCGTATCCTACAGGACGATTTATGAATTATCCCAATTTTATCCAGCGATAACCTCCCGAATCGTTTTCGGGGCGGCGTAAGGCTGAGCAACCGAAAATATCCGTAAAATCCATTCGATTTTCTTTTTTTCTGTTGCTTTGCCCGCATCCGCTGGCAAATGCAGGGTTCATCCTTGCGCCTCTCCATATCACGGAAGTATTTAGCATTGGTTAGCTTAGCCTGACTGTAAATCAGGTGCCCGTCGGGCTGTGGTGGTTCAAATCCATCTGCTTCCACTATTTTTCATACTGAGCGTTGCTTGGTTTTGTGCACAAAACCTGCTGAGCCGAAGTATAACGTAGAAGTCATCTAATGGCCAAGATGCGCGATTTGGGATCGTGAAAATGTTCGTTCGAGTCGAGCCTTCTGCACAAAAGGATATATAGCGCAATGGTAGCGCACTGGCCTGTCACGCCAGAGGTTGCGGGTTCAAGCCCCGCTGTACTTCGACAAGGCTGGTTTTGTACAGTACAACACGGGATAATCCTCTGTCGTGGTGTACAAAACCTGGCAACGCTCAGTATCTATCCGCCATAAACACAACAATTAAAACACCATGCATATAGAAACAAGTTTGCGAAAGTGATCCGGTGCATTATCCGATAACAACATAATCACCGGGTTCGTAGCTCAATGGTTGAGCACTCCGCTTTTAACGGAGGGGCTGTGGGTTCGAGTCCCACCGGGCCCACTACAATAGTCTCGTCGTCCAATGGTCAGGACCGTATTCTACGAAAGTACAAATCAAGGTTCGAATCCTTGCGAGGCTACTTTATTCATACTTGGCGTCGTTTATGGCGATTCGAAGTGTACATGGTACTTTTAGTGTATAGGTAACATTTCGCCTTGTGGCGGCGAAGAATCGGGTTCGAATCCCGGAAAGTGCCCCAAAAATGCATTGGTTCATAGCTCAACGGTGGAGCAACGGGCTGTTAACCCGAAGGCTACAGGTTCGAACCCTGTTGAACCAGCCTAAGAAATTGATTTAAAACTGCGTAGTAGTGTAATGGTGATCACGCGTGCCTGATACGCACGAAATACAGGTTCGAGTCCTGACTACGCGACAAAACAAGTGAAGATAGCTTAGTTGGTCTGAGCGTTCCGCTGAAGACGGAAAGGTACAGGTTCGATACCTGTTCTTCACACCACAATCAATTGCGCGGTGGTGTAATGGTAACATTCGGCCCTCTTAAGGCCGATGCTGCGGGTTCAAGTCCCGCCTGCGCAACAATTTAAATATGGGCGAGTGTAGTTTAAAGGTAAAATCGCGGTCTTCCAAACCGAGGTTGGCAGTTCGAGTCTGCCCGTTCGCACAATAACAGGGAGAGTAGTCAGATACGGTTGGCTGAGCGACACTGCTAATGTCGTCCTCGCTTCGGCGAGGTGAGGGTTCGAATCCCTTGTTCTCCGCGCATTTTTTTGCCAATTGGGCTTTCCGCCATTTTGGCCAATTGGGCAGCCAATTTTTTAGCCAATTGGGGCAGCCACGAGGGCTGCCCGTACGGGATTCCGTCCTTTTTTAGCCAATTGGGCAGCCACGAGGGCTGCCCGTACGGGAATCGCAGGTTCAAATCCTGCATTGGCTTCGTAGCATTATTAGGCAGGCTGCTGCTTCAGATCGGGCGTCCAAATACCGACACTGAGCAGCAGCCTTTGTTGTAATTATTCTACCACAAATTTTAACGTTTCCACTTGGTTGTTCCGCGCCATTTTACACCAATAAATTCCAGGAAATGGCACCTGCTGACGGTTCAACTCCACCTGATGTTGACCCGGAGGATAATTTTCGGTATTCTGATACACTTCCTGGCCGAGTGCATTTAACACAGTAAATGTAACCTTTTCGGGTTGCACTGCGGTAAAGGTCACAAGGGCATTATTCCGCCACGGATTGGGCGCCAACTGAATGGATTCATTATTCAGCGGGCTAAATTGCAGTCCAAGGTTACTGCGGTTACCATCGCGATCAAACGATACCGACGGTGTTATTTTGTTGGACATACGCACCATTTCACTCAAAAAGCCGCCGGAACGGGCGCGCAAACGCACATCAAAGGATTGCTGCGGTGCTTCGGTGGCAAAAGTGAGGTTGGTACCGTTATCGTGCGGGAAAAGACCAAAGTTACGATCACTCAAACTGCCTTGGGGAATAATTTCTTCCACCGAAAGTTGGTCCAGTTCGAGGGTCATTTGCCAGGCCGCCTGGTCGGCAGGAGCCGGAATGGACAGTGTAAAAGTCTCGCCGGGGAGCACGAATCGGTCCGGCATTTGGAGTTGGCTACGGCCTTCTACCATGTCGTCCTTAAAATTAGCGGAGCCGTTAACGTCCCCCAGTTTAACGCCGTTAAACTTTAATTCAGGGTTTACTGTATTCAACATCAACTCAATTTCATCTTCTAACACCACGCCAAATGGATTAGCAGGATCTGGAATAACCACATCGGCGTTCCAGAAACGCCATTCGTCCACCGGAGATGATACGGGAAGGCCCAATACCCATTTGCGCACTTCTATAACATCCATAATTGAAACACTCCCTGAGCCATTAACGTCCCCCGCAATGAATTGACAGGGCAAATCGAACGGCGCTATACCCAAAACGTGCCTGCTCAGGAGAAGTACATCCCAAACTGTTACCCCCTGATTGTCTGAGCCGATGACACTTACTTTTACCGGCGTTCCCACTGGCGCGTTGGGAATAATGGTAGCGGAACCATTTACATCGGTGAACGCCTCTCCTCCGGGCGTAACTGTTACTAATGCATTCTCCAGTAGAGGACTTGTTGCCGTTAAGCCCGTAATACACTTTTCCACCTGTACAACAATGGGACCGGCTGCTGTTTGGGCGGTTAATAGGGATGCGCTGAATAATACAGCGGGAATCAAGGTTAAAATTGTTTTTTTCATACTGTTTTATATTTAATTGTTAATAACCATTTTTGTTACCTGAACCTGCCCGTTCAATGCCAAACGGCACCAATACGTGCCCGCAACGGGAAATTGTTGACGGTTCAAGGTGATGGTATGCGGCCCCGCCGAATAGGTTTCTTTACTGGTGTAAACAACCTGCCCTAATGCATTGGAAATGGTGAAAACGCCGGTGCCGGATTGCTCGGAAATAAATTGTAGGTTCGTGTGGGTTGTCCACGGATTAGGCATTAAATTAGCCGAAAACACCGGAACGTCGGTGGTATTGCTGGTAAATTCGAGGGTAATGGGCGACGGTACGCCGTTGGCATCGTAACTGAGCGATGGCGTAATGGCGTTGGACATATGGAGCATGGTGCTCAACATACCATTTTGGAGCGCTCGTAAGCGAAGATTAAAATATTTTTGGGGCGATTCCGCCGAAAACGTAAGATAAATCGTGTCATTTTGATCAAATACCCCAAAGTTATCCGAGGTCAGGCCATTGAACGGAATAATTTCCACAATTTCCAAACCATTCATTGCAAGGGTCATTTGCCAGGCATAAAAATCATTGTTTCCCGGAAAAGAAACTTCCACTTCCTGACCCGCTTGCATCAGGTGGTCGGGTACGGTAATAACGCTGCGGTCGCTGGCGGAAGCAGTAATGTTCCAGTCAATACAGTTATCCACATTCCCAATTTTTATACCTACAAATTCAATCAAAGGATTGATTGAATCTACCACTACTGTCACACTATTTTGAATTGGTTCGGTAAACGGATTCAAAGGATTGGAAAAAACCTGGTTTTTATTAACAAAAACGATGGATGCGTTATTCGGCAACTCATTGTAAGTACCTAAAATAAGCCTACGTAATTCAACGATGTCAAAAGTCGTAATGGTACCCGATCGGTTGGCATCGGCAGCAATGATTTTGTAAGGCGAATCAAACAACTCGACGTTCAAAATATGTCGGCTAATCAAAATCAAATCCCAGGTATTCAATTCCTTCGTATAATCATAATAACTGGGGGAAGGGGTAACTGTTTTGATGGTTCCAAGTTCCCCGCCGGTTAGCACATAATCCCCATTATTCACGACATAATTTTCTCCGCCAAACGGCACTATGTCTTCCAGATAGGCACCCGGACAAAGCGCATCGGTAATCCTCACCCGAACCGGATTCTGAATATCTAAATAGGTGGTACAATAACCCGAATTTTCCGATGCATTAACCGTTACTTCGCAGTAAGAAGCGTTATCCTCACTGTCCATTGCCCATAATTCGACCAATTGCGGCGTAAATACATCTTCACAAATAAATTTAACTTCAAATTGTGGGGTACCGTTCGCATTTCGGGGAAAACCCGTGGTATTCCCTTCTCCATCAGGCTGGCCAACCCGGCGAATACCCATTCGGATCAGGTCTGATGGTGTATAGTTGTCTTCGGTGTATTGCAGCAGGTCGGATGCCAACAGTGGCGTTGGGATAATACCATACAGGTTGAGGCTCACGTCATTAATGCACGACACGGTTGGTTTAGCCCCGTCTTTGACCATCAGATCATTAGTGCAGGTCGCAGTTTCGCCACAATCATTGCTGAAACGCCATTCCACGCGGTGTAGTCCGTAGGGAAGCAACGGTGTTGTTTCGGTCCCGCTACCGTTGATCCATATCATTTTCAACTGGTACACCGAGTCGTTGACCGGCGTGATTTTAACACGAAAACGGTATTTTTCGAAGTTGGCAACGCCGCGATTATCGAAAGGTATCAAATTGCCGGGGCTGCCACCGGCATTGTTCAATAAGATGGATCCAGCCGGATAGGTAGAGTCGCTGTGTACCACGGTTTCTAAACTACCATTGCCATCTACATCCAGTGAAAGGATAAATTGGGCAGCGAAATCCGGTGTATTCGGGCAGCCTTTGCTGACAAACGTCTCCAGATTAACCGGAGCGTCGGCCAAATCTCGGGAGTTGATAGTGCCATCCCAAAGAGCCTGGTTATTCCAAAATGCCTCATCGTTGCTGGAAGTATCCGGTATATTAAGCGTTTGCCCAGTGCAACTCTGGAAAACGGGTGCCTGCGCACTCAGCATACTGCCAATAAACAGCAGCAGCACTGTAGTAACGAGTTGTATTTTTTTCATAAAATCAAGATTTATTAATGAACAACCATTTTTACCACCTGCACCTGCCCGTTCAAAGCCAAACGGCACCAATACGTACCAGCAACGGGAATTTGTTGGCGACCCAAAGCAATAGTGTGCGGCCCCGCCGAATAGGTTTCTTTTGTGCTGTAAACGACCTGCCCCAACGCGTTAGAAACGGTGAAAATGCCGGTGCCGGATTGCTCCGTAGTAAATTGCAGGTTCGCCTGCGTCGTCCACGGATTAGGCTTTAAACTGGCCGAAAACACCGGAATCTCGGTGGTATTGCTGGCAAATTCGAGGGTTATGGGCGATGCGTTGCCGTCGTCGTCGTAACTGAACGAAGGCGTAATGTCATTGGTAATGGAGAGCATACTGCTCAACATGCCGCCGATATTGGCTTTCAGGCGCAACTGGAATTGCTGGCCGGATGCTTCGGTAGCAAACGTGAGTTTATTCAAGTCCGAACCGGGAAAATAAGCAAAATTACTCGGCGTGAGGTCGCTTAGGTTAATAAATTCCAACAATTCGAGGCCATTTAACTGGAGCGTCATTTGCCAGGAAGAGAACGTATTGCCACCGGGGAAAGTAAGGACTACCTCTTCGCCGGGAGCCAACAACTGATCGGGAAACGTCATCACGCTGCGATCGGAAGCAACGCCGGTCAGGTTTTGCGGATTGGCACCGCAGTCCACATCACCCACTTTTATGCCCACAAAAGCAATTGGTGCGGGCATGGTATCCACGTTGTTTATTTGAATATCTTCGCGAATAACTTCGGCAAAAGGATTACCCGAATTGGTAAATATCTGGGCAGCATCCACAAAACGCCACGATGTGTTACTCGGAAATTGCGTGTATAACCCCAAAATCAATTTGCGCGATTCTACAATATCAAAAGTGGTGATTGTCCCAGATTTGTTGATGTCGCCCGCAATAAATTTATACGGTGAATCCAATGACTGCAAGCCCAAAATATGTCGGCTAATGAGCACATTATCAAAGGTATTTACGCCATTTAAGGGGTTAATGTCTTTAACGGGCGTCAAAGATAAATTAGCAGCCAATGGGAGTGCAATCCCAAACACGCCGTCCTCATTCGTCAGCACTTCTTGCGAGCCGGACGGCACTCCATTCCCGGAAATACCGATACCCACCAATACATCTTTCACCCCGGCGGTTCCGCCACAAAAAGTAACAATTCCTTCAATGATGGATTGCGGCACGCAAACATTGGCATTATCCTGAACAATAACGTAGGATTGGCAGTAGTCGGCATTACCGCTTTTATCCCGCCCCCAAAGTTCAAAAAAGTGGACCCCAATGTCTTCACAATCGAAAGAAAACTGATTTTGCGGCGTACCATCGGCATTCATGGGAAAACCAGTGACATTACCCATTCCATCGGGTTCACCAATGCGGCGGATTGCAAATACCAATTGTTGCGTGGGGGTATAGTTATCCTCGGCATATTGCAAAAAATCGGTGGCCCAGAGTTGAAGTCCCAGGGGGGACATATTCACGACAAGCCCATTAAGACACACCATAATGGGCTTTTTGAAGTCTTTTACCGTCAGGTTATACTGGCAGGTGGTTGCGTTGCCACAGCCATCGTTCACGAGCCACTCCAGCCGGTGTTTTCCGTAGGGCAACTGCACGTTCTGGACGGTGCCGGTTTCGGTAACCCACACCATCCGGGCGCTAAAGGTGGAGTCACTCAGGGTTTGGGTTTGGACCGCGAAACGGTATTTGGCATTGGCCGCCACCGCCCGGCTATCGAATTCAACGGATGTTCCGGGGGCATTGTTGGCATTATTAAACAGGATGGTACCCGCCGGGAAAACATCGGTGCTTTTTACCACGGTTTCCAGGGTATCGTCAAAATCCAAATCGAGGTGTAAAACAAAAGAAACTTCGGGGTTAGGCGCGGCGCAATAATGACGCACCACCAATTGGTCTTCAATCACCGTTTCTCCCAAATCTTTAGTGGAAACAGACGGATCAAAAAACAGGTTATTGTTCCATAATTGTGCGTTGTTGTCTCCATAATCGCCGTATTCTTTATCCAGATTGGGGCAATTTTGGACAATGGGGGATTGGGCAAGTATACGCGTAGCGAATAGCCCCAAAAGCAGTGTGGTTTGTAGTAAAAACTTCATGAGATACGATTTATTAAATAAAACTGATTGTTTCTTTTACGAGGGAAAATAGTTTTTTCACAATAAATAATGTCTGGCCGAACCTCGTTTGGCCTACCTGTTCCATCGAACAGACTCCGCTGCACTTTTTATTACATAACGCATTAGTTAAAGACAGGGTTGGGTAAGGGATAAAAATTATTTCCGATTATTACACCCTCAACCGCCGCCACTGATACGAGCGCAAATACCAAACGGTCATACCCAACATCACGGTCCAATACAAAATTTCGGCCATCCACACCCACACCAATCCCAGTTGCGTATGGTTGGTGATGATATAAATGTACAACAAATACATCGAAACGCTGAATAACTGCATTTTTAAACCAAAAAACGTGGCTCCCGTACCCGCCAAGGCATTAAACGACACTGCCCCAAAGGTGGATAGCGTTAACAACGCCAGCAAAACGTAAAACATCGGTTGGGCTTCCCCCAATAAACTCATGTCAGATTTGCCCAACAACGGGTACAAAAAAACACCCGGATACAACAACACCGGAACGGCCAGTATCATGGTCACCAAGAGGCACAATTTCCCGGTTTTGAACGTGGCGGGCAACACATCGCGGAAGCGTTGCTGGCCAATCAGGTTACTGATTAACGTATTGGCCCCCGATGAAAAACCCCACAACGGAATAGACAACAACAAATACACCGTTCGAACGAGGTTAGAAATAGCCAACGGGCGTTCGCCCAGGTTTTCGACCATTCCGAAAAAAAACACCCAACTCCCCTGCCCCACGGCGGCCTGCGCCACCACCGGAAGGGAAATTTTGAGTTGTTGCCGCGTCAAAGCCCAATCAATGGAGGGTACCGAAAATATTTTTAAACTGCGGTTCTGTTTGTCGAGCAACATAAACACCACAAACACCGCAAAAGCGATGCCTTCGGCGATACTACTGGCCAATCCGGAACCACCTATGCCCATTTCGGGTAAACCAAATTTTCCAAAAATAAGGCCGTAGTTCAGCACCAGATTCACAATGGCCAAAATAACCGTATCAATCAAAATCAGGGCTGGCCGGGCAATACCCGTGTACAAGGAAACCAACGCCACCCCGGCGTAACTAAAAAAGATACCGTAAGAGCGGTAATGAATGTATTCGAGGCATTTTTTGTACACTTCGGGGCTGTGATCGAGGAAAAACCGAAAAAACCAGGCTGACCCGTACCGCATAAAAGCCCACATCACCGAGGCCATGAGCAACTCGAACAGGAGCATGGTGTGGAAAGTATGCCCCACCCGTTCGGGCAGTCCCTCGCCCATGCGGCGGGCAATCATGATTTGGCCGCCGCGCGAAAAACTATACCCAATGGCCGCGATGGTAATGTAAAACACCCCCACGAACCCAATAGCCGCAAACTCTACTTCACCTTTGTGGAACAACAGTACCGCATCGCTGAGGGCTATCACATTTTGCGCCGCCGACCCCAGCATAATGGGGGCAGAAATACGCCATATATCGCGGTATTTGATGTCTAATTGCATGGATGGTTAGAAAATTTTCCAAGGTTTCCAGGCGGATGAAACAATGGTAAAATGTTGTTTTTCAACGAATTCGGGATTAAAATAAGCAGAGGCAAAATATCCGCAATCAATCGTAAGGGTCACTTTAGGATGTTGCTGAATGGTAGCCCAGGCTTTTTCCATACCCGCCGACCAGTGTACATCATCAAAAATAAAAACGGTGTTGGCGTGGGCTTTGGGTAAACATTGTTCAAAATAGCGCAGCGTGGGCGCTTGCTGGTGGTTACCGTCGAAATACACAAAATCCAGTTGTGGAAAAGTAGCCAACGCGGGTTCCAGCGTTTGTTCAAAAGGCCCGGCAATAACCGTCACCCGTTTTTTATTCAAGGTTTCGAGGTGGTGGCGGGCGAGTTGAGCGATGTTAGGGCAACCTTCGAGGGTGGTCATTTGCGCCGACGACGGTGCGCCGTGGGCCATGTACAAAGTGCCCAAACCCAAAGAAGTGCCCAGTTCCAGCACAAATTTTGGTTGGTACAGCGCGGCCATTTTAAACAACATTTGGCCTTGGTGCGGATCGCTGGTGGCGTGTTTGCCAATTTCCGCCAAAGTGGTGGTGCGAAGAACCGGCCCCGTATTTCCGGCGAAAGACCCGGATGGCCCGGCCCCAAAATCGGTGACCTGAATGGGAGCAGAAAGCCCTAATATTCGGGTGCGCAGGGCCGAAATAGCCCCAAACACGTAATAATTACGGTCATCCTCCAGTACATTGGTGATCCATTGAAAAACAAACGGCGAATGAACCTGGTATTTTGTAACAGCGCGAAGGTAAAACCGCACCCAAGCCCCCACCCGAAATAAAAACTGCTGAATATTGAACATGAACTAATCCCACAATGCACTTTTGCCGCGCCGAATGTACCGGCGCAGATTGACCCAAAAAGCAATCACCAAATAAACAATTAAAGGGGACCCCATTCCGATAAAGGACGTGTAAATGAAATATTTGCGCACTTCGGAAGGGGATAATTGCATTTTTTCTCCCAAATACTGACATACGCCAAAAGCATGGCGTTCTACCAGATCTTTAAACCAATGTTGTAGCATGCTCTGTTCGTTTAGTTTTATTTGATGAATAGCCCGTGCAAATGATACGGCACAACACGCAAAATTAAGCAAGCAGGCTGACCTTATTTCTTTTTTAAGTAAAAATATTTTGAAAATCCGTGAAGCAAACTACTTTTGCCTCCCTATGAATAAACATCCAAAGGCACTGCCTTATCTGTTTTTGACCGAAATGTGGGAACGTTTCGGCTACTACCTCATGATTGGTATATTCCTCCTGTACATGACCGATGTGGAAGGAGGTTTAGGTTTTGACCGTGCTTTGGGTTCCGATGTATTCGGGACGTTCATTGCATTGGTGTATATCACGCCGTTTATTGGGGGGCTTTTGGCCGACCGTATTCTGGGTTTCCGCAAGTCCATTGTGATTGGTGGAGTCCTGATGGGTATTGGTTACCTGTTGTTGGCCATTCCGCATAATTTAACGACATTTTACGCGTCGTTGTTCATTATGATATTGGGAAATGGCTTTTTTAAACCCAATATTTCTACGTTGTTGGGCAATTTGTACAACGAAGACAAGTATAAAGCCCTCAAAGACGACGGCTACAGTTACTTCTACATGGGTATCAATATCGGGGCACTCATTTGCAATTTTGTGGCGGCTTATCTGCGCAACAATTACGGCTGGGGTTACGCATTTGCCGCCGCCGGGATTGGTATGTTTGTGGGGGTTGCGGTGTTTATTTCCGGTTGGAAACACTACGCCCACGCCGATGTTCGGCGCGAGGTATCGCCGCAGGAAGGCAGTGTTACCACCCTGCTTTCGTCGGTATTGTTACCGGCCCTGGTAACGGGAATTTTGGCCTGGAACATTCCGGGTAATATTTTCGGCTCCGATTCCACCGACGCCTTTTTGTTTGGGGCCATGCCAGTGGTGGGTTTTTACCTCTGGATTTTGCGCAAAGCCACCGCCGCCGAAAAGCCGCGGATTCAGGCGTTATTGACGGTATATGCCATTGTAATTGTGTTTTGGGCGGTATTTAAACAAAATGGCACGGCCCTCACCACTTGGGCGGAGTTTTACACCGACCGCAGTATGCCCACGCTGGTAGAACCCGTGGCGGAAGCGTTAGGCTCCACCCAAACAATCAAGATGGAGGCCAAAGAGTACCCGGTGTATGACAGCCAATTCCGCACGCAAAAAGGCCCGGAAGGTAAAATTATAAAAGCCGTGGGGATGCCGCCTTATTTTATCAACGTACCGGAAAATGAACGTCCGCCGGAAGGTAGCAGTGTTGAATTGGTTTCGACCGAAATATTTCAATCGGTGAACCCATTTTTTGTGATTATCCTGACGCCGGTGGTCATTTTTGTGTTTACGTGGTTGCGTCGGCGCGGCAAAGAACCCACAACACCGGCCAAAATCGGGTGGGGTTTGGTAATTTCGGCCTTGTCCACGTTGGTGACCATTTGGGGAGTGTACGCCTGCAACAACGGGGCGGTAAAAGCCTCGGCGTGGTGGGTTGTGATGACGTATTTTGTGATTACCTTCGGTGAATTATGCCTCAGTCCGATGGGGCTGTCGATGGTATCGAAAATGGCTCCGCCGCGCATTGCGGGCCTCATGATGGGCGGTTGGCAATTGGCGACCTCGCTGGGTAATAAATTATCGGGCGTATTGGCCAAATTATGGGACAATTACGACAATAAAGCGGACTTTTTCTGGGTCAATTTTATCATGTTATCGGCGGCGGCATTGGTGCTGTTCCTGCTGCTGCGCTGGCTCAACCGAATATTCCGGGAACAAGGAGTTTATTAGAGTGAAAAGTGAAGAGTGAAGAGTGAAGAGTTATTAAGTACATTTTCAATACTAAATTATTGACCTAGTCACCAAATAACAATGGAGACTCGAAAAATATTTTTATCAATAAACAAAAGAATTTTTCACTATTCACTTTTAACTATTCATTTAAATATATGGCAAAGGTTAAATCCAACAAGCAGCAACAAAAAGCGAAAGAAGCGGAAGAAAATTCAAAATTTTTGGTTGTCGTATTCGTAGCGGCCATTGTTTTGGTTGTTCTGATGTACTTCATTTTTAATTGATGGTTCGATGAAAAAACAAAATCTAAAGTAGCAAGGTAGATGACAAAACTGCGGCAATATCCAGCCGCCTGCTTGTTTAGTCCTTCTCAAACGATGCCCAATGTTATTGGCTACTCAGGTTTTGCCACACATTAAATTAAATTTTCGTGCATTTGTAAAGAAGTTGGAGGTGTATCTCCCTTGGGAACAAACACTTTCAACTTCTTTTACTTGATTAAATTACAGGTTGATTCAAGCGTGTCTTGAACTGCATCTCATGCCTACATAAATTATTTTTTGCCCGCAAGGTTCTCTTGGAGTAGTAATGGATTATTTATGGCAAAAAAAGGGACAACGTGGGAAGGAAAAAGATTTTTATTAAAGTGAAAAAAGTAAATTCAGACAACATCCGCACCAGCACAATACATTTCACCAAAAATGAATTTCAATTCAATAGATTTTTTTATATTTTTTATTTTAGTTTTTTTTTCTTACTGGTCTACAATTAGTAAGCATTTAAAAATACAAAATCTGATACTTCTAGCATCGAGTTATTTCTTTTATGCTTGTTGGGATTGGAGATTTTTATTTTTACTCATTTTTTCGACGTTATTGGATTATTTTACAGGTATCAAAATGTCCAATAGTCGGAGTAATCATGAGAAAAAAGCATGGTTTTGGTTAAGCATTTGTATAAATATTGGATTTTTAGGCGTATTTAAATATTTTAATTTTTTCGCAAATTCTTTTGCTGATTTGATCTCTAACTTTGGGCTAAATGCACATACATACACTCTAAACATTATTTTACCAGTTGGTATTTCATTTTATACATTTCATGGGTTGTCGTATGTCATAGACATCTATAACGATAGAATTAAGCCTGAAAAATCATTTGTAAACTACGCTGTTTTTGTCAGTTTTTTCCCATTATTGGTAGCGGGGCCGATTGAACGAGCAACGCATCTTTTGCCCCAAATAAAAGGAAAGAGAGATTTTGAATACGAAAAAGCAGTTGATGGATTAAAACAGATTTTATGGGGGCTATTTAAAAAAGTAGTTATTGCCGACAACTTTGCAACAATTGCCAATGCAATTTTTGAAAATCATTCGCATCTATCCTCAAGTACGTTGGTTCTCGGTGCTGTTGCTTTTTCATTTCAAATATACGGAGATTTCTCTGGTTATTCAGACATGGCCCTAGGTACCGCCAAGTTATTTGGAATAAACCTTATGAGAAACTTTGCTAACCCGTATTTTTCAAGAGACATAGCAGAATTTTGGCGTAGGTGGCATATTTCACTTTCATCGTGGTTTAGAGATTATTTATATATACCGTTAGGTGGGAGTAGTGGGGGGATGTGGCGAAGAGTAAAAAATACATTTATAATATTCATAGTTAGTGGCTTCTGGCATGGCGCAAATTGGACTTTTATTGTTTGGGGTATACTAAACGCTTTTTTTATAATGCCTTCAATAATTTTTCAATCCAACAGAAAAAACCTTGACGTTGTGGCCAAAGCCCGCCTTTTACCTACGCTCAACGATTTAGTTAGGATTGGATTTACTTTTTGCCTAACGACTTTTGCTTGGATATTTTTTAGGTCAGAAAATATTACTCATGCTCTGGAATACATATCTGGCATATTCAAAATGACTATATTTTCTAAGCCTTACTATCCCAATAATGGAGGAATTGTAACAAGAACATTGGTATTGGCACTGTTTTTTATTGTGATTGAATGGCAAGGAAGAGAACAACAGCACGCCCTTGAAACCTTATTTCAATCGAGAAAAAAATATATAAGATATGCATTTTACTATTTGGTAATAATTATTATTTTTGTTTTTTCGGGTTCAAATCAACAATTTATCTATTTCCAGTTTTAACAATGAAAAAGTTTTTACGAAAAATAACTTATTTTTTCGCACCTATAATATTCCTTTTATACCCTATTGACATTTTTCTTTCTTCAAATCTAAAGACGTCAAAAATGGGAGAACACCCTGTTTGGAATGCCCTCTTTGAAGGTAGTATTAACGCAGATATAGTTATTTATGGCAGTTCTAGGGCTTGGGTACACGTTAACCCAAAAATCATAAGCGAAAAACTAAATGCAAAAACATTCAATCTAGGTATTGATGGACACAACTTTTTTTTACAACAATTAAGGCATAAAGAGTACCTTAAATACAATACAAAGCCCAAACTAATATTGCACTCTTTGGATGTTTTTACTTTTGAGAAAAGAAAAGATTTATACAATTCGGACCAATTTCTTCCGTATTTTTTTAACAACAAAGATGTAGTGGAATATATAGAAACCTACAACGGGTTTAAATACTATGATTTTCACATTCCATTACTACGATATCATGGAAAATATGATGCAATTAAATCTGCATTAAACATGTTTGTATTCCCTGATAACAACCTCGTTGAAAGGGTTAACGGCTACAAAGGTCAAGATAGGAATTGGAATAGTGATTTTAATAATGCAAAAACAACGATAAAAAAATACACTGCGATACTAGACTCTGCCTCAATAAATATGTTTGAAAACTATTTAATTGAATGTAAATCCAATCAAATAGAGGTCATATTTGTGTATACGCCAGAATATATTGAAGGGCAACAGTTCATTAGTAATAGAACAGAAATTATGCACTTATATCACTATTTTAGCCAAAAATACGGGATAAAATTTTATGACTTTTCTAATAACCCCATATCTTTTAACAAAGATTACTTTTATAACGCTATGCACATGAATAAAACAGGAAGTGATTTGTTTACCAATAATCTTGTCGATTCTTTGCTACATTATGAAAACCTGAATCACATATTAAAATAAATAAAAAGAAATAAACAAACGCAAATAATAACAGTGATACATTAAGAGGTTGCCCGTATTTCGTCGTAAGCAACGAAATGCGAGCAGTCTCCTCTGTGAGCCTTTGATTCCTTACTACCTCACCACCACTACTTTCCCCGTCCGTATTACCCCGTCGGCGAAATACACCACGAGGCAATACACCCCGGGAGATACCGCGGAATACCCGACCACGTGCTACCATTCCAACGAGCAATCGAATAACTGGTATCCTGGCCTGCCATCAGGAATAATCCCGATACCAACAACGTGCTGTCGTTTTCTACGTAACTGCCCCATACCGATACATTGGCCGGATTACCAAGTTCAGTCCTGTAAAACCCGGTCACCGGAGACCACTCGCTGCCGTTCCAACCCGCCATCCCCACCGTCGAAATGCCGCCAATCTCTTTCAAGGCCCCACCATAATACATCTTATCCTTAAACCGCTGAACCATATTCATGCTCCCACAGGCCGGTTCCCCACAGGCGTTGTTATCGGCACCAATACCAACAATCTGCTGGCCGTCGTAATGGAACATGCCCCATATCGTATCGGTACCGTTGTATTTGGCACCCGTGATCGTATGTAACAGGTTATCTACTGTATCAACATAGAATTGGTAAACGCCTCGATTTAAATGACCCACCTGTTGCCAGCCCTGAGCGGCACCGGGATAATAAAAGGTAAACAGGGTACAAAAGAGGGGCAGGTATTTCATGATTTTAGGAAGAACTCGTTTTCTTACTCCATGAGCCGCAAAAACTCCGTTCGGGTGCGGACATCGCTTTGGAACACGCCGGTAAATGCCGAGGTAGTGGTTTTGCTGTTTTGTTTTTGCACCCCGCGCATCATCATACAAAGGTGCGAGGCTTCGATCACAACGGCCACACCCAGCGGGTTGAGGGTTTCCTGAATTACGTCCCGGATTTCGAGTGTGAGCCGTTCCTGCACCTGCAAACGGCGGGCAAAAACATCTACCACGCGGGGCAATTTGCTTAACCCAACGATATAACCGTTGGGAATGTAGGCGATATGGGCTTTGCCAAAAAAAGGCAACATGTGGTGTTCGCACAAGGAATACAACTCAATGTCTTTGACCAATACCATTTCGCTGTAATCTTCCTTAAACATGGCCGACCGCAAAATAGCGGCTGCGTCCTGATCGTAGCCCTGCGTAAGAAATTGCATAGCTTTGGCCGCTCTTTCGGGGGTTTTTAACAACCCTTCGCGGGTAATATCTTCACCGAGGCTCGACAAAATATCGTTGAACCGAAGGATAAGTCCGTCGGTTGTTTCTTGGTCGTAATGGTCCACTTTTTTATAAGGCATAACCGTTTTGGGGCGTTATTCACCGTAATACTCGACGTAAATATTCTCCGTTTCCCACAGTGTCAGGCGGTGCAGGGTTCCCCCCAGTTCTTCTACGTGTTTTTCCAGTCGCTCCCAAATTACTTTAACGATATTTTCGGAGGTTGGTTGCAGATTTTTTGGGAAAAACGGCACGTCTAAGTTAAGATTGCGGTGGTCGAGGTGATCCGTAACTTCCCGTTTAATAATGGTGCTGAGGTCTTTGGCGTTGACCACAAACCCCGTCACCGGGTGCGGGTGTCCTTTTACGGTAACGTGCAGGGTATAATTGTGACCGTGCCAGTTGGCGTTAGAGCATTTGCCAAATTTTTCGATATTCTCCTCTTGGGTCCAGTCTTCTACCCAGAGTTTATGCGCTGCGTTGAAACGCTCTATTCGTGTGATATAAACCATAGTTTTTTGTCTTAAGAGCAAATACTGCTAAAAACTTTGTTTAGAACCGCTTTTTACGGCTAAAAGTTCTAAAAAAGGCCGCAAAGATACAGTGCAGCGGGAATATTGTACTAAAAGATTTTAGACGGTAGACAAAAGACCTTAGACAAAAGACATTAGACAAAAGACCTTAGACAAAAGACATTAGACAAAAGACCTTAGACAAAAAACTCATATCTCATCACTCATATCTCATCTCTCCATCACTCCTCACTTTGAAAAAAGATAGGCCATTACATCCATCATGACTGCGATACAGCCGTGGACGATGGCACCACCCACGATATTGTTGGTGCGCAAGGCCACTACCCCCAGAATATATCCGCCAAATACGGAACTGATGGTTTCGCCCGGCGGTTTGGCAAAATGCCGGAAGGCGTACAAACCACTCATCGGAATAATGGCGTGCCGCTCCATGAGGTGCGCCATTCCCACCACCAAAAAGCCGCGAAAAATGATTTCGGCCCAAATAAAATACAAACCATAAATCAGTTCGTACAGGAAAAAAGCCGCGTTTTCGTTTTCAATCAGGGTCATTTTTTCAATTTGTTTCAGTTGCAAAGTTGGGTAATAACTCTGAAACTGCGCCTGATTCGCGCCCCAAAGCACCAGTGGAAACATGATGCCCAAAATCATCAAATACGGCAGCGGATCAAAACCTTTGCGCACCAAACCGTACATAAAAGGCACCCCGCGCTGCCGGTCGTTCCACCACCAAAACACCAACAATGGCAAACCAAAGTACAAATACGGCATCAAAGGAGCCGAAATTCGCAAGGCAAAATACTTGTCGGGCGGAAACGAAAATTGCTGCCCCAAGTACCGGTGCAAACCCAAACTCCCCTGCGCACTCAACAACAACAAAATAAACACCGACCGCAACCAGAACTCCCGTTGTTGCCAAAACCGCGCTTCGGGGTGAAAAAGAGCCGTAATACCCACCAATACCAGGTAAGGGCCCCCGTAAAAGAAAAAATACGCCGGAAAACACCAGGCACTGCCCGGCACGTACAAGGTGCGCACCATGTAAAACTCCCACGACCGGTACCCCGACGGGGCGGTGGTGTAATTGAGTACAATACACAAAGCGATAAAACCGAAGGCTACCAAATAATAACCCGGCTTGAAATCCGTTTTCAGGTGCTCTTTTAAATAACGTACAATACTGCGCATCAGGCAAAGGTAACAATATTGTCCCTTCCAATTGTGAAAGTCGGAGGATATGTGTACGTTTGCGGCATTAAAACCCACCTAAAGATGGATCTGCTCAAAGCAAAAATTTACTTAGATAAAATCAACCGCGAATTCGGGCGAATGCTGAAAGACCCCGAAAATGTCCCGCGTATTGACGTGGACATTACGCTATCGCACGTTCGTGAACTGTACGATGCCTTTTTATCCGACACCCCCGAAGTAAAACCCGCTCCGGCACCCAGAAAAGCAGTTGAACCACCACCACCACCCGTGGTCGTGGCACCGCCACCGCCGCCGCCAGTAGTTGTAGCGCCACCGCCGGTGGAAGTACCGCCACCACCGCCTCCGGTGGTTGTAGCACCTCCACCACCGCCCGTGGTTGTAGCACCTCCACCACCCGTAGTGGAAGTACCGCCACCACCGCCCGTGGTTGTAGCACCGCCGCCGCCCGTAGTGGAAGCGCCGCCGCCACCCGTGGTCGTAGCACCGCCACCGCCCGTGGTAGAAGCGCCACCGGCACCGACAGCGGTAGTTTCCGCTGGTGACGCGGAAATTCTTTTTGAATACAAAGAGGCCAAAGAACTCTCCGAAAAACTATCGGATACGCCCATCAGTGATCTCAAACGCGCCATTTCGCTCAATGACCGTCTGATGATTCAGCGGGAACTTTTTGGCAACGATAACCCATTTTTCGAAACGACCCTGAGTACCCTCAATTCGGCCTCCGGGTTCGAGGCCGCCCGCGCTTATTTGTTACAGGAGTGCATTGGTCGGTTCGACTGGCTGCACAAAAACAAGGTAGAAACCGCGAAATCGTTTATTCGCCTGGTTCGGAGACGTTATAAATAAACAATGTCGAAAAAAATTCTGGTGGTTGGACAAGGACTGGCTGGTTGTGTTTTAGCCTGGACTTTAGCGCAGGAAGGTGCCGATGTGACCGTTACCGACCACCTTCAGTTGCCCGCTGCATCTGCCGTTGCGGCGGGGCTAATTAATCCGGTAACGGGTAAAAGATACGCAAAATCGTGGAATTTTGAGGTCTTTTACCCGTTTGCCATGCAGTTTTACCAAAATCTGGAACGGGCCGCCGGACAACAAATTTGGTTCAATTATCCCATTATCCGGCTGCTCAACAGCGTCATTGAGCAAAATGAGTGGAGCCTGCGCGCGGGACAACCCGATTACGCCGGTTTCGCCGATGTGCAAACCCACGCCGGAGATTGGGAAACATTCGTACAACCGGGCTTTGCTTACGGCTATATTCACCGGGCCGCCCGGGTCAATTTTCCCGCCCTGCGCGCCTTTATTCACCAATGGTTTTCGGCGCAAAACCGCTTCCTGCACACCCACGTAACGGCCAATAACGTCGCCGATTATATTCCACATTACGATCATATTATTTTTAGCGAAGGTTATTACGGGCAAAAAAACGCCTTATTTCAGCATTTACCGTGGTTATCGGCCAAAGGAGATGTTCTAATGATTCGGATACCCGCCGCCACCGCCGACATCCAATCCATTTTGAAAAAACAAATCACCATTATTCCCTACGGCGATGGTTTGTTTTGGGCGGGTGCCAACTACTATTGGGAATTTGAAGATGCCAACCCCACCCAACAGGGACTGGAATTTAACCGGAGCGAACTGCGCACCATGCTCCGCACCCACTTTGAAATTGTCGAGCACCGGGCGGCCGTTCGCCCCGTACTCAAAGACCGCCGCCCCGTTATGGGTTGGAGTACCGAACAACCTAAAGTGGGTATTTTTAACGGCATGGGCAGCAAAGGTGCTTTGTTAACGCCGTTTTGGGCCGCCCATTTTGCCCAACATATGTTGCACGGAACTGCGTTGGATAGTACCGTGGATATTAAGCGATTTGGACGTTAAGCCTCATTAGGTATTCCTTCGCACCGTAGGCCTCTTTGGGATTATTCTTCGGATGCGCTTTATTTTTTAACCCTTGTCACGCAGCACCGGGTTTGTAACCTCGGTTATATTGACCAGCCCCCCCTATTATTTAAACCATTGAAAAACATCGAACAACGAAATTATTTTTGCCAAATATGTTAAATACAAAAAAAACATTGGCAAAAACGCGGACCAACAAATTATTCGCACCTAAATTTGTCATCAGGTATTCACCCCGATATTTTTATTTTATTTTTTTATTCCCCAATAGTTCACAGTTCCCCCGGTATTCTCATTAAACGGACAACCAATTACACCAACAGATAAAAAACAATATACGCAACCATTTTTCCCGATTACGCGCCCCCAAGTTTTGTGTGCTTCTAATTGCGTATGCCCCTTTTTTTGTCGTTTTTACATTGAGTGAATTGGATTTTTTTAGGCAGTAAAAAACCAATAACAAATGCCACGTATCCAGGATACACTGATTGACGTATTACAAATTGTACGGCACAATTTGGATACCGCCATTGACCAATTGGCACCCGCCCCCGGCGATTTTGTGGTAATCAGCAATATTGCTTTTGCCGAAAACCCCACGCTGAAAACACCCGGTGTGCAGGACAAAGTGGTCATTACACTGGTCAAAACCGAAGAAGAATCGGCCTTAAAAAACCAGCCGGCTTACCACCGAAACCCCGTCAGTAATAGTTTAGAATATCGAAATCCGCCCATTTTCCTGAATTTATACCTCCTGATGACCGCCAATTACGGCGATTATCTCATCGCGCTGACCCAATTATCGCGGGTAATCGGGTATTTTCAACACAAACGGGTATTCACCGATACCGATGCCGAGGTGCAACTGCCACCCGGCTCGCCCGTGGTTCATTTTGATTTTAACGTCACGTTGGTATCGCCGTCTTTTGAACAAACCAACCACATGTGGAGCATTTTGGGGGGCAAACACCTCCCCTCGGTGCTGTACAAAATGCAGGTCGTTCAAATGGAATACGTGCCGGATACGGCCCAGGCCGCACCCATTATCGAAACCATCCAAATGCAGGAAAAATTATACTAAACGCCATGGGATTCCGCATTCAGTACCAAAAAGTATTTGATCTCCTGGTTTGGCACGATCATTTTTTAGCCCCCGGCCCGGCCGATACCTTCACGCCGCCGCCCATGGCTGCCGATTACCAAAACTTATTGCCTTATACCTCCGCGCGTTTCTTGGAGTTTGAACCCAGCCGCGAAACGGAATTGTACCGCAACAACGGCGGACTTTTGTTCAAAAACAACCGCTATGGCTGCTTTTTAACAAAAAAATTGAGTTTTGTGGAA
The DNA here is from genome assembly GCA_013298845.1 of Chitinophagales bacterium. Taxonomy (GTDB): domain Bacteria; phylum Bacteroidota; class Bacteroidia; order Chitinophagales; family Saprospiraceae; genus M3007. The sequence continues at coordinate 63,911 of JAAFJN010000004.1, forward strand.
ACCGACCCGATGGCAAAAATCACCCTGTTGGGGCGATTACGCGACCCGTTTTTTTTGGAATACACCCAATTGGGCCTCGATAATGCCCATCCGCGGCAGGGACACGTTTTGTACCTACACAACAAAGGTTTGGTTCCCGGCGGCGATGGCCGCATCAATTTATCGCGTTCGGGTGGTCCGTTTTTAAACGTCAACAACCATTTATTCCCCTGGCAAACGCGCATTGTACGGTTGCCACAATTGGTTGCCGGTACCGATACCACCGTGTCCATTTTTGACGCCACCAGCGCCGCCGTTACCCCGCTGCTGCAAATCCCGATCAACAGCGAACCCAACCAAACCGATTACGAGTTGGATTGCCGCGCCTTGCCTTCGGGGCTATACCGTTTTGATGCGCCCAATTTGGCCGCCAATACCGTGCTCTACATCGGGCAAGAAGGCAGCGGCAGCGATGTGTTAACCATCGTGGACATATATACGGCGGGCGTTCAGGATGCCATTTTCGACATTCGATTTAACCATATTTAAAATAACATTATAAAAATCCAGCAATATGCCAAATTACGCAACACCCGGTGTTTTTGTGGAAGAAATCACCAAGTTTCCCCCATCGGTCGCCCAAGTGCCCACGGCCATTCCGGCATTTATGGGAAGAACCGAAAAAACGCTCGATAACCTGGGAAATTCCCTGGTCAACAAGGCCATTCGGATTGGTTCACAAAAAGAGTACGAACAAAAATTTGGTTTTGGCCCACAGCCGGTCATTAGCCAAATTAACCTCGATGCCGATAACAATTTTGTGAGCGCGGTCATTGCAGCCAGCAACCGCCACTACCTGTACGATGCCATTCGGTTATTTTACGCCAACGGCGGCGGCGATTGTTACATCGTTTCGGTGGGCGATTACGACGATACCGTCAGCGACACCGCGTACACGGGCGTGGGTGCGGCGTTGGAAGTAGTGGCCAAAATTGACGAACCCACCATCCTGCTGTTTCCCGATGCGGCCAATTTAGCCGCTAATTTGTTGAGTAACGTACAAAAAGCCGCTCTTTTACAATGTGGTCTTTTGAAAGACCGCGTGGCCATTTTTGACACCCGCAGCGACGACTACAACGGCACCACATTCCGGACCAATATCGGCATCAACGACCTGAAATACGGTGCCGCCTACACCCCGTGGTTGTCCACGGCATTGCCCAAAAACATCAGTTATACCAACTTGCGCGGGGCCATTATCAGCAAAAACGGCGGCCCGTTGGTCACGTTAAACAACACAAGTATCCACGGCGGCAACCCCGATATTGTGGCTATTTTCAACCTCTACAACGCGCATTTGAACTGGCGCGCCGAATACGCGACGTATATCGCCGCCGCCGCACCCAACCAAACCAATTTGGACGCCGCATTTACGGCCCTCGATGCTTTGGTAACGGCTCCCGCCGCCGCCGTAGCCGCTAAAACCGCTTATACTACCGCCCAAGATGCCTATCAGGCGGTCCAAAATGCGACCACCAAACCCGCCCTCGAAAACGCATTTGCCACTTTAAATAACCTCGTTACCCAAATTTACGGGGGAGAACAGGGTTTAATGGACTCCTTTGGCGTGTACAAAGCCATTATTGCGGGCATCAATGCAACACCGATTGAAGTACCGCCGAGCGGGGCCGTAGCGGGCATTTATGCGTACGTGGACCGCACCCGTGGCGTGTGGAAAGCACCCGCCAACGTGAGCCTGAACGGCGTTATCGGGCCAACCAACGCTTTTTCGAGTTCGGAATTGGACGCACTTAACATTGACGTGAACGCGGGTAAATCCATCAACGCCATTCGGACATTTACCGGCAAAGGCACGCTGGTTTGGGGTGCGCGTACGCTGGCGGGCAACGACAACGAATGGCGTTACGTGCCCGTGCGCCGTTTTTATAATATGGTGGAAGAATCCATCAAAAAGGCCTGCGAACAATTCGTTTTTGAACCCAACGACGCCAATACCTGGGTGCGCGTGCAGGCTATGATCGAAAATTTCCTGTTGCTCCAATGGCGCGACGGTGCATTGCAAGGTGCCAAACCCGAACACGCCTTTTTTGTATCGGTGGGCTTGGGCAAAACCATGACCGCGCAAGATATTCTCGAAGGCCGCATGATTGTCGAAATCGGAATGGCACCGGTACGCCCCGCCGAATTTATCATTCTGCGCTTTTCCCAAAAAATGGCGGAGTCTTAGTTTTTTTGAAGACCTCAGACGGAAGACAAAAGACGTTAGACAAAAGACGTTAGACTTTTTTAATTTTAAAAACAACAACAAATGGCATTATATCCGCTTCCCAAATTTAGTTTCCTCGTCGAATGGGGAGGAGCAAAAATCGGCTTTACCGAAGTTACCGGCCTGATCCGCCAAACCGAAGCCATCGAATACCGCGACGGCGCGAGCCGCGAATACAAAAAAACCAAACAACCCGGCTTGGAAAAGGTGGATAACCTGACGCTAAAACGGGGCACTTTCCAGGGCGACACCGATTTTTACGACTGGTTCAACACCATTCAGATGAATACCGCCCAACGCCGCGACGTGGTGATTAAATTGCTCAACGAAAACTTTGAACCCGTTATGACCTGGCGCGCCGTGAATGGTTTTGTGGCCAAATACCAGGCCAGCGACCTCAAATCGGACGGCAACGAAGTCGCCATTGAAATGATCGAAATTGCCCACGAAGGGCTTAGCATGGTCAAATAATTATGGCGGCCTATTATCCACCCGTAGGTTTTCATTTCGCGGTGCGCTTTGCCATCAGCCGGACGGAACTCGACATCCGTTTTCAGTCGGTGGCAGGGCTTTCCGTCGAATACGAAACGGAAACCATCAAAGAGGGCGGCGAAAACCGTTTTGAACACACGTTGCCCGTGCGCACCAAATACAGCGATATCAGCCTGAAACGGGGTTTACTCACCGATTCGGACCTGCTCAAATGGTGCCTCGATGCCTTTGAAAACCGCGTTTTTGTGCCCTCCGATGTGCAAATCAGTTTGCTCAACGGCGAACACGAGCCACTCAAAACCTGGAATGTGGTGCAGGCCTGGCCTAAAAAATGGGCCGTTTCGGACTTTAACGCCGAGGAAAACAGCCTCGTCATCGAAACCCTCGATTTGAGTTATCGCTATTTTAAACTGATATAAACCATGCCCATCGAAATCAAGGAGTTGCACATCAAAATTAAGGTGAACGAACGCGAACCCACCGGCCAGCCCCTCACCTCCCCCGAAGCGCGCCAAAACGAACGTACCCAAGTGGAAAGCAGCCTGCTCACCGAATGCGTCGAACAGGTTTTGCAAGTATTGAAGGACAAAAAAGAACGATAATTCCCCATTTTTAACGCCATTCACTTCATTATTCATGGATATCCTCGGTAAACTGGAAAAACTAAAAATTCTGGCTTTTAAAGACGACGCTTTTTCCAAACCAGCCATTCCGCCCACTTTCCCGGTGTTGATTAACCCCGAATCGTACGCCCTCAACTACACGGTGGAATACAATACCGACAGCGGACAGGGCAACAACGGCACCACGGCGCGTTATACCCGCCATTCGCCGGAAGAGTTTTCGTGCGAACTGTGGTTCGACAATACCGGTATCCTCGACGGGATTCCGCGCCCCGATGTCTATGCCGAAACCGATGCTTTTAAAAAGTTTTTGCTCGACATTGAAAGCGATACCCACGAGCCGCGCCATTTTATGGTGATTTGGGGTAAAATGATGTTTAAAGGCCGCGTAACCGGCCTGCAAATGGAGTACAAACTGTTTAAACCCGACGGTACGCCCATTCGGGCCATGGCAAAAGTGACGTTTAAAGGCAGTTTTTCCGACGTTCAGCGCCTCGCTTTGGCCAATTTGTTATCGCCCGATCTCACCCACCGCAAGCAGGTGAAAGCCGGTGATACCCTCGCCAATATGTGTTTCGAACTGTACGGCAGCCCGCGATACGCGCCGCAAATTGCCCGCATCAACAACCTCACCAATTACCGCCAACTGGAACCCGGGCGCGTGTTGTTTTTTCCGCCATTTGACAAAAAAGAAACCGCCCGGCAATGAACCAACAAATTATCCCAACGCCCGCTTCGCCCAGTGTTTGCACCTTAACCATCCTTTCGGAAGGCAACGCCGTTTCGGGCGAATACCAAATTTTGTCCATTGTTGTCCACAACGAAGTGAACCGCATTCCCACGGCTACTTTGCTCATCCGCGATGGCAACGCCGGTAGCCAGGAATTTGCGTGCAGCGATACCGATTTGTTTATTCCCGGAAAAAAGATCGAAATAAAAGCCGGATACCAAGCCACCGAAGACACCATTTTTAAGGGTGTGGTGGTGAGTCAAAGCCTCAAAGTGCGGCAGCAAGCCTCCATTTTAACCGTTGTTTGTAAAGATGAAGCGTTTAAAATGACCATTGGGCACAACAGCCGCTATTTCAGGGACCAAACCGACAGCGACGTATTGGACGATATTATCGGGCAAAACGGCCTTCAAAGCGACGTGGAAGCCACCACCCTGCAACAACCGGAAATGGTGCAATTTGAATGCAGCGACTGGGATTTTGTGCTCACCCGCGCCGAAGTATTGGGCAAAATATGCACCATCAACGACGGAAAATTGACCATTCAGGCCCCAAACGCCACCCAAACACCCGCCCTGACGCTCCAATACGGGGCTACCCTGCTGGAGTTTGACGCTGAAATGGATGCCCGCACCCAGTTTAAATCGGTCAAATCGCAGGGCTGGCAGGTATCGGAACAAAGCCTGTTGGAAAACGAAGATTCCACCAGTACCTTCCCCGATGCCGGTAACATTTCCCCCGATGATCTGGCCGCCGTGCACGGCACTGATCCGCTCACGCAAACCCACACGGGCAACCTGCCGGAGGGCGAATTGCAGGAATGGACCAAAGCCCGCCTTTTGCGGTCGCGGTTGGCCAAAATACGCGGTCGCGGCCGTTTTCAGGGGTATGCACCCATCCAACCCGGCCAAACGGTCAAGTTACAGGGCGTGGGTGCCCGTTTTGAAGGCGTGGTATTTGTATCGGCTATTCGGCACGAAATCGCCGAAGGCAACTGGACCACCGATGCCCAATTTGGTCTCGATCCCGAATGGTTTGCCCAGCGGTACGAGGTATCGCACACCCCGGCGGCGGCACTTATTCCCGCCATTTCGGGGCTGCACATTGGGGTGGTGACGCAATTGGAAAATGACCCCGCCGGAGAACACCGAATTATGGTGCGTTTGCCCGTCATCAGCCCCGATGACGAAGGTATTTGGGCCAGAATAGCCACCCTCGACGCGGGGAACAACCGAGGCTCGTTTTTTCGACCCGAAATTGACGACGAGGTAATTGTTGGTTTTTTGAACAACGACCCGCGCCACCCCGTCATTTTGGGGGCGTGCAACAGCAGCGCCAAACCCGCCCCGATCGAAGCGAAAGACGACAACCACGAAAAAGGATTTGTGACCCGCAGCGGCATGAAATGGCTGTTCAACGATGAGCACAAAAACATCCTGCTCGAAACCCCCGACGGCAATAAAATAACGGTTTCCGGCGAAGACAAAGCCATTACGATGGAGGACCAAAACGGCAATAAAATAACGATGGACAACGCCGGAATCAGCCTCGAAAGTGCCAAAGATATTGTATTAAAAGCCTCCGGCGACATTAAAGCCGAGGGCATAAACATTACCATCAGTGCCAATGCCAGCAGTGAACTATCGGCTTCCGGTAGCACTACCATCAAAGGCGGCATGGTAAAAATCAACTAAAAAGATGCCAGCAGCCGCCCGAATCAGCGATATGCACACTTGCCCCCTGAGCAACGGCCCCGCGCCCCACGTGGGCGGACCGGTCGTTGGCCCCGGTGTACCCACAGTGCTCATTGGCGGTATGCCTGCCGCCGTGGTAGGCGATACCGCTACCTGCGCCGGGCCGCCCGATAGCATTGTAAGCGGGTCAGCCACGGTACTCATCGGGGGGAAACCTGCCGCCCGCATGGGCGATTCTACCGCCCACGGCGGCGCCATTGTGGCAGGTTTGCCCACGGTACTCATTGGTTAATTTTTACCCTAAAAACGATCAAAGAATATGGATAATTTAACATCATCAGCCGGTTTTTTGGGTCGGGGCTGGAGTTTCCCGCCCACGTTTATTGCCGCCGCCCGTGGCGTAAGCATGACCGAAGCCGAAGAAGACGTAGCCCGCAGCCTCGAAATACTGGTGAGCACCGGCCTCGGCGAACGCGTGATGCTGCCCGAATACGGCTGCGACCTCACCGATTTGCTGTTTGAACCCGTGGACACCGGTTTGCAAACCCTGTTGTTCGACCGCATCCGGACGGCCATTTTATATTACGAACCCCGCATTGAGGTGGAAGACATTTTGTTACAAACCGACCGGCTCACCGAAGGCGTGGTATTGATCGAAATCATTTACCGCATTCGGGCGACCAATTCGCGCTACAATTTTGTATTTCCTTTTTACAAAAACGAAGGCAGCGAAATACCCGACCCGCTGTAATTTCGGTTGTTTTCCCCCAAAAAAGCCCCCAACTGGGCAAAAATCCCCTGGCAGTACCGGCCCGCGCCGCAACCGCCGCATCCATTATAAACCATTGACAAAAAATGAATTGCAACACAGGTAATAACGAGCAGAAGATTTTACACGATGGCACCAGCCAGGCGGGGCGAACTCCATTGGCGTTGCAACCCGGTTACGTGCAAATAGAAGAACGCAGCGCGGCGGAGTGGATCATTTTTGCCCGCGATTACGCCCGTTTTTTGCAATATTACACCGTTGATAACCAACCTTCGGGCGATTGGCAGGTATTTTGGAAAAACCACCCGGCAACGGTATTGGCGGCCCTGGCGGCGGCGCAACCCGATTGGTTCCGGGAAGATACCCGCTTGTTGTTCAATGCCTTACAAAGTTTGGATAACCAGGCCAACCTGCCGCTGCTCCGGCAACATTTCAACCGCCTTTTCGATACGGTGGCGACTTTGGCGATGGTTTTGGACGAACAAATCACGGCGTTACCCGATGATTTGCCCATTAAAGCCACGTTGCGCAACCTCATCAGTACCACGCTGGCACCCGCTTTTGCCAAATGGATTGGCTGGTACAAACAAGCCGCCGACCTGACGCCACCTTTTCCGCTGCTGGACAACGGCACTAATTTGTTGAGCACCGACATTCAAAACGCGTTGATTGCGGGCACACCCATTGCGCCCATAAACACAGTACTTACGCACTCTTTTGCCGACGAATGGATCACCGATGGTTCGGCGGATTGGGGCAGTTTTGTGGCCGGTATTGCCCCCGATGCCACGGTATTTGGCAGTGCGCCACTGGTAACCACCGTTGAGGGGCACATCAATTTTGCCATCCGGCATTTTTTCTTTACCAATGTTTTTGAAGCGTTTTTGGAAGGTTTTGCCAAAACAACCCGCGAAGCGCGGCTGGCCCTGCAAAGTATTTTGCAACAATGGGACCAACACACCCCGCACATGACCCTGTTTTTGGCATTTTTGCGGTTGTTGGAGACCGAAAAACAGCACATTAATACCATTACCGAACGGCATTTGCGGTTTTATTACAACCGTACTTTGCGTTTAAAAGAAAAACCGGCGACGCCCTCGCACGCGTTTTTAACCATTGAATTGGCCAAAAACGCAACCGCTCATTTGTTGCCCAAAGGCACGCCGTTTAAAGCCGGAAAAGACCTCACCGGCCGGGAAATTATATTCCAATCCGACGAAGATTTTGTGCCCAATAAAGCCGCCGTAACCGATATGCGTTGTTTGTTCAAAACACCGTTCGACCCACTGCTGTACCAATCCACCCCCGATCAACCCGCTTACCAAACCACCGACAAGGAGCGGTATTTTGCCGCTCCGGTGGTACAATCGGAAGATGGTTTGGGGGCCGAATTACTCAACGCTGAGGGAAAATGGTCGGTTTTTGGGCAAAAAACCCTCAATGCAACGCGCCAATGGGACGTAAAAATTCCCAGAGCAACGGTAGGGTTTGCCCTGGCCTCGCACTATTTGTACTTGCAGGAAGGCACGCGCACCATTACCCTCACTTTTAGCGGCATCAACAACGGCAACCTCAACGGTGCTACTTTCCGCGTTTATCTGACCACCGAAAAAAAGTGGCACGAACTGCAAGCCACCGTCGTCGCCAACCAAATTGTGCTGCACCTCGACGGCGATGCACCGGCCATTGTGCCCTACAACGCCAAAGTCCACGGCGGTGATTTTCCCACGGGTTTTCCGGTGTTAAAAGCCGAATTAATCAACGAAACCTCCGCTGATTACGCCTACGACGGCCTCAAATACTTATCCATCACCCAAATCCAACTTGGTGTAAACGTGACCGGCAAACGTTCGCTTTCCCTGTCGAGTCCGGTGGGGCCAATTAGTACCGACAAGCCTTTTTATCCCTTTGGTCCGGCTCCCGAAAGCGGCGCGGCGTTTATCATTGGCGACAAAGAGGTTTTTCAAAAAAATGCCCAGGTGACGTTGGGCATGACCTGGAAACAAACGCACGTAACGCCCAATTTTTCGGACCCCGTCACGCGTTTTTCCAGCCTGGTCAAAGGCGTTTGGAGCAGTACTACCAATATTGATATTTTACCCCACTCCAGCGTTCAAAAATCGCACACTTTTACGGTAGATGCCAACGAACAAATTGCACCCGATTTTTCGCCCAACAAACCATTTAGCAGCAGTGATACCGCCGGTTTTGTGCGGTTTGAACTGGTGGGCGACTACGGACACCGCCGTTTTCCGCTGGAGTTTGCCAAATTCATGGCCAACAAAACGACCATTGATCCGGGCAACCTGCAAGACGACCAAATCGTTGCTTTTCAACTGAATTATACCGCCCAAACCACCATTCCGCTTCAAAATACGAACGCTTATACGGCGCAAAACGGTCGCTTTTTTCACCTGCACCCGTTTGGTTACGAGGAAATTACGCCCACGGGTGGCAACGCCCGTTTGTTGCCCTTAATGGTGCCCCAAACTAATAATGGCCTGGTGAACAACACCAACAAAGACGGCGGCGAATGGTACATTGGTGTAAAAGATTTGGCCGCGCCGCAGGTATTGTCGCTGCTGATACAAGTGGCCGAAGGAACCGCCAATCCGTTGGTGGAAAAACCCGAAAACCACGTCCAATGGGCGTTTTTAAAAGGAAATTCCTGGGTAAATTTCAAGCCCGAAGCCGTGCGCGACGGCACCAATGGCCTGTTGCAATCGGGTTTGGTGCAGTTGAGTGTACCCCGCGAAGCCGATACGGAACACACCATTCTCCCGGCGGGTGTACACTGGATTCGGGCTAACGTGGAAAGCACCGTGGAGGCCGTTTGCCAACTAATCGGCGTACACGCGCAAGGCGTAGCCGTTACCCTGGCCGATAACCAAAATGACCCGCAACTCAATGCACAGGCATTGCCCGCCGGTACCATTGCCAAATTGCAGGTGGCCGACAGCGCCGTTAAAAAAGTGGTGCAGCCTTACGCCAGTTTTGGCGGGCGCGGGGCCGAAACCGGCGCGCATTTTTCAACCGGGTCAACGAGCGATTGCGGCATAAAAACCGCGGCCATTACCCTCTGGGATTACGAACGGTTGGTATTAGAAGCCTTTCCCGGTGTGCACAAAATAAAATGCCTCAACCACCTGCGTTTTGAACCCGTTGGCAACGATTTTATCTACCGCGAATTGGCCCCCGGCCACGTTACGGTCATCGTCATTTCCAACGTGCGACAATCCAACGCGACGAATCCGCTGCGGCCGTACACGGCATTGAGCGAACTCCGGCGTATCGAGACGTTTTTGCGCCAACGAATGACCTGTCAGGCCACTTTGCACGTTCGGAACCCTTTGTTTGAGGCCGTAAAAGCCATTTTTAACGTGCGTTTTTACCCCGGTTACGACGAAACATTTTACCTCCAATTGCTCAATACCGAACTGGTGCGCTTTATGTCGCCCTGGGCATTTGACGAAGGCAAAGAGATTGGTTTTGGCGGAAAAATGTACAAATCAGTGTTGATTAACTTTATCGAAGAACGCCCTTACGTGGATTTCATCACCGATTTCCGGCTAATTCACCAAACCACCCCACCCCGGCCCGACCAGGAAACCATTGAACCCGCCACCCAGTGTTCCATTTTGGTATCGGCTGACCAACACGATATAACGGCCATTTTGGCCAATGCGACCACCACCACCACCGAAAATTGCGGCTGCCAAACTGCTTAAACTCAAAAGAAAATGCAAGACATTGTTATCAAAAAAGACCTTTTATTGCCGCTGGCCGAGGACTATTACGCGCTCCGGCGGCTGGGCCTGGAAGCCGTGGAAGAATTGGGCAGTGCGCAATGGAGCGATTACAACGCCCACGATCCCGGCATTACCCTGCTCGAAGCCCTGGCCTACGCCCTCAGCGAGGCCGGTTACCGCGTTGGGTTTGATATTGCGGATATTTTGACCGAAAAAACCGGTGTCATCGGGTTTCGGCAGGCCTTGTTTACGGCCCGCCGGATTTTGACCAATTGCGCCCTTACGCCCAACGATTACCGCAAAATTTTGGTGGATCAACGCGGTGTGCGCAACGCCTGGCTCCGGTGCAATACCTGCCCCTGCGAGTTGACACTTTTTGCCGAATGCCGCGAAAACGCCCTGTTTTTTGCCCCCCAATGGCGGTTAACACCCCCTTTTGAAGGCCAACAAAACCGCGAACACGAACACCCGATTACCCTGCGCGGCTTTTACGACGTGTGGCTCGAACTGGACGAAGACCCCGAATTGGGCGATCTCAACAACCAAAAAATTCAGTACAACGTGAATTATCAGGTGGCCGCTTCCGGGCAGGTGGTTCCCCTTACCATCGAGTTGCGCTTCCCCGATGCTCCGGCGGATGAATTTGAAGCGTACCAGCGTTTTTCTAACCCCGAAGCCGTGTTAACGGGCGTGACGGTGACCCGTTTTTCGCGCGACCGCGTGTTGAACGAACTCGTGGACGAAAATGCTTTTGTTCAGGGTTGGCGCGGTGTGTTTTTCGCCGATTATACCCTTGATTTTAAAGAAAATACCGCCGCACCCGTTGAATCATTGGTGATTAAAGCCGTTCCCATTCGCTTTTTTTCGCCCAAAGAAGGGGTCAAACGCGAAGTAAACGTCGCCGCATTGGTCAGTAATGTTTTGGCCAATAACAGCCCGGGCGGCATTGCGGGCAAATACCAGCGCAAACGAAAAGCCACCCGGCAAGCGGTAGAAAATGCGCAAATATTGTTGCACCAAAACCGCAACCTCGCCGAAGATTTTTGCCAGGTGCACGCCATTCGGGTGCAGGATGTGGCCATTTGCGCCGACGTTGAAGTGGCCATTGATGCCGATATTGAATGGGTTTTGGCCAAAATATACCACGAAATTGAACTGTATCTGAATCCGCCCATTCGGTTTTATTCGTTGGCCGAAATGGAAAACGACGGTTATACCACCGACGACATTTTTGACGGTCCGCCGCTCGACAACGGCTTTATCCGCGACGAAGAACTGGAAGCCGCCGCCCTGCGCACCGAACTGCATTTGTCCGATATTATCAACCGTTTGATGGATATTCCGGGCGTTATTGCGGTAAAAGACGTGCAAATGACCTTGTACGATGCCAGCGGTATGCCCCAAAATTTCCCACAACCCTGGAGTGTTCCCGTTCCGGCCGGTCATTTGCCCCGTTTATACGAAGCCACATCGCGCATTCTTTTTTACAAAAATGGTTTGCCCTTTTTGCCCCGTATGGAGGAAGCCAAAGCCATTTTGGCGCAATTGCGCGGCGAACTGGCCCAACCCAAAATCCCGGACGGCGCGCACGATTATCCCGTTACGGCGGGTCGGCACAGCGATTTGGCCGAATATTTCCCCGTGCAACACAGTTTGCCCCTCACCTATGGCGTGGGTACTGCCGGTTTACCCGAACGGGCGACGGCCATGCGCCAAGCCCAGGCGCGGCAGTTGAAGGCATATTTGATGCCTTTTGAACAAATAATTGCCAATTGGCTCGAACAACTGGCCCACACGAACGAACTGTTTTCGACCGATGAAACGCTGGACCGCACCTATTTTGGTCATTATTTTGACCCCGGTGCGTTGGTACCCGAAATTGCCGAATTAGCCGATTTGTGGACCGCACCCGCCATGACCGCCGCCGACGTACAAACCTTGCTGGAACCCCGCGCCGTGTATTACGACCGCCGAAACCGGTTTCTCGACCATTTATTGGCGCGTTTTGGGGAACAATTCCGCGATTACGCCCTGATGTTGTACGCCAACAGCGACCGCGTGGCATTGGCTCCCGAAAAACTGATTTTGGATAAAATCCGGTTTTTGCGCTTTTACCCGCGCATTAGTGCCGCCCGGGCCAAAGCCTTTAATTACCGCGACGCCGATCTGGTGTGCGATTACCGCAACCAATCGGGCCTGACCGAACGCATCAGTCGGTTATTGGGCATGGAGACGATAAAAAGTGCTTTTTCGGTAAATGTGGTGGCCGATCCCAACGAATTTGTGGCCAGTTTTGAAATGAAAAATGCCGCCGGAGCGGTTGTACTCCGCAACGATTTGCCCATTTTGGGGGCTACCGGCGAAGATGCCGAAGACGATGCCTGGGAAATGGTGGGGCAAGTCATTGCCCATTGCACCAATCCGGCGCGTTACGTGGGCACAACGCTACAAAATGAAGACGGCGTGAACATCGGTGAACTGGAACCTGGTGTTTTGCCCGCCGACATAGTGGCCTTTGCCACCCCGATTTTGCTCAAAGAACGGGCTTTTGTGGTCGAACACCTGCTGTTGCGCCCCAAATTCCCCGGTGATGCGCTGCTGCCCGTTTGCCTCTCGGACGATTGCACATTCTGCGGCGACGAAGACCCGTATTCTTTCCGGCTGACTTTTGTGTTGCAGGGCAGTTTGGAGCCTTTTAGCCTCGACATTGATTTGCGGCGGTTTGCGGATACCACCATTCGCAAAGAAACCCCGGCGCATTTGCTGCCCAAAATTTGTTGGGTGGGCAACAACGGCGTGGAACGCGACCCCTGCGCGGCGGTCATTGGGCGGATTTCGGATATTTTGCAAACCAACGACGCGGCTTTAACCCCGGAAATGGCCTGCGCCTGCGCGAATACCATTTACTCCAATTTTGACAATACCTTCCAAACCTGGTTCAGCGACAAACTGCTCGATGTGCATCCCGTTTCGGTGTGGCAATTCCGGTTGGAGAGTGTATTTACCCAAACCGCCGGTGATTTTGCGTGCATAACGGCTCCTGCGGTTTGGCCGGAAATTCGGGCGGCGTTGGTGCTTCATTTTGCCGAACTGGCGGCCAACGGGTTCCAATTTGACCGTTTTGAACGCGCCTGGTGCACGTGGCTCACGGCCAACGCGGCATTTGAATGGCCCGTGCTCAACCGCCGTTTGCAGGAAAGAACGGAGGCTTTATTGCGGCGGTTTATGCCCGCAACGGCCACCGGGCAACCCAACTATTGCGGCTGTGCGGCTTTGGTGACGGGGTATTTTGGCGACCGGTTCCGTACCTGGCTCGCCGGTGTTGTGGCTGCCGGTCTGGCCCCCGCCGACATTCCCGCCGGGGCATTAACCACCGAGGTTTGGACGCCATTTACCAACGATTTATTGACGATTCGCCAATTTGACCCCGCTTTTTGTTTGTCGGCAAATGTACTCGCCAACGCGGCTTTTTTGGCCGAATTACAACAACTTTTGGTCACCACGTATTCGGAATGGGTAGAAGTCAGTTGGCATTTTCACCGTTTGTTGGGCATTTTTAACCACCTCAACAGCATTTACCCGGCGGCCACGTTGCACGATTGCGACGATGGAGCCGACGATAACACCGTACGCCTCAACAGTACCATTCTTGGCTCAATATAAAAAACCCAATTTACAATACAATGATACCGGTTCAAACTGCTTATCCAAAATTTGAAGCCAACCAGGTGCTCACCAACGAACACCTGAACACCTTATTTGCTTATTTAGACGAACAAGGTCGGCTTACCCGTACGAACCTGATTGGCATCGGGATTGTATGCGGGCTGGAACCCACCGTCGCCGCCGATGGCAGCCAAATGGTTATTTCCAAAGGTTGCGGCGTGACGTCGGAGGGGTATTTGGTGGTGTGGGACAACCCGCAACCCCTCGAATTTGTAAAACCGTATACCGTCCCCGACGATATTGCGTACGCCGTATTCAACAACAACAGCGGCGGTGCGCCCACCCAATACCCTTTGTGGGAACTCACCGCCGACCGCAACAACGACCCGACGGCCCTGCCACTGACCCAAAATTTCCTGCGGGGCACGGCCCAACCGGCGGGCAGCGAAGACGAAAAAGTGTTGTTGCTGTTTTTGGAATGTAAAACGGAAAGTAACAAAAATTGCAGCCCCAATTCCTGCGACGATAAAGGCGCGATGGTCACCGCCACGGTGCGGCCATTGCTCATCCGTAAAAGGGATATGGACGCCATTCAGGCCAGCGTGCGGGCCTTGGGTGGCGGCGCGGCGGAATACTTAGACCTGAGTGCGTCCACCAGCCTGCGGTTCAATTTGCCCGAAGTGCAACTGCGCCGCTACAACGTGGAAAGCAGCCGTTTGGCCACCACCGACGACGTGTTTAACGCCTACCAAACGGTATTAAACCAACCTTTTTTGAACAACGTGGCGGACGCGTTTTCGGCGGCGTACACGGCGTTCCGGCCCTTGCTGGTGCGCGATTTTCCGGCGGACCCGTTTGCCAACCTCAAAGCGGAATGGGCCTACCTGCACAACGGCGGCATTGTATCGCTGAACCGGTATCTTTGGTACCAATATTATTACGACCACCTCGATACGGTATTGCAGGCCTACAACGAATTTCGGGAAGTGAGTACCCGCGTTATGGGTCTGTGTTGCCCCGACAGTCGCGTGTTTCCGCGCCATTTGATGTTGGCTAATGTGGGCGTGACACCGCCCGAAATGAGCGTGTATCGCCACCATTTTGTGCCCTCGCCGCTGTACAGCAAAGCCCAAACGGCCCTGAGCGATGTGGTGATTTTGTTTAAAAGATTAGTCGAATTGCTGCGCCAACTGGATCTGCCGCCTTTGAGCGACGCGGGCGGCAATAACCAAAACCCGATCAAAATCACGCCGAGCAAATTGGGGGCATTCCCATTATCGGACAAAGCCATTCCGTACCATTATCGCCCCAATCCGCTGGTGCAGTATTGGGATTACCGCAAAACGCGGTACAACAAAGCCCGTTTTAACCTCGGTTATCGGTCGCCGGACTGGAATATTTCCGACGACGCGGTACTTGCGCCGCTGCGGTACGACCTGGAACCCAACAATTTTTTGCGGGTGGAAGGGCATATCGGGAAAAATTATCGGGAGGTACTCTATCAACTGCTGACCATGAAACAAGACTTTAGGCTTCCCATTGAAATTGTAGCCCTAAAAACAGGATCAGACAGCAGCGACATTCCTTTACCCATTGACGTAGAAGATTGCCACTGTGGTGATTTGGAACGCCTGCGCGACACGTTTTTGTTACAAAACTACACGGATAAACATCCTGGTATCCAGCACAAAGCCGGAGTTCCCTTGGGCGGCACCTTCATTATTGTTTATGAAGAATCCAGTTCCACAACGCCTGTCCGCGGGCCATTCAAGGTGAGCGGACGCATCAGCAACCCGCCCCGATCTGGTGTAAGAATTACGGTAAAGAATACAAAAACAACTGTAAATGTCAATATTGATGGCAATTTTACCATAGATATTAATGATGATGAAGCAGCCGTTTTGATTTTTGATGCCAATGGTTTTAATATGATAGAGTTGACCTTGCTGGAAAAAACCGCCAATCTTGGAAATGTTTTTTTGACAAGAGGTATCCTGAATATTTTTACAGAGCAGCGCTTTTTCCCTGAAAAACCAACGTCGCCGTTGGCCAATTTGGTTATTGCAGACTTTTATCTACCCTATTTGGTGGCATCCAACTGCCCACCCGTGCAATTTATCCTTCCTGATTCCGATGCCAAAACGGTCATTTGTGATTATAGATGGGTTAGCAAAAAAACACATTTAGAAAAATCAGATCGAAATTATCGCCTAAATATTTTATCTTACACGATAAATAATCAAGCCGTGGGCATTAGTGAAGATCAAAAAATCAATATCCCACAGGCGGAAATAAACGAAAATCCAATGCTGGCCATCGCAACCGCATTGAATAATTTGGGCGGCAACGGCATCAGATTTGGTGTCACCGATGATGGTTTTAAACTAACCATTAGCCGAGCGGAAAACACAACGTTTTTGATAGAATTTCAGGAAAGAAACGACCCCAATTATCCCGTTATTTATCAACTAACACAAGACGGAATTCGGGTAAATCCAGATTCGATAAAACAAGGTTTTGAACTGCCAACCGGAGAAGGATATTATGGAAAAGAAAATTGTCGGTAAGGAAGAACACCTGCGCTGGTCTGAAATCAAAGCAAACCGAAAACATACCCATTGGGATGAACTGCCCCTTGTGGTGCAGGAGCGTTTGTTATTGTTAAAAAAGATGATTAACATGCAAGACCATAAAGCGGAAATCAGGTTAATCGGCAGTTGGGTTTCGGGTACATGGGTGGATGCCGATACATCAGTGGAGATTTTGTCGCTTCGAAAAAAAATTACCGGTAAACAAGGAATGAGTGATCTTGATATTGCCGTAAAAAGCGATCAGGATATTAATTTCAAGGCGATTATGAAGCAATTGGATTTCAAAGTAACTTTTTTTAAAGGAGTTTTGAAACAACGCTTCATAAAAATACCATAAAAAAACCCGGTGAACTGCTGACGCAATCCACCGGGTCACTCCAAGAATGGAACCTGACACAAAGATAAAGGCATTTATCGTAAGTGCAAACTTTTTTTTAAAAAAAATGCAAAAAAAACACCAAATTCTGCGCCAAACCATCGAATTGGACCTGAATGCCAAAACCGGGGAGGGTACCGATTACCACACCCTCTCCCAAACGGTGGGGCAATGGGGTAACCACCAATTCCCAGCCTGGATGCAACCCATTCTGGACGCATTGGACGACCCCGATCAGGTCATTCAAATTCCGCGCATGGAGGTAGAATTGGAATGTTCACCCGATACGCCCTGGGAGCAAAGCCTCGAAGAACAGTTTCCCGAACTGTTTCGCGCGGCCTTGCTCCGGGCAATTCAGGCGGACCATACCCGGCAAAACACCCCCGAACGCGACGTGGATATTTGGTTGTTTTTTTTGCAAAATGGCTATTTGCCCTGGAGGGCCGATACCGCCATTTTTACCGCCGAATGGGAACAACGTATTTTGGCGGCTTTTTCGAAAAATGCTTTTTTAACCAAAAGGCTAACGGCAGTTTTAGCGCAAAAAACGGCCATTAAACGGCTCATGCGCCAATTTTCGCCGCAATTCCGGTTAAAAATAGCCCAAATTTGGCACCCCCAATTGGCGGCTTTTTGGCAAAAACAACCCCGTTTTGGGGAAAATCCCGACGTTGAACGGGCTTTTTGGCAAACATTGGTCCAATATCCTAACCTCCAAACAATGGCGGCTTTGGAAGAAAAAATGGCCCAACCCAGCGACGAACCGACGTTAAAAGAACAAAACCCACCCAAACCCCTCGACGCAACGGGCGTTTTTGTGGAAAATGCCGGATTGGTCCTTTTGCATCCGTTTTTGGCTCCTTTGTTTAAAAACCTCGCATTAACGCACGACAACGCCATTTTGGAACCCGATAAAGCCTTGTTTTTGCTGCATTTTGCGGCCACCGGTACCACCGAAGCGCAGGAATGGGAATTGGTAGTGCCCAAAGTATTGTGCGGGCTGCCGCCGGATTATGCCGCGCCCACCCGCGTCGAACTTACTTCGGCGGCCAAAACCGAGGTGGAAGAACTGCTCAAATCGGTGGTGGAACATTGGGGTGCCCTGGGCAATACCACCCCGGACGGGCTGCGCGACGGCTTTTTACGGCGCAAAGGCCGGTTAAGCGACAGCGGCGAAGGGTATTTGCTAAAGGTTGAACAACTCGGTTATGATATGTTATTGGAACAATTGCCTTGGGGCATTGGTATGATAAAATTGCCCTGGAATCAACGCCTTTTGCGCACCGAATGGGTGTAATTTTTTACAAAAACGCAACATTAACATGAAAACCTCGGTTGAAAAAAGCAGCACGGTGAACGCTCCCGCCAAGGAGCAGGATCCGCTTTTGGGTAAAAAGAACGCAGCAACGCCTTTTTTTACCGCCGCCGGGGTGCAGGCCAAAATGACCGTTAACACGCCGGGCGACACCTTTGAACAGGAAGCCAACGCAACGGCTGATAAAGTCATGCAAATGCCCGTTGCGCCCGTGCGGAAAGAAAACACCCCGGACATTCAGCGGGAATGCACCGATTGTGAACAGGAAACGCCCGTTACTGATACCGTTCAACGAAAAGAGACCGAAGTACCCCCAGAAATTCAGCGAGAATGTGCCGATTGTGAACAGGAAACACCCGCCGTTCAACGAAAAGAAACCGAAGTCCCCTCGGACATTCAGCGGGAATGTGCCGATTGCGAACAGGAAACGCCCGTTGCCGATACCATTCAACGCACCGAAGCGGCCAGTTCCGGTGGTGGTAGCAGTGCGCCACCGGTGGTGAGTCAGGTCGTTTCGGAAAGCGGTACCCCCATGGACCGAGGCACCCGTGGCTTTATGGAACAGCGTTTTGGCTCCGATTTTTCGGGGGTTCGGGTGCATACCGACGCCAAAGCCGCGCATTCGGCCCGGGCCATTTCGGCGCACGCGTACACCTACCGCAACCACATTGTTTTTGACCAAGGCCAATACAACCCGCACAGCAACCACGGGCGGCACTTGTTGGCGCACGAACTAACGCACGTGGTGCAACAAAACGGCCAGGTGCAACGGCGCGAAAACCCCAACGCCCGGCCACCCGCGCCCAACGGCGGCACCACCACCGCTCCCCCACCCGCCAACCGAACCAACGGCGCACCCGCCGCTGCACCGCCCGCCGGAACCCCGGCAGTGGTACCGGGTACTGTACCGCCAGCCGCCAACGGTGCCGCAGCACCACCGCCAGCCGCGCCCGCCGTGCCCGGAGTGGTGCTCAACCGGGAGCCATTAGTGCCCGAGGCCCCGGCGGATCTTACCCCGGCGGCCCGCCAACGGCTCCAACAAGCCCAAAACAACGCCGGACGCGCCGGAACGGCCGCCAATAACCTGCCCACCGAGGCCGACAGCACCGCCGAAGCCCGCGGAGCCGTCACCGAACCCACCGAAGAAACCGATGCCCGCGCCAGTGGTGCATTGGCCGCCGAATTGGGCACCCGACCCGCACCCAGCCCCGAAATTGAAGAATTGTGCGAAAATATCCGGCGGGTCATTCGGGAACAACGCCCACCCGACGAAGACTCGCTGCTCCAGGCCGACCCCGAAGCCGCCGCCAACGAAGCGGGCAGCCAACTCAACGACAACGTGAACAGCGACGCCGACCGCGTGGGCGGCGAATACGACGCGCTGGACAATGATCCGGCCGGAACACCCGAACAAATCGGGGAAGCCCCCGCTGCCGTCCCCGAAGACGTGGCCGCCGGGGCCATTAACGCCGACCGGGCCACTCCCGATCCATTGGCCCCCGAAGAAGTGTCGCTCGACAACGACGTGGCCAACACCGCCAAATCCATGACCGCGGCGGGTATGGACACCGAACCCGCCCAATTGGTGCAGGACGGCCCCATCGCCGAGGCCCGCGCCGCGCACGGTGAATTGGATACCGCCGCCCAAACCGATCCCGCCGAGGTATTGGCCCAACAAGACGCGGCCCTCGGTACCGCACGCGGCGACATGGAAGCGCTACAGGCGCAGGCATTGCAGGCCCTGCAACAGTCGCGCACCCGCACCATTGCCGGTAGCAGCACCCAACAAACGGGTATGACCGGCTCCGAGGAACAAATGCGCGCCGAACTGGGCCGACAAGCCGAAGAAATTTTTACCAATGCCCAAACGCAGGTGAATACCTTGCTCGAACCCCTCACCCGCACCGCGATGGAGATGTGGGAAACGGGCAAAACCCGGCTGGCCACCGAATTTGAACAGCACCTCGCTGAAGTACAAAGTTGGGTGGACGAGCGCCACGAAGGCGTGGGCGGGGCCATTGTAGGCGCCTGGGATGCCCTGACGGGGCTGCCCGGCTGGGTGACGGAAGAATACAACGATGCGGAACAAACCTTTGGCGACGGGGTGTGTGCGCTGATTCGCGAAATATCCACCTACGTCAACGGCATTATTGCCACTTGTGAAACGCTGATTGACCAGGCCAACACCGAAATAACGACCCTTTTTGCCAACGCGCCCGGCGATTTGGCCACCTGGGCCGCCGCCGAACAAGAACAATTCCGGCAGCGCCTGGAAGGTATGCGCGCCAATGTGCTCGAAACCCAACAAAATTTCAACCGGGAACTGACGACCAGTGCCGCGCAGGCCGTGCAGGAAGTGCGGCAACAAGTGCACGAACTGCGCGAAAAAGCCAAGGGTCTCATCGGGCGGATTGCCGACGCCATCGGGGAATTTTTGGATGACCCGCTGCGGTTTATCATCAACGGTTTGTTGTCGTTGGTGGGGATTGAGCCTTCGCGTTTTTGGGCGTTGGTGGACCGCATTGCGCAGGTGATTGGAGAAATAGCCGCCGATCCGCTGGGGTTTGCCTCCAAACTTTTATCGGCCATTGGGGCGGGTTTTCAACGGTTTTTCGACAATATCGGGACGCATTTGTTCAACGGCATGATTAATTGGCTGTTGTCGGGTTTGGGGTCCGTGGGGGTACAAATTCCCACCGATTTTTCGATCAGCAGCGTCATTACGTTTTTCCTGCAACTCATGGGTATCACCTGGGACCGGGTGCGGATGTTACTGGCGCGGCACATTGGGGAAGAAAACGTGGCGTTGATTGAACAGGCCTATACGCTGGTGGCCGATTTGATTGAAATGGGACCGGAAGGTATTTTCCAACTCATTGAAGACCAATTAGATCCGCAGCATATTTTGGATACCATTATCCAGATGGCGATTGATTTTTTGCGCGACGCGCTCATTACCCAAATCACGGCGCGGATTCTGTTATTGTTCAACCCCGTGGGTGCAATTGCGCAGGCGATTGAGGCCATTTTCCGGGTATTGCAATGGATTTTTGAAAATGCATCGCGGATTTTTACGCTGGTGGAAACGGTAGTGAACGGCATTGCCGATATATTGGCGGGGAACATCAGCGGTATGGCGCAGGCGGTAGAAACGGCGTTGGCGGGTTTGCTCACGCCGGTCATTGATTTTTTGGCGAGTTACGCGGGTTTGGGCAATTTACCGGAGCGCATCGCCGATGCCGTTCGGGGGATGCAGGAATGGGTAGAAGGTATTTTGGACCGGGTGATTGGCTTTTTGGCGCGGCAGGCGCGGGCGGTGTTGTCGAGTTTGGGCATTGGGGAAAGAGGGGGTGAAGCGGGAGAAGCGGGTGGTAATGAAGAAGGTGATTACGACGGAGAACTTGGCAAAACGGTCAATTGGAGCGCGGAAGGGGAATCCCACCGAATTTGGATTAATGCAACGGGAGCGCACCCGCGAGTCATGATGGCCAGTGAACCAAGACCTATCACTAATTATTTGGACGATTATGCGCAAATGGCCAACGAGAAATTTGCAGATCAGCCAAACGAAAAACAGGAAACACTTAATTTGGTGAGTACTGCCCGCACCGATGCGGCTTTAATTTCTGACAAGGCAGAAGAAATTAAAACATTACAACAGGATAGCAATACCGAAAACGACGCTTCAGTGGATAATAAAGACGACCTGCTGGAGCAACAAATGGAGACTATTGGGCCAAAAATGCGGGCTATCCGGGAAAAACTGGGCTTAAAATCCATTAAAGAAGAGTTCGCCGCCGAATTTGATAAAATGCATATTTCGGCCAAAGAATACTGCTTTAGAAAATTGGACGAAAACCCCAACGATGCCGTACAACACGCAACATCGTGGGGGCCGGTTAAATCGTGGTTGGAAAGAAACGGTATGATATTTCTGCAACCTATGAGCCAAACTACCGTATTTGTGGACAAGGTTACCCAACCCAAAGCCCAGCATGCCGCGCAGCAGGCCATTGATAATGAAAATGTTGCCGCCAATAACACCAGTGAAGGCACCGTGGAGGACAACAGATCGAGGGTTAATGCAGGCTCTGGTGGGATATTCCTGGATGCTAAAAATGCTTTGATTACCTTTGGATTCGAGTTTAATCGCGATCCGTTTAATGCACTGGTGAATTTTTATCGGCAAAGGGTAGGTTTGGACGACGAAACAAGGGCAATTATTAATACCCTGAATACCATTAATAAACCCGGAATTGATAAATTAATCAGAGATTTGGCCAATAAAAATTACGGTGACAGCCAGCACAATGGATACAAACGACACGCCGAGCGCGCCATTCAGTACCACGAACAGGGCTTGTTGGTGTCGGTGGAATACGAAGCCGGAGGTGGCAGAGCAGATATAGAATTGCTGGCCAATGGTTTAGAAGGAGTTACCGACGGAACCCGCGTACTGGTGGAAGTCAAAAACTGGCCGGATTTTCAAAATTTGCCACAAGCAATGCGCGATGAGCGTTTGGTTAGACTTGCACGCCAATTAACTAAATTTTTATCCACTGGTGCTCCTGTTATTCTTGAATGGGCAGGAACAGTACCTACCGAAGTACGAAATGCCGTACCCGGCGGAGTAACAATTCAATCAATTTAACATGAATATTTTTGGCCGCTTTTTTAATTCAAAAAAATTAAAATCTGAAACTTTAACAGATACAGCGCTATTCATTTCTAATCATGGGTACAATTGCCAGGATTGGAATCCCGCACAAGTGATTTCATTGTACGATTATGCGCTTAAATACCCCGAAAAAAATGTTTTTACAATTAATTTAAACATTCACAATGTGACACTAAAAATTGACAACGATAGAGGATTAGTTGCATTTGCTGGTGACTTCTCAACGCATTCAAAGGAAAATGAATTCGCTTTTTGGGAGGAGATCATACCATTTTTTGATTGGCTCTTCATTAATTATGGTTTTAAGTTTGGATTCGTTGACAAAGAAGGCGACACATCCGAAAAATTATTCCAATTTATCGAACGTCTCGAAATCGAAAATTTGTTTTACACCAATTATTTTTCCAAAGAATGGCTTCATAAACACGGTGAAGACTATTTTTTAAAAGCACCCGGGCAAACGGTTGTACTCGAAGATGGGTCCATCCGATATTATCCGAAAAAGTCCATCCGAAAAACCGAAAAAGAAGAAGCATTGGCCCTCAAACACTATTTTAATAACGTAAAGATTTTTAACGCAAAAAAAAGCGATGACTGGTAACCCATTTCAAAACCTCTCCAAAATGCTGGACTATCTGCAACGATACATCAAGGCCAGAATAGATACCAGTCATCATATCATTCAAGAGATCGCGTTGGAACCCCTCGAATTGGATGGTACAACGGATAAATTGACCCAATTTATACAAACCGAACGACCAACTTTCCACGAACTCACCACCCTCCTCATCGCCCTCGCCCCCCACCTTCAACCCGATTTTTTTACCAATATCCTGCGCGAATACCTGCCCGACGGCGGCGATTTTCCCGCTTTTGGCGGCGTAAAAGGCACCAACCACCGGGGTATTTTGCCCACGGGCGAAACCGTGCAATTTGTGCTGGCCGGTAACGACCTCGCCAAACGCCTCGACGTGCAACGCCTGTTTACCGCCCAACACTGGTTTGCCCAAAAAGGCATTCTCCACCTCGAACCCGTGCGCGAAGGCGAACCGCTCCTGAGTGGTCGGCTCATTCTGGCCCCCGAATGGCTCGAACTGATGACCACCGGCCAGGTCACCGCCCCGCGTTTTGGCGCGCAATTCCCCGCCGAACACCTCCAAACCGGTCTGGAATGGTCCGATCTCATTTTGCCCGAAACTACCATGAACCAAATCCGGGAAATTGAAACCTGGATCAAACACCACCGCACCCTGCTCGACGACTGGGGTATGCGCCACCGCATCAAACCGGGATACCGGGCTTTGTTCCACGGGCCGCCGGGTACCGGCAAAACCCTTACCGCTAACCTGCTGGGCAAATACACCGGCAAAGAAGTCTATCGCGTTGATTTGTCGCTCGTGGTGTCCAAATTTATCGGCGAAACCGAAAAAAACCTCTCCGCGCTGTTTGAAAAAGCCCGCGACAAAGACTGGATTTTGTTTTTTGACGAAGCCGATGCCTTGTTTGGCAAACGCACCGACGTGCGCGATGCCCACGATAAATACGCCAACCAGGAAGTATCGTATTTGCTGCAAAAAATTGAAGACTTTCCCGGCGTGAGTATTTTAGCCACCAATTTTAAAGCCAATATTGACGATGCTTTTGTGCGGCGTTTTCAGTCGCTGGTGCAATTCACCCTGCCCAAACCCGCCGAACGCCTGGCCATCTGGCAACGCAACCTGCCCAAAGCGGTGCAATTGGATACCGATATTGACCTGCAACTCATTGCCAACCAATACGAACTGAGCGGCTCCAACATCGTCAATATCATCGAATATTGTTGTTTGCAGGCCCTGGCCGCCGGGCACCAACGCATTACATTGGCCCATTTGCAGGCGGGTATTCGGCGGGAATTGGTGAAAGAAAACAAAACCATTTAAGCCTCTGTCACATCCCCGTAAAAAATCAATTGGAGGCACCAATACCACCTGCCCAGTGTACTACCTTTGCGCCATGCAAAATACACAGTATCCCACACCGGAAACGTTCACGCGCGCCAACAGTGCCGCGCAGTTTGAAACGGCCAAAACCTATTTCCCCGGCGGCGTGCATTCGCCGGTTCGGGCCTTTAAAAGTGTTGACGGGCCACCCGTTTTTTTCCAAAAGGGCGAAGGATGCCATATTTACGATATTGACCACCAAAAATACATTGATTTCTGTTGTTCTTGGGGGCCGCTGATTCTCGGTCACGTGCACCCGCGTGTACTCGCCCGCGTGCAGGAAACGGTGGCCAACGGCATGTCGTTCGGCACCCCCACCCCCCACGATAACCTGATTGGTAAACTGGTGCTCGATAACCACCGCTACATCGAAATGATTCGTTTCGTGAGCAGCGGCACCGAAGCCGTCATGAGCGCCGTCCGATTGGCGCGGGGCGTTACCGGGCGCAGCAAAGTGCTCAAATTTGAGGGTTGTTACCACGGGCACGTGGATTCGCTGATGGTCAAAGCCGGTTCGGGTTTGGTCACCTTTGGGATCAGTACCTCGGCGGGCATACCGGAATCGTTTGCCAAAGAAACCATTGTGGTGCCGTTGGCGGAGCCGGAACAATTGGCGGCGGCGTTCCGGGAACACGGGCACGATATTGCGGCCATTATTGTGGAGCCAGTACCGGCCAACAACGGTTTGTTGTTGCAAGACCGCAGTTTTTTGCAGTTGCTGCGCGAAACGGCCACCCAACACGGTTCGTTGCTCATTTTCGACGAGGTGATTTCGGGTTTCCGCGTGGGTTTTGAAGGCGCGGCGGGTTTGTACGATATTCAGCCCGATATTATTACGTTTGGCAAAATCATCGGCGGCGGTATGCCCGTGGGTGCATATGGGGCCAGCAAAGCCATTATGGAACAGGTAGCACCGGTGGGGCCGGTCTATCAGGCAGGTACCCTAAGTGCCAACCCCGTGGCCATGGCCGCTGGTTACGCGACCTTGTTGGAATTGTTGCAACCCGGTTTTTACGAAGAATTGGCGCAAAAAACCCAATATTTCACCGGAAAACTCCAGGCGCACTGCGACGCCAAAGGTTACGAAATCACGTTCCCCAGCGTGGGTTCCATTTTTTGGCCCACGTTTACGCGCCAACGCATTCAGCGCAGCGAAGAAATTGACGGCGGCAAAATGTCGTTGTTCAAAGTGATGCACCTCGAATGCCTCAAACGCGGCGTGTATTTCGGGCCGTCGGGCTACGAAGTGGGGTTTGTTTCCGCCGCGCACACGTACGAAGATTTGGACCGCGCCGCCGAGGTGATTATTGCGGCGTTGGATATTGTGGAAGGGTAGAGATACTTGGGTGTTTGGTGTTCGGTGTTCGATATTTTTTAACATCGAACACCGAACACCGAATGTCGAACACCGAAGTAATTATAATTGAATAAGGTAAAAATGCTGTGTTTTCGTCGTCGTTAACTTAGTTGCCCCGAACCAAGTCGTAACGCTCCTCCGCTCATCAATATGTAAAATGCCGCCGCCTCCTGTTTTCAATACTTTTTGTCATTAAAAACCGCACGTTATTGATAAAGATTTACTTAGATAAAAAATTATTTCCTTTAGATGTATCGGCATTGAAAACAAGAAAATTTTGTCAAGTTTTATCATACATGCAAAAACATTGACTTACAAATTGTTAGCGTGAGTTATATTTCTTACCTTTACAAATCTTTTGGCATTAAGTAGAACCTTCACATTTAAATATGAAAAAAATCTTCATTCTCGGCATTGTATTGTCTTATTCATCAACTAAGTTAGAAATGGGTTTGGTTGAAGACAATAATGCCCCCGGTGTCTTTAGAGCATGTCTAAAATTGCATTTCTCGCCGATAAGAAAGTCTTTTTTCCCCCTGCGGCGTTTCTTTTTTTCGCCGTAAATAGCCCATTACGACTCAAAAAAGAGCCTTGCCGGTAAAAAAAATCCAATTCATATCGTCAGAGAATGCAAATTTAGACATGCTCTTTACCCAAAAAGTTATTCTCCAACGCTAATTACCATGAAAAATATTCAAATTATCATCGCTTTATTGATCATTGGTGCAGGTTTTTCCTGCACCAAAACCACCATCGCCGAAGGTACTATCACCGATGCCGCAACCGGGCTGCCTATTCCGGGGGTATCTGTTGAGTTAAAGGCTTTATCAGGTGGCAAAGTCATTGATATTCAAAGGGGTAAAACAAACAACGACGGCCAATTTGGCTTAGATATAGCGGTACGAAAGGCTCGTTATATTTTTTTACGTTTTGGGAAAGAGGGTTATGGCGAGGTCGCAGGTCTTGATTTGGAAAATGGCGATAAACTGCGAAATATTGAGGAGATATTATATCCTTACGATGCCATTATTGCATTGGAAATGGTTAACGCTTCTGGAGCAAGTGAATTTTACCACCGTTACACCGGTGAATTTTACATGGGTAAATCTGATTACGGACCACTGCGTACCAATACGCTCAAACAAGGCCAGGGAGCAAGTACCACCGAATACGTTAAAGTACTGGGCGGTGGCCAAGTGGACATCATTTGGGATACAAAATCCGCGAGTGGCAACAGCGGTACCAATAAACATTCGGTCTTTTGTCCCCGGAACGACACGACTTACGTTAAAATAGAATATTAGTATTTTATGAAAAACATCCTTTTCCCCTTGATTTTGCTGTCCACGGTACTGTTTACCCACTGCGATCGTGGATCGACCTATGACCCGCCGGATTTTAAAGAAGTCCTGCTGCAAGGCCCTTGGAACTCCACCAAAACATTAGAAGACTGGGATCTCTTTGGTGATTATGTAGAATATGGTGACTCATGCAAAAAAGACGATCCTTGGTATTTTAATGCCGACGGCACTTTTGAGCGGCAATACGGAGCGGTTTTGTGCGATAGTGCTTATTTATTGGATGAAATCATTGGTAAAGGCACTTGGGAGTTACAAGGAAATAATGATGTATTGTTTCTGAAAACACCAAGGTATAATTTGGTGTATGAAGTCTATTACTACGATGAAACCGAGTTGGAATTAAGACAACGCACTGGTTTTCAAGCCTTTACTTTTCGACCTTTGAAATTAGTTTTACAACGCTGAGTGCTGCGCCCGGCTGAACGGCAAACTTGCTATTTGAATTCAACATCACCACACGGCTTGCCCGAACGGTATTTACGTGGTGGAAGTTCAATTCGGAGAAGGGATTTATCGCAGGATTAAGATTGCGAAAATATGAGTGTGTGGCAACTACCGCAAAAGCATTTAAAGGGGAAATGCAAGCGGCTAAGTTTTACCAAAAAACAATTACCTTTGCCCGGTAAACACAGCACAAAGAGCGCAATGGCTACAGAAAAGGTATATGAATTTCAGGCATTAGAAGACGCAACGGAAGTACTGCGGGCGCTGGCGCATCCGTATCGGATTTTGATTGTGGAAATGCTGCACCGCAAAGGGTCGCTCAACGTCACCGAAATTCACGAAGCCCTCGAACTGGAACAGGCCGTTGCCAGTCACCAATTGCGGATTTTGAAAGACAAAGGGATTGTGGTCGTAAAACGCGACGGAAAAAACAGCAATTATATGCTCACCGATCCCACCTATTTCCGCATTATCCAAATGCTGATGGAAAAGATCTGACGGAGCATTGCTTTTACGATTTCAGAATATAATTTTGCCAAAAGGGCGGTTGTCAAAAACCGCCCTTTTTTTATTTTTGGGCAATTTTTTTAAAAACCCGCTCCAATGGCCCTTCATTTTTGCCAAATAAAATTTTTAAAAACCGTTTTTTAAACCCTATTTGCAAAATATTCAATCAATTATTAGGCAAAATGGGGTTTTGTGAAAAAAAAATTTTCCAAAAATAATCTAAGTATATACATATCTATATACTTTTGCAACATCAGTTTTTTACAGACTCGTAACTAACCCTTTTTCTTTGTAACTAATTAAATTTGTTTCTATGCCAACTTCGTCAACACATGATTCGAATGTAAAAACAGGCTGGGGTTTAATGAGCGTTATTTTAGCCTCCTCGGTAGGCACGCTAATTGAATGGTATGATTTTTACATTTACGGTACCCTCGCACCTTACATTGCAAAACAGTTTTTTCCGGCCGACAACGTTACGGCATCCTACCTGGCTGCGTTAGGCTCTTTTGCCGCCGGCTTTATCGTTCGCCCGTTTGGCGCCTTGTTTTTTGGCCGTTTGGGTGACCTCATCGGGCGAAAATACACGTTCCTGGTCACGCTGGTGCTCATGGGGCTTTCCACGTTTGCCATTGGCCTGATTCCGGGTTACGCCCAAATCGGGATGTTGGCACCCTTTTTAATCCTGTTATTGCGTTTAATGCAAGGTTTGGCCCTCGGCGGTGAATACGGCGGTGCGGCGACTTACGTCGCAGAACACGCGCCGGCCAATCAGCGCGGCTATTACACGGGCTTTATCCAAACGACCGCTACGGTGGGCCTGTTATTGTCCATTGTGGTCATTATCAGTACCAAAACGTATTTGGGCGACGAAGCCTTTAGCGATTGGGGCTGGCGGATTCCGTTCATCATTTCGGCGATTATGATTGCGATTTCGGTGTATATCCGTTTAAAAATGTCCGAATCACCCATGTTTTCGAAGATCAAAGAGAGTGGAAAATTATCTACCAATCCGTTAAAAGAATCATTCAGCAAACGCGAAAATCTGAAAATGGTGTTGTTGGCGTTGTTTGGTGCGGTTGCTGGTCAGGGCGTAATTTGGTACACCGGTCAGTTTTACGCCATGTCGTTTATGGATACGGTGTGCAAAATTGAGTTCAATACCGTGCGTTGGATTTTGGCGGCGGCCATTATTGTGGGTACGCCTTTCTTCCTGGTGTTTGGTGCCTTGTCGGACCGGATTGGCCGCAAGTGGATCATGATGGCCGGTATGTTGTTGGGTATCCTGACGTATCGCCCGATTTATTCCAAAATGTTGGATATTTCGGACACCAAAAAGACCGAAATTGCCGATAAAGGTTCTAAAGGTACTGCCGTGAAAGTAGATGCGGCCACGGGCGACTCTACCATTGTTACGACCACCGTAAAGGCGTACGAAAACGGCAATACCTACAAAGAAGTCGTAACGAAAAAAGTATTGGCCGACAAATCAAAAGAACAACCCAAACCCGAAACCAAGGGTACGGTGTGGTTGTCGTCGGCGAACTGGTGGTTCATGGCATTTCTGGTTTTCCTCCAAATTTTGTACGTAACGATGGTATACGGCCCGATTGCGGCGTTCCTCGTTGAATTGTTCCCCACGCGTATTCGCTACACCTCCATGTCGCTCCCGTACCACATTGGCAACGGTATCTTCGGTGGTTTGGTGCCTTATATTGCTACGTTCCTGGTGGCCAGTACCGTTACGGCAACCAACCCGACGGGCGACCGTTTGGCGGGTTTGTTCTACCCGATGGTCATTGCCGGGGTATGTTTAATCATCGGGACATTGTTCCTGCCTGCGCGCACGGACAATACCAACGATAAAGAGGGGTATTAATCAAATAGCAGTCTACGTTTACTTAACATCCATTTAAAAAAATATTTTTATGAATACGATAAAAAGATACTCCGGCATACTTTGGATTATTTTGGCTTTTGCCGCCATTTGGTTTTTGTTCAGCCGGGCGGGTGCCGAATTAAGCGCCGCCAACGTAAAGCCCGATAAAAAGATATTTTGGTACAGCATTTTGCCCGTTTATACCCCTTTAATGTTGGGTTTGGCGTTGTTTGGTTACTATGCCCTCAAAGGCGAGTACGATAACTTAGGCGAATAAACGCGTACCCTTTCCTTTTCAAAAAATTCATTCGTTTCATTTTTGGTAGAGAAGTTTTGGAGTGGCCTCAGGAGTTGTGTAGGTAAAATGTACTAAAAATAGAAAATCGTTACCATTCCACCGCCCGAAAACACCCGTTTTCGGGCGGTAAATGGGATGGCTAGCCATACCTATGCCCGGTTCATTGGCCCAACAATTGGTGAGGCGCACTTCCAAAATACTTTTAACCGAAGCGGCCTGAGGTATTGCGCTGCCCGATGTTTTCCGGTGCGCAAAACCCGCCGAGTCGAACAATACCATCACAACAACCGCGTGACCACCGTCACGTCAGGAACGGGCTTCCTATGCACAGTCCATCAAATTATTAATTTCACCTTAGTATGAAAAAGCAAGTTTTACTATCCTTTATATTGTCCCTTTCGGTTGCTGCTGCCCCTGTTTTGGTACAGGCACAAGCCACCGGAACCCCCGCCGCTACCACTACTACCCCAGCCCCACCGCCGCCGCCAAAACCGGCCGACGACCATACTTACAAGCCGCTGACGCTGAAATTGAACGATTCGGGCAGCAAATACGTGCGTTTTATCATGTGGCACCAGGTATGGGCCACGGCTACGCAAAACAACCCCGGCACGGTAAACAGCCGCGGCGAAGTGATTGACGGTTCCGGTGAAAAATCCGAATGGTCGGGTGATGTAGCCATGCGCCGCTCGCGTTTTTTGGCCTACGCCCAAATTTCGCCCCGCGCCCTGATCCTCACCCACTGGGGGATCAATAACCAAAGTTTTATCAACGGCGCAACGGCCCCTAACGGCCCCAACCCCGCTACAACGCCCTCGAACCAAGGCAAAAAACCACAATTGTTCCTCCACGATGCCTGGACGGAATTTGAAATCAAAAAAGACAAATTGTACCTCGGAGCGGGTTTGCACTACTGGAACGGTATTTCGCGCCTCACCAGCCACTCCACGTTGAACTTTATGACCCTCGATGCGCCCATTTTCAACTGGCCCACCATCGAAGCCACCGACCAGTTCGCCCGCCAGTTTGGCATTTACGCCAAAGGTCAATTGGGTCGCCTCGATTACCGTTTGGCACTCAACCGCCCGTTTGTGAACGGCACCATGCCCGCCGCAGTGGGTAAAAATGGCGTTTCGGTGAACGTTATTAACGAAAACTGGGCGCAAACCGGCTACGTTAACTGGATGTTTTGGGACAAAGAAAACAACAAACTGCCGTTTTACGTGGGTTCTTACCTCGGCGGAAAACGCGTGCTGAACCTCGGTGCCGGTTTTTACCGCCACGGTGGCGCATCTTTGTACAAAACCGCCACGGACTCTACATTCCAGGATCACCTCGCCATTGGGGCCGATTTGTTCCTCGATATGCCTTTGAACAAAGAAAAAGGTACGGCCATTTCGGTATTGGCCACTTTTTATAACATGGATTTTGGCACCAATTACATCCGTAACATTGGCATCCTGAACGAACACGGTGGTATTGTGCCCGTGGCCGCTGGCCGCAGTGCCGACAGTTGGGCCGGTGGCGGCAACGCGCAGCCCACCATCGGGACGGGTAATATCGGTTATGTACAGGCGGGTTATTTGTTGCCCAAACTCAAAAACGGCACCGCATTTATGCCTTATTTGACGGCTACTTACAAAGATTTTGACCGTTTGGCCGAATCTTCGACGCAATTTGGTTTGGGCATGAACTATTTCGTGACCGGTCACAACGCCAAACTTACATTGGAATACCAAACGCGTCCGGTGTATAAATTGAATGTAGATACCAACGCCATTGAGCGCAACGGCTCGAAAGGACAGGTTATTCTGCAAATGCACATTTTCCTGTAATTTTTGGGAAGACACTGCACACTCTGGTTTTACTTTATAACTTTGCCTTAAAAAGATACCATTCGCAATGAGAGATCAGCAACCGGCTCGTTTGATTATTTTATTTATAATAGCGGTCTTGCTGTTTACTTATCCGTTTTTATCTATTTTCGACAAGCCCGGACTCACCTTTTCGCTGCCCACCCTCTACATTTTTTTCTTTGTGGTGTGGGGGTTGCTGATTGCGCTGATTTACGGTTTGATGAAGCAAAAAAAGTAAAGTATACTTCGACACGGCAGGTTTTGTGCATGAAAATACAGGACATTCCCTAAAATAATGCACAAAACCTGGCGACGCTCAGTATAAAAAAACCAGCGTTACCTATACATGGAAATATCTACGGTTGTGTTTTGGGCCATTTTATACATCGCCATTCTGTTTTTTACGGCCTGGTGGATTGAACGAAGATCGGGCAGGCAGCAGAAGAACCTGGTGAATAACCCGTACATCTACAGCCTTTCGCTGGCCGTTTATTGCACTGCCTGGACCTATTTTGGCAGTGTAGGGCGCGCCTCGAACACCGGCATGAGTTTTTTGGCCGTGTACCTTGGCCCTACCCTCATGGCACCGTTGTGGTTTTTTATCCTTCGGAAAATGGTGTTGATTTCCAAACACCAGCGCATTACCTCCATCGCCGATTTTATTTCGTCGAGGTTTGGCAAAAGCACCAGTTTGGCGGCCATTGTGACCTTGATGTGCGTGGCGGGTATTGTACCGTATATTTCTATTCAGTTAAAGGCAATTGCTTTTGGCGTTGACATTTTGACGGATAAAAAGTATCCGTATTTCAAATCCAACGCCTATTTTGTTTGGGATGCAACATTTTGGATAACCGCTGCCATGATTCTGTTTACGGTATTGTTTGGGACAAGAAAAATTGACCCGAACGAAAAACACAACGGATTAGTGGCGGCGGTTGCTTTCGAATCGTTGGTAAAATTGGTGGCATTTTGGGGCATCGGGGTGTTTGTGGTGTACGGCATGTTCGATGGTCCCGGCGATTTGTTTGAACGGGCGGCGCAGCAGAACGATATTTTGCAGTTATTTACCCAATCGGTGGTCAAAAATACCAGCGTGATGTCGTGGAATATGCTGCTGTTGTTATCGGCTTTTGCTTTTTTACTGCTGCCGCGCCAGTTTTATATTTCGGTGGTGGAAAACAACGATGTACAACACGTAAATACGGCCATGTGGTTATTACCGCTGTATTTATTGCTGATCAACATTTTTGTATTTCCGATTGCGATTGCCGGAAAAATGCACTTTGGGGCCGATATTGCGTCCGATTCGTACGTGTTATCGCTGCCAATGGCCGGTCAATCGCACGTTATATCGCTGGTGGCTTTTATCGGAGGTTTTGCGGCGGCTTCGGGCATGATTATCGTTTCGTCCATTGCCTTGTCCATTATGATCTCGAATCACCTGATTGTTCCGCTGATGATTCAGGCCAAATGGCTGGGTATGAAACCCGACCGGCTGGGGTTGCTGCTGAATATTCGCCGCTGGAGCATTGTCAGCGTCATGTTGATGGCTTATTTGTACCTCAAGGGCGTGGGTAGTTCGTACGATTTGGTATCGGTGGGTCTTATTTCGTTTACGGCCGCCGCGCAATTTGCCCCGGCCACCTTTATCGGGATGTACTGGAAAGGAGCGACCAAAAGCGGGGCCATTGCCGGGTTACTTGCCGGAGCGTTGATTTGGGCGTATTGTTTGCCCCTCACGTCCATGGCCGAAGCGGGTTTATTCGATGCTTCCTTTATCGAACACGGCGCGTTTGGCGTGCATTGGTTAAAACCCCGGGCGTTGTTCGGTTTGGAAGGGATGGACCCGGTGAGCCACGCGGCGTGGTGGAGTTTGTTGTTCAATTTTAGTTTATTCGGGGCGGTTTCGGCGTTTTCGCAACCTTCGGCCCTGACGTTAATGCAGGCGGATTTGTTTGTCAATATCCACAAATACACCAGTGGCGCGGATTTTGACCCGGTCAAACGCACGGCCCGAATTGACGATTTGTTGCACATGGTGCGCCGTTTTTTGGGCGAAAAACGCTTGTTGGAAGTCTTAAATCTGTACGAGGCGCAAAACAACAAAACGTTGAAAGACCTGAAAATAGCCGAGGCGGATTTGATTAATTACCTGGAAACGCATTTGGCGGGGGCGATTGGGGCGGCATCGGCGCGATTAATGACCGATTCCATTTCCAAAGAAGAAACCCTCACTTTTGAAGAAGTGATGCTGGTGATGGAACAAACACAGGAAGCATTGCGCTACTCGCGCGAATTGGAGTTAAAAAGTGTGGCCTTGGAGCAGGTAAGCCGCAGTTTGCAGGACGCCAACGACCAATTAAAGGCATTGGACCGGCTAAAAGCCAATTTTATCGCCAATGTTACCCACGAATTGCGCACGCCAGTGACAAGTATAAAATCGTTGTCGAAAATCATGCTCGATTACCGCGACGAACTTTCGGAAGAAAAAATGGCCTCTTACCTCGCCATTTTGGTGAGCGAAAGTGATCGCATTGGCCGGTTGATTAATCAGGTGTTGGACATTGAAAAACTAAACGCCGAAGACAACCAGCCATTATCCACCGAACCCGTGGCCATCCACGAATTGATTGAACAACTGGTATTGGGCATGGAGCCTATTTTTAAAGAAAAAAACATCCAGTGTTCGTACCAAAATGACGCCATTTCGGCCCAAATTTTGGGGCACCGCGACCGAATTATGCAGGTATTGGTCAATTTGGTGTCCAACGCGACCAAATTTTGCAACCCGGAAAAAGGCACCATTCACATTGGGGTATTTCAGCGCGATACCCAGTTGAACATTCAGGTGGTGGACAACGGGCGCGGCATACCCGACAACGCCAAAGACATGATTTTTGGGCAATTTGCCCAACTCAACCACCCCAAATTAGGAAAACCAGACGGAACCGGCCTCGGGCTGTACATAACGAAACAAATTATTCAACAACATAACGGCAAAATAACCGTGCAGGATGCCAAGGGAGGAGGAGCCGTATTTACAGTGGAATTGCCCATAAATATTTGATTATCATTTGAATACCGTATAACAGATCAAACGAATGTCATGAATAGCACTAACCTTAACGAAAAAAAAGTAATGATTGTGGATGATGAACCCAACATCATCATCGCACTTGAATTCTTGCTGCAACGCGCCGGATTTGTGGTCACTAAAGCCGATTCCGGGATAAAAGCCCTCGAATTGCTGGAAACGGAACACCCCGACCTGCTGATCCTGGACGTGATGATGCCCGGTTTAACGGGTTTTGAAGTCGCCGCCCGCCTCCGCAACCAGAGCCGCTTCGAGCACCTTCATATCGTGTTCCTCACCGCCAAAGGGACCGAACGCGATAAAGCCGCCGGGTACGCCACCGGGGCCGACTACTACATCGTAAAACCGTTTGACAACGACTTGCTGGTATCAACGGTAAAAGAAATTCTGACCTACGGCTAAAAAAAAGACATCCTAACCAAAGTTAATAGTATGAACAAACAATATTCACCTTTGTACCAAAACAGCATCGAACAGCCCGATGTTTTTTGGGGTGAAAAAGCGCAATGGATTGATTGGTTCAAATTTCCGCAAGAAATACTCGGCACCAACCAACACGGGCTGCCCCAATGGTACGCCGACGGGGAACTCAATACCTGCTATTTGGCACTCGACCGGCACGTTGAGGCGGGCCGGGGCGACCAAACAGCCCTGATTTGGGACTCTCCCGTTACGGGCAATATTGTTCATTATACCTACACCGAGTTGCGCAGCAAAACCGCGCAATTTGCCGGCGTACTGCACCAATTGGGCGTTACCAAAGGCGACCGGGTCATTATTTACATGCCAATGGTTCCCGAAGTGGCCATCGCCATGCTCGCCTGCGCCCGCCTTGGAGCGGTGCATTCGGTGGTATTTGGCGGGTTTGCCGCCCACGAACTGGCCCTCCGCATTGACGATGCTCAGCCCAAAGTACTCCTCACCGCCACGGCGGGTATTGAGGTAGATAAAATTATCCCTTACCGCCCCATTGTGGAACACGCCATGATGGAGGCCCACCATAAAATTCCCCACGCCATTATGCTGCAACGGTCGGTTCACCCCGAAAACATCGAAGATTCGGTGTTTCAGGACTGGTACGCGTTGTTGGAAGCGGCAACGCCCGTGGGTTGCACGCCGGTACGGGCTACCGATCCACTGTATATTTTGTACACCAGCGGCACCACCGGCAAACCCAAAGGTATCGTGCGCGACAACGGTGGTTACGCCGTGGCGCTGCGTTTTTCGATGGAATACGTGTACGGCGTTCAACCCGGCGACGTGTTTTGGGCCGCCAGTGACGTGGGCTGGGTGGTAGGGCACTCTTACATTGTTTACGGGCCGCTCATTACGGGCTGCACCACAATTTTATACGAAGGCAAACCCATAAAAACCCCCGATGCGGGTGCGTTTTGGCGGGTGATTGCCGACCACGGGGTCAAAGTATTATTCACCGCGCCAACGGGCTTCAGGGCCATCCGAAAAGAAGATCCGGACGGGCATCTTAAAAACAAATACGATATTTCATGCCTGAAATACCTGTTTTTGGCCGGTGAACGCTGCGACGCCACCACTTTGGAATGGGCCTCGAACCTGCTCAACATTCCGGTGATTGACCATTGGTGGCAAACCGAATCGGGCTGGCCCATGTTGGCCAATCCGGCGGGCCAAACTTTGTTGCCCGTCAAACCCGGCTCATCGGCGATTCCGGTTCCGGGGTTCGACATTGCCATTCTGAACCACGACCACGAACCCGCTGCGGTGGGCGAAGAAGGCGCCGTAGTGGTCAAATTGCCCATGCCCCCCGGTTGTTTGCCCACGTTATGGAACGCCCAAGACCGTTTTGTGGAAAGTTACCTGAGCGCTTATCCGGGTTATTATTTCACCGGCGACGGCGGTTATTGCGACGAAGACGGGTATTTTTTCATCACGGGCCGCATCGACGATGTGATTAACGTGGCCGGCCACCGCCTGTCCACCGCCGATATGGAAGAAATTGTTTCCACGCACAAGGCCGTAGCCGAGTGCGCCGTGGTGGGTATTGCCGACGAACTGCGCGGGCAAGTACCGATGGGTTTGGTGGTGTTAAAAGCCGGTGCCACCATCGAAGAGGCCGCGCTTGAAGCCGATTTGGTGCAAATGGTCCGCGATCAATTGGGAGCGGTGGCTTGTTTCAAAAGAGCCGTAATTGTGCAGCGTTTGCCCAAAACCCGTTCGGGCAAAATTTTGCGCAAAACCATTCGCGCCATTGTGGATCAGGTGCCCTATTCGGTACCCTCCACCATCGAAGACATGACGGTTTTGGACGAGATTAAAGGTATTATTTTTCGTTCAACTTAACCGTACACCATACACATACTATTCGTTTTGATTTGTTAAATAAGGGGGTGCGCCGTAAGGTTCAACCCCCACATTTGAGATATGAGTGAAAAGTGTATAGTGAAAAGTGTATAGTGAAAAGTGAAGAGGTTTATTTAAAAAATTTAAAATGAATACTCTACGCTTAGTGAATCTTAGTGTATTCTTACTTTTTATTGGCAAAAAAGTTACACTACGACGAGCAAAGTCTAAAATCTTATGTCCAAAATCTTTTGTCTAAAGTCTAAAATAATGCATCATAAAATATCATACTAAATCATGACACTACAAATAAAATCTCTGGAACAATACCACGAGACATACCAGCGAAGTGTAACCGACCCCGAAGGATTTTGGGCCGAACAGGCCGCCACGTTCCAGTGGAGCAAACCTTGGAAGGACGTACTGAAATGGAATTTTAAAGAGCCAAAAGTAAAGTGGTTTGTGGGCGGAAAATTAAATATTACCGAAAATTGCCTCGATCGCCACGTGGCGGCTACCCCCAAAAAAACGGCCCTGATTTGGGAACCCAATAACCCCACCGATAAGCCCCTCAAACTGACGTACAAACAATTGTACCAACGGGTTTGTCAATTTGCCAATGCCCTCAAAGACAACGGCGTAAAAAAAGGCGACCGCGTTTGTATTTACATGCCCATGACCCCCGAACTGGCCGTGGCGGTACTCGCCTGCGCGCGTTTGGGGGCCATTCACTCGGTGGTTTTTGCCGGTTTTAGCGCCGTTTCTTTGTCCGACCGCATCAAAGACGCGGAGGCGACGGTGGTATTAACCAGCGATTTTAACGCCCGTGGTGCCAAAAACATCCCGGTAAAACAAGTGGTGGACGAGGCACTGGCAATGGGCTGCGATTCGGTGAAAACCGTTATTGTGCACCAAAACACCGGCGAAACCATTAACATGCAGGAAGGCCGCGATATTTGGTGGCACGATGCCATTGCCGGCAAACGCAAATCCTGCAAAGCCGTGCAGGTGGACAGCGAACATCCGTTGTTTATCCTGTACACGTCCGGCTCCACCGGCAAACCCAAAGGCGTGGTGCATACACACGGCGGCTACATGGTGTACACCGAGTACACGTTCCGTAACGTATTCCAGTACCAGGAAGGCGATATTTACTGGTGTACCGCCGATATTGGCTGGATCACCGGGCACTCGTACATCATCTACGGCCCCATGTTGGCCGGTGCCACCACCATGATGTTCGAGGGCGTACCCAATTTCCCCGATGCCGGCCGCTTCTGGGATGTGATCAAACGCCACAAGGTGAACATTTTTTACACGGCCCCAACGGCCATCCGCGCCCTGATGGCGGCGGGTGACGAGTGGG
This sequence comes from Chitinophagales bacterium, assembly GCA_013298845.1. Classification (GTDB taxonomy): domain Bacteria; phylum Bacteroidota; class Bacteroidia; order Chitinophagales; family Saprospiraceae; genus M3007. Next base: position 103,320 of record JAAFJN010000004.1, read on the forward strand.
TAAAAGGCCTGCGTTTGCCGTCGCTGCGGGTACTCGGAACGGTGGGTGAACCCATTAACGAAGAAGCCTGGAACTGGTACAACGAAAAAATTGGCCGCAAACGCTGCCCCATTGTGGATACTTGGTGGCAAACCGAAACGGGCGGTATCATGATTACGCCCATTGCGGGCATTACACCCACCAAACCGTGTTTCGCCACGTTGCCCCTGCCCGGCATTCAGCCTTGCCTCGTGGATGCCAACGGCGTCGAAATTGAAGGCAACGACGTGGAAGGTATGTTGTGCATCAAATACCCGTGGCCGTCCATTTTACGCACGACGTACGGCGACCACGAGCGCTGCCGCCAAAACTACTTTGCGACCTTCAAAAATATGTACTTCACGGGCGACGGTGCCCGCCGCGACCACGATGGTTATTACCGCATCATCGGCCGGGTAGACGACGTGATCAACGTTTCGGGCCACCGTATCGGTACCGCCGAAGTGGAAGATGCTATTAACAAACACGATAATATTGTGGAATCTGCCGTGGTGGGTTACCCGCACGACATTAAAGGACAGGGGATTTATGCCTACGTTATCCCTAACCATGAAGTTACTGATATTCAGGCATTTATCAAAGAAGTGGGCGCGGTGGTGAACAAAGAAATTGGCCCAATTGCCCGTCCCGACAAAATTCAGATTGTACCGGGCCTGCCCAAAACCCGCTCGGGAAAAATTATGCGCCGCATTTTGCGCAAAATTGCCGAAGGCGATACGAGCAACCTCGGCGACATCTCTACCCTGCTCAACCCGGAAGTAGTAGAGGTTATTAAAGACGGAAGAATTTAGTGAAGAGTGAATAGTGAAGAGTGAATAGTGAATAGTGAAGAGTGTAAAGTGAGTAATGGGTTTGAAATAAAATGAGTGGTTATTATATTTTATTGGCAAATGGTGGATATTTACCCGTATTCATCATTTGCCTCTTTTTTTGCCCAAAACGCCGCTGTTTTATAAATGAAAATGTTTTGCCAACTCATCTCTCCTAACTCATCTCTCATCACTCCAAATTCATCACTCATCACTCCTAACTACCCTCCCGCTGTGCATTTTTCCGTTGGGCAATTTAATCCACCAGGAATAAACGCCGGGGGCTTGTTGTTGTAATTCGTCCAGGGCAATTTCGCGCGAACCGGCTTGCACGGGTACATCCCGCATACTGATTTGGTGGCCCCAGCCATTGGACAGCACCACCCGTGCTTTTCCCGCGCGATCACAATGGAAGGTCAGGGTGGTGCGCGTAGGTAGTTGCAGCACCGTTACGGGCGCGGGAGTGGTGGGCGGCTCCGGCGGTTTGGTGGCGTGCGAAATGGTGTATTCCTTTTGGTCGGTGCCCCAAACGCCATCGGGTAGCACCGTAGCATCGAGTTGTAGCGGTGAAATTTTTGGCAAATCCGGTTGTCGGGCGCGAAAAGTTAAATAAAACAAAATTTCACCGGGCTGCACCGGGAACGTTTCGCCCTCAAAAGCCAACCAACAAAACGTTATTTTACCGGCTTGTTGTTGATCTACACCAAAATGCGCCTCGGTAACACCCGCTACCTCGCCGAGGCTGGGGGCTACCAATTCCCAAACGGCCGGGTCGAAAGACAATCCACATTGCAGGCCCATCGCCGGTTGCTCACCGCGATACACCACGGGAAGGGTAACTATTGGCGTATTTTTTTCAACGGCCAAAACGGGCCATTCCAATACCGCTGCCGAACGTTGCACGGGAGCCGCCGGAGCCACATCACCCGATGTAAATCCAACCCAGGCCAGGTCGTGTCGGGGCAGTTCTGCGCGTTTTACCTGAATAATGGCCCGCTTGTCGCCGTCGTGGTGGGTGAAATTGGTGGTGGTGGCTTCGGTGAATTGCCAGGTATTGGGCGCAAAATGTTCGTACATCCTCCGGTGAAGGCTGTCCGGTTTTTTGCCCAATAACCAGTTGCGCAACTGCATCACATCGGCAGTGGTCACCGTTTGGCTCTCGTTGACATCGGCGGCCAGGGTTTGGTAATTTTTTTCAAAGGGGGAAATGCCCAGTATATGACGGCCCATTCGGATCATATCTAAGGTATTGATATGGTTCGCCAAAACGGCCGGTTGGTATTTGGGTTGGAGTTGCAGGGTTTTGAAGGGCGTTTTTTCGTTTATTTCCGCGTAAAAACAACCCAGAGTGTCGGTATTGACCGTTTGGAGCAGCAATTGGGTTTCGGTAAAAATCTGAATGGTTACCCCGGAGAGCGGGGCACCGTGTGCATCTTGTACCTGGCCGGAAAGGACATTTTTTTGGGCCAATGCGCCGTTAGCAATGCCGCATAAAAAAATAACGAAGAGTACGCGTTGGAACATGGAGTTTATCGTGCGGAATATTGTAAAAAAGGCACCTCAGCGACGGCTAAAAAACAAATCCCGAGATGATATCTTCATCAAAGATACCACCTCGGGATAAATATTGTGGTTATTGGCCGTAAATTAACCCAATAACGTAAAAAAAATCCAGATTAAGGATTGAAAGAAGCACGTGGGCCACCCGGTGCAAATGTTGCCTGCATACGGGTTTTTTGACCCGCCGAGAACATGTACATGCACACGTCGTTGGTGTAATCCATGTAGTTCATCGTCATTTCTACCGGAGTACCGGAGCAGGTGCTGTAGTGTGGGTACGCCGGGCAACCGCCGTTAGACGTGTTGTGCGTTGGTGTGTCAGATACCAAATCGCTGCCGCAAGTAGCATCACCCCAAATGTGGCGCAGGTTCAACCAGTGACCAACTTCGTGGGTAGCAGTACGGCCCAAATTAAACGGAGCCGCCGCAGTACCCGTGTTACCGGTTGCGTTATCGTCCAGTACAACGCCATCGGTAGCGGACGGGCCGCCGGGGAATTGCGCGTAACCGAGGATACCACCCGACAAGTTACACACCCAAATATTGAGGGTTGTTGTGGGGCTGGTTGGGTTAATACCACCCTGCGATGATTTTTTCATCGCGTCATTGGTTAACCAACTGTTTTTGTTGGTGGATTTGCGAACTACGTTTTGCAATACAAAACTCACTTGAATGTCGCCTGAACGAACACCCTGGAACAAAGCGGGGGTGTTGTTGTAGTCGGCGTTGGTAGCGGCAAAATCGGCGTTTAATACGTCAATTTGGCTTTGAATTTGGGCCAAAGAGATGTTTTGCTCGGCGGTTTTGTACAATACATTTACTACCACGGGGATAACTACCGGGAACGAACGATCGTGTGCCGATTGTGCGTAGTTCTCAATAAACTTTTCAATTTCTTCGTGCTTTTGGGCCAAAGAAGGATCAGCGGCCATCTGCGCCATCAAAACATCGTGCGCGGCGCAATGTCTTTCGTGCGTAGCAGCATCTTCGGTGGTGGTCACGGCGGTGTTGGAAAGTTCATTCTTAGTTTCTTTTGCACAGGAAAATGCAAACATGGTGATGAGCGAAAAAGCTAGGACTTTTTTCATAAATACGTAAAAGGTGTGGTTAAATATCTTGTCAGCAGAACAAAGAAGGTTACCAACAAGAAGTAGATGAAATAATTATCGGTGGCAAATGTAGAACGACGTCGTATTATCGTGGTAGTACTTTTTAAAATTTTGATCATTTTTTTTGCGAATTTTCGCAGATAAAGAATATTGTTTTGTTTTTTGTTAAAAATGCAGACGATGACAAAATAATTTATGGTGCGGCACAGCCGCGTCGATCGTTTCACCCGAAATGGAAGTTAGCATTGCGGGGGAAGTTGGTTAGATTTGTTCGGCTACGCTTGCGGCACAGCCGCGCCGATTGTTTCACCCGAAATGCAATTTCGCGCGAACAGTGAAGAGTTTTTTTTAAAAAACTTCAAAAATCAAAAATCGTATATCGGGAATCTTAAATCAAAAAATCTTTTGTCTGATGTCTGATATCTCCCAAGGTCTAATTTGGGCAAAAAAATACCACGAAACTTGCACCCGGTCTTGGGTGAAATTTCGTGGTATTAGTGAAAACGAGCAATTACGTAATTAATTAGTCGTAATTGTAAGGCAAAATTTTCGCATCTTTGGCCGTTGAAAGAGTCATGAGGGTTTTGAGGCGCTCAATTTCTTCAATTTGGCTCAATGTTTTGAACAATAACTGTTCGTAAGACGGAATATCTTTACAGATTACCTTAATCAACAAATCGGCTTCGCCGGTGATGATATAACATTCGGTAACCTCATCAATTTTCTCAATTTTACTCAGGAAACGATTCAACGCATCTTCTTGTTTCCAAGCCAACGTCACCAATACAAATGTTTTCACGTTTAAACCCATTTGAACCGGGTTAACATTAGCGTGATAACTTTGAATAATATCGCTCTGCTCCAGTTTTTTTACGCGCTCAAGAGTGGGTGCTGGTGACAAACCAATTTTCTTGGATAGGTCAAGATTTGTAATTTTGCTGTTCTCCTGAAGAATTTTTAGAATCTTTAAGTCAATCTTATCTAGTTTCTCCGACATAGCGTGTATAATAGTTAATGAAATTTTATTTTGTCTGCCAAATTTTCCGCAAAGGTACACTGTTAAAAAATATTGCGCAAGTTTTTTTCACTAAAACCTTTGTAAATTTTGTGAAACAACCGTTTTGAGGCATACGAACGGATAAAATTCACCGACAAAAGGATACATCGCCGCCTTTGGCCTAATTTTATTTTATACTTTTGCCATAATGCTTACAAAAATCCCTATTTTACCCTTTTGCAACCCAAATGTTAATCATTCAAAGAATTAAATTTGCCCGAACGCAACATTGATAACAAATATTCTGTTCCGGCAGCAACTAATCATATGCGATACATTACTACTTTCCTTTTTTGGGCCTTGGCCACCTTCGTCTTTGCCCAACCCGCCGTTATCAGTGGCGTTATTAATCGTTACACCATTGCCTCCGCTTACGAGCCTTGTGGCAGTGTCTTATTGGTGACCGATACTGCCGGGTTTGCCCCCGGAACTTTGGTGCTCATTCACCACACCACCGGAGCGCAAATAAACACGACCAATACTGCCCAATTCGGTACCGTTACCGACCTCCTGCAAACGGGGCGTTACGAAAAAGCGCGCATCAGCGGGCGAACGGTCAATTCCCTGTTGCTCGAACAACAACTGCTTTACCCCATTTTACCCGACGAGGCGGTGCAGGTAGTCACCATTCCCCAATATTTTAGCGCCGTAGTCAACGACACCCTCCGGCCATTGCCCTGGAACGGCAGCGTGGGGGGCATTTTAGCCCTGGAAGTAACGGGCGCGCTCACCCTCAACGCGCCGGTCATCGCCGATGGCCTGGGTTTTAAAGGCGGCTCCTCGTACATTGCGCCTGACAATAACTGCACTTGGATTCTTGGTGAAAGTGGCTACGTGTTCGGATTGGGTAATTGGCGCGGCGGCACCAAAGGCGAAGGCATTACCCCGGGAAATGCCGGACAAGAACTGGGTCGCGGGCCACGGGCCAACGGCGGCGGCGGCGGCAATGACCACAATTCCGGCGGCGGCGGCGGTGCCAATACCACCAATGGCGGTCAGGGCGGCAATAACAACGAACCTTCGGCCTTTGGGTGCGACGGTTTTTTCCCGGGTCTGGGCGGCAAAGGTATTACCAATGCCAGCCAAAGATTGTTTATGGGCGGCGGCGGCGGCGCGGGCCACACCAATAATACCCTTACCTCGGCCGGTGGCAACGGCGGCGGCCTTATTTTTATTTCCGCCGGTGCCATTGACGGTTCCAACCCCAAAATTTCGGCCAACGGCCTCAACGGCAGCAACAGCGTGGGCGATGGCGGCGGCGGGGCCGGAGCCGGGGGGGGCATTTGGTTAAACACCAGTTTTCTCGCGTCCAACGTCATTGTTCGGGCTAATGGCGGCAACGGCGGAACGGCCTCCGGGCAAAACGGTAACCGCTGCTTTGGACCGGGCGGCGGCGGTGGCGGTGGCCAAATTATCACCAACGCCAGCACGGGTACGGTATTGGTACAAGGTGGCAGCGCGGGTACGGTAATCGCCTCTACCAATTCGTGCAACGGCACCAATAACGGCGCAACGCCCGGCTCCGACGGCACCAAACCGGCTTTTTCGGCCCTTCCGACGGGTAATTTGCCCGCTAATCCGCCCGCGATTATTACACAACCGCTTTCACAAACCGCTTGTCCGGGCGATCAAATTACGCTTACACTCGTCACCAATCCCGCCGCGCCCGCCGGTTTATACTGGCAACAACTGGGCAGTATTGATTGGGAAAATATTCCCGGTGCTACGGGTAATCAAACCACCATTACCGTTCCGGCAAACGGCAATTTGTTGCAATACCGTTGCGTGATGAACGGCGGCAACTGTTTCTTTTTTACCTCCGAAACGGCTACTATTGCCGTTATTCCGGCACCAACGGCATCCTTCAGTGGCGTCAATGCGGGTAACGGGACGTTTAATTTTACGGCCAATGCACAAGGCAACACCGGCGGCCCGCTTTGGGATTTTGGCGACGGCACCAGTTCCATGGAGGCCAATCCGACGCATAATTTTGCGGAAAATGGCACTTATACGGTGTCGCTGACCATCTGGAACGCCTGCGATACGGTGACTGTTACGAATCCATTCGTGGTGGCGTTGCCGCCCGTTGCGCAATTTGAAGTGGCCGATTCCACCGCCGCCTGCAACGCGGTGACGTTAATTTTTCCAAATACCTCCACCGATGCCACGTCGTTCGCGTGGTTGTTCCCCGGTGGCACCCCGAACGCGGCGACGGTGGCCCAACCCGAAATCACTTACGCCGCCACGGGGGCTTACACTGCGACCCTGTTGGCGACCAATGCGGCCGGTACCGATACCCTTACGCAATCGTTTTGGGTGGAGGTGTTACAGTTTCCCACGGCCAGTTTTTCGGCCACTAACCTCCCCGACGACACCGGCGTTTCGTTTGCATTTACGGGCAATAATGCCTTGTTTTTGACCTGGAATTTTGGCGATGGCAGCCCGGTTTCCAACGAAACCAATCCCACGCATACGTTTCCGGCGGGCGACGGCACTTATACCGTTCGCCTCGTGGTGCAAAACGAATGTGGCGTATCGGTGCTGGAACAAATGGTGGAAGTAGACGATGAGGTAAATGCCGTGCAAGGCCCCGAATGGCGGCAAAGTGTGGTAGTGTACCCCAACCCAACCAGCGATATGCTGCACATTGCAACGCAATACACCGTAGAACGGGTAACCATCACTGATGCACAGGGCCGGATACTTCGGGAAATGACCCCACAAGACAGTTATTCCGTGTCGGATATGGCGGCGGGGGCTTATTTTTTGCGCATTTACACCAATAAAGGGGTGGTTGTGCGGTCGTTTTTGGTGGGAAGGTAAAATCCCTTTGTCTCTAAGTGGCAAACTTTGACTTTTGTTGGAGATTTACCGACGGTTGTTAAAATATGTGGTAAGGCGCGGGGGATATTTGCCGGGCAAACAAATGGGCCAACATTTTTCCTGCGTTGGGTGTACACTTTAAATTAAACCAGCCTATGTCGCTACCACTATATACGGGTACTTTTGGTAATGCCGAATTACTGCACTTGCTGCGTCGAACGACGTTTGGGGTAAAAAAAGCAGATGTTCTCCAATTTGCCAATCAACCACTGGCGGATGTTGTTGATGCGTTGTTAACCGCGTCGGCGAATCCGCCTGCGCCGCCGCTGGTGGACTACACGGGCGACCCCGATAATGCGGTGGGGACCACCTGGGTCAATGGCCCATCCAATGCCAGTTTCGGGGGGCAACGCAATTCATCGCTCCGTGGCTGGTGGTTTGGCTTAATGCTCAACCAAACGCCCAATATTGAGGAGAAAATGGTGTTGTTTTTGCACAACCACACCCCAACGACCATTGGTTCGCCGGTGCAGCAACCGATTTACGCTTATCGGTACAATGCGTTGCTGCGGCAGTTTGCGTTGGGTAATTTTAAAAGTTTTATCCGGGCGTTAACGATAGACCCGGCCATGTTGTATTACTTGGATGGTCGCCTGAATTTCAACAATGCGCCCAACGAAAACTACGCGCGGGAGTTGCAGGAACTTTTTACCGTTGGCAAAGATTTGGCCCCGTCATTTACGGAATCTGACGTGCAACAGGCCGCAAAAGCCCTGACGGGTTGGCGTGTTAATGATACCACGTTACAAACCTATTTTGATCCAACCAAACACGATACCAGTAACAAAACGTTTTCGAGTTTTTACAACAATACGGTTATTACGGGGCAATCGGGGGCTACGGCGGGCGATATTGAATTAGATGCGCTGCTCAACATGATTTTTGCCCACCCGGAGGTAGCGCGTTTTGTAGTTCGCAAAATTTACCGCTTTTTTGTTTATTACGACATCGATACCGACATCGAAACGAATGTGATTGTGCCTTTGGCCGATACTTTTCGCAACAATAACTACGAAATAAGACCCGTTCTGGAAGAATTGTTTTTGAGTCAGCACTTTTTTGACCAGATCGAATCAAAAGGTTGCCACATCCGAAATCCGATTGATTTTTGCGTGGGCATGGGCCGTATTTTTGGTTTAGTGGGTACTGCGCTCCCCACGGATATACCCGGCACTTACAATAATTATCGGGTTTTCCGCACGTACGCGAGCCAGCAAACCATGGACCCTGGTACGCCGCCCAATGTATCCGGCTGGCCTGCTTATTACCAGGGACCCAATTTTCATGAACTTTGGATTAACTCCGAAACCTTGCGGCGGAGAAAAGATTTTATTGACCGACTTATCGTTGGAACCAGTGGTATGAAGGCCAATTTGTTGGGTTTTACGTCGTCGCTCAACAATCCTTCTGACCCGAATAGCCTCATCGCCGAAGTGTTGGAATTGGTGCATACCCTGCCCTCCGATCCCGCTACTATTCTTAGCCTGAAAAATATCCTTTTATCCAATCAGGTGGGTGATTTCTACTGGACAACGGCGTGGAACAGTTACGTGGCCAACCCAACCAATACGACGGCGATCAATACCGTTCGGTCGAGGTTGCAGACCTTTTATCAGGCGGTTTTGGGAATGGCGGAGTACAATTTAATTTAGTAGCGTCGAACCCCTTTCGACAGGAACGGGGTTTGGCTGGACTTATTTGAATTGGCGAAAGTCCCGCATTTTTTTAATTCATCCGATTAGTCAACCATTATTTACGGGGCTAATTGTCATTATACACTTTTTATCACACAACAACGTATGAAACGGCGTGATTTTCTCAAAACTTCTGCTCCATTGGCCGTAGTGCCTTTCTTTTCAGGGCGTTTATTGGCGGCGGCAATGCCCGTTTCACTGTTGGAGGCATCGTTGCTGAACAATACATACGGCGATCGTGTACTGGTTGTTGTGCAAATAAATGGCGGTAACGACGGCCTTAATATGGTGCTTCCGCTGGATCAATATACCAATTTGGCGGCGGCCAGGTCAAATATACTTATCCCACAATCCTCGGCATTGGTTTTAGGGAATACCCAAACGGGGCTTCACCCTTCCATGACCGGAATGCGCGATTTATTCGACCAAGAGAAAATGAATGTCATTCAGGGCGTAAGTTATCCAAGCCCCAATTTTTCGCATTTTAGGGCCACCGATATATTCATGTCAGGCTCCGACTCCGCATCGGTGGTGGAGTCGGGTTGGTTGGGGCGTTTTTTGCAATTTACCTACCCCGATTTTCCCGCCCAATACCCCAATGCCATTATGCCCGACCCGCTGAGTATTTCCATTGGTTCGGAATTGAGTTTAGGACTACAAGGCTACGAATTGAGTACGGGCCAAACCGTACCCACCAATTTTTCCGGAAACCTTACGTCATTGCTGCCTTATAGCAATACGACCGTTCCGAATACCAATGCAGGGATCGAAATTGCTTTTTTGCGCAACCAGCAACAGTTTACCAACCAATACGGCAGTAGAATTGTGGCCGCCTGGAATGCCGGCAGCAATTCGCTTACTTACCCGGCTTCTCCTTCGGGAATTAACAATAACCTTGGTCAACAACTGCGCATTGTCGCCCGATTGATTAAAGGTGGGCTAAAAACGCGTATTTTTTGGGTAAAAGCCACCGGATACGATACCCACGCCAATCAGGTGAGCGGCACCGACAACACGCAGGGCGTTCACGCCAATCTTTTGAGCGAACTTTCCACGGCCATTAGTACGTTCCAGGCCGACTTGCAGGCCCTTGATCTGGCAGATCGCGTTTTGGGGATGACGTTTTCGGAATTTGGCCGCCGCATTCGCTCCAATGGCTCCGTTGGTACCGATCACGGTTCTGGCTACCCCGTGTTTTTGTTTGGCAACCACGTACTTCCCGGTATTATCGGCACGAATCCGGTTATTCCGGTCAACCCCAGCACCAGTGCCAGTGTCCCGATGCAGTACGATTTCCATTCGATCTATTTATCCATCCTGCAAGAATGGTTCTGCCTCAGTGAAGCCAATGCCAACGCTGTTTTGGGTTTTGGCGGCGCTCCGTTATCCACCATAAACGCCAGTTGTGCGCCGTTGCCGGTTCAAATGACGCATTTTATGGCCGAAAAATCGCATGAAACGGCGGCCCACCTCGATTGGGCCACGGCCTCCGAAGATGGATCCGATATTTTTGAAGTAGAACGCAGCGCCGACGGGACGCGCTTCACCAAAATTGGGATGGTAGAAGCGCAAGGCCACTCGCACCTGCCCCAACAATACGAATTTCTGGATACCCGCGTACCCCTGCACCAAAGCCGCGAATTCTTTTACCGCCTGAAAATAGTTGATGTGGACAATACCTATTCTTATTCGGAAATTCGGGTGGTTCAATTTGGTTCGGCCAACGACATTTTTGGGCTTGAAGTAGCCCCTAACCCTACCTTTAACGGAAGTGTAAACCTCCGTATTCACGGCCAAATTATGGAAGATGCCATGACCGAAATTACCGTTACGGATAGTTATGGTCGTCTTGTGTCGCAACAATCACAACAATTTACCGACGACGCTCCCTTCTGGATGAACCTTGGTGGCAATGCAACACCGCCCCCCGGTATCTATTTTGTAACGGTGCGACAAGGTTCGCTGCAAGCCGTTCGGAAAGTAGTTGTGCGTTAAAAACGAAGGGGACGAGAGATTAAAATAACCGCTAAACCCTTCGTAACTTTGCGAAAAACAGTATTTGTTTCTCGTAAAAAGAATTCGTTTATGCAAAAAAAATCCATATTTTTCGTCCTTTGTTGCTTGTTGTTGCAATCGGCATTTGCCCAAAAAATCAATTGGCAAAAAGAAGGCAGCGCTTATTATCAATTAGAAAAAGGCGAAATTGTGCTGGTCACTTTACCCGATCAGCAAAAAAAGACCATCGTGGCCAAAACGATGCTGCAACCCGATGGGCAAAAAGAGCCTTTGGCGGTTAAAAATTACACGTTTAGCGCCGACCAAAACAAGGTGCTGATTTTTACCAATTCCAAACGCGTTTGGCGCGAAGATACCCGGGGCGATTATTGGGTATTGGACTTAACCACCAAAAAACTGGCCCAATTGGGCAAAACCCGTCCCGTCAGTTCACTCATGTTTGCCAAATTTTCGCCCGATGGCGCGCAGGTCGCCTACGTGAGCGAACGCAATATTTACGTCGAAAACCTTGCCACGGGTAAAGCCAAACCGCTGACTTCCACCAACGGAACGCCCAAACTCATCAACGGTACTTTCGATTGGGTGTACGAAGAGGAATTCTCCTGCCGCGACGGGTTTCGGTGGAGCGCCGACGGTCAAAACATTGCTTATTGGCAAATTGACGCCAATAAAATCCGGGATTATTACATGATCAACACCACCGATTCCATTTATCCGACCCTCGTTCCGGTCGAATACCCGAAAGTGGGGGAGCGGCCTTCGCCGTATAAAATTGGGGTGGTAAACACCAATAGCGGTAAAACGACCTGGATGAAAGTACCCGGCGATCCGGGCAATACTTACGTGCCCCGCATGGAATGGGCCTCCACCAAAGAGTTAATTGTTCAGCACCTGAACCGCAAACAAAATGAATCGAGTATTCTCCTTTGCGACGCCAAAACCGGCAATGCCCAAACTATTTACACCGAAAAAAGCGATGCCTGGATTGATTTGGCGGGCGGGAGCATGACTGATTATTGGACTTGGCTAAACGGCGATTTTAATTTCCTTTGGCAAAGTGAAAAAGACGGTTGGAACCATTTGTACCAACTCAACCGAAAAGGCGAAAACGAGGTGCTCATTACCAAAGGCAACTACGACGTAATTGACATTGTGCGAGTGGATGACAAAAACGGAGTCATTTATTTTTATGCCTCGCCCGATAATGCCACTCAAAAATACCTTTATCGCGTAAAAACCAACGGTTCCGCGCCTGCCGAGCGTATTTCACCGGCCAATCAGGTGGGGACGCACGGGTACCAGATTTCGCCCGATGGCAAATACGCACTCCACACGTTTAGCAACTATTTCACGCCCCGACAGCGGGAATGGATCACGTTGCCCGACCACAAAGCCCTGCAACCCTCGGAAAGTATTGACGCCAAAATTCCCGCTGCGCCCGGCCCTGATAACCGGGTGGAGTTTTTTCAGGTCACGACCGTGGACGGCGTCACGATGGACGGTTGGCTTTCCAAACCCAAAAATTTTGATCCCACCAAAAAATACCCGATTGTGTATTACGTATACACCGAACCGGCGGGAGCCACCGTCCGGGATGCCTTTGGCGTTGCCGGAAATGGTCTGTACGACGGCGACATGGCCGAAGATGGTTATATCTATTGTTCTTTGGATGGTCGGGGCACTCCTGCGCCCAAGGGCAGTGCGTGGCGCAAAGCGATTTACCGCAAAATAGGGGTGGTCAATATCCGCGACCAGGCAATGGGTGCGCGTGAAATATTCAAAAAATGGTCGTTCATTGATACCAGCCGCGTGGCGGTGTGGGGTTGGAGTGGCGGCGGTTCTACTACCCTGAACCTCCTGTTTCAATACCCCGATATTTACAAAACGGGCATTGCGGTGGCGGCGGTGGCCAACCAACTCAGTTACGACAATATTTACCAGGAGCGGTACATGGGTCTCCCGCAGGAGAATCTCGCCGATTTTGTGGCGGGTTCGCCCATTACCCACGCCAAAAACCTGCGGGGCAATTTGTTGTATATCCACGGCACCGGCGACGACAATGTGCATTACCAAAATGCCGAAATGCTCGTCAATGAATTGATCAAACACAACCGTCAGTTTCAATTTATGCCTTACCCTAATCGCTCGCACGGGATCAGCGAAGGCGAAGGCACCGACAAACACCTTTCGACTTTATTCACCCAGTTTTTGCGGAAAAATTGCCCGCCGGGCGGAAGGTAATAGTGGTGAGAGATAAGATATGAGTGATGAGAGATAAGATATGATCTGGATTTTTTTTGTGAACTTTGTTAAAATGACTTAATTGAAGTCAACACCATCCCCGCATCACTCATATCTCATATTTCATCACTCCAGTATCTCATTTCTCCCATTTTCGTTTGTTGTTACCGGTTTGGGTCGTGATCGCCCAATGGTGTTTGTGGGCTTTTCGGAGTAGTTTTCTGCGCAGGATTTTTGGGTAAAAAATCGTTTTATACGTGCGCCGAACGGGCCGCATTTTTACCACGCCGGCGTGGGCCAGCAAATTGTACGACGCAGCAGCGCAGCGCATACCGAGAAATGCATAATCGTAAGGGGTAGACAGCAGGTATTCGTTGGAGATACTGTCGAAACGGACTTTTTGAGCGGCGGACACGGGAATAGTAATCACGGTACACTGTAAACTATCGGTACCGGAGGAGAAATAGTTGTAAAAACCCTGTTTATTATCCGCGACGAAAAGGCTATGGCGGTAGTTCTTGTGGCGAAACCAATGAAATTTCCCCTTGGGCTTAAAATTTATGATGCGCCCGTCGCAGGCTTCTACGCCCACGTGCCCGCCTTTTTTGCCCCCCATCCACTTTTTTTCGGTTTTTTTAAACGCTTTTTTGGGGCGGGAACCGTGAATAAAGTGCACTTTGAGGCAAGCGCTGTCTTGGGCGTATATCCCCGAGGTTATCAGGGTAAATAAGAAGATTATCCAATGTTTTCTCATGTTATTTTTGTTCGATAAATAGTTCATTATAGGTGGTGACGCTGTCGCGCTGTCGGGTAAACCGCAAATCCCGGGCCTCCCCGATAACGATCTCGGCAGTAGTATAAACGATATTTCCGTCGGTTACGTGCCCTCCGATGGTTTTACCCGTTCCGTCGGATACCGCAGCGTGCAAATGCACCCCGTGATTGGCGCTGAGCGTACCGGTGAGCGACACAATTTCAAACTTATCTTCCCATTCGGAAGCCGAAGGTTGATTGGCCAATCGCAAACTCACTTTTTGCAAACTGCCAACGCAGGTAACGATATAACCCGCTTCGATCTGGTGCTGTTGGGCAAAAGCCACAATTTCCCGTTTCAGATCTTGTCCCGGGTGCAGGCGCAACGCGTACACGCGCGCATTGGAATGAGGGTGTGTACTCATACAGGATACGAAAAATAGTGAAAAAAGTAAATATTTCATGGAGTATAGCATAAAAAAGGCTGCCTTTTGGAAAAAGACAGCCCCGTTGAAAATTTCTTTCTTTTCGTTTTGAATTAGATGGCGTCCAGTTTTTTGAGCAGCCAATACACAAAGAGAATAGTAGCCGTTAAACTGAGCAAATAACCAATGAGCGAAATCGCCCAAACACCAGTGATTGCAGCCATAACATAGACAACTACGGCTCCTAACCAAGCGAAAAGGCTGTACTTCAACCACTTGTCAGGTTCACTGCTTAAATCCAGTTTAGCGCCGTCAAACTTCTTGGAGATTTTTTTCATCCATTTTTCCGCCTTTTTGCCAACTTTAGTACCCGCAAAATCTTCCAAAAAAGAATTTGCATCGCCCGTAGCCACTTTTTTCAAAATGGTTTCGCGCGTTTCTTTGGCAGAAACAGCGGCCGTGGCAAACGATACATTGTAAGAGAAAAGGCAAGTGAATGCTACAACAAGCATTGATAAAAGTTTGGATGTTTTCATATCCATTAAACGTGTTTTAAAAATGTGAAACTAAGGTTTATTTTGAAGGCTCAAATATAGAATGCCCTTTTTGATAAATGCGCTAATTGCCCTTTTATTTAACAATTTCATCGTAGAAAAACCCAAAAAACGTCCCAATAGCCTATTGTTGCAGCACGTCAATAACCAATACCGTGCTGTCATTCAAAATGTACGGCGGCAGGCATTGTTTATTAAAATCATGCAAAACGGCCACCTTCTGCCCGCGGGCGCGTACCTCGGCAAATTCCTTTTCGTCGAGCCAGAATTGATACACCGTTCGGTCCGAAAAAAACATGGCTTCCGTGTCGGCGTGGGCACGGGTATTGAGCAGAATATAATCGGGCGGAACCAGTTCGTTGATGGTTCTAAATATTTGGTTGTTGTACACTTTGGCGGCGCGGTTTTCCACTTTTACGTACGCCGTTGGTTGGTCGGCAATGTCACCGTCCATATTTCCAAGGGCCGCAAAAAATACGCCCCGCATCCCGTGAGGGCGAGCGCCAACGCAACGGGAAACAAACGGGGTAAACGCCGCCGCAGCATTTCCAGCAACCAGGCCAGGGGCGTAAGCAAAACCAGCATCACCAGCGGCCCCACGCAAAAACTGTACGCAATCATTTTGGTTTTGGCCAAAAAACTAAAAAAAACAAACGGCAGCGCCAGCAACAACAACAGGTACCACAACCTTGGGTAACGGCGCGTTAACACCACACCAAACACCAACCCCGTGACCAACAGATACTCGGCCCAATAACCGTATTGATAAGGCAATTGTCGCCAATAGAAGGCCCAGTCGCCCCCTTTGGTTTCCACCACTTCGGCCAGGTGACGCAGGTTATAGGACATTTCGTGCGCCGCTTCGCGTGGGAACTGAATAAAAGTATACACCTGCCACGGTACCGCCACGGCCAGGGTCATCAGCAGGGCTTTGGTGCCGTGGGTGATCTTTTGCACCCGATTTCCCGGCAGCAGGGCGTACACCCCGTAGGCTCCAAAAACCAACAACCCCACCAGCCATTTGCACAAAATAGCCGCCCCCGCAAAAGCGCCCATCAGCAGGGCATTGCGGAGCGCGGGCCGCTCCACATACCGCAAAAAAGCCCAAACACTACCCGTAATATAAAAAGCAAAACTCAGGTCGTTGTGGTCCATACCGATAACCCCGGCGGCCAGTTCGATGGAAAAATAACCAAACGCCCAGGCAAAAGCCGCCAAATAACCCAAAACCGGCGTATAAACGCGCCGACCAATCCCAAATATTGGAAACACCAGCAAGGCACCGGCCAGCACACTGGGCAACCGCAAGGCGAGTTCATTCACTCCGAATAAGCGCATACTCAGCGCCATTTGCCACAAAAACAGGGGTTGTTTGTGCAGCCAAACGTGGTTACAACACCAGGCGGTGTAATCGTACGCCACCGCCGGATTGGCCCGCAACATGGGTTTGAACGGGTGATACATCATGTTTTTGGCCACAATGGCGTGAAACCGTTCGTCCCAATCGTGCAAAAAAGGATCTAAAGAAGCAGCCCAACATCGCAGCGCAAAACCCGTCAGAAAAAGTAAAAACAACCCGTATCGGTATTGTTTTTGGTAAAAAAACCACGCCGACAAAAGGCCAATTGCCATCCAAAGCGCAAAAAAAGGCGTGTACGAAAAGGTCATGGTTAAAACTTTGGACAAAGGTAAATTTTAGGCCAAAAGTAGGCCAATTAGTCCGAAAATCTCGAAAGAAATGCCATAACTTGTTGAAGTGTTTTAAAAAAACGGATTACCGGTCTTTCCTTACGATATAAACGGTGCCTTTGTTTTGGCCTAATTTTTCAACCTCCATCTCTTTCACCAGATACTGCAAATCTTTTTTAATACTAGGCAACTTATATTCTTTCAGATTAGCGACCAAATCTCCGATCTTTACGGGTTGATTTTTTTCAATGTACTCAAGTATTCTTTTTTGCCGATCATTTAAATAACCGCCAATTGCCCGGTATGCTTTAACCTTGGCTTCTAATTTTTGAATAAGATCAGATAAGCCTTGTAGAAAAAAAAGTATCCATTGATCAATTCTTTCCTGCCCATTGTAACGATCTTTTTGCCCGTCCATGAGTGCCTGATAGTAGGCTTTTTTATGCTGTTCTATGATATGCTCCAATGATACATACTGGACAAAATCATATCCGTTTTTTATCAACAATAAATTTGTCAGCAGCCTCGAAAGCCGGCCGTTTCCATCTTGATATGGGTGTATGGACAGAAACTCATATACAAAGACACCGATAACAATTAACGGATGGATTTCATTTTGAACAATTGCTTGATTGGTCCAATCCACCAAGTCCTCCATTTCTTTTTGGACGAGATAGGGTTCAGTTGTCCTGAAAATCATCCTTGTTGTTCCGTCGGGATAGGTAGCCACTACCTGATTGGTCATTTCTTTATACCTTCCTTTATGTTTGCCATCTTTGCTACTATGCTTCAACAATAAATTGTGGAGTCCGTGAATATTGGATAGGGTCAAATCTATATCGGCGTGGTTATTAAGGATGGTTTCGAGGGTATCGTAATAGCCGACTACTTCTTGTTCATCCCGACTTTGAAGTTGTGATATTTTTAAATTTTTAATCAAGGAGGCCACCTCGGCATCCGTTAAAGTGCTGCCTTCGATACGGGTGGATGAGCCAATGCTCTGGATGGTGGCTATTTTCCGCAACTCTTTGAGGTACCTGTTCTCTTCAAAATTCAAATTACCCCATACCCCTTTAAACTGATCAATCTTACTTATAAACTGAATCACTTTTTGGGTTGTTGCAAAATCAAACTGTAATTTTTGCTCCATAAATATACCGATATTTTATCCACAAAGTACCGATATATTTAGCACTTATCCAAATGATACCCGTATTTTATCCATATCTATTGATTTCGTGTGGTTGAACACTTCTGCTCCTTGCCCTGTTGCTGGAGGTAAATGAACAAATGTTATTCTTTTTTTTCGAGATAATCTTATTACGCTTTAGTCGGGTGCGCTAAAATTTTGATTTTCTGACAAAAACAGGCAACGAAACCAAACAGCAAAATGGCTAAAATTGACTTCTCACTATTGAATAAGATCAGATAAGCCATGTAGATTGGCAATTGAGTTCTTGTTCATTTTGCTTCCGTTTAATCCATATTTTTACAGTTATATTGTACATTAACCAGTTTAAAAGTTCCGTAAACCAAATCGCCGTCTGGATAACTATATATGGTTTCCGCACTTCCCATCAACCGGTAGCCACTCATTTCATGATAATCTTTCAAAGGTGTTGCCCAAGGGCGTTGTTTCCCGGCACTGGCGTAGCGGTCTTCGGAAATAAAATTGATGAGTTCACCTTTGTCATTAAAATACAGCCATGCCGATACTGTGATACTGTTATTGGTAAAAGATGCTTTCACTTTATTTCCCTCAATCGCTAACCATTTTATTCGCTTGTCAATGAGTGTCGGCGGAGCCACGACACACATATCGTTAAAAAAGGTAACCGTCTCCGATAAATTCATTTCTGCACCGTCCTGAAACTGCACGTTGAACAATGAAAACAGCCTAATGTCCATAAATGCAACTCCATTTTTAAAGCAGTGATAACCTGCAACTGGCAAACCTTTCATGGTTGCTTTCATAAAGAACAATCGGGTTGGCGTTTCCATAAAATTATATTGTTCACAAGTAAATGGCATCCACTCTGATTTTTCGTCCTTCCTAATTTTGCCCGTAAATTCAACTTTAAAATTATGCACTTTGGTTTGACCAACCGAACCGGTATAACGAAGATATTTTTTTACTGGCTCAGGAAGTCGTTGAATGTCCAACTCTGAAAGTTCGGAATTTTGAAAATGCGCATCCTGTTGCAGCGCAGTTTTTACATCATTTTTATATTGGCCATGATAACTCCAAGTGCCGTATCCGATGATGGAGACCATAAGAATAATCAAATTTGCGATTGTTCCAAATTTAGCATCCTGCCAGAAGAGAACAATTAAGATCTGAGAAGTAACCAATGCAAGGAGTCCAACTATCCACCACCAACTGTTTTTGAAGGCAAACATGGTAGCGGCTACGGCCAAAAAAACAAAGGCGATCAGCCACATCACGCCCAACGGTTTTGAAATAGGTTGTGTAAGTTGTGGTACATTGGAAAACCCGAAAGATTTGACAAAGCCAAGCAAATGAATCAGTCCATGAACAATGACGAGTATTAAAAATGTTGTTTTCATAGTTAACTACTTTGTACTATGGTGTAACGCACACTCATAGGTTTTTTGAATTTATTGAGTACTTTGTAAAGGTAGATTCATTTGTTGGATAAATAGTTACATTATTATTGAGGGTTCCTGTATTATTCACGTATTATCTACGGAGGTTAGTGCAGGTTTGTACTGGCCACTACTCCCCCCCGCACAAGGCTTCAAATCCCTTAAATTCCGATAAATCAGGTACGCCGAACACCCCGTAATTCCTCCAATGACCCCAATGGAAGTTTCGGTGCCCCACCCGTCGCTCAATAATCCCGCCAATAAGGCACCGGCCACGTAACCCAAATCGCGCCATAACCGAAAAACCCCAATGCTTTCGGCCCGTTGCTCCGGACGGGTATTATCCGCCACCGTGGCCAGAAAAACCGGATACACCAGCGCCGTTCCCAAACCCAGCAATACGCTGCACAGGATAAAATGCCCCCATTCAACGGCCAATAAATACCCCAAAATGCCCACCGATTGCACCAACATGCCCCCCATTAAAAGTTGTTTTTTGGACACGGTATCCGACCAACGCCCCGTTACTATTTGAGAAATGCCCCACACCAACGGGTACAATCCCAACGCAAAACCAATTTGGCCCAACGAAAAACCCCGGTGCTGCATCCACAGCGGCAACAAACCCCATACCATAGCGTCGTTGAGGTTGTTGACTAAACCGGCCTGTGTCACGGCGAATAAATTCGGGTTGCGCCACGTGGTATCCCCAAAAACGGATTGTAATGGCGCTCGGCACGACTCGGCAGCCTCGGCAGCAACGTGCTGGCGCGTATCTTTTACCCAAATAACGCTCAGCAACAAACCGCCGATGGACAATATCAAACCACCGTAAAAAATAATGTTCAGGGCCGCCCAGGTTTCGGCCAGCCAGGCGGTGGCAAAAGCGGTCAACGCGACGGATACGTACCCCGCAAACTCATTTAACCCCATCGCAAAACCCCGCTGCCGCTCGCCCACCAAGTCAATTTTCATGATGACCGTGCTCGACCAACTCAAACCCTGGTGTACGCCCAAAAGCACGTTTGCCGCCACTACCCACGACCAATTGGGGGCCAAGAACAACAAAAAGGGCACCGGAATGGCCAAAAGCCAACCCAATACCAACAGGTTTTTGCGCCCCAACCGATTCGATAAACGCCCGGTAAAATAGTTGGCCAATGCTTTCGCCGCCCCAAAAGCCGCAATAAAGGACAACAACGCCGTGGCCGTGGCTACCCCAAATTTTTGCTCGGCCAACAGCGGCAATAAAGTGCGCTCCAGCCCAATCATTGCGCCGACAAACCCGTTGACGAACACCAGCAGGACAAACTGGTGGATATTTTGTTGAAGTCCGGTTACTTTGTTCATAAGTGGCTTTTTTTTTGTAAAAAATCGCCGCAAAGTTCCGGGTGCCGGTCCCTCAAATGCTTTTACATTTGTTAAATAATACGTTTCCCGGCCCTGATTCGGCTCAACGTAACCTGGGTAATGCCCAAATAAGAAGCAATGTATTTAAGCGGAATTCGCTGGAGCAAATCGGGTTGTTCTTTCACCAAAATTTGATACCGTTCTTCGGCGGTATGAAACTGAATGGACTCCATTTTTTGAATAGTTTGGACGTACGCCTGTTCAAAAATTTTCCGGAAAAGCCGCTCAATCATGGGGTGTTCGTCGTACAATTGGAACAATGCCGGGGCGTTAATGCCAATGATTTCGGCATTTTCCAAAATGTGAATGCCTTTTCGGGAGGGTTTACCCGCAAACAAACTTTCGGCGCGGGCAATAATGGTATTTTCGGCCGAAAAACTCTCGGTGACATCCACTTCATCTTTGTAATAAAAAATGCGCGCTATTCCTTTTTGAATAAAATAAATGGTGCGGCAGGTTTGGCCCGGCTGTTGCAAATAGTCGTTTTTAGGGACTTTAATCACCGAACACACTTCTACTATTGCTCCTTGCGATGCCATCGGCAAGGGTTGAAATTGGTTAAAAAAATCAACTAAACTGTTCATAATCATAAAGTTGGAACCAGAAAGGACTTGCGCCCGGGAAAACGAATAAATACCTTGCAAGGTACTCTTTTTAATGCAGTTTTCCCGGTTTGACTGGCCGCTTTTTTGAACGCCTGTTGCAGCGCAACTCGCATAGGACAACGAGTAGGACTTGTACGAGGGCGCTTGTGGACCTCGAATTAGGTAGTAAAATAATGACTCATGGGCCTTGTCTTACCGTACTTTGTAAGAACATACAAAGGTCCGGCAAATAAAGTCCATTCAAGTGTGATTAATGTCACACTTCAATCGGCAAAAAGCAGCCCACTTTTGCAAAACATTAAAAAACGCCCATCAATAGACCGTTTCTAAATTGATAAAAAACCCTAAATATTCCAAAAACACCGCTACATTTGTGGCGCAATAATAAATATGAAATCCTTTTTCATTTTGGTTTTTAGTTTGAACCTGTTCAGCGGGGGTATGTTATTTGGTGAATTGGCCAAATTGCCCGCCCTCTCTATGCACTACCGGCTGCACCAAAATGAAAATGCTAATACCAGTTTTGCGCAGTTTTTGTGGTTGCATTATTTCGACGGTAAACACACCAACGATACCGCACACGACCACAATACGCTCCCCTTCCACCACCATAGTAATTTAAGTTTTGCCAAAATAGATGTATCGGTGCCCACTCCCTTGCTCGATCATCCGTTAGTGACCCTTACCGACGAACCTTCCGTTGCTGCCGCTCATTTTTATTACAGCCATTACCTTCCCGTTGGCTTTACCGGCAGTGTGTTCCAGCCTCCCAAGGCATAATTATTCCTTTTTCGCGCATGTTGGGTGAATGATTGGGGCTAAACCAGCCCTTCATACCTGTTTTCGGCTTTGGGCAAAACCGCCCGTTGTGTATTGCGCCGAATTCCCCGTTTGCGCTCCCCCTTTCTTGTACTTTAAATAAAAAATAATGATTCAACATATCATTCAATTCAGCGTCGGTAACAAAACCGTCGTGCTGTTGGCTACCTTGGCCATTGTTATTTGGGGAGGAATTTCGCTCAGCCGCCTCCCCCTCGATGCTATTCCCGACGTTACCAACGAACAAGTGGTAGTCGCCACACAATCGCCCAACCTCTCGGCCGTGGAAATGGAACAGTTTGTCACTTATCCCATCGAAATGGCCATGCGCAATATTCAGGGGCTGGATGGCATCCGCTCCGTTTCGCAGTTTGGTTTGAGCATTGTTACCCTCGATTTTAAAGAAGGCACCGACCTATATTTTGCCCGCAACCAGGTCAACGAGCGTCTTTTGGCCGTAAAAGAAGAAATTCCGGCGGGTTTTGGGAATCCGGCCATGAACCCGATCACCACCGGATTGGGCGAAATTTTTCAATACACCATCAAACCCGAAAACCCCGAAGATACCACCTGGTCGGCGCAGGAATTGCGCACCGTGCAAGATTGGGTGGTGAAAAAACAACTGCTCGGCACCGAAGGCGTGGCCGAAATTAGCAGTTTTGGCGGCTATTTGAAACAATACCACGTCAAAGTGGAGCCTTCGCTGCTGCGCTCCACCGGCGTCACCCTCGCCGAAGTATTTGCCGCCGTAGAACAAGGCAACGAAAATACCGGCGCGGCTTACGTGGAAAAAGACGCCAACAACTACTTTATCCGGGGCATCGGGTTGGCCGCTGATGAGCGCGACCTGGAACAGGCCGTGGTAAAAGTCAACAACGGCACCCCCGTGCTCGTGCGCGATGTGGCCACCGTGGATATTGGCAGCGCGGTGCGGTACGGCGCCCTCACGCAGGGCGACAAAGAAGCCGTCGGGGGTATTGTTTTGATGCTAAAAGGCGAAAATTCCCGCAACGTCATCCTCCGAATCAAAGAACGCCTCAAAAACCTCCAATTACCCAAAGGGCTAAAATTAGAGGCTTTTCTCGACCGCGAATTGCTCATTGACCGCACCATTTCGACCGTTACCCGCAATTTGCTGGAGGGCGGCCTCATTGTGGTACTCGTGTTGGTACTGCTACTTGGTCACCTGCGCGCCGGGTTCGTGGTCGCCTCGGTGATTCCGTTGTCCATGTTGTTTGCCATTGGTTGTATGGTGGCGTTTAATGTATCGGGCAACCTCATGTCGTTGGGGGCCATTGACTTTGGCCTCATTGTGGATGGTGCAGTGATTATTGTGGAAAATATTGTGAGTCAACTCATTATCCGCAGTCGAACCAACGATACCAGTATTTCGCAGGAACAAACCATTGCGCAAGCGGCGGGTAGTATGGTGCGGTCGTCGTTTTTTGGCCAAATCATTATCTTAATTGTGTACGTGCCGTTGCTCACCTTATCGGGCATTGAAGGTAAAATGTTCAAACCCATGGCCTTAACCGTTATTTTTGCCCTTAGCGGCGCGGTATTGTTGTCGCTGACCTACGTTCCCGCCGTGAGCGCCCTTGTTTTTAAAGGCAATACCAACCACCACGAAACCTTCGCCGACCGCCTCATGAACGGCATTGCGCGGCGGTATCAGCCCCTGTTGATGTTGGCTTTGCGTTGGAAAAAAACCATTGTGGTGCTGTCCTTATTGTTGCTAACGAGCGCGGTCATGTTGTTCAACCGCATGGGCGGCGAATTTATTCCTCAACTCGACGAAGGTGATTTTGTCATCGAAATCAGGATGTTGCCGGGTTCGTCGCTGCCCTCCATGATTAAATCGGCCGAACTGGCAGCCACCGAAATCCAGCGCCATTTCCCCAACGAAGTACGGATTTGCACGGGCAAAATTGGCACTTCCGAAGTTCCCATGGACCCCATGAGCATCGAAGAAATGGATATGGTGCTCACGATGCACCCCCGCGAACAATGGCAAAAAGTGCATTCCCGCGCCGAATTTGAGGCCGAATTGCAACAGATTTTGGGCAAAATTCCCGGTATATTTACTTCCATCCAACAGCCGATTGCCATGCGTTTTAACGAATTAATGTCGGGGGCCAAAACCGACGTGATTGTACAGGTGCTGGGGCCGGATCTGGAACAATTGTCCCAATTGGGCAACCAAATTGTGCGCGAGGTAAACAAAATTCCCGGTGCCCGCGATGTTAGTGTGGCCAAAGCCGAAGGATTGCCCCAATTATTCATCGAATACCGCCGCGACGTTTTGGCCCGTTACGGCCTGACAGTAAAAGAAGTGAACGAAACCGTACAAACGGCCATTGCCGGTCGCAAAGCCGGGATGTTGTTCGAGGGCAACCAACGCTTCGATGTGGTGGTAAAAATGCACAGCAACCCCGAACAACCGTTTGATATGATTAACCAATTGATGGTCAGCACGGCCAACGGCGCGCAGGTTCCCCTGAGCGATTTGGCGCAAATTGGCATCAAAGAGGGACCAATGGCCGTCAACCGCATTGACGGCGAACGGTGCGTCAACGTGGCCCTCAACGTGCGGGGCCGCGATATCCAAAGCGTGGTGAACGACGTACAAAAGGCCGTTCAGGCCCGCATCCAACTGCCCGATGGTTACCGCGTTACCTACGGCGGGCAGTTTGAAAACCTGCAAAATGCCCAAACCCGCCTCAAATTGGTGGTACCGGCCGCTTTATTGCTCATTTTGTTGCTGTTGTACTTCTCATTTGGCCGCGTTCGTGAAAGTTTGCTCATTTTTAGCGCCATTCCGTTCGCCGCCGTGGGTGGCGTGATGGCCCTGTGGCTGCGCGGAATGCCGTTTTCCATCTCGGCGGGCGTTGGTTTTATCGCCCTGTTTGGCGTGGCCGTGCTCAACGGTATGGTATTGGTCGGGTATTTTCAGCAATTGGAAAAAGAAGGTGTCACCGACGTGCACAGTCGGATTATTCAGGGGGTATTGGCGCGTTTTCGCCCCGTTTTAATGACCGCTTCGGTGGCATCGTTGGGCTTTTTACCAATGGCCATTGCGGCCGGTGCCGGTGCCGAGGTACAAAAACCACTGGCCACGGTGGTGATTGGTGGCTTGATTTCGGCCACGTTGCTCACCCTCATTATTTTGCCCGTGTTATACGCCATTTTTGCGACGGATATTCCGTTCAAACCCCGCCGCCGGTCAAAAGGCGCGGCCACGTTGCTCGCCGTTGTTATCACAACAATGGTCGCGAGCACCCTCTCGGCGCAAACGCGCTGGACCGAAGCCCAGGTGCTCGAACTGGCGGTGCAACAACATCCGGCCTTGCAAAAAGCCCGCCATATCGTGGACGAAAAAAGTATTTTGGCCCAATCCAAAATGCCGCTGCCGCCCCTGCAAGCCTATACCTGGTTGCCCTTTAATCCCGAAGTGGGCATCACACAAGATTTTAACCATCCTTCGTTGGTAAAAACCGACCAAAAAGTGCGCGGCAGTGCCCGGTCGCTGGCCGTGGTTGAAATGTCGCTGCAAGAACAAATGATCCGCCGCGACCTGACCATTTTGTACGAAAATTGCCAGTTTTTTTTGGCTAAAACGGCCATTTTGGAACGGCAAGACAGCCTGTTGGGCCAATACTTGCGGGCGGCCGAATTAGAATACAGCACGGGCAACATCGGGATGTTGAGCAAATTAACCATCGAGTCATTTGCCAAAGAAGCTAATCGCAGCGCCAGGGCCGCTCAATTGGAAACCCGCGCCGCGCTTTATCAACTGCGCACCGAAGCGGGTATCCCCGATTCTTTGTGGTTGCCCCAAATGCCGTTGGCCCCCCGTTTATTGGCCGAATTACCCGCCGACAGCAGTTTATTGGCCCAATTTAAACAAATTAACCGGCAACAAGCCGCTTTGGAACTGGAACGGCAGCAAAAAACGCTGTTACCCGGTTACGGGCTGGGCGTGGTGACCAACGTGGACCCGCGCAACCGTTTTTTGCCCAATGCTTATTTTTCGGTGAACCTACCCGTGTTCAAAAAAGGCCAAAAAGCCGAAACGGAAGCCGCCCGAACCCGCCAACTCATCGTGCAGGATGAAATGGCCCTGCTGGAACGCGACCTGCTCGTGCGCCGACAACAATGGGCGCAACAATGGACCAACGCCCAAGCCGAACTCGCGTATTGGCAACAAACCGGCGCACCCCTTTCCACCGAATTATTGCGCACCGCCGACCTCAACCGGAAAGCCGGGAACGCCACCGTTCAGGAGTTTTTGCAGGCGCAGGAAATGGCCTTCGGGTTACAATTAAAATATTTGGACACCGTAAAAGCCCTCAACGAAGCGGTGGTGCAATTGCAATTTGCTTTTGTGCCGTAATGGCCGTTTTAACCTCTTTCTTTTAAAATTTTTAAAAAAATATTTATGAAAAATATCCTTTTCAGCGCGGCAATCCTGTTGTTATTGGCCGGTTGTGGCAATAAAAACACCCCCGAAAATACCGACGCGGCACCCGCAACTGCCGCATCCGCCGAAAAAATCACCCTCACTGCCGACCAAATGCAAAAATCCGGCATCGAAGTAGCGGCACCCTCCGAACAGGGCATTGCGGCGGCACTTACCGTCAATGGCACCGTGGCTGTTTTGCCCGAAGGCAAGGCAACGGTTTCGTCCAAAATTGCCGGTCGGGTAGAGCAAATTTTGGTGCACGAAGGCCAAAATGTTCAAAAAGGCCAAGTATTGGCGCGGGTATCTACCAGTGTCCTGTTCGATATTCAGCAGGCGTATTTGCAAGCCAAAGCGGATTTAATTTACCTGGAAAAAGAACTCGAACGCCAAAAAACGCTGAGCCAACAACAAGTGGGCGCGGGCAAAAATTACGAAGAAGCGCAATCGAAATACGCCCGGGCCAAAGGTGACCTCGAAGCGGCGGCGGCCAAACTCCAGTATTTAGGCATCGGGACGGAACAATTGAACAACCCCGGCCAACTTACCTTGGCTAAATCGGTGGCCATTACGGCCCCCATTGCGGGCAATGTATCGTCCATTTTTGTGCATTTAGGCGCGCCCGTGAACGAAGGCACCCTTCTGTGCAATGTAGTGGGATTGGATAATTTGCACGCCCACGTCGAGGTTTTTGCCAAAGATATTGCCCTCGTGAACGTGGGCCAAACTGTGGTGGTACGTTTTCCCAACAGCACCATCCCCGAAATCAACGCTAAAGTGGAATACATCAGCCGGGAATTGAGCACCGACAGCAAAACCTACTCCATTCACATTCCTTTGCCCGCCAACGGCAAAAACTGGTTACCCGGAATGCCCTTGCAGGTGGATATTCACACCAATAAAGTGCAGGCTCTGGCCGTACCAGAAGCCGCTTTGTTGCACGATGGTACCGAAACCTGGCTGTTTGTGGCCAATGCAACCGGCAATAACGCCCTGACATTTGAAAAAGTAAACGTTGTGCCCACTTTGCGCGGCGGCGGCTGGGTTGCCCTCCCCGGCGCCACATTGGCGGGTAAAAAAGTGGTGGTAAAAGGTGCGCACCTGATTCAGGGCGAAATGAAACGCGGCGAAATGGAAGAATAGCAAATCTTGCGTAGTTTTGTCCCCATGATACATCGTTTATTGCTCATAGGGGGCTTGTTTTTAGCCCAGATCACAGCGGCATTTACCCAGACATTAATTCCCGGCCAATCGTATTTTGGTCAAAATAACTACATCGAATACATTGCCGGGAATATGCCGCTGATATTGTCGGCGCCCCACGGCGGCTACCTCGAACCCGCCGATATCCCCGACCGCGACTGCACGGGTTGCGCGTACGTGCGCGATGCCAATACCCAGGAATTGGCCCGCGAAACGGCCAACGCCGTGTATGCCCTCACGGGTTGTTATCCGCACGTGGTCATCAATCGGTTGCACCGCAAAAAACTGGATGCCAACCGCGACCTCCCGGAAGCCGCCGACGGAAACGCCATTGCCGGGCAGGCCTGGTCCGAGTTTCATTCCTTCATGGATTCGGCGCGAACGCAGGTACTGGGTACCCGTGGGCGCGGGTTGTACATTGATCTGCACGGCCACGGCCACGATATTCAACGCATGGAACTAGGGTATTTGTTGTCGCAAAGTGAATTACAGGTGACGGATAACCAGATCAATACCGCATTTTACGTGGCGCAAAGCAGCATTGAAAACCTGGTGGGCGATAACCTCGGCGGGGTGGAACACGCCGATTTGTTGCGGGGCGAAAACAGCATGGGGCAATTATTGGCCGATCGCGGTTATCCGGCGGTACCCTCGCAGTCCGATCCGTTTGCGGAGACCGGAGAGCCGTATTTTAACGGTGGCTACAATACCAACCGCTACGGATCGGCCAACGGCGGCACCATTGACGGCATCCAAATTGAGTGTAATTTTGACGGTGTGCGCAACAATTTGACCAATGTGAACCGATTTGGGGACACGTTGGCGGTGGCTTTGGTGCATTTTTTGCAGGTCCATTATTTCACCGATGCACCGGGGCAATGGTGCCAAACGCCGTCGTCGGTGCTGGTGCCTGCGCCGGAACCGGGCATTCGGGTGTATCCCAATCCGTTTCATTCCAACTTGGTTATTCGGGTGCCAAACGAAACGCAGAATGAGGCCTTTTGGCAAATTTTTGACATGAATGGCAAATTAGTGAGCGACGGCGAAATACAAACCGAAGAGGCCCGTGTATCTTTGCCGCATCCTTTACAGTCCTTTTATATTGTTAAAATATTTAACAAAGAAGGAGTGCTTTTTTGTCAAAAAGTCGTACACCACACATTTTGAGTTAAAATACTTATAAAATACGGTCCTTAGTGCATCTAACCATCGAAACGATGTTCCTTTGTAGCCGTTTTTGACACAGTAAAAACTTATCCTTTGCTTTTTTGGGCCCGAAACCGCAGGCTAAGTTTTTACAAAAAGAATTAAAATATGAAATTTTGTCTGCGCTTATTCTTGTATGCATTAGTTTTAATGCCTTGGGGCAAATCGGTTTTTGCCCAAAACCCCATTAAATGGAGTTACACCGCCAAAGATGCCGGAAATGGCGAGGCGGATCTCATTTTTACCGGCACCATTGACGAAGGCTGGTACACTTACTCCCAAAAATTAGAGAGTGATCAGGGGCCAATTCCTACTTCCATTACCTTTAAAGAAGGTCCACACTACAAAACCGTGGGAGAAGCCAAAGAAAGTGGTGAACGTTTTACCAAATACGACAAAGTATTTGAAATGAACCTCACCAAATTTAAACACAAGGCGATTTTCACCCAACGTGTTAAAGTCAAAGATTATGCGCAGCCCATTACCGGCTACATTAGTTATATGGTGTGTAACGAGGAAATGTGTCTCCCGCCCAAAGACGTGGATTTCAAATTTACCGTAACACCCGCCGCGACAAAAGAAGCCCCCAAAACCAACGAAACCACCCCTACAACCGACCCAAAAACGGAAGGCAATTCGGGCGGTGTGGCGCCCGGTCTTTCCACCGCCACACCTTCCACCCCTGAGACCTCCACCGCCGGTGCGACCGATAACACCGCTGCTACTGTCGCCACCGATCCCGATCAAAAAGGTACTTTTTCGAGCAAACGCGCCATTGATCCCACCAAATTTGTGGGTGCATGCGATACCGACGTGCAGGAAGACAATAGTTCCATTTGGCTGGTCTTTTTGTGGGGTTTTATTTTTGGCCTCGGCGCGGTATTGACCCCTTGTATTTTTCCCATGATTCCCGTTACGGTGGGATTTTTTGTAAAACGTTCAAAAGACCGCACGACGGGTTTGCGCAACGCCTTTATTTATGGTTTTAGCATTTACGCAATATACGTGGCGTTGGGGGTAGGTATTACCAAAGTCCTCGGCCCCACGGCCCTCAACGAAATGAGCACCAACATGGTGTTTAACCTGGTGTTTTTCCTGGTGTTTTTGTTGTTTGCGATTTCGTTTTTTGGCTTTTTTGAAATTAGCCTGCCCAATTCCTGGGTGAACAAAAGCGACGAAATGGCGGGCAAAGGTGGCTTATTGGGCATCTTTTTTATGGCTTTTACGCTGGCATTGGTGTCTTTTTCGTGCACCGGTCCACTGGTCGGTTCGCTGCTGGTAGAAACGGCGCGTTCCAACAACGGCCAGGAAATATTGGGCTTTTTGCCCGCGCGACCATTTGCCGGTTTATCGGGTTTTGGTTTGGCGTTGGCTCTGCCTTTTGCCCTGTTTGCGATGTTTCCCAGTTGGTTAAAAAACCTGCCCAAATCAGGTGGCTGGATGGACAACGTGAAAATGACCCTTGGTTTTGTGGAATTGGCGCTGGCGTTCAAATTCCTCAGCACCGCCGATCTGGTGTCGCACTGGGGGTTCCTGAAATATGAATTATTTATGGGCATTTGGCTGGTGTGCGCGGCGTTGCTGGCCCTGTACCAGTTTGGTATTTTGGGTTGGAAAGGTGCGCAGGGCCGCCCCGGAACCGGCCGTTTGGCGGTGGGTGTGTTGTCGGCCGCGTTTACCATTTACCTCGCTTATGGCTTGTTTAAATACGAATCTTTGTCGCTGCTCAGTGGTTTAGCGCCCCCGGTGGGTTACAGTTGGGGCCACCCTTCGGATTGTCCCAACGGCATTGATTGCTACCACGATTTCGACGAGGCATTGGCCATTGCGAAAAAAGAAAACAAGCCCCTTTTTGTGGATTTTACGGGTTACGGCTGCGTGAATTGCCGCAAAATGGAAGAAACCGTGTGGCCCAACGCGGGTATTATCGAACGTTTGCGCAACGATTACGTGGTGGTTTCTTTGTACGTGGACGATAAAGCGCGCTTGTTTGGTGACGATAAATTTGCTTATTTGCTCGATTCGGGCACCGGCGAAAAAATCCGGACGGTGGGTGATAAATGGTCGAGTTTCCAGATCAACAACTTTAACCGCAACTCGCAGCCCTGGTACGTCCTGATGCACAACGACGGCACCACGGTATTGAACGAACCCCGTGGCTACACGCCCAATTCCGGCGAATACCAGGACTTTTTGGAGTGTGGCCTGACGAACTTTAAAAAAGTAAAAAACGATAACAACCGGGAGTTGATTGGGGCGAAGTAGGATATCGTAGAGACGCGATGCCTCGCGTCTGCACAAGATTGGGTGTGAAATACCAAATGATTTTACACGTCTGCACAAAATTGGGGGTGAAATACCAAATGATTTTGTGGATTTTCATCCAAATTCGTGCAGACGCGAGGCATCGCGTCTCTACGGTGTTTTAAATTTGCTGCACGTCCCCCTATTCAATATATTTGCGACGCTATTCCCTCTCTTATCAACAACTGTCGGGAAAAGGCCGCGACTTAAAATGCTCCACAAACTCAAAAACTGGCTTAACCCCATACAACTCCCCCAATCGGACGATTTTATCCGACGCTTACCGTCTTTGGTAATTGGCGAAGGTATGCTGCACCGGGGCAATATTACCCTGCTGGAATATGCCATTCAACACCTGCCGGAACAAGGTAGTGTGGTGGAAATTGGTTCCTACGGCGGGTTATCCACCAATTTAATCACGCATTTGCTCCAAAAATACCATAAAAACCACCTCTTGTTCAACTGCGACGCGTGGATTTATGAAGGGTACAAAGACCACTTGGGCGAAAGCGGGCCAGGCATTGACGGACGCGACGACGTGTCCCGAACCGATTACGCGCTGTACCTGAAAAATGCGTTTGTGCAGGCCACCCGGTTCTTGCACCCCCAGCGTTTACCCCATTCCTTTCACCTTCGTTCGGAGGTGTTTTTTCAAAAATGGCAACAAAACAGCCCCGAAACGGATTTATTTGGCCGAACCGTAACCTTGGGTGGCCCCATTGCGCTGGCGTACATTGACGGGGACCATTCCTACGAAGGGGCCATGAGCGATTTTGAACACACGGCCCAATATCTCGTGAAAAATGGCTTTATTTTACTGGACGATTCCGCCGATCACTTACCGTTTGGCAGTGCCGCCATGATGCGGGAAATTAAACAAGATCGCCGATTTAGGGTTATTAATAAGAATCCGAATTATTTAATACAGCGGGTTGGATAACGATGAAATCAAAGCCCGGCATCCAAAGGACTATTATCTAAGTTCCTTTTTTTACGCACCCGGTGTTTAGGCGACACACCCGTTGCAGCCTTGAAACAATAATAAGCCAGTACCACAATAACCCCCGCCAAGATGAACCCCAAAATTGAATCGGTGAAAATATGGTCTAAAAATAAACCGGTAAAAAGTCGCAGGGCGGAAAGCCCAAGCCCAATCCAATACGCGGATTTATTGTAAGAATTTTTGCCCCAAATACCAAGTCCAACGAATAACGCCCCAAAAAGCAACGAATTGACCAGTGCTCCAATATTTACCACGTATCTATCCTCTAAATAACCCGCCTGCTGGAGGTAAATCACCACAAAAATGGTTCTGATAACCAAAAACAACCCCACGCCAACGAGCCAGTTGCCCGCTTTTTGGAAATAATCGGTGTATCCCGATTCGCCGCTTTGTGCACTGCTGATCCACTCTTTACCCTGGTACCATACCTCCATCCCGTGGCTTTCGTTGACCACTATAAATAGTTCTTTGTTGCTGGGTAATTGTAATTTATATCCGCCCCGTAAAACGGCATCTTCAACGACGGGGCTGAGCGATTGTCCGTTTTGGAATACTTGAAAATTCAGGTATTTGTTCTTCCAGGTCGGGTCTAAAGCCCAGCCAAAGGACACAAATATGCCCTGAAGTACCCTAAATACCAGGTCAAAAATCTCATTTCTATCCCGGCTCCATTCCAACTGAATGGTTTCTTCGGCAATGTCAACGGTTAATTCGTTCATGTTTGATTGTTTTTAGTAAAAATGATGGTGGCACCAAACATTTAGGGACCGAGTGCAAAGATAATTGTTTTTAATTGCTAACCTGAATTTGCCGTTCCAGAAATCATTTTCAGCCAAAACTCCATTTTTTTGATAGTTTTGGCTGAAAATGATTTTTTATTTCCAGCCAAAACCCTACTTTTTGGGTAGTTTTGGCTAGAAATAAAGTGTTCAGCAGCAACTTACCATGAATGCGCTTTTTGAACCTTAAACTTTAAATATAAACCCAAAGCAACACACCAAAAATCCCAAAGATGGCATCTGTGTTGATGGCGACTTTGTTGCTGCCATCAATACACGATTATTATGAAAATATCACTACTTATCTCCGCCGGTTTGTTGGCCGTATCCAGCCTTGGTCTTGTATCCGCTTTGTACAAAAACAGCACTGAAACGTCGGTACGCATCGAAGAAAACGACGTTCAGCCTCCAATATTGGATACAGTTACCACCTCCAACAACAAGCCTGTTTCCACCCCAGCCTATTCCAAGGAATTTGGCCGCTTTTTACAAATTTTTGGGCGCAAAGTAGCAGCGTTCCGTATGACACAAGAGCAGGCACTAGCCTTTGTTTTTTCCCGCGAAACGGTGCTGAAATATGACCAAATAACCTATCAGGAAGAGGACATTGAACTGCCCGCCGATCTGGATGAAAATGAGCAAGGGGTAGCAGATACCTTATCGAAGAAAGAAAAAAACAAACCTGCGCTCAGGGATACACTGTTTATCCACCAAAAAGAGGAGCAACGGAGCGACCTTATACGTCGGGTTACTCAAGGCAGTTCGGTGGTTTATTACTCCCGTTTTCCCAAATACTACCTACCGATTACCTACTTAGAAACCGATAGTCATTTTGTTTTCTTATACGCCGAGGTCTTAGGTTACAGGGCACAAACGCGCGAATACAGGGTAGCGGTATTCGATAAAGCAGGGAATTGGCTGACCAACGAACCCATCGCCTTTTTTAACCACTATTCCTTTGCGACGTTTTCGTTGGACAAAAGTATGGTAGTTAAAGTACAACCCTTTACAATTAATTGGAAAGATGAACGTTACGAAGATTATTCTCAACGCAATATCGAATCATTGACCATAGAAGAGGCTGAAACCATTGATTTAAAAGCGGGTTGGGCGAACAAATAAGATTTGAATATGAAACGTACATTACTCTTTTCGGCTTGTCTGACGGCCATTTCCGGCATTAGTTTGGTGTCGGCGGTAGTCAAAAACCGATCCATTCAAGAACATCAGGCACTTTCTACGGTAGCCGATTCTACCATTCTGCCCAAAGAATATTTGGGGCTGAAATCGGATTTTGTGCAGTTTATGGGCTTATTTGGCCCAAGTGTAGATCATTTTGATTTTACCAAAGAAGCGGCTTTGTCTAACCTGTTTCTGAAAGATTCCATCGTTTTGGGAAATAAACTTGATGCAGCGCATATTGATACATGGCGAAAACAACTGACATTTGAACAAATAAAACCGCTGTACGAGTTTGTTCAACATTCAATGAGATACCAATCTGTAATCCGAAGAATGCCTACAAAAATGTATCCAGTCAAGTTTATCCAGAGCAACAATCATTACGCCTTTATTTACAGAGAGGTTCAATCGTACAGTGCAAATCTACACTTCGAAGATTACGTTGCTGTTTTTGACAAAAATGGTGTTTGGGTAAAGACCAGTTCGCTGGGTTCAGTTAGCCCGTATTCTTTCGTCACCTATTCCATCAACAACGACTTGATTGCCAACATCCAAAAATACAAAATTACCGCCAACGAAAAGCAAAATATATCTTTTTTATATCGCCGACAATATCAAGGTAGTAGTACCGTTGAGCAAATCACTTTGGAAAAATTCAGCACGATTAATCTTACTGAAAGCGACCATATAATGCATGGTTATTTCTCAGAAGATGTTCCACTTATTGACTCTACGGGAAGACTCATTAAGCCACACTCCCTGACACTCCCGGAACACCAACTCAGCAAAAACAAACGAGGTAAACGTCATTTTTCGGAATAATAGAGCAAAATTTCCGCAATAAACCAATTTAGCAGCCAACTTGGCCAAGCCACCAGCGTGTAGGATTCGGAAGGATCAAGGGTGGTGTACATCGCTAAACAGTATTGCATCAGGCGCAAGGTAATGGCCGATAAAGTGAGGGCATAACTCCGTACCATCCAGATGCGGTGTTCCCGTACTTTTTTCTCCCGTATGGCCCGATAAGCCAGCCAGGTTGCCCACCACCATACTAAACTAAGGGTAATAAACGAGGCTTTCGTTAACCAGCCCCCCGAAGCATATACTGCCATAACCAACGCCGCCGGGCCGCTTACCAATAAAATAATACCAACGTATATCTTTCCTATCCACCGGTGCAAAAATGGCCATCTGCGCAGCAAATAGGTGGAAAACTGCGTAAGACCCGCCGCCAAAATCCATAAACTGGAAAAGACGTGCAGGTAAAATGCGGCCATATAATGCCACTCCCGTACCCATTGCTGCTTGGAAAGCAAGAAGTCAATATCGGTACGGCCAGAGGAATAGGGCCAGATAATTTGAAACATGAGCCACCAGAAAAAGGCGAGTGCGATAAGTGCCAGCAGCCCAAATAAATAACGAATTATCATGTGTTTTTACGCGCTTTTTGAACCTTCGTAAATACCTTAAAAAACCGGCGTGCCCATTCCGCCTTCCAAATCATCCACGTTACTTTCTACTTTGCCCCCAACCAGGTGCGCAGTGGCCACTTTGGCACCCGTGGACAGGGTAACCCAGCGGTCCCAGGTGGCCGTAATCCCGCCAATGGGCAAAATAGAAACCCACATTTTAAACTCCGTGGGACTGCCCTTTTCGTCCAAAAGCCAAACGTAACTGTCGCCGGGAGTAACGCCGCCGTTGCCGTAACTTATTTTTAAACCTTTACGGCCATCGGGCAAGGTTGCAATGGTACGTTGCGTGCCGGAATCGGTGAGTTTAAAGGGCGCAATCAGCCAAAAACTATCGTTGCAAAACATGGAATAGGCTTTTTTGCTTTCCGCGTCGGCCTCGGAGCCGGATAACACAATACCCCCTTTTTTGACGATGCCTTTTTGGGTATTAAGGTCCAATACGACCTCCAGATCGTCCCATTTTACCTGTACGCGGTTGTTGAATTTATCCCAATGGTACTGGTGTCCGCGCGAAAAACGCCATTTCACCCATTGGGTACTATCCCACGCGGTTTTGTTCAGGTTGGTGTATATGGTTTGCACCATTTGGTCCGCCTCGGGGCTTTCGACCCCGGCGGGTTCCGGTTCGTGCATCGAATAACCAAAAATAAATACCCCAATGATGAGTATTAAAAACAGAAGGCCAGAAATTTTAAAAAATTTTTTCACACGTAAAATGTTGATATTGTTAAAAGACTCAAACACAAAGTTGGGCTATTTTGTTCGAAAACACCCAACGGGGCAATAAAATTTGTCGTACTTTGGCGCGCTAATTTACCTCATTTGCATGGCTCATTTTTCACAGTATTTATGCTCAAATGCCGATGTTCATCAGTTTATTGAGAACGGTTACGTCAGGCTACCTCAACTGCTAACCGCGGATGCTTACCGGGTCTTAGCGGATGCCATTGAAAACAAATTTATCCCACCGAATCCATTCTCCGCCGGGTGGGTTTAATCCCGCTAATAGGGAGCGTTGCGCCAGCAGTAGTTTGTGGTGCCTTCGGCGGTTATTTTCGGCTGAAATCTACCAAATCTGGAAGATTTGGCAGATGGTCTCACCCGATATTCCGAAATGGGCAAAACTCATATCTCCGTTAATATACACAAAAATGCTACGACGGGTAAATAAACACCCTACAACAAACAAACGTGTACGCTATAACGGGCAAAACAAATTCAACAAATTCAACCCTACCCCTTACCTCCCGCCCGGCGGGCAATTTCTATTGCACAACTCAACGCCGATTGTATTTTCCCCTTTTGCCCGTCGTAGGGTGTTCGTTTTACTACTAAGGTGCTAAGAATACACTAAGATTCACTAAGCGTAGAGTGTTCATTATGAATATTTTAAAGAAAAAAAATCATCTCTCATCACTCCTCTCTCTTCACTCAAAAAAATATCCAACGGAGGGGTTGGGCTTGAAATAACGGGGAGGCAGGGTTTCGAGGCGATAATGCTTAAAGGTACCCAAAAACAGGTTAGGTTGCCGGGCTAAACTATCGAGTTTGGGGGTGATTTCGGTGGTTTGAAAAAACAATCGACTGCTATCGGGGCCGGGCAACGACGTAAGCAATAGGGTTTCGTAGGGTATTCCCCAGGTAAAACGCAGTAGATCTTTGGGCAGGTCATTTTCGTTGATGACGGTTTTGGGTCCCCGGTGTTGTTGTACTAACTGTTCAAGCCACTGCAAACGGGCCGTCCAGGGGGCACGAGCAGTGTAAATATGCCCGAGCCGAAGCAGGATTGCCAGTCCGATCACCGCAAAAATCACTTCCGTTCGTCCGGGAATGGTATCGAGTAGTTGCGTCAAGGGCAACAACACCATCAGCCCCAGGGGCAGGTACAAATTTTCGAGATAAAACTGATTATCGCCTTGGTGAAACGGAATATTCACCAGCAAAATATACCCCAACGGAAACAACAGGGTCCAGGTAAACAGCAGCCATTGCCGCCGCCGGGCCAACAAACCCAAACTCAGGGCGTACACCGCAGGGAGCAGGTAATAATCGCGCCAAAGCCATTCCGCAAAATCGCGGTTACTTTTTATATCGAGCCAATGGGGCCATAATTCCACAAAAGCCCCCGCGCGCGAAAGCGACATGGCATCGTACCAGTCGAGGGGCAAAATTTTGAATTTTACCACAAACAATAAGATGAATAAACCCAATCCTGTTGCCCATATTTTACGTTTTCCGTGGTCTTTTTGGCCAAAAAACAACCAAACGCAGGCAAATGTCATGGCGTACAAGACCATCGGGTGAAAATAAAAAGCCGTTACCAACGCCAGTAAAAACAGCGGCCATTGCCACCAGCGAATACCGCACAGCGTCGTTTGGCTATCCATCCAGGCCAATACCGCCACCAAAAACGCCAGGCCCTGCGGTGCTTCGGACAACCAAAAAAAGGTGTGCGTCGTCAGGAGTACGGAACTGAGCAGCAGCACCAACCCCCAGCGCCATTGCCGGAGGACAACCATCACCCAGGCGAACAACAGGAAATAATACAAAACGTGGCCCAGGGAATAACTGAGCAATACGCCCCGAAGCGGCAGTGCCAAACCTTGGGCTACCCACGGGAAAAACTGCGTTCCAACGGCCCCAAAACGGCCACTTTGCACCTGCAAATCGCCCGTTCGGATAATGTGAAACGACTGAAACGCCATATCGCTAAACAACATTCGTTCGCGAAAAAGCACCACTGCCAGGCACAAAAGCGCGCAGTATGTACCGAGGCCCGACAATAATGTAAAGCGGTATGGCGTTTTCATGCGCGTTTATTGAACAAGGCTGACGCCGTCAACAATGTATTTGGTATCGCCCTGCCACGGAAAAGGATTGACCAATTCGCGGTAGTGCAGGGATACATTTTTTCCTTCAAACTGCTGCAACTGTTGATAAACACCGCCGTCTTTGGCCGAAAAATCCCAAACACTTTGCGTGGTCATTTGAATGGATCCGCCCAAATGAAGTTGACCCTCATACGTCTTGAAAACGATTCCTTTTTTTGAAATTTTAAACAAAAGACCGCTGCGGTTCCCCTCACTAACGGTATAGGTACGGGCAAAATAGTAAACAAAAGACGATACGATGCCCAGTATCAGCAATATCCACAGTGCACGACGCATAAAGGTTTTTGTTTTAGTTTTGGCACTTTCTATTTGTGCATTGAAGTTTGACATAAAATTCGATATGTTTTGTTGTGCAAAAGTACACCTCCCTTTCGGATTTGAATACCTTTGCACCAATCATTTATACGCATGAGCAAAATTAAAATTCTCTGGGCCGACGACGAGATTGATCTCCTCAAGCCGCACGTAATGTTTCTGAGCGCCAAAGGCTACGAAGTAATTACGGCTTCCAATGGCTACGATGCCATCGAATTGTTTGACGAAAACCCCGACATTGATGTCGTCTTCCTCGACGAATCCATGCCCGGCCTTACCGGGTTGGAAGTATTACCGCGCATCAAAGAGCGCAACGTGTCCGTGCCCGTGGTCATGATTACCAAAAACGAGGCCGAACACGTGATGGAAGAGGCCATTGGGTCCCAAATTTCGGATTACCTGATTAAACCCGTTAATCCCAACCAAATTTTGTTGACCCTCAAAAAACTCATTGACAACAAACGGCTCGTCAGTGAAAAAACGGCTTTGGATTACCAGCAGGAGTTCCGCCAGATTTTTATGCAAATTACCGGCGGGCTGGACCAAAACGAATGGGTAGATGCCTACAAAAAAATTGTGAACTGGGAATTGCGCGTGGATAATAACCAAGCCGAAGTAGGTGATATTTTGTCGCAACAAAAAGAACAGGCCAACACCGAGTTCTCCAAGTTTGTGACCAAAAATTACCTCGATTGGGTGGACCGCAAAAAAGAGGTAGGGCCGGTAATGTCGCATTCCATGATGCGCAAACACATTTTCCCGCACGTGGGCAACGGCACCCCAACGATTATGTTGCTGCTCGATAACCTGCGCTACGACCAGTGGAAAGTGATTGAACCCATCCTCAACGAGCAATTCCGCACCGAGCAGGAAGGTTACTTTTTTAGTATCCTGCCCACCGCAACGCAATACAGCCGCAACGCCATTTTTGCCGGTATGATGCCCGCCGATATTGAAAAATCGTTCCCCGATA
The DNA here is from genome assembly GCA_013298845.1 of Chitinophagales bacterium. Lineage (GTDB taxonomy): Bacteria > Bacteroidota > Bacteroidia > Chitinophagales > Saprospiraceae > M3007. The sequence goes on from JAAFJN010000004.1 coordinate 143,377, forward strand.
AATGGAAAAATGACACCGACGAGGGCGGGAAAAACCTGCACGAAGATTTTTTCCTCGAAAAACAACTCGAACGGACGTTCCGCAAAGGCATTAAATGGGATTATTTTAAAGCGACCAATGTCCAACACGGTAAAGAATTAAACGACAATATTTTACGGTACATGAACAACGACTTTACCGTTATTGTGTATAACTTTATTGATATGTTGTCGCACGCCCGCACCGAAATGGAAGTGCTAAAAGAACTCGCCGGTGACGAACGGGCTTACCGTTCCCTCACCCGCTCGTGGTTCCTGCACTCGCCCCTGTGGTCGGCTTTGCAAAAACTCCAGGAGCGCGACGTTCAGTTGTTTGTAACCACCGATCACGGTACAATCCGCGTTAAATCGCCTTCAAAAGTGGTCGGTGACCGCGAAACAACCACCAATTTGCGGTATAAAGTGGGCCGAAACCTGCAATTTGACCCCAAAGATGTACTCGCTATCCGCGATCCTCAATCGGTTGGCTTGCCGCGGCCCAACGTGAGCAGTACCTTTATTTTTGCCAAAGAGGATTATTTTTTCCTTTACCCCAACAACTACAACCAATACAACAACTATTACCGCAATACTTTCCAACACGGTGGTATTTCCCTCGAAGAAATGATTTGTCCGGTCATAAGAATGCGCTCAAGATAGTGAGGAGTGATGAGGAGGGACACTCAACCCTTCCTCACCATTTCCCACACCACAATTCCGGCGGCTACTGCCACGTTGAGCGAATGTTTGGTGCCGAATTGTGGTATTTCGAGGGCACCGTCGCAGCATAATAGCGCCTCGGCGCCGACACCTTCTACTTCATTGCCCAATACCAGGGCGTATTTTTCGCCCGGCTGCGGCGCAAAATCCTGCAACCAAATGGGTTGTGAGGTTTGTTCCACCGCCAACACTTTGTACCCATTATTTTTTAAGATTTCTATGGCCTCCACGGTGGATTCCTGCCATTCCCAGGCCACGGTTTCGGTACTGCCCAAGGCCGTTTTTAATATTTCGCGGTGCGGCGGCTGGGCAGTATAACCGCACAACACCAGTTTTTCGAGCGCAAACGCGTCGGCGGTGCGAAAAATGGAACCAATATTCAGCCCGGAGCGGATATTATCCAGCACCAATACGAGCGGGCGCTTGTTGGTTTGTTTAAAATCTTCGGCGGACAAGCGCCCCAATTCCTGCATTGATAATTTTTCCATCCTATTCAATCACAAATTCTTTGGTAACACTGGTGCCGTCTTTTTCCAGGGTGATGCTGTAAGTGCCTTTGTACAAATACGTTTTACCGGTATCGGCGGGTTTGAGTTCGACGGCCTTTTTCGGGTTTTTCACGTCTTCGTTTAATTTTTTGACGTAGTTTTTTACGGCATCTTCCCGAACATCGAGGGTGTACGTCCAGGTATTCAGGCCATTTTTATACGGAATTGTACCCGATTGCAGTTCAAGGCCCGATTTGGTTTTTACGGTAAACCGGGCCGTTCCCGTTCCAGCCGCGTAAAACGAAACGGGCAATTCGGGGTCTTTGGTGACTTCCCAAGGCGATTTTTTACCCCAATTTCGATTGTAACGTTTTTTGCTGAGGTCAAAAAGGTGCAATTGCGCGGCCAACACGTCTTTGTTCATGGCTTGAAGGTTGCGCACGGGCAGTTTGTACATGGAGCGGCCGTGGGTACCGATCAACAGGTCTTTGTCGCGCTCCTGCACCACAATGTCGTGCACGGGCACCGCCGGAAACTCGGCGGAAAGGTTGTGAAACGTCGCACCGCGATCAAGCGAAATATACACGCCGTGGTCGGTGCCCACGTATAAAATATCGGGGTTAGCGGGGTCTTCTTTGACTACGTTAACGGGTTCGGCGGGCAAATCAAGGCCGATTTTTTTCCAATTTTTGCCAAAATCCTCCGAAACGTAGAGATACGCGTTAAAATCGTCGAAGCGGTACCCGTTGAGGGCGAGGTACACGCGTGCCTTCTCGTGCGCGGACGCCTGCACGCGCGACACCCACAAATTGGCGGGCAATCCGGTGGTAATCCGGGTCCAGGTATCCCCGCCGTCACGGGTGATGTGCACCAAACCATCGTCGGAGCCGGTGTACAATAGCCCAAATTTAAGCGGACTTTCGTGCACGGAGGTCAGGGTTCCGTAGGGCACATTCCCTTTTTTGCCGCCTTGCGTGAGGTCGCCCGAAATGACTTCCCATTTGTCGCCTTGGTTAAACGAGCGGTACAGGCGGTTGGCCCCAAAATACAACACATCCTGGTTGTGGCGGCTCAGGTGAATGGGCGTTTGCCAGTTGAACCGAAGCGGGCGTTCACCCAATTCGTGTTTGGGGGTAATGTATTTGCTTTTGTTGTTGGTGCGGTTAATGCGGTAATAATTGCCAAACTGATAACCGGTGTAAACGGTCGTGTTGTCGCGGGTGTCAATTTCGACCTGCATTCCATCGCCCCCAAGCAGTTCTTTGTAGGGATAATGGCCCGATTGGTGCCACGAACTGCTGGCCTTGTAATCGGATGGCCCCACCCAAACACCGTTATCCTGCGCGCCGCCGTACACGTTATACGGCTCCGCGTTATCGGCATTGATGGCGTAAAACTGCCCCACGGGTGGATTATTGGCCAAAATCCAGTTTTTACCGTTGTCCCAGGAAATATTGAGGCCGCCGTCGTTACCGTTGATGAGCAAACCGGGCTTGGACGGGTGCACCCACAGGGCATGGTGATCGGCGTGTACATTATCGCCCTGAATGGATGTCCAGGTTTTGCCACCGTCGGCGGATTGAATAATGATAAATCCCAGCAAATACACCTGATCGGCGTTGTTTGGTGCGCAGCGGATATTGGAAAAATAATAGCCGTAGGTAAAGTGCATTTGTTCAATCTCGGCCACGTGGGTTTTTACCCATGAATTTCCACCGTCATCGGAGCGATAGACTTCGGCCCCGATATAATTGGTTTCAAAAAGGTTGTTGTTTGCGTCTTCGAGGTATTCGACGAGGGTGGCGGGCACAATTTTGTTTTTGGCCACCTGGTCTTTTATTTTTTCGGCGGTGTGTTTTTCCGGAAAATCATTTTTGCGCAAAAAAGCCTCCAATTTCTCGTCGTCCAATTTGGCAAAATCGGCGCTGTTCATGGCGCGCAAAGCATCTTTGGTGAGTTCGTCTTTGGTCTCCTTTTTATCCTTTTCGGGTTTAGGGTTTTGGTTATCAATGCTGGCGTACAACACCGTTTTTCCGTCTTTTAACCCGGCAGCCAGGCCAATTCGGCCCGTGTTTTCACCGTTGGGAAAACCGCTGCCGGCCCCGCTGATGGGCGCAAACGTAATACCGCCGTCGGTGCTTTTCCAAATACCGGACCCGGTGCCCGCGCCGGAAAACGCCCAAGCGCTGCGGGTGCGTTCCCAGAGGGCGGCGTACACGGTATTGGGCGCGTTGGGATCGAGGCAAAGATCAATGGCCCCGGCAATGTCGTTTACAAAAAGGGTCCGTTGCCAGGTTTGGCCGCCGTCGCTGCTGCGGTACACGCCACGTTCGGCGTTGGGCGAGTACAAATGCCCCAATACCGCCACCAAAATGACGTTGGGGTTGGTAGGGTGCAGCACAATCCGCCCGATGTGGTGGCTTTCGGGCAATCCGCGCCATTCCCAGGTTTTACCGCCGTCGGCGCTGCGGTACACGCCCGTACCGGCGTAGGAAGAACGGCTGCTATTGGCTTCGCCGGTACCCACCCAAAGAATATTTTTGGCCCAATCTACGGCAATATCCCCGATGGTCATGCTGGCTTCGTGGTCGAATACCGAGGTAAAACTGGTGCCAAAATTATTGGAATACCACAAGCCGCCGGAAGCATAAGCGACATACATTTCAGCCGGGTTGGCCGGGTTAACGTCCACGTCGGTCACGCGGCAGGAAAACACCGACGGACCGATATTTTGGGGTAATGCGCTGGCAATAATGGAATTTTCGGTGAGTTTTTTTCGTTGGTCAAAACCCGCCAATCGTTCGCCGAATGGCGTGGCTTTTTGGGCAAATAATAAAGTGCCGGAGGCAAAGGCCCACAAAAAGGCCATCAAAAACGCACTGTTGAGGTGGTATTTCCGCATAGAGATAAATTTCTTTGCGGGTAAAGGTAGAGCGAATATGGTATAATCCGTCCAAAATATGTAGTATTGCACCCGATTTGGGGTAACTATTCCACTTCCTTTTTACAAAAACAAAACGAGATACACATGTTACAAAGACTTACTCAATTTTGGTGGTTGCTGGTGCTGCGCGGCGCCCTTTCCGTTGTATTTGGCATCGTCGCTTTTTTAAATCCCAAAATGGCCTTTGAGGTATTGGTGCTGATGCTGGGTGCCTTTTTGTTTGCCGACGGGCTATTGGCCATGTTGCTGGGTTTGCGGATGCGGCACCACGATACTAACTGGTGGGCGGTGCTCACCGAGGGTTTATTGGGCATTGGATTAGGCGGTTTTGCGCTGTTGATGCCCGAGGTTACTGCTACCGGTATTGTGCTGATTTTAGCGGCGTGGTTTTTAATTTCGGGTGTTTTTGAAATTTCCACGGCCATTAAACTGCGCAAAGAAATTGACAACGAATGGCTCATGGGGGCCGCCGGAGCGGTATCCATCGTTCTTGGTGCTATTATGTTGTTCCGGCCCAACATTGGTACTTTTTCGTTGGGCATGCTGGTGGGCATGTACGCGGTGCTGTTCGGTGTTCTGTTGGTCGGATTGGGTTTGCGCGTTAAAAGAGCGGCGGCGTAATGCTCACCCGGGGCGGCGGTGCCTGCGGCGCATATTTCCGGCTGAAATCTACCAAATCTGTAAGATTTGGCAGATTATTCCACCTGAATCTTGTGCGTTACACCTACTTGCTCGTAACCACCGTTGTGTCCATGTCCAAAAGTCTTTTGTCTAAGGTCTTTTGTCTGAAGGCTGAAGAGGCTTGGTCATTTGCAAAGAATACATCATCGGGATAATATTTTCCAGCCCTTTGATGCGGTAAAAGCCGTCGTCGCCCTGCACGGTATTGGCAAAACAATTGTACGGCGAAAACGGATATTCGTTAAAAAAGTCGAGTTTTAAGCCGTTTTTGAGCAAACTATTGAGCAATTCGCTCACGCTGTGGTTCCAGCCGTATTCGGTAAATTGCAAATGATCGCTTTGGTCCGTGTAAGAACTACTGTGTTCGGTAACAATCACATCGGCGTTGTGATAAGGATATTTCAGGTGGGTCATGTTATCATCCAACATCCAAAGAACGGGGTGGAAATCGGCCATGTAAAACTGTCCGCCGGGTTTCAAAAAATGCCCGATAACCGCTGCCCACGGTGCCAAGTCGGGCAACCAGCCAATGGTACCGTACGACGTAAAAATCAGGTCAAATTGCCCTTCCAAATGCTCGGCCAGGTCATACACATTACAACAAACAAAAGTTGCGTTCGAAATGCCCAGTTCGGCGGCCAGGTTGCGCGCCGTTTCTATGGCGTGGTCCGAGAGGTCGCAACCCGTTACGGCGGCGGCACCCATGCGGGCCATTGACAAGGTATCTTGCCCAAAATGGCATTGAAGGTGCAACACCGATTTCCCGGAGATATCGCCCAATTCCCGCTTTTCGACGGGGGTCAGGCTGTTTCCGCCCGGTTGTTTCCAGTTTTCAACGTTATAAAAAGCAGATCCTATGTGCGCACTCGTGCGTTGGTTCCATCCTGCTTTGTTGGCTTCAAAATACGAAGCGTACAGTGATTTGTTCATGTATCTAATAAAAAGTCTTTTCTACCGACATGAGTTCATTTTTAGTTTGCCAGAAATAGTCGGCATTGGTAAAAATAGTGGCTAACATTTCCTCATAACCAAAAAGACGGCGGTAACGTTCCGCCCGTACGACATTTCCATTATCGAAGGCGTAACTGCCCAGTTGCGGATACGATGTACTCAAATCTTTGGGAAGTTGGGGCAAGGCATACGACACATTACTATCGGCAGCGGGTTCCAAATATACCGACCATTCAATGGCCGGATAACCGGAAATGGTGCGTTTTACTACTAAGGCATCAAAACTGCCGTCACATTGCACACTAATTTGTTTGTTATCGTTAACAAGCGTTGGTTTTACCGTAAAATCCGGGGCTTCAATGTCGGTGGGAAAAGTCTCGTACAAGCGATTCACCTTTAAACTATAACTATCGCTACCGGCCAGCATGGTACCCAATACCTCCAATTTATAGCCGTTAAACGTAACGTCTTCGGGGCGGTAAATGCTCAACACGTCACTAACGGCCACGCGGGCATCGGGTTCTTCCATAATGTCGCCCAAGGGAATAATTTTTTGCTGATCGGCATCCAAAAAGCCATCAACGTGGTAACGCCAACGCGCCGTAAAAGGGAACTTGATTTTAGGAGCAGCACCCTGTACTTTAGGCAACAAACTGGCATCAATGTTATAGGTATTAACGGTTGGTGCGTAATTTTTGAAAGTAAAATAACGCCAGGCCGGGTCGCCATTTACTTTAGCCAATAACCAAAAATCGCCCGTGTGTTTCACCGTAAAATTACCAAAAAAATTGGTGCTTTCCTGGGGCATCACCAAAGGCGTACTTTCGGGAAAAATAAGGCTGTCCAGACTGATAATATTCGTGAATTGCAACTTGATGTTGGCTTCACTTTCGTTATCGAGGTTGCGAAGATTGACTAAAGCCCCGTTTTTTACGTTGGTATAGGTAATCAATTCTACCTTTTCACTGGGGGCGGAAGGAGTACCGGCGTTGTATATTTTCACAACGGTACAATCAAAAGTGGCTTCGTCGGCGAACCGCAATGATAAAGTCGTTGTATCTTTACTGTTTAACCAATTAAAGGCGAGTACATTACCCGTCTCGTCGGTTAAAAATGCCGCGTATCTGGCTTGTAATAAAGAAAATTCGTTGTTCAGCGTAATGCTAAACGGTTCTTTCGCCGGAGTATTTTCTTTATTACAGGCCACCAAAAGCAAACATGCGATGGTAAACGAGCAAATGGCGGTAAATAAGCGTAAGTTGGGGCGTCTTTGAACAGTGTACATATTTTCGGTTTTTAAACGAATACAAAATTAGACACGTATCGTAAATTTGTGCCTTTAGGAACTAACCTGCTTTTTGCATCGTTAAGTGCAAAATTCCAAATTGCTGATATTAGCAATTCGGGTGGTTTGTAAAAAAATCCGCGTAAACCGCGTTTTTTTAGAGCAAAAAATGGGTTTGCCGGATTAAAAAAATAACTACTTAGAATGAATAGGACACGATGTTCAGACGTTCGTACACAAAAAAATAACAAAAACTATACCATAAGCACCCAATTTAGGGGTGCTTTGAAAAAGAAGCGACAAAATTAAAACAATAATGGAAACTATAAAAATTAACAAAGCCGTAATTAAGGAAAGAAGCGAGGTGCTTGAACAAATTCGCGTTCGGCTCAAGCAAGATTTTGTGGGGATTGACGAAATTATTGATAACCTGCTGGAGTATATCCGTATTTGGTATTTGATGCCGGAAATTCTCACGCGCCCCATTGTGGTGTGTTTGTGGGGTATGACGGGCGTAGGAAAAACCGATCTGGTGCGGAAACTGGTGCGCTACCTCGATTACCAAGACCGTTTTGTAGAGGTAGAATTGGGCAACTCCGACGAAACGTCGTGGTACAGCAGCGTATCCACGATTTTGAGTATGAACGAAATTGTGGATGGCAAACCGGCCATCGTGCTTTTTGACGAAATTCAGCGTTTTAACACCATTGAACCCGATGGCTCGCCGGTAACAAATACAAAATTCACTGATTTTTGGGAACTGCTTTCCGACGGGCGTTTGGCCAAACGCACCCGCGAAGATTTGGATACTTACCTCAATTCTTATTTGCACAACCAACGCCAACGCAAAAAGGAATTGGCCAAAGTTGCCGCAACGACCCACCCCGACGATTCGGGGAGCAGCGGCAATTCATCCAACACGGAAGACCCCATGCAACAAGAAGTGGGCCTTTGGGAAGCCGAAAATATCAAAAAAATGATTGGCCTCGACGAAGATGTGCTCGACATTGCCGAAATGACCAAAACGCAAATTTTGGAAAAAATGCTGGAAGCCAAAAAACGCAAAAAGATTTACGAACCCGTAGATCACTCGCGAACGCTGATCCTCATTTCCGGCAACCTCGACGAAGCCTTCCGAATGGCCATTCAAACGTCCGAAAGCGACGTAGATGCCGATATTTTCCACGCATTTACCAAAAAAATCACGCAAGTGGACATCAAAAATGCACTTTCCCGCAAGTTCAGACCCGAACAAGTGGCGCGTTTTGGTAATATCCACCTGATTTATGGTTCCCTGCGCCGCCGGGATTTTGAAGCGCTGATTGCCACGGAAATTAAAAAAATTGTGGCCAAAACCTACGACCGTTTTGGAATTTTGCTCACCGTTTCGGACAATATGCACCGCCTGATTTACCGCAATGGGGTATTTCCCGTGCAAGGGGTCCGGCCCGTATTTTCCAGTATTATTGACATCCTGGAAACCAACCTCAGTAAATTCGCTTTCGAGGCCATTATGAACGATTACGACCGCATTGACCTCGATTATGACTTCGATAAACAGGCCATTGTGGCCCGATTGGGTGCCGAACTGGTGGTGGAACTGCCGTACGTGGGTCGCATTGACAAAATCCGTCAAAGCAACCTGGAGGCCGTGGTGGCCAACGTCAGTGTGCACGAAGCGGGCCACGCCGTGGCGTACGTGGAATTGTTTGGACTGGCCCCGCTGCAACTAAAATCCAAGGTTGCCAGCAGTTACGCGGGTGGATTTACCTTCCCGCACCAGATCTACGAAACGCGGGACAATATGATCAAAAAAATAATGGTCTTTTTGGCGGGTGGCCTCGCCGAAGATTTAATTTTTGGGGAAGAAAATGCCACCGTAGGGCGTTCCAACGACCGCGAAAACGCCACGATTCTCGCCATGGACTATATCCGGGTGCATGGTTTTGACAGCAGTTTTCAGGCCAATTATACCATGGAAAGCCAATATTTAATGGATAAATTTAAAACGGACAAAGCGGTAGAGGAAATGATTACGACTTTGGTGGCCAAAACCCGCGCCCTGTTGGAAGCCAACGTGGATTTTTTAAAAACGGTTTCCCGCCAACTCATGGAATCCGGGTCAATGACCGCCAAAGACGTGGCCCAAGTCGCCGAATCCTTCGGGAAAAAAGCCGAAATCCACGAAGAAGGGCATTTGCACGTGTTTGATTACACCCGGGATCTTGGAGTGAAAAGTGAAGAGTGAATAACGAATAGTGAAGAGTGAATAACGAAGAGTGAAAAGTGAAGAGTGAATAGTGAAGAGTGAATAACGAAGAGTGAAAAGTGAAGAGTGAATAGTGAAGAGTGAATAACGAAGAGTGAAAAGTGAAGAAAGTAGAGTGAAGAGTGAAAAATATCCTTTAAAACCCTTAAAATGAACACTCTACGCTTAGTGAACTTAGTGTATTCTTACAACCTTAGTGGTAAAAGAACACCCTACAACGGGCAAAACTATTCACTATTCACTATTCACTATTCACTCTACACTATTCACTTTTCACTCTACACTCTTCACTTTTCACTTTTCACTATCAAAGCCTATTCTTCTCGATCATTTCGAGTAGTTCGTCGCGGTAGTTTTTACCGATGGGCAACGATTTGGGTTTGTCTTTTTCCATCACCTCGACCAAACTGCCGTCGATGGCGATAATTTTGTCCATGGCCACAATAAAGGAGCGGTGAATGCGGCGGAATTTGTTCTGCGGCAACCGATCTTCGAGGCTTTTCATCGTTTGCAGGGTAATTACCCGCGTGTTGAGCAGTCGGATAATCACGTAATCTTTCAACCCTTCGATGTAAATAATCTCGTCAAAGTTCACTTTTACGAGTTTTTTATCGGCCTTTACAAAAAAGAAATCGGCACCATCTTCACCGGCAGCGGCACTGCCCGTTGAGGCTTCGCGGTTCATGGCTTCGTGGTGTTCCACGGCCCGGTTCACGGCCTTCATAAAACGCTCCAAAGAAATGGGTTTGAGCAGATAATCCAGCGCATTCAGATCAAAACCCTGAATGGCGTAATTCGGATACGCCGTGGTAAACACAATCATGGGCGGATCGGAGAGGGTGCGCACGAAATCAATACCGGTTAATTGCGGCATTTGAATATCAATGAACATCAGGTCAATTTCCTGCGACTTGAGGGCTTCGTTGGCCTCCAATGCATTGGTGCAGCGCCGGACCAATTTGAGTTCGGGCATTTGCCCAATGTATGTTTCGAGCACATCCAGTGCCAGTGGTTCGTCGTCTACAATGAGAACATTAAGCATAGCGTAATTTGTAACAATAAAGAGGTAAAGGGGGGCAGCAATTTATACTGAGTGTCGCTTGGTTTTGTGCATCACAAGATCGGGGCATCCCAAGGATTTTATGCGCAAAACCCGCTGAGTCGAAGTATTAGGCTGCAATATCGGGTTAAAAATTGAATTAAAGGTGTTTTTTTAAAGGCACTAAAGCGTTACATTTTTCAAACTCAACTGCAAAGTCACCGTGTAACGCCCCGGTTCGTCCTTTACCGTGAGGTTATAGGCTTCCGGATAGAGCATATTGAGGCGTTGACGCACATTTACCAAACCAATGCCGCCGCTGCGCGGATGTGCCATTTGTGGCAAATGCTCCATTTTTGAATTTTCGATTTCAAATTCAAGGTCATCACCCGATACCGAAAGGCGGATATGGACAAATCCGCCCCCGCTGATGTGGTGGTTGAGACCGTGTTTGAAACTGTTTTCCACGAAGGGAACAAAAATGAGCGGGGCGACCATTTGTTCACTGACCCGTCCGTAACTTTCAAATGTAATGGCCGCGTCTTTGGGTTGCCGAAGCCGCTCCAAATCGAGGTAATTGTTCATATAGTGGATCTCTTTGCTCAGCAGCACTTGTTTTTCGTTGCATTCGTACAACATATACCGCATGATCTCGGAGAGTTTGAGCACAATTTCGGGGGCCTGATCGCTTTTTTTCAGGGTCAGGGCGTAGAGGTTATTAAGCGTATTAAACAAAAAATGCGGGTTGATCTGGCTTTTTAAAAAACGTAATTCGCTCTGCATCGTGCGGGTAATCAACTCCTGCTTTTCCTGTTGGTAACGCCACCAATCCATAATAACGCGCAATACCGTGGACAACAGCGCCATCGAAATATTGCCAAACAATAAACTGCCCTGTTGCTCAAGTAGCGCCTGCTGGAAATCAATTTTGCCGTAAAATTTAATGTACAGAGCCAATACCTGAATCGGGGTAATCACGGCGCACATCACCACCATCATAATCAGGTACGACGGTACACTGCGCGCCATGAGGCGGGGAATAAGGTACAGGAGATTGCAATAAACAATCACCATGTAAAACACGAGGTTGATCAACTCGTTGGTGATGGCCATGTTGTAATCGCCGTTTTGCCGATAATCCAATAATACCAGCGACATATACACCACTATCCAGAACAAGGTGTGGTACACCACGCGTCGGGATAAAAATTCATAAACACTGTCTAATAAGGTACGTGTAACTTGCATTATGGATATAAGAAACTGTCAAATGACCTTCAATATTGGCAAAGGACGGCCAAAATTAGATAAACAAGCCGAATTGATTTACCAATCTGCACAAAAAGAAAAAAAACGCGTCGGGAATTTCCGGTATTCGCCGCGCTGTTTGCACCTTTGTACATGCATAAATTACTTCCTTTTTTCGCCATTGGGGCAGCGTTGTTCTGCTCGGTTTGCAGTCCAAAAACAAACCCGGCCCCCACAAATATTGCCCCCAACATGAATTTTGACCAATATCCAACCTATTCGGGTAATGATTTGGGCATGAACTGGACCGCCCAACAGTCCGTTTTTAAGTTATGGTCCCCCGCCGCCGAGGGCGCCCGATTACACCTGTATAATAACGGTGAAAAAGGCAAACCAAGCCAAACCATTTCTTTGCAAAAAGACAACAACGGCGTATGGAGCACCACCCTGCCCGGCAACGTCAAGGGCCAATATTACACCGTTCAAATCCAACACAAGGGCCAATGGCTGCTCGAATCGCCCGATCCTTACGCCAAAGCCGTGGGAGTGAACGGCAAACGCGCCATGATTATTGACCTGAACGAAACCAACCCCGACGGCTGGGCCAACGATATTCGCCCCCCGTTAAAGCAGTTCAGCGACGTTATTTTGTACGAATTACACGTGCGCGACCTCTCGGCGCACCCCAATTCGGGTATCAAAAACACGGGTAAATTCCTGGCATTCACCGAATACGGCACCAAAAACGCCAAAGGGTTGCCCACCGGGCTGGACCACATCAAATCGCTGGGCGTTACCCACGTGCACCTCCTCCCCGCTTTCGATTACCGCTATACTTCGGTGGACGAAACCCGCCTGAACCAGCCGCAGTTCAACTGGGGCTACGACCCCGAAAACTACAACGTACCGGAAGGCAGTTATTCGACCAATCCCTACGACGGCGCGGTGCGCATTAAAGAAATGAAACAAGCCATTAAAACCCTGCACAGCAACGGCCTGCGCGTGGTTCTGGATGTTGTGTATAACCACACCGGCGCAACCAACGAATCGGTGTTTAACCGCTGCGTGCCGGGGTATTATTACCGCCAAAACCCCGACGGATCGTTTTCCAACGCCTCGGCTTGTGGCAATGAAACGGCTTCCGAGCGCGCCATGATGCGCCAATTCATCGTGGAATCGGTGAAATATTGGGCCAAAGAATACCATATTGACGGTTTTCGGTTCGACCTAATGGGCATTCACGACATCGAAACGATGAACCAGGTGAGCGATGCCCTGTACGCCATTGACCCCACCATTTTTATTTACGGCGAAGGCTGGACGGCCGGGGCCAGTCCCCTACCCGATTCGCTCAAGGCCATTAAAGCGCATACCCACCAGTTGCGCCGAATTGCGGCGTTCAGCGACGATTTCCGCGATGCGCTCAAAGGCAGCGTATTTAACCACACCGAAAAAGGATTTGTCAGCGGCCGCACCGGACAGGAAGAAAGCATCAAATTTGGTATTGTGGGCGCCATCAAACACCCGCAGGTAGATTACAGCAAGGTGAACTACTCCAAAGCGCCGTGGACCAAAGAGCCATATCAGGCCATTTCGTACGCCGAATGCCACGATAACCACACGTTGTGGGACCGCCTCCTGCTCTCGAACCCCGAAGCCAGCGAAGAAGACCGCATTAAAATGTACCATTTGGCCCTTTCGATGGTGTTTACGTCGCAAGGGGTGCCGTTTATCCAGGCCGGGATGGAAATGTTGCGCACCAAGGGCGGGGCCGAAAACTCCTTTGACGCCCCCGACGAAGTGAACCGCATTGATTGGGACCGAAAAACAAAATACGCCTCAACGGTAGATTTTACCCAAAAACTCATCCAATTGCGCAAAAACCACCCCGCTTTCCGGTTGGGCACCGCCGATTTGGTGCGCCGCCACCTCAAGTTTTTGGAGGCCAAAGAACCACAAATGATCGCTTACCAACTTGGTTTTAACGCCGGTAACGACCCGTGGACCAAAATCCTCGTTATCCACAACGGCAACAGCGAAATGAAGTTTTTTGAACTACCCAAAGGCAACTGGAAAGTGGTGAAGGGAATTCGCTCCATTTTGGGCACTAAAGTAAATGTACCCGCCATATCCACGATGATTTTGGTGGAATAAGGTTTTGTCCTATAAATATTCGGGGTAAGTCCGAAAACAGGCGTGTTTGTCCGGTATAGTCGGTATTTCTTAACAGCAATGTACTATTTTTGTATCATACTTCGACGTTTACAGGTTTTGTGTGTGAACATCTTGGGACATACCCAGATTGTAAAACACAAAACCAGTGCTCAGTATAAAATTATCACCGCAAAAGCCGATTACACCTTTAATATACTTCACAACATGTACATTCAACGATTTACGCCGCTTTGCTTTTTATTGGTCTTGTTTTCCGCTTGTAACCAACAAAATAGTTTCAAATTTGAGCGAATACCCGTCAGCGCAGAAACCAAAGCAACGCCGGGAGTAAACAATGCGTTGGAAGAATATTTGGTACTATTGGATTCGACGTTGATTCCCTCGGCGCACCAACGGTTAGATTGGGCAACAATTCAGCACCGGGCGGATAAAATCAAACAGTTGGAACAATTAAACGCACAGGTACTGGAGCAACTGAATAATTGGCTGCGCGACCATCAGTTAGAGGAAGATGTGGTATTGGCGCGTTACACCACGCAGGAAGTAGGGGCCGTTGTTTTGTTGGATGCCACCACGCGGCAGCGTTTATCAACAGCCCGCGAAGTAGTTAGTATCGAACCCAATCGGGTGCGTATGCTGACTTCAAAATAAAGCAAACGGCAGGAAAAGCAAAATTGAGTTACACTTTTATAGGATTTTTTCTTTAACACCAGACAGTAAAATCAACCCCTTCATTGTGCAAGACAGTGAAGGGGTTTTTCTTTGCAGCCCTAAAATAAAATCCCGTAATCGCCAAACAAGCAATTACGGGATCTTATTAGGAAGCAGCCTCCCTTTTATTTATTCAAATCCGCCAATTTGACTTTGATCGGATTGGTGGTGTAATTATTGGGATAAAAGGCCACTGCACCCGCGTTTTCTACCATAATATAGTATTGCAATTCGGAATCGGGCGAATCGGCTTCGATATTGGCCACGAACATCCGCTCGCCGGACGACAGTTTTTTCGAAGGTTCATCGTCCATTTGCAGGGCGAAATAAGGTTGCTGCGCGTTGTGCCGGTAATAAATCCACACTTTTTTGGGAAAACGGTCGGCTTTAGCGGTAATTTTATAACCCGTCAGTTTGTTGCTTTCAAACTTGGCGCGGCCCTGGTGGGTCACGTCACTCACCGACGAAGGCAAAGCAGTGAGATCGGGGTGGGTGGACAAAAACTTGGTACGCGCCGCCATTAATTCCACAATTCCGGGAATTTTACTTTTGCGACCAACGGTCGTTTTTAGGCTGTTTTGAAAATCGCTGAGCGAATACGTTTTGTATTTATCGTCAATAAACGGCACCACAATCATCGCTTGCAGTTCTTGCGCGCGTTTTTCGTATTCGCCATTTTTGAAATTTTCCTTCACAATTTGTGCAATGTGGCTGAGGTAAATTTTGCGGTTCAACTCGTCGCTCAACAATTGTTTAATCAACGGGCGCAACGCGTTATCGCTGTGCAACATGGGGTCGAGGCGTTGCAGGTCGCGGAGTTCGATATCGCTGCCGCTGCCGGTGTTTTTTAAACCACCAAAACACAGGTTCAAATCCCAGGGAACGGGCTGAAAACGACCAAAATTATCCTGGTACAGGTAATAATTGGTGGCAGTACCGGTGTAACTGCTCAGGTTTACCATCACGTTATTGAGGGCGAGCATCCACAGGACATTGTCCACGTCCAACATTTTCCCGATGTTTTTGGGGTCGTTGTTGAGCACGCGGGTCATTTCCTGCAAGGTCGTCCAACCTTCCGGCGAATTCATTTCAAAGTTACCCTTGTAACAATCCACGTTGTTTTCAAATTCCAAAGAACCGAAGATATTTTGTTTGCAATTGTTCGGCACTTCGGGTTTGTAATCCACCCCGGCTTTAAAAAACGGGTGTCCGGTGGAGTTAAAATGTTTTTGGGTAAACTTATCGTCCACGCTTTCGATGTTCACAAAAAGCCCGATGTACTCGTCGTTCATGTACAATTTGGTGTACGACAACTGCGGAACGCGCAGGTACTTGGCGGCAATTTCGTAAAAAAGCACTTCGCGCACCATGCTGGGATCGCGGAGTGCCGAAGAAATTTTTAAAGCAGTAAAGCCCTGGTGGTTTTGGCTTTCTTCTTTGTAATTTAATTTGATACTGAACGGATTGCGTTTGAGGTTGGTCTGGTAAGACTTATCACCGCGATAACGGATACCCACGTTGGCGTACTGGCTGCCATCAATGCTGGCCGTACCCACGAGCATACCATTGCCGTAAATCCGCAGGGAATCGAGGGCATCGGGCCAGTTTTTGACCGGAACCGTAAGCCGGATTTCACCGATGCTTTTAATATCGTAAAGGGGGCGATCAGCCGGTTTTTGGGGTGCCTGTGCGCAAAGCAACCAAGGCAAAAAGGCGATCAAAAATGGGAGTAATTTTTTCATGGTTAAAAAAACAATAAAAATTCAAAATGCAATGATAAAGGTGAGCACAGAGGGCAAACTACAAAATCGTTTCAAACTCCGAAGCATCCGACGCGGGAAATGACCGCGCAATGGCCGCCAAACGCGCCGTGTGCATGGATTGAAGTTGCTGGTTTACCGCTTCGAGCAACACTGGGTCAATAAGCCGCTGAATATCCTCCACCGTGCGAAAACGGTCGTCGTCGCCCATTTTTAAGGTAATTTCGGAAACACTGTTTTCAAATTTTACACTGGTCCGATTATCGTTTTTAAATACCGAAATTTTGAGTGTTGGATGGTCTATTTGTCCAATGATGCGCATATCTGTGGTGTACTTTTCTGAACTAATCAGCCGCAAAAGTACACACCCGCGCACAGTGGCCCATTGAAAAGGTCACTTATTTTTCTAACCAGTTCCTATCGGCCAAAAAACCGCCCAAAAACAGGGCTTCTAAATAATATTCGGTCATTTCCTGTTCGTACGAACGCACTTTCAACCGGCGGCGCAACTGCAATTCCTGGTGGAGCAGCACGGTTTCAATGCCGTCTTCGTCACTTTGGAGCATTTGATCGAGGTTATAGCGTTGTTTTGAGGTTTGAATTTGCTGATCAGTGGCTTGCACAACCGTCTGTCGGTCGAAAAAACGCCGAATGGCCTTTTGTTTTTCGGCGGCCAATTGGCTGCGCAGGGCTTGTTGTTCTTCCGAAGCGGCGTACCGCTCTATTTGCAATACTTGTTGGCGCGCCTGCCGGGAACCGTTCCAGGGAATCACAAAACCCGCGCCCACCGAAAAATCGTTGCGAAAAGGTTCGCCGGGGCGGTTGATATAACGCACCTGCAAAAAGTCCACGATTTGTTGTTCGCGGGCTTTTTCCAATTGCAATTCCGCGTCGAGTTGGGTGATTTTGGCCGCGTCTTCGCCCAACGAAGGGTGCGCCGACAACGAATCGCGGATTTGAGCGCACACGGCGGCCATATCGGCCACGGTGACCCAGCGGCTGGTATCCAGCACGGCGTTGGCATTTCCGGTGAGTTCCGTGATTTTGGTGCGCAGGATATTTTCGTTCTCCCGAATGCGGAGTTGCAATTCGTCGCGGTCAAATTCGGCTTTCATCAGGGCTTCCGGGTTGGCGGCACCCAAAGCGGCCTGGTTCTCGAACAGTCGAATTTTGTCTTCGTACACCGCCAATAACGACTGCTGAAGGGCAAGGGTGCGCGCGGCGGCGTAATAATCCGCCAGGTCTTTGTACCGCTCATAATAGGCGTAATACTGCTGTTCGAGCCGGTTGGCCTCGGTGACGCTGGTTTCGGTTTGTTGTAACTGGTGGTAGGCGCTGCGCTCTTTGCGGCCATTCATCGAAAACCGAAGTTGGTAATCTTGCTGGTAAATATCGGAGCGGCGCGTTTGGGTGCGCACGGCAATTTCGTCCAGCAGCGGCAGTCGCGCATTGGTTTGTCGCTGAAAATCGGCGATGCGTTGTTGGGCAGCGGCGGAAACATCGTCTTTGGCGGCGTTAATAATTTGGTCGGTAGTGACCACATTTTGGGCAAAAACAACGCTACTCCACCCCCAAAAGAGCATAAAAGCCCATCCGGATTTTTGCATACAATTATTGGCTGGTTTGTTGGGATAAAACGGACTGGAACGGGCTGACAATGTCGGAAGACCATTGCAAAATTACCTTTTCCTTTTGCAAAAACTTGTTGTTGGAGGGTATTTCGATCATGACTTCGCGGCCATAGGTGCGCAATTCGGGAATTTTCCGGAGGCGTTCGGGGATTTCCACAATGCGGTGCCCCAGCCCCACAATGCGCCCGCTGGTTTGTTCGGCGGGGTGCAAACTGGAGATTACCCGCAGCGAATCACCAATGTTAATTTTTAGGGAAAGACTTTCGTGCACGTAACCCACGACCAAATTGGGGCTTTGTTCGTAAAAAGAAATCAAGGCGTCAAAAGCGTCCATATTTTGGCCCTCTTTACAGTGAATTTCGCCAATTAGCCCATCCGAAGGGGCTTTTATCAACAACCGGCCCTGCTCTTTTTGGTAAAAAACCATTTCGCTTTTCAAATGGCTGGCCTCTTTTTGCTCCGATAAGCCGGACAATTTAAGTTCTTTTTCGAGGGCGGCTAATTCTTTGTCAAATGGTTCGGCGGCCAGGCGGAGTTCTTCGCGCAGGGCGTTTAACTTGGCTTGGGCGGGGTTATTGGCCGAAGAATCTTTAATTTGGACCGTTTTAAGGTCATTAATGAGGCGTTTATTGAGGGCAATTTCGGATTCGGCTACCCTGATAGCGGCCTGGATAACGCCCATTTTTTCGGCTTTTTCGGAGCGTACCTCTTCCATTCGGGAGCGCACTTCGGCTTCGCGCCAGGTATTGGCCGATTCAATTTGGGCGATATTCGACGACAATTCGTTCATTTTAATATCCAGCGAAATGCGGCTAACTTCCATCATTAATTCGCCTTTTTTTACAAATTGGCCGGGTTTAATGTGCAATTTATGCACCGTTAAAGCGTGATCGAGGTTAATACTGGTTTCTTTATTTTCGGCAAAACCGTAAAAACTGGCCGTACTGCGGCTAATATTTTTAAAAATGCCCCAAAGTCCCCACAGCAAAAACGGGATGGCGACGTACAAAAGATTTATTTTACGTAACATAGCGGATGAGGGCGGTTATTCGTAGAGATTAATATAGGTGTCGGTAAAGGTCAGGCGGATATTTTTGGCCCCCGGTATGCCGTTCAGGCGGTCGGTGAGGGCCAGCCCTTCCATTTCATCGCGCAATTGCAGTTCGTAAGTGTATTCCACCAAAGGGTTATCGGGAATGATCCGGTAGCGTTTTAACACGTATCGTTTGGCCAATTCTTTAATCACTTCCTGCGATGCCGCCCGGGTGGATGCATCGCCGGGCAGTTCGATGCGCAATTGGCCCAATAAGTTGTTTTTGCGGCTAAATGGCGTTAACCAAAGGAAAAAGGCCACCAAACAAAAGGCAATGGTCCCAATAATGGCAATGATAAAACTGTACACGCCACAGGCAATACCCACGGCCATGGCCCCAAAAATAAAGGAGATATTGCGCGGGCTGAACAACTGGGTCCGAAACCGTAATATGGCCAATGCCCCAAAAATACCAAAACCGCGCGCCGGGCTGTCACCAATGGACTGCATGATGATGGTAGTCACCAATGACATCAGGATGAGCGATTGCAAAAAGTGATCGGGGGTGGATACATCCCGCGAAACCTTCTCGTACGTAAAAACGATCAAGGAAGACAGCAAAAAAGACAACACTACCGAAAAAACAACCAGCATAAAGGTCTGGTTGTCGAACGTAGCGACAGACGTGAAAATTTCCATAAAATTTTAATACACAAGTTTCGGTTGATAATGAGGTCTATATAAATCGCCAGGGTTGCCTGGTGGTAAACAGTTTTTTTATAAAAACAAAGGCGTTGAACAAGGACAACGAGGTTTGTTATGTTCAACGCCTTTGAATAATACTATATCGCGTTTATCGCGTGATTGTTACCCGAACCACGAAGGAAGTTTGGGCATCGCTGATGCGGAATGCGTACACACCCGCCGGTAATGCACCGTAATCGAAGCGGTGATTCAGGCTGCCCGTGGCGAAGTTCAACCGGTCAGAACGGAGGAGTTTACCCTCGGTGCCAAACAAGTCGAACTGCAACTCATCGCTGCCTTGGCCTTCCATTTCTAATTGGAAAGCACCGGTGTTCGGATTGGGGTAAAGGCGGAATTTTTCCACCCAGTTTACATCTTCTACGCCGGATACATCCACAATAACGGTTGTTTGGAATACCGATACACCACATTCGCTAATAGCCGATAATACCACATTGTAACTACCGCTAACGGTGTACGTGTGGGTTGGGCTTACTTCGCTGCTCGCGGCGGAGTTATCGCCAAAGTTCCAGGAATAAACCGGTGCATTTTGCGAGTTATTGGTAAAGGTCACCTGGCCATTCACGCCTACGGAAGCGTCAAAAGCAGCCGTTGGAGCGGCATTTACGGTTATGTACAACAATTTGGAGGTCGTATTGGCACCAAAAGCGTTGGTTGCGGTTAACGAAACATCGTACACACCCGGCTCGGTAAATACCACCAATGGGTTTTGCGTTTGCGCTGTTTGCATCAAATCACCGTTGAGCGTAAATGCCCATTCCCAAGCCGTTGGCTGTCCCACCGACAAATCGGAAAATTGCACCTCAAAAGGAGCGCAACCGGACAACTGCTCACCGCCGCTAAAATCGGCAATGGGGGCGCTGCCTTCAATCACCACTTCGGTGATATAATTGCGGCTTCCACAATCGTTGGTAGCAATCATTTCAACCGTGTAGGTGCCCGGAGCGCTGTAATCATGAACGGGGTTTAACTCGGTACTGCTGCCTCCGTCGCCAAAATTCCACGAATAAGTGTTGGCATTAAAGGACGCATTGGTAAACTGCGCCGATAAACCACCCAATTGATACGTAAATAAAGGAGTGGGCAGACCCGCAACGGCAATATAACTGAGTTTGGTCACCACCGAATTACCGGCACTGTTGGAGGCCGTCAGGGAAACATCGTAAACACCCGCTGCGTCGTAAACAACCGTTGGGTTCGCTTCCGTGGAAGAAGAAGGTGTACCGCCGGGGAACAACCACACAAAGTCGGTGGCGTTTGGCGTTGACGTATTGCTGAACGTAGCCGTAAACGGCGCACAACCCGTAGTTGTGGTAGCGGCAAAATTCGCCGATGGCGGCGTAATTACCGTAACGAGTTGGGTAAATGTAGCCGTTCCGCAAGTATTACCCGCCGTAAGCACTACGGTATAAACACCATCCGTTGCGTAATTATGAGACGGGTCCGATTCGGTGCTGGTATTTCCATCGCCAAAATTCCAGTTGTACGAAGTTGTACCGGTAGAGGTACTGGTAAATGTTACTTCGGTTCCGGTTGTGTCATACGTAAAGCCAGCCACCGGATTACCAACGGCGGTTACAAAATTAGTTTGGGTCACCGTAGAGGAACCCTGCGAATTGGATGCCGTTAAAATAACCGAATACAAACCGGGCGTTGCGTAAGTCACCACCGGATTCACCGCCGTTGAAGTCGCCGGAGTACCGCCGGGGAATTGCCAGTTGAACGTGGTGGCATTGGCCGTTGAACTGTTGTTAAACTGTACCGTTAAGGGCGCGCAACCCACGTTGTTGGTAGCCGTCATGTTGGCCACGGGGGGCGTTACAATGGTTACTACTTGTGAAGAAGTGCTGGTTCCACAGGCATTAGTGGACGTCAGGATAACGGTATAAACGCCATCATTGAGGTACAAATGACTGGTATTGGTCCCCGTTGCGGTACCACCGTCGCCAAAATCCCAGGAATGCGCCGTAGCCCCGCTGGAAGTATTGGTAAATGATACCGATGCGCCATTTTGCGTGACCATAAAGCCCGACGTCGGGCCGGAGCCAACCGTTACTGCGTTGGTTTGAGCGGTAGAAGTGGAACCCGCCGCGTTGGTCGCCGTGAGTGTAATGCTATACGTACCCGGTGCGTTATACGTTACCACCGGATTCGCATCGGTAGATGAAGCCGGGTTACCACCGGGGAATTGCCACACAAAAGAAGTAGCATTCGCAGATGAGGTATTGTTCATGGTCACCGTAAATGGTGCGCAACCATTGCTGCTGCTGACCGTAAATCCGGCCGTTGGGGGCGAAACGATCGTAACAACCTGGGTGCTGGTGCTCGTGCCGCAGGCGTTGGTGGCCGTTAATACAACGGTGTATACGCCGTCATTTACGTAGGTATGCACCGGACTGGCCTGTGCACTGCTATTTCCATCGCCAAATGCCCAACTGTAAGCAGTTGCATTGGCCGAACTATTGGTAAAAGCAACCGAAGTATTCGTGGTCGTGCTGGTAAAACCGGCGACCGGCGCAACGCCAACGTTAATGAAACTGGTTTGGGTCGTGCTGCCACTGCCCGCTGCGTTGCTGGCCGTCAGTACCACATTGTAAGTACCCGGTGTATTGTACACCACCACCGGATTGGCCATTGTGCTGCTGGACGGTGTGCCGCCGGGGAATTGCCAACTAAATCCGGTTGGGTTACCCGCCGAGGTGTTGGTAAATTGCACCGTGAGTGTATTACAGCCCGTTGTTGGGGTTGCCGTAAACGAGGCCGTTGGCGCTGCCACAATGGTTACGGTTTGCACCGCCGTCGAAGTACCGCAGGCATTACCCGAGGTAAGCGTTACCGTGTAAGTACCCGCCGCCGCAAACGTGGTGGTAAAATTGGGTTGATTAGACGTTGCATTATTACTTACTGCCCAACTGTACGTGGTAGCACCACCGGTGCTTGTACTGGTGAACGTTGCTTGTAATCCGTTGATATTTTGGGTAAAGGACGCCGTTGGGGCGGTATTTACCGTAATGTAACTGTTTTGAGTGGCCGTATTTGAACCGGCGGCATTGGAAACCGTGAGGATCACATTGTATTGCCCCGGAGTAGTGTAAGTTACTACCGGATTGGCCACCGTGCTACTGGACGGTGTACCACCGGGGAATTGCCACGCAAATCCGGTTGTATTAGCGGAAGAAGTGTTGCTAAACTGCACCGTTAATGGCGCACAACCTGACGTTGCCGATGCGCTAAAATTGGCCACCGGTGGCGTCACAATGGTCACCGTTTGGGTAAATGTGCTGGTTCCGCAGGCATTTAAGGCGCTCAGAACAACCTGGTAAGTACCGTCGGCGGCGTACGTATGTTGTGGGTTGGCAGCGGTGCTGTTGGTACCATCGCCAAAATCCCAGAAATACGAAGTGGCATTGGCCGATGCATTGGTAAACGTAACTACCGCATTATTAACACTACTGCTAAATGATGTATTAGGTACCGTTTGAACCGTAATAGTTTGGGTAGCGGTATTGGGTCCGGCCGCGTTGGTAGCGGTCAGGGTTGCCGTGTAAGTGCCCGGATTGGTGTACACGACCACCGGATTGGGCACCGTAGCCGTGGATGGTGTTCCGCCGGGGAACGACCACTGGAGACCGGTGGCATTCACCGAAGTACTGCTAAAATTAACCGTCAATGGGCCACAACCCGAACTCGGCGATGCCGTGAAGGAGGCTGTTGGTGGCAATGCCAGGTTAACAACTTTGGTGACCGTTGTACTGCCGCAATCGTTAAAAATGGTCAGAATCACCGTGTAATTACCACCCGTCGGGTAAGTGTACACCGGATTTTGTTCGTCGCTGGTAGCACCGTTACCAAATTCCCACACGTACGAAGTGCCCGTATTGGTGATACTGGTAAAACTTACGGTAAGGCCATTGACCGTTTGTGTAAAGTTAGCCGAGGGCACCGTATTGACCGTAATTAAGTTATTGTACGTCGCAACGGAAGAACCAACGGAATTATACGCCGTTAAAGTAACCGAATAAACACCCGAACTCTGATACACAACCACGGGGTTGGCCTGTTGAGAAGACCCCGGAATACCACCCGGGAATTGCCACAGGTAACTCACGGCGTTGGGTGAAGAATTATTAGTAAAATTCACCGTTAAGGGTGCGCAACCCGATGTTTCGGAAGCAAAAAAGTCGGCTACCGGAGCCGTATTAACGTTGGCCGTTCTTACGACACTGCCGCAAGGACCTTCAACGGTAAGAGTCACAACGTACGTATTTCCTTCCGAATAAGTGTACACCGGATCTTCTTCGGTGCTGGTATTACCGTCGCCAAAATCCCACAAATACGATGTTGCTCCCGTCACCGTAGCGTTAAACGATACGGTAAGCCCGTTCACCGTTTGGGTAAAACTGGCAGTAGGTATCCCCAACACTGTTACTTGTTTGGATATACTGGCCTGCGAAGCCGTTCCGTTGTTCAATATCAACGTTACATTTTTTATACCCGCTGTTGTCCAGGTTACCGTCGGGTTTGCCGCCGTAGAGGTGCCCGGAATACCGCCCGGGAATGTCCAGTTGTACGTATTGACGGTACCCGTTGATTCATCGGTGAAGGCAACTGGCTGGTTGATACAAGCCGGTTCAGGCGACCATGAAAAATCAGGCGTTGGTGGCGGACCGCTGGAACAGGGTTGCAAACAACCATTATTGATCCGCGATGTGATATGGTTACTGATTGAATTCACCGATGCCGTACTCCATTCCGTTGAAGTAGAAACAAACGGACACATAATAAATAAGGTACCGCCGGAGGGGCAGTTATCGTGCGACGCTGCGAAGTTGTGGCCAATCTCGTGCGAAGTCAAAACGCGCAACAAATCAGCGTCGCTCGAAAAGTCTTGTAAAACGTGGTAGCGATTAGAAGTACAAACCGCCGTCAGGTAAGCAATCCCGATGGTACCGCCGTCCAAATCAATATTGGTCCACATTTCGGCCAAATCATAACTCACCCCGAAACCACCGGCATTACCCCAGTTGCGGAAATTAGCCAAATAATTGCCCGCTACGCTGGTTGCACCCCAGGGGTTAGCGGAAGACACGATTTGAATAACAATATTAAACGTAATGTCGTGGTTAAAAACACCCGTGTAGTCGCCTTCAACATTGTTCAAAACACCAATATTGTGCGCTTGCACGGCACTTGAGGAACCGTATTTGGACAACATGGAAGCATCGGAAGCAATGGCCAAATCTACCTGATAACAAGCCGAAGCACCGTTATCAGCCTGGATTTTTTCTTCCACTTTTTGGTCAATATCTTCGTGTAAAGGATCATCGTGATGGTGGTCGGTGCCACAACCCAGGTCCAAACCCGTAGTAATAACGTCTTTGCGGTTGTACACGAGGTACAAATCTTTGTCGTAAGACGGATCTACGTACCATAATGGCTGAATATAATAAACGTCTCCGCCGCTGCTCACCGAACCATAGATAAAACCTTCGTCCGTGGTCATACGAACGGGGCCATTATCTACCGTATTTACGCCTTTGTAAGGGCGAACGGTGGTGCGCAATGGAAAATCACCCTGTTCCGTTTGATGCACCAATTTAAAATTGTCATCAAACATATCATTGTAATTGAGTTGCATTCCCCAATGCCGGTCTCCCAAATGGAGATAAATGGCTTCGTTGGTGTGATCCTGCGTATAATAGTGCACTTCGGTTGCGTTGAGGCGATAGACCTCCCACTTGACGTAACGCTCCGAAATTTTAGCAGAATTTTGAACTTGAACTGGAATACCCGTGAAGTTTTGTGCACAAACAGTAATGTGTGCAAAAGCAGTGGCTAGTACAAAAAAAAGCAGACTAAGCCTGAAACGACCAAAATGCATGGTGTAAAATGTAAATAGATAAACAGTTGAGCAATATTAAAAATAGTTTTTCAGGCAGGGTAGAATGTTTTTACTTAAGTTGCGTCTGCAAAGGTAAATAATTTGTCAGTTTTGCAATCTCATCCTTACAATTATACCTTTGTCTGCGTTATTCAACTTCAAGGCCCCATTTAGCGGGTTTTTCAATTGAAAATCAACAAGTTACTGGAACAATAGGTTACTTTTAGCCCAACTATTGACCACAACAATTCACATCTTTGTTCAAAAATAGCATTATAATGACAAAAAACACGTTTAAAATTGCCTTTACAGGTATATTAATTGCCGTATTTACCACCGCCAGCATGGCTCAGGCCAACCTTTCACTGGATTTTGACCAGAAAAAAAAGAAGAAAAAAAAGGACGATTCCTTCAAAGAACGCCTTTGGTACGGAGCGGGATTGGGGCTGGGTTTTAGTGCTTTTAACGGCCAAAGTTCTTTTGGTATCGGAATTTCGCCCATGGTAGGTTACAAAATTATCCCCCGCATTTCCGTTGGTCCACGCGTTTCTTTCTTTTATACCTCTCAAAAGGTACAAGGACTGAAAGCATTTAACCTTGTGGATACTGAAATAGGTGCATTTTTGCGTATTCACGCTTTTCGTGGCTTCTTTTTACAAGGCGAAATTGGCCAGGGTTGGGACCAGGAACTGTACATCGACAATACCGGCGACATTGTGAAAGACACCGAAGTTGCGCTAAATCCATATTTTGGATTGGGTTATAATTTCTCCCGTGGCCAGGGCGGCCCCGGACAGGAAATTGCGCTGATGTACAATTTCCGCATCGCCAACGATGTATTTACCAGTCAACAACCCATTCAGTACCGCCTCGCTTTTACACTTGGATTTTAAGGCGGTCGTATATTTCATTCATTGTTTCGGGTAGCCCGACGCGTTCAGGAAACTGTTTGCTCAGTTGGGCAATGAGTTGTTTTACGGGTAAAAAACGCTTTTGGCGCAATATTTTACCCAAATTATCGCGAACATACTCCGAGCCGGGCCGCCCGAAATGTTCTTCCAAATGCTGCGCCAACAACGGCTGCATCAGCGCTGTCAAATCACCATCGGATAAAGCATCGGCAAAATCAATGCACAATTCGAGGTCTTGTTGTTCTTTTAACCACAGGGCAAGCACTTCTTTTTGGCCGTCCCAAGCCAATAATTGCGCAATCCGGGCGGGTGTCCCTTCTTGCTTCATGTACGTCAACAACTCCTGAAACGCCGTCGGCCACGCACTTCCCGACAATTGCCGGATGTGTTCAAAGGTTTCGTAACGACCGTATTGGGCCAATATTTTTTGCAAATAACGCAACTGCCGCTCGGTATCGCCCGTCGTTTCGGCAATGTGAAACCGCAGTTTTTCCAATTCTGTGCGCCGAATAATGGGCAATGCATGTCGCTCCAACACCGTATCAATAATCAAAGCGGCGGCTTCCAACGATTGGGTATAGTACAACTCCAACAAAGCGTGCCGCGCGGCAGTACTCCACAATTCGCCGCTTTCGCTTTGCAAATAGACCAACGTAAATACCTTTAGCACCTGCGTTGTTTGCCCGGCCTGCGCCAATGCTACCATGTACAATTGGCTTAAATGACGCGAAACGGTGGTATCGGCCGCCAAAAACGCCTTTTTCAACTGCTCCATGCGGGTCTTTTCGCGGGCGGCAACCTGCCCCAAAAACTCGGTAAAATCGCGGTGCAACAAATCCGGCAACTGTTCTTTGGCCACCATGCCCAGCAGCGACGACCAAACGGCGTCCTTTAGTTCGGGAGAAGCGCCATCCGTATCATAGACTTCAAAATTCACTACCGCGTACTCGCGGCACAAGTCACCCAAACGGGCTTTCACCGATTCACTCTGTTGCGTAATAACGGGTGCCAACCCTTCCAATACGGCGGCGGCAATTCGGTGCGCGGCACTCAGGTTTCCTTCCGTCCGCGCCGTGGCCAAACGGCTGTCAAAATCATTTAACAGTCGGGTCACCCGTTTAAAATCGGCTTCTTTCCACGGTTTTTGGTGTTTGGGCAATACCGATGCCAGTAGTATTTTGTACGGATTGCCGGTGCCGTCTACCGCATCGGCGAAGCGGGTTTTGAGGGCCAGGGCAAAATCACGGTCGCGCCGGGCGTAATCGCGGATAAAATCCTGCAATTGGGCAGCCGGAATCCCCGGCAAAATCCGCTGGATGGTCAAGCGGGTCAGTTCGGGTTGGGTTTCGGCTTTTTCGCGGGCTTTTCGCGCTTTTTCTTCGGCACTTTGGTACAAAAAACGCCGCAAATGCAACAAAGACGCCGCAATGTGGGCGCACATAAACTTACGCGGTTCGCCCCAACATTCGCAGGCAAACGCCTGAATTTTGCCCGGCGAAATAATCACCTCCGTTTCGTAAGCCATTTCGGTATCCTGCACCCGCGACACCCAAAAATGTTTTTCTAATTCTTTGAGGCCACTCACCTTGCCTTCTGCCAATAAGGTCGTACCCGCAGCCCGGGTGGTACTGCTGATGTGGTACTCAAAATCAGAAAGCGAAAGTTTTTTCATAAGACCAAAAGACAAAGATACGTTATCTCCACTACAAATATTCGCCGACTTTCTCCATCAGCCATTCCTGGTTAACGGCCGTGGCTTTGGCGTTGGTAATTTCTTCTTTTAATTTGTGGATAGCAGCCGTATCGTTGTTTTTTAAACGGGTCAAACGGCGTACAAAACTTAAAAAATTGAGGTAACCGTTTTTAATACCGTCGGGTAAATCTTTTTGGCGATTAATAAACGTGCGGTAGGTTTCGATGAACGTGTCTAAGGCTTCGTATTCGTCCAACTCATAATAGGCAATAACGATCATTACCTTACTAATCAGGTTGATGTAAATGTCTTCGTATTCCACGTCGTGCACATGGTTCAATACATTGCCAAAGTCTTTTTTGTACAAACTCACCCGCGCCATGTTGAATTTAAAGGTATTGTTGCGGGTATCGGCGGGGAGCAAGTGCACATTATCGCGAACAAACTGTTCGGCCCAGTCATTTTTGCCCAAACGAAGCCCCGCAATCACCATATTGGTAAAACGCCGCGCGGCCAATTCGCCATTGACAATAAAAATTCCCAACCGGATACCCGACTCAAATATTTCAAAATACTCCTGCAAAAAAGATTTTTCGCCCTTGTTTACCCGTCCCACGCAATAGTTGAGAATGGCGTCGAAGAAATTGATACTTTCGGTTTGGGGAATTTGGGTGGCGTAATGGCCCAAAATGGTTTTCAGTTTATAATAGGATTCTATTTGCTCGCCGGTGCTGATAATTTGATAAGCGTAATAATTAATGGCCAGTTCGGGGTGTTGATCGAGGTTGTATTTTTCGCATAATTTCAGGATCGAAGGCACGTCGTTCATGTCGAATCCTTTGGTCCCGATAATATTATTAATTAATGCGCTGTTGATTAGTTTTAGTTTTTCAACGAGGTAAAACAAATCGAGGTTAGAAGAAATTTTATCGAGGTCGAGGCTTTGATCCACCTTCACGTCGTAGTTCATGAGGCGGTAAAATTTCTTTTCGAAGGAGTAGGCAAAATAATAGTCCGAAAAACGCCAATATTCGCGGCCTTCGTAGAGTTTTTGTTGTTCGTTGATGACGCCTTTAAATAAAGGTTGTACATTGCGTTGAATAATAAAATCAAGCCGATCCAACTCGGTATATTCGGAATGCGCCAGGTAGTTTTCGACCGACATAAATTGCTCCACCAGTTCCATTAGATCAGAGCAGGCTTTTCGGAAATTAATGTCGTTGAAGGGTTTTCCGGGGAAGATGCGCGCCCATACTTTTTCTTTTACAAAACCCTTTTTTTGCTTCTCTACCAATTCATAAAATACGTCAAAAAGTTTGAGCATAATTTTGCTCTGATTAAAAAACGGAGACTGCAAAAACTTCTCCAAACGTTTCAAATCCTGGTTCGGAAGAAGGCTCAAAACCTGGAAAAGACGGTTGGTTTTCAAACCGCCGCGAGTGGGCATTTGATCGTCAGAACCGGGTATCATGTTTTTGTTTTGTTACGTATCATTTAAAGCCAACGGTTGTTTTTATAATTTTACGGTCAAAAAAGTCATCTTGAGGGTTTAAAAGAAGGACATTTAAGGAATGTGGAATTCACAAAAAAAAATACACCAACGTCCATTATTAATCCGCCAATAACCATTTAACCCATTTAAAAAACCGCTTAACAAACGAAAATAAATATTTCGTACCACACTATTCCTTTTTCACAAAACATTACAAATGTAAAAAACAAAGCAACTGTGGCGCACTATCTCCTTTTGAATTCACAAAGGTAAAAAAACTTCGTGTTTTTAATAATTATTAGCGCCGGATAGCCTTACTTTTGTATGTTTTTTAGAATAACACATCCATGAATTTACGCATACAAAAATATTTCTTTACGGTAGTGCTAGGGATATTTGGGCTAATGCTCAAAGGCGGCGTAGTCTATGGCCAACAGAACTCTCCATACCGTCAGTTGAGTACGGCAAAAAACGTACCCGTTTACGACACCATTTCAGGAGTAAATCTTGATTTGAACCTGATCAATCCGCTTGCCAAAAACGGGAGTGTTCAACTCACCGTACTGAGTTCTGGCGGTGCTGGCAACCCGTACGTTTACCGGTTACGCTACACCCCGGATCCGGGCTTCACCGGTATTGATACCTTTGCTTTGGAATACAACTATTACGGTTCTTACCCGTTCCTCACTTACCGGGGCATACGGGTCACTGTTTATCCGTCAATGCTTCAGGTACAGCAAGACTTTGCCACTACGGAGGCGGGTACGGCGGTAAACGTTCCGGTGTTGAGCAACGATATTTCCTCCACCGGGGGCTTGATCCTGTCCGAAATTCCGGCATCCACCCACGGTACAGCGGTTATTGCCGGAAACAACGTTATTTTCACGCCAGAAACGGGCTTTACCGGAAGTGCGCATTTCAATTATACCGTTTGCGATGCCGATGGTTTCTGCCAAACTGGCTCGGCCACCGTTGGGGTGCATAGCGGCAACCCGGTGAACGATACCATTCAGGTGTTTACCGCAAAAAACACGCCACTGAATTTCCCGTTGCTCCACGGCGGCTATTCCATTTTTCAGGCGCCCGCCAACGGGACTGTTTTTATGGCCAATACTCAAAGTTTCCGCTACTCACCCACGTTTAATTTTAGCGGCACCGATGAGTTTACCCTGATTAATACCGATTTTGGCGCGCCCATTTATCAAATTGTAAAAATAACAACCCTCAATACGCCCACGCAAAACACGATGGCGATGGAGGATTACGCTTATACCCCCAGAAATACCCCGATTTCTTTCAATGTTCGCCAAAATGACATTGGCAACCTCACCGTAAAAGGCTGGATTATCCCCACCAACCTGCAAGGCACCGTAACTGGTACCAATTCCATCGGTAACGTAACATTTACCCCATATCCCAACTTTTCGGGCGTAGCCACTTTTTATTACAAATTGGGCAACAACAATATTCCCGATCTCGAAGTTGGAACAGTAAATGTGATTGTGGGCAACTTGTCGCCCGCGTCCGGTTTATTTGATTTAACCACGCCCAAGGCAACGCCGTTGGTGATTAACTATAAATTGCCCTTCATCGGCTTCGATTTTTCCATAACCGATGCCCCCGATAACGGTTCTTGTTCTTATCACCCCGGCTTAAGCACCCAAACCTACGGCACTCAAACCGTTACCGGTCACAACCTCTTGGTGTACACCCCGGCTCCGGGTTTTGTGGGCTTCGATGAATTTGAAGTAAACTACTGCATTCCGTCCAATGGCAACTGTGAGACGGTCAAAATATCCGTAAACGTCACCGATGTGTTATCGGCCCCCGGCCCCTATTGCATCGGCGAAGAATGTGTTTGGGCGGGTGATGCCAATAACGACGGTAAAGTAAACAACAAAGACTTGTTGCCCATTGGTTATTTTATGGGTCAGGAGGGCGTTGTTCGCACGGGTGCCGCGTTGGAATGGTTTGGCCAATACGGCGACGACTGGAATATCCCTTATTACAGCAGCCCAATTGATCTTAAATACGCCGATACCGACGGTAGCGGGCAAGTAGAAAGCAACGATACGTTGTCGCTGGGCTTGTTTTACGGACAAACCCACAAATTAACCCCTGCGATTCCACCGGTGTCCAAAGGGTTGCCCTTTTTCTTAAACTTCCTAACGCCACCTAACCCACAAATTGGTGATGTGGTAGAAGTAGAAGTTTCACTGGGCAACAGCAACCTGCCCGTTACCAGCATTTACGGTTTTACGTTTGATGTGCGGTTAAGCCCACAATTGAGAGATTCGGCGTTCCACATGGAATATTACGCCAACTCGTGGCTCAATGCCAACGCACCCTATCTGACGTTGAGCAAACGTCCCACCACGGGAAAACTGGAAACAGCATTTACTCGTACCAACGGCGCGGCCGTTAGTGGTATGGGCAAAGTGGGCAAATTTGAATTTATTATTGTAGATATTATTCAGGGAGCACGCCCTTCTTCAGCAGCGGCCGGTAGTTCCTTTTCCGATATGCTGTACTTTGAAGGCAGCACAATGGATGCCAATGGGGTGCAATCACCCCTTTACGGCGGCGAAATCGCCATTGAGGTGCAACTTCGCGCCGCCGAAAATGACCTTATCAGCGTTCAAAACGAAGACTTGCGGGTGTATCCATCACCAGCGTATAGTTTAGTGCAAATCCACCTGAATGGCAATGACCTGATGGAGGAAATTACTGTAACGGATCTGGCGGGTAAACTTATTTGGCGTTCGGATGTTAATGGAAAAGACCACGCTCAAGTAGATGTTTCCGGATTTTCCAATGGTGTTTATTTTGTAAACGCACGCACGCAGAGTGGTTTTGTTACCAAAAAATTTGAGGTTTTAAAATGACAGACCTTTAAAGGAGGCCGATAATAACGGCCTCCTTTAAGCGCCTGAAATCCAATGCCACCCGGCGGTGGCGTTTCATCTGATGCTGAAAAAACTCGTACCCTTCGAAAAAGTCCCACAATTAGCCAAAACCGATCTTGCCTATGCCACCGGAGTATCTCACTTGGTGCCATTTTTTAAATACGATCTGCGGCAAGACGTTTTCCACCAAATTATTCAGGATAAAAGCCACGCGGTGGTACCTCGGCAGGATATTGCCGATGTATTGCAGCGCCAATACGCCAATATCCCCAACAGCGACTTCATTCGCCCTTTGATTGAGTCCCTGCGGGAAGAAAATACGTACACGGTGACCACGGCCCACCAACCTTGTCTTTTCACCGGTCCACTGTATTTTATCTACAAAGCCATTACCACCATTAACCTCGCCGAAGCCATTCAGGGGATCATTGGTCCGGCGGGTAAAATTGTACCTATTTTTGTATTAGGCAGCGAGGATCACGATATTGATGAGGTCAACCACATCAATTTATTCCATAAAACGGTGACCTGGGACCCCGGAACCAAAGGCCCCGTTGGTAAACTCAGTACCGAAACCCTGGCCCCGGTTCTGGAACAAATAAGTACCATTCTCGGTACTTCCGATGGTGCGCGCAACCTTTACAAACGTTTGGATGACGCCTACACTCAACACAAAACTTTCGGGGAGGCCACGCGGGCATTATTGCACGACTTACTCGGCCACTACGGCCTGGTGGTGCTGGATATGAACGAACCGGTTTTTAAAAAATCGTTCATCCCGGTGATGGAACAAGAACTCACCACGCAGGTATCCATTAAATTGGTGACCGAAACGGTGGAAAAACTCAACCAGGTTGGTTTCAAAACCCAGGCCACACCGCGCGAGATCAACTTGTTTTACATGACCAACGACAGCCGCGAGCGCATTGTAAAAGAAGGTGATACCTATAAAGTACTGAACAGCGACCTGAGTTTTAGCCACGACGAAATAGTGGCGCATTTGCACGAACACCCCGAGCATTTTAGCCCCAATGTCGTTTTACGCCCCCTCTTTCAGGAAACTATTTTGCCCAACCTCGCCTACGTGGGCGGCGGCGGCGAATTGGCCTATTGGCTGGAACGCAAAAGTTTGTTCGACCACTTTGGCATTAATTACCCCATGCTCGTGCGCCGCAACTCGGTGTTGTGGATTGATCGGGATTCCTCCCGCAAATTAGAGCGCTTTGGCTTCACCGCCTCGCAGTTCTTTGATGAAGCCGAGTCACTGGTGCGCCAATTTGTGGAAAACAACGCCGCAACGGACGTGAACCTTACGCAGGAAATTAATGATTTTGACAAAATCATTAAAAAAATTGCCCAAAAAGCCCTGGCCATTGACCCAACCCTTGAGTCAGCGGTGGTGGCCGACGGGATAAAATTGCGCAACAACCTCGAACAATGGGGCGGCCGATTGATTCGCGCTGAAAAACAAAAACACGAAGTTGTACTCAATCAGTTAAGGGCTTTAAAAGAAAAACTCTTCCCGGCCAATGGCCTGCAAGAGCGTTACGATAACTTTATTCCTTTTTATCTCCGCTACGGGGAACGTATGTTTGACATACTAAAAGAAAAAATGCTCCCTCTGGAACATGGATTTATCGTCCTCGAAGATACCTAACCGCCCCGATTTTCTCGGTCGGCAAGTCCACCTCGAACTTTACGATTGCCCCCACGAACTGCTCAATGACCCCGCAACGGTCGAAGCAGCCCTACTCGCCTGCGCCGCCGCCATTAAGGCGACCGTGGTGCAATCTACATTTCATCAATTTAGCCCACAAGGCGTTTCCGGGGTTGTTGTCATCATGGAAAGCCACATTGCCATTCACACCTGGCCAGAGTACGGGTACGCCGCCGTGGATATTTTTACCTGCGGCGATATGGATATGGAACCCGGCGTAAATACCATTGCCCGGTGTTTGGGTGCACAGCGTTGGGAAGAAGAGGTATATTTGCGGGGAAAATTTTAAAGGTTCAGACTTATGCGCATTATTCGCCACTTATTTGCAGCCGTCCTGTTGGTTCCGGCGCTGTTGTTGGAAGCCCAATTAAACGACCATTTTACCGATGGCGATTTCAAAAACAACCCGGTTTGGCAGGGCGATACGGCCCGGTTTATCGTCAACGCGGCGGGTGAATTACAATTAAACGCTCCTGAAGCCGGTATTTCGGCGCTAACGACCGAGGTGGCCTTTCCTTATGCAACCGTTTGGGATTTCCGGACCCGGCTGGAATTTGCGCCCAGCAACACCAATTTATTGCGCATTTGGCTGGCCATTAGTTCCACCGCCCCCGATGCCGAAGGCTATTTGTTGGATATTGGGGAGGTGGGCAGTAACGATGCCTTGCGTTTTTTCCGGCGGCAAAATGGCTCCGCTACCCTATTAGCGACCGGCATTACCGGTGAAGTAGCCGCCGAACCGGTTGATGCCCGTATTGTAGTGCAACGCACCGCCAATGGCGATTGGACGGCTTTTTTGAGCAAAAATGGCGGGCCATTGGTCCAACAATTCAGCGTCAATGACGCGGCAGTGCCTTTTAGCAACCTGCATGTTTTTGGGTTTAATTGCATTTATACCGAAACGCGTAAAGACAAGTTTTTTTTCGACGATATTATTATCAAAACGGACTCCTCCGATATTGTTCCGCCCGCGCTTGTTAACTACAACGTGGTTGACCAACAAACCATCACCCTGACGTTTAATGAGCCGTTGGACTCGGTGTCCGCGCGCGTGTTGGGTAATTATTTGCTTAGCGGCGGCACTTTCCCCAACCAGGTAACGTGGGCGGCGGCCACGCCAGCGCAGGTAACCTTGCAGTTTGGGTCGCCATTTGCCAATGCCCAAACTTATACCCTGCAAGCCAGCAACATCAAAGACTGGCTGGGCAACGCGGCCAATCCACAAAGCATTTCGTTTTCTTATATCCAGGAAGGAATAGCCGCCCCCGGCGATATTATCATCAACGAAATTATGTCGGCTCCCAATCCGGCGCAAGGGCTTCCGGAAAATGCCGAATGGGTGGAAATACTCAACCGCTCGACCAAATACATCCGGTTGTCGCAACTGACATTTGCCGACGCGACTTCTACGCCAAAAAACCTGCCGGATATTGTACTCGCCCCCGATTCGGTGCTGGTGCTTTGTTCGGCGAATACGGCCGCTGCACTGGCGCCATTTACCACCAAAACAGCGATTATTTCCGGTTTCCCGTTGCTCAATGACGACGGCGACAACCTGAAAATCAGCAATATACAGGGTACTTTGATGGATGGCGTAGCCTACCTGGACGATTGGCATACCGATCCCAACAAAAGCGACGGCGGCTGGTCGCTGGAGCGCGTTAACCCCGATTTATTATGCCTGGGGGCCGAAAACTGGCAGTCTTGCCCGTCTAATATCGGCGGGTCACCGGGGCAACGCAACTTTGCGTTTAGTACCGCCCCCGATACCAGCGCGCCCGTACCCGTAAAAATAACAATTGTCAATACCCTTGCGGCACAGGTGACGTTTTCGGAATCTATGGATCTTGCGGCACTCACCGATGCCGGCAACTACCTGATTTCACCCGCCGTAACCGTTGCCCAAACGACCATCAACCCCGATGACCTTAGCGTCGTTACGCTTGTGTTTTCGGCGCCGCTGCAAACCAAAATCTTGTACGAATTGCGCTTTGATACCGGCATGACCGATTGTTCGGGTAATTCGGTAGCCACCGAGCGTTTATTGGCTTTTGGTATTCCCGAAAACCCGGAAAAAGGGGATGTTTTGGTGAATGAACTATTATTTAACCCCAATACCGGGGGCGCCCGTTTTGTGGAACTGTACAACAACAGCGATAAAATTCTTCGTTGGGACGCTTTTTCATTAAGCAACCAACAAAAAAACAGCACGGTGGATATTGCAACGGATCGCCTGTTTTTACCCGGTGATTATTACGTGTTCAGCCTTGACCGCGCTGACATTCTCACCCGTTATCCCGATGCGCGGGAAGGTCGGGTTATAACGCAGGTATTACCGTCGCTGGACGACCGCAGTGGCAATATCAGCGTGATTTGGGCGGAGGGAGCGCAGCGAATTGTGGTGGATTCATTGGACTACTCCACCGATTTGCACAACCAACTGCTCAGTTCGGGCGATCAGGAAGGTGTTTCCATCGAACGAATCCGGTTTGATGCACCCACCAACAACCGCAACAACTGGACATCGGCGGCGAAAAATGGCACTCCTACCCTGCCCAACAGCCAGGCTTCGAGTGTATCGCCCATCCAGAACGATATTATTACGTTACAACCCGCCCGTATTTCGCCCGACGGCGACGGCCGCGAGGATTATTTGGACATTATCTGGAACCTGGAACAGCCGGGTTATACCGCTACGATTACCATTTACGATTCGGAAGGTGTACCGGTAAAACGGATTTTAAAACAGGAATTGGCGGGTACCAGCGGTGCTTTGCGCTGGGATGGCGATACGGAAGAGGGTGGCAGGGCCAGACCGGGCATTCACATTCTTTTTATGGAAATCTTTAACGCCAGTGGCGATGTAAAACGAGTGAAAGTGCCGTTTGCGGTTATTTTTTAACGTTTTAGCGCAATCCATTCTTGCAAATAACGCAAAAACTCGGGCATATTGAGTTGTTCAATTTGCTTTGGAGTAAAGCCGTTGGCCTCAAACTCGGCCAATAAATCCATGTTAAAGGCATTGTACTCATACCAAATAGTATTCGGGCCGGGCAAATCCCACTCCAGGAGGGAAGCCAGCCAGGCGCGTACTTCTTCGATGAGTAACTCCGGGTTTTCGTAGTGGCACCGCACATCGGAGCCGGAAAGGTCAGAAATGGCCTTTTGGTAACTAAATTTCTCGGCTTCTAATATGAGTAATTGTTTGGCCCTGTATTTAGGGTCGGAATGGAATAGTTTGCATCCCATATCAATACCAATCTCAAAACCGATGTTCAGGCGGTAATACTCATCGGGGGCCGACGAACGGATACGGGACAAATCGTGAATGCTGTATTTGCATTCTTCAATAATTTCCTGAATTTTTTCGATGCGCACTTCTGGAATCCAAACGTTCCGAGGCAATACGGGGAATTAAATGGCAAAATTGAATGGTAAAGAGGAGCGGTTTTAACAATATCCGGTATCGTTCATCAAAAGGGCAATTGATAAATACGCTGCTATTAAATGTATCGCTCATCGGGCAGGCAAACCTCTTTCTACTCTTTCAACGGTTCCGTCGTCGCGGTGAACAATCAAATCATCTTTAGGGTCGTGGGCACGAGCGTACAAAATGGCCGCCTCTTTGGATGGATAAATATCCGGCACGACCAATTGCCCCGCTTTCCAAATTACCCAGCCGTTGTGGTGCTTGATAATGTGAAGCCTTTTCATTGCTGCTGTGAAAAACTTTTTCATATCTGTAGGGCAAAATTAGGGGAATTGTCTGGAAAAACCAAAATAACCTTCCTGATTTGATTTTGCGTTGCGCTTAACGGGGCAAAAATGGCACAAAAAAACGCCGAAAGTAGCGGGTGGCCACTCTCGACGTTTGGAATCATCCGTACGAAACGGATCAGAATAGAAATTAGTTCTTGATATCGCGACGGTTTTCTTTGCGGTCGCGTTTGTTTTCGGCGCGGTCACGTTTGTTTTCGGCGCGGTCGCGTTTATCTTCACGTTTGTCTTTTACATCTTCGCGGCTATCGCGGCGATCTTCGCGTTTATCTTTTACGTCTTCGCGACTATCTTTTACATCTTCGCGGGCGTCGCGGCGATCTTCCATTTTATCGCGGCGGCCACCGTCGTGTTTAGCATCCCGAACGTCTTCGCGGGCATCGCGGCGATCTTCACGGGCGTCACGGCGGTCTTCGTTTTTATCTTTTACATCTTCCGCGTTGTCTTTTACATCTTCGCGGCGATCACGGCGGTTTTCAGCGCGGTCGCGTTTGTTTTCTGCACGATCCATTTTATTTTCTTTCCGGTCAACTTTGTCTTCCAATTTATCGAGTTTTTCGGACTGTTGGGCTTGTGCCGTAAGAACAAGTGCGCAGAAGGCAACTAACAACATGAATTGCTTTTTCATAATAGTACATTTATTTTTTGTGAAAGGATGCGATTTTGACGCGAAGAATTGGTTTAGGTTTAATAAGCCAATATTTTTTTCAAAAAAAAGCCGCAAAAACTTAAAACAGGTGCTAACTGGCCAAGGCTTCGGATAAATTCATCCTCCAGGCTTTAATCGCCGGAACCAAAGCCGCTAATACACCTACGCCCAATACAATAGCGCCCAGTACCAACTCCTCCGAAATGAGGTGATTGGTTAACGTCAGGCGCAGGTCAGAACCGGCCTGTTCGTTAATCATCCAAATACCAAACCTGCTTAAAAGAAGACCCAGGCCCAAACCTAAAATGGCCAAAACAATACCTTCGGTGAGCAACAAAGCCGCCAGGCGGAATCGGCTGCTCCCCAAAGAGCGGAGTAAGGCCAATTCGTATTTGCGTTCTTTGAGGCGATTGTACAGGGCAATAAACACACTAAAACCCGAAATCAGCATAATAGAAAAAGCCAATAACCGCAGGGTGGTGATGCCCAAACCCATCAAATGAAATAGCCGGTTCATTTCCAAAGCCGGTACGGCAGCCTGCATCGTTGTGCCGCTGTTGATCATGCGCGGCAGCGACATGATCCCCATTGGAGAGCGAAACTTGACCAGATAAGCGGTGATTTCGCGCGTTGAATCAATGGCTTCTTCTTCGTGTTCATGTTCGTGATCGTGGCCGTCGCCTTCGTGGTGATGCCCGTGGTCGTGGGCTTCGGCGGTACCTTCTTCGTGTTCTTCCGGGTGTTCGTGCATTTCCCACACGGATGCCAGCGGCGTCACGATGAGATTATCCAAAATGGTATTGGTTGAGGACAAAACGCCCACCACTTCGTATTCGTGTTCGTCGTGGGTTTCGCCCTCGGCGGCTTCACCGTGCGTACCTTTAAAGGTTTTTCCCGGGGCAAGTCCCGTTTTTTGGGCGACATTGGCCCCTAATACAACTTCGAGGGAACGTTGGAAAAGACGGCCATTTTGCGCCACCGCGTTGTACTTGTGAATATAATTGGTATCCGTACCCAAGATGCGATAACCTTGGTACGAATCGCCGTACGACAACGGAATGGCTTGCTTTACCAGCGGGCCTTTCATGAGTTTTTGCGCCTCCAAAAGGTTAATATTACCAGTGGGAGCATCCACGTGATAGACGGCAGATAACACCAATTGCAGCGGGCTGCCTTTGGCCCCCACGACAAGGTCAATATCTTTCAGGTCCGTTTCAAATTTAGTTTCCAGTTGCTTTTGAACCAACAACAACAAAGAAATAATACCGGTACTAAAGGCCAGCAATACCACACTTAGTGTTGTATTGAGGGGTTTAAACCACAAATTTCGCCAAACAATTTTCAGAAACATAGACTATCAGGATAAGTGTACGCGGTTTTCAATTTTATCTTTCAAACGCCCGTCGTGGGTAACAATTACCAGCGCAGCCCCTTGTTGCGCCGCCATTTCGCGCAACAATTGATACACCTCGAAACAATTTTGGTCATCGAGGGCACTGGTGGGTTCATCGGCCAACAAAAGACCGGGCTGGTTAATAACGGCCCGAACAATAGAAATACGTTGCTGCTCCCCGATACTGAGTTGGGCCGGGTATTTTTTTAAAGTATGCGCCACCCCGAGACGGTCGCTCAAATCCGTAATGGTTTTAGCCGGATACGAATGGTGGCCCAACCAACCGGGTAGTTTTAAATTATCCATGACCGAAAGGGCCGCCAAAAAATGCGCCTTTTGGTACACCAAACCAATGTTTTTTGCCCGAAACTGGTCTTTTTCGGCGCTCGAAAGCCCCGTAATATCGGTATCATGAATACGAATTGCGCCTTTATCGGCGGTTAGAATACCGGCTAATAAATGCAGCAATGTTGTTTTACCACACCCCGACTGCCCGGTAACCAGCAAAATTTCTCCTGCGGCACAATGCAAATCAGGGAATTGAAACCCTTTTGCTCCTTTGTAATGAAACTGAACGTTTTCTGTTGTTAACATCCTTATATTTTTATCAATTTCGTCGTGTACAGACGCTTATTGTCTTTAACCGAAATGGTATAAACACCGGCGGGCCAATGTTCAATGGAGAAATCTAACGATTGCTTCCCGAAAATATCGGTGTGGAACATCAACCGGCCATCCAAATCCCGAATATCCAACTGAGCATCGGTGTTGTTCTCCGGCTCAAAAGTAAGATTTACCGATGCGCGGGCCGGATTAGGCCATACTTTCAGGTGAACGGCTTTTAGGATATTTTGTGCACCTTCTGCGTACAACCCGATGCTGCGTTGTTCCCCGTTGGGCAAAAAAGCCGCGTTGCGCAACGTTGGCGTATTGACCAAAGCCATTCCACTGCTTTGTTCCACCCAACCCAACAATACCCTTTTTGGGGTATCCGCCGGGTAGTCATCCACAACAATGGAAAGTATACCTTGTTCACTGAGTGCAAAATGGTCCTCGTCGGTGAATACCGGGATAAACCGTGCACCCACCCCAATATCCAAGGCCATTTGAAAACCGGCCAGGTCAGTTTGTGCTTCCACATAAACGGGTAAACGTGCGCCCGCTTCGAGGTGATTACCCACAACAACTTTCATTGCTTCCGGCATTGTCCGATCAGCGGCGGCGGCTCCAAACGGCGTTGGAGCGGCGGTGTAATCAACATCTCCGATTTTAATGCCGTAAAAGTCGGCATTTTCGATGATATTAAACGCCGAGGAGACATTATACTGCTCCGGGAATGCCGTAGAGAACGGATTATTGGCATTGGGAAAGGTAAAACTACGCGGAATAAAACGCCAACTGGTATTACCTGGCAATACCGCCAGTGTACCTAAAATCACCTTGCGTAAGGTAACAATATCAAACGTGGTGACGGTATTGGATTTATTTGCATCAGCGGCGATGAGTTTGTAAGGGGAATCAAAAGGTTCCAAATTCAAAATATGCCGTGAAATAAGAATCAAGTCGTAAGCATTAATGCCGTTGAGCAGATCGGAGGTATCCAATTGGGGCCGGACGAAATAATTACCAAACTGCGCCAAATCATTAAAATAATAGTATCCCAGCCCGGTATTGGTACAAGAACCTACAAAATTGGTGTCCGGCATTTGGTAAAGTTCGAAATTGAGCGGAATTTGTTCCTCCAGCAAATTTTTCGCTGTACCGCTAATGGCCGGTAAATAATCCGGGCATTGTAAATTAGGGTCTTTAACCGCCACAATCGCCGTACAATGAGCGGTATTGAGGGCCTCGTCGCGCGCCCACACGCGTACCTCCCGGTAGCCAAGATCGGCACACGTAAACCAAATGGTATCTTGCGGCGCACCAACGTTATTCAACGGAAAAACATCGCCGTAAGGCTGTCGCTCCACGGCCGTTAAAATATTTTCGGGGAGGCTGCGGTTATCAACGGCGCTGGCCAACAAATCGCTCAATGCAACTGGTGTGGCCAATGAACCATCCGTGGGAATATTCACCGAAGCACCGGGATAACACGTGACTGTGGGGGCAATACAATCATCCGAAATCGAAAAATAATGGTTAAACGTAGTTGCATTACCGCAACGATCAATGACCGTCCACACGATAAAATGCGAACCGTACGGGAATTGCGGCACAACATAAGTATTGGGTTCGGCCATCGAATTCCAACGGACGCGCAGCAATAAGGAGTCACCCTGCGGGACTTTTTCCAGCGCAAAAACATATTTGTTATCAATGGAGGTAATCCGGCGATCGAACGGCCGTTGCTCCCCAATCGTCGTGACATTATTAAATAAAATGCTGCCGGGCGGGGGAGGATTGGCACTGTTTATAAATGTTTCTACAATTTGATCGCCATCCAAATCCAAAAACAGCACATAACTGGCCGTCAGGTTGGTATTACTGCAATTATCGGTCACTTTGAGGGTAATATCGGTGGGGCCATCAAACAGGTCATTGGTATTGTTCACCGGATTAAACCACATTGATCCCTGCCACAGATTGGGATCATTGATGGTTTGGTCACAATACAGCGATGGTGCCGTAACCCGGCCTTTGGGCGCTACGGTATCGTACACAAAAATTCTTTGTTGGTAAATAAACCCATTGGCCTCCGGTGTCCAAAACGCGCTATAATCGGTTTCGGAAGGGTCAAAAGGTTGAATTTTATGGCTCGTAGCAATTCCAGGCGGCCCTACGACCGGGCCGATAAAATTAGCCGGGGCAATCGGATTTATCAATGGAGTCGGGTTGGGCACGTATATAAGTGGTGTCGAGCCTGAGTAATGACACCAATTATATACCCTCCAGGTACGGATAATACTCATGCACGGTGCCGATTGGCTGCTGTATTGCACGGTATCAATGTGCCCGATGAACATGTTTTCGCAATTATTTTCCAAAATAACCGGCGCCCCCAGCACAGCGGGTGATAAATCAGCGCAGCCCACCACGACTTTATCGTCGGGGAATTGTGCGTAGTAAAGTTGTTCGTTGGTGACACTAATCAGTTGGGTACTGGTAGCGGTGTTACCCGCACAATCGCGGGCGGTGAACCGGCGACGGATATTTCCCCTTTTGCAGGTAACGTCGTAGGTGAGGTACTGATCAACGTATGTGACAGTATCGAGGCAACAGTTATCAAAAACGGCCGGGTAGGTAATTTCGGTGTTTGGATTGGTATAGGTTTCGCAACTGAGGGTAATATTGGGCAAAGAAGATATTTGAGGGTTCACCAACTCATCAACAATGACGCGGGCAACGCAATCGTCGTAATTGCCCACCCCAAAATCCGGGCTGACGGCACCCGTATCCACGCTAATATTGTACACGCGAAATACTACCTCGATGGTATCACCGGCATCTTCGCAGCAGAAACGCAGTTGAGAACGGAACAAATCATCGCTGCCGCAAGGACCGGGCAACACGCGGCGCATCTTAAAAAAAAGGAAGTTACCAGCCTGATCATAACTGCCATCGTCCAGTTGAGAAGCGATCAGATTTTTGGTACCGTTACTATTCAACACCAGATCAAAGGTTGCAGTGCACACCGCTACCGGCGGCATTGCGTTTTGGGGGTTA
The DNA here is from genome assembly GCA_013298845.1 of Chitinophagales bacterium. Classification (GTDB taxonomy): domain Bacteria; phylum Bacteroidota; class Bacteroidia; order Chitinophagales; family Saprospiraceae; genus M3007. Next base: position 187,176 of record JAAFJN010000004.1, read on the forward strand.
TTCTTTTCAGATTTTACGGCAAAATGTAACCCATAAACCGATAAAAGGATGGCCAAAAAGCCATTAATTGAAAAAAATCGGGCGTTCAACATGGGATGGTTTTTATTTTAATGATAGAAGCAACGCGCGGGGGGAAAGAAATGGATTAAAAATAATTGGGTAGAGCAGTACTCACCGTGTAATATAAGGTATACTGCTCTACCAAAGGCGATTTCAAAGCAATGTTTAGTACAACAGCCCTTTCATGGCCAAAGTGACCACGATTAACAAAGCACCGGCACCCGTGAAAATAGCCACCGTTTTATGTTTTTCGGTATCATCCGTTTTGCGTTTAGAAAATGTGCGACCCAACTGAATCAACACAATGGCCAACAACATGGTTGTAATGTGTTCAACCGCAAAATAACGCAAAGTAGGGTCCTTCATCGCTGCACCCATATCAGCAAACGCTGCTTTGGTGTACGCACTGGTAAAAAAATACTGAATCAAACCAACCAACAACTGGAGGTGGGCCAATCCGACCAAAGCGCCTCCGGCAGCGGAGTCCACTTTCTCGTACGGGCGTTTGCCAAGCCAGCCGCTAATGGAGCGGAACAGAACAAAAGCCAACGCGGCCAGAATCAAATAGCGATTGTAATAGTGTAAATGGTATAACGCTGTGTGCATATCAATTTTGATTGTTGAAAAATAATAGCAAATGTAATGCTTAAAGCAATTATCTTGTTCACCGAAGGACCGATAGCCTTGGATATTAATTAAAAAAGCCGCTCCAGGCCTGCCCACCCGCTGCTCCGCCTTTCTCTTTATCGCCCTCCTCTCCGCTGCTCCTTAACGATTTGAAACCCATCGTTAAGGAGCAGCGGAGAGGAGGGATCAGCAAATCCGTTTTTTTATTTCTCACAACGCTTCCGGGCTGACGAAGCGCCAACTAGTATAGTTAATTGATTATCAAACCACTATGCACTAAAACGATTTCACCTTTGTTGATATTGGGAGGCTTTTTGTCGCCGGAGAAAATTTTTTTAAAATTTTTTTGGGTAAAAGCTTGCGTAGTTCAACCAAGTGCACGTAAATTTGCACTACAAATGACGGCTACTGAGTTAATGAACTCCTCAAAAAACTCAATATTAATTCAGTAGGAAGATTGTTTTCATTTGGTTTTGGGGCCGCCCGACGTAATCGTCGGGCGGTACTTTTTTTTATACCCATACCCACACCTTTCCAAGAACTTTACTCTATTTTGTACCCACATGTACATCAAAAGAAATATTAGCTGGCGACTCATCATCTCTTTCGGCTGGAAATCCGTTTTATTTTACTTTTTTTGGAGTACGTTTGTGGTGTTAGTGCACATGTTTTTCCACATGAATGGCATTAACCTGGCCATTCCATTTGCACCAGTGAGCACTATTGGTGTAGCTGTTTCCTTTTATTTAGGTTTTAAAAACAACCAGAGTTACGATCGCTTCTGGGAAGCGCGAACGGCCTGGGGGGGCATTGTAAATACCAGCCGGAATTTTGGGAACCAGGTGATGAGTTATATCACCAACCACCATACCAAACACGGTACCAGTAAAGACACCATAAAAAGTATTCAAAAGCGCCTGATCTACCGGCACATTGCTTACCTGAATGCCTTACGCTTACAATTGCGCAAACCATCGTCATTCAGCCTCGATTACCACGGCCACATCAATAATTACCACCTGGGTCGCCCCGAAACCAGCAATTAGGAAAATGAAGTAAAACCCTTTTTGGCCATTCAGGAATATAACCGACTCTCGGGTGCCCAAAACATGCCCACCCAACTTCTGCGAGAACAAGGGGAAGATTTAAAACACCTTTTTGAAAAAGAAGGTATGGTGGATGATCTCAAACACATTGAACTCATGAATAGCCTGCGGGAGTTGTACAATGAGCAAGGGCGTTGTGAACGGATCAAAAACACGCCGCTGCCCCGCCAGTATGCCTATTTCAGCAAAGTATTCACCTGGATTTTTGTGCTGATGCTGCCGCTGGCACTGGTCATGGAGTTTGAAACCCTGGGCGAACGATTTATTTGGCTCGTAATACCCTTTACAACCATCATTTCCTGGATATTTATGACCATCGAAATCGTCGGCGACAGTTCGGAAGATCCTTTCGAAAATTTTATCAACGACGTACCCATGACCGCGCTTTGCCGCAGCATCGAAATTGACCTGCGAGAGATGTTGGGAGAGACCGAACTACCACCCCGAATTTTGCCTAAAGACGGAATTTTGATGTAAAATCAACCCTACTTACCCTCCTGAAATTTCATCATCCACTCTTCAATCGTTTCGTTGTACGTCCAATTATTTGCGGCGCACAGATCGGTCAATTCTTTAACTTTAGCGGCCAAAACTGTACCGGGGTATTTCTGCGGAATTTCGAGCCATACTTTTTTAAATTCCTCGTCAATTTTGCCGGTTTCATAATCTCGGTTAGGGGTATTGTTCAACCCGGAGATGACCACGTTTCGTTGCCACTCTTCGTTAATTTTGGTGCGTTCCGACAATAAGAACCATGGGTGTTCCTGGTTAAATTTCTCCCAATAAACGGCGCGTTCGGCCAATGTCGCCACCGATACCACCAAACCACCATCTTCACTTTCCAAATCCTTTTGTTCTATGAGTTGCTGGTCTAAAAACGCCTTCATCGCCGGAGTCGCTTTGGGGCTAAAAAAAGCGTGTAACTGCGCCCAATCGGCCATTGGAAACACCATACCCTCCCCGGTCTCTACCCGGAAACCATTTTCGGCCAGCCGTTTGGTAATGGGGTACTTATTCATATCAAAGTTATTGTTAAAAATGGCCTCGTAATCTTCCGGTGTCCAATTGTGTTTTTCGATAATGGTGTAAAACTCCCCTTCGTACTCCATCCGGGTCAGGTATTGCACAGTCAACACGTATACGGCATCGGCCAGGGCACCGGAGGCATTCCCGAAATTGGTATTTATATAATCCCAAACCTTGCGCCCACTGTTGATGTCTTTCGTGCTAAGTCCCATTAAATAGGTATTGTATTGCACCAAAGTGCCCAAGTCGGGGCTTCCGGCGCGAGAACCGGCGTACACTGCCGTTAGTGCGCCGCCAAAAGCCCACCCCGTTTGTTGTTCGGGGGTGGTGGAGGTCACTTTGTAAAAATAATCTTTAAACGGTATTCCTCTCAGTTTAATCTCCTCTTGGTTGGTTGATTTTTCGCCCACGCCGGTAACGAAACTGCCTTCGCGAAACTTAGCCAATACCTGCGACGATTGGGTATTGGGCTGATCGCGCAATTGTAAATTATCCACGTTTACCGCGTATAAAATCACTTCGGGTTTTACATTAGCCGCTGCCGTTGGCAATGCGGTCGAAGTACCTGCTGTGTTTTTGGGTTCATTTTTGCAGGCTATAAACGCCCATAATAAAAGAAAAAAAGTGGTTTTCGTTAGTTGCATATTGGTGACATTTAAAATTCGCCGTAAGTTAAGGCGAATAAAAGCATTTAAAAGAATTCTCTCAAATTAGTACCAATACCCAAATGTGTAACGCCCCCGGCCAAGTGGTACGAAGAGTACCCAAAATCTACCCTAAAGCGTTTAATTTTTATACCTACCCCACCCGAAAAACCGGACAAACTGCGGTAATTGAGCACCGATAATTCGCGCTTCCGCAAATGGTTATACCCAAAACGCAAGCGAAATGACTCCGTTTTACCGAGTAAAAACTCGCCGTTAAAGATAAAATGGCGGAAAAAGTTATCCACGGTATTCAGGCTGTTGTTTTCGGCTTCCGGTTCACCATTTAAATTAAGGAATTCGGAACGGCGAATGGCAGGATCATCGTACCGAATATTCCATTGGTGCAAATGGTGCGCAATAACCGAAAACCGAAAAGGCAAGTGTTTTAACCGGCGGCTAAAACCCACCTGTAAATCGAAGGGTAAGGTTTCATTTTTACCACTGAAAGTATTGACCATTGTCCCGGCGTTGCGCAACACCACCCCAATCGTGTAGCGTTTGGCCGTATCGGCGTACATCAACCCGGCATCGGCGGCAAGGGCACTGGCGTTGTATATATCGAGGGTAGACATGGCGTATTTGAAATTAAGCCCTAACGATAATTTATCGCTCAACGGCCGGGCGCCTCCCACTATTAACATGGTTTCTTTGGCGTTAATTTCACCGGTAATCAGGCCCGTTTCGTCGGCTTGTTTAATTTCACCGTAATCGGTGTACTGAATACCACCGTGCAACGTAAAATTTATTTTTTTAAAATGCTGCCCGTAAGCGGCGTAACCGTGCTGAATATCGGAGAGGTAGAAATTATGGTTAAACGCCAAACGGCCGCTCATCGAAGGGTTTAAAGCCGCCGGATTGAGCGCCGCAAAAGCCAGTTCATCGTCTTTTACGGCAATTTGAGAACCGCCCAATCCCGTTACCCGGGCGGAGGGCGACAGGCTCATAAATGAAAAAGTATGTTGACCACCCAATACCTGCGCACGCAGCGGATGAAACGCGCATAACAGGCTAAAAAGGGCAAGTGTGTATCGTTTTTGTAGCATATTGTGTGTTATTCTTTTTTCCATTTTGTTCGGCAAACGCCCATTTCACATTCGGCGATACGAATTAATACCCCCGTAGAATCGTATTCCCGCAACTCACCCTGTTCCACAGCGGCATCGTCGGCGTAAATATAGTTTCCTTCGGCTTTGGGGTTACCGTTTTCATAATATTCTTTGAATGGTCCGTTTTCTTCACTGTCTTTGATGGAGACCTCTTCCATGATTTTTCCGGACGGATAATAACGAATGCTTTTCCCCTGCATGGCCCCATTGATAAATTCTTGCTGAATTTCCAATTGGCCCGACTCGAAGTACTTTTTGTAAAAGCCGTGGTGTAGTCCACGCATAAAATGCTCTTCGGCTTCTAGTTGACCACTTTCGTAAAAAAAGCGCCGAAATCCGTGCAAAGTGTCGTTTTCGTACTGTGCTTCTTCGGCTTTTACGCCATTTTCGTAAAAACGTTCGTACAAACCATGTTTCGTAAAATCTTCTTTTTTGCGTTCGTATCTGATTTTCCGACCAAATTCATTGGTTGTTTCTACCAACTCCGTTTTTTTTTCGCAGGCTGATGCTAAAAAAACAATGGCCACAAGAATAAACGCCGGGTATTTCAATGGTGCAAATTGCTGTACAAACATAGGTGTCAATTTTTGAGTTAAGGTTGTCCGATGTTGCGATGTTAACGAACATCTTTCAAAAAAAGATTGTTCTAACGGCATGAAAAAGAAAATCGTATTGGGAATTGCCGGTTCATCGGGCGCAATGTACGCTAAAGTTTTATTTGACCGTTTGCTCACCGTTCAGGATCAATGGGAATCGGTGGGCGTAGTCATGTCCGGCAATGCCGTTATCAATTGGGAATTGGAAGTTGGCAAAGCCAATTTTGAGGCTTATCCGTTTCAGTTTTACGCTAAAAACGACTTTAACGCGCCATTTGCCTCCGGTTCTGCCAAATACGACACCATGATTGTTTGCCCCTGCTCCATGGGCATGTTGTCGCGAATCGCTACCGGTATCAGCAATGATTTGATGACCCGCGCCGCCGATGTAATTCTCAAAGAGCGCCGTCGGCTTATTTTGGTCACCCGCGAAACCCCGTTGAGCCTGATCCACATCAACAACATGAAAACCGTGACGGAAGCCGGTGGCATTATTTGCCCGGCCACGCCTTCATTTTACGCCAATCCGAAAACAGTGGAGGAAATAGCCCAAACGGTAGTGGACCGGGTGCTGGACTTGGCCGGATTTGATATAAATACCTACCGCTGGGGCGAGCACTAAAAAACGGCTGCCCCCCGATAAACGAAGAGCAGCCGCTGTTTTATCCGCTAAAAATAGCGTCAGGCTGGATTAATAGCCAGGATTTTGTACCAATACGTCCGGACCGTGAATATCGATCTGGCCTTGTGGAATTGGATAGTACTCGCTTTTACCAGCGGTAAATGTAGCACCAGTACCCAAAGCATCGGTCAATTTAGCACCTTCGTACGCAAGGTATGCGTTCAAGGTTTGTGCTGCTACGCCCCAACGAACGAGGTCGTAGAAACGGTGGCCTTCACCAGAAAGTTCGAGTTTGCGCTCGAAACGAACCGCAGTGCGGGCAACCGCAGCATCCGTCCAAGGTGCGCTGTATGCATTGATTGTGTATTTTGCATTGTAACCGGCAGTTACCACAAAAGAAGATGGGTTCGCTGCACGGTTGCGCACCAAGTTCACATAAGTACGCGCCTGCTCCAAGTTACCTGTTTCTACTTCGCACTCAGCCGCCATCAACAACACGTCAGCAAAGCGCATAAGTGGTTGGTTGATTGCCGTCCAACCGCGGGTCCAAGAAGAACCGTCGGTCAACGCATTTTGAGTAGCCTTGTAGAATACAAATTTCTTTGGAGAGTATGGGCCAGCGTAGGCCTGGTCGCGAATCCAGTTGTCACCAGGGTGTGCAATCCAGTCGAGGTACTGAACACCACGACGACCAACGGAGTGGTCGAGACGTGGGTCGAGGTTACCTTCGTCTGGGGTAAACGGATCAGCCGATTTCAAACCAAAGTCGTTTTTCACTGCGTTGGCCGGATCGTTGTAAGAACCGTCGAGCAATGGCAAACCATTTGCGTCGGTGCGGAAAGAGTTTACCAACTCAAAACTGGGTTGGAAGAAACCGCAGCAACCCGCAGGACCATCAGAACCGGTGTTGTAAGGGAAATTCAATACGTTCTCGTGGTTGGCGTTGTTGGTGCTACCAGAGTTCACCGATGTTTGTGCTGCGAATACAGATTCTTTGTTGTTGTCGAATTCTGCTTTGAACAAGTCAGCGTAGTTCTCCATCAGGCCGTACTTTTCACCTTTAGAGGTTACACCGTTGTTAATTACGTCAGTCAACAAAGATTTAGCATCAGCATATTTATTTTGGTACAATTTCACTTTACCCAGGAATGCTTTAGCAGCCCAACTGTTCGGGCGGCCAGCCGCACCTTGAGTAGCAGGCAGGTTATCCACCGCAAATTGGAGATCTGCTTCAATGGCCGGATAGATGTCCGTCGTATTGCGAACTGAAATGGCTTCTTCGTAAGACATTTCTTCCGTTACAAAAGGTACATTGTTAAATGCACGCTTGAGTTCGAAGTAGTACAAACCACGGAGGAAACGGGCTTCGGCTGCGAAACGCACCCGATCAGCGTCGGTTACTGTAGCATCAGTAGAATTTGCCGCAAGGCGAAGCACTGTGTTGCAACGCGCTACACCTTCGAAGCAGCGGCTCCATTTGTCGGCTACTGCACCATTGTTCGGCAGGGTTTCGTAACGCTGCACCGGGTTTACGACTGACTGGTCACCAGCATTTGTACCTTTGTTGGCATCGCCGCCCAAGATAGAGCCGTGTACCCAGTTACCAAAGCCACCGTACCATGCACCCAAACCATTCAGGGGGCTGTAAGCACCAACCAAAAGGCCATCAATACCTTTTTTGCTACTCATTACTTCTTCCGTCAGTGCTGCTTTAGGAGCAATTTCGAGGAAGCTATCTTTACATCCGTACATCATACTAATGCTCAACATAGCACCGGTACCTACCGCAAGGAGTAATTTATTTGAAAAATTTTTCATAATTTAGTGTTTAATTTTTTTGTTGCACAAATATAGTTATTAAGCCAATAAGCCAAATAAAATTTTGCGCAAAATAGAATAAATCTAATTTAGAAGGTGATACCAACACCAACCATGACGCTACGAGTAATAGGATAGTTACCTACGTCAATACCGAAGTTGGTATCAGCCGAACCACCTACACCTGGGTCAAGACCTTTGTATTTGGTGAGTGTAAATACGTTGTTGGTCGCCGCGTAAATGCGTGCACGAGACAACTTAGACTTGCTCATCAAACTCTTTGGCAAGTTGTAACCGATGGACAGGTTCTGCATACGCAGGAACGAACCATCTTCTACGTAGAATGAGTTTGGCTGTGTATTGGTGCTAAAGTTAGATGCAGTTTCGAAAATCGGCAAATCCGTATTTGTGTTGGTGGGAGACCAAGAATCTTTCACGCGAGCACTTACTGCAGCACCCGTGAATGAAGGATAGAAATCGGTGAACCAACGAGACAGGTTAAAGATTTTGTTACCGTAAGATGCATAGAGGTATGTTTCGATATCGAATGCACCTACAGTTACTTTCAGGTTAATACCACCGGTAAATTTAGGAACGGGGCTACCGATATAAGTACGGTCAGACGCGTCCACTTTACCATCGGGTTTACCCGTAAGTTTGCCATTATCATCCAAACCATTAACGTCGGCGAAGTAGAAACGACCGGGAGCAGCACCTTCCTGGTAAATTTTGTCGCCATTTTCATTCACTGGAGCAGCCGCATTCAACGCGTCAATTTCAGCCTGAGTTTGGAATAATCCAACCACTTGGTAGCCGAAGAAAGCAGAGATAGAGTTACCCACCTGGTTACGTACCATTGTACCCGACAAACGGTTACTCGCAGGGGCTACATCGAAGAACTCGATACCCTCCGCAACTTTATCAATGTTATTGTTCAGGAATGAACCGGTCAATGTCAACTCGTAACCGCTATTGGAAGTAAATTTACCTTTGTTTACCAATTGGATATCAATACCCTTGTTGGTCATTTCAGCAATGTTACGGAAAGGAGCCGATGCCTGGAAACCTGCAACATCAGATTGTGGAGGAGTAAACAACAGGTCAGAAGTACGCTTCTGCCATAAGTCAACAATCAAATCCCATTTACCTTTCAACAAAAGTGCTTCAAAACCTACGTTAGAGGTAGTAGAAGTTTCCCATTTTACCAATGGATCACCTACTGAACTCTGATAGAAACCCGTTACAATACCCGTGTTAGAACCGTCAATATCGTAAGAGGAGTTACCCAAAGTAGAGGAGAACAAAGAATATTGGTTCGTTCTACGGATCTGGGAATTACCCATTTGCCCCCAACCACCACGGATTTTCAAATCGTCCAACCAGGAAATACCTTTCATAAACTCTTCACCCGTTACGCGCCAAGCGGCAGATACACCGGGGAACAAACCGTATTTATTTTCAGGACCAAATACGGAAGAACCGTCGCGACGAGCAACACCCGTTACGTAGTACTTGTCTCTGAAACCATATTGCACACGCGCAAAATAAGAAGAGTAAGTGGCCGGATCGCTAATAAAACTAGATACCTGACGGTTAGATACTGTATTTAAGGTGATAAAGTCAGGATCTTCGGAGAATGGATTCAAACCGAAAGAGTTAGAGCCACGACCCTGGTCCACTTTCAATGCCTCCTGACCAGCAATTACGTCAAGTGAACTTTGAGCAAACTGCTTTTTGTACTGCAATGTATTGGAGAGTACCCAGTTAAGGTTATTACCATAAAATTCGTCATAACTAAAACTTGAGTTGTTTTCGGAGTTTTCATATGTCCGACGGCCATAACCGAAACCAGAATAACTGGTGTAATCACCACCAAGGCTGGTACGGAAAGTAAGGCCACTCATCAAATCAAGTTCTGCATACACATTACCAAATGCACCGTAACTGTTACCACGGTTGTTTCTGATAGCATCACGAGCGGCTACCGGATTGCGCGGGTTGTTAAAACCTTTTGCAGCAGTACCAGCATATCCGCCGTACTCATCAAAAACGGGAATAATAGATGGCATACGGAAAGCCGACAAAATGTCGTTTTCATCCTGTGACACGTTTGCACCATTACCGCCACCACTCTGTCCAAGTACCTGACGGTGCGTGAACTGGAAGTTTTGACCAACACGTACACGTTTGCCCAAGTCGAACTCGAGGTTAGAGCGCACTGTGTTACGTTTGAATTCATTGTACTTCAAGATACCAGATTGGTCCTGAAGGCTCAAACCGAGGTAATAACGTGCATGTTCGGTAGAACCCGTAAAGCCTAGGCTATGGCGAGTCAATGGAGCGTTGCGCGTAATTTCACCGTACCAGTCAGTACCTGCTTTGTTAGCGCGTACCACCTGATAAATGTTGCCATTATCAAAGTTGACGTTGTACTTGGCTTTTTCCGCCGCAAGATCAACCTGACTAGCCGAAAGGCCGGCCAAACCACCTACATTAATAAAATCGGGTACTACAGGTGTTGCACCAGAACCATACTGAGGGTGGCTTGGTGTGCCACCGCCGTTTTGGATGGCTTTCCAGGTCCAATCAGCCTGTTCTTGTGGGTTCAACATTTCCTGCCCCTGACCCGGATCTGTAATACCAAAAATGGCATCGTAAGTAACACGCAGTGGTTGTGCTTTTTTACTACCTCTTTTGGTCGTAATAGCAATTACACCACCCGCCGCACGCGAACCGTAAATGGACGCTGAAGACGCATCCTTCATCACAGATGTGTTCTCGATATCATCGGGAGACAGGAAGTCAATGTTTTGCGTTGGAACCCCGTCCACTACAAAAAGCGGCTGGTTATTGGTAAACGAACCAAAACCACGGATACGCACCTGCGATGCAGTACCGGGCTGGCCGTTGGTAATAACCGTAACACCACTCACACGACCTTGCAACTGCTGCTCAACGTTACCGGAAGGTACAGCCGCGAGGTCTTTGGTTTTTACAGTGGCTACGGCGCTGGTGGTTTGTTTCCGCGTATCAACGGTGTAACCCGTGATAATAAACTCATCCAGAACGTTGTCGTTGGCCTCCAACGTGACATTAAAGGCGTTCTGGGTGGTTGCGTCTAACTCCACAGCCGCATAGCCGGTAGCAGAAATTTTAATTACCGGTGTAGCACCCGTAAGTTTAAGTGAAAAGTCACCATTGATATCGGTGACTGTGCCATTGTTGGTACCCTTTTCTACTACGGTAGCGCCAGGAATACCCCCAAATTCGTCGCTCACTTTGCCGCGAACTGTGCGCTGGGCATCAAGTGAGGAAGCCCCTAGGAACAACAATACAAAGATTGCGATACAGGGCTTTAGACATTCGTAAATACTTCGTTTCATTAATAGAACGATTTTAGTTAAAAAATAAGTAATAAGTGAAAGTATAATGATTAAAAGAAAATTTGGCCAAATGTCTATTACCAGAACGAATATGCTGATATTTATTTCTTAACTGCTGATTAGAAAAACTGATTACCTTTGCCACAATGGAATTTAGGCAACTAAAATATTTTATAGGTGTAGCAGAAGAACTACATTTTGGCAATGCAGCGAAAAAATTATTTGTGTCTCAATCGGCACTCAGCCAACAGATTCAACTACTGGAACAAGAAATCGGGGCCGAACTGTTTGTAAAAAGCAAACGCAACTACCAACACAAGGTAGAACTCACCGAAGCAGGCACTTCTTTTTTGAATGACGCCTACAAAATCATGCAGTTAGCGCAGCAAAGCATCATCAACGCCCGGAAAGCATACAAAGAAAACACCGCCATCCGGCTGGGGTATTTTAACCTCATTCCCATGTCGGCCGTGATGTATATTTTACGCCTTTTTAAAGAACTTTACCCCGACATTAGTATCAATCTCATTGGTATGCCATCGCCCAAAGTGGTGGAAGAATCCCTCTACAATGAATCCATTGATGTAGGCATTGTTTTGATGCCGCTCAAAACCCGTAATTTGACCACACACACTTTTATTTGTTCACAAACCTGCGTGGCAGTACATTCGTCGGAGGCGCTGGCGCAGCACGACGTGATCCCCATTCACTTTTTAGAGCATGAACAGTGGATTGATTTGGCCAAAAGTATCCACCCTATTTACGAAAAAGTAGAAAGCGTTTTCCGGAACAATGGCATCAAACGCACCATCGCTCAGGAAGTCAGTTCGTTTGAATGGGTTTTTGCTTTGGTTGAACAAAAAATGGGTATTGGTTTGGTGCCTGATGGCATTCTTAACCCAGCCGGACAACAGGTAGTTTGTCGCCCTTTGGTGGATAACAACTCGTTGCCCATTCCCGAATTGGAAGTATGCATTGCCCTTGCTCACCGCAACAATTACGAAATTTCGCGCATCGAAATGGTTATTGAGGAACTAAACAAAAGAATTTGGTAAATAAGTAGCATCTTTACCGCAATTATATTTTGGCCCGATAAGCCCAAACACACCTATTAACTACGATACATGCGGAACTACTTACTTCGCACTTCTCTCCCGGAGAAGTCACTTGTTGTTTTTTGCCTCTTTTTTCTGGCATTTTTGATGCCTACTGCCATTTGGAGCCAAAAAAATTGCTATATTTACCTGAAAATAGTGGATACCAACTCAGCAGAGCCATTAGATGAAGCCTCCCTGAAAATAGACGGCGAAGATTCCGGCATTTTGAGTGACAGCAGCGGAATACTCCGCATGCCGGTCACTTGCGAAGAACACAGCGTTCGGGTACAAAAATTAGGTTACCGGCCCTTTGCCCGGCGGATCATGGGGACACCCGCTACCGAACCCCTGATGGTGGTTTTGGAAAATATCAAAAACCAAATTGAAGAAGTTGTTGTTACCTCTCAAGGCAGTGTACGCACCCACGAAACCCCGGCTTTGGGGGTCAGCCAACTGAGCATGAAAGCCGTTAAAAAGATTACCCCGGCGGCGGGAGAAGTGGATATTTTGCGCAGTTTGCAAAGTTTACCCGGTATTTCGGCGGTTGGCGAAGGGGCCAATGGCATCAATATCCGGGGCGGGGCGGTGGACCAAAACCTGATCCTGCTCGATCACATGCCCATTTACAACCCCACGCATTTATTGGGTCTGTTTTCGCTGTTTCCCACCGATGCCATTCGCGAAATGCAGGTGTACAAAGGCTCTATTCCCGCGCGATTTGCGGGTAAAACCGCCGGTGTACTGGACGTAAAACTCAGCGAACCGGACATGGAAAACCGGCGATTTTCGGGTGGAATAGGGCTAATTTCCAACCGAATGCACTTAGAAACGCCCATTATCAAAGAAAAAGTGGCCATTATGTCGTCGCTGCGGGTTTCGTATACCGATCCGCTCATCCGGCTGTATAATAACCGCCTGGTGGGTACTTTCAGCGAAAAACGACTACCCAATGCCCGCCCCATTTTTTACGATTTAGCCAACAAAGTCCTCTGGCGGCCCGGCCCCAAAGACTATATTTCGGTGGTATCGTACCTGAGTTACGACAGTTACCGCGTGGATAACCTGTTTTCCATTGCGGGCATTACGCCCAGCCAATCTACCATGGAATACGGGCACCGGAACACGGCCGCGCGTTGGAACCATTTTTTTAACGACCAATGGAACCTGAATGTACACCTGATTCGCACCGATTATTTTACCCGAACCTCCGCCAGCGAACCCACCGCCGGATTCCAGTACGATACCCGGCTGCTGCACCACATCGCCAAAGCAGAAGCCACCTGGATTCCGTCCAAAACCCACCGCGTAAGTGGTGGCATTGCCGTGAACCGATACGATAATCAGCCCGCTACACTGGTCCCCCGGCAACAATCGGTGATTTCGTCGGTGACCATTCCCAAAGAACAGGCTTGGGAAACCGGGATCTACATTTCCGACGAATACGAACTCAATTCCCGGTTATTGGTGGATGTGGGCGCACGATGGGTCAATTATTGGAATATGGGGCCTTACACCCAAAGCATTTATGACCCCAACGAACCCCGCACCCCGTCTTCCATCATTGATACCGTATTGGTTGGCAAAAACAAAAAAGAAGCCTATTACGGGCGTTTTGAACCGCGTTTTGGGTTGCGATACCGCATTGACGAAAACAAATCGGTAAAAATTGGGTATAACCGCATGAACCAGTTTTTGCAAATGGTCGCCAACAACGCCACTCCCCTGCCCAATGTGCGCTGGAAAACGGCGGGCCGGAATCTGGTGCCCAACCAAAGTGATTTGTTCTCACTGGGGTATTTTCACGACGGCTCCAAACGCATTTGGGAATGGTCGGCAGAATTGTATTACCGGCACCAAAACGCCATTTTTGATTTTGTAAACGGGGCCGAACTAAACATTAACCCATTAATTGAAACCCAACTGTTGAAAGGAAAAGCGCGTGCGTACGGGGCCGAATTGTTTGTTAATAAGAAAAAAGGCACCATGACGGGCTGGATGAGTTATACCTACGCCCGAAGTTTCCAACGCATTACCGGCGATTTTCCGGCCATCCAATCCATCAACGACGGCAATTGGTTCCGCTCCAACATTGATAAGCCACACACCATCAACACCTTGATTAGTTTTCAGGGGGATAAATACAATGCAGCCTCGTTTACTTTTACGTACAGCACGGGGCGCCCTTACACGTCACCTTCCAGTTTTTTTAACAACGGCTCTAGTTTTGTACCTATCTTTACGGAGCGCAACAACGCGCGCATTTCCGATTATCACCGACTGGATTTTTCGTGGACTATCCGCAACCCCAGTATGAAAGAACGGCGTTGGGAAAGTTCATGGGTAGTGGCTTTTTACAATTTATACGGTCGTAAAAACGCTTTTTCATACTTTTTCAACCCCAACGCGGGTGTTTTTAAACCGTACAAAATCAGCGTTTTTCCCACACCTATTTTTTCAATCACCTGGAACATCGAATTCAAATAATGCGCACCGCTACTTTATTACTGCTCTTCACGGCCTTGTGCCTCATCGGGCCTCAGTGCCAATATCCCACCAAAGAAACGGGATTGCCCAATGCCGAACAATTTCTCATTATTGATGCCGAATTAACGCCCGATTACGGCAAGGTTAAAGTCAGTTATTCCATCACCGGGTTATCGCCGCAGGGTGGTTACACTTTGCCACCGGAGCCGGTTGCCAGTGTGTACGTGGAGAATAGCCAGGGGCAACGGCATTTTTTTGATCCCGGAGGCGCGGTGGACAACTCGTTTCAGGGGCAAATTGGCGAAACCTACCAATTGTTTGTGGAAGCCGACGGCCAATTTTACGCATCGGACAAAGAAACCATGCGCGCTTGTCCGGTCATTGATTCTTTGGCGGCCTTTTTTAACCCCGAAGTGTTCCGCAACCCGGATGACGACCTTTATTATGGTCTTGATATTTACGCTTTTTTGACCGATACACCCGGCTCCGAAGATTTTTACCAATGGGATTGGACGCATAACCGCCGTACGGAACAATGCGGCGAAGAATCCATTAACAACATTTCGTACCGCATACCCTGTACACCCTACGATTGTTGGGGGATTTACCGCAATACTCAGGTCATTACCCAATCGGATAAACTCCGCGATGGTGTGGCCATTGCCAAAAAAGTAACGCGGATTCCGTTTGTTACCCCGCCCAACCGCTACTATTTGAAGGTGGAGCAACGCGCAGTTACCGCGAGCGTGCACGATTATCTCAAATCGCAGGAAGTACAAAACCAAAACACCGGCTCTATTTTTGACATTCCGGCGCAAACACGCTTCAACCCCAATGTGCGCAACACCAACAATCCTTCGGAGAAAATTCTGGGGGCGTTTAACGTTTTTTCTTACCAAAAATCCATTATTATCATCGACATGACCAAAGAAATCAACGGAATACGCGCCAAACCCAAACCCAATGTCAAACCCTGGCACCCCGACCCCTTGCGGCAGGCCCCCTGCATCGAAAGCGCAACCCGTACCCTCATCCGCCCTGATGGCTGGATAGATTAAAATAAAAGCCCCTGATGGCTGTTAAATTCGCGTTAATTCAAGGCTTTTATCTACATTTAAGCGCCATTTTTAAGAACTTATATATTTTCGCGCCTCGTTATTGCGTTATGCAGCGGCTCGTTCCCCTGCGGGCCAATAATCAGGTGTTTATCACATACAGCAATAACACCAACTTGTTTCATAATTTAAATTTCCAACTCAGCATGAACCTTCGGACAGGCATTTCACTATGTTGCTTTTTATTGGCAACCATCCTGCTCCCCGCTCAACAAACAACGGTTTTTACGGAGGCCAATTTATCGTACAAACGCGGTGTTGACTTTTTTGAACAGGGTATTTACGGACTAGCACAAAAAGAGTTCTTCAGCGCCATTAATACCTTGCGCCCGGTAAATGAACCCGAATGGCGCGACCTGAAAACCAACGCCGAACTGTATTACGCCCGGTGCGCGGTAAGACTCAACCAACCGGAAGCCGAAAAGGTAGCCCTCGATTTCCTCCGCGATCAATCCCCTTCGCCCGTTGCCAGCCAGGCTGCGCTCGAAATAGGTGATTATTACTTTGGTAAAAAGGAATTTGACAAGGCCCTCACTTATTACGATATGGCACCGGCCAATGGCCCGTTGGGCGATGAACTGCGCTTCAAAATGGGGTATAGTTATTTCGTTACCAAAAAATTTGGTCAGGCTAAATCCATTTTTGCCGGATTAAAAGAAAATAGCCGAGGCAAATATTACGAAGATGCCAACTACTATTACGGTTGTTGCTCTTTTTACGAAAAACGCTACGACGAGGCGCAAAAAGCCTTTCAGCGGTTGGAAAAATCCAATAAGTACGGCAAAATCGTTGCTTATTACGTTTGCCAAATTCTTTTTGCAAAAGGCCAATACGACCAGTTAATTACCTACGGCGAGCCAAAAGCCAAAGACAACACCGTGCGCAACCAGTCCGAAATTGCCATGTTGGTAGGTCAGGCTTATTTTGAAAAAGGCGACTTTAAAAGTGCCCAACGCTACATGGAATTTGCCGCCAACAACGGCGTCAATTTCCGCCCCGCCGATTTTTACCAACTTGGCTTTGCCCAATACCAAAATGGTTTTTACAAAAATGCCATCGAAAACTTCGAGCAATTGACCAAACAGGACTCCATGTTGGGTCAAAACGGTCTGTATCACCTCGGCGATTGTTACCTGCGCGTGCGCAACAAAGGCGCGGCCCGCAACGCATTCGGGCAGGCATCGAGCATGAACTTTGACCCTATGGTGAAAGAAGACGCGCTGATGAACTACGCCAAATTGAGTTGGGAACTCAAATACGACCGCGATGCCCTCTCGGCTTTGCAGCGTTTTCAGCCACAATCGCCTTATTATAACGACGCGCAAGCCCTGATGGGGGAAATTTTCCTGAATACCCGCGACTACGACCGCGCCGTTTCGACCCTCGAAGGAGTAAAAAACCGCAGCCCGCGCCTCAACGAAATTTACCAAAAAGTATGTTACCTGCGCGGTTTGCAACTGTACCAAAACAACCAAAAAGAGGAAGCCCGCCGTTTCTTTAATAAATCGGTGGAACAACCCATTGACCGCAAACTGGTGACCCTTTGTTCGTTCTGGAACGGTATGATTTCGCACGAATCCAACGACTACAAAGGCAGTATCAACCAAATGAACGCGTTCCTAAGTCAGGCCAAAAACTACTCGGACCTGCCCGACGAAAGCAGTTCGTACATGGGTAACTACGTTCAAGGCTATAATTACCTCAAGCAAGAGAACCACAAAGACGCTTTGACTTATTTTAAAGCCTGCGTGGACGGTATTAAAAAGAACCAAGGCCGGATTAACTCCGAACAAATTACGCAGGGCGTATTGGGCGATGCCATTTTGCGCACCGGCGATTGCCACTTCAAACGCAACCAGTACAGCGAAGCCGTTGGTTATTACAACGAAGCCATTGGCCGCAAATACGATGGTTTTGAATACGCTATTTACCAAAAAGCCATGATTAAAGGGCTTCAAAAACAACCCGAAGACAAAATTTCGGGCATGGAAGACCTGGTGAATAAGTTCCCCAACAGCCAGTTTGTGGACGATGCCTTGTACCAAATGGGCCTCACCTACATTAGCCTGAACAAAAGTTCGCAGGCGTTGGCGGCTTTGCGCCGGGTGGTGGAAAACTACCGCGGTCGTTCGCCACTCATTAACCCCGCGTTACTCAAATTGGGTCTTATTTCGTACAACGACGGCAATAATTCGGCGGCGATTAACTACTATAAGCAGGTTTTTGCCAACAACCCGGAAAACGACGAAGCCAAAGAAGCCCTTTCGGCGTTGGAGACCATTTACAAAGAAATGAACCGCCCCGATGAGTATTTTGCGTTCCTCGAAACAGTGCCCGGCTACAAAGTGACTTCGGCGGCGCGCGACAGTGTAACGTACCAAACCGCAGAATACCAGTACGACCGCGGCCAGTTCCAACCGGCGATTGAAGGTTTTACCACGTATTTGACCAAGTACCCCAACGGCCGCGAAGCCTTGGCCGCTACTTTTTACCGGGGTGATTCGTACGCTGCATTGGGCAAATTCCCCGAGGCCATGAAAGACCTGAATGCCGTTGTGGCCAAAGGTCCGAGCCGTTATTTCTCCAAAGCCGCCGAAAAGTCGGCGATTATTTCGTATTCAACGCTGAAAGATTACGGCCAAGCCTACGAAATGGCCCGCAAATGGGAAGAATCGGCCCCTACCGCCAAGGGCAAATTTGACGCACAGGTATTGGCAATGGAGAGCGCTTACCGCTCCAACAACTCCGTTGCCACCGCCGAATACGCCAACAAGGTCATTTCTTCGGGCAGTGCATCGGCCGATGAAATTGCACGGGGTAGTTTTTATTTGGCTAAAATGGCCTACGATCGCAGCGATTACGCCCGCGCTTATCCATCGTTGCAAAAGGTAACGGAAAATACCCAATCCGAAATTATGGCCGAGGCATACCACTATATGTGCCAAATCCTGTACCGCCAGCGCCAATTCCCACAAGCCGAAGAAATGATTTCGACGGCCAACCAGGCCAGCGCCGGTTACGATGACTGGATTGCCCGCAACATCATTTTGCTCTCCGATGTGTACGCCGACCAGGGTGACCGCAACAGCGCATTGGCAGCATTGGAAGGGGTTTTGGAAAACTACTCCGGTGGCAACCAACAAATTATCACCGAAACCCGTCAAAAATACCAAAAATTGGGCGGAACTCCTCCTCCAACGGACCCGGTTCCACAGGGCAAAAGCGCCCCAAAACCCAAACAGGTGGATATTCTTGACCTGGACGGAGGGAATTAATACCTTTAGACATCAGACAAAAGACCTTAGACACCAGACCTTAGATGTTAGACATTTGGATGTTGGATGTTAGGGCGTTTTACAAAAATTAATAACAAATAAAGAAATGAATAAATCACTTTTGATTGTTGCTGTTTGCTGCCTTGCCGGTTCGGTAGCGTTTGGCCAAAACGGCCCAACCGACAAGGTGGATATCATCAAAAATTACGAGGCTCAACTCCTCGATGCCAATAAACTGAACGTTACGCCTACCCTGCCACCGCTCGATACTTCTACCAAATACCAGGACTACGTGGTTCCACCGCGCCCGGTAAAAGTGAAATACGACGCGCCCAAACTCAAGCCATTGGGCATGAAAACGGGCACCAAGGAAGAACAATACCACGGCTACTTTAAAGGTGGCGGCGGGGTTCCTACCTCGGTGTACGGCGAATTGGGTTATGGTTTTGGGGTAAAAGACAAATTTGACGCCCGGCTCTGGGGTCGCCACCACCAGGCAAACTTCAAAAACCGCGAAAACCAGCGCTTTTCCAATACCGACGTTCAAATTGACGGTAACGGCATGATTAACCAAAAAACCGCGCTGGAAGGTAAAATTGGTTA
Organism: Chitinophagales bacterium; assembly: GCA_013298845.1. Classification (GTDB taxonomy): domain Bacteria; phylum Bacteroidota; class Bacteroidia; order Chitinophagales; family Saprospiraceae; genus M3007. The sequence goes on from JAAFJN010000004.1 coordinate 206,801, forward strand.
TACTTATGATCGCGTACACTATTACGGCTACGACGATAGCCTGTACACGTTCGACGCCGAGCGGGTACGCCAAAATTTCCAAACCATTGACGTGGGTTTCCGGGTATTTAACGGCGAACGCAATGACGCGGACCTGAACTATTTTGTTGCGCCCAAATATTACAACCTCAAAGACAACTATTCCAACAAAGAAAACGGTTTGGATCTCGCTTTTGGGGCATCCAAATGGTTTGCCGATAAACACGTGTTTCGCCTGGCCCTCCGCACCGATTTCACGACGTTCCGCGACACGGCAAGGCAACAACTGAACAATATTTACATTCAGCCTTCTTTCACCTTGCATGCGGGTCCGGTGCGGTTTAAAATCGGGGGGAATTTTGCCAGCAACCGCGATATTTTCCACATTTACCCCGACGCGGAATTGGCCGTGCGCGTTTTTGGCGATGGTATTCAATTGTTTGTGGGTGCCAACGGTGATTTGCGCAAAAACACCTACCGCACCATGAGCGACTACAACCCGTTTGTGCAAATTCGCAACTCCGAATTGCGCAACACCGATTACCGCAACTATTTTGGTGGTATCCGGGGTAACCTGGGCTGGATCAACTATACCCTTCAGGGTGGCTACGCAACGGCGGGTGATTTGGCCTTGTACCAGACCTCCTTCACTACGGAGGGGATTACCCGTTTTGACGTGTTGTACGACACCGCCCGCATTACCAATATTCAGGGAACGGTGATTGTGAAACCCACCAAAGACATTACCGTGACAGGTACGTTGAGCCAAAATATTTTCAAGATGTCCAACGCTTTGGCGGCTTGGGGTTTGCCGGGTTTGGAAGGTAATTTCAACGGTGAATACCGTTTGCTGGATAGCCGCGCCGCGTTTAAAGCCAACTTGTACATTGCGGATAAAATCAACCGCCGCGACGAAAACGCCATTCCCGGCAAAGACGGTGCCCTATTTGACTTTGGTTTGGGCGGCTCTTACCGCTTTTCCAAATATTTCGGGGCATTCCTCGACATTAATAATATCCTGAATAACCGCCGCGAACGCTGGCACAATTACCCCATCTACGGCACCAACGTACTGGTGGGCCTGACAGCGCGGTTTTAGTAGGACAGCCACAAGGCGGTTCTTACGGAGTACACTTCGCCCCGGCGCACTTATTGGGTGTACCGGGGCGAAGTTATTTTTAGGACACGGATTTTCACGGATTAGACATCTCTCAACAAATTCAACAACCTATGTTTACCACGGTACAAACCGAACAAGATGTTCACGATATATTGGCTTTGCAGGCGTTGAACCACAAATCAACGGTAAGCGAAGATACTTGGCAATCGCAGGGATTTGTGACAGTTCGCCACGATTTTGACGTATTGTGGGACATGAACCGGGCTTATCCATCGGTGATTGCCCGCGCCGCCAACAACGATTTGGCGGGTTATTGTCTGATGATGCCGCGTTCGTTCAGCAGCCGGATTCCTATTTTGGAACCCATGTTTTCTAAATTGGAACAAATGGAAGAACTCCAGTCACAACGCTGGTTTGTAATGGGGCAAATTTGCGTCGCCGAAGCCTATCGGGGGCAGCGCGTATTCGATGGTATGTACCAACACCTCCGGGAGATTTGGAAAGATGACTTTGACTTGATTATCACGGAAATTTCCGAACGCAACCCGCGTTCTTTGCGCGCCCACGAACGCGTGGGTTTTCAAACGTTTAAGGTGTACGAAAATCCGCATACGGGCGAAAAATGGCATTTGGTGGCGTTAGAGATATGAGTGATGAGAGATAAGAGATGAGTATTTATCCAATTACGTCGTAACGGTTCTTATCACTTATCTCTTATCTCTCATCACTACTCTTTACGCGGCGGCAACTTTTTTCATTTCTGCCGCGACATCGTGGCCGAGATAACGTTCAATAATGCCGTGTACGCCGTAAATCACCGGTGTCATTAACAAGGCCACCACCCCTTTGTACAAATACCCCATCGTGCAAGACGCAATAACCTGCGCCAGCGGAATTTTTAACCCGATGTGCAACGCAAAAATCCCCACCACAAACGTGTCAATAAACTGAGAAACAAGGGTACTGCCCGTGGAGCGCATCCAGATTTTACCCTCGCCCGTGCTTTGTTTAATGCGGTGAAAAACGTTGACATCCACAATTTGGCCAATTAAAAACGCAATTAAGGAACCTACAATAATCCATTGACTTTGCCCAAAAACCACGTTGTAGGCCGCATTGTAATCACCGACCTGCCGCAATGCCTCGGCTTTTTGGGCATCCGACCAATTGGGATTGATGTGCGATGTGCGCCAAAAATCGGCGGGTTCCAGTTTCATGGCAAAAAACAGCATCATAAAGCCGTATAACACCAAACCCGCCGTCATAAACGACAAAATACGCACCCCTTTTCGACCGTAATACTCGTTGATAATATCGGTCATTACAAATACCGCCGGCCACAACAACATGCCCGCGGTAAGGGTGAAATTGAGGTTGGGTTGGCCAAAAACGGTCCAATTCGCCTCCGCAAAACCAAACGTTTTTTCCAAGGAAAATAATTTAACCCCCATGTACTCGGCCACCAGGGTATTGGTTACAAAAAAACCGGACAATAAAATCCAGAGCAAGCGAGGTTTGGAAGTAAAAAAATCGCGCATAAGTGAATGTTTAGTTTGTTGGCCGTTGGGTGCTCGTTGGAGTCCGCTTTTTAACGGTTGTTCGGCGAAAAGGTTTATATTTTAGAAATAGTCCGCCATTTCGGCCTGCATTTTTTGGGCCTCGCGGCGGGCTGCTGCCGCAAAATCGGGGCCATTATCGGCGTAAATAATGCTGCGCGAGGCATTAATCAGCAAGCCACAATCTTTCGTGAGGCCATATTTACACACGGCGGCCAAATCGCCGCCCTGCGCGCCTACTCCTGGCACCAGCAAAAAATGATCGGGGGCCAATCCCCGAATTCGGGCAAACATTTCGGGGTGGGTAGCCCCAACCACGTACATCAGGTTTTCGGGGGTACCCCAAGTGGCTACTTTTTGGATGGTTTGTTCAAAAAGTGGAATCCCCTCTTCGTTTTTAATTTGCTGAAAATCGGCGCTGCCCGGATTCGACGTTAGGGCGAGCACAATGGCCCATTTACCCTCAAAACCCAAAAACGGTGTTACGCTGTCTTCGCCCATGTACGGCGCTACGGTCACCGCATCGCAGTGGTACGTGTTAAAAAACGCTTCGGCGTACATGCGCCCCGTATTCCCGATATCGCCGCGTTTGGCATCGGCGATAATGAAGTGGCCCTTACCGATGTATTGCACGGTTTCGTAAAACACCTCTAAGCCGCGCGGCCCCATCGCTTCGTAAAAAGCCAGATTGGGTTTATAGGCCACGCACAAATGATGCGTTGCATCCACAATGGCTTTATTAAAGGCCAAAACACCATCGGGCGTTTTGGGCAAATGCGCGGGCAGTTTGGCTATTTCGGAATCCAGCCCGACGCACAAAAAGGATTTTTTATCAAAAATCTCGGCGATGAGTTCATTTCTCTTCATAGTACGTGTTAAAATTGAAGAAAAAATCAGTTACCTGAAAGTTTGGCACGATTTTTTAAGTAAGTATAAATCAGAAAGGGTATAGCATTAGATTGGTTAATTGTTTTCATGGTTATGTTGTGAGCCATCCTGACGAAAAGACAGGATGGCTTTTTTTATGCGCTTTTTGCAAAAAACAGCCGCCCCAAAGCCCCCACTCATACAGTCTCCAAATGTTGCAACATGCGGTTACGCACCTTTTCTTTGAGCAGGGGAACATCGTCGGTGGATAAATTTTCGGTGGGAATGGGTTCGCCGAATACAATGTGCAGCACGCCGGGGCAATAATCCAGTTTACCGGGTCGGCAAATTTGGGCCACGTTGACAATGGTCATGGGTAAAACGGGTTTGCCCATGGCGACCGCGATTTTAAAAGCACCGTCGTAAAATTGGGCGAGAGGTTCGTCGCTTTTATTCCGGCTGCCCTCGGGAAAAATAAAAATACTGACTCCGTCTTCAATTTCTTTTTTGAGTGCCACCACGCTGCGCGCCCGGCTGATGGCACTTTTGCGGTCAACGGTGAGGCACATTTTAGCCACGACCCACCCAAAAATGGGTATTTTTTTGAGTTCATCTTTGGCCAAAAACCGAAAAATACCCGGAAACACCACCGCATCGGCCACAAAATCCACCGAAGTATTGTGGTTACCCACGATAACGTATGATTTAGCCGGGTCAAAATTCTCCAATCCGTGGGCTTTTACCCGCACCAGCGTGAGGGCAAAAAACACCTTCGAAAACGGATGGTGCAAATACCAAATATTGCGGCGCAAGGCGCGTTTTCCGGGCGAAACCGCCATATTAAACAGCAAAACGGGGATGCTCACCAGCATCATCAGCAAAAATAAGGCGATGCCGTAAATGGCCCAAAATGTCCTGAATACACTCATGTTGCGACAAAGGTAGTACAGTTCCATTCATCCTTGTTTTTATAGCGTTCAAAAAGTCAACCCGCCGGAAAAGGTTTTACTGTACTACATTTGCCGTCATTAGTGAACACCATATTCTTAACTCATTATTTATCGAGCAATTTTTCGTTATGACAACAAAACAAGTATTCGCTTGCGTGGTCTTTTTCGCGTTTTTGCCGGGCGTTTTTGCCCAAAGTTCGTGGTCTTATTTACCACAGGCACCCGGTGGGCAATTCGGAAATGAAGGCCGCATCGACGACGTTTTTTTTATCAACTACAATGAAGGCTGGTGCGCCACCAGCAGCGGTAATATTTACCACACCACCGACGCCGGTGCCACCTGGACCAAACAATTGGCGGCGGGTAATGCGTTTTATTTCCGAGCCATTGAGTTCCGCAACAGCCAACTGGGTTTTGCCGGTACCCTCAACAGCCGTTTTTACCGCACCACCGACGGCGGCGTAACCTGGACCAATATTGCCAATCAGATTACTCCGCTGCCCAAGGCCATTTGTGGTATTTCGATCCCGCACGACTCGGTGGTGTACGCCGTTGGGCAATGGGACGAACCCGCATTTTACATTAAATCCACTAACGGCGGGCAAACATTTACGAGCCATTCCATGGCAACGCAGGCCAAAGGACTGGTGGATGTGTTGTTTATCAACCGCGACACGGGTTGGGTTTCGGGCAAAGGCATTGGCGGAGCCACTATTTTGCACACCACCGACGGCGGCCAAACCTGGACCGAGTTATTTAACTCCGGCAATAACGGTGAATACGTGTGGAAACTACAACGGGTAACCCCGGAAGTATGGGTTGGTTCGATCCAAACCATGACCAGCCCCAACGGACGTATGGTAAAATCTACCGATGGCGGCATCACCTGGAGTTCGCTCCCCGCTCCGATTACCGATATGCAGGGCATTGGTTTTGCCACGGCTCAAAAGGGTTGGATTGGCGATTACAGCGCCGGTTTTTTTGAAACCAACGACGGCGGCAACACATGGACGCAGGTCTTTTTCGGCTCGACGTATAACCGATTCCATTTTATTGACTCTACCCACGCGTTTGCTTCCGGCAATTCGATTTACAAATTTTCGCCCGATAGCGCTTCTTCTACCATTAATTTACCCGGCGGTAGCGACCAACATTTGGACAAATTTGACTTTACCATTAGCCCAAACCCCACTACCGGCCAAATACGGGTTGCCTTTGAATTGCCACAAATGGACAATATCCGAATTTCGGTGTTATCGCCGCAGGGCATTGAACTCAAAAACGTGTATAAACAAAGATTGCCCGAAGGCAAGTACGATATCCAGATGGATACCGGCGACCTGCCATCGGGCAATTATTTGCTTTGGATACAACGCAACGCGGGTTTGTACACCAAACCGTTGTTGATTAGTAAATAGTAAAAATGGCGCGCTAAATCGCCAAAAAATTGCGCAAAATTTGCTGTCCGGTTCCACTCGATTTTTCCGGGTGGAACTGGACCGCGTAAAAATTATCGCGGTGTAAAGCAGCCGCAAATGGTACCATATAATCGCAGGTGGCGCATTGCCATTCGCTGGGTTCGGCGTAATAACTGTGCACAAAATAAGTCCAGGCATTTTCTTCCACGCCCCGGAACAACGGGCTTTTTAGGTGGGTGATGCCATTCCACCCAATGTGCGGAACTTTTTGCGCACCGGCGGGAAACAACCGCACCTGATTATCAAAAATACCGAGGCATTCGGCGTCATTTTCTTCCGAATGGGCGCAAAACAACTGCAACCCCAGACAAATACCCAATACCGGCTGCGTCAGCCCTTTGATGACTTTGTCCAATTCCCGTTCCCGCAGGTACTGCATGGCCGTGGAAGCCTCTCCTACCCCCGGAAAAATGACGTGACTCGCCCCTTGAAGCACCTCTGGCTCATCGGTCCAGACGGCCTCCACTCCAATCCGCTCCAGTGCAAACAGCACCGATTGGATATTTCCCGCGTTATATTTTACGATTGCAACCATTTTTTTTTAGTGAAGAGTGAAGAGTGAAAAGTGAAAAGTGAAAAATGAAGAGTGAAAAATTTTTTCCTCAAATAATTGATAATGAGTACTCTACACTTAGTGAATCTTAGTGTACTTTTAGTGACCTTAGTAGCAAAATGAACACTCTACGACGGGCAAACTATTCACTTTTCACTATTCACTTTTCACTTTTCACTTTTCACTTCAAAGAGTTAATCCAAACGGCAATTTTTTCGATGTCTTTTTTAGGGACGTGCGTCATGGGTGCCATTGGGGTGTAATCCGGCCAGTTTTGTGGTTGTGGGTTGTGCACCAAACTCACAATTTTTTGGGTAGAATACTTGCGTTTGGCGATTTCGGAGAACGCCGGGCCAACGGCGCGTTCGTTCGTTTTGTGGCACGAAGTACAGGTGTGTTTGTTCAACAGTTTTTGCACTTCGGCGGGATCAACGGCGGCCGTTTTTTTCTCTTCTTTGGCCGGAGCCGGTTTCGCGGCGGGTTTGGCCGTTGGTTTGGTCTCCGTTGGTTTGGCCTTGTTAACGGCTCCGCCGGGTGCCCCTTCCTTCATCTGATTGTCGGGAGTGTTGACCATTGCGCCGGGGTCGGCTGGCTCCTCGGTATCGGCAACTTTAGGTTTGGGCGTCACCAAAACGATATCGGCTTTAGCCCCGCTTGGAATAGCGTTGAGGGTGTAATACGCCGTAGGGTGCAACAAAAGGTTGTTGGAACCCGCTGCGCGTACGCCATTGGGCTGAATTGCGTGCACAAAACCCGCGCGCAGGCTGTCCACTACAATCCGCACCCGCATACCGTCGCCGCTGACTTTGGCACCCAAAACGTTGTGTTCTTTAAAGTTCACAATCGGGCTACCGTACACCGGGTGGTATTTATAGGTATAACCCGTTACGTAATAATTATCAAGATTTTCGGCGGTAGCGGTTTGAACGGGCTGCGTAAATTCGATTTCAAAACCATCGGGCATGGCGCGCACGGCTTTCATTTCAAAGGGTGTTTGCCCGGTCCAAACCAGACGCTCCAACGCGTAGTCTTCCTTACCGGTAGAACCCCAACCGCGGTTGGTACCGCCCACGAACAGGCTATTGTCGTTGCCTCTGATCATGCGCAATACGCCGGAGCGGAAACCACTGCGAAAATCAAAAGAAGCGCCCTGGTATTCGCCGTTTACTTTTTCGAGGAAAACGCGGGCAATTTTAGACATACCCTGGTCACCCAAAAACACTTGTCCGGCAAAAGGCCCGAAAGCACCATTGCTGTCGTCGGTGATGATTTCGGAGGTAGAAACACCCAAAATACCGTGTGGTAGCCACACCGAAGGCGATTTAATACCCACGCCGGGGTTCATTTTATCCAAATCATACAAACTCAGCATCGGCTCGTCTTTGATGTATTCGGGTTTTTTGGTATCATCGTCGCGGGGATTCACTTTGGCAAACACCATTTCTTTGCGCGCTTTTACGGGCGATTCGGGGCGATTGGCCCACACCAACGAAGAAGGGTGGCCCATAAAATCGCCTTTTTCCACGTGAGAAATAAAGCCGGAACCCATCCAGTCGCCCTGGTTATCGCCGTAGAAAAACGCACCGTCAACGGTACCGATGCCGCAAGGCGAACGCATACCGGCAGCGTAAGGCTCCATGCGGCCATCTTCCCAGATTTGCATGGCCCAACCACGCCAGGGTACGATGGATTTGCCCGCCCACCAGTCACTGTTACCAAAACTCACATTACCGGTGACCAGAAACGAGCCATCGGGCATGAGTTTAGGGCCAAAAGAATATTCGTGGTAGTGCCCCGATACCGGCCAGGAGTACACCGTTTCGTAGCGATCGGCAATGCGGTCGCCGTTGCGATCCACCAATTTGGTGAGTTCGCCGCGTTGAGCGCAGTACAAATTGCCGTCTTTCCACACCAAACCCAGGATTTCGTGTAAACCGCTGGCGTATTTGCGGTAGTTGGGCCGGGCCGAATACGGATTTTCGATAATCCATACTTCACCGCGCCGGGTAGAAGCCGCCACGCTGCCGTCGGGTAAAGTGGCCAAACCACCTACCTCCAGCACCACGCCTTCGGGAATGGGGACTTTAATAATTTTGTAATACTCGTCTTCGGTGGGTAACGGGATGGTGTCCTGCGCCAATAAAACATTGGCAAAAAGGGCAAAAAATAGGGTAAAATGCAGTGTTTTAAGCATAAATATTAATTTTGAAGGTGCTTTTCCGAAGCGCAAATGTATTGAAAAAAGAAAGATAAAAATTGTCATTTTTGTGGGCGGACAAAAAAGCGGATTTTATTTACCCGAACAAGTCATCCAGGGTCAATACCTGCTGCACCAAACCAACACTATGCGCGTTTTGTTCGAGACCGTTTGCAACAATCATGGTTAAAAAAATATGTTTTCGTGTGCCGGTAAGTGTTTCAAATACTTGGATTTTACGGCGTAGTACATCGGCGTAATCCTTGGTAATGACAAAAGGTTTGTTGTGGAATTTTATTTCAAAAATATTAATAACCTGATCGTTTCGATCCAGCAATAAATCAATTTGCACACCTTTTTGGCCAGCCGTACCTTTTTGATAAAAGGAAGCCGACGTGGAATACACCCCACCAATACTCAGGGCCTTTTTAATGGGGGCAATATGTTTGAGGCAAATATTTTCAAAAGCATAACCCGCCCAGGTTTTATATTCCTGCGTCTGACTCAACCGATTCCAGACCTCATCTTTATCGCGCATGTTGTGTTCAATAAATTGGAGATAAAACAGAGAATATTCATCTGTGAGGCGAAACAATCGGTCCTTTTTTTTCTTTTCGTAAGGGAAATACGAATCAATAAAACCGGAAACCTGTAACTCATCCAATACTTTGGTGAGGTTTCCACCATTCCCAATTTGCGTACTTTTGGCAAGCGCATTGCGCTCCATCCCTATCTTGGTTTTTGCCAATGCTCGAACGATATTAACGTGATTTTCCGAATGTTCGAAAAGCGCATTGTACAGGTTGGAAAATTCGTCGCGCAGCAGGCCGGTGGGCGAAAAACAAATATCTTCAATGTTCTGAACCGCACTTTTACTCCCATCTACTTCCTTGAGATAGTGGGGAATGCCACCCATTGCCATGTATAACTGAATAATATGGTAACGGTTGAGGGTAATCTGGCGGCTGCGAAAATAGGCTTCTGTTTCGGCCAGTGTAAACGGCTGCAACTGAATTCGCCGTGTAATCCGGTTGTGTAAACCGCCCGTATCATTTACCACTTTTTGGATCATCCAGGAAGCGGCCGAGCCACAAATAACAACGATGATATTTTGATTCACCGCCCAACTATTCCAAAAGAAACTGAGTGCGCGTAAAAAGCCGGATTTGTGGGTAGATAACCAAGGCAACTCATCCAAAAAAACAACGTGTTTTTTATCCGTTGGCAACTTTTTAAGGTAGTTAATCAACAAAAAAAACGCTTCCATCCAACTGGAAGGTGGTTTAACAATAAGGGCATTTTCGCTGGATAACTGAAGCGCATAGGAGAAATTTAAGAGTTGCTCCGACAATGGTGCGTTTTTAGTGCCGGTCAGTTCAAAAACAATATTTTCCTGAAGCACTTTTTTAATTAAATATGTTTTACCAATGCGCCGCCGACCAGTAACCGAAATCATTTCGGCCTCTGGCGAACGAAGGGCTTTCTCCAGAATTTCAATTTCTTTTTTTCGCCCGATTAATGGTGTATCCATAGTTATTTTTGTATGTATAGTTCAACTCCGCAGTTTTTGTGCATAAAAAAATGAAGGACGTACCGCTATTGTACAGCACAAACCCTGACGACGCTTGGTATAAAATGGTCCAAACCGAGAGCAAATATACACATTTAGCGCGTAATAAAATTTATTAGTCTCTAAATCTACCCTAAAAATACCACATTTAGCGAGCAATAAAATTTATTAGTCTCTAAATCCACCTCAAAACACCCACATTTAGCGAGCAATAAACCCATGTCCGGTGCTTTATTCCGCCCAAAAAACCATCGTTAGAATCATTCCAACCCCGGTTGCGCTTTTCTCCTTGAATCCGTAAATTTATCGTACCTTTGCGGCCAAATTAACCACCTTAGCCACCTGAAAACATATTAATAAGCCCAACCTCGTATTTACATTTGCTTTAACTTTACATGTCCATTACAGCAACCTCACCACGCAAAAAACAACACGCCACGGCACTCACCGATGCCTATCGGCAAGAAGTGCTGGAAGATTTTCGCATTTGCTGCATCAGCCGTGAAGCCAGCGTTATTGCCCGTAAAGAAGTATTAACGGGTAAAGCCAACTTTGGTATCATTGGCGACGGCAAAGAACTGGCGCAAGTCGCCATGGCTAAAGCATGGCGCAAAGGCGATTTCCGTTCGGGGTATTACCGCGACCAAACCCTCCATTTGGCCCTCGGTATCACCACGTTAGAAGAGTTTTTTGCGCAGTTATACGGCGACCCGGTGCACGACCCGTTCTCCACCGGCCGCCAAATGAACTGCCATTTTGCCACTCCTTTTATTGACGACCAAGGGAATTATGTTGACCTCAAAAACAGGTTCAATATTTCCTCGGATATAGCCTCTACCGGCGGCCAAATGGCGCGTGGACTTGGCTTGGCCTTTGCCTCCAAAAAATTCCGCGAATTACCCCACCTCTGCGGCGACCTCTCCAACAACGGCTCCGAAGTTTGTTTTGTGACCATTGGCGACGCCTCCACCTCGGAGGGTGTTTTTTGGGAAACCGTCAACGCCGCGGGTGTCACGCAGGTTCCGCTGGCCATTTCGGTGTGGGACGATGGCTACGGTATTTCGGTACCTAAAAAATATCAAACCACCAAAGAAAGTATTTCGGAAGTCCTCGCGGGTTTCGACGGCGAAAACGGCGTGAATATTTACACCGCCAAAGCCTGGGACTACGTGGGTTTGTGTAACCTCTACCGCGATGCCATTGACGAAATGCGCATTACCCACCGCCCGGCATTGTTTCACATTCAGGAAGTTACCCAACAATTGGGCCACTCCACCTCCGGCGACCACCGCCGGTACAAATCACCCGAACGTTTGGCTTTTGAAGAAGCCTTTGATTGCAACAAACGTTTCGAAAACTGGATTATTGATGCCGGCATCGCCACCACCGATGAACTGGAAGCCATTAAAGCAAAAGCCAAAAGCGACGCCACCGAAGCGGCCCGCGTTTCGTACCGCCGTTACCAGGATGCCGTGATTGAACACCGCAACGTACTGATTGATATTTTAGGAAAAGTACAAGCGGCCCACACTGGCATTAAAGGCATCGAAGAACTGAAAAACGAACTCGCACAGCGCCGCGAGCCGCTGATGCGCTTTGATGTTTTAAAAACCGCCCGCAAATCACTTCATCTCACGGCAGGCATGAACAGCCCCGCCACCGATGCTTTGTTTGCGTTTGCCAACTCCGAAGCCGCTTTGGGCAAAGAATGGTACAGCGCTAATTTGTACAGTAATTCGCCCAAATCACCTTTGCGCGTCAACGCCAGTAAAGCAATTTATTCGGAAAATTCGCCGCAAAAAGACGGTTTTGAAATATTAAATGCTTGTTTCGACTACCATTTTGCCAACACACCCAATGTATTTGCTTTTGGCGAAGATGTGGGGCACATTGGCGATGTCAACCAGGGTTTGCGTGGTTTGCAGCAGAAATACGGACTCGAACGCATTTTTGACACCGGTATCCGCGAATGGACGATCATGGGACAAGCCATTGGCATGGCCATGCGCGGTTTGCGCCCCATTGCCGAAATTCAATACCTCGATTACCTGTACTACGGCCTCACGCCTCTGGCCGACGACCTGACCAGCCTCCGCTGGCGGACCAACAACCTGCAAGCCGCACCGGCCATTATCCGTACCCGTGGGCACCGTTTAGTGGGCGTATGGCACGCCGGTTCGCCGATGGGCATGATGTTGGGATCGCTCCGGGGTATGTGGTTCTGCGTACCGCGCAACATGACGCAGGCTGCCGGTATGTACAACACGCTGCTCCAATCGGATGACCCGGCCATTGTGGTCGAATGCCTCAACGGATACCGTTTTAAAGAGTTATTGCCCGATAATATTGGCACCTTTACCGTGGCTTTGGGCGAACCGGAAGTAATACGCACCGGTACCGATGTTACCCTGGTGACCTACGGTGCCTGCGTTCGGGTGGCCGAAGAAGCGGCGGAACAATTGGCGGAAAAAGGTATTTCGGTGGAAATTATGGATGTACAAACCTTGTTGCCCTTCGATTTGCCCGCTACCTGCGTGGAATCTTTGAAAAAAACCAACCGCTTGGTGGTACTGGACGAAGATGTACCGGGCAGTGCTTCGGCGTATATTTTACAACAAATTTTGGAAGTTCAGGGCGGATACCGCTACCTCGACGCGGCCCCGCTGACCATTACCGCACAAGAACACCGCACGGCTTACGGTCAGGACGGCGATTATTTCACCAAACCACAGGCAGAAGACGTATTTGAGTCCATCTGGAATATGATGCACAACGATGCCCCGGCCCAATACCCGCCCCTGCATTTCAGACGGTGAAACCACTGAAGATTCTGATAATAAGATTTAGTTCCATCGGCGATATCGTATTGACATCGCCGGTGGTTCGTTGTTTATACCGGCAAAAAAAGGCGGAAATCCATTTTTTAACCAAAACGGCTTTTGCCCAAATTCCGGCGGCCAACCCCATGATCCAACGCGTATTTGCCTTGGGAAATGCCACCACTGCCCACGAAAAAATAACTGCGCGGAATAACCTGTCGGAACTATTGCCGTTGCTGCGCGCCGAAGGCTACGACTACGTGATAGATGTACACCACAATATGCGCAGTTTGCGGGTAAAAATGGCCCTTAGGGTGCCCTCTTTTTCGTTTAACAAACTTAATTTTAAAAAATGGCTATTGGTGCGTTGGGGCATCAATACACTCCCAGATGTGCACATTGTACACCGATACTTAGAAACAGTGCGGTCTTTGGGCGTGGTGTACGACGGCGCGGGCCTCGATTTTCACCTGCCGTCGGGGACGAATATTGCGGCATCTTCACTTTTTTCTGAACCCGGGCGCAACCATCCTTTTGTGGCGTTCGTCATAGGAGCAACCCACGCGACTAAACGACTGCCCGACGACAAAATCGCGGCCATTTGCCAGGCCATTCAGCGGCCCATTGTGCTCATTGGCGGCCCTTCGGAACGGGAAAGTGGACAGCGCATTGCGGCGGCGGCGGGTAACCACGTTGTAGATACTTGCGGGAAATATTCCCTCTTTGAATCGGCGGAGGTCATTCGGCAAGCCGAAGTGGTGATTACCCACGACACCGGCATGATGCACATTGCGGCGGCGTTGGGAAAACGAATTGTATCGGTGTGGGGCAATACGGTACCGGCATTTGGGATGTATCCTTTTTACCCGGATGGCGCCGATAGCAACACAACGGTGGAGGTAAACGGATTAAAATGCCGACCTTGTTCAAAAATTGGTCATAATACCTGCCCTCGCGGGCATTTCGATTGTATGAACAAGATTAGGGTTGAAGAAATTTTGGACGCTATAACTGTCCAAAATTGACCTAACACCCGGATTAATTCAGATTTTTTACAAAAACCTGAACAATCATTTGAAAAGTAAGTGCAGAATAGCTGTACTTTACGCCCCGAAAAAGAGCATTTTCACAGCAACTTAAATTTGTAAAGACTTTTAACAATATACAGAGTATGCACCAGAAAAAATTACAACTTTCTTTCTTATTCTTGCTGCTCCTTGCTGGCAGTATATCCGCTCAGGATATTCACTTCACACAGTTTAATATGTCGCCCATGACCCTCAATCCCGCCAATATCGGTGGTTTTGAAGGAACCGTTCGGGTTGGTGGCATTTACCGTTCGCAATGGACCAGCGTACTGAAATCCAACCAGTACGAAACACCGGCGTTATTTGTGGATGCGCCCATTATTCGGGGGTTCCGCCGCAACGACTGGGTTGGGGTTGGTTTGTCGTTGTTTCAAGATAAAGTAGGTGCGGGCGCATTGGTGCATAGTGCAAGTAAATTGGGCGCAGCGTACCACCTTGGTTTCGGCAAAACCGGCAAAACAGTGTTGACCCTGGGTGGGCATTACGGACAAGAGACGTACCGCATTGGTAATGCTGATGGCTTTATCTTTGAGGATGGTATCAAATCTGGAAATCCCTTGCTAAGTGCTGACTTGGAGGCAATAAAAAACAATAGTACAACTGATCCCAAAACAAATTACTCTGATATTGATGCGGGTATTGCCTTGACCTCTCAATTGAATAAAACAATGGATTTCAAATTGGGATTCTCCGTTTTTCACTTGGGTAAGCCTAGTTTTGGATTTCCTGACACCTCCGGAGTCGGCAATAATTTCACTCAACCACGTCGCTACGTCACACACGGTACATTTAATATAAAAACCAGCGACCGTATGACGATTAGCCCCTCGTTTATTTTTCAAACAATGAACGGTAACGATGAAATTATGGTGCAGGGTTTGGCAGGATACCTATTTAATCCCGAACAAGATATTACCCTGAATGCGGGTTTGGGTTATCGCCTCGGTGATGCCGTGAATATTTTGCTGGGTGCCAAAAAGAAAAACCTTACCGTTGGTTTTGCGTACGACGTAAACACCTCCGGCCTCAACAACGACACCCGTTACCGGGGTGGTTTTGAAATTGCGGTGAATTATATTGTTAAAATTTACAAAAACGCACCCGTTAAGCCGAAAGTGCTTTGCCCACGTTTCTAAAACAATCACCCACTATCTACAATAAGTTTTATGAAAAATATTTCACGTTATTTAGTACCATTCATTGCTGCCTTGGCTCCGGTTTGTTTGTTGGCACAGCCCATCAACAAATCTACGCCCGATAAAATGCTGAAATCGGCCCAAGAAGCCGAAAGTTCTAATAACCCGTACGCGGCACTCGAACTCTACGAAGATGCTTACGATGCCACTAAAGACAAATCGCTGTCGGCCAAAATTGCCAAACTCAACTACGATGTGCGCGATTACGCCGCCGCCGAACGCGGTTTTTCAAAATTGGTGCTGCGCGACCGCAAGGGCGAATACACCGAATTGTTGTACTGGTACGCCATGAGCCTCAAAGCCAACGGCAAACACCAGGAAGCCATCGACATTTTCAACCAATACGTCGCTTCCGGCACTGACGATAAATTTAAAGAAGCCTCCAAACGCGAAATTGCCGGTAGTGAATTGGCCCGTAAAGCCAAAACCCCCGACAACCTTATTATTACCAACGGCGGTAAAAAACTGAATAGCCCCCAAACGGAAGGTTCTCCGTTTTACAGCGGCGGTGAATTGTATTTTGCGGGTATCACCGACAAAAAAATTGTTGTTCTCGACGGTAAAGAAGGCGACTGGTTTTCAAAAATTCAAACGACAACCAAATCGGCCAACGCGACCGAATACGGTGCGCCCGTGGCTTTAGGCCAAAATATCAACCGCGAAGGCTATCACCAAGGCAACGTAAGCCTTACGCCCGACGGCAAAACCATGTATTTCACCCGCGTGGAATTGGAAAACATGGCCATCAAAACCAGTAAAATTTACGTGGCCGGCAAAGGCTCCGATGGTTGGGGTGCCGCCAGTGAAGCCAGCGGTGTCAACGGCGAATACATTGCCCAACACCCCTGCGAAGGTGAATTGTTTGGCGAAAAAGTATTGTTTTTTGTGGCCAATATTCCCGGCGGTAAAGGTGGTACTGACCTCTACTACGCGCCCAAAAAAGGAGACGGCATGTTTGGCATTCCCGTTAATCTCGAATCATTAAACACGCCCGAAAACGAAGTAACGCCGTTTTACCGCGATGGTAAATTGTACTTCAGCAGCAATGGCTTCCCTTCTTTTGGTGGCCTTGATGTGTTCGAAGCCCAATGGAACGGTTCGGCCTGGAGCACGCCTAAAAACTTGGGGGCCGGTATCAATACATCGCTTGATGACCAATACTACACCCAATTACCCGACGGCATGAGCGGCTTTTTTGTGAGTAACCGCCCCGGCCCGAATAACCTGAAAAGCAAAACCTGCTGCGATGACATCTACGCTTGGGAAATTGAGCGCGTAAAAGTGCAGTTGGTGGCCAATACATTCCGCCGCAAACGCAAAAACGAAGATAAAAACCAGCCTTTGCCCGAATGTACCGTGCAGGTATTTGATGTATCGGACAAAAATCCGGCGAATGTGGACGAAAAAACCAATCCCGCCGCCAATAATTTCGACTTTACACTGGCACCCGGCAAATCGTACATGGTCATCGCTACCCACGAAGGTTACGTGCCCGATACGGTAAAATTCACCACCGTTGGCATCAAAAAAAGCACCAAAGTGGAGAAAGACCTGACCCTTCGCCTGGCGAAAAAACCGGAAGTGTTTGATACCATCCGCATCAACGAAGCGATTCGTTTGAACAGCATTTATTACGACTTTGACGACGATAAAATCTTGTCTGCTTCCGAGCCGGATTTGCAGTTCCTCACGGATTTGATGAAAAAATACCCGGACATGAAGGTAGAATTGTCTTCTCACACGGATGCGCAGGGTAAAGATGAGTACAACGAAAAACTCTCTCAACGCCGCGCCAACAGTGCCGCCAAATGGATTGTTGAACGCGGTATTGCCGCCGACCGCATTGTGCCGGTGGGTTACGGTGAAAAACAAATCCTCAACCGCTGCGCCAACGGCGTAGAATGTCCGGATGATGAGCACCGTTTCAACCGTCGTACCGAGTTCAAAATTATTTCCGGTCCGACCAGCATTTTGATTGAGCGGGTAGAAAAACGCGAAGCGACCAAACCATCCGGCCAAAAACCCGGCGGTAAACAGTCTGTTCGCCCCGTTTTTTTTTATCAGAACTAATTGACCGGGACACTGTTGTACCTCAAACCGACAGCGTTTGGGTAAACATGATTGACAGTGTTACCGTATTTGAATACGAACTGATTGATTTTGGAAAAGTCCGCGAAGGCGAACCGGTTTATGGCCGGTTCGCCTTTACCAATTTTGCCAATCAACCTTTGGAAATTGAAATGGTCAGTACCTGCCAGTGCATCGAGGCGGAATGGTCGAAAGGCCCCATTCAAACGGGAGAAACCGCCGAAATACTACTGCAACTCAACACCAAAGGAGAAGGCCCGGATTTGCTCAAAACCATTGATATTATTTTCAAAAACGAAGATGAACGTGGGTATCCGTACATTAAGCAAGTGTATATCCGCGGAAAAATTGAATAGAATTTACCGGTGCATTAACCGGACCACCACATATTAATTATGCAAATTAAAAACAACGTTTTAGAAACTATTGGCGATACGCCCTTAATCAAACTGAACAGCGTAGCCAATGATTTCCCCTGTCTGGTGCTGGCCAAAGTGGAAACCTTTAACCCCGGTAACAGTATCAAAGACCGCATGGCCGTGAAAATGATTGACGATGCCGAGCAGCGCGGTGATATTAAACCCGGTGGCACCATTATCGAATGTACTTCGGGCAATACGGGAATGGGTTTGGCATTGGTCGCCTGCGTACGCGGCTATCGGTGCATTTTTACCACCACCGATAAGCAATCAAAAGAAAAAGTAGATATCCTGAAAGCATTGGGTGCCGAAGTGATTGTGTGCCCCACTAACGTCGAGCCGGAAGATCCGCGTTCTTATTACTCCATTGCGGAGCGTTTGAGCAAAGAAATTCCCAACTCTTTTTGGTGTAACCAATACGATAACCTGTCGAACCGCCAGGCCCACTACGAAAGCACCGGGCCGGAAATTTGGCAACAAACTGACGGCAAAATCACTCATTTGGTGGTGGGCGTAGGTACCGGTGGTACCGTTAGTGGCACGGCGCGTTATTTGTTGGAGCAAAACCCCAACGTCAAAGTGTGGGGTGCCGACACGTACGGATCGGTGTTTAAAAAATACCACGAAACGGGCGAATTTGACACGAAAGAAATCTATCCTTACATCACGGAAGGCATCGGGGAAGATATTTTGCCCAAAAACGTGGACTTTTCAGTGATTACGGCCTTCGAAAAGGTAACCGATAAAGACGCGGCTTTGTGGGCACGCCGTCTCGCCCGCGAAGAGGGCCTGTTGCTGGGTTACTCCTGCGGCAGCGCAATGGGTGCCGCCTGGCAATTGCGCGACCAATTTAAACCCGATGACGTGGTGGTCATTATTTTCCACGACCACGGCAGCCGTTACGTGGGTAAAATTTACAACGACGACTGGATGCGCGAGCGCGGATTTTTGGAAGATGAATTAAAAATCAGCGACCTGATTTTGCGCAAAAAAGACCGCAAGTTCTTCGCCGCCCAAGCCTCGGATTCGGTGCGCAAGGCCTTTAACCTGATGAAAAGCCACGACCTGAGCCAATTACCCGTATTGGACGGCGACCAGGTAGTAGGTTCTATTACCGAGACGCAGGTGCTGAATATTTTGCTGGAAAACCCCTTGCAAAACTCCGAACGCTTGCTCAAAGAAGTGATGGGCGCTGCTTTCCCCATCGTCAAAGACAGTATGCCGATTAGTCAACTTAATAAGTACATCAGCAAGGAAATTCCGGCGGTGATTGCCCACGACCGTTCCGGAAGTATGCATATTGTTACGCAATATGATTTGATTCAGGCGATTTAGAAGGGTTTTGAAGGCTTGAATTGGTTGAATTGGTTGCTCGTCGTAGCGTACACGTTTTAAAGTGTGCTAATCTGCAAAATCTATCAGACTTGGTAGATTTATGCCGCTAATTGGCCCGTCGTAGCGTACCCTTTTTTACCACTAAGGTGTCAGAAAAGTAAGATTCACTAAGCGTAGAGTGTTCATTTTAAATGTTTTAAGGAAAAAATCATCTCTTATCACTCCTAACTCATCACTACTCTACGCTTAGAGTCTCTTACATTTTCTTAAGTGCCTCGTGGTAAAACGAACACGCTACGACGGGCAAACAAATTCAACCCTTCAATACCTGATAAAAATTTTCGGATTTTCGGATTGCTCTTCGGATTTTTCGGATTTACGTCAAGGGCAATAAACAAAAACCATAAAATTCATTACACATAAAAACATAACAATCAATTTTTTATACAAAAAACTAAACAATCCTCACCTACTGGCTCGAAATTAGCAGTAGTAGTAATAGACTTTCACAATATTAAAACACATCTATTACTATGAACGAGCAGACATTGATATACATTATTATCGGCGCGATAATCATCGGTATTATTATAGGTGGAAAAGTCGTGCTATCTATTACGCAGGCAACGCGCCCCCCAATGCCACCCTACACCTCACCCTATCATCATCAACAACACCTGTTGCAGGAGGAATATCACGGCTACCCGCGCCACCGTGAAACGGGTATTTGGTCGAGTATTTTAATTTTGGCGTTGATTATTCTGGTCGTCGTTATTGCGGTCAATAATTTTTCTGTAAATGATATACTATCAGATGGCGAAGCCACGTCAACTTCGACGGTTGTTAATGGAGACAAAAATAAAAAACCTCTAAAAACGGACAATATCTCTCCAAAACCAACGCCATCACCCATGCCCAACGCTCCGGAGCAGTTTGACCCAAGTTGGTACACCCTGCAAGCCGGTGTATTTACGGATGAGGGTAATGCTTTTCGTAAACTCGAATCATTGCGCGCAATGGGGTTTAGTCCTTATTACCACGTTAGCGAGATAGACGGAGAAAAACGATTCCATGTTTGCGCTGGCGTATATCCTTCTTTTGAAAGCGCAAATTCTGCTAAAAATTCTTTAAAACACCCTTCAGCCCAAATTTACTCCGCTGTCGGCCTTGAGTTCTACAAGTAAAACTGGCGATTTTCGCCTTTAGCCCCAAAAAACCTAAACCGACTTGCTTCATTTATGAATGGATTAGTGCTATCTTTGCCGTCTTTCCTTCGATACGAAAAACATAATTACATAAGTTCTTTCATTAATTCATTCATTTATGAAGCGTATTTTATTATTATCTATGCTCTTATGCTGCATGGTGCTCACCGCATTTTCGCAGCGTTCCGTGACGGGCCGCGTCACCGATGCCTCTAACGGCGAGGGCCTCATTGGAGCAACCATTACTCTGAAAGGAGCCAAATCGGGCACTACCACCGATGTTAATGGCGATTTCAAATTGGCCGTAAATTCCGATGGCGATGTTTTGATGATCGCTTACACCGGTTACGAAACCCAGGAAGTTACCGTCGGGAACCGCTCGACTATCGAGGTTTCTCTCAATGCCAATAATATCCTCAACGAAGTCGTTGTGGTGGGTTACGGCAAACAAATTAAAAGTACCCTCACCGGTAATATTGCCAAAGTTGGCGGCGAAAATCTGCAATCTATGCCGGTCGTTTCCTTCGAGCAAGCCCTCCAAGGGCAAGCCGCCGGGGTATTTGTAGAATCCACCAACGGTAAAGTGGGTGCAGCCAACCGTATCCGCGTGCGGGGCGTAGGCTCCATCAACGCCGGTACCGAACCCCTCTACGTAGTGGACGGTATTCCGTTGTCAAAAGACGCCCGCAACACCGCCGGTGCGGCCATGAACCCACTTTCGGACCTTAACTTCAACGACATTGCCTCCATCGAGGTATTAAAAGATGCTTCGGCGAAAGCCATTTATGGTTCGCGGGGTTCTAACGGTGTCGTTTTGATTACCACCAAAACGGGCAGCAGCGGCAAATCGAAAATTGAACTCGACGTGCAATTTGGAGTCAGTCAACCCACCGGCCGTCGCGAGTTTCTGAATGCCTCCGAATTTGTGGACTATTTCACCGAAGCCGCTAATAATTCCGATGACTTGGAAGGTGTAGCGTACGATGACCCTAACTCCTGGACGGCTTTTGTTACAAGTGAAGAAGATGGTCGTTTCCGTCGTTATTCCGGTTTTAACAACAGTTGGAAAGAAAAAGTAGACCGCACCGATTGGCAGGAAGAAGCCCTTCGCAACGGTAGCATTCGCAATACAACCCTTTCTTTTTCGGGTGGTAACGACAAAATTCGCTACTACGCCAGCGGTTACACCGGCAATATCCAAGGTATTATCATTGCCAATGGTATGCAAAAAAACGGTGGTCGCGTTAACCTTGATTTCAACGCTACCAGCCGCCTCAAAATGGGCGTAAACCTGAACGTAGCGCGTACCTTTACCGATCAGGTTACCAACGATAACGCATTCTCTACGCCGATGCAATTGGTGGCATTGGCCCCCATTACGCCAACCCGTGATGAATTCGGCGAATATTACGACCGCCCGGTCACCACTTATTACAACGGTTTATTGGAAACCGAAGAGTCCCAACGCCGCGTGAGTACCCTCCGTACATTGGGTACCGTATTTGGTGATTACAGTTTTACACCTAACCTCGCCTTGCGCGTGGAAGGTTCGGCGAACTTGTACAATGTAAATGACGCGGCGTTTTTTGGCGACCGCTCCGAAGAAGGTAACGACAGCAACGGTGCCGCTTACGCCGCCGCCGCTTTTGCCACCGATTACAACACCAACGCTGTATTGCGTTACAACCGCGAATTTGGCAAACACGATCTTGGTCTTAACCTTGGCACCGAGTTTTTCAGTAGCGAAAACACCCGCCAATACGCATTTGGTGAGCAATTCCCCACCGATGACTTCCGTACATTGGCTTCGGCAGCGTCCATCACCGACGCGACCAGCACCATTACCGAATACACATTTTTGTCGTATTTCGGCCGTGCACAGTACAATTTTGCCCGCAAATACCTTTTCAACGTAAGTGGCCGTGTGGACGGTTCTTCTCGTTTTGGTAAAGATAACCGTTACGCGTTTTTCCCCGCTGCTTCGGCGGGTTGGGTATTGAGCGAAGAAGAATTCCTGAAAGGCAGCCCGATTAGTTTCTTAAAACTGCGCGCCTCTTGGGGTCAAAGTGGTAACGCCGACATTGGTAACTTCGCCGCATTGGGTTTGTACTCGGCGGGCAACTACAATGGTTCCAGTACCTTACAACCCGAACAAATTCCAAACCCGGCTTTGACTTGGGAAAAAAGTACCGAAAGCGACTTTGGGATTGACTTTGGTCTTTTTAACAACCGCATTTCCGGTGAAGTGGACTATTACGTAAAAAACACCTCCGATTTGTTGTTAAACGTACCCGTTCCGGGAACATCCGGTTTCTCGACCCAAACGCAAAACATTGGTGAAATCCAGAACAAAGGCTGGGAATTAACCCTGAACACCAACAACATTGTGGGTGATTTCACGTGGAGTACGTCGTTGAACTTTGCTTTAAATAAAAATAAGGTAGTAGCCCTCGCCGATGGCCAGGAACTTATTGACGACGGTGGCTCTCGCTACATGAACGTTGTTAAAGTAGGCGCCCCCATCGGGGTGTTCTACGGTGCTGAGTACGCAGGTGTTGATGCTCAAAATGGCGATGCACTTTGGTACGTAAACGCAGCCGACGACAATGGCGTTATTTTGGACCCTAATGCAACGACCAACGATTTCAGCGAGGCTAATTTTGTGGAATTAGGTTCTCCTCTGCCCAATATCATCGGCGGTATCAGCAATACTTTTGCGTACAAAGGACTTTCACTCGACGTGCGTTTGCAAGGTCAAACGGGTAATAATATCCACAACGCTGGCGGCGGATTTATGTCTTGCAACGCTTGTTGGTTCGATAACCAAACCCGCGACCAGTTAAATTCCTGGAAAAATCCGGGCGATATCACCAACGTTCCCGAAGCCCGTTTGGGTTATTCTAACGGTGACCAAAGCCGCAGCAGCCGTTACGTGGAAGACGGTTCATACCTCCGCGTGAAAAACGTTACGTTGGCGTATAACCTGCCCACTACCCTGCTGAAAAAAGCGCGAATCAGCAATGTTCGTTTGTATGTAACGGGCACCAACCTGTTCACATTTACCCGTTACACCGGCTGGGACCCTGAGGTAACTACCGACTTTTTGGCTTCTAATGTAGTGTATGGCGTTGATTTTTACGCCGCACCACAACCCAAAACCATTGTTGGTGGTGTACGCTTTACGTTCTAAACCGTACCCGTGGTCATTTATTCATTTTCTTAGTTCAGACAAAAAATATGAAAAAATATAAATTTTCGATATTAGCCGCTTTCCTGCTCGGATTTTCGGCTTGCGACAATAAACTCGATCTGGAGCCTTACCAGAGCATTAGTGAAGACAAGGCCCTTTCCACCGAACAAAACGTACGCGCCGCCATTTTGGGTGCTTACGACGCTATGTCGCTCGGGGGCATGTGGGGCGGTAATGCTTATATCATCTCTGAATTGGCCGGTGCCGACGGTGAAGTACGCTGGGTAGGTACTTTTGATGGTCTGCGTACCATTTTTAACCACCAGTTAATTGCCGAAAACGGTAACGCACTGGAAACCTGGACCGACGGCTACGATGCCATCAACCGCTGTAACAACGTGTTGAGCGCAACTTCGATTTTTAGAGATGCCGATGAAAAAAGTCAGGTGGAAGGCGAAGCATTGTTTTTGCGTTCAGCGGCCTTTTTTGAATTGGTACGTTTGTACGCCAAAACCTACGAAGCCGGTGCTACCAATAGTCAACTGGGTATTCCGTTGGTATTAACGCCTACTCGTGGTATCAACGAAGGCAGTTTTGTTTCCCGCGCAACGGTGGAAGAAGTGTACAGCCAAATTGTTACGGATTTAACCACCGCCAAAACGTTGTTGCCCGATGACAACGGCACCCGCGCCGGTAAATTCACCGCTGCGGCGTTGTTGGCGCGCGTTTATTTGCAAATGGGCCGTTATAGCGAGGCAAAAACCAACGCCGACGAAGTAATTAACTCCGGCGTGTTTAGCCTGGTGGGCGATTACGAAAACTGTTTTAACAACGACGATAACTCCACGGAAGATATTTTCGCCGTGCAGGTATCCGCGCAGGATGCGGATGAACCCACAACCTGGGTGTTTTATTCCATCCCTGAATTTGGCGGACGCGATGGTGACATCGAAATTGAGCAAAAACACCTCGATTTGTACCCCGCTGGTGATGCCCGCGCGGCCTACTTCTTTGAGGGCAATGGTGCAGTACGTTCGGGCAAATGGCGCAACCAATACCGCAACATCCCGGTTATTCGCCTGGCGGAAATGTATCTCATCAGCGCTGAGGCTGCCGTTCGTGCCGGTCAAAGCGGCGATGAAGCGTTCAACGCCGTTTATACCCGCGCCGGAAACACCGCTAAAACGGGTGTAACCCTCGCCGATGTATTGCTCGAACGCCGTTTGGAACTGGCCCACGAAGGTCATAAATTGCACGATGGCAAACGCCTCCGCAATACCATTGACGGGTTACCTTACTCCGATCCAAAATTGATATTGCCGATTCCGGCCCGCGAAATTGACGCTAACCCAAATTTGGTCCAAAACGAAGGTTATTAATCCATTAAGGCGGCCAAAGAGGCTGTTTTTATAAAATACCAACAAAAAAGGGCGTTATCTCGTTGAACCGAGGTAACGCCACTTTTTTTGTAAATAGAAAAAACAGGCGCGGTCCCCCAACCGAGTGAAGCCACCGCGCCAAACGTTTTTGTAATTATTTGGGAGGGTTATTTTTGACAAATGCCGCCCATCCGGTGGTATCAATGTTAGCCGCAATGGACCAGGCAAAATCAACCCTTAACTGGCCATTGAACATTTTATCGTTAAAACCGATGTAGGTGTCGCCAAAATATTGGGTATTGGAGGCCGTTGGGCCAGCCGAAACCGATGGGGCTACCGAAGCCGATATATGGCAACTCATACAATTGGTGCGTACCCCAACGTACGTGGGAATTGTTTTTCCCGCGGGTGTTTTTACAAAACTACGGGCAATATCCGGGCCAAATACGGAGAATTTGCCCGTTGCGTCTGGGCCAAAACTGGCTTCCAGATAAGGATTAAACCCGATATTGGGGTTTCCGGTAACGGGCGTGGTACTTGCGTATGGCTCCTTAGGATTCACCATGTAATAGGCTACCGTCATGGCGTAGTGCGCAGGTGCCCCCGTTAACTGGGCGGGGCGTTGTGCCGCAATGGCTTTTGAACTGGGCGATGGCGGATTGGCAGGGTCGGGTGCCCACCAAAACGATTGCCAGGTCCAACGTTTGTTTTCCTTGGTCGTGACGTGCATGGCCACCAAAATAGCAATATCTCCTTTTGCGGCTTTTAATGGATTGGAGGCGTTTTCGGAAAATTCCTTGTTAAAATAGTAAGCGTCCTCATCGTTCATCGTAAAATGGATAAAATCGTTGAGGTTGTACGTGGCACCCGGGGTAGCAGGAGGCGCAGTAGCCACGTTGGTTTTACTGTCATAAACAAAAGGTAATTGGCTGCCGTCACCTTTGCTTTGATTGGTCACATCTACGTAAACGCAGGTTTTCCAGTCTTTTTGTGGAAACGAATCGAGCGTAGAGATCGAACCGTGCCAGGTCGCAATGGCGAATTTCTTTTTTGTTGTTTGTGAACCCGCGGGCAATATCTTAAATACCGGTTTTACATTAATGGCATCATCAGGAAAATCGGGGATATCTGCCATACCCTTTTGGGCGTATCCGGCCAACGTGGTGGCTTTAAAAATTTTATTACCAATGGCGTAACTGGCCGACGGCGGACTGTAAGAAACGGTTTCGTGCGTTGATAAATTAACTACCCCTTCACCGTTATTGGCCAGGAGTGCGTGTTGTGCTTTCATCGCTTTTTTACCCTCGGGTGATTGACCGTGCGCCAATTGTTTTACCAATTCAAGATTGGCACGATTGGAGCGTTTTACTCCGCGATTATTGATAGAATCAATGATTTCGCCCGGCGTCATCCAGGTTTCATACACGCGTAAATCTTGCCCCCCCACCGTTTGTACAGGGTTAGTTATTGAGGTAAGACCCGTCCAGATTCCCCAACCGTGTTGAAAAATTTTAACAGTGTCGTTGGCAGCAATCCAGTTGTTAATCACCGTAGAATCTTCGGGGAAATTAAAACCGGGAATACTCAATTTTGGAAAATCCTGCGGCGTTACCTTATCAACGGGAAATACCCCAAGAACAGGCGGCGGAGGAGGTGGTGGTGGTGTTGGTTTACAGGAATGAAATGCAATCAGGAGGATGGAAGCAAACAGGTAATTGATATTTCGTTTCATAATGAAGTGATTTAATACCCCTACTCGTATGGTTTTTCGGAAACACCCCGTTTTTTCAAGTGGCTTCTGGACTCCACCAGCAATTTTATTTTGAGAATTACAAAAATTGCGATGCAAAATTACACGAACCACCATCGTCGCGCCTGCGCATTAATACCCGATTAATAAATCAGGGGTTTTTACGGTAAAGGACCCGCATTCGTCGGCCCAATTCACCCAATATTCAGAACAAGAAGTGCCATTTTGGGGTTTAAGCAAGATGCGTGACACACAATTATTAAGCATTCGCCCTAAAATCGCCTTGGAAACGGCCAAATCTACGCCCGAAGAACAGTTTCAAAACCTGACCTTGCGGCCCATTTTAAAACTACAACACCCACTGTTAATAGCGGCTTTTCAAAAAGGCACCCAAAAACACCATAAAGTACTCCAAAACCTGCCCCAACCCGCCCGGCAAGCCTTAGTGGCCGAAATTATCCGCTCCGATCATCGGTTGCGGCAATTATTAATAGGTATGGTCATTGGGCAATTTACCGCCGACGAATACGCCGTATTTACCCAAAATGAGGCCCCGCTGATGCGGCGCCTCATCGCGTTGTTGGTACAACGGTTACAATCGGAAATGTGAAATAAATTGGTCGCGACGGGGCTGTACCCTACCTCGACCAATTTATACGCGAGTATTCACTACAACCCAGCAATCACAATTCGACCCGTCGCTACTTCTCCGGTTTGGGTCACCAGCCTAAACGAATAAGTACCGGCCGGAATCCCATCTAATTTCAGGAGAAAGACGTTGTTGTTAAACGACTGACCCAAAACCCGGCGTCCCCATAAATCAAACACTTCAACCATGCCCTCATGTGCATGAGGGCTTTTCAAATGAATGTTCAATTGCGTCGTAGCCGGTACAGGAAAAACGTCCAGAGCCAATTCATTGCCGTTAAAAGACGTTTCGGGTAACGATACCAACAACGTCTCTATGGTATGAAGGGTGTAATTAGTCATGACGGGAAGGTTGAAGTCAAAATAAATACCGGCGCGATTTTTAATGGTAGTGCCGTCGGGTAAATTGGCTTGGGGCCGCATTGAAAAACGAACAAATCCGTGCGAAAGGGCCTCATTAACGGTACTATCTGGCAGCATAATATTGTTAAAACTAAACCGGAGTGTTTTCCCTTCCAAATAAACATTGCAAGGGTGGCTACTACCCAAAAACCGAAATGTTGACGGATTAAGTTCGGCCGCCAGCGTATCAAGAATGTAAAGGTTGACGGCAGTATCAGTGCCGGTATTTTGGAATCGTATCAAATACTCCAGCGGGTGGTCGCGACCGATTAAGTGGTTTTCGCCCACTCCTTTGGGAAAACCTTGCTTATCGTTGGGATCAAAAGATCCTTTGTTCTCGGTACACTCCTCATCATCGCTGGGCGTAAGGGAATACTGGGGAAATGAAGTAATATACCCGAGACTAAAAGAACCACTACCATTGTTGCCGCATCGCTCCACCGCATCGCTGGCCCACAGGCTCCACGGATGCCCTTCGGGTTGTGCTACTTCGAGTCGCCAGGTGGAACCATTCGCCAACACCGATATCACAGTAGATTCGCCGTGCCCCAGTTGAATATTTCCGTTCATCATTTGAATAACAATATCTTCAATAACTACGTATTCCACCGGAGCCGTCATACCTATGCCCGTATTGGTAATCGTAAATTCAATGTAATCACCGTCGCAACGGCCCTCTACTTCCAAATTTGCGTATCCGGCCAAACCGGGCAAACACAAAGTATCCGGGTACATGTGCACGTTAGAGCAATGTGTTTGGCCCAAAACCGCATCGCAACTAACCTGTACTTCCACCGTAAACTGCCCGCAAAAACCGCTCGGAACATCGCCTAAATCAAATTGATACGTGGTATCGCTGCCCGTAGTAGAAAATGTGTAATTCTGGTCCGAACCGATAAAGTATAAAAAAGAGTCGAGTTGAAGTTCGACAAAGGCATCTTCAGCAACCGAAGTGCCGGTATTACAATAATGAATGGTATAATAGTTTCCTGCAAAACAGCGCCGCAAACCAGCAACCGAAAGTTGTACTTCCATCCGGGGGCAATCCGCCAACGGAACCGAGGCTAACGCGTATTCATACAATCCACCCGCCACCGGAAAAATGGACAAGGCGGTACAGGTATCCCACAATTCGTTCTTCGGTAACAACCGCAAGGTACCAACGGCACCCGTAGGTACCTCGAGCACGTAATAGCCGTTGCTGTGGGTGATAGTCTGGTAGATTTGATTGTTCGTTTCGACCTGTACCATCCAACCGATTAAGGGCAATTCGGTACTGTCGGCCACACAGTTGGCATTATCATCGCGTCGTGCGATACCCTGATACGTGGCGCTGTTATTATTGTACAAATTCGTTTGAGCAGAAAAATCGATATCCCCCATTTTAATCCCCTCGAAATCTATATTGGGCAAATTTGTATTCAATGGGCCGATGACAATAGAATCGGGAAACTCAAAGGGATGAGCCGGGTCCGGAAAAATGTAGTTTCTGGGCCTGAATCGCCAACTGGGTTGGTTCGGGAAAGCACCTAATGTGCCGATTATTACTTCTCTCATCACCACCACGTCAAATGTATCAATGGTTTGATCATTGTTGACATCAGCGGCAACAAGTTGTAATGGCGTGGTGAAAGGTATCGTATTTTCAATGTGTCCACTCATCAGAAGAACATCCCAGGTACTGATCCCATTGAGTGGATAAAGATTATTCGACGGCCGGATGGTATAACTAAACCCGGACGGCACTTCTAATGAATACCCACCCCCACTTACGGTAAAAGTAGAATATACAACGCCATTATCCGCAATGGCCTCTATTTTGGTACCCGTCGGTGCTGATACGTGCCCCGATAGTACAAAGATTTGTTGAGCATTCAAATTGTAGGCGGCAACCCAGCAAAGTCCGAAAATTGCCATTAATTTAATGATAAACTTGTTCATGAGCGAAACCTTTTTATTTATTTTCAATGCAAAAGTCACAGTGAAATGCGTTACCCGCAAATACAAAAATTTAATTTTGTCAACTCAATTTTTTAGAATTAAAGGCTAAATATTTGAAAATCAATTTTTAACAAGTTAATTTTGTCAACTCAAATTTACTAATTCTTACCATCGCAACATGGAAAAAAGTCTGTTGGCGCGTTTACTGATTAGCCTGAATGCCCCTGAACTGAGTCGTTTGGATAAATTTATCCAGAGTCCATATTTCAACAACCGCACCGAAGTTGTTAAACTTTGTCAGGTATTGGTCCAATATAACCGAAAAGGGAAAGAATGGCCCAACAAGACCATCCTTTTCCAGCAAATTTTTGGCGAAAAGCCTTTTGATGACCATCGTTTACGGGTAACAATGAGTTTTTTATACCAACTTATTTGCCGTTTTATCAGCCTGGAAACCTTGGAAAGCGATGCCGCCGCGCAACAAAGAGCCTTGGCCTTGGCGTTACGGAGCCGAAACCTCCCTGAACGCGCCGCAAAAGCCTTGCAACAAGCCCGTACAGTGGCGGCCGACGCGCCGCATCAAAACGCCGATGCTTTGGAACGTCAGTACCAACTGGCACTGGACCAATACCGGGCAGCGGTGGATAATTTCCAACCCGAAACTTCGGATTTGAAAGCGCTTACGCAACAACTTGACGATACTTACCTGGCGCGCAAACTTTGGCAAGCTTGTTTTACCCATTCGCACAGTACCATGTACAATACCCAATTTGACCACGGGCTATTGTACGCTACTTTACAATATGTATCCGAACACCCCGAAAAACTCCAAATGCCCGCCATCGGCCTTTATTACTATTGTTATCTGGCCTTGACTCAACCCACCGAAATTGTTCATTTCAGAACTTTTATGCAAATTTTCAAGGCGCACAGTGCCGTTTTCCCCAACGATGAATTACGCGATATTTTTGTATTAGCCCTCAATTTTTGCAGCCGACAGTACAATGCCGGTAACCAAAACTACCTACGCGAACAGTTTGATCTTTATAGGGAAGGGCTGGATAGGGGATTTTTCCTCACCGATGGTACGTTGGCACCTTATACCTACACCAATGCCGCCACCATTGGCCTTATTTTAGGGGAACTTGCCTGGGTCGAACAATTTGTTGAAACCTACGCTGCAGTATTACGTCCCGAATACCGCAATGGTTTGTACCATTTTAATCTTGCGCGGTTGGCCTATCGGCAACAAAACTTAGGCAAGGCGTTACAACTACTGCAAAAAGCCGATTATAAAGATCAAATGTTACATCTGGCGGCTAAAACACTACAAACCAAAATTTATTATGAACTGGGCGAATGGGATGTATTGACCTCCCATCTCCAGGCTTTTAAAGCATTCTTACAACGCCGACATAAAATAGGTTATCATCGCGACAACTATCTGCATCTCATTTATTTTATGGGGAAATTACTCGAGTTTGGAGGGCAGGACAAAAAAGGCCGCCAGCAACTACGGGAAACCATTCTTGCAACAAAAGGAGTGGCGGAAAAAGAGTGGTTATTGCATCAGTTATAAAAAAAGTCCTGCGTATAGGGCGGTAAGCACGCTATACGCAGGACTTCGCAACTAATATTCCTGATTTTACTACTTTATTTCACCAAAGCATAATTCACGGCAAACGTGAAACTCATGGGGCGTTGTGAAAAACTATAACTGTCGCCGAGGAAGGTAATTTGATCACCAAATTTTTTGAAATTACCTTCAAAACGAAGATCTGCTGATAAGCGGCCATTACCGACGGTCATACCACTTAACCAACCCCACGTTAACTGATCCCAAGTTTCTTGAAAACCATTCACATCACTTAAACCAGAATTACCGTTGAGAAAATAATTGGCTACCGGAGCAGCGTGAAAACGGAAAGGTCCCATTTTTACCCCAATAACCAAGGGAATCTGGAGGTTTTGGTAACTGCTGCGTTTGATGAGTGATTCACCAGTACCGGCCGCACTGACCACGTAATCGGTACGATTTGTTTGGAAATTCACCTCTGGCTGCAAATAAATACGGCGGCCAAAACGCATATAACCACCTACCAGGGTTCCGAATTTAACATCGTTGACGGCTACATCGTATGCCGTTTCGCCGCTACCAACGGTGATGCCTTTATATTGATCCTGGGGAGAGGTAATACCGGCTTTAAGGCCAAGAGAAAATTGAGCATTGGCGTTAAACGCGAAGGTGCAAAGAATGCAGGCTGTTATTACTACGTTTTTCATATTCTTGTTGTATTTTGATGCTTAAACGCCCCCTCGAAAAAATAAATTACTCCATGCCCCTTCTCTTAACGCCCCTTTAACGGGTACGGGCAGACCTCGTGCCTGCCCTATTATGCACATGCACTTATTTTACCACCGGGCAACGAGGACAGGCAGGCACGAGGCCTGCCCCTACCAGTCGCCGCCGGCGCCGCCACCGCCGAACGACCCGCCACCAAATGATCCACCGCCAAAACCACCGCCGCTACCGCCGCCCCAACCACCGCTGGAACCACCGCCGCCACCGATCCACCACGTTCCACCACTTCGCCCCCGACGGGACGGATACGGATCTTCGTAGGTATCGCTGTCGTTGTTGGTGTACCACCGACCGTTTTTGCGCATTTGGCGCATCCGATAACGGATAATTAGGAAAATAATTAAAAATACAACGAGCACAAACAAAAGGCCCGCCATATCACCAGTATCATCTTGTTGTGGGTCGCGGACAAATTCGCTGCCCAATTCCAGCATAATATCGTTAATACCGGCATCAATACCCTGATAATAACGTTTATCCCGAAAATAAGGCCCCATGGTGTTGCGAATAATTTGCCCGGCCGCAAGGTCGGTCAAACCACCTTCGGCACCGTAACCGGTTGCGATAAATACGCCCCGATCGGGTTGTTCCGTTTTAATTAACATCACCACCCCATTATTTTTTTTCTTATCCCCAATTCCCCATTTATTGCCCAATTCAAAAGCGTAAGAAGCCCGGTCATAATCGCCCAAATCGGGGCGGATCATCACCACAATTTGGGTAGAGGTGCTATCCCAGTAGCGGCGCAACTTGTATTCCAACTGTGATTTTTCGCTACCCGAAAGCCAACCAGCGTAATCGTGCACGTACACCGCGGGATCGGGCTTGGGCGGGATTACATTACCGCCGGTTTGTGCAGATAACGTATTGTGCACCAGCAGCAGGGCAATTGCGAGGTACAATCCTCCCAAAATACGCCTGGTAGTCCGCCAAAGGGGGTCAGACGGTTGCTTAACCATAAATAATGTCATTGGGTAGTTCATCGGGGTTGTCGTTCTTGTTGGCAGGGAAATGTTGTTTAAGCACCTTGCCGATTTCACCAATTACTGCGCAGATGCCCTCGCAGGGTTCGTCCTTTTGAAGGTAACTGCGCAGTAATTGTTTTTCATTTTTCCAAAAAAGTGGACCGGCTTTTTGGTGCATATTGGCATCCCCCCAAATGGCAAACTGGCGGGATTTATCGGCCAAGTAAATCAACACTGCGTTCCGTTCACGGGTATTGTGCATACCGTTTTGAACAAACAAAGTCGCCGCTCGTTCCAGCGGGTCGTCGTAATCACAAAATTCTTCGATATACACCCTTATTTCACCCGATGTGTGGCGTTCGGCGGCATAAATGGCCTGCACAATAAGAGATTCTTCTTTTTTGGAGAAAAACATGGATGATGGCGTTTAAAACTTCACCGTAGGTGCTTTTTCGGCACCTTGTTGTGATTGGAAATATGGTTTTGGCGTAAAACCGAACATACCGGCAAACAAAGCCATTGGGAAACGACGAATACTGGAATTGTATCCATTCACCGACTCGTTAAAGTTTTTGCGTTCCACGGCAATGCGATTTTCGGTGCCTTCCAACTGTTTTTGCAAATCCATAAAATTGGCGTTTGCTTTTAAATCCGGGTAACGCTCTACCGATACCAATAACCGGCCCAACGCACTGGAAAGTCCTTGTTGCGTTTGGTCAAAGTTTTTTAACGACTCCTCGGTCATATTGCTGGGGTCAATCGTTACTGCGGTTGCTTTTGAACGCGCTTCAATAACAGCGGTGATGGTTTCTTTTTCAAAATTGGCGTACCCCTGCACGGTGCTGACCAGGTTTGGAATCAAATCGGAGCGTCGCTGGTATTGGTTTTCTACCTGCGACCACGCTTTTTTTACACCCTCGTCTAAGCCAACGGCGGTATTGTACGAGCCACACATACTGAATACGAGGACAACAACAAGGCCCAAGACAATCAAGGGCATAAATTTGCGCAAATCAAAGTTCATAATTCGATTTATTTTAAAGTTAAATAGTGGCGTAAAAATAAAAAAAATAGTGCAAACTGCCGCTAAAAATTCGAGGAAGGAGGGCGTTTACTCTACATTATTCGTTGTGGTACTGCTCGCCGCGCAAAATCGTCATGGCGCGGTACAACTGCTCCAAAAAGAACAAACGCACCATTTGGTGGGAAAACGTAAGCGAACTGAGGGAAATCTGGGCGTTGGCCCGTTGATAAATATCGGGAGAAAAGCCGAATGCACCACCAATTAAAAATACCATCCGGCGACGGGAATCTGAAAGGCGTTGCTCCATCCATTTGGAGAAAGCAACGGAAGTGAATTGTTGCCCCCTTTCATCCAACAGCACCAGATAATCATCGGGTTGCAATTTGGCCAAAATGAGTTTGGCTTCTTCGTTGCGCATCAGGTTACCGTCGGTGGTTTTGATTTTGGCCGCCGGAATAATCACCATTCCAAAGGGCAGGTAATGGGTCAGCCTTTTTTCAAAAATAGCCATACCCGTTTCCAGATAAGGCGCACTCGTTTTTCCAATTGCCCACAGTTCGACGCGCATAAAATTGAAGTAACGGTTTAAAGATCAAAACTATAGCCCTGCTCCACAAACTGGCGATAACGCTCTTGGTCGAACTGGTATAATTTGGCGGGGCGGTGCGCCACCCCTTCCTGGGTTTCGTCCAATTCTTCCAATAGGTTCATGGACAGTATTTTTTTGCGGAAATTACGTTTGTCTAATTCGGTTTCTAAAATGGATTCGTACAGTTGTTGTAATTCGGTAAGGGTAAACTTGGGCGGGAGTAATTCAAAACCAATGGGTGCCATTCGGACCCGGTATTTGAGTTGAATCAGGCAATCGTGCAAAATTTCGTTGTGGTCGAAAGCCAATTTGTCTAAATGGTGGATATTGTGCCAACTGGCCCGTTGCGCAAAAGAAGCGGGTGTTGGTACAAAATCTTTGGTTTTTACCAGCGAATAAAAGGCGATGGTAATTACACGACCCAAAGGATGGCGATTCACCGCCCCAAATGCCCGAACTTGTTCCAAATAAACCCCTTTAAGCCCCGTCAATTGCTCTAATACCCGTTCGGCGGCCGTTTCCAGATTTTCGTTGGGGTACACCAAATCGCCGGGTAGCGCCCACATGCCTTTGAACGGCGGCGCGCCCCGTTGAATCAGGAGTACCTTTAAGTCACCTCCGTCAAATCCAAATATGACATTATCTACCGAAAAAGCAGACTTAAAAAAACTATCAACTTCGCTCATAGAGTGTACCGCTAAAAGGGAAAAGGTTTTAATTTGAAAGGCCAAATATAGGGTTATTGTATTTTGTACACCAAATAAAACAATCTCCTTTTTTCGATTTTAAAGGAATTTTGAAAATTAAATGACTTGCCGGGCGTATATTTTCATTTTTGCCTAACTTTGGCCTTTATTTTGCAGTACCCAATATATGATTTCAGAATTAGCACCATATCTAGAGCGCCTTTTGTACACCAATGACTCAGTTGTTTTGCCGGGGTTGGGCGCGTTTGTTTCTCAATCTGCTCCTGCCAGTATAGACTATGCCAGCAGTACAGTGTCTCCACCCGCCAAAACCCTCACTTTTAACGATAACCTCACCACCGATGACGGTTTGATTACCTACGAACTGGTGCAGGAAAAAGGCATTAGCGATCAGGAAGCCAAAGCCTGGGTAGAAGAACGCGTTAATGCCATTGTGCAACAACTCAACCAACGCGAAATTGTGGCACTGCCCGGCATTGGTCGTTTGTACAAAAATTACGTTCAAAAAGTCCAGTTCCTCCCCGATGCGGCCAATTTCAGCCGTGAAAACTTCGGGTTGCCACCGTTGCAGTTCTCGCCTCTCTCCCGCTCGCGTGAGGTAGCCGAACCACAACCCGGCAGCGGAACGAACACAACAACTACATCCCCCACTCCCCCACCCGCATCCACCGCAACGCCAACGGCCCCCGTTGCAAAACCCGCCGCAAACACTGCGTCTCCGGCTACTCCGCCCTCGTTCGACACGCCGCCCCCCGCCAGCCAGCAATGGAAACGTGCGTTGCTTATCTTTGGTTTGTTGATCTTATCCGGCGCGCTGGGCTATTATTTCCTCAAAACCCAACGCGAACGCATCAACGCTAAAAGGGATGCCGCCGCCGACAATACCGAGCAAATCGCCGAAAACACGCCACAAAACGAGGAACAATCGGCCATGCCGGAAACTACGCCGCCCCCAACAACCAAACCAGAAAAGAATACAACTACGCCCGAACCGGCAACGGTAAAGGGTAAAAAATGTATCTTGGTCATCGGGGTATTTAAAGACCCAACGAATATTGCTCGTTTGAAAGATTTACTGCAAAAAAATGATTTTGAAGTGTATAGCGCAGCCAATGCCAATGGCGCACAAAGCATTGGAGTGCAGTTTAACTACACCAAAGAGGCCGAAATACAGTCTAATTTGGCCAAATTGCAGCAGTTGACGGGCGAAAAAAATATTCGGGTGAAGAAGTAAAATAAAATTTAAAGTCGGCCCTTTACAACTCCCAACGTACCATCCAACGTCTCCCGGACTAACCATTTCACCCAAATATCACAGTACCAGTTCATTGGGGTATTGAGGGTATAACGGCCCGTGAGTTCGATTCGGGTACGGCCATTGGGTAGGTTAAGGAGTTCGTAGGTGTCCTCTAAACCGTAAAAATACCGGCCCCCCACCATCACGTGTTCATCCAATACCGTAGGCGGGATTTTGGCGGGATCCGTGTGAATATCCAGCACCATCCGGCGTTGGGGTTCATACGTGGTAATGATTTCTTCAAAAACCAAGCCGCGCTCATACATCGCCGTACGGTGACCTCCCACTGCCGCCGTATCCAGGGTAGTGTACAAATGACGCGGAAAATCGAGGGTACCGGTTAAAAAACCCCGGGTATCCTGGGGCAATATAGCGGGCATCCGAACCAATAACGGCCATACCTGTGCCGGCGAAGCATCTACATCTACAAAACAGGTAACCGACGATGACAGGGTCCGCAGGGAACGATCACCCTCGATGGCACCCATCACCAACGGCAGTACCAACAGCAGGGACGTTTGTAATTTATCTTTGGAATCCCAATCACTCCAGTCATCCAATGGGGCTGATTCGTCGTTGTTTTTGCGCTCGCGTGCCAATATGGAATAACGCGCCACTAAACCGCCGATACCGGCCGCCGTTGCAAAAAAGGGATAAATCATGATCCAACAAATAACCCCCTCTACTGCCAACACAACCGAAACCAATAAAAATACCAAACTGGTCACCCAAGGCAGAAAAAATGCCGACCAGGCACTTTTTATCTTTTCATGGCTGGATAAAGAAACCGTCAGGTACCCGGCACAAAAAGGAACCAAGCCCAGAAACGACAGGCTCATAATCCCCATAATGTCCTTTAAAAAACCAAACAGGATGTGTAGGGATAAAGCGTACAGAGTAACAAAACCAAAAACGAAGGCTATTTTCATGTTGCAATTATTTTTTACGTAAGAATGGAATTCCTTCCGCGTTGACTTTTATTTCAAATCCCGCCGGGGCGGTCAGTAATTGGGCCGGAATTAATTCACCCTGCAAAATATGCCTTTCGTGCAAATGACGCACGTTTTGCCCGGTTTCTTTTGACAAAACCCGCATCAACTCGTCAAAATGGGTCGAAATACTCCGCTCCGGAAGGCGATACCACGCCAGCAAATCGCGCAGAACCAATTGCAACGAACGTTTTTTATTCGACTTTTTTTCAATTAACCGGTCAATGTACCAGGCCAACACAAAACCCCGCAAATAGGGCAATTCGTGCGCCGTTACATCGGTGAAAAAATGTTCCGCGATAAATGAATTGGGCTGTGTTTTGCCCTCCAAAGTCCATAATCCCGTAAAAAAACGCTCATTCACGACCTGAACAAAATACGCGGAATCCACTAACCCGCACTGTAACGGTGCCATTAAAGCGCAGTACTCCGTAAAGCCCTCGCTGAACCAGGCCAATTGCATATCATCGGGGGGGCCGCCGTTCCGAATTTCGTTACCAATCCAATGGTGCATTAGTTCGTGGTAAAACAACCGCGACAACTCTTCCAGCGTAAAACCCGCTACCGGCGCGGCAAAAGTGACAAATGAATTGATTAATCCCGTTCCAACGTAGGTGAGATAACCCGCCTCTTCGGCCATGGGAATAATGGTAACTGAATAAAAAGGAATGTTAACATCGTTCCAATAACCGCGCTGGCACGATACAATATTGCGCAACGTTTGCACCGCCAAACTATCGCTAAATGCCCACCATTCGCCCCGCATAATGAGGACAACCGGGCGCTCTTGAATAGAAGTAGTGTAGGTGCGCCAACCCAGCCCTCCCGCGAACAAGGCTTCCAGCCAACGGACATCGGGGCTGTGAAACGAAACCGACTGCGTTGTGTCGGGTACCGGCCCCAAACTGCAATGTATATCCCATTTGGGCGGAAAGTTTTTCCATTCAAACACCAGTGAATAACCGTCTTGGCTCCACGGTACGGCAAAAATAGCCGCTCCCAAAGCATAAAAATGATCCGAACCAATGCAGGGATAATATAGCGTACGGAGGTCGGGCTTTTCGCCGGACCACTGTTGTTGGACTTCGTAGGTAATAATAACCGGGGCATTGGGCGGGTGTTGCACCACCCAATGAAGTGAATCAGGGCTTTGCACCACCGGATGCCCACTTACACAACGCAGGCGTTTTATGCTCCGGTACAAATGCCGCGCCGCCCCAAAATGGGACGGTAGCCGAATATCGGTGGTGCCATCGGCTTCGCCGGGGGTTTCTAACCGAACCTGAAGTGCTACCATAGCACCCGATTGGTTCCAAACGGGGGAAAATGTGTACTGGACTTCGCGCGCGTACCCGCGAAGTCCAATACCAAATAAAAGGAGGATAAATATTAACCTTCTCTCCATGCATCGCGGGCGTCGCTCATGGCCCAGGCCGCACCGTTGTTTTCAATGGCGTTGAACATGGGCATCCATTCGTTGGGTCCGGCGGATTGGGTCAAAATTTCGTGGCGACGCATCTGGACAATGATATCCAGCGGGTTAATCATTACGGGACACGCTTGCACGCAGGCATTGCAGGTGGTGCAGGCATGGAGTTCTTCGGGCGTGATATAATCGAACAGCGATTTACCGTCGTTGTAATTTTCTTTGGCTTGTGCACCGCTGTCCAGATTGCGGCCAATTTCTTCGGCGCGGTCGCGTACATCCATCATTACCTTGCGCGGCGACAGTATTTTGCCCGTTTGGTTAGCCGGACATTCGGCAGTACAACGGCCACATTCGGTGCAAGAGTAAGCGTCTAAAACATTTTTCCAAGACAAAGAAAAAATGTCGTTGGCCCCAAATTCCGGTATCTCGGTGGAGGCATTGGGGTCGGGCTGATCCAATCCCATCATAATGCGCACTTCTTTTTGTACCTCGGGCATATTGTCCATTTGACCCTTGGGCGACAGTTTACTGTACCAGGTATTGGGGAAAGCCAGCAGAATATGAAGGTGTTTGGAATAGGGTAAATAACACAAGAAACCAAGCACGGTAAACAGGTGCAACCACCAGCCAAAGCGTTCGACTACAATAACGGCACTGGTATCCATTCCTCCGAATAACAACGGCCCCAACCACGAACTAACGGCAAAAGCCCCCGTGGGGTGGTAGTGCTCGACATTACGCATTTGTAGCACTTTATCGCCACCATTCATGCAAAAAATGCCCACAATCAGAACAATTTCGCCCAAAAGAATCAAATTAGCGTCGCGCGTGGGAAAACCTTTGAGTTCCGGTTTTCGGAACCGGCTAATATTGAGCACGTTGCGGCGCACCAAAAAGATAATGGTCGCCACAAAAGCCAACACCGATAACACTTCGATGCTGCTAATGATAAAAGTATAAAAACCACCCAATGCCGGCGCAAAAAAGCGGTGCGTGCCAAAAACGCCATCCACGGCAATTTCGATCAATTCAATTTGAGTAATCACAAAGGCCACGTAAAGGGCCAGGTGAAGCACGGCCGGAAGCCAGTTTTGAAACATTTTTTGCTGCCCAAAAGCCACCAGCAACATGGTACGCCAGCGCTCGGAAGGGCGGTCGTTGATGACCTGATCTTTGCCCAATAGGATGTTGCGGCGCACTTTACTAAAACCTTTAAAGGCAAACCAACCGCCAGCAGCGGCCACGGCAATAAATATTAGCGACTGTAACATAAAAAATTTTCGATTTGGCTGCAAAGTACAGCGATTATCCCTCACTTTTGCACTTCATTTCTTCTTTTTGAAAAAATCACCATGCAAATTCTCGACGATCGCCAGATTCGACAAAAAATAAAACGATTGGCCATTGAAATTTTGGAGCGCCACTTTGGAGAACCGGGTATTATTCTCGCTGGTTTGAACAACAACGGATTGGGATTTGCCCAATTGTTACTGCACGAATTGTCGCCCCTGCTCCCCGATTCCATGAGCATCACCCTCACGCGGATTCAACTCAACCCGGCCAACCCAACCGAATACGACCCGTACATCGAAATGCCCGCCGAAGACCTGCGCGGCAAAAGCATTATCATTGTGGATGACGTTGCCAATACCGGCCGCACTATTTTTTACGCCGTCCAACCCTTGTTAAAAGTATTGCCCGCCCGCGTAGAAGTGGCCGTTTTGGTGGATCGCAAACACAAATCGTTCCCCATCAAAGCCGATTACGTGGGATTATCGCTGTACACGACGCTCAAAGACCATATCAACGTCCAGATAAGCGACGTCGAAACAATGGCCGTTTACCTGGAGTAGAATCATTTTTAGTCCTACATTTGTATATATTTAAAAATGGCTACACCTTTGCGCTTCATTCTATTTCTACTAAATATATGACACAAAAAGCAATCAACATGATCGGGTTAACCCTTTGGGTAGCCCTTTTTACAATGGCATGCAACCGTTTTCACAAAAACCCGGAGTTTGCCGCTAAAACCGCCAATCATAAAACGGTGGCTGTTTTACCTTACCAAATTATGATCACCGGGCGTTTGCCCAAAGACATGACGCCCGACATCAAGGAAAAAATTGAAGCGGCAGAAAGTGTGGGGTTTCAACGCAATTTTTACAACCAAATCCACACCGTAGGCACGCGCCGTCACCCGTTGTCGGTGGTAGTACAACCCGTGGAAAGAACGAACCAATTGTTGTTGGAACAAGGCATTAGCCCAACGGCCAGTTGGGACCGAGACCCGCAGGAATTGGCCAAAATATTGGGCGTTGATGCCGTTATCCGCAACAAAGCCATCAAAACCCGGTATTTATCGGATCTCGAATCATTGGGTATTCAGGTGGGCGCGTCCATTTTATACGGTGTATTAGGCGTGCCCGGCGTATTACCGTCACGCACCAACGATGTAGAGGTTACCTCCAACATCATTGCGGCAACGACGGGAGAAAACCTGTTTTCGGGTCGCGACGAGGTCCGCGTAGATTGGTCCCGCCCCGCCAATGAGGCCATTGAGCAAATTAACCGCCGGATTGTTCGCCGGTTTCCGTACGTCAAAAAATAACCAATGTGGCGGCTGTCTCATGAGCACTTCGACAAAATCAACGGTAAAATAAAATTCTGATTGAAATTTGGACTGCTTTGCCGGAGTTCAATTAATGAGACAGCCTCACCTTTTTGGGGTACCCACAACGCTTAATTCAGATCCTGCAACATTTTCAACGCGTCTTTTTGGTGGGGTTCTTTGTCGAGGATCCCTTGAAGCAAAACCCGGGCTGCCGCTTTATCGTTCAATTTTAAGTAGCACTCGGCCTGCGCTAACGACAATTGCGCGTTGTAATAATAAGGCATCGCTAAATTCATAATTTCCACCGCCAATTGAAGTTGATGGGCATTGTCATTGGCCGCCTTTGCGCGCAAATAACCATATAACGCCACTAATTCCACGTCGTATTGATCGGTATGCTGCGCCAATGCCGTACGCGCTTCCTCTTTTTGGCCGTCCACAAAAGAAGACAACAACAACATACTATTTTCATCCGGATAAAGGGTTCTTGGTGCAATGGTAATACCCAAAGCCCGCACTACGGCGGTGGCCATTGCCGTGGTGGAATACGGATTTTGCCCGGTGATCACATTTTTGTCTTGCGTAATGAACGGCAGCATTATATCCGTTTGTTCAAAAATAGCGGTGCGTGCCTTTAATTTATCTTCCAATAAAAAAGGAAATTCCAATTTCCATTTTTTGCCAAACATCGCTTCTTCGGCGTTGCAAAAACCCGTTACTTTTTTGCCAGCGACCCAATAGGAACCATCGGCTTTTTTAACGTGGGCAAATGCCGCTGCGCCGTGACAAACCGAAGCGACAATGCCATTTTGCGCATCTATTGCCACAATTGCTTTTTGCAACGAAGGGTCCACGGGCAGATCAAACATCGCGCCTTTACCACCCACGATGTAAATAACGCTGTAATCCGGCGGGCGAATACTGGCAGTGGACAACGTTTGCCGCAACAATTGCTGCGCGGTTGTATCTTTTAAAATGGCTTGAATATAAGGTTTTTCGGGATTAAATTCATCTGGTTCCACCTTACCCCCTTGCGGACTGGCCACTTCCGGAACGAGGCCGTTGGAAGTAAAAATCAGGTAAGCCTGCGCGAATTCATCCATTTCAAAACCCGGCCGCGTTTTACCGGCATTTTCCCCGTAACCGCTTACGACCATCAGTACTTTGGGAGGGGTGGTTTTTTGGGCCAAAAGCCCCGACGACAAAGCCAGAGCGATGAACAGTAATTGCATTTTCATAGTGTATCAATTTTATAATTTTGGGCAAAATTGAGCACTATTGTCCCCTTAAAAAGTCCGATTTTATAAATTCGGACAAAAAATTTACGGCTTTTGAATCATTTTTTCGCGATAAACGGCGGGGGTAGTTCCCATTACTTTTTTAAAAGCCGCAAAAAATGTGGATTTTGATTGGTATCCTACTTCATAACCTAACACTTCGGTTTTTATATCCGGTTGGAGGACCATTAACTCACAAGCCTTGCGAATGCGCAGTTCGTGCATGTAAGTGGAGAAATTTTTTTGCAGGTTATCGTTGAGCAATTGCGAAAGTTGGTGGCTGGGAATGTCCATTTGGCGGGCTACATCGGCCAATTTCAACTGCTCATTCCGGTAAGATTCAGGGGTATTTGTGATCATTTCCAAACGAGCAATTAACGTAGCGGCCTCGGTGCTTTCCATTTTTTTCGACTGGTATTTGGGCGTTGCCGGTCCGAACAAATCATCGGTTTTTTTGCGATAGATAACAATCAGCACGTTTAAATACAGCACAATGGTAAACGTGATGGAACCCGTGATATAGGCGACATTGAGTATTTTAAAAAGGGCCATTATATAATTCAGTACCACCATCAAATTGCTGCAATACACCGCCAGCAACCATTTTTCGTGCCCCGGAATAGGGACATCCCGGGTGATTTGCCGCAGAATGGGCACGATAAACCGAGCCGATACCAACACAAAACCCAACCATTGAATATAAATTAGTCGGACAAAATATTTTTTCCACAGCGGCAGGTGTTCCGGCTGGGTAAAAAACGTGAGTAAAACAAGTACAAAAAGTAAACTTAGCGCAAGCAGTGCCTTTTGAGCCGGTAAAATTTCGTTTTTTTGGCGGGTCGAAGTTTCTAAATACAAATACAAGAGTGGACCGATAAAAAAACAAACGGCCAGCCCCAATTGAATGTAAAAGACCGGCATATCGGGGGTAAAATACCAAATCACCGATTTCCCAACGCGGGCGCTTAAACAAAGTAATAACACACCTAATAACCGGTTCGACAATGTTTTAGGCCGGGCAAAAAACAAAAAATAAATGCTTAAGAACAGGCCATTAAACCAACCTAAAGTACAAATAAAAAAAAGCAATTCTTTGGATAGCATGGGTACACAAGCATGGTAAAGATGCAAAAAAGCCACCCCGCTGTGACGCGGAGTGGCTCCCAATTGAACTTATTTAGAAAGTTTTTTAGAACAAGCCTTTTTTGAGGTTAAACGAAGATGTACCAACGCGGTAACCTTTGTTATACACCTCTACTTTGTATTGGCCGGCAATCCAGTTAGCACCTGGGTTCCAGTCGCCGCACACATTTGTTTCGCTGTTTTGGTAGTTTACCTTAGCAACAGTGGTGAAGCGGAAATCGGAAGAAGCCTTTTTATCGGTACTTACCCCTGAACCCAAAGCATCATTCAACAAAGGTTCGCCTTTCGGGTCAATAACGATGATGTGGAATGTTTCTTCACCCGCATCCGTTACTTCGTTGGCTTCGGTAGTAAAGCAAATCTTTACTTTATCTACTTTTTTGGCTT
Source organism: Chitinophagales bacterium (assembly GCA_013298845.1). GTDB lineage: Bacteria > Bacteroidota > Bacteroidia > Chitinophagales > Saprospiraceae > M3007. Next base: position 251,353 of record JAAFJN010000004.1, read on the forward strand.
TGCTTTTCTCTTTTTCTTTACCGCTGGAACCTACGGCCAATGTTTTGATATCGAATTTAGTGATGTCAATGGCAGAACCGCGATCGGCTTTTTTGCTCAACACTGCTTTTTCACCTTCCAATTGCGTTTTGGCAGAAATCAACTCGGCTTTAGCCTGGCTGGTAGCCTGCAATTCGGTTTGGGTTTGAGTGAGGTTGGTGCTGAGTTCTTGATTTTGGCTGGTCAACTGCTGGTTATTCTCCGTCAGGATACCCACCTGTTGCTTTAGCGTTTCGATTTCGGCGATGTACTCTTTTTGTTTAGCCTGGAGGCTGGTGAGTGCATTGCGGTAATCTTTTTTGTCGCGGATCAGCTGATCAATTTGTGTTTTCTGCGACGTCAACTGATTGATTTGCTCGTTAATTTTAGCATCCAATTCAGCATTGATACCTTTCTGTTGTTCGAGTTCGGCAACGGCAGTGTTATACTTGCTTTCAACATCTGCGAGTGCTGCTTTTTGCTGCTCGAAATTCATTTCAAGTGTTTCCAGTTCCTGGCCGGTCTTGTATTTGCCTACAGCGAGGTAGATGGTGGTACCCAAGAGAAGGGCGATAGCGATACCTGCTATGGTTAAAAGGCGTTTTTGACCGTCGTTGTTGTTGCTGCTGCCGCTACCGAATGGAGCCGGTGTAGTCGGCTGATTGAAATTTGTTGTGCTCATACTTTGTGAGTGTAAAAAAGGTTTAACTTTTTAAAAAAATGTCTATGTTTATTGCATAGGCAAAACCCTTTCAGAACAGGCGGAAATGTTGGTTTGAATTGTAAAATCGGTTAAATTGGTGTTGTGCCTTTGAAAAGTTGCAAATAAACCCCCGATGGGTATTTTTTATTGTATGCAAAATGTAAAAAAAATTCATTTCCCTACGTAATCGCTTGATAATCAGCGTTAACAATTTTCAAATTCAAAATGAAATTTTCATTCCGAAGTTATAATTTTTGCTTCCGGCGGCCTAATTTTGCAGCACAAAAAGAAATCTGCTATGTCATTATTTGATGCTTACGACCAGTACAACGTTTTATTTCTGGATATTGAAACCGTTCCGGGTGTGGCCCTTTTTGATGAATTGGACGAAGAGTTACAGGAACTATGGGGCATCAAATGCCGCTCCTTACTCAAAGTACCCGCCGACGAAGAGTTGGAATATGATACAATGGCCGACTTGTTTCAAACCAGGGCGGGTATCTACGCGGAGTTTGGTAAAATTGTTTGTATCTCCGTGGGGTTTCTTACCCGTCAACCAGATTCTACCGAACCCATTATGCGCCTCAAGTCATTTTATAATCACGTTGAGGCGAGTTTATTGGAAGATTTTTCGGAATTGCTCAACAAACACTTTAACAACCCCGATCGTTACGCCGTTTGTGGGCACAATATTAAAGAATTTGACATTCCTTATATCTGTCGACGTATGTTAATCAACCAGTTGCCGCTTCCGCGCATGATTGATATTGCGGGCCGCAAACCGTGGGAAACCAAACATTTGCTGGACACCATGGAACTGTGGAAATTTGGGGACAATAAAAACTACACCTCGCTGCGTTTATTGGCCGCCGTGTTTGGCTTCCCATCCCCCAAAGATGATATCTCCGGCGCCGATGTCGCGTCGGTGTATTGGGAAGATCGCGATTTAGAGCGTATTGCGCATTATTGCGAAAAAGACGTATTAGCAACGGCACAGTTGTTCCTGAAAATGAAACGATTGCCGGTTATTCGCCCCGACCAAGTGGTCATTGTGCGGTAAACGCGTAACGTAGGGGCAGGCCTCGTGCCTGCCCAATATCACAAATGGGTAGGCGTTACATACCACAAATGGGTAGGCACAAGGCCTACCCCATCGGCCTACCCTTTCGTGAGGGTTTTGATGAGTTTGTGTTTTTTTGAGTCCTCGTAGGATTCTACATTATCGCTGTTTTTATTGCCTGATTCCCAGCGCAACATATCATCGGTGTGTTCCCGAATCATACCATCACTATCCCCTTCCAACACCGCCGACCAGGTGTAATTATCCGGTACAAATACCCGAACGTTGACCTTTTCCTGGCAGCCGCCGGGACCACTTTCTTTGGTTTTAATAACCCTTCGTTCCCGAACCTGGGTAGCAATGGAGGCATTATCGTCTTTTCTTTCAAAAGCAAACTTGTAACGCCCCAATTCCACAAAATAGTTCAATATTTCGGGCGAAGCATCGTAAATCTCGATGTTTACCTCGGTAAGGACTGTATTCCCAGCCCATGCCTTTATTTCAATGTCCGTAAAACCGACCAAATCCAGCACTACGGTAGCGGCCGAATCAATCTCAAATGTTTCATAGATGGTTCGCTTCATTTGGGCGTGAGCGGTAGTTACTCCCAGCCCCAAAAACAGTAGAAAAAGAAAATAGTACTTGCGCATCATTGTTTTTGTAGTTATGTCATTCAAATTTAACGAATTGCCGCCCGAATAGCGACCAAACGCTCCAGTAATCCCTCCAAACGATCCAGCGGTAACATATTTGCCCCATCCGATTTTGCTTTGGAAGGCTCCGGGTGGGTTTCGATAAACAAACCATCCACGCCTACCGCTACTCCGGCCCGGGCAATGGTTTCAATCAGGGCCGGGCGCCCGCCCGTAACCCCGCTGGACTGATTAGGTTGTTGCAAGGAGTGGGTACAGTCCAAAACGACCGGTGCCTGAAAAGATTGCATTACGGGTAACCCACGGAAATCCACAATTAAATCCTGATAACCAAAGGTTGTTCCCCGTTCGGTTAACATCACTTGGCTATTGCCCTCTTCCCGCACTTTTTCAGCCGCAAATTGCATGGCTTCGGGGCTGACAAACTGGCCTTTTTTGATATTAACGACCTTGCCAGTTTGTGCCGCCGCCACCAAAAGGGAGGTCTGGCGGCACAAAAAGGCGGGTATTTGCAAAATATCCACGTACTCAGCGGCCATAGCGGCTTCGTGGTCGGCGTGAATATCCGTTGTAACCGGCACCTGATACTTTTCCCCCACCGCTTTTAGTATCTGCAGGGCTTTTTCGTCGCCAATGCCCGTGAAAGAGTCTTTGCGGCTGCGATTGGCTTTGCGGTAACTGCCTTTAAAAACATACCGAATATTGAGACGTTGGCAAATGGTGTGTACCTGATCGGCAATTTGAAAAGCCATGTCTTCGCCCTCAATTGCGCAAGGCCCGGCAATCAGAAAAAAATTAGGGTGTTGTTGGAAAAGTGATGCGGTCATTATTTATCGTGCAATTACAAAATTACGGGTAAAAACCCCTTTTTCGTGAATAATAGTCAAGTAATATAGGCCATTTGCCCAATCAGAACAGTGAATAACGTTGTGTTGTTGCACCGTTGTTGGCTGGGCCACCCGGCGACCGGTGGCGTCAAAAATTTGAATGGCCACCACCAATTCCGTCGTTCCCAAGTCCAGCAAGAGTACATCATTGGCCGGATTAGGATATAGTTTTATGCCCAAAAACGCCGTCTCATCCAGCCCGGATGTACAATCGGCGTTAGGGTTAAATTGAACGTTTAACTCGTAGCGGTTGTAGCAACCCGTTAAGGTGTCTACTACCTCCAGTGCATAAAGGCCACTTTCGGTCGCGCAATGCCAAAAACCATTGGATGGCAATTCAAGGCCATTAAGGTACCATTGCAACGCATAGGCATCGGGTAACACCAGGGTATCGAACAACGTTAACAGATTTTGGTCATTAAAAAACAACGGCAAGGCCGGTTGCTCTGTAATTTCAACGTCTAACACATTGGATAAAGCGGTACAACCATCCACCGAAGTGTAAACCACTTGATAAAGCCCCGTTTCACCGGCAAAATAAACGGAATCAGTAGCCCCGGAAATGGGTTCGCCATTGAATAACCATTGGTTGTTCTGAGCGTACGATGAAAACAAAATCAGCGGGGCGACATTAGAACAGGTAACAACGCCTTCCGGAGCCGTGGCTTGCGGATAATCCGGGAGCGGATACACCACTACTGTATCGGTGTAAGAAACCGTAGTAATCGGGCGAACAATGTTTAAAACGCCTTCAAAACCAGTTGATACCACCGTACCGTTGCTCAGTACATTAAACGAAAACTGACCACACAAATCATCGCCCCCCTGAATGCCTCCGTCTTCATCCAGCACCTGCATAATGTAGTTACCGGCCTGAAGCGGCAAATTCACGGGCAGGGTTGCGGGTAAGGTAATATTGTTCACCGGCGTGTTGCCATTGTTGTAAATCTGCGTTCCCGTGCTGTCTAATATGTTCAAATAAATGTCGGGCGCTCCCAAACCTAAGTTATCCGAACAATCGACGTCCAGCAACGTAATACTTTGAAGGATATAACCCGTGGTATCTATTGTTGCGGTGTAGTTCACTGTGTACGTACCCGGCGCGTTGTACACGTGCGCGGGAGGGTTTTCGCCCTCATACATTGTGCTATCACCAAAATCCCAGGTGTAGGTAAATCCGGCTTGGCCATTGGAAGGGATATTATTCTCGAAAGTGACTTCCGTGCTGCCGCAGCCCGTCGGATTGGTCATTGAAAAACCCGCGTTGGTGGTTACACCCGGCGCAATATAAATGCGCATGGGGAACTCGGCAATTTGTGAAATAAAAAAAATGGACGCTTTAAGCCGCACTGTTAGTACAAAAGAGTCACTTACGGTGGGGGTTCCACAAATTTTAATACAACCGTCCGTTTGGGTGGCCACCGGAAAAACGGTTTGGCTGGCTTCCCAACTTAAACCCGGCGGAATCCCGTCCACCGAAACAATTTCGATGGAACTAATGGTAATTCCCGGCGGTGTAGTGGAGTCAATTGCCGCCACGGGAGTTGTTGTTTTGGGCATTCGGAACGAAATATCCTGGTTATAAGCCACGCCTACCTGTCCATCGGGAACCGAAGGAAGGTACACCGTATCCACAGGCAAACCGGCTGGCAGGTTGACGAGGCAACCCGGACAGCCGGTTTGACCAGTGAGCAGGAGCGGCGCAGATATTCCAATGGCGCAAATCATGCGCTGAATGAACTGCATCATGCTCATTGCAAATTAGCGGTTAATTACAAAAGTGTTGGATACGTTGCCTTCGCGGTTGCCAAGGGTATAGAAATAAGTACCGTTGGGCAAATTACCGGCATCAAAAGTAAACTGGTTGGTGCCTTGTACCAACTGAACCGTTTGTTGGTTCACCCGTTTGCCGATGACATTAAATACTTCAAAATTAAAGTCGCCCGCAACCAATGACTCTATCATCATTTCCGTTTGCTGGCCAAATGGGTTAGGCGCATTTTTAACACCCATAATTTGGCCGGAAAGGTCACTGGTGCCGCTGGTGCATTCGCCCGTGCCGCGCACTGTGATATAGTATTTGTTACCCGCCGCAATCGTTCCGGGAAATTCAATTGGAATAGTTACCAACGAAAATGCCGTTACGGTGATGGTAAGTTCGTAATCTTGAGGGGTATTATTGGGGGTTGGTGTACCACTAATCAGCATACAACCGAGGGTATTGGCCAAAAATTCACAGTTCGGCGGATCACATGAATAACCCAAGCCAGCCGGCAAACCAGCCACTGCTCCGGTAGGCGCTACCGTAATTTTGGACAAAGGCAATTCTACACCGTTAAACGTAATCATAGGAGGCACGTTAAACGTAACAGATTGCGCATAGGGTTCATTGATACAAGCCGGGAGGGTATATATGGTGGGGTCGGCGGGTGAATAAGGTTGTGGCGATACCAGTTCCATGGAATCGAGAACGGATGAATCGCGTACGCAAGTTTGCGCCGATAATTGACCGAAAGAGATTAAAACAAATGCAAGGGTAATAAATCTAAGCATAATTATGAGTGGTTAAGAAATTTGTGTAATATACTGAACATCATTGTAACCGAGTTGTAATTGGGTAACAACTGCAAAGGTCTGTTATTTTTTATTTCGCTGTAACGGTAAATGCGTTAATCGTAATCTTTTAACCAAATTTTGTGGTCAATACTTTTAAACCAGGCTCAGATAAACCCAAAATACCCCTGCTCCGACCACGGCACAGAGCAGGGGTTTGTAATGGTCAATTTGTATCGTTTGGGCATATTTAAATTACGCCGCGTTTCGAGCGGCATTTATAATACCAAACATAGAACGCAAAGCCATCGTTTTAAATTGTTCCCGCTCTTCTTCGGTTAAATCACCCGTGCGCAGTTGTTGCAAAGCGTACTGTTGAATCGCAATTAACGGCAACACAATTTCCTCCCGAAGCGCAATACTGCTTTTGGAATTAGGGTTGTCCGACAACAAATCATCCTGATTACTCAGCCATTTGAGCATTTCGATGGAACGATTGTACTCGGCCTCCAACAGTTCCCAAAACGGGCCAAACTCGGCGTCTTCTTTTTGGTAGCGCGTCGCGTTAAAATTACTTTTCGACAACGACTGCATGGAGTTTTCTACCAACGTTCGGAAAAACAAAGATGTTCGGTAAAGTTTTAGCAATTTATCCCCAAAACCTTTATTTTTCAAAGTCTCCAACGCTTCGCCAAAACCGTAATAACCGGGAATATTCTGCTTCATCTGCGCCCAGGCTCCTACAAAAGGAATGGCGCGAAGACCTTCAAATTTCAATCCGCCGCCCGCGTTTCTTTTGGTGGGTCGGCTGGCAATATTGGTGTCTCCGTACCACATCAGAGGGGTCATTTTCTCCAAATACGGTACAAATGAAGGGTGGTTTTTGAGTTTTGCGTACGATTCAAACGCTGTGTCGGCTAACCGGTCGAGCAATTGACGATCAATCTCATTTAACTCAACGGAGTGGGTTTTGAACAAATAATTTTCCAAACCCGCCGTAAAAATACGTTCGATATTGTAACAGGCTGCCATCCGGGTACCGTACGTACTACTGATTGTTTGGCCCTGAATCGTCACCTGAATTTCGCGGTTTTCGATGTCGGCACCGTGCGCCGCGTAATAACTGGCGTTGTTACCGCCACCGCGTCCCGGAGGGCCGCCACGACCGTCGAAAAACACCACCGAAACACCGTGTTCGCGGCTGATTCGGGTCAGTTCTTCCTTAGCGCGGTAAATACTCCAGTTGGCCCGCAAGTAACCACCGTCTTTGGTTCCGTCGGAGAAACCCAACATAATGGTTTGTTGCATACCACGCGCTTCGAGGTGCTTGCGGTAAGCGGGCAAAGTGTACAAATCGCGCATGATTTGCCCCCCCATTTTGAGGTCATCTACGGTTTCGAACAATGGAATAATATCCAAAGGCATGGTTCCTCCCGGTCCAACGTACCCAATGGCCAGCCGCGCCAGTGTAAGCACTTCCATAACGTTGAGAACGCTGCCACAATTGGAAATAATGTACCGGTGGCAGCCCAAAGCGCCGTTTTCCCGCTGAATATGCAGGATTTGGCGCATCATAGCGATGGTATCGTGCGTGATGGAATCTTCCGGGAATAGATGTTCGTCCAGGTGAAAATCGGCGTTGAGCAATACGTCCAACCGTTCCGGCTCACCAAGTGCCGTATAATTGAGCGCTTCTCCGCCGGTTGTTCCTTTCCCTAAATGGTATTTGCAAATATGGTCCCACACCTCTTCGTGTTTACTACTGTCCTGGCGCACATCTAAAGTGGCAAAATAGAACCCGAAAATGCGCACTTTTAGAATAAACAAATCGAGGTGTTCGATAAATAAACCGTCGTGTTTGTCTTTCAAAATCCGCCGCACGACCATTAAATCGTTTAACAACTCACTGCAAGAACCATACACTAAATGATCGCCGGGTTTGTACAAAGTAGCGTACAATCGGTTATCAATGGCACTGATGCGTTCTTCTACACCGCTAAAGGTGATACGACGGCGCAATTGCCGGATATCGCGGTAATAACACCGCAAAATGGCTTCGCGCAAGCGGCGTGCCACGTCGCGCGACACATCGGCCGTAACAAAAGGGTTACCATCGCGGTCGCCCCCCGGCCAAAATCCGAGGGCAATCACGCCGGGATTTTTAAAATCCGTAACGTTGAGTTTAAGCGCGCTGTACAGGCGGAAAATGATGTCCGGAATGGCGTGGTAAAACACATTTTCCAGGTACCAGCCCAAACTGAGGGCTTCGTCGAGTGGCGTAGGTTTTTTCTTGTTTACAAACGACGTTTTGCCCAATTGCATCAGCATCAGGCGAATTTCTTCCATATCTTTTTGGGCAATGGCCTTTCCCATGTCGTCAATAATCCCCAGTACTTTACCGGGATAAAACTGCGTTGGGTGGGCGGTGAGGACCAATCGGACCGAAAAGTCGTTTAACTTTTCCACTAATTTTTCCTTCAACGAAGGTGTGTTCACGCGGTTAAGCATGTACGAAAGGGAACCGGCGCCTTTTAACTCGTGGGTTTCATCAAAAAGTGCATCTTCGATGGAGTCAAAAAGAACGACCTGGCGTTCGATATAACGTATAAAATAGGAGAGCAAACTACGTTTTTCAACGTCAGAATCGTGTTCACAATACTCATCCCAAAAATCGGAGATAATCTGGTCGGGGCTTTTCCCCGTTTTAAAACCTGTATCGCAGGCTTCGGTGAATAGGGCCAACAAGGTGCCTTTGACATTAATTTTTTCGAAGGGCAACCTAAGAAACATGCTATTATAAGTGTGGTATAGCAGGTCGGAGTGGTTGGTCATTAATAGAAGTGGTAATTGATGAGCGAAGCATGAGGTGTGGGGATGAAAGAATGGGTGTGATTATTGTTGTGCTTGTTTTAATAACTGATCGGTGTCGTTCATGAGGTTATCCAGTTCGCGCATCAAATTTTCTTTTTTGCGCTGCTGGTCGGTCTCTTTGGAGGTTTGGGTGGCGGGTGCCGGTGCTTTTACGCCTTTTTTGGCGGGAGCGGGGGCCGGAGCCGGAGTTGCGTCGGCTTTTTCGATGCTTTCGAGTTCACCTTCCAGGGCGGCTTTGCGTCTTTCCAGGTCATCGAGGCGGCGAAGTACTTTTTCGTCCACGTACTCGGCCCGGTCGCGGATTTCGCGGTAGGCACCGCCCAATTGGTCAAGGGCTTTGTCGTATTTTCCGGCGTCAAATTTTTGGCGTTCGGATTTGAGCAGATTCCAGGCGGAACTCACGGCTGCGCCGGTTTTTTGAAAGACCTCTTTGGACTGCGCTTTTTCGTCGGCCGTGCCAAACAGGTAGTTATAAATAAGGATGCCCACTACCAGCATGGCACCAAGTTTAAGCAAAGATCTGATCATAAGAATTTATTTTGATAAACAATGCTGCCAAAGTACGCAGTTTTGGAAAGGTGGCAAAAAAAAGACAGGATTCTTGCCAAAAAGGGCGAGAATCCTGTACTCCAACACGAAAATAGGTAGACAAATCATACATTGATCATTACTGATTCAAGAAAAGTACGATACTAAATGTATTCTGCTATACTTCGACACCGCAGGTTTTGTGCGTAAAAATGCAGGATAATCCCACAACGTGGTACACAAAACCATGCAACGCTCAGTATAAAAAATGGAAGAATGACGATGCTGTAAGGGAAGGATTCGAACCTTCACGAGGCGGTTAGCAAAAGCACAGATGCGCGCGCGAGTGGTCAACCCTCTATGGTATGCTTTGTTTATCCCGAACTCCTCACCCCCGAGACAGGAGGGCTTGGCTGCCAATTTCAACACCTCACAATGTTGTGTTTTTTAAAGAACTGATACTAATTCTTGCTGTAAGAGAAGGATTCGAACCTTCACGAGGCGGTTAGGAATATTGCTATTCTTTTTCCCGAACTCCTCACCCCCGAGACAGGAGGGCTTGGCTGCCAATTTCAACATCTCACATTGTTGTATTTTTTAAAGAACTGATTCTTTTTTCGCTGTAAGGGAAGGATTCGAACCTTCACGAGGCGGTTAGGAATATTGCTATCCTTTTTCCCGAACTCCCCACCCCCGAGACAGGAGGGCTTGGCTGCCAATTTCAACACCTCACATTATTGTGTTTGTTTTGATTGTTTGCATTTGTTTCGTTTGATGTTGCAAAGATGGGTACATTGGGTTTTATCTTGCAAATTTTTCAACAAAAATTTTAAAAATATGCATTTTCGTTAAAAAAATAAAAAAATAATTAACGAAATGACAATTAAGAAAAGTCAAACGGACTGAATTTTAAAAAAACTAAAATAAAGCGAATAATGATGAAATATTCGCAAAAAAATACCAAAATTATTGCCAAAGTAAAAACCAAATCGCCTATTTTGGGGCAAAAATTAAAACAAAGCCTTTATCTGCGTTTTAGTACCAAAAAAGGAGGCCGTTTTTGATTTTTTTGGATCAATGTGGTATCCAATGCGTTTTATTAATGCTCCCGACTAAAATCGCACCGATTGGCACCTAAGTTTCGATTATTTTTGCCCCAACAATGCAATATATATTCAACATCCTCCGCTTATTTGTATGGGTATTTCGGCTGCCCAAAATTCGGTCCGGCACTCAAAGTCATTACCGGCAACTGGTGAGTATTGTGCAGCGTATCCGAATGGCGTTCGGATTAATCGTTTTTTCCATTGCCGTAGGAACGGTAGGCTACCGCCTAATCGAAGGAGCGGCTTGGTTCGATGCGTATTACATGAGTATTGTCACACTTTCCACCATTGGATATTCAGAAATTGTACCATTGGGCAACGTTGGACGTATTTTCAACTCTTTGCTCATTATTTTTAACCTGGGGGCGTTTGCTTACGCGATTTCTTCAATTACCAGTATTTTTGCCGACGGCGGCTTTAGCATCCACTTTATGGAATACAATATGAGTGTTAAAATTAGTCAATTGCGCGGCCACACCATTGTTTGTGGTTTTGGCCGCCACGCTACCCTGACTTGTGAAGAATTGGCCAAACAACACATGGAGTTTGTACTGATCGAAATTGATCCCGAAAAAATAGAATACATCCGACGATTTACCCAGTATAATTTTATTGAAGGGGACGCTACCCACGATGATATTCTCAAAGAAGCCGGTATCGAATATGCAGGTGCCCTGGTTGTTACGCTCCCCGCCGATGCCAACAACCTGTTTATTGTGATGTCGGCGCGGCAACTTAATCCGGGTTTGCGCATTATTAGTCGGGCCAACAGCACCGAAGACGAAGTGAAAATTAAACGCGCCGGAGCAAACCACGTGGTATTTCCCGAAAGAATTGGCGGATTTTACATGGCTACTCTGGTCAACAAACCCGATTTAGTGGAGTTTTTCACCCTTATTTCCAACATGGGACCGGGCCAAATTGTATTTGAAGAAGTGCCCGTAAGCCACCTGAAAAAACAATTCCAAAATAAAACCATTGGCGAAAGCCGCCTGGATATTGAGTGTCGGGTTCCGATTATCGCCGTTCGGCACGAAAATGGGCGTTACCAACTTAATCCACCGCCCGAAACCACCCTTAATTTACACATGGACATCGTCGTTTTTGGTGATCCCGACCAGATGCTCCGCTTCAAAGAAGTCGCCATTGGGTAACTCTTTTTTCACTAAACATTCATTAATACATGCGCTTATTACCCTTGTTTGCTATCTTATTTGCTTATTGCAGCAGCCCCACTCCCCCAACCGCCCAAGACCATAGTTTATTGGTGTTTGTGGGTACTTACACCCAAAAACTAGGCCACGTCAACGGAAAAGCCACGGGTATATACACCGCAAAACTGGATACGGTAACCGGCCATTTTTCGGTAATTGACTCCGTAACTGATATTTCAAATCCTTCGTTTGTTACCCTTTCACCCGATAAAAAACTGCTTTTCGCCGTGGGTGAAAACGGCGGAAAACCAGATCAGCCGTACGGACAGGTAGCGGCTTACCGTGTGGGCAACGGCGGCAAACTGACTAAAATTAACGAAGTACCCAGTTATGGGGTTGCGCCTTGCCACGTGAGCACCGACCGCGCCGGTAAATACGTTTTTGTGGCCAATTACGGAACCGGAAATGTGGTGAGTTACGCCATTCAGCCCAACGGTGGCTTGAGCGATTCTTTGTCTATGCACCGCCACCCCGGCAAAGAACCGTGGGCGCACCAAACTTACCCGTCGCCCGACAATACCCTACTGTATGCCGTGGACAAAGGTGCCGACGGAGTGTTTACCTACGCCATTGAGCCGGACGGTAAACTGACGCCGATAACCAAAATCCCCACCCAAAAAGGAGCCGGACCACGTCATTTGGATTTTAACCCAAAAAACCCACGGGAATTTGCCGTCATTGGAGAAAACAACAGTACCATCACCCTCTATCGCCTCGATGAACAGGGCAAGGCAATGGCGCTCGACTCGGTATCTACCCTGCCCGGCGATTTCAAGGGGCAAAACACCTGCGCTGATATTCATTACCATCCCAACGGAAACTTTATTTACGGCTCTAATCGGGGGCATAACAGCATCGTGGTGCTGCAAAATAACCTTGATGGTCGGTTATTACAAAAAGGTCACGTGCCTTCGGGTGGTGAAATCCCCCGCAATTTTATGATTACCCCCGACGGGAAATGGATGCTCACGGCCAATCAAAATTCCAGTACGGTGCAGGTGTACACCATTGATGCAGCGACCGGAATGCCCGTGGCGAAAGGAAAACCGGTGTACGTGCCGACGCCGGTTTGTTTGAAATAAAGACCACTTGCAAACCCACGAGGGAGGAATTTTATAAGTCTTTCAAAAAGCCCAACACGAGGTCTTTTTCTGACACAATTACCTGGTTCAGGTCAAATTCCCAGTCAATTTTAAGTTCAGGATCATCAAATCGGATGCCTCCCTCGTGGGCTTTTGAATAAAAATTATCGCATTTATAAGCAAATTCGGCGGTTTCGCTCAATACAACGTAACCGTGGGCAAAACCCCGTGGAACGTACATTTGACGTTTGTTTTCGCTACTCAGGCGAATACCATACCATTGCCCATAAGTGGCCGATCCAGCACGGATATCCACCACAACATCCAGCACTTCGCCTTCGATAACGCGCACCAGTTTGGCCTGGGCCATTTCACCCGTTTGGAAATGTAACCCGCGCAGCACCCCAATGGTCGAACGCGCCTGGTTATCTTGCACAAAAGGCCGGGTTACACCCACCTCTTCCCAAACGCGGCTATTAAAACTTTCAAAAAAGTAGCCCCGATCATCGAAAAATACTTTGGGTTCAAAAACAAGTAACCCTTCAATGGGCGTCTGAATAAATGACATAAATCGCTTCGTTTGTAATATTGGGGCAAAGGTAGTACGCCGGTGGGAGCCATTTGTCCTTGGGCTTAAAAAAACCTCGGTGGGCGTTTTGCTTAAAAAAGCAATACCACGCTAAAATCCACGTTTGATGTTACCGAATTTAGAAATCGGGGTCCTAAACGCACTATGTTAAAATATCTAACTGGCATTATTTGCTTCATTAATGCATCTTCATTTGTCCAAAACGGTATCGTTTATTGCAGTTTCACCAATGCCTCCTTCGAGTCCGACATTCGTAAAGAATCCATATTTCCCAACGGCTGGACGTCACAATCCCCCAACAACACCCCCGATATTCTGCCCGGTGCCTGGGGATTGGACATTCCGGCCCACCACGGCAAAACCTGCTTGGGGCTGGTTAGTCGCGAAGACGGCAGCAGCGAAAACATCGGACAGGAATTACCCAAAACCCTAAAAAGTGGCGAATGCTATTCCTTTAGTGTGTATCTTTCCCACGCCGATTATTACGTAAAGTACGACCGTCCCTGTCGCCTGAAAGTATGGGGAGGAGCGCAGGCCGGTGACAAACAAATATTACTGGCCACTTCACCCCTCATCAACCACAAGGAATGGAAGCAATACAATTTTAAGTTTACCCCCACCCAAAATTGCGCCGCCATCACCTTCGAGGCAACTTATGCCCCCGGAGTCAGCATCAAGTACAAAGGCAATATCCTCCTCGACAAATGCTCCGACATCTTCAAATGCGAAAAAGCGTGAGTTTGGAGAGAATAGTGAAGAGTGAAGAGTGAATAGTGAATAGTGAATAGTGAAGAGTGAAGAGATGATTGTAAACTGGGTGCTTGGAACATCCTAAGCCCTGAAAGGGCGTAATCATCAACCGAGGGCAGCGCCCTCGGCACATACCTCAAATGTGAAGCACAGCGCCCTCGGCACATACCGCAGACGTGAAGTACGCCACAGACGCGGAGCACGACACCAGAATGCAACACACGCGCCCAAAGCACCAAAACGAAGAAAAAAATGCGTAATCAGGCCCAAAAAACGGAACTAAACGGCCTTATACAGCGTTTTTTTGACGTTGTTACACCTTGCTTCTACTATTAACACCTCATTATTAGAAAAAACTTGCATTGCGCGTTAAAATGTTGTACTTTTGCGCCCGTTTTCAGCGAAGGCCTCTTTTGAATAAAAATTTTGCCGAATTAAGTTTTGGTTAAAATAAATTTTACGAAGCCCCGCGACAAACCTAATTGGCGAAATTTTTGTTAGAATTACCCCATATTTCCAGCACGAATTCCCGCTACAAAATTGATCAGCATAAAAGAATGTCTGCCCTACGCAGCATTCACAATTATAATATGAATACAAATATTCGAAACATTGCCATCATTGCGCACGTTGACCACGGTAAAACAACCCTGGTAGACAAGATGATTCTCGCCGCAAAAGTGTTTAAAGAGCACGAATTAACCGGTGACCTCATGTTGGACAACAACGACCTCGAGCGGGAGCGCGGCATCACTATCCTTGCCAAAAACGTATCTATCCAATACAAAGGCCACAAAGTTAACATTATTGATACACCAGGCCACGCCGACTTTGGCGGCGAGGTTGAACGTGTACTGAACATGGCCGACGGCGTACTGCTGCTCGTGGATGCTTTTGAAGGCCCCATGCCTCAAACGCGTTTTGTACTGCAAAAAGCCCTCGAAATGGGTAAAAAAGCCGTAGTGGTGGTGAATAAAGTAGATAAGCCTAACTGTAACCCCGATTGGGCACACGAGCAGGTATTCGACCTCATGTGCTCGTTGGAAGCCACCGAAGAACAATTGGACTTCCCCGTTATTTTTGGCTCCGCTAAAAACAACTGGATGGGTCTCGACTGGAAAACACCCACCGAAGATATCACGGTGTTGCTCGATGCCATTCTCGAACACGTTCCGCCGCCATCAGTAGCAACGGGTACGCCCCAAATGTTGATCACTTCGCTCGATTACTCCAACTTTATTGGTCGTATCGCCGTAGGTCGCCTCAGCCGTGGTGTACTCAAATCGGGCCAACAAGTGGCTTTGGTAAAAAAAGACGGTACCGTACAGCGCAACAAAATCAAAGCGTTGTATGTATTTGACGGTTTGGGCAAAAAAGAAATTGAAGAAGTAAGCGCCGGCGACATTTGCGCGGTTGTGGGTGTAGAAGGTTTTGAAATTGGTGATACCATTGCCGACGCCGAAAATCCCGAAGCACTGCCATCCATCGCGGTAGATGAGCCAACAATGAGCATGTTGTTTACCATCAACGACTCGCCATTTTTTGGTCAGGAAGGCAAATTTGTAACCAGCCGCCACGTTCGCGAGCGTTTGGAAAAAGAATTGGAAAAAAACCTGGCGATGCGAATGCAAGATACCAACTCTGCCGATTCCTTTATGGTATTTGGTCGTGGTGTATTGCACTTGAGCGTACTCATCGAAACCATGCGTCGCGAAGGTTACGAACTCCAAATCGGTCAGCCCCGCGTAATTATCAAAGAAATTGACGGACAAAAACAAGAGCCGGTGGAAGAACTGACCATCGACGTTCCGGAGGAAAGCAGCGGTAAATGTATCGAATTGGTAACGCGTCGCAAAGGAACCATGAAAAGTATGGAACCCAAAGGTGATCGTTTTATTCTTCGTTTTGATATTCCATCGCGCGGTATCATCGGTTTGCGCTCTAACGTATTAACGGCCACGCAGGGCGAAGCCATTATGACGCACCGTTTCACGGGTTACGAACCCTGGAAAGGTGACATCGCTGGTCGCCAAAACGGTTCATTGATCGTGATGGAAACGGGTACGGCCATTGCTTATTCTTTGGACAACCTGCAAGATCGCGGTACGTTTTTTGTGGATGCCGGTGAAGAAGTGTACGAAGGTCAGGTGATTGGTGAAAACAACCGCCCCAGCGATTTGGTGGTGAATGTAACCAAAACTAAAAAATTGACCAATATGCGTGCATCCGGTTCCGACGATAAAGCGTCTTTACCTCCACCACGCCGCTTCTCTTTGGAAGAAGCACTTGAATATATCCAGGAAGATGAATATGTAGAGGTGACACCCAAAAATATTCGCCTCCGCAAAGTGTATTTGAAAGATTTCGAACGGAAGAAAGCGCAGAAGGAAATTACAATGGCTTAAAATTTTGAAAAATAAAGCCTTTCAAAATGCATCATTCAGCATTAAAAATTACTTTTGCAGCCAATTTTTGATGCCATTTTCTTCAAAAGCGAGTATAACGTTTTGAAAATCAAATAATAATACTCAAATACGCACACCTTTAACTGTAGATGAGCTCACGTACAAAATTATCAAACTTTAGTTATAATCTGCCAAAAGACTTAATCGCGCAGTATCCAACCCAGGAACGCGACCAAAGTCGGATGATGGTAGTGCATCGGGATACCGGAAAAATTGAGCATCGCCTTTTCCGCGATATTCTCAGTTATTTCGGCGACGGCGATGTAATAATGTTTAACAACACCAAGGTTTTCCCCGCCCGCCTTTATGGCCAAAAGGAAAAAACAGACGCCAAAATTGAGGTATTTCTGCTGCGCGAACTGAACAAAGAAGCCCGCCTTTGGGATGTATTGGTTGATCCGGCCCGCAAAATTCGCGTAGGGAACAAACTGTATTTCGCCGATGAAAAAGGTAACGACGTATTGGTAGCCGAAGTTGTTGATAATACCACCAGCCGGGGCCGCACCATCCGCTTTATGTACGATGGCAGCGAAGAAGATTTCCAAAGCGATTTGGCCCTGTTAGGTAATACGCCTTTGCCCCGCTACATTGACCGTTTGCCGGAAGATATTGACCGCGAACGTTATCAAACGGTGTACGCCAAAGAAGTAGGTGCCGTCGCAGCGCCCAATGCCGGTTTGCACTTCAGCCGTGAATTGATGAAACGCCTCGAAATTCGCGGGGTGAACTTCACCGAACTCACCTTGCACATCGGTTTAGGATCGTTTCGGACCATCGAAGTAGAAGATTTGAGCAAACACAAAATGGAAGCCGAGTATTTCCGCATCCCCGAAGAAATGTCGAATACCGTTAATAAGGGATTGGCCAACGGAAAAAAAGTGTGCGCCGTTGGTACCACGGTGATGCGCGCCATCGAAACTTCGGTTTCGGCGGAGCAATTGATGAAACCCGTAGAAGGATGGACCAATAAATTTATCTATCCGCCTTACGATTTCCAAATTGCCAACAGCATGATCACCAATTTCCACCAACCTAAGTCAAGCGTACTGATTTTAGTATCGGCTTTTGGGGGCACCGAACTCATCATGCACGCCTACAACGAAGCAGTAAAAGAAAAATACCGCTTCCTGACGTACGGCGACGCCATGCTGATTTTGTAAATTTCTTTTCTTTTTTTAAACTAAAGCAATCCACTGAACGTTAATCCGCTCAGATTGGTAATATATCACAAAACAAACTTTTTTGCGTATATGTATTGGACCCTCGAACTTGCCGGCTATTTGGAAGAAGCGCCCTGGCCCGCTACAAAAGACGAATTAATCGACTACGCCATCCGTTCCGGTTCACCACCAGAAGTTATTGATAACCTCGAAGAACTGGAAGATGACGGCGAATTATATGAATCTATTGAAGATATCTGGCCGGATTATCCGCGTCACGACGACTTTTTCTTTAACGAAGATGAGTACTAACGGGTCGGTTTGACCCCTTGGGCCTTCGATAAAAGCCATCCCGGATTTGGTTCGGTGATGGCTTTTTTATTGCCCCAAATTGACCATTCCCATCAAATTAACTTCGCAATTGGAAAAATGGTGCTACTTTTCGGGCAAAACTTGTTATGCGCACCTTTATACTTATTACCCTATTTATTGGCTATTATTCCGATTTTTTTGCCCAAAACACGGCTTTATTCACCAATGCCATTTGTAAAAGCACGTGCAGCGGCACCCTCGGCGAAAATATTTTCCCCGATGGCAACTTTGGCTCCGGCTCGCCCAATATTCTGCCGGGTAACCCAGGCATTGCGCCGGGCTACAATTATATTCAAAACCCACCGCCGGGCGACGGCTCTTATGTCATTACCAATAACACCAGTTCGTGGGGCAGTTTTGCGACGAATAACTGGATTAAAATCGAAGACAACGGACCTGAACCCAATGGTTACATGATGGTCGTTAATGCGGCATTTCAACCGGGCATTTTTTACCAAAAAACCGTTCCGGTGTGCGAAAACACCCTCTACGAAATGTCGGTGGATGTTATTTCGATGGTGGTAAAAACATTGGCCAGCACGCACATTGCCCCCAACGTAGCGTTTTTTATTGACGGGCAGGAAGTATGCGCCACCGGCGAAGTGGCCAGCGACGAACTTTGGCACACTTACCGGTTTTCTTTTACCACCCAACCCGGCACCAACAGCGTCAATTTGTCGTTTCGGAACAAAGCACCCGGCGGTTATGGCAATGATTTGGCCATTGATAATATTTCGTTTCGCGCCTGCGGCCCCATGATTCAACTACCCGATACCGTGCATTTTTGCGCCGGTAAAGCCGTCGAACTCAGCGCTAACTTTAGTAACTCGCCGTACAACTCGCCCGTCTATCAGTGGCAAATCAGCACCGATTTGGGCCAAACCTGGCAAAATATTCCGGGAGCCAACAACGCCACCTTAACGGTAAATGCGCCTACCACCAACCAGCAATACAGCCTGATCACCGCTAATTCGACCAATAACCTAGGGCAATTCAGTTGCCGGGTCCGCTCCGAGGTTGTTCCGCTCCAATTAGAAGACCTGAGCGCCTTCCGCATCGCTGGCCCGGACACCATCGTGTGCAACGGAGCACCGGCCATATTGGAAGCGGGCAACCAAAAATCGTTCCTCTGGTCCGATGGCTCGACCCAACCCACTTTAAGCACCTCCGAGCCGGGTTGGTACAGCGTTTCGATTTTATCGGAGCACAATTGCCCGGCCCGCGACAGTATTTTTGTGCAAAAAATCAACCTCAGCGCCGATGTTACTGCCCAAAAACCAACCTGCTACGGCGACACCGACGGCCTCATTGAAATCGGCAACCGCCAGGGCGGCGTGGGTAACTTGCAGTACCAACTGAGTAGCGGAATTGCACAAAATATACCTTTGTTTACCGGGTTAGCGGGTGGGCAATACACCGTTTTTATCACCGATTCACTCGGTTGCCAGGTGGAAAAAGTCGTGGATTTGAGTGATCCGGCTCCGTTTCAGGTGGAAATTGGGCCAAATACGCCGGTGGATGCCTGCACCCAAATTTCGTTGTACGCCACCACAAATTACCCGCCCGTCAACTACCAATGGACGGGACTGGTGGACTGTACCAACTGCCCTACGCCATCGTCCATGCCGCTGCGCGATACGTTATACACCCTGACCGTCACCGATCAGCAAGGTTGTACGGGCAGCGATTCCCTCTGGTTGCGGGTGAACCCGATCATTGACCTGTACGCCCCTAATGTATTTGATCCGGCCTCGGAAGACAACGATTTTTTCACCATTTTTGCGAGTAAAAGCGCCATTTCGGTGCGTTATTTCGCCATTTTTGACCGCTGGGGCAATCTGGTGATGGAGGTGCGCAACCAAGCCCCCGATAGCAGACAACTCCGCTGGGATGGCACCGTGCGCAATAAAAACGGGGAACAGGGCGTGTACCTCTGGATGGCAGAAGTTGATTACGGTAGTGGCCGGACGCAGCAGTATGGGGGAGATGTTTTGTTGTTGCGTTAAATCTCCACCCTCACCCCCAAAAATGCACCCACCGTCAATAACCCGGGAAGCGGCGTTTTTTGCGCCGTTTTCCGGGTAAAATCACCACCAACGGACGGCTCCACCAACACCGAAAGGCGGGGCGAAAGGCAATAACGGCACCCGGCGGAGGCCTGATACCCTAAAAAGAAAGGTTGTGTCCCCGTGCATGTAATAGCAGAGTACTGCCCCACCCTGAACCGGTTAGAAGTGGATTCACGCTGGCTGATTTCCACCGAACTCCGTAGAATATACTGGGCCGATACACCCGCTTTTAACGTCGCGTCCCACCGACCGGAGCGGGCCTGCCAGGTCACTAACAGCGGAAAACGCAACATGTCAATCGTTTCCCGCGTGCGCACCCGCGCCGAAACCACTTCGGTGGGCGGCAAACTGGCGTTATCGGTTTCCATGCGCAGGATCACTTCGGTGCTGCCGCCGTAGGTATCGAGGTTGTAATTAAAATCGTACTCCGTGTTGCCGGGGCGGGCGATGCCGTCGAGGAAACGAAAACGGGGGGCGTGTACCGACGAACGCACCATGCTCCGGTAACCAATTCCCGATTCGATGCCCCAACGCTGGTTCAACGTGCGCCCTAACCGAACGGATACCTCCGTGGACGGTGCCGAACGTTCCATACGGCCCGCCCAACGACGCGCCACCGGTCCCGGCCGGACGCTGCTTTCGTGGTCTTTTACGCTCCAACGCGCCACGGCAACGGCCAGGTACCAGTGCCCCTTCACCGCCAACGGCCGAATGATCGGTTCCGAAACCGGAAAAGGCGGCGCAAGTGCCGGTAATGCCGACATCGAGACACCGGGCAACAACGGCAATTCGGGCGTTTTTTGCGCGGTTAAAGCGGTGTTTTCCGAAAAAACTGAAGAAACAACTTCCGTTTCCGGCTGTTTTTCGATGACCGCAGCGGGTGATGTGGCAGGCGAAGGAGCGGTAACAGCAGGCGCAACCTGCGCTAAATCTTCCGCTTTTGCGGTACCAGAAGATGCTACTGCGGACCATAATCCGGCGGAAATGGGTGCTATGGGCGGCGTTACCGGAGTCCTTGACTGGGAACTGACGGCCTTTTGAGCCGATATCGGTGCCGCCACTGGCGCATTATTCGGCACTGGGACGATGTTTTCCCGGTCCACTGCCCCATTACCGGGCGCGGGGACGGCTTCCCGGCAAACGGGCAGCACTGCGGTAGTGGACAATGGCGTGCTGTACCAATAACGGCCCGCCAATACCGTCACCAAAATCAACGCTGTGGCGGCCACGGTGAGTAAGCGGCGGTTCAATTGTTGCCACCACAACACGATGAAAGGTTTGCGCTCTTCTTCCTCCTCCATCGCGTTGGTTACCCGCGCCCACATATTATCGGGGGGCAGGTCTTCGTATTCGTCGAAAGACTTGCGGACGTATTCGTCCAGGGGGTCGTTGTGTAGATTTTTTTCCATAAACATTAAGACTGGAGACTGTTTTCCAATAGTTTTTTAAAATAGGCTTTGGCCCGCAGCAACTGCGACTTGGACGTACCCACCGATATGCCCAATATTTCGGCAATTTCGGGGTGCGAATAGCCTTCCAATACGTGCAAATTAAACACCGTCCGAAAGCCATCGGGCAGGCGTTGCAGCATTTGGGTCATTTGTTTGGCCGGAGGTTCGTCCATGACAAAGGGATCAACGTCGTCGGGGGCGTCGTAATCGAACAATTCGACCACTTCGGGTTGCTTTTTCTTTTTTTGCAAATGTTGCAACGCCGCATGAACAAACACCCGGCGCACCCAACCTTCGAGGGGGCCGGAGCCATTGTATTGGTGTAAATCGCGAAAGACCCGCACAAAACCCTCCTGTAAAATATCCTCTGCATCTTCTCGATTGCGGGCGTAACGCTGGCACAACGCGAACATTTTTCCTTTGAACTGGTCAAAGAACTGCTGCTGCGCCTGCCGGTTGCCTTTTATACACGACTGAATATCGGGGATGTACATATTTGCGTAGGTTATTGCAAAAACGCAGGGGTTGCACGGTCATTCCTTTTTTAAAAAAGATTTCTTGTAAAAAATGTAGCCGCGCTTATTTTAACCCCAAATAACTTTTTTCCCAAAAAATTTCCCCCCGAATGCAACCCCTATGCATTGTGTACTAACCTAACTGGGGGTAAAGCGTTTGCGCAAACACGGCCATTGCCGCTCCGCCAACGCCTTGTTATTTGTTCATTTCAAAAATAATAACCACTTATGTACAAGTTCTTAAAGTTTTTCCTTTTGGCCGTTATTGCCATCGCAGCCACGTTAACCGCCTGTAACAAAAACGACGATACTGCCGTTGAAGATGCCGTTGATCAGGCGTTGTATTCCGCTCAGGAGCGCGGCGGATTGGGCAAATACGGCTGCTACGAACTGATTTTTCCCGCCACTATCGTTTTACCCGATTCCAGCACCGTTGAAGTAAATTCGTACGAAGAAATCAAAACAGCGCTGCGGACTTATTTCCAATCGCAGGGAACCGGCGGCAATGGCCACCACCACCACAATCGCCCCAAATTGTCTTTTGTGTACCCCATTTCGGTACTTTCGCAAGACGGCGAGGTGATTACGGTAGAAACCCAAGAAGAATTAATCGAATTGCGGGTAGCCTGCGCCGGTGCAACTTTTGGTCAACATGGCCACGGCGGACACGGTCAACACGGGCTTTCCTGCTTTGACATCGTTTTTCCCGTGACCATCCAATTCCCCGATAGCACCACCGCTACCGCCAACAGCCGCCAGGAAATGCGCCAATTGACCCGCGAATGGCGTCAAAATAACCCCGGCGTACAGGGCCGCACCCAAGTGGTGTTTCCCATTACCGTCAAAATGACGGACGACAACACCCTGGTTACTGTGAACAGCCGCGAAGAATTAAAGCAGTTAAAGGAAGATTGCGAATAAGCGCGTCTCCCCGCTACTACATTCGGACTTTTACAGCCCGTCATGCCACCCCGCACCGTGCCGGGTGGCTTTTTTTGTGCCTTTTTTAAAGAAAATATGCCCCGTTGGAAAAAAAATTTGAATAACCGTATAAACAAACACGATAGTGGTGCGTTTACGAATAAAAGTAAATACAATGAATACGAAAGCATTACTATTATTTTGGTTAATCAGCCCTCTTTTACTCCTTTCTGCTTGTAAAAAAGAGATAAAAACCACCTTTTCGCTCAACAATGTAGCACTCGTGGCCGAAGGGCCATTAACCGAAGGCTCTAATACCGCCCAAGGGACGGTGAAAGAGGCGCTCGCCGCATTTTTAAAAGAGCACAATTTGACACCGGAACAAATTACCAACGTCAAACTCACCAAGGCCGTAGTCCACGCTCCCGACTCCGTGGGATTTGATTTGGTTAAGTCCATTACCCTCCAATTGGCATCGGATGGTGCCGAAATGGTGGAAGCCGGCGTGGTTAATCCCGTTCCGGCGGGGGCCAAAATGGCCACGTTGCAACTACCCGCCGAACCCAAAAACATGTTGTACACCTTAAAACAGAACACGTTCACGCTGGTGGCCGATTTGGATATCAAACAAGATACTTCCATGAATTTTCCGCTGACCGGCAACCTCGAATTTGAGGTTACACACCACTAATTATTCATCAGTCAACATTTTTCTAACTATGCGTTTCACTATTCTTTTGAGCCTTTTTCTGGCTTTTATCGCCCCTTTTAGCGCTTCTGCGCAAGACAATGCCGACAAACTTCTGGGCATTTGGGAATCTGGCAACGGCAAAGCCCGCGTCAAAGTTGAAAAAATCAGCAACAAGTATTATGGCAAAATTGTGTGGTTGCGGGAACCCAACGACCCCGTGACCAAACAACCTAAAATGGACAAAAACAACCCCGACGAATCGCTGCGCGCTACCCCGCTCAAAGGGTACCGGATGCTCAAGGATTTTGTGTACAAAAACAACGAATGGACCGACGGTACCATTTACGACCCGGAAAGCGGCAGCACGTACAATTGCGTGATTAAAATGAAAGACGAAAATACGTTGGAAATCAGGGGTTACGTGGGTGTTAAAGCACTTGGCCGGACCGATACCTGGAAACGTTTGGAGACTAAAAAATAAGTTCATGGGCAATAAATCATCATTTTTATGGGCAATTTTTGCCCTTTTTTGCCCTTTTGTGCTTTTAAGTCAAACGCCACAGGATACCATTGCCCCGGCAACGGAAGAAGAAGATTACAGCCAATACGATAATTTGGGCTTTGCCGACCAAGGCGCAAAACGCTATTGCAGTCCCAAAATATTTGGCCTCAGCCCGCAGCGTTTTGTGTCGGTAGCGTGGGATATGCAACTGGCGCACGATGCGCGTTTTTCGACGATTGGTGCTTACGATGAAGGCGATAACCCGCCCGTTGCCGAAACGGGCCGGGTACGCAGCGCAGGCGGACTTCGGCTGGGGGCCAATATTCCAGTGGTATCGCGCAACAGTATTTTGTGGCAAATGGGTGCTAATTTTGCCAATACAGCCTACGATATCCGCGATATTCAACGCGTTACTTCCGATAATAACAGCGTAGCCACGGCCTTAAACGAACGTGGCCTGCGCACGGCGGGACTAAACACCACCGTATTCAAACCATTGGGCGAACACCAATTTTTGTTGTTTCAGGGTTCCGCCGACCTGAGCGGTGATTACACCTTTTCGGACATGCAAAGTTTGCGGTATTTGCGGTATTCGGCGGCGGCCATTTGGGGCAAACGCCCGCACGACCGCAAACAATGGGGCGTGGGCATAGCGCGTACGTACCGCGTGGGCGAGATGAATTATATCCCGGTGATATTGTTCAACTGGACCTCGGTGAACCGGAAATGGGGTTCGGAAGTGCTGTTTCCCGCGCGGGCGCACATGCGCTACACCGTGAATCCGCGGCAATTGTTGCTGGCCGGTTACGAACTGGAGGGGCAATCGTACCGCCTCAATACGTTATCGCCGAACGAGCGCAGTTTGGAAATTCGTCGGGGCGAAATGCGCGCCCGGGTGGAATACCAGCGGCATTTGTTTCACTTTGTGTGGCTAAGTGTACAGGGCGGCTGGCGGTACAACTGGAGTTATAACGCCGATTATCTGGAGGATGGACGGGAGTTTTTCCGGGGTTTTACGGGTAATCAAAAATACGCGATGCTGAATGAATTGACCAATCCGCTGTATTTTAACGTGGGGATTCATTTGGTTTCTCCTTAAAAGATTGATTTTTTCGTTTTTTTGCAACAGAAGGATTTTCGGATGGTGTCATCGCGCCAGTTTGAAAATCCTTCTTTTTTTTGGGTACAAATGAATAAAACAACGGTTTGGGCACCTTTGGGAATTCTACTACACCAATGCCCAACTGTACTACTTTTCGACGAGACCTGATCAACCTGTGTCGGAGGCAAGGCAGTGTTTTCTGAAATTACATTCATTAACTACCCGCTGTCATGAGCACAAAAATCCAATCTAACGTTTTATTTATCCTGGCCATTCTTTTGTTAATTGGCCCCGCCATATTTGCCCAAAATACCTCGGAGTCGGAACTAACGCCCGAACAAATCAAAACCAAATTATTCAAACGCCACCAACGCTACCTCATCAATAACAGCGCCTTTATCAACAGCGCAACCGGCGTCGCCGACGAATACGCCCGCGAATTACTGCTCCAGCAAAGTCAAATAGCCGTTGCCGCCCAGGCCAATAACAGCACCAACAGCCTCACGACCATTGATTGGGTCAACCGAGGCCCCAATAACCGGGCCGGATACACCTCCACGGTGGCCTTTGACCCCAACGACCCGACCGGAAAAAAAGTTTGGGCCGGGGCCGAAACGGGTGGCCTTTGGTATAATGACGACATCAGTGACCCGAACAGCGCCTGGCA
The DNA here is from genome assembly GCA_013298845.1 of Chitinophagales bacterium. Taxonomy (GTDB): domain Bacteria; phylum Bacteroidota; class Bacteroidia; order Chitinophagales; family Saprospiraceae; genus M3007. The sequence continues at coordinate 277,282 of JAAFJN010000004.1, forward strand.
ACTGGTGAGCGGCGCGTGGGATAACATGGCCATTGGGGACATTAGTTTTGACCAATCCAACCCGCAACACGTTTATGCAACGGCCTCTAAACGACTGTATCAATCCACCGACGCAGGGCAAAATTGGTCTGAGGTAGTCATGTCGCCCACATTAACCGACGGATCGCCCAACAGCATCACCACCATCAAGGATTTATTGGTAGTCAGCCCCAATGAACTGTACGTAGGCACCAACGTTGGCGTGTTAAAATCTACCGACGGCGGGCAAAACTGGTCGCGCATTCTGTTACCAGTCGCCCCCCCAACCGGTGGGTATTTAGCGGTTGGGCCGGGTTTTTCGGCCACTGCGGCGGGTAATCGTTTTTTGGTAAGCAGCCTGCGCCGCAATAAAACAACGGGCGAATTGTACGCCGCTTTCGGCTGCGGCGAAGTGTTTAAATCATCCGACGGCGGGGCGAATTGGACAAGTATTTACGTCGCCGGGACCTTAAATAAAAGTTATACCTTAATTGGTTTATCCCAAAGTACTTCGGGCAGTGGGCAGGTATTGTACGTGATTTCGGCGGTGGACAGCGACCCCAGTACCAATCATTTTGCCAAAACGGTGGACGGTGGCACCACCTGGTCGAGCCTGCCCTGGCCCACTGGCTTGCCAAACTTCCAGATATGGCGCAATTTTATGATTGAGGTGCATCCGACCGACCCTAATGTGGTATGGGCGGGCACTTTGGGTCTTCGTCAATCCATTAACGGTGGCCAGAGTTTTAACGGTCGTATTGCCACCGCTCCCGTGGGTCAGGCAGATTACCACAAAATGGCGTTTTCGCACGTGGACCCCAACGTAGCGGTCATCGGTAATGACCAGGGTATATCCTATTGGACCGATGCCCATTCCAATAATCCCATCGGCCAATCTCGCTACAACAACTACATTGCCTACCAATCGTACAATGTTGCCATGCACCCGGCGGCAGGATCGGACTACATGATGGCCGTGGCCCAGGATCAACCCGGTGTGGCATTAAGTACACCGGCAACCGGACCGGGCGTCAGTTTGCCCGGCGGTGAAGGTTATTTTATGTTAATGGACCAGGACCAACCCGAAATTGGTTATTTTTCGGTGTTTGGCGGAGGTCGAATCGGTATCATTTACAATACCCAAACCCAACAATTGGTCAAACAACTCAATTTTGGGGCGGGTTATTCCGATTCGCCCAATATTTACCATTCCGGCAGTAATACCCTGTTGGTTTTTAATTCTTTTGACCAAAATGTACCCGGTCGCGTGCATTTTAGCGTGGTGAACAACGTCAGTACGGTCAACAATGCCAGTACCAATGTCCTGAGTACCATGTATGTGGATGGCATCTTTGCGGCCAATGGCACCACCATTACGGGATTGTATGAACACACCCGAGGTATGGCTTTCGGGCACGATCCCAATACCGTTTTTCTGTTTGCATACGGCGGCGGCGGAGCCAAAGGGGAAGGACTGCTGTTCAAAATCACCAATTTTTTCTCCGGCAATCCCGTGGTGCAGCGCATCAACACCAACCAAGTAATGGGGCGCGACAGCCATTGCCTGGCCGTGGGACAAAACGACGACGAAATCCTGGTGACCATTGACATCAGCGCTGCCATTGAAACCCTGTGGTACACCAACAACGGCGGCTTAAACTGGACCGGGCTGAAAAAAACCAATACAACCAATGTCACCGACAGCGGATTACCCAAAAACTATTCGGCCCTTTGCGCGACGTTTAACCCGCTCGACTACAAACAGGTCTTTTTGGCCGGATGGGACGGCGTTTGGCGCTGCGATGATATTACCGATCCCAACCTGCAATGGATTTACAGCAGCAACGGACTTGGGCGGGTACATACCCGCGACATCGAGATTCGCCCATCGGACGGCCGTATCGTGATTGCCACTTTTGGGCGGGGTATTTTTACCGCCGAACTCCAGAATAATGTTCAGCCCCCCACCGCCGCCTTCACCTCCAATGTGACTTCGGGGTGTAGCCCATTTACGGTTCAATTCAACAGCACCAGTTCCGGCGTTATTAGCAATTACGCCTGGAATTTCCCCGGCGGAACCCCGGCAACATCTACCCTATCCAACCCAACGGTTACTTACGCTACTCCCGGAACTTATGACGTGGAATTGGCCGTTACCGGTCAGGGTGGCACCTCCACTGCCCTGCAAAACCAATACATTCAGGTCAACGAAATGCCAACCGCCGCCATAAGTTACGTGGTAAATGGCAGCACGGTGCAGTTTACGGCCAATACCACATCGGCGAACGGGCTGTTTTGGCAACTGGGCGACGGCAATTCCAGCACATCGGCGCAGTTTAGTCATACTTATGCCAATGACGGCACGTATGTGGTGGTTTTGCAGGCAAGTAACGGGTGCGGCCAGGTATTGGCCAGCGAACAGATTGTAATTACAACACCTCCTACTGCCGACTTTTCCGTATTTCCACCCACCGGATGCCTTCCGCAGCACACGGTTTATTTCACCAATACCTCCAGCACCAATGCCAATGCTTACGCCTGGAATTTTCCCGGCGGCACCCCGGCAACGTCCAATGTGCCGTATCCGGCGGTCGTTTATACGGCACCCGGCAGTTACGACGTGGAACTTACCGTCACCAATGCCAGCGGTTCTGACACCAAATTATTGACCAACGCTGTTTCGATTACGCCCGCCAGTGTTCCCGGCTTTACCTACGTTGTTAGTGGCACGACGGTGACTTTTACCAATATTTCGCAGAACAGTACGGGCTGGGCGTGGAACTTTGGGGACGGAAGTATTGGTAGTAATGCCGCTGACCCGGTGTACACCTACGCGGCGAGCGGGGTTTATACCGTGACGCTCATTGCGGGTAACTCATGCGGCAGCGCACCGATCACACAAACGATTCAAATTCCCCCGGTTTCCGGTACGGTCACCGCTACTGCGCCCGGAGTGATTGCCAAAGTGGCCCCCAATCCCAGCCAAGGCCATATCAGGCTGGAGGTGGAAGAGGCACCGCCGGGAAATTGGCAATTGCAGGCCACCAATGCCCTGGGGCAACGGGTATGGACCTCCGAAATCGTTATTACGGGTAGTTCTCACGCGAAATCTTTTGATTTTTCCACCTGGCCTGCGGGCGTGTACGACCTCCGGTTGACCAACGGACAATATCACCTGCGGGTTGCGGTGGTGATTACTCATTAAGCGGATTCGGGATATCCGGTGGTAATTTGTCTGAATCAGGATTTTTTGGTTTTTTGGATGAACCGGATTTTTTGTGGGTTGTAACGTGTTATTGGATTTAGGATAAAAGGCATTGCTCAAAGGTATGCTTACCCACAAAACTTGGGAAAAAGCCGCCGTGTGGCATTAATGTTCTCAAGTGCGTCGGCATGCTTTTGGGCAGTGCTTTTTATCGGGAATCCGTACTGCTCTGAGATGTCAAC
>JAAFJN010000040.1 GCA_013298845.1 Chitinophagales bacterium
CACCACGATATTGCGTTGGGAGAGGCGTTCGTAGTCGAACTGGCTGATATGGGTCGCCTGTGGCATGGCCACGGGCAGGTTGAGCATTTGGTTAAAATCGCAGTCGTACATGTAGCCATCCCAACTGACAGAAATGGTGTTGCGGCACATGACATTGGCGACGGCAGACGGGTTAAAGGCATTGACCAATTCTGCCATGTATGATTCGTAGTTGCCCGATTCCAGCAAATATTCCAAAAAGCGGCTGATGGGCATATTGGTAATGGCAAAAAGCCGGTTAAACTCGATGTCGAAACGGCGTTTCAACTGGCTTTTAAATTCGCGTTCCAGTCCGGCCTGATCACCTGGCAAAAAGGCACCCGTGGGGTTGTACACCAAATCGAGCAGTAAACCAGTGCCTTCTTTACCGTAACCAACGGCGTTAAGTCGGCGCAATGCCTCGATGGAATCTTCAAAAACGCCGTCGCCGCGCTGGGCATCGGTGCGGGTTTTGCTAAAATAGGGGAGGGAGGACACAATTTGGACCTGGTGGGCGGCAAACCAATCGGGCAAATCGTGGTATTTTTTGTTGGCCATGATGATGGTCAGGTTACAACGATCCATCACGGTTTTGCCCAATTTGCGGCATTCTTCCACGAACCAGCGGAAATGCGGGTTCATTTCGGGGGCACCACCGGTAATATCCACGGTGGGAATATCGTAACGGGAAAGAATATCGAGGCAAATTTCGAGCGTTTCGCGGCTCATATTTTCCACCTTTTTATCCGGTCCGGCGTCCACGTGGCAGTGGGCGCACACCTGGTTGCACAATTTCCCGATGTTGATCTGAAAAATCTCGATGCGCGATGGTTTGAGGGGCGCAAATCCCGCTTCGGCGGCTTTGAGGGCAAAAGGCGGAAAATTAATGTCGGCCAGTTCCTTGCCGTTCAGCACATCCAATTGGAAAAACGTATTTGATAACGCTGCACCGCGCGCAGAGAGTGATTTTGTTGTTAGCACAATTCAAATAATTAAAATAGTGATAAAGAGGAAGTTACATCGTCATTTTTTTGGTGTGTTTCATCATCTGAGTGGAATACACCAAGGTAATACCCGCTTTCATGGCCGAAGCCACGTGCACGGCCTCCATCATTTGCTCTTCGTCCGAACCCGTTTTGAGGCAGGTCGAGGTGTAAGCATCAATGCAGTAGGGACATTGGAGGGCGTGGGATACAGCGAGGGCGATCAGGGCCTTTTCGCGGGCAGTGAGGGCGCCTTCTTTCATCACTTCTCCGTAGTAATCGAAGAATTTTTTTCCCATTGGCTCCTGCCACTCGGTTACTTTGCCAAAATTCGCCAGGTCTTCTGGTTCAAAATAGATTTTTTCTTTGCTCATTTTCTTGAATGATTCTAATACAGACAGTAAAAGTACGATGAAAACCAGAATTCGGTTTTCCCGAGTGTATAATATCTACAACTTGTCTTTGTACCGACATGTTCGGAGATGGGCGAGAATTATTTTGCGCACTTGCCCCGTGCGCGCCGTTGTTGACAACTTTTACACGTCTTTTACAACCTTTTACAAGCAAAAAGCATTCGGTGACCCGGCGGCCCATACTTTTGACCCATTATTTCACTAACACAACAATGCTATGAAAGGTATTCAAACGTTCGCTTTTTTTCTTCTTTTTCATTTGTTAGGAGCCTGTCAGTCAACGCCGGAAAACGGTCTTCCGCTGGCCACCGCCAATGTACAAAGCACCTCGGTTAATCCTCTGGATTTTATGACGCCCGCGTTTGCGGCCACGAACCTTATTTTTAAATCCACCAATATCGGCCAAACCTGGCAGGATATCAGCGCCGGGTTACCCGTGGACAAAGGCGTGGGTTGTGTGGTTCAAAATGGCGAAATCATCGTGAGTAATTCCGGCGACGGCGTGTTCCGCCGCCAAGGCACTTCGGCTACTACGACCTGGGAAAAAGAGATGTTGTTGCCAAATCCTGTATTTGGTATTTACGCTGGTCCGTCGGGGATGTACGCCTTGTTGGCTAACAATAATTTTTTGCAAAAAAACGCCACGGGTACGTGGGCACCGGTGTTTACGCCCCTCAAAAGCGAGCACGTGCAAATGGTGTTTGAAGCCCTCAACGGAACAGTCTTCATCGGTACCGACAGCGGCCTGTTTAAATCGGTGGACCAGGGTAAAAACTGGAAACAAGTTCATTCCGATGGTTGGGTATATCGGATGGTGGAATCCAAAGGCGTGCTTTTGTGCACCAATCAACGCGGTATTTTGCGCTCTACCGACGGTGGCGAACACTGGGATGTGGTCATTTCGGAAGGCGGCGTGGGTATTGACGTGGAGGTTATCGGCAACGGTTTTGCGGCCATTACCTACAACACGGAATCAGAAACGAGAAGGGTGCGTATTTCCACCGACGGCGGCATTACCTGGGAGGCGATTGACGCCAATCTCCCGCCGAGTGCGAATATTTCCTCGATTAAACAAGTGGGCCAGTATTTCTTTTGTGGTCACCCGAACGGCGTTTACCGCTCTTCGGATGGCGGTGTTAACTGGGAACTGGTGTTTCCGGCCATTGGTGATAAGGTGTTTAGTTTGTTCGTTGCCGGTGATGTATTGTACGCGATCCCGAGGGTAGCGGGGTGCTAACTGGCTATCGCAATTAGGATTTTCTTGATTTTTGAAGGATTTAAAGGATTTTTTTATGGACACGTTGCCTTTGTTTTTTGGAAGAGTGCTATAAAAAATCCTTTAAATCCTTCTTTAATCCTGCCCATCCTAATATTCTGTTTCAATCCTCATCATACTGGCGAATGGCTGAAAAGGTGAAAACGGGAACCAACACCTTTGTTGGTGCGACGATGTTTCAATCCTCATCATACTGGCGAATGGCTGAAAAGTCCGGGCAGGATTGTCCTAAGAGGCCGGGCAAATGGTGGTTTCAATCCTCATCATACTGGCGAATGGCTGAAAAGAGCAAATGCTGCGCAAAAGTATTGAAAGTCAAATAATTACAGTCCATTTTCCCCCGCAATTTTTGACCAAAAAATGTTAAAAAAATGTTAAAAAGTGCCGTTAAAAAGGCATTTTTATTAAAAAAAACAACTTCTCCCGCAAAAATAAAAAATTGATAATCAATGTGTTAGCCGTGTTTTTTCGAGTGGAAAAATGAAATAACCGGTTGGAATACTTTTTTTAGAACATCGAACACCGAACACCGAACAATCGAACAATCGAACACCTAACGACGAATATTTGAACATTGAAGTATCTGCTTATCGGACAGTATTATCGCATTCAATTATTAGCACTAAATGCCATGATTTTTAAATGCGGGACGGGACAAAGCCACATCGTACTCTTTACTTCGGTGTTCGGTGTTCGATGTTCAAATGTTCGATGTTCAAATGTTCGATGTTCAAATGTTCGATGTTCAAATGTTTGTCACCTTTTCCACCACGGGAAAAACGCACTTGTCCGCTTTTTATACGCCTGAAACGCCGCGTTATCGGCGTATTTGGCCTCCAGCATCGGGATACCCGATACGTACAATAGCAGAAATGTAATGGTCAGCGGACTAATAATCGCCCAAATTCCGCCCGAAACGGGCAACACTACCCCAAAAAGCCCCCACCAAAGCACCACTTCGCCAAAATAATTCGGGTGCCGGGTGTAACGCCACAGACCGGTTTCCATAATCGCATCGCGGTGTGGTTTGTTTTGGCTAAACACCAGAAGTTGGTAATCGCCAATGGTTTCAAACAAAAAACCAACGATCCACAACAATACACCGGGTACGGAATAGATCGAAACCGTGGGCGGCGCGGCGGTCGTCGCCACCAAAATGGGCGCACTGATAACCAGCATAAAAAAGCCCTGCAACACGTACACCTGCAAAAACGAGCGCAAAACAAACCATTTTCCCCAGGTTTCGCGCCATTGGCGGTACCGGAAATCTTCGGGTTTGTGGCGGCTCCGCCAGGCAATGTGCCCCGATAACCGCAACCCCCATAACGTTACCAAAACGTACACCAGCGTGGAAAGCGGGCTGTACGGCTTATTGACCCAACAATAGCCGCAAATCAGGATAAAACCCAAGCCCCAGGCAATATCCGCCACGTCGTTTCTTTTTCGGATTAACCCGATTACAAACCAAACGCTGGCGTACACCAGCAGCAACCCCGCAACCTGGGTGATGGTGTGCAGCATATCAGCGGAGCCATTTTACAATGAAAAAACCGGCGGTACTCACCGAGGCAGTCAGCACAAAACCCCAGATAATATCCACAAAAACGATAAAGATTGGCCAGTTTTTCAGGGTCGCCAAATTGGTAAGATCGTAGGTGGCGTAAGTAAAAAAGCCAAATAAACCACCCAAAATCAGCGCATTTCGCACGGAATCCTTTTCAACGGCGGGCAAAATGGCAAAAATGAAAACGCCCGCGACAAACAAAAAATAAAAGACAAATGCCGCCGGCCAATTCACCTGTTCACTCAAAAAAGCACTCAAGTGTTTTCGGTACAGGTCTTTGGCAATAAAACCGAGCCACGCCATATCAATGACAAAAAAGACGGCGAAGGTTAATAAATAACTAAGAATAAGTTTTGAAAATGGCATATTGTGCGGTTGTGTTATTGCAAACAAACACCCGGGGTTATCATATTGTTCTACAATAAAATGTGCATCCCAACAATATGAAGGGATGCACATCTCAGAAGTATTGCCGCACACCAACTTTTGAGCGCAGCGAAAAAGAAAAATGTCTAAGGTCTAACGTCTAAAGTCTTCTGTCTCAAAAAAATTAATAATCCTCAAAATACACCCGTGCATTGCGGTTCGTATTGCGTTGCATGGACGTTGCATCCCAGTCGTTATCGCCGTCGTACTGGTTACCCGCGTTGCGTTTGTAGAGGGCAATTTCCCATTTGGGGTTATTGACTTCACCGCGTGCGTTGGAGTGCAATATGATGTAGTCTTCACCCGCTAAACTGGGGTTATAAAACAAAAACTTGACGTTGCGCTGCTTGGTTTTGGGGAAATTATAATACACCCAAATCTCGTAGGGCGGCGCCGAAGGATCATCTTCCACGTGAATTAAATCGTCGGGGCGACCGTATTTCATGTACGTCCGGCCGCGGTCCGTTTCAAATCCGTAGCGGAAACCGCTGTGGAATTGTTTATCGGCGGCGTTGGCGGTTTCCATGTATTCGCGCCAAGCCTCTTCTGGTTTATTGGCATTTTGGCGGACAAAGTAGCGAAACAGGAAAAAACGCATTGCTTCGAGGTCGTTGCCCAGCATAATATTTTTGAGTTCTTCCGGTTCGGTGCCGTACGAAATATTGGGCGTTAAAGCACTCAAACTGTACCGCAGTTCTTTTTCCTCGAGGTTATTGACAAATTGTTTCGACATGGATTCTTTGCTCAGTGCCGCGTCCGAAATATTGAGGTAAGGGTTACTGCGCTGGAAATCAACCGTGCGTTTAGCCAATACTTCGTTGGCTTTGTTGCGCATTTCGAGGGTAACGCGGTAATTCCCCGTTTCCAACTGCGAAATGTCCATTTGTATCAAAGCCATGTCAATGGTTGACGGGCGTTTTCGTTGGTTACCCACCGAAATCAGATTCATGGTGCCATTGCCCATATCCCGTTCGACGGTAAAACGCATGGTGTACACCGGGTCATTAATCACCGTACTGGTGTAATACATTTCGGTGTAAAACGCCAGCGTTGTTGCGTTTCGGTCGTAAAATGCAAAGGGCATGGGTTCCAGGTATTGACCATTTTTGACAAATGGATTATCCGAACTGTCCTCTTTAAATCCGCGCAACAGTTGCAATTCGGCCATGTACAACCGTGGCGTATTGTCCACGGTAATGGAACGCACAAAACGCGCGTTGTTTTTTTCTTGTAATCTATCCGTTGCGGTCACTTCCAAATCGTACACGCCATTGGGTACGGCGAGGCGTTTTACGTCCAATAAATTACCGTAATACTCTAAAACCGGGCTATTGAGGCTGTATTTTTCGTAAGCCACAATAACGTCGCCTTTTTTTACCAAAATCAATATATCCGCGCTGGATTGATAGTGGGTACTGTCTAATTTAGTCCACGAAATGGTGAGTGGATCAATTTCCAAATTGACTTCCACGTAACGTTCCGTAGGCGTTGCCATAATGGCGTATGATACGCCAAGATCGAGGGCTTTGAGTTGGTTGCCCAACAACAGGGCCAAAGCCAAAATGAGTAGTGTGGTTTTGTTTTTCATAAAAATATGATTTTATTGCAACAAAGATAACCAAGTGCATGTACGCCTGCACGCCCATTGAGCGAATACCGTTTTAACGGGGCCGAATGGGGCATTTAAGCGCTTAAATGATCCGGCGAATAACGTGGGTCATTCGCCGGACGCGGCACTGGCTTACCCTTTTTTAACATCGCCGGAGCCTATTTTGTTGGTCTCGACCTTGGGGTTTCCGAAATAAAAAATATCACCGCTGCCCACCAGATTGGCCTCAAGTTGGTCGTCAACCCCGCAATAAATGGTGCCACTACCGGCCAAATTGGCTTCACAGCGCGCGCTGCGCAACTTTTTTCCTTCAAAAGTTCCACTACCACCCAGCGCAAGGGTTGTGTTGGTGCTTTTGCCCGAGAGACGGATGGTGCCGCTGCCGCCCAAATTAGCGTCGCAGTTTTCTACCTCCAGGTCATCAACGGTGATACTGCCCGATCCGCCGAGGTTGGCGTCAAAATTGCTGCGCCGAATGGCCGATTTGGCCACAAAATCGCCGCTGCCCATCATGTGTACTTTGCGCAAATCGGGGGATGTAATTCGGATAACAATGCGCTGATTTCCAATGGAAAAATCGTTTTCGGCGTTTATTTCCAACATATCGCCTTCCACCCGCGTCTGGATTTTTTCCATCACGTCGGAGGGGGCGTCAATTTGCACGGAATGGACTTCGCCCTTGCGCCATTCAATATCGGCACCGATGTGAGAGGCGATACCCGTAAAGGTGTTCAGGGAGCGATCTTCCTGCACCGAATTATGGCCGGTGACCTCCTGAATGGTGTACATGGTTTGGTCGTACACTTTTTTGCCATACCAGGCAATGCCGAGAACAACGGCCGCGATAAGTACGTTTTTCATAGACTGTAATTTTACTTTTTGGAAAAATATTCTAATACTAAGTGACTAAATGTTTTTACGCCCAGTTTCATGCCGCTTTCATCAATGTAAAAATCGGGCGTGTGGTGCGCCGGGGCTTGTTCAACCGGCGTTCCTTTGGGCATACCGCCGAGGAAAAAGAAAAAAGAAGGTACTTTTTGGCCAAAACACCCAAAATCTTCGGCACCCGTGCGCGGGTTAATTTCTTTTACGTTGGCGACCCCGGCAGCCCCTTGCAACACGGGCAAAGCCCAGTTGGTTAAGGCGGGGTTATTGTAGGTAATGGGCGTTTTGTTTTCGATGGATACCTCGGCGCGGCCACCGGCGCTTTCGGCAATTTTTTCCACGGTGCGCGCAATTTTGGCGTGAATTTCGCGCTGCATGGCCGTATCCAGGGTGCGAATGGTGCCCGTGAGTTCGGCCAGTTCGGGGATAATATTGGCGCGAATACCGCTTTCAAATTTGCCCACTGTAATCACCGCCGGATGCGCGGTGAGGTCGGTTTGGCGGCTAACAATGGTTTGTAAACCCTGGATAATTTGCGCCGAAATCACAATCGGATCAACGCCGGTCCAGGGCGTGGAACCGTGGGTTTGTTTGCCGTGAACGGTAATATAAAACCAATCGGACGAGGCCATAATTCCCCCGGAGCGATACGTGATATGGCCCACTTCGGTTTCCGAATTGATGTGCAACCCGAACATTGCTTCAATTTTGGGGTTATTCATCACACCCTCTTTGATCATCAGGGCGGCACCGCCTTCTTCACCGGCGGGCGGACCTTCTTCGGCGGGTTGAAACACAAATACCACCGTGCCGGCGAGGTCGTTTTTCAACGCGGCAAGTACCTCCGCCACGCCCATGAGAATGGCCACGTGCGAATCGTGGCCACAGGCGTGCATGACACCCACTTCTTCGCCGTTGTAGGTGGACTTGACGGTGGATTTAAACGGGATATTGACGCGTTCTACCACGGGCAGCGCGTCCATGTCGGCGCGTAAACCAATGACGGGGCCGGGTTTGCCCCCGCGCAAAATACCCACCACCCCGGTGTGCGCTACGCCGGTTTTGACCTCGATTTGGAGGCTGCGCAAATGAGCGGCAATTTTTTCCGCTGTTTTAAATTCGCGGTTGCCCAGTTCGGGGTGTTCGTGAATATCGCGGCGCCATTGAACCACTTTGGGTTCCACTTTTTCGGTGAGTGCATCCGCCTGTTTTTTTAAAGAAACCTGCGCCGGAAGCCCCCAAACGAACAAGAGCAAAGCGCACAATGTGGATATTTTTTGCATGATTTAAAACAATTGTTATTAATGATGAAATAATTAGGCCCTTTTTTGGGCAAAATCACCGTTTCATCCTTACTTACGGGCAAAGAAAGTTATTATTTTTAAGTTTTGGCGATTCTGGAGCATAATTTAAAACAAATTTCGTTCTTTTGCCCTTTGATAAAGTAAAACAACTGCATGGTATATAACGACCTTCAACACACCCCATCACTGATTGATTTAAAAGGCGCGCCCTTAGCCTGGTTACAAGCGCATTCCAATCCATCTAATGTGGCCGATCTTTTTGATTTAAACGACGATGATTTTGCCGTAAAGTGCATCCACGCATTGATGGAGGGAAAACCTTTTGAAATGCCATTACAGGTCCAACACTTGGAAGCAGGGGAGCGGTTTGCGCACTTTTATTTTGAGTCCCGAAACCTCGAAAAAGTATTTGGTACCAAAAATCTCGTGGTGGGTTATCCGATGGTGATGACCCAACTGAACAATGTACCCATTACCGCACCGTTGTTTTTGTGGCAGGTTCAACTGGAACCCCACGCGACCAATACCGATATTTGGATTGTGCAACGCACCGAAAACCACGTGGTGCAACCCAACTACCCGTTGTTTTACCTGATTGACAGCATAAATAGTTCTGAATTGTCGCAAAAAGCGCGTTCATTGGCCGAATCAAGGCAGGTGACGGGCCGCAACCTGACCGAAATGGCCGAAGCCGTGCGGTTGTTGCTAAAGGTGCAAGAAGAGGGGCTGCCGCTGGGCGTACAACCCCTGCCGCAAGGCTCCCAGGGCGAATATTTCCGCTTGTCGGGTACCTTGTGCTGGTCGGCCCTGATGGGTATTTTCCCGTCGCTGCCCAAAACAACGCGCACCGATAGCCCGGTCGTTATTCCCGATTTGGCGGCGGATGCCGATTGGCACAGCGAATTGAGTTTATTGCCGCTCGACCCGTCCCAACGAAAAGTATTGCAGGCCGTACAAAAGGCCGCCATTAATATCGTGGAAGGGGCCAGTGGTAGTGGCAAAACGTACACCATTTCGGCCATTATTATCAATGCCCTGATGAGTGGCAAAAAATGCTTAGTGGTTTCGCCCAGCATTAGTGCCTTGCGCCGCGCCCAAAAATACATTGTAGATAAAGGTTTTGGTGATTTGTCGTTTGTATTGCGCGACCTCACGGGCGATCAACTCATGCTCGCCGATATGCTGCGCGCCGCCGCCGACGCTAAAAACAAACCGGCCAGCGATCAGCAATTGATGAATACCGTTATGCAGCAGTGCATTCGGGAGATGGATAAAATGGACGAAGGCTGGCGGTTGTTGCACACCCCCGTTTTTGGTGATTTAAATTACAGCGAAACCGTGGGGCTGTTTATGCGCGCCAACCGCAAGGAGGCCAAGGATTTATTGCTTACTCAGTTGAATCCTTCTGATTTTGAGTTTTCCAAAAAAGAATACGACGCCATCGTGGAGGCCATTCAGGAAAGTGAACCGCTGTTTGCCCGCTTTCCCACGCTCGAACACCCGTTGGGCCGTTTGCAGGGAAAAATTTTCCTCGAACAAAACAGCAGCCAAAGTTTTGAGTGGACCATTCTCACCGTGAATGGCCTTTTGGAAAAAGCCACGGCGCTGCACCATCTATTCATTACCCGCACCAATGAATACGCCGAAACCCTCAACGACCGCTACGAACAACATTACCTCGAACTGGCTTCCCTCACTAAAAAAGTGCAGGTGGCCATCACCGATGGTACCAACCGCTACGGTGCGGAGTTCGCAACCCCCATTTCGGCGTTGGAAAAACTGTACGGCAAACTATCCGACAAGTACAAGGCCATGACCGCCGATAAAGAAAAAGTGGGCGTGGCTTTCGAAAATCTGCGGAAAACGTATAATTTGGTCAAGTATTTTGACTTTGATTTCCCTACCCAATACGATGTGCGGGATCTTCCGCGGATTGCCGAAATCACCAAAACATTTGATACGGCGCTGGAACAATGGCAACGCAAAATTCCCGGAATTGTACGCGAGGAGGTAAAGCGCCTCAACGCTCGCACCATTCACCAAGGTATTGATTTCCGCGATTCGGTGAAGGAACTGGAGGCGCACCTCGACTATTTTGTGGAAGATTTTAACCGTTCTGGCTTGTATTCGGCACCGTTAAAACACGAAATGCTCACGATTCCAAAACGCCAGGAGTTTTTGGAAGAAATGATTGCCCGCCTCGAAGAAACGCAATTCAGTTTACGCGATTTTAATGATTTTTACATTTGGCAAAAACACTGGTTGTCGCTGTTGCCCGCCGAACAAAAAGTAGTGCGGGCATTGTGCAAAGTAAAACCCCGCGACTGGGTAGCGGCTTTTGACAGTTGGTATTTGTACCATTTTTTGCAAAATCGCTATTCGCCCATTTTGTTGTGGGATAAAGATACGATGGAAGCGTACAGCAAAGGTTTTGTGGAATTGCGCCGCCATTTGCCCGGCCATTTGAGTTACACCTGGCAACAACGCAAAAATGCGGCCCTCAAGTCGCTCAAATCAAAAGATTCCAAGGCGTACAAAACGTGGTTTGGAAAAGATAACCGCGCCTTATCGGCCGGTAAAGACATTGCCGAACTCTTTAGTAACCACATTGAGGCATTAACGGAAACCATTCCGGTGTTGCTGGTTAGCCCACACGTAGCCAACGACGTGGTAAAACACTCCAATATGTTGTTCGACGTGGTGTTGGTGGACGAGGCGCACAATATTTCCAAACAACAATGTTATACGTTGTTTGACCAGGCCAAACACCTCGTGGTTTTTGGTGATTCCAAACAAGATATGACGCCGCAGGCCGAGGATGACTTCCTCGAATATTGCAAAACCCTCGGGGTCTTGTCGCACACCCTCGATTATCAGCACTCCGATGCACCAGAGGAATGGGTTGACTTCAACCGCGTGGCATTTAATACGCCGTTCAAACGTTTGCCTTCCGGTCGTTCCGCCGAGGACATTACCGTGGTGAGCAATGTAGAAGGCCGTTACGACGAAACCACCCAAACCAACGAAGCCGAAGCCCGCCAAATCATTGACTGGCTGAATTTGATTGAACAAACCCCGGCAAAAACCTATCCGGTGGTGGGTATTGCCTGCGCGACGATTCAACAACGCGACTTAATTGCCAGCCAACTCTTGCGGGTGCGCCAACGCAAGGCACCCGGTTTCGAAAAAATCCAGCAACTGCAACTCAACGGATTGGGCGTGTACCAGTTCTCCGAATTGCAGGGTTTACACGTGGATATTTTGTTGTTATCGCTGGTGCACGGCATTACCGATGCCAGCGGAACACTCACCCGCCACCTGCATTTCTGGAACTCGCAGGAAGGGATTAACCAATTGCACGTGGCGCTCACCCGCGCCAGCCAAAAAATGTTTATTGCCCACTCCATTCCGCCGGGTTTGCACTCGGTATTGGCCGCCGATAAAAACTTTTTGGGGACGTGCATTTTGTCGCATTTGGTAACGTACGCCGAATTAATTCAGCAGGGCGATCCGAAAAAAGCGCAGGAACAACTCCAAAAAATGCGCGATTTGCTCAATTATCCCGAACACGTGTTTGAACCTACGTTGTTTATGCAGGAAGTAGAACATTTGTTGTTGCCGTTTTTTGAACCCGGCAGTGTGCAGCGCAATGTTAAGTTGTCGAACAACATGCGCGTGCCCTTTGCCATCAAAACGGAAGGTCAGGTGCTGGTGCCGCTGTTCGACGGTGTATTGGCCTATACCAACGCACCATCGCACGAGTGGGAGGAAAAAATCCGCCATTATTTTAACAAAAACGACATTAAATACCTCCCGATTTTGTCGGCCCAATGGTGGAAAAGTCCCCGTCAGGAAGCGCGTCGAATTGCGGCGGGGTTGGTGAGCCAATAAAAATGTGCGTTTCGACTTCGCTCAACGCACATTTTTATTGGCTTTGCTTGACGCACATTTTCAATGTGCTCGACGCATACATGACGTATATGTTTATTGATTTTGCAAAATGCACAAAAACGTGCGTTGAGCGAAGTCGAAACGCACGTTTTTGTGCATTTTGCAAAATCAAAACAAGCAATAAACAAATAAAAAATTTAACATAAAATGCCCGACGCAATTTTTACCATTCCACCACCATACAACGAACCAATTTATAACTACGGTCCGGGATCACCGGAAAAAATCGCGCTGAAAAAGGCGCTTGCCGAGGCCAAAGCCCAACAAAAAGACATTCCCATGTACATCGGGGGGGAACACGTGTTTACAGCCGAAAAAGGGACCATGCACCCGCCCCACGAAACGGCACACACGTTGGGACAGTATTCAAAAGGTTCCGCCGAGCACGTAAACGCCGCCATTCAGGCCGCTTTAAAGGCCAAACCCACCTGGGAAGCCATGGCTTGGGAAGAACGCGCCGCCATTTTTCTGCGCGCCGCCGACCTGCTCACCGGCCCGTACCGCGCGCGCATGAGCGCCGCAACCATGCTTTGTCAAAGTAAAAATGCCTACCAGGCGGAAATTGACTGCATTTGTGAATTGGCCGATTTTTGGCGCTACAACGTGCATTTTATGCAGGAAATTTACAAACAGCAACCCGTGAGTAGCAAAACGGTGTGGAACCGTACCGACTGGCGTCCGCTCGAAGGTTTTGTGTTTGCTCTGACACCGTTCAACTTTACGGCCATTGCCGGTAACCTGCCCTCGGCACCGGCGATGTTGGGTAACGTTGCGGTGTGGAAACCCGCTGAATCGCAAATTTATTCGGCGGCCCTGATTATGGAAATTTTGGAAGAAGCCGGCTTGCCCGCGGGCGTCATTAACCTCATTTACGTGGATGGCCCAACGGTGGGTAATATCGTGTTTGAGCACCCCGAATTTGCCGGTTTGCATTTTACGGGTAGCACGGGTGTATTCCAGCATTTGTGGAAAACCATTGGTGCCAACATTGCCAAATACAAATCGTACCCGCGCATTGTGGGCGAAACGGGCGGCAAAGACTTTGTTTTGGCCCACGCTACCGCCGATCCGAAAGCCGTCGCTGTGGCCCTCGGACGGGGTGCTTTTGAATACCAGGGCCAAAAATGCTCCGCTGCCTCGCGAGCGTACGTTGCGAAAAGCATTTGGTCCCAAGTGCAGGAATACCTGCTGGAAGACCTTCGCCACATGAAAATGGGCACCACCGAAGATTTTACCAATTTTATCAACGCCGTTATTGACGAACGCGCTTTTGATAAAATCAGTAAATACATTGACAGCGCCAAACAATCCGACAAAGTGCAGGTGTTGGCCGGTGGTCATTACGATAAATCCAAGGGTTATTTTATCGAGCCAACGGTGTTGCTCACCAGCGATCCGAACTATACCACCATGTGTGAGGAGATTTTTGGCCCGGTGTTGACCATTTTTGTGTACGATGACGCTGATTTTGACAAAACCCTCGACATTCTCGACCGCACGTCGCCGTATGCGCTCACGGGTGCATTTTTGGCCAAAGACCGCCAGGTTATTCAGTATGTGAACGACCGCCTGCGCCACAGCGCCGGTAACTACTATATCAACGATTCCATGCTGAACATGTACCGCTGGTTGTCGCCGCGTACCATGAAAGAAAACATGGTGCCACCAACGGATTTCCGTTATCCGTTTTTGATGGAGGAATAGTTTTTTAGTGATGAGTTAGGAGAGATGAGAGATAAGAGATGAGTGGGTTTGTTTTTATTATTTAAAGTCTTTAAAATTAAAATATTGAACGTAATGACTTTTTTTAAATCAATAAATAAAGCACGCGCGGTGACATCCTCTAAATCACTCATCTCTCATCACTCCTCACTTATCACTCCTCACTCCTCACTTATCACTTTTTTTACTTTCTTTTTGTTCGCTTGCGGTAGCCCTGAAACCCACTACGTTGATACGGCTACCTGCTCTCCGAATTCGGAACAAGACACGGCGGCCGTGGGCACTACCACTGTTCGCGGTGCTTTATTGGGTACCCGATTTTCCTCCCTGGAAGATTTAAAAAAAGTCATTCGAATCGAATACGAAAATGGCGTTGACCCCACCGACAGCACCGCGCCGGTGAGCCGGGTAGTGCGAGTGCGTCATTGCAGCAGCGGCCGCGAGGTGGTGAGTGTTTTGGAAACGGGTACGAGCCAGGGCGATTTTATCAAAGCGCGGTACAACGGTGCTTTTATGGATAAGTTGTCGATATTGACAGGTTGCCCGTATGCCGTGATGAACCGGCGGGACTTAGATAAAATTTATGCACTTTTGCGGTTTAGACCCGAATGGTTTGGGTTAAGTGATGTGGCTTTTTTTGAAATGGCCCGAACGATGGTTACTCATATCAATACCCCCGATTTGGCTTTTATAAATCCCCGCGACAGTACCGAAAAAGGGTATCTGAATACCTTTAACCACATGACCGCGCAGGCTTTTATTACGTCCTGCTTTTCGGAAGATTTGGCCGATTTTATTGCCGATGTACACGAACGTTACCGCCAGCCGGAGTTGATTTCCGGGAAGTTCACAGCGGCGCAATTGGCCGATTTAAACGAAGGCCCCGTGGATAATTACGTGGATATTATTAACAATGAATGGGGACAGGAATTAGGCAAACAACTCCAACAAAAATACCACATCTGCCAAAACACCCACTGGACGCCCCAACTACTCGCTGTTTACCTGAATGATCTGCAAGCCTATTTCAGTTGGGCTTTGCAAATTGGGTTTGTCCCTTTTACTCCTGAAGATCCAAAGGTTGTTCGGTTTGCCCAAAAAATAAATACGGTGATAAATGGCCGTCTTAGTTTTGACCAAAAATAACCAACACCGGTAAGAGCGGTGCCGCAAATCGGTTATTTTTTGAATAACCGGTACAAGGGTTTATTCAACTTATCTACCGTATCACTGACAAATGTGTATTGACTCAATAATTCCTTTTCTCCTAAAGATTGCCACGTTGCTACTTCCTCCAACCAGCGTTTATTAACCAAACATCGGTTGAATTCAACCCCAACAATATCCGCGTGGCTCAACACTATACTTCGCAGGTCGGAGTTGGCCATGTTCACGTTACGAAAATTGGCGTTGGTGGCGTTTGTACTGACCAAATCAATACTTTCCATGTTGGCTTCACTAAAAATAGTACCTACTGCCTGTGTCCATTGAACACTGGCATCGTAGAATAGCGCCTTTCGAAATTGGGCATTACTCAAATTGGCTTCATTTAAATTGGCCTCCGTTAAATCAGCATTATTCAGTTGCGCCCACCGTAAATCGGCTTTTTTTAAATTAATTTGGTTCAAATTGGCCTCGTTCAGCAGCGCCCCCCACAAATTCGCTCCTTCCAGATGGGCACTTTTGAGGTTGGCACCGGTGAGGTTGGTCTGTTCCAATTGTGCTCCCGACAGCCGGATACCGCTCAAATCCAGACCTTTTAAATCGGCGTGGCGCAGATCGGCTTCGTCAAAAATCGTTTGTTGTTTGATTTTTGCAAAACTGTAGGGATGAATATTCAGCAACAACAACGCCTGCAATAATTGCCCCCGACCGGGATTGTTTTTTCGGGTGGAAAGGGTATCATGTTCGATAAATGGGGCCGAGGGGAAAGCAAAACTCACAGCGGCAATTCGGATTATCATGGTATCACTGAGTGTACGGCCCGGGCTTTTTTTGAGTTCGTGGCCAATATCCTCCAATACGCTGCGGAGCAACGGTTCGGGGTTGATTTTTTGCCCAAATTCCAGTAATTCGGTCATTTTTTGGATTTTTTGATCCCGTTCGTGCAATGTCGTCCGCTGTTTTTCAAAATGTTGGTACAAGGCAACACCAATAAGGCCACTGCCCAGCAGTATTGTCCCCGTTACCCCTGCCCGGAGACGTTGGTGGGCAGGGTAGGGGAGTTGCTCCCGAAAGACGAGCCACAGAAGTGCCAGCAGCGTACACGCCGACAGCGCCCCCAGCGCAAACGAGCCATCGGGTGCTAAGTAGGGGATTCGCAAAAATCCTAAAGCCCAGCCCAAGATCAGTCCCAAAACCAAACCAACCAAGAGGAATCTTTTCCCTTTCATACCTTTTTTGCGCAAAAATAGATAAACTGCGCGTTTTAGCGCCAAAAAGGTGCGGCGGTAGCGTGATATTATCTACTTTTGCGGCCGTAAATCTGAGGTTTACGCATTCCATGAGAAGAAAAATTGAAATTCTGGCTCCGGCCAAAAATTTGTATCAGGGTATGGCTGCGGTAAATGCCGGGGCCGATGCCGTTTATATTGGCGCGCCTTTGTTTGGTGCCCGCACCAACGCCACCAATTCGGTGGAGGATATTGCCGAAATGGTGCGTTATGCGCATTTGTTTAAAGCAAAAGTGCTGGTGACGCTCAATACCATTTTGTACGATAATGAATTGGAGCCCTGCCGCAAACTGATTTGGGAACTCTACCACATCGGGGTAGATGCCATCATTATTCAGGATATGGGTATTTTGGAAATGGATTTGCCACCCATTGCCCTTCACGCCAGTACGCAGGCCAATAACCGCGACGCCGGTCACGTGAAATTTTTGGGCGATGCAGGTTTTAAACGGGTGGTTTTGGCCCGCGAACTGAACCTCGATCAAATAAAAGACATCCACGCAGCTACCGGCGTGGAACTGGAGTTTTTTGTCTCTGGTGCTCTGTGCGTGTCGTTCAGCGGTAATTGTTACATGAGTATTGCCAACGGCGAACGTTCGGCCAATCGCGGCTCCTGTGCCCAAAACTGCCGTTTGCCTTACCAACTCATTGACGGTAAAGGCGAAACGCTGATCGAAAGCAGCCACCTGCTTTCCATTAAAGATTTGGATTTGAGCGACGAATTGCCCAATCTCATCAACGCCGGTATTAGTTCTTTTAAAATTGAAGGCCGTTTGAAAGACATTGTTTACGTTAAAAATAATACTTCTTATTTGCGCAAAAAATTGGATGCCTTTTTGGAAGCCAATGCCGACCGGTACGAAAAAGCGTCGTCGGGGCGGACTTTTTACAATTTTGAACCCGAATTGGACCGCAGTTTTAACCGGGGATATACTGACTATTTTGTTAACCACCGACGCGAAAAAATTGGCTCTTGGGAAAGTCCCAAATCAAAAGGCCAATACATCGGGAAATTATTGGAAATAAAGGCCAATGGCTATTGCATCGAAAATTACGAGCAATTGAACAACGGCGATGGCCTGTATTTTATCAATGAAAAAGGTATTGCCGATGGTACCCTCGTAAACATCATCGTCAACGATTTGGTGGTGCCCAATGAACTAAAACCGCTGCCCATTGGTACCGAAATTTACCGCAACCTCGACGCCGAATTCAACCGCATGATTGAAAACGAAAACAGCGCCGTGCGAAAAATTGGAGTAAATATGTTGTTCGGCGAAACCGAAACCGGGTTTAGTTTGCAGGTCACCGATGAAGACGGTCACACGTACACCGCCTACCTCGACACCCCCAAAGAACCTGCTAAAAATACGGAAGGCGTCATCGAAAATATCACCAATAATCTGGCCAAAACGGGTAACACGCCGTTTATGTCCGGCGAAATCGTGGTGGAATTGTCGCAGCCCTGGTTTTTGCCCAATTCAAAAGTCAACGAAATTCGCCGCACTGCCCTGGAGCAATTGGCCGAAGTACGCATCCGGGAATACCACCGCGAAGAACAGCCGATTGTACCCACCGAACACCCATATCCGGTGCAATCCCTCGATTTTACCTATAATGTATCCAATAAACTGGCGCGGGCATTCTACAAACGCCACGGCGTTACCGACATTGAAAAAGCCTTTGAGTTACAATGGGACCCCGGAAAATCTCGGGTAATGGTGACCAAATATTGCGTTAAATACGAATTGGGTAAATGTCCTCGCTACCAACGCAGCACAATGGGCGAAAAATTGGCCGAGCCACTCACCCTTAAACACGGCGAAGTAGAGTACAAACTCAAATTCAATTGCAAACCTTGCGAAATGGAAATTTGGGAAAAAGACGCCGAGTTGGTTTTGGAAGATGAAGATTGAATTAGTGAATAGTGAATAGTGAATAGTGAATAGTGAATAGTGAAAAATCAACTTTTCACTTTTCACTATTCACTATTCACTCTTCACTTTTCACTCTTCACTTTTCACTCTTCACTAAAAAAAATCGTTTTCGCACGGGGAATTGTCCGAAAATGAACAAGTGGCACTTTTTAAAGTTGTTGATTATCAATGGTTTATCGGGTGGCATTAAAATTGTCTGAGTAAAAGAAAGGATTGGCATGGTTCAGTCCTTATCTTTAAATACGACGTTATGCTCCACCATCATTTCAACATTACGCTGCGCAAATTAGCCCGCCAAAAAAACTTTACCCTGCTGAATGTTTTAGGTTTAGGCCTGAGCGTGGGGTGCTGTCTGATGATTTTTACCTTGTTGCGGTACCATTTTAGTTTCGATCACCACCACAGCAAGGCCGAACGTATTGTACGGGTGGTGATGGACATCAAATCGGATGATGCGTTTCCTTTTCCCGGTGCGCCCATGCCCATGAGTAAGGCTTTGCGCGACGAGGCCGCTTTTGTGGAGAAATCAGCCATGCGTTCGGCTTTGGGTGAAGTTTTAGTGATGCCCCAAACCCCGGCGCAACATAAGTTTCTCGAAAAAAACGATGCATTTGCCTGGGTTGAACCCGATTATTTCGATATTTTGGATTTGCCCTTTGTGGCGGGCGATGCTTCGGTGCTGCATGAACCCAACACCGTGGTGCTGACCGAAAAAATAGCCGTTAAATACTTCGGCCACACCAATGTCATTGGGCAATCGCTGCGGATAGACAATAAAGTGGATTTGCGCGTGGGCGGGGTTTTGCGGGATATTCCGGTGAATACCGATTACCCGCAGGAATTATTGGCCTCGTGGGTGACCTTAAAAAACCTGCCCGAATCAAAAACGTATTACGATGCGTGGAACGGTGCGCGAGGCAGCAATTATTGTTTTGCGCTGCTGCGGCCGGGGCATACGCAGGCGGAAATGGACAACCTTTTGTTGCAATTTCGCAAAACCCACCCGCACCCGGAACTTGCCGATTTGTTCCAGTATAAATCTTTGCCGTTTCTGGGAATGCACTTCGACACCGATTACGGCTTTGCCACCAACAAAAAATACCTGTATGCGTTGGGTATTATCGGTTTGTTTTTGCTGCTGACGGCCTGCGTTAATTTTATCAATATGGCCACCGCGCAGGCGCTCACGCGTATCCGGGAGGTGGGCGTGCGCAAGGCTTTGGGCAGTACCAAAAGCCAGTTGTTTTGGCAGTTTTTAACCGAAACCGGCCTGATTGTATTGGGGGCTATGCTCGTCGGGTGGTTGTTGGCTAAGGTTAGCCTTCCTTACCTGAACCAATGGTTAAAAATTACCCTTTCGCTCCGCAGTGGCGGGGTGGCAATGGCGGGTTTTATGGCAATTTTAGCGGTGTTGTTGACCTTTTTGGCCGGTTTTTACCCGGGTTGGGTACAAGCGCGGATTCATCCGGTGTACTCCATGAAAGGCGCCACCGATGCCAGCGGAAAAGGTGGTTTTCAGGTGAGGCGGTTCTTGGTGGGTACCCAATTTGCTATTTCTCAATTGCTGATTATTTGCGCCGCCATTGTAACGGCCCAACTCCAGTACGCACAGGATTCCGATTGGGGTTTCAGGCCCGGGGCCATTGTTTTATTAAAAGTGCCCGAAACCGAAAAATCGGCCAATTTGCAGCAACAAATTCAAAAAATAGCCGGGGTACAGCGGGTGACGCGTTGTTATCAGCCACCTGCATCCACCACCAACAACCAAAACGGGGTCACTTTTGACAATCGTCCCGACCCCGAACCTTTTATGATTACCGATAAACCGGCCGATGAGCACTACCTCGAAACATTTGGCCTGAAACTGGTGGCGGGGCGTAATCTTTTTCCCGCCGATTCGGCACGGGAGTTTATTGTCAACGAAACATTTGTCAAAAAACTTAACCTCGCCTCCAACGAAGATATTTTGAATAAAACCATTCAGGTAGGAGCGCTAAAAGGACCGGTAATCGGGGTAGTGAAAGATTTTCACAACTGGAGTTTACAGGGAGCCATTGCGCCAATGGTGCTGAATACCCAACCCCGTAACTACATCACCTGTGCCGTACTGCTGCACCAAGGCAACCCCGAACCGGCATTGGCGCAAATGAAAGCGGCCTGGGAAACGCAATTTCCCAACTACTATTACGAGTACGAATTTATGGATAACCGCTTTCAGGAATTTGTGGAAAGCGAAGCCACTACCATGCGGTTGGTGCGCACGTTTGCGGCGGTTGCGGTATTTATTGGTTGCATGGGTTTGTTTGGTCTTTCGACCTTTCTGATTGCCCGTAAACGCAAAGAAATTGGTATTCGGAAAACGTTAGGTGCCAATATTGCCGGTATTTTATGGTTATTTGGCAAAGAATACGCCCGTTTAATTGGTATTGCGTTTGTGGTGGCCGCGCCATTTGCGTGGTGGGTGATGAACGGCTGGTTAGATGATTACGTGTATCGGGTCTCGGTCGGAGCCGGTGTATTTTTACTGGCTTTGTTATCGTCGGTGGTGATTGCGGTATTCACCATTGGGTTTCAAAGTGTAAAAGCAGCCCTGGTCAATCCGGTGCAAAGTTTGCGCAGCGACGAATAATTAGTCAATTCAACCAAAAATAAAAACCCCGACCATTTCGACTTCGCTCAATGGTCGGGGTTTTTATTTTTGGAATAGTTTTTACACTTCTACTTCAATATCCACTTCTACCACTTCTTCCGGCTCTACCACAACGGCCTCCACGGGTGCGGAGCAACCGGTATTGCCATTGGTGGTTTCTACCACAAACGATTGGATGATGTGTGGTCCCAACGCACGGGGCGTCCAGGTACCCGAAAAAGTAGCGGCACTGCTCCACGTGAGCGGGATACTCGCCACTTGCTGGCCCTCTTCGTTGGTAATAACAGCGCGGACCTTAAAGTTTTTACCCGGCCAAAATTCGTTGTCAATTTCGCAACCGCACATCATGTAAACGTTGACCGATAATGCGCCGGGTTGCTGGTTATAAAAAAACAGGGGCGATTCGGGTTCAACGACATTGGTGAGCAAACCGGGCACTACCACCACCACCGATGTTGGCCCCATCAGGACAATGCCCGGCCATATCATTTGTTGTTGACTGGCGGTGGCCATCAGGATACCGTTGTGGTAAACGTCAACGGTAAATGTGAGTTGGACGGGTGTGTCTGGGTTGAAACTGAACGTGTAAGAATAGGCGTTGGTTTTATCAACGGGCGTACCCCAGGGGACGCTTTTCATAATTTTGTCGGTATCGCCCGAACCATCGCCGGTAACTGTTCCCTGATTAATCGGAGCATTTACTACTCCGGCAACGATATTACCTTCGGGATCGGTAACCGTTAAATAGGCGACGCCGTTTTGGCCCTGACCGATAAATTTGCCACCCCAGGCAATGGCATAAACTTTAATTGTTGACATAATTTAATTCTCTCTGTTTTTAAACATGCTGGGCGTTTTCTGTTAAAAGTAAGGAAAACCCTACACATGCTCGTTGTTGGTTAAACCAATTCTTGTTCTAATGCGCGCATCACGTGGTTCGTATATCCATTCTTGGGGGACCTGTAATTGCGTAATGTTCTTTTGTAGAATCAATTTCTTTTGTTCCTGCGCAAAGGTAGTAAGATCAATGATTTCGAGGGCCATTTCTTGCGCGAATTGTTCGAGTAATTTGCCTTTAATTCCCAACTGAATGGCTTTTCGAACCTGCGGAGCACCGTAAATATCGTGGTCGGGGTCCCATTGCAGGCGCACCGGGTGCTTTTCTAAGGCCGCTTTCCATTCGGCTACATCTGTATAATGGTCGGGTTGAAAGGAACTGAAGACAGATTCACTCAAGATATGATCAAAATCGCTTTTTTTGAGCCAAATGCCCAATACGCGTTGCTGATTTTCTTTATCAGCCCATCCGCAACGGTGCATCATCCACAAAAAATTGGGTTTGATCCACGACATCCGACTAAAACTGTACGCGCTGCCACCAAACTGTTGGTGCTCCAGGGCGTAGTTGGCAATGGCGTGGTTAAATGCTTGATAAACAAGGATTTGTTCGTCGGTTTGTTGGGCTAAAATATGTTTCCCACTGGTCGGAATTGTTTCTAAATATTGAAAGTAAGGAATTGTTTCCGGGTGCATTTTGAGTTGTTTTTTTGGTTTAAAAATAAATTGCGTACGAATAACGCATAATTGTGGCGCACAGTTCCCGTCTCCGAACATTTGAACATCGAACACCGAACACCGAACATCGAACATCGAACACCGAACACCGAACATCGAATTTTGAACTGCGAATTTTTTAATGTCGAACACCGAACACCGAATGTCGAACGCCGAAGTAATGTTTAATTGAATAAATTTAAAGTGTTCCTCGGTGTGTTACACGAAATTATCCAAGATTCCGGTGCTGATGATGGAGGGTGGCAAAACTGTCTCATCAGCGAATACTTCGGTGTTCGGTGTTCGACATTCGGTGTTCGACATTAAAAAATTCGGTGTTCGGTGTTCGACATTAAAAAAATCGCAGTTCAAAATTCAAAATTCGGCGTTCGATGTTCGGCGTTCGATGTTCAAACCCTCCTTACCACTGCACCGTCATACTCAAACTCGGCAGGATGGGCAATTGGTTCACGCGGGCGTAACGCACGCGGTCGAAATAAAAGATATTCGGACGGTCGTAAATATTGGTTGCCGATGCCACAATTTCGGTTTGACCGTATTTGCCAAATTTAATGACCCGTTTGAGCGAAATATCCATACGGTGGTAATAAGGCAAACGACCGGTGTTACGCTGGTCATCGTACAAAATACCCAAGTCCGCGTCGCCAAAATTGCCGCCCAACACATCGGTTCCGATGCCGTCGTTGAAGTTGTAATTGGTGTAAAAGCCTTGGGTTTTGGTAAATGGAAAGCCAGAACCAAGGTTCCAACGCGCTCCAAACTCCCATTCTTTTTTCTTACCCAACTGGAATGTGCTCACGAGGTTCATGTTGTGGCGACGGTCGAATACCGGCGGATACTCCTGAACACCGTCGAAGCGGGTAACAAAACCGTAAGAATAGGCACCCCAGATGTAATAACGTTTGCCTTCGTATTTGCCCGAAAAGTCAATACCGTACGCTTTACCGGTTTCAATGACGTAATCCGGGGCGGCTTTATCGGTTTTGTTGCGGTTAAGAGCCAGCAACTGCGTGAAATTTTTGTAATAACCCTCTACGTTAAGGTCGAAGTTTTCGAACACGTCAAATTCAAAACCACCCACCGTATGCCATGATTTTTGCAAACGGCTACTGGCTTTTTTAGCGCCGGGTTGGTTATACACTTCGCCCAATTCGTACACGGTTGATTCGGGACCCGACAAGAAACCCACGAACAGGTTTACAATATCGCGTTCGTTTACCGTAGAAAGCAGGTTTTGCGAATACAAACCACCGGCGGCTTTGAAGCGCACGCGGTCCGAAATATTGTACTTTAAACCCAAACGCGGTTCGGGTGAAATTTCACCCAACGACTGGTAGTACTGCACGCGGAAACCCGGTTCAATCACCAAACCACCTAATTTGCGTTTCCAACGGATATAAGAGGCAATTTCCGTGGTATTTTCGTTCTGAAGGATATCAATTCCTTTAAAGTTGGTGAATTGGAATTTGGTATTAAAACCGGTGAGTTCCAAACCGTATTTCACTTCGTCGTTGCGACCAAAATTGGTAAAATTCAAACCGGCGTAAAAACCATTGATACCGCTGGTACGGGGCGAACGATCGGCTTCTTCACTTTTGGAATCATAACCGGAATAAGTAAGGGTGCCACTCAAAATGGTGTTGGAGTTTTGCGGAACAACCGTAAAATCCATACCGCCACCCTGGCTGGTCCAACCAAAATCAATGAGGCGGGAATCTACTTTATCGTCGTAATTGAAGCCAAAAACGTTAAATTTACTACCGTTACCCGACATAAAGGAGACTTTACCGTACACATCCTGGTAATCGAATGGAACACCCTCGCCGTTGTTCACGTAGTTGTACAACGCGTTGTCGGTACGGTTAATCAAAGCCGTTTTGCCCGTTAATACAAAGGAAACGCTACCGCCGCCTTCTTTTTTTAAGGGGATAATGGGGCCTTCAATGAGTGCTTTGGCCTGGAACGGACTGGCCGATACCAAACCAGACAACCGTTTGCGGTTGCCTTCGCGGGTTTTTACATCCACAATCGCCGAAATACGGCCACCGTAATCGGAGTTAAAACCGCCCGTTAATACATCCACGTTACGGATCAATTCGGTTTCAAACACCGAGAAAAAACCAATGCTGTGGAAGGGGTTATAAATGGTCATACCATCGAGCAGAATCCGGTTTTGCACCGGCGAACCACCGCGAATGTACAATTGGCCACCCTGGTCACCGGTGAAAATAACGCCGGGCAGTACCGTCAGGTATTGCGCAATATCGGCCTGGCCACCGGCCGAGGGCAACGACCGGATTTGTTTGGGGGTTACCTGCAATTTGGAAACCTGTACTTCGGTTTTCGCCTGTTGTTTTTTACCCGAAATCACCACCTCGCCAATATTGGTGATATTTTCGCTGATATAAACGTTCAGAAACTGAATGTCACCTTTTGCAAGGGTAACCTGTGATTTAAAGTCTTCGTAACCGAGGTACGATACCACCACCGAATAAGTGCCGGGGGGAATATCCGCCAAAGAGAAAAATCCGTTGATGTCCGAAGAGGTACCCAACGATGCACCTTCCAGTTTAATCGTGGCGAATGAAATGGGTTGTGTGGTCACCTTGTCATATACCGTTCCGCGCAAGGTGGCTTTAGTGGACTTTTGTGCCAGCAGGAAGAAGGGTGTCAGGATGAGCACAAAAAGTGGCAAAAATTTCTTCATATCTGTGTTTAAATGTTTGAACGGCGCAAAGATAGAAAGGCTTTTGAATTACGCTCAGTGTAAATCGCGCAAAACCCGCTAACTTTGTCCTGTTTTTTCAAAATGAGGTTAAACTTGGTATTTCACAAAATTTCGGGGCCTGAAACGCGTTTTGTGCCGCTATGTTAAAGAATATTTTTCCCGTTTTTTTATTGGCGATCCTGTTTTCGACGGTCGCTGTGGCGCAAACCAAACTAAAACCCGCCGGAAAACTCTCCGAGGATAATTTCAAAAAGATGAAATTGTGCGAAGATACCCTCGGTATTTTGGCCTACGCCGTGATCAATGACTCCATCGAAGCCGAGCGTTTTGCGGCGTGCAGGCAACTGATTACGGGGCTTGTGCGTTCTTTAAAAACTGAAAATTCGTACAAATATCCCTTCGAGCGCCTCAAAAGTATGTCTATTTTGTCGCCGCCCGACAGCAGTTTTCGGATTTTTACCTGGCAGTTGTTTGTCAACGATTCCACGTACCGCTATTACGGGGCGATTCAGCGCAATTCGGGTGAATTGTCGTTGTTTCCGCTCATTGACCGCAGCGGCGACATGGAATATCCCAAACCGACCCACGAAACCCTCACGCCGGAGCGTTGGTACGGGGCGTTGTACTATAATTTGATCCAATTCGACACCAAACAGGGGCGCCGTTATTTGTTGTTGGGCTACGATGCGTTTGAGTTTTTTCAAAAAAGAAAAATCGTGGACGTGCTGTCGTTTAACGCCGAGGGCAAACCGGAATTTGGCGCGGAGGTTTTCCAACGCGAAACTCCATTACCCAAGGGCCCCGAAAAACGGATCTTTTTGGAGTATTCCGCCGAGGCTTCGGTCAAATGCAATTGGGACGAACTCTACGGGATGATTTTATTTGAACACCTCATTCCCATGGGCAGCCCCTTCGGTCGCGGCGTAACCTACGTCCCCGATGGCAGTTACGATGGCCTGAAAC
Source organism: Chitinophagales bacterium (assembly GCA_013298845.1). Lineage (GTDB taxonomy): Bacteria > Bacteroidota > Bacteroidia > Chitinophagales > Saprospiraceae > M3007. Next base: position 26,458 of record JAAFJN010000040.1, read on the forward strand.
AGGAAAAAGGCAAGTGGAAATACATCGAAAAGGTATTTAACGACGTGCAGGCCGAACCACCCAGCATCGAAGCACCCACCCAAAAAGACAAAGAAGTGGACGTATTCGGGAAACCGAAAAAAAAGGCCAAAAAAGAGCAGGATAGACCATAAATACACACGGAACAATGACAAAATTTAACCTCGCCGCCGGATTGCTGCTGGCGCTACTCGCCGGACTATTGACAGCGGTACAAACGGGTTGTTACTCGTTCAAAGGGATTTCAATTGATCCCAACATCAAAACATTTGCCGTGCGCACCTTCGAAACCTCGGCTCCCAACGCGCCCCCGACCCTGGCGGTGGATTTTTCGGAAAAATTAAAAGATAAAGTCCGAACGGAAACGCCGTTGAACCTGAAAAACGAAGAACCGGATTGTGAATTTAGTGGGCGGATCTCCGGTTTTTCCGTTGTACCTTTGGCCCCAAAACCCGGCGAAACCGTGGCCCGCAACCAATTGAAGATTGATGTGTTTGTTAACTACATCATCAACAAAGAGGGCCTCAAAACGGAATATCCGGAAGCGGGCCGGACGTTTAGTTTTTTCTCCGAATTTCCCAACGACGCTGATTTATCCGCCGTTCAGGATCAGTTAATCGAAGAAATTACCAAACAATTGCTGGAGGATATATTTAACGCTGCTTTTAACAACTGGTAGAATGCAAAATAAACTGTACGTACTTATTGAACTTTTGTGGTGGGCCATTACGGCCATTGTGGTGATCGTAGTACAATATCCCATCTGGAACGCGGGCATTGACTGGATTTTTCAGGTGTCCAATACACTTTTTATCGTTACTTTAATTACGCTGGCGCGCCATATTTTTACCCTGCAATACAGCCTGATTGGCCGATTGCAAATCGTAAAAGCGGTCATTATGGTGGCCATGATCCCCTTTACTTTTTTCCTGATTTCGGACCTCAACGCTTTTCAAACGTACATTGGCGAACAGTTGTGGGACAAACTGACCGGCCACCTGGCCTACGCTTCCCGCCGACCCATGGAGTCGTACATGTGGAACGAAATGTTGTTTTTTGCGGCGGGTAGTATTATTGCCGCGCCCGCTTTGTCGGTGCGGTTGTTTATTTCCATTTGGCGCCAATACAACGCCGAAAAACACAAAGTATACCAAACGCGGGGTTAGTTATTTTTTCTTTTTGCCAAAAGAAAATACCCCGATTTGTTGGCCAATAAAATCGCCGGGGACTTTTTGTTCTTCGGGTAAACCCACGGGCAAATGCGCGTCTTCGTGGGGAAAATGGTCGGTTTTAAACAAATAATCCCATACACTCAACGTAATGCCGTAATTAAATCCGCGCGGGTGCGTCGCCGGAAATTCCTTGGCGTGGTGCCAAAGGTGCATCTGCGGGCCGTTTAAAATGTACTTGAGTTTGCCCAGCGGCAGGTACAAATTGGCGTGCCCCAATTGCCCGGTAATAAAGGTAAACAGGTGCACAATGAAAAAATCCTGGATGCCGAAACCCAGCATGGCCAGCGGCAAATACTCCAGTGAACGGTAAAAAAAGTGTTCCATAAAATGGTAGCGCATCAACGCGCCGTAGCCCATTTCTTCCACGCTGTGGTGCACCCGGTGAAAATTCCACATCCACGGAACATGGTGCAATAACCGGTGGATATTGTATTGCATAAAATCCCGAAAGACAAAAATAAACAGCAATTGCGCCCAACCCGGCCACGAACCCAAATAAACCGCCACTGTATTGGTAATGCCAAATAACCCCAAAAAGCGGTTAAATATATCCACAAACACGTTCGAAATGCCCGTGTACAACACCAGCGAAAACAAAAAGTAGTTCCAGAAAATGTAAAAAGTATCCAGCCAAAAATCGTTTCGGATGGCCGGTTGGTCCTTGCGCCACGGAAAAAATACCTCACACAGCAGGATCACCACCGACGAACCCAATACCCAATAAAAATAATTGTGCCAGCCGGGATGCAGTATTTCGTGCCATAAAAATGCGCTGTACGCGCGCTGACTTTCTAAAAAAAGGTCAATGTAATGCATATCTGAAGGCGACAAAGGTAAAATTTATCCGGCGAAAAAGCGCGCTTATCTTCCTATTACCGCTAATATTGCACCTGAATTCGGTATAAATATATGAACAGACGAAATTTTCACAAAATGAGTTTATTAAACCTATTAGCGCTCCCGTTTTTGGGCATGGCCCTCGACCTGAAACCCAAACGGAAATTAAAAAATGTCTTGGTGCACCACGTTTATTTTTGGTTGAAAAACCCGGACAGCAAAGAAGACCTCGAAAAATTATTGGAGGGCCTCGACGGACTTTCCAAAGTGGAGGAGATCAAAACGTTTCACATCGGGAAACCCGCCGCAACCCGCCGCGAAGTCATTGACAGTTCGTACGCCGTGTCGTGGTTTACCATGTTCGAATCGGCCAAAGACCAGGATATTTATCAGGTGCATCCCATTCACCTTGATTTTGTCAAAAATTACAGCCATTTGTGGTCAAAAGTCATCGTGTACGATTCGGTGGATGCCCATTCGTAGGGCTGAATTGGTAGGGAAATGTTGAATTTGTTGAATTGGTTTTGCTCGTTGTAGCGTACACGTTTCGCGGCATCCTGCGGCGAGGTGCGCATACGGTAAGTACGTTTTTTTGTTTACTAAAAAATAATTTTGGCAAAATAAAAAAAGGTCTACATTTGCGAAGCCGGATTTTATACCAACTTTCATATTTTCACATCAAAACGAATTTTTATTATGAACAACATGTTGATCTCTTCTTTGCTAACCGCAGCCGCCGGATTTATTGCCAGTAAATTAGGAATTTCATCGGCTATTGTGGTGCCGATTGTGAGTGCTCTGGCGGGTTTTTTATTTAAACAAACCCCCGCTAACGGTGCTACTGCCGGTGCCTTGGGCGGTGGTATTCTCGGTGCCGCGTCTTCGGCAATGGGTATGCCCACGGAGTTGGGTAGTGTACTCACCGCTGTAATGGGCGAGGGGAGCAGCGGCCTTTTGGGATCTTTGCTGGGCGGTGGCCTTTTGGGCGGTGCCGGTGGTGGTCTCGGTGGTTTTTTGCAAGGTATGCTGAATAAAAAAGCGTAAAAAGCGCATTTTACAAAAAAAGGAGCGTGGTGATGCCGGCAAAACCACGCTCCTCTTCACAATAAAACTTTGGAATACGTTGGTGAATAACAATTGATTTAGTAAATTGACTTAGCCTCAATCTTTAACCTCCAATAGATATAAACACTCAACACGTTTACCGCCGCCAGCAAATAAAGCAACGGATAGGTGAAAAAATGCTGGTACCCCCTTCCGTTGGGGATTTCTAAAAGCGGCACTGTTATCAAGGCATCGAGTGAAAAAGCAATGATTACCATAACCAAGCCGACCTTCAAACCGTGTCCCTTGTTTCCATTTTTATAATAAAGAGATGCCCCGAAAACGGCAAAAGGTACGAGCAGCACCGCTATAACCAGCGCCTGCTTATCCGGGTAATCTTTGATGCCCGGAATAAAGGATAAAATGGTAAAGGCTGTAAAGACAAATACCCAAACCATTGCGCCCACTGAAATTGCTCTGAATCTGTTCATGTTGTGAATCGTTAAATGGATTGGTGAATTATGTTTTTGTCATCGGTACCCGACAAGCAAGCCAAGATCAGCAGCAAAAAAGAAGCGGCCGAGGTGATCGTCCGGATGAGATGATAACCGTTCCAACGCTGTTCAAATGCTTTTCTGAGGTTGTTGGCGGCGTCCAAGCCGATGCTGTCCAATGGAGCCTTTTCCAGTAGGATATTTAATGGAATATTCCCAATCATTGTTACCGCGAAAACGCCCAAATAATAGAGTGTCGTTGCACCCAGCAAAGCCTGTCGGGTTGGGCGGTAGCTGCTTTTATACAGGTAAAATGTCCACGGCAACAAGAGCAATGGCCCGATTATCACTACATAAAACAATGGATTAATAATGGCTCTGTTCATGTTTTGGAAAGCCTTTAGATAACTCAAATCGTCCAGTCTTCCGATACCGGGCGTAACCGCATTGGTCCAGGTAAAAAAAATACCCGCCAAAAGGCCCGTTGTAAGTGTGGTTGCTGCCAAAAAAATGGCCCTGTTGTTTAAAAAAAACGGTTTGATCCTTGTGCCATCAAGAATCAAGATTTTTTTGTTTTTCATAAATCAATTCTTCTGTTAAAATGCGTTTTTGATGGTGCAAAGATGCTGCCCCCATGCGTTACCACATTTGTCCGAAAAGAACTATGATTTGTTTGAAAGGAACTGTTGTTTTATTTCATTGGGGCGGGCCCCAAATTTCTGCTGAAAAGCATTTGAAAAAGAACTTAAACTTTCATATCCGACAAACCATGCGATTTCCTGGACGCTCATATCGCTGCTGCTCAACAGAGAATATGCTTTGTTAAGGCGTTCTTCTTGCAAGAACTTAAATACGGGAATGCCAAAGATTTCCTTGAAGTTTTTTTTCAGTTTGTTGCTGTTTAACCCGATCAGTTTCGACAATTCGTTCAAAGACGGTGGCTTGGAAATATTGTTTGCGATGATTTCTTTGGCCTGAAAAATTTTGTCTTTATCGGTATCCCTGAGGCCGTTGCCTTTTTCCAGGGAGATACAACCAAAAAAGTGGGACAATAACTCGTTAATCTGGCTTTTTAGGAACATTAGTCTCATGCTACCGGTGTACTCGGTGGTCAGGATTTTTTGAACCGCTTTTTGCATATCCGGGGTCATGTAAAAAGCGGGACCTTCTACAAAATTTGCGTTGGGGTTAATCAGTTGGGGCAAATACTCCTTAAATAAGGTACGTTCTGCTTCGGGTAAAGTGTGAAAATGTTTGAGTTTGGAGAAAATACTAATGGATTGCAGGGGTTTATTGGGTTCTATTTTGTGGGAAAACTCAACTTTGCTATTTCCGAAAAATGAAATGGCAATGCCCGTTGTGTTGTTCACCGTTTTGGTTTTGTTTTCATAGGTTATTTCTAATTCTACATTCCCGGAACCATAGAATGCAAAGCCAACAGCATCGCCGTCAATTTCGCATTTTTGTACAATCGTTTTTTCGGAATTTGATTGCTCAATTAAAACGATAAAGTTGTTGATTTCTATGATGTCGGTTGTCATTATTTGTTGTTTTTGAGCCACTTACAAAAAAGCGGAGCGTGGTGACGCCAGCAAAACCACGCTCCGCTGTGTTATTCTATTGGTTAGTGCCCACAAACACAACGCGAATGCGTGCAGGATTCGAGCATTTTGGCGTTGGCGAAATTGCTGCCGGGTTTTTCGAACCAAAACTGTCCCCGTTTGCGGTTGTTATTGCCCGTTTCGTTCAGGGTATTGGCGTCGAACAGACGGCCGTTGACCATAACCTGCGCAATTTTCTCCGAATTGCGGATATTCTCCAGCGGATTGGCGTTCAAGATCACCAAATCGGCCAATTTGCCCGTTTTTAATGAACCAATTTCTTTTTCCATGCCCAAATACAAAGCACCGTTGATGGTGGCGCATTTAAGGGCCTGCAAATTGGTCATGCCGCCCTGTTGCAACATCCAAAGTTCCCAGTGGGCGCCGAGGCCCTGCAATTGACCGTGGGAGCCGAGGTTGATATTGATGCCGTTGTCCTGCATTTTTTTCAGCGATTTACTCACCAAAATGTGCCCGTTGGTGTATTCTTCTTCGGGAATCATTTCGCGGTGGCGCGAACGGGCATCCAATACGTAACCGGGTGTAAACGTGCGCAAGGGTTGTTTTTTCCAAATATCTTCTTTTTGGAACCAATAGTATTCACCGTTCACCGCGCCGTAACAAACAATCAGCGTGGGCGTGTTGTGCGCTCGTGTGCGTTTCCAATACTGCACCACGTCTTCGTACACGGTAGCCACCGGAATATTGTGTTCCACGCCGGTGTGACCATCGGCCACCTGGTTGAGGTTGTGGTAAAAAAACGAACCACCCTCCGGCACCACCAACATATTGAGTTCGCGGGCGGCGGCAATCACCTGCTGGCGTTGTTCGCGGCGCGGCTGGTTGTAACTTTTTACCGAAATAGCACCCCAGGCTTTGGTGCGGCGCAGGGTGCTGCGCGCATCGTCGAGGCTGTTGATGGGGGCTTTAAAATCGCCGTCGGCACCGTACAAAATGGTACCGGTACTGAACAAACGCGGACCCGTCATGCGGCCCGATTTGAGCATTTCGGCGTTGGAAAACGCCATTTCGCTGTTCACCGAAGGATCGTGCATGGTCGTCACCCCGTAAGCGAGGTTGGCGTAATATTCCCACTGCTTTTGCGGATTCAGGCCGTAGCGGAAATTACCCGAATGGCTGTGTACATCCACGATGCCGGGCATAATGGTTTTGCCTTTGCAATCCACCACTTTGCCGGTTTTGCCCTTGTAATCGCTGGTTTTTCCCACAAAAGTGATGGTGTTATTGGTCACTTCGAGGGTGCCATTTTCGATCACCTGGTCACCTTCGCAGGTGATAATGCGGGCGTTTTTGAACACCAAAACACCCGTTGGGGTATCGTAATCGAGCATAAGGCCAATTTTCGCGCCCGTTTGGGGCAGTTCCGGCAGGGAATCGGGGGCACCGGGCAAAAACTTAAACCGGCTGGTGAGGTCAATGGAAAAATATTCGTCGCCGAGGGTGTACGCCACTTTTTTGCTGTCGCCGCTCCAGTGCAGGTTATAACCCGCGTCTTTGGCAATTTGGGCCACCGGGAACGCCTTGGTATCGGCACTGAGGTCAATGGTTTGTCCGGGCATGGGCATCGCGCAGATGTACGCTTTGTGCAACTCGCTGAATGCCAGCCATTTGCCATCGGGGGAAGGGGTCCATTGGTTGGCGTATTTGCTTTTGAACAAACTTTTTTTATCGTTGCCATTCAGGTCAAACGACAGGAGTTCTTTGTTAAAAGAGCCAAACAAATCGCCGCCAACGGTGGTATAAATGCGCGTTCCGTCGGGGCTGAACGACGGGTTATCGCCTTCGTCGGTCACGAATTGGTTGGTTTTGGCGCTCAGATCGTAGCGGTAAATCCCCGGTTTTACCTGGCGCGAAGGCCCGGTTTGGTCGTCGCCGCTTTGGGTGTTATAAACGATGCTGCGGCCGTCGGGGGAGAACTGAGGGGTACGGAGCACACCCGTGGGCACAGCAATTTGCTGGAGGGCGCCGGAGGCCACGTTCATTTGCCAAATGGCACCGCCCAATTCGTCGTTCCAGGTAACGAACAGCAGATCGCGGCCATTGACCGAAAAAGCGGGTTCAAATTCCAATAATTCGGGATTGGCCACGGTTTTGCCGTAAAAAACACCTTTTTCGTACCCTTTGGTCAGTAGTTCAGGTTTGCCATCGGGCAGATTTTTGCGGTAGAGTTTTCCGGCGGCGTTAAACACGAGTACTTTGCCGTCGGGGCTGGTAACGGCGTGGCGAATGGCGCGGGCCGTGAACTGTTTTTCGTACACCTTTTGTTCAAACTTGAGGGTTTCGCCCAATTTGGTGCTGACGTTGCAGGTAAACGGAATATCCTTAACGCTCACGGCCGATTCGGCGGTAGCGGCATCTTGCAATTTGGCGAGGTTAAACTGCACCATTTTGATTTTTCCGCCCGCCCAAATGGCTATGCTGCGGTCGTTGGTCGCGCCCGGTGCCCACGAAAAACCCGGATACACCCCAAAAACCGTCCAGGCTTCCTGTTGGTCTTTGTCCAATTTATCGTACAACGGATATTCCAGTCCGGTGGTCATATCGCGCACAAACAGCACCGATTTGGTGTCAATTCGGCGCACAAAAGCCAACCAATTGCCGTCCGGGCTGATTTGCGGGCGGCAGGCCCCGCCGGAGCCACCGGTAATATCTTCTACTTTGCCCTCTTGGCGATCGTAGCGGCGCACGCCCGTAATTTGTTTCAGCGGGTCTTTGTTGTATTGAAAAAAGCCGCCGGGGTACAGGTCTTCGCTAAAATACACGTACCGGCCATCTTTGCCCACCGAAGGTTCGTTCACGTCCTGCTGGTCATTTTTGCGTTTGGTCAACTGCACGCCGTCGCCACCGCTGATGTGGTACATCCACATTTCACCCGCGCCCAAAGAGCGGGTACTGGTGAAGTGTTTGCGGGCGATAAAATACTGGCCGTCGGGCATCCAGACGGCATTGTTGAGCAGACGGAACTTTTCGGTGGTAATGGCGCGGGCTTTGGAGCCGTCTTTTTGCATCACCCAGATATTGTCGCCGCCCCCGCTGTCGGAGGTAAACAGGATTTGTTGGCCATCGGGTGAAAAGCGCGGTTGTACTTCCCAGGCCAATCCGCTGCGGATACAAGTGGCCGTGCCGCCGCCAATGGGCATGGTGTAAATATCGCCCAGCAGGTCAAAAGCGATGGTTTGGCCGTCGGGGGAAATATCCACGTTGAGCCAGGTACCCTCCGAAACGGTGAATTGGTGTTCGGTGTAATTGGTACCGGAGGGGTTGTTGGTATCCCATTTTTTGTCCTGGGCACCCAAAGTAAACGCCAGCCCGAGGAGACCAGCGATCAATATTTGCTTCATACAATAATACTGTGTTTTATTTGTGTAGGGGCAAATGTACTTTGAAAAGAGGACTATTTGTACGGGGTTTGTGCGGGTTGTTTTTTGGGGTTTTACATTTGTGAAAAAAAAACTTAGACGCCACAAATTTCACTCTAAAACTGCAACGCGGCGTTGCAGTTTTGACGTTGGCGTCATCATTTGTTTTACCACCAAAGATATTAGAAGCGATGATTGTAAATGAATTAAATCACTTTAACCAAGAAAAGGAGGCCGAAAATGAGTGAGTGGAAGCAAATAGCGTTTTCATCTTTTAAAACTTGATGTATCTTTGCGGAGGTCTATACACAAGTTGTGTATGATGCTGGCAAGTATAAAAAGACTATGAGACTGTTGAATTCAGTTTGCCCGCAACATCATCTTGAAAGAGAACTATTCTTTGCGTGTGAAATAGACAATAATAATAATAACTAAATTTTATACTATATAAGTGGCTAGTAAAATCTCATTATCTCGTTTAGAGACATTTCTTTTTGAGGCGTGTGATATCTTGCGTGGAAACATGGATGCTTCTGAATACAAGGAATACATTATTTCCATGTTGTTTCTGAAACGGGTAAACGACCAATTTGAAGTTCACCGGGACAAACGAAGAAAAACATTGACAGAAGTTCGTGGCGTAAGCGAACCCGAAATGGTCTATAAAGAACTGGAAAGACAGAATGCACCGGAATACGATTTCTTTGTTCCACTTGCCGCACGCTGGAAACGGTTGGACGGTGACCCAGAATTTTATATTGACGATGAAGGCAAACAACAAACTTGCAACTACATCAAAGACCTGCAAGAAGAGATTGGTGACCATCTGAACAAAGCATTTGCCGCATTGCAGGAAGCCAACCTTGACAAGTTAGACGGCGTATTCAACCAGGACAATGTCAACTTCAATAAAACTTTTGGTAAGAACAACAAGCAAATCAGTGATGAAGACTTACGGGAACTGATTAAGAAATTCAATAAAATCAGTTTGCGTGACGACAATCTGGAATTTCCCGACCTGATGGGTGCGGCTTATGAGTACCTGATAAAACATTTTGCCGACAGTGCCGGAAAGAAAGCAGGAGAATTCTATACACCCAACGAAATTGTAAAATTACTGGTAAATATACTCGAACCCGGCAAGGATGCCGAAATCTACGACCCTACGGTCGGAAGTGGGGGGATGCTGATTGAGTGTAAAAATTATGTGGAAAACCGTTACGGAACAGCAAAAAATATTTCACTTTACGGACAGGAAAAAAGTGGAACGGTTTGGGGCTTGTGCAAAATGAATATGCTGTTCCACAACATTTACGACAGCAAGATTCTGAATGGCGACACTTTGCTCAATCCCTTACATCAGAATAACAACGAACTGCGAACCTTTGACATTATCCTTGCTAATCCACCCTTTTCGCAGGATTATTCCACTACTTCCATGAAGTTTAAGGAACGCTTTAGTTTTTGGATGCCCACCAAAGACAAAGCCGATTTTATGTTTGTACAGCACATGGTAGCTTCGCTGAACAATGCCGGACGTATGGCCGTAGTCATGCCTCACGGTGTTTTGTATCGAGGTGGTGAGGAGAAAAAATTTCGTGAATGGCTGGTAAATCGTGGCTACCTGGAAGCGGTGATTGGTTTGCCGTCTGCCTTGTTTTATGGAACAGGTATTGGGGCTTGCGTATTGGTGATTAATAAAGCCAATGCACATAAACGAGACCATGTGTTATTCATTAATGCCGACAGAGAATTTAAAGAAGGCAAAAACCAAAATAAACTCCGTCCGGAAGATTTGGAGAAAATTGCCTTTACCTACCGACACAAAAAAGAAACGCTTAAATACAGCAAGTTGGTGGCAAAGAGTAAACCCATTGATGAACACAATAATCTGGAAAACGAAGATTTCAATTTCAACATCCGCAGGTTTGTGGACAATGCTCCACCACCCGAACCGCAGGATGTGCACGCCCATTTGCAAGGCGGTATTCCTGAAAATGAGGTAAAAGTATTGAACGATTATTTCAATTGCTACGCAGGATTGGAAACCAAACTATTTGAGCCGTTAAAACCCAACTACCTGAAATTTTCGGAGAGCATTGCACACAAAGAAGACATCAAAAAACTGTTTGACGAAAGCGAGGAAATTAAAACCGCTTTTGCTCGATACAACCAAGCCATTGGCGAGTGGTGGCAACAACAATTGCCACTTTTGGAGCAATTACCCGAACAGAAAACCAGTATATTCGACCTGTATCATACATTTTCTGCCACCCTTACCGAAAAACTGGTTGCCCTTCCCATTCTGGATGAGTTCAAAAGCCGTGGCTCCTTTGCGGCTTACTGGAACAGCGTTACCAACGACATTAAAAGTGTGGATGCCAGCGGATGGAATGCCGAATTGATACCCGATGATGAAATTTTGCAAAGCCAGTTCCCGGAAGTATTGAAAGAACTCAGAGATAACGAAGCAAGGCGCGACGAACTGCAAGCCATGTTTGACGAAGTAAACGAACTGGAAGACGACGTTTGGAACGAAGAAGATTACGGAGTGTGGCGAAGCAAGGAACTGAAAGAACACAAAGACGGCATTAAAGCACTAAAAGGCGAACGCAAGGAAGCCGATAAGGAATACAAGAATTTGCAAAAGCGGCTTAAAGCCAATGAAAAAGCATGGAATGCACAGCCTGAATTGGCCGATGAAATAGCAACGCTAAAAGCCGAAGCCGCAAAATACCTGGCCGAAGTAGAACGCTACGATGCCGTGATTGAATACGATGAAGACCGCATGGCCAAACACACCGAACTGGAAGAAGAACTAAAAACCTGCAAGAAGAAAATAAAGGAGATAAAAGACCGTAAGCAGGCATTGGTTGACAAAGCCCGCCTGCTCATTACCCCCGAACAAGCCAAAGACCTGATTTTAAAACGCTGGCTCCGCACCTTGCAACAAACCGTGAACGATTATTTGCAAGCCCACCAACGCCAATTGTTGCAGGCGGTTGAGAATGTTTGGGAGAAATATACTGTTCCGCTACACAGTATTTTGAAGGAGAGGGAAGAGCAAACCGAAATTTTAAATACTTTTTTGATTGAATTGGGATATGAGTAATCAACAAGAAGAAATACTGGGCAATTACATTAGTGTTTCGAGTGGGGAGGGATTACCTGAATCAAGAATGAAGCCGGGAGGATATTTCGTTTATGGTGGAAACGGAGTTTCAGGGATGCACGACACCTTCCTTTTTGAACAGCAACAGCTAATTATTGGCAGAGTTGGGGCCCACTGCGGTAACGTATATATTACTAAAGAAAAGAGCTGGATAACGGATAATGCTTTGATTGTATCTTTTAAAGAACCACAAAATGAAATAAATTTTTGGCTTTACTTTTTACAAAATTTAAAACTGAGAGAAAAAGCTTTTCAGAATGCTCAGCCAGTTATCACAGGCGGAATCATCAACCGAATTAAAATTTCAATTCCATCCTTTCTTGAACAACAACGCATCGCCAAAATCCTATCCACTGCCGATGCAGTGATAGAAAAAACCCAAGCCGCCATTGCCAAATACAAGGCCATTAAGCAAGGCATGTTGCAGGATTTGTTTACCCGTGGCATAGACCTAAATACCAACAAACTCCGCCCCCGCTACGAAGATGCACCGGAATTGTATAAAGAGAGTAAGTTGGGGTGGATTCCGAGAGAGTGGGAGAATAAGGAAATTGGAGATGTTGGCGAAGTGAGAATGTGTAGGCGTGTTTTCAATTATGAAACAAAAGACCAAGGCGAAATTCCATTTTACAAAATTGGAACCTTTGGAAAAAAACCGGACGCTTATGTTTCAAAAGACCTTTACGATAGTTATCTTCAGAGTTTTTCGTTTCCAAACAAAGGAGATATTTTGATTTCTGCCGCTGGAACAATTGGCAGAACTATCATTTATGACGGAACGCCTTCATATTTTCAAGACTCAAACATTGTTTGGATTGAAAATAATGGTGCGTTGATTTCAAACCAATATTTATATCAAGTTTTTCAAGTCATAGAATACAAAACAGAAGGCGGAACAATACAACGGCTTTATAATAGCATTTTAAAGAGTGCAAACTTTCCTTGTCCTTCTAAACCTGAACAAGAGCTGATTACTGAACGGTTGGAAGCAATTGACAACAAACTCCAAACCGAACAAGCCTACTTACAAAAACTGCAAAGCCTTAAAAAGGGTTTGATGGAGGATTTGCTGAGTGGCAAAAATCAAGTAAAAGTTGCAGAGGAATTAGTAACACAAAACGAGAATTAAAATGGTAGACTATACCGCAGAAGAATTATTTGAAATTCTGAATGATACAGACGAATGTCCGTGGATTGAAGCCAAGGGCATTGGAGATACTACGACTTCTATTATGGAAACAGTATGCTCTTATTCAAATGAACCCGGCTTGGGAGGTGGTTATATTTTAATGAGCATTAGCGCGGATGGTTCGGCCACTGCCACAACGCATTATAAAATTGACCCCATGCCCGACCCGGACAAAATCCAAAGCGACATAGCGACCCAGTGTGCCGGCATGTTTAACCTACCGGTGCGGCCCAAAATGACGGTAGAAAAAATCAATGGATTGCCGGTGTTAAAAATATGGGTGGATGAGCTACCGTCGAAACAAAAACCGCTGTACTTCACCAAAAAAGGGTTGCCTTCCGGGGCCTTGCGCAGAATCGGCAGCACCGACCAGCACTGCACCGATGATGATATGCACGTGTTTTACCAGGACTCTGGCAGTTACGACCAAACCCCCGTGAAAGGAACAACGCTTGCCGATGTAGACGAAAATGCATTAAAGCGTTACCGGATGCTCCGTGAAAAAGTAAATCCTGCGGCCGAGGAACTCACCTACAACGACAGTGAATTGTTGGAAGCACTTGGTTGTGTGAACAAGGAGAATCCAAAAGAGTTGAATATTTCCGGTTTGCTGCTATTTGGCAGTTCAAAAATACAGCGGAGTACTTTTCCCATGCTGCGTGCCGATTACATTCGGGTGCCTGGCAATACGTGGGTGGAAAACCCTGACGAACGTTTTACCACCATTGATATGCGAGGGCCGCTCATTTTAGTGCTTTATCGCTTGGTTGAAGCAATCAATGCCGATTTACCCAAAGGATTTTTGTTGCCGGAAGATGATGTACAGGCAACTTCTACGGGGCTTCCTACGAAAGCACTTCGGGAGGCAATAGTGAATGCTTTGATGCACCGTTCGTACCGGGAGCATCGTCCAACACAAATCATTCGCTACGATAATCGTATCGAAATTATCAATCCGGGCTTCTCCTTAAAATCGGAGGATAAATTAGGGCAGCCGGGAAGTGAAACCCGGAACCCTTTCATTGCCGCTGTATTTCACGATACCAATCTGGCAGAAACAAAAGGCTCGGGTATCAGAGCGATGCGCAGGTTGATGGAAAAAGCCCATCTGGTACCTCCAACTTTTGAATCGAGCCGTGAGAATAATGAATTTACCTCCCGGTTGCTTTTACACCATTTTCTGGATGCCAATGACCTGGAATGGCTCAAACAGTTTGAAAAATTTGACCTGGCGGACAGCCAAAAACAGGCGCTCATTTTTGTGAGGGAAGTCGGAGCCATTGATAATACCACATACCGTCAGATGGCTGATTGTGACACATTGAAAGCCAGTGCCGATTTGAGGGAATTAAAAGGGTATGAACTTCTGATTTCTAAAGGAAAGGGTAAGTCAACTTATTATATTGCGGGTAAAGCGCTGAGTACACCCCCTCCCGCAGTTAGTACACCACCTCTGGCGTTTAACACACCACCTTTTGACAATTTAAGCACACCACCTCCGGGTTTAAGCACACCACCTCCGGGAATTTTTGACCGGATAAGTATCTTAAACAAAAGGGAACGTGATAAAGCCAAAGTAGAAGCAATCATTATGGATTTGTGCGAATGGAGACCGCTTAAAGCATCTGAGATCGCAGGCTATTTTCAGAGAGAGGAATCCTACTTCAAACGGAAATATCTGAGTGACATGATTGCAGACAAAAAGTTAAAATACCTACATCCTGAAATGATAAATCATCCGGAACAAGCCTATTTAACCAATAATCGACCATAGTTATGGCAGAATATACCAATGTAGAAAAACCGTTTTTAGATAAACTTCGCCAGTTGGGTTGGCAAGTGATAGACCAGGGCATTGGCGTTCCTCAAGAGCCATCAAAAAGTTTGCGAGAAAATTTCAAACAGGTATTATTGTCACAGGTTTTTAAAGACAGCATCAAAGCCATCAATAGAATGCCGGATGGCACCGAGTGGCTGACTGATAAACAACTGACTGATCTACTTTTTGAAATTCAGAATTTCCCCGGCAAAGGTTTACACGAAGCCAACAAGGAAATTCATCGCTTGCTGCTAAAAGGAACAACGGTTAACAAAAATGAACTAACCGGCGAAGTGAACCCAACGGTGCGTTTGGTTGATTTTAGAAACTGGGACAGAAACAGTTTTATCGCCATTAATCAATTTCGGTTACTTACTCCCGGTGCAAGTCGCCAAGGTATTATCCCCGATGTTGTATTATTCCTGAACGGTTTGCCTGTGGTAGTGGTAGAAGCCAAAGATTTTGATGTAGCAGAACCATTGAGTGAAGCGTATCTGCAAGTTACCAGATACGCCAACACAAGGCAAGACGATTACGGGGTAAAGGAAGGAGAAGAAAAACTATTTCATTACAATATTTTCAGCATCATTACGCACGGCAAAGAAGCAAGGGTGGGAACTATTAGTGCCGAGTTTGATTTTTACAATAATTGGGTTGACATTTTTCCCGAAGAATATAAAACAGTTGCCTTTCCTCCGAATGAAGAACGGCAGGAAGTGTTGATTCATGGAATGTTGAACAAAGAAATTTTGGTGGACATTCTGAAACACTATACCCTTTTTATGGAAATCAAGAAAGGTGTAGAAGTGAAAGTGGTGGCTCGTTACAATCAATACCGAGCCGTTGGTAAAATTATCAGTAATCTTCGTTTAGGTCATACGCCAAAAGAAAAAGGTGGTGTGGTCTGGCACACGCAAGGAAGCGGAAAGAGTTTAACAATGGTGTTTCTGGTTCGTAAACTTCGCAGCAGTGATGATTTAAAAGACCTGAAAATAATTTCCATTGTTGACCGTGTAGATTTAGAAGAGCAATTGGCCGATACACTGAAATATGGCAACGAATCGCTTTCTATCATTGACAGTAAAGCCGACCTTGCCGAATTAAATGATGATACTGCCAATTTGAATATTGTGATGATTCACAAATTTTTGGCTGACAACAATGTTTCTGCTCAATCGCTAATTGACGCAGGAATTGTTCCCACTTTTGAAAAGTTTGAAACCATCAATGCCAGCGACCGCATTTTATTAATGGTGGACGAAGCCCACAGAACACAAGGTGGAGACATGGGCGATAATTTATTCAGTGCCTTTCCGCAAGCCGTAAGAATTGGTTTTACCGGCACACCATTGCTTACCGAACGACACGAGATAAAAACCCACGAACGATTTGGCGGCAGATTGGATGAAAACGGGGAACCTTGGATTGATACTTACAAATTTGACAAAGCCGTTGCGGACAGAGCCACTGTTGAAATAAAATACATCGGCAAGGTTTCCAAAGATAAGATTGAAGATAAAGAACTTTTTGATGCCGAGTTTGAGGATATGTTCAAACAGCGGACACAGGAAGAACGAGCAGAAATTCAAAGACGTTATGGTTCATTCACTGCTTACTTGGAAAGCAAAGACCGTATTGCCGAGATTGCCAAAGACATCATTGAACATTACTACACCGATATTTTAATTAATGGTTTCAAAGCACAAGTTGTTGCTTCAAGCATTGTGGCAGCCGTGCGTTACAAGTATGAACTTGAAATAGCCATTCTGAATAAAATTGCAGAGTTAAAAGCATTGCCAGATGAAGAACGGGATGATGAGCGAATCAAGCAACTTGAGTTTTTAAAAGTGCAAGCCATTGTTTCCAGCATGGGAAATAATGAACCCGGCTATATCAGCAAAGCAAGACGTGAAGCATTGGACACCGATGCAAAAAACAGTTTCAAGAAAGATTTTGATTACGAAAAGCCTGAATCAGGTATTGGTATTATTTGCGTTTGCGACCGATTAATTACAGGCTTTGATGCTCCGATTGAACAAGTAATGTATCTGGACAAAGGCATGAGAGAGCATGATTTGTTTCAGGCAATAACCCGTGTTAACAGAACAAAGAAAGGCAAATCATTTGGTTTGATTGTAGATTATTATGGAGTAACCAAGCACCTCGCCGAAGCATTGGCGATTTATACCGATAAGGACAAAGACAAACTGAAAAACTTCCTGAATGTATTCCGTGACATCAACAAGGAAATTCCGGTTTTGGAAGCCCGTTACAAACGCATTCTGAATTTGTTTACCGACAACAAACTGAATGAAATTGAAGACTTCCTGAAACAGAAATTCACCGACCAGGCGGGTGAATTTGAATTTGCAGAAAGTTGTATTGAACAGGCAAAGAATATCAAGTTCAGAGCCGAACTGTTGACTTACTCCAAGAGTTTCTTCGATAGTTTGGATTTGCTTTTTAATACACCGGCAGGTGGTGAATACTGGATACAGGCAAAGCGTTTAGGTTACTTGCTTTGGAGAATAAAAGACCGCTACAAAGATGAAACGATGGACTTGAAATGGGCTTCTCAGAAAGTCCGTCAACTCATTGACAAGCATTTATTCTCACTGGGCATTGATACCAAAGTGCAGCAGGTCTCGATTCTTTCAGATGAATTCAAAACTAAAGTAGATTACTTCAACAAAACTCCAAAGTCAAAAGCGTCGGAAATGGAACATGCTATTCGCTGGCACATCAAAGTGAATCTGGAAAAAGACCCGACACTTTATAATCGTTTCAAAGATCGTTTGGAAATGATATTGAACTCATACAAGGAAAACTGGGAGGAAATAGTAAAACAGTTGACCGGATTGAGGGATGAGATGGCCGAAGGACGGAAAGTTGAAACAGAAGGAATCTCAATATTTGAGGCTCCGTTTTATGATTTGCTGAAAGCAAGAACTACAAAGGAAAGTGAAGAAGAGATTGTCGAGGTTAAAAAACTGACACGTGCCCTCTTCCTAATACTGAAAGAAACAGCGGAAATCACTAGTGTCCGGTTAAGAAAAACAAGGTCTTTGTAATGGTTTGATTTTAAAGCACTTACAAAGGATTTTGGTTCAAACGATTTCAAATGGAATATCTTGCTCAAAAGAGAGCAAGAATGAATAAGG
>JAAFJN010000041.1 GCA_013298845.1 Chitinophagales bacterium
TCGCACTCGACCGCGCCTCGACTTCGCTCGGCGCAGGTCTGAACGCTAACGGCGTACTCTACTACAAATTAGAGACTTCAACCGACAGCGCGACTAAGAAGATGATTCAGACGTCGAAGTAAGATTGGACTTTTAGTAAATAAATGATAATCGGGATTTGGTAACACTACCAAGTCCCGATTATTTTTTTGGCCCGATTGTAATGTGTAAAAGCCCGTGAAATGCCCTACCTTTGCCGCAAATGACACTAAAAGCAACACTTGATCAGCACAATGTAACCTTGGTTGCCGTTTCGAAAACGTACCCCCCGGAACGTATTATGGCAGAATACGAAAAAGGGCAGCGTATATTTGGGGAAAACAGAGTACAAGAGTTAACCGCCAAATATGAGGCGCTTCCCAAGGATATTCAATGGCATCAAATTGGTCATTTACAGCGTAACAAAATTAAATACATCGCGTCTTTTGTTCACCTCATTCACGCCGTGGATAGTTTTGAGTTGCTTCAGGAAATTGACCGTCAAGCCGCAAAATACGAACGTATAATTGATTGTCTTTTGCAGTTTCACATCGCAAAAGAAGATACCAAGTTTGGATTTAGCGAAGAAGAAGCCGTGGCCCTACTGGAGCAACAGCCGTGGCTCCACCTTCAACACGTTCGTATTTGTGGGGTGATGGGTATGGCAACATACACCGATGACGAAACAGTGGTACGCCAAGAATTTAGGCAATTAAAAAAAATATTTGAACACCTCAGGCAACGCTTTTTTGCCGATGCCCCCTCATTTAAAGAAATTTCGATGGGCATGTCCGGCGATTGGCACATTGCCGTAGAAGAGGGCAGCACAATGGTTCGTATTGGCAGCCTCATTTTTGGCAGCCGAAATTGATTTTGCGCAAAGTGATCTTACATATTTTAATAAAAATACAACAACTATGAAGCAAGTTATTACTGTTTTCCTAATGCTGTCACTGATTTGGGGCTGTGACGAAGCAGAGACAATTCCTGCATATATCCGGATCGAGCCGTTCAATATTGGCGCTTCGGCGGGTGGGAATGCGATGCACGAAGTGACCGAAGGCTGGGTTTATGTAAATGGTGAACTATTTGGGGGCTTTCATTTGCCCGCCGAAATTCCGGTATTGGTCGAAGGGGCCGCCGAAGTACAAATTTTCCCCGGTGTAAAAGTCAATGGTCTTAATAGTTCGCCCGGTATCTATCCTATGTTTAAAAGATATATCGCAAATGTTACTTTAACAACGGGCGAAACGACCACGATTCAGCCCACAACGGAATATCAGGATAACCGGATATTTCCTTTTCCCGTTGAAAATACAACTTTTGACGGAAATTCTTCTATTAATTTTGTCAATCGCGATTTTGACGAGGATAACACTTTTTCCGTTAATAATAATGGTTACGAGGGGAGATGTATTCAAATGTACGTTGATACGGCGCATACCATCATGGAAATTGCCGCCGAGCAAGTACCCTTGCCCAACACCGGTGATGTCAATGTATGGTTAGAAATGCACCATCAGAATGATGTGCCGTTTTCGATCCAGATTGTTGCCGTAGACAATACGGGTTTTGAGACCGCTATACCTTTGTTTTTGTTTAATCCTACCGCAGAAGGGCAGTGGAACAAGATTTATTTTAACTTGACTGATTATTTGCCAGATCAGAAAAAACCGTTTTACAAACTGTTTTATCGTTTACCACTCCCTATAGGTACTGACGGTAAATATACCGCTGAAACGGGTACGGTGAAATTGGATAATATTCGATTGGTGCATTTTTAAGTGGAGGCTTATTGGCTCAATTTTGCGTCCAATAAGTCAATATCTGCTCCAATTTGGTTTTTTATACTTTGCATGGCTTTGGTAAATGCCTCCAGTGTACAGGCGCGTTGCAACTCAGCGTGGCGGTAACCATAGTACAGCCCGGAGTATTTTTTCTCAAAGGCAACACCCCAATACCGTTTTATTGGCTTGAATTGAGGGTCACGGATGACAACTTCCACTTCAATACCCGTTTGTGCGGAGGAGTGGGGGATACCAGTGACCAAAGTTGCGCCCAACGTAAATCCGTGAAAGGCCAAAAGCCCACCGCCCGTTTGTGGCGTTTCGAGGGCCGTAATCCGGCACGACATATAACCTTTGAGTGGGCCATCGGGGCGGGTCATGTTGCGCGTTACGTCGCGGGCAAAAAACACCTGCAACTCGGAGGCGTTGGCATCTTGATAGGAACTGCGGATAGTACGGATTTGGGAGGAGTCTAAATGATTGGAATTGGCCGGAAGAATAACTGGTTGCTGTAAAAGTTGATCGTTATTTACCCCAAATTCTATAAAAAACGGGTTTCCGGTAGTGGGAAACACCTCCAGTACCGGAGCGAGGTGAGGTAATTTTGTTGTGAAGGTGTTTTGGGGCTGCAAATCCTGCACCGAAATGGAAGATTTGCAGCAAATAAATCCTAAACTACCAATTAATGCAATAATAATGAATTGTTTCATAGCCTAACTCTGTGTTGAATACTGATCCCATAGATCATTTGCGAAAGATTGTATCCATCTTCTTTTGATACCACAAAGATCAGCGCTACTATACCTGTAACCGGCATGAAGTAATTTTTTGCGAGAGTGAAATAGTTCACGAATCGTTAACAAATTGCCTTTTCGCTGAAAAAATGTTAAATAATTTGACGGTTTTGAAATAACCGTTACTTTTGTTCCGTTAATAGTTTCTGTATTAGTTCCTCTACTATACTAAGTTTACCGAAGTGCACTTGCAGTTCAGGGAAGTACTTGGTAGGGTAGCTATTTTGTTTACTCCTGAACCAAGTATCCGATCTCGTGAAATGTAATTGCCCTTCCATCCATTCACGAATCTATTATTCACATTGAATACTCATCCAGTATTTTTTCCAAAAAAACATAGCGTTATGAACATTCAGTTTCGTACGATGTGCATGTGCGTGCTCGCCACGGCATTGTCCTTCTCATTGTCCGCTCAAACCGCGGAGGAAACCCTTCGCCGTGCCGATACGCAATTTGATCTTTATGCGTATAACACCGCCCTGAACTCCTACAACGAAGTGTTGAAATCTGATCCCAATAATGCTTATGCATTGGGGCGAAAGGCTGATTGTTATTTTCAGTTGAACCGTCCCCTCGAAGCGTTGCCTTTTTACGACCGCGCCATGACTTTGGGGCGGGTGGATCCAGAAATCTCTTTCCGTTACGCTCAGGCACTTATGCAAACGGGCGATTATATTGGCGCACAACGGTGGTTTACTTTTTACGCGGAGGCCAACCCTTCTACCGGTCAACATTACGCTGCCATGTGCGACTACGCACAAAAGGCCGCGCAAAAGGCTGGTACGTTTTCGGCAAAAGGCGAGTTAATTAATACACCTTCCGCCGATTATTCACCCGCGTTCTACGGCGAATGGATTGTTTATTCCTCCGCCCGCCGCGATATTACCCGCAAATCGCCCAAAAATGACCCCAGTGCCGGCGCTAATGAACTGTTTATTACCCGCCGAAACAGCAACGATGGCATGTTGGAGCGCCCTAATTTTCTCATTGCGGATTTACAAAAAAGCACTTATTTCAACGAAGGCCCGGTAGCATTTGCCGGATCCGGCGGAAAAGTGGCTTTTTGCCATAATAAATTCATTGACGGAACCCGTCAAATTGCCGCAAAAGGTATCGAAATGAGCCTTTATATCGCCGATCTCAGCGCCGATGGCAAATGGAGCAGCCCCAAACCATTCCCGTACAACAGTTCTGATTATGCCGTCGGTTTTCCGTGGCTGTCGGAAGATGGAAACACCGTGTATTTCGCGTCAAATATGCCCGGTGGATTGGGTGGATGGGATTTGTATTCTTCTACCTACAATGCGCAAACCGGTATGTGGAGCACCCCGCGCAACCTGGGCGCGACCATTAATACCAATGGCAACGAAGTATCTCCTTTCCTCGACGGAAATGATATTTATTTCGCTTCCGATTGGCACAATGGATTGGGTGGATTGGACGTATTTCGCGCCGATTTTGTAAATAATTACGCCACGAATATTGTTAATCTCGGCCCCGGTGTTAATTCACCCCGTGATGATTACGGCTTTATTTACGATTCAAAAAACAACAACGGATATTTTACCAGTAACCGCAGCGATAGCAAAGGCAACGAAGATATTTATCAAATTGGCCGCGCCCGCGATGAGTTTTCTATTACTGTCCGCGACCAATACCAGCAATTAGTACCCAACGCCGAAATTGATTTTTCATCTTGCGGAGCCGGTGTTATGCGTACCGATGAACAAGGCCGTTATGAATTTGCGGCGGCAAAAGGTCAGGTGAACTGCACCGTCACTGTGCGCAAAGCCGGGTTGCCTTCGTCGGTGGTACAAATTTCTTCGGCCGGAGAACACAATATTGCGGTTACGCTCGGAACGAATAACGGTATTGCGCCCATTACCTCAACGTCAACGGCTTTTTCGGAAGCCTTGGGTATGGTCGTGGAACACGAGACCAAGGATCCCATTTACGGGGCCAAAGTATCGGCGCTACCCTGGCCAACGGGTACTCCCATTGAAGCATATTCCAATTATAATGGTCAATACACGCTTAATTTGGAACCCGAAAAAGCCTACACGTTAAACATCACCCGCGATGGTTACAAAAGCCTGAGTACCAACGTTTTTTCGGGTAAAGGTGGCGCTCAAACGACCATTAATCAGGTGTCTATGTTTAAAGAAGGCGGAAAAACTACCGAATTGGTTAATCTTGATCCGGTTAAACAACGCCCTGGTGCTACAACCAACGAAGTAACGCGTCCCGTTGAAAGTAATTCGCAAGGCAGCGGATACGTGCCTCCTATTTTTACACCGGGAGATTTGGTGGATAATTCAAAAAATGTCAATACCACGCCGGTAATGCCCAATAACAACGTCGTTTTGAACCCTGGCAACAATCAAAATACGTTAAATACAAATACAACACCGGCTCCGGCAAAATCATTGATTAATGGTTATTCTATCCAGTTGGCCGCGACGCCCATCGGGGCCAAAGAACCGGATGTAAGCAAATTAGAGTCTTTAAATGAATACGGTCGCATGTATGCTACGCAGGAAGGCAAACTGACTAAAATTCGTTTAGGTGTGTTTACCGATCGCAAAGACGCTGAAGCAGCCCTTAAAAAAGCAAGGGAACTCAAAAAAGATGCATTTATCGTGGATGAAAAAGATGTGGATGCTAACCTTGCCGTTTATCCTGATGCACCAGCGGGTAACGATATCGCCCTCATCAGCGATAAAAAAGGATCAACCGCCAAAAATACGGTATTAATTGCGCCACTGCCCACGACGCAGTTTGCTATTCAAATTAGAACCGTTGATATGAATACGCCCGTTATTATAAATGAATACGCTAACCTCGCGCAGTATGGTAACCTGTATATGCGCCCCGACAATGGCGTAAATCGCATCCGGGTGGGTGTTTGGTCGGTACAGGAAGATGCCGAATTAGCACAGTCACTAATCATGGCGGAAGGGTATAAAGATGCCGTTGTCGTGGTGGAAAAGTCCGATACCGGATTGCCAACGGCGGTAAAACCAACCCAACCAGTTGTTACAACGCCAACGGTAGACGCCAAGCCAACGATGGTTCTAGAGTTGATTCAGAACAAAGCCGTTAATGTACAACCAACGGCAGCACCAACGGTAAACACCGGAGTACCGAGTTTTACACCGGTGGCCAACCAGGGTACATTACCTGATCTGATGTCGCCCGTTACGCATTCATCCGCCAATCCGGCGGCCGCCAAAATGGTAGCGATTGATGAGCCGGGAACCATTTATATGGTACGAATTTGTTCAATTACCGGTGATCCTTCGCAATTTGACGTTAAAAAGGCCGAAAAAGCGGGTGGAAAGTTAGATGCGCGCCAAAGTGCAACTGGTGCCGTCGTGATGTTGTTGACCAACCTGGCAAATTACGATGCCGCCGTTATCGCTCGCGAGCGCCTCATTGCCAATGGCTATAAAGATGCTTTTGTTGTAAAAGAAGTGAACAATGACGGTATTCTCAGAAGAATTCCGAATAATTAATAATGAATAACTTTGAACTGGTTGCAGCAATATTAGGGGCCATTAGCGTAGGGCTGGTTGTTCTGCGCAATGTGTGGGCTTTCCCCATTGGTATCGTTATGGTGCTCATGTACGCCTGGATATTTTACGAGGTTAAACTCTACTCCGACGTATTGCTGCAATTGTTCTTTTTTGTGTTGCAAATTCAGGGTTGGCTGGACTGGACCAAAGGCGAAAAAGCCGATGATTCCAAAATTGCCCTCCGAACGTTATCGCAGCAGCAGTGGCTACTTACAGCGGGTATTCAGGTGGGCGGCACTTTGGTATTGGGGTTTGTGATGAAACAACTTTTTAAAGACGTTGCTTTGCCCTGGCTCGATGCATTTGCTGCCGTGATGAGTATGATTGCCCAGTGGTGGATGAACAAACGATACCTCGATAACTGGATTTTATGGATTACCGTAGATGTACTTTACCTTTACATCTATTCCACCAAAGCCTTGTTTGCGACCACCATCTTATACGCTATTTTTTTACTAATGGCCATTGCCGGATATTGGGAGTGGAAACGCCGCTACGTTCAACAACAAACGAACTTGGTTTAATTTGTTACCTTTGCGCAATTACTGACAAAAAATTACGATGAGAAAACCCATTTATCAGTTGTTTTTCCGAGGATTTACGTTGGTGGCATTGTTTATGCTGCCTTTCGTGTTGTTGGGACAAAACAAAAAAATGCTCGAAGACAAACGAAAAAAACTGACCAAAGAAATTGAAATTACCAATAAACTTCTAGATAAAACCCGGCAAAATAAAACCGCTGCCTACGAACGCCTCGTTACGTTACAAAACCAAATTGACCGGCGGGAAGACCTGATTTCCACCATCGAAAATGAGGTGCTCGAATCCGAAGAACTAATTAACCGAAATACAGCGGTTATCGAAGCCCTTCACCAGGATGTAGCCATGATGAAAGAAGAGTACGGTAAAATTGTCCGTCACTCGTTTCGGCTCAAAACATTAAGCAATCCATTGTTATTTTTATTGTCTGCCGATAACCTGAATCAAGCATTCCGGCGTTGGCTTTTTTTAAGAAAATACAACAAGTTTCGCACCGGACAAGCCGACGCCATTGCGTTTACCCAAAATATTTTGTCCAAAAAAGTAACGGACCTGAGTACTCAAAAGGCCGAAAAAGAAGAATTGCTGCGCGAAATGCAAGGCCAAAAAGGTACGCTTTCAACGGAATTAACCGATAAAAACCAATTAGTCCAAAGTTTGGGCGCCGATGAGGCCAAGTTGCGCAGTGAATTGGCCGAAAAACAAAAAGCCAAAATGGCCTTAGACAATTCCATCGAGCGTATCATTACGGATGACGTGCGCAAAACCGAAGAATTGGCCGCTACCAAACGACGAAAAAACGAAGAAAAAAAGGCCGACGTGAAAAAAACGGCCACTTTACCGACCTCCCCGCAACCCGAAAAAAATACGCCTGCTCCCGCCGTAGCCCCCAAAGAGGAACGGACAGTAGGGAAGGCTGTTTTACCAACCGCCCCAACTCCTGCTCCTAAAACCGAGGCGAAAACGGTGGCTGCCAGCCAAGAGACAACTGAATCCAACGAAATTGTGGAAGAAGACGAAACATCCGGGGCTTTTAAACGGCAACGCGGGCGCTTACCTTGGCCGGTAGAGGGCGGATTTATTGCCCGTTCTTACGGTAAACAAAAACATCCAACGTTAAAAAACATTGAAGTCACCAATAACGGAATTGATATTCGCAGCAGCGAAGACGCACCGGTAAAAAATATTTTTGATGGGAAAGTGGCTGGCGTTCAGTTCATTCCCGGTCACGATTACACGGTTATTCTGCAACACGGTAATTATTATACCGTGTATTCAAACCTGAGCGAAACGGCACTCACCAAGGGACAGGTGGTAAAAGCAGGAACCCAAATTGGGCGTGTAAGTACTAATCCCATTAGTGGCGCTGCCGAATTACACTTTGAACTCTGGCGCGGCAAAGAGCGCTTGAACCCGGCGGCATGGATAAAATAAATTTCACCTAAAACATTTGTTTGTCATCAAAGCGTCACTACATTTGCCCTTGATAACGAAATTATTCTTTCACATTAAACTTCAATGTATGAAAAAAACTTTTTTCTCTTTCATCGCATGTTTGGCGTTTGTATCTGCTTTTGCTAATACAAATCCGGGCACTACAACCAACTCTAATCCTTTCAACGACAATCTTTCTGCAATGGAGCAGGAATTTTCTGGTTTGAATGCATTGGAGCAAGAAGTAGATGCACGCAACGTAACGTACAACGAGTTGGCTGCCGAAAACAGCACTTTGTTGAACAAAGTTACCGAGAACCAAGACCTCGGAACCGCACTTTTGGGTGCTGGTGGCCGTGGTGACGACACTGCGTTGGGTATTCCTGGTTTCTGGTGGGGCTTTTGCCTTGGTCTTGTTGGTACACTTATCGTAGCATTAACTATTGATAACGACCGCGCTAAAAAAGAACAAATCCGCAAATCTTTGATTGGTTGCGTTGTAGGTAGCCTTACCTACGTAGTACTTTACTTTTTGATTTGGGTACTGATCCTTGGTGTTAGTATTTTCTAAAGTATCTTATTGTTAAATAGGGCTGCATATTGTATTCTATTGTACAATATGCGGCCCTTTTTGCTTCTTTAAACAAATGATAAAAAAAATAGTTCTTTTTTGGGTGTTGCTTTTAACCTGCAATTACGTCGCCCAAGCGCAAGAATACTACCGTTTTAGAGCCGATTTTTCCATTAAAGAAAAATTTGTGGGAGATGAAAAAGGCCAATTAATTACCGGCACGGTATATTATGATAAAAACTCACGCAAGGTCTGTCACGATATTCGCTTTCCTGCGCGGGAAAAATGGCTCAATCTCGATACGACCATGTACAAAATTGTGGCCGATACCGTAGCCTCTAAACGTACGACATTGCCTTTTGGCGAATTTTCGGTGTACAATATGATCCTTTCCCAGCAACTCAATGATTTTGGGCTAAGCAGTGGTGGCTACGACCTGGCTTCCGTCGAAGAAGGCGCGAATGGTCAAACGACCTCCACCTGGACCCCCAAAAAAGAACTAAATGAAATACTTGGTAAAGTTGTTTTAATGCAAGAACAAAAACGGGTGACGGGTGTAGCCATTTACGCTACAACCGGCGAGATACAGGGTAAATTTTATTTTACCGATTATCAAATGGTAGAAGACTTGCCCGTTCCCGGTAAAATATACCAGGTTTTTTACCCTAAAGAATCCGGTAAAGAGTTTAATCGTATTATAACGTACAAAAATATTGTTATTAACCAGCAAGAACAAGATGAAGTTTACGATTTTAAGTTGCCTGATTTTAAGTAGTTGGACCTTGCTTCCTGCGCAACGCCCCGCCGATTATCAATTGTTGGACCGGGCTTTTGAACAAAAGAAAAAACAACGCCTCACGGAGCGGTTTTCGGAAAGCAAACAAAATAAAAACGAATTGCAGTTGTTGCTTTCCGGCTTGTTTTTGACGTATAAAACCGTTATTTCATCGCAAGACCAGAACCGGTGTTCATTTACCCCTTCTTGTTCCGAATACGGTTTGTTGGCCGTAAAAAAAATGGGCGTTATCAAAGGTGGTATTTCAACTTTTGATCGGCTTACCCGCTGTAATGGTTTGAGCGGCAAAAATTACCAAATCGACCCCCAAACATTTCATCTCATTGACCACCCCCGGTGGTAAACATTTATGCAGTTAACTACTTTGTTTCGGATTGTGGCCTTTCTCATTGGTGCCACAGCCGCCCTTCCCGCTCAGGATTTGTTCAACTATTCCAACAGCCTGCAATACGCCAAATACCTGATGCGCAGCGGTAACTACGAACAGGCGGGATGGGAATACCAGCGTCTGGTGTATTTACAACCCCAAAACGATACCTTCAAAATTCAGTTGCTCAAATCGTATCGCCTTGGTCAGGCGTACGATGCCGTTGAACAACAGTGGCAATCCTGGCGGCAGACGACTACTTTACGCCCCGAAATTCACGAAGAATACGCCAAATCGCTGCTGTTTTCAGGCCGTGCGCAAGAGGCGATTGTTTTTGCCGCCACACCCGGCATGTTAACGGAACCTGCGGCCAGCCAAATGGCCTTTTATAGTCATGTTTTATTGCAAAACTGGTCCGAAGCAAAAGCACAATGGGCAAACTGGCCCCTAAATAAGCCATTGCCGGGGAAAGCAACAATAGGAGAGTTGTTCCAACGCGCCGAAGCAACGCGGTACAAAAAACCTTGGGTAGCGGCCGGTTTGTCGGCGGTTATACCCGGTGCCGGTAAAGCCTACACCAAAGATTGGGCGGATGGTGCCATTGCGCTGGTTTTTGTGGGGTTAAATTCCTGGCAATCTTATCGCCGCTTTAGCAACGAGGGTGTCCGCTCGGTTTGGGGATGGTTTCACGGCGGTTTCGCGGCCGGGTTTTACATAGGCAATATTTACGGTGCTCACAAAGCGGCCCGCTTGTACAATGGCCGCCAAAAACACAAACTCCAACATGAAGCAGAGCGTATTATTTATCCTGTTATTCGTTAGTTTAGGCCGAATAGCCGCGCAAAATGCGGAACAGTGCGTGGCCATTGCCCGGGAGCAAATGGCACTGGGGAACAATGTTGTTGCGCGACAAATGTTTCAGCGTGTATTGTTTTTTGACCGGAAAACGTACGGTATAGAGTGTTATCGCGAATTGGCCGAACTCAACCTACGCACGGGTAATTTTGGGCAATCGGCGTTTTATTTTGACCTGACTTACCAAAATGCCAAAAGTGATTCGGCGAAAAATGAGGCGTTGGTACAAAAAGCGGGGGCTTTGTTATTACAGGAAAAATATACCGAGGCCCGGCGCGAAATTTTATTGATCCAAGACCAAACGGAAGAATGGCGGAAACGGAAATTACTCTATCTCGGCGCTTGTTCGTACGGAGAAAAAGATTTTGTGACCTCCGAAAAGGTGTTTTTGCAAATTGTAGGTGATTCTGCCAATGCCCAACGCGCCGAGGTAAAAAAACATTTTAAAAAGGCGAAAAAAATCAATCGGAAAAAGCCCAAAACGGCCAAAGTGTTGAGCATGGTATTGCCAGGAGCCGGTCAATTGTACGCCGGTGACTACCGAAATGCACTCAATTCTTTCGGTTTAAATGCCCTGATGGCGTATTGGTTTATTTATACTACTCAAACCTTTACGCTGGGCGATGCGGTCCTTTCGACCGGCTCCTGGGTATTCCGTTATTATGCTGGAGGTTATCAACGAGCACCTTTGCTCACCGAAGAGGTAAAAGATAAAAAATTAAAGGATAATTTTCAAAGTTTACTCCGAACAGTGCAAGCCCAATAAAGCGTTACTCAAACAACGGCAACAGTTTTTTCGCAAACAGTTTTCCAAAAAAAGGCACGGGTTTTTCTTTTCCCTGAATGGCGAATATCAATCCACAAATGACGTTGATAAAAAGCAAAAGGGCAAGAATATAGACCACAATTAATCCGGCAAACGGCAAGAGACTTACAAAGAGAAATGGAATGGCCAAAATGGCATTTACAATCATGGTTCCAAGTGCCTGGGCCAAATGGTAACCGCCCAAAGACGTGCGTTCACCCGTAAAGTGTAATACAAGGGCAATAACAAACCCAATCGTAAACAGATAGGATAATATTGCTACTAAATCGCCGTCGTCGTCGGAAAAACCAAAGGCTTTTTTCATTTTTTTGACCAAACGTTTTTGGGCAAATTTTTGTAAAAAAACGCCTTTGGTTTCCTGTTCTTGCGCCCGAAATGATTGAGCCTGCTGGCTGGCTTCCGTTGAAACGCTGGAAGTAGCTAAGGCGGTTGCACGAATGGTACCAATAGGCAGTAATGTAATTGTAAAAAGAAATAAGTTGAATAAGAATTGTTTCATAATATTGTAAGTGTTTGTTTAAAATACCGCCCAAAGATAAGTAGTAGAAAATTATTCACCGTACCAAAAATGTTCACATACTTTCTGAAGTATTTCACCTTTTGCCGCCTTTGAACTCAGGAAAAGCGAGGTCCGGCACCCCATTTCGTAAGGACAATCGTGAATAACGGCATCAGGGAGTTTATCTTGGTCAATATCGCCGTACCAAATTAATTGTACGCTGGGGTTCATATCGGGCAGGTAACTAAACCAAGGCGTTAATTCCTGCATTTTGTTGCCTGTTTCCGAAAATATTTCCATTACGTGGAGTTTGTAATCCACAATTTGAACAAAGTTTTCCCGCAGAGTAGCGCAGCCGGTTGCGGTTAGGAAATAAGTTTGGCCGTAGATAGTGTCTCCCGGGGCCTGACCACTTGAAATGGGCAACATGGCACCGGGATTTAAACCGCCTTCAAAAAACCAACCCGGCGAATCCATGATGCCCAAAGGACCGGCATAACCCGTTTTTAGTTTTTCAATGGTACCAATAATAAACTTCGAGGTATCCTTTTGATTGGTTTTAAGAAGCGTAATTTCTTCTTCGTACATCTCGGAATATTCCGTTTTGGTCGTCACCGCAATCGGGCGCAATTCATCCGAAAAAGAATCACGTTGGTACAAGCCATACCAGTTCAGAGGCGGTAAGTTTCCTTCTATCATGTCATCTTCGTAGTATAACCCGTAGGTGTTGGCCACAAAGGCCCCAAAAACGTACCCGGTTTTCCCGGCGGCCGATTTTACCTTATACCAAGGAGCGTATTGTTCGTTTACTTCAACAACTTCGCCGTTGTTGTGCGCTTCTATGACCTTTACCAAGGCGCCTCTTTGAAGGCTTTCGACAACGGAGGCGTTGGTATTGGGTTCCGAACGTAATTTTAAAGTGGTGGCTGATACAACCATTTGCTCAGGGATAAAATCCATTTGGGCAGATGCACAAACAGCAAAGGCCGGAAGCAAAAACGCTACCAGCCATGTACGAACGAGGCGTTGATACATAACGTATTGATTAGAATTTATAATTGATGTTAAGTTGGAGCGATTGAGGCCGGATGGACGACAACGTTTTTTCGCGGGCTTGCGGGTATTTTGAATCGCAAGTGCGGCATGTATTAAATAAGTTGTTGAAATCCGACAGGGCAGGGGTACCATTCCAAACGGAGCGATAAAATACCCCTAATTCGATACGACGGTAAGGGCGGAAACTAATGCCCGTTTGCCAATTGTTTTCCCAGCGGGGTAATTGTCCGGTAATCACATTGTTCAGGTTGCCTTGTGCATCGTTGTCTGGTGTCGTCACCACTTTAAGGTTGTACGTAAACAATCCTTTGTCGGCGCTTTCTACCCATACGTGGCGCAAAAATGTCATGCCGCCGTAAAAGCGCCAGCGGTGACCCAATTGCAGGTATAACAGCGCCGGAATTTCCAATTGGTGCGATTTCATCACCGGAATAATCACCCGGTTGCTCGATGATAAATACAGCCAGGTATTCGGAATTTGGTCCGGTTTTAAATCTTTACTGCCCGTTGCGTTGATATAAGAGTCGTACGTTACAGGTACAACGGGCCGACTCTCGCCGGAGAATTGCACGTAACGGTACACCAAACCAGATTGGATTCCCATTTTTTGGCGCGGAAAGTCGAGATCAAAGGTTAGACCTCCCAAAAAACCGGGTTCTTGTTTTACCTGGAACACATTAGCACCTGCCAAAAGGTTGAAGGAAAGGTGGGGTTTGAGTTTGTTGTGTTTCTTATGCGTTTTTACGGGTAAAGTTGCTAGTTTGGGTAGCGATTCGCTGCGTTCAATGCTTGTCTTTTTGCCCGGTATAATGGCTAAATCAGGCGTTTTTTCCGTTTTTATCGGCGTATTCAGGAATAAAGTGGGCGTGAATAAAGCCGGTATAGCAGGCAGTTCGTTTAATATTGCCGGGGCTGTTTCATCCGTTTTTTCACCCGTTATTTTTAGCAAAGAAGCGGGAACGCCTTTTGCAGTCAATGTCTGCTTAGGGTTTGTACCTTCGTGGTGGATAGCCGTTGGGGCAGGTATATTGTCTGAAATATCAGTTACAGATGGTGATGGGAAGTTATTATTGCTGTTTTGAGCGGTCGTTGGTGGGGTCCAAACGGAAATGTTGTTCGGATCAGTTTGTTGATCGGCTGGTTCAAAGGGCACGGAGGCACTGCTTTTCCACCAGCCCAAAAAGCCGGCCAGTGCCATAATACCCGCTAAGGCCCACCAGCCAAACACATAGCGGTGTTTCCTGGATTGCGGCATTTCCTCATCCAGCAGAGCGCTCATTTGCGCCCATCCTTTGTCCGTAAGTCTTTTATGGCTCGACATATTTCCTCTGCGATTACAATAATAATATTAGTTAAACGGCTTTGTAATGGTATCCCAGTGCTTCCAGGTGTTCTCTTAAACGATGACGGGCGGTACTCAGGTGCCATTTGGAGGTGCCTTCGCTGATTTCGAGTAATGCCCCGATTTCGGCGTGTGAATATCCTTCAATGGCGTACAAGCGAAATACTTCCTGCGAAACGGGTGGCAACGTGCGTACCACTTTTAGAATATCTTCTTCAAAAAACGTTTCGTGGGACTTTTCCGAGACTTGTTCGTCTTTTTCTTCAAAAACTAAAAAATGGGCGTATTTTGAATTGTCTCTGAAATAATCAGCAATACTATGATAAACCAAACGGCGTACCCAACCTTCCAAACTGCCTTTAAAAGCAAAAGTGTGGATTTTTTTGAACACCCGTAAGAATCCGGTATTGACGATTTCGATGGCTTTGTTTTCGTCACGCGTGTGGCGCATACACATACGCATCATCTCCGGGAAAAAACGTTTGTATAACGCTTCCTGTGCACGGCGGTCATTTTCAACGCATCCGTTGACCAACTCCTGTTCCGTATAGTGCTTTTTTCCGAAGATAGACATATTTGCGATGCAATGATAAGACGTTTTCCCGACTTTCTTACGTTGGGTGTAATAAAAAAAATGCACGATTAATTGTGTGTTGCCTCTTTTTGCCGGAAAAATTAGCAATGCACCAATTTCCAAAACAGTTCTTTCATCAACTCTTCTTCGCCACTCGAACTCAAATCGGTATTTACACCTTTGGAACGCAGGTCATAATCGCGCAAAAAGCCCAAAATTTTACGGGTTTGGGCGGGAGAATAATTGCTGGCTGCCAATTTGTAATCCTTTAAAAACCAGTCGGAGCGCAATTCCAGCGTTTTTACTTTTTCGGCGTCGCTGCTGTTTTTTACAAAATGCAACATGTACACTTTTGAAAAAAACGAAAAAAGACTCGAAATCGTGACGATTAATGGGTTTTTACGAATATTGGCTTCAAAATAATGGCGAATCAGGGCGATTTTTTTCAAGTCACGCCCGGCAAAGGCTTTTTGCAGTTCGTAAACGTTAAAATCCTTACTGATACCCACGTAGGTCTCGATGTGTTTTTCCGTTACTGCGGTTCCTTTACTCAAGTTCAACGCCAATTTTCCAATTTCGTTGGCAACTTTGGACAATTCCGTCCCCAAATACTCCGCCAACAACGCCGCCGCTTTGGGTTCTATACTCATGCCCTGGGTTTTGCAATACGAATTTATCCAATCGGCAACCTGGTTATCGTACAGTTTTTTGGCTTCAAACACCGTGGCTTTGGCTTTGAGGGCTTTGCCTAATTTGGTGCTCATATCGTATTTTTTATGTTTGAAACACACCACAAACAAGGTGGTTGGCATCGGGTTTTCGACGTAACTCAACAGTTCGTTAATGCCTTTCATTTCTTGCGCCTCGCGTAATATAACCACCTGACGCTCACTCATCATCGGGTAGCGGCGCAGGTAGTCGAGCAGGGTAAGCGGGTCTATGTCCTTTCCGTACAGGATAGTTTGGTTAAAGCCTTTTTCCCCCTCCGTCAACGCGTGTTTCTCGATGGTGTCTTCAATTTTATCAATAAAAAAGGCCTCTTCGCCGTGCAAAAAGTAAACCGGTGCAAATTTCCGGGCCGATATATCTCTGAGTATTTCTTCCATGATTAATGTGGTTTTATCCCCGAATATAGCCCGCTAAATCAGGATACTTTTTTACCAATCCCACGGCTTCGGCGCGGGTTAGGCGGGTGCCATTAACGTAAGCAACCACCGTTGCGGAGGTAAACCCGGCGGCAATGACATCTTTTTTAATGGCATTAATGGCAGTTATGGTGCGCTCGGCACCGGCCATGTAACGGTATTCGCCGCTGCTCTGGTTACTTTCGATGAGTACATCGGAGAAAAGGCCCAATGCGTCGGAGGTGAGCACTTGCCGGGCGAGGGTCATTTCTACCCGATACATCAGCCCCTGGCCTTGCTCATCGAGGCGTTGGGTGCCCGCTGCCGCCATCAAATCGGATACTACCGGCCGGTCGAGTTTAAATTTCATGGGTAATTCCCCCGACATGGTAATGGGTTCAATTTCCACGCGGCGGTTGAGGGTACGCCCGGCGGCATTATCGGTACCATTCACAAAATTTCGGGCGATGGGGTAGTTTGGGCCGGCGCTGCGCAGCACAATACGATCGGGTGAAACGCCCCCCGTTACGAGGGCTTTACCCACCATATCCGCGCGTTTAATTCCGGCGTACAAGTCAAATTTTAACGGCCCACTTTCGTCTGTATTGACCGTCACCTGAAGTTTTACGTCGGGGAATTGGCGCGCCATGGCTACCGCCGAACGAATAATGGCGTTGTTGTCGTCGCTCAATACATCGCGGTCGGAGGTGTAAAACAAGGGCATTAGGGTGATTTCGGCGATATTATTGGTGCCTTCAACGGTTTTTACCTGTTCAAACATGGCAAATGCCGCTCGTTCCTGCGCGGGAGTGGCTTCTTTAAAATAGGCAAAATAAATATCGTAACCGCCGTAATTGTCACTAATGCGGTTCGACGAAAAACTGGCGAGGGAACCATCGTCGGCAATTCGGAACCAGGCTTCATCGCCGGGTGAATTGAGGCCATGTCCAAGCGTAACTGCCGGTGACCATTGGCGGGTTTCCAACGAAAAAGTGGACGTCCATACGTCCAGTCCGCCGATACTTTCGGTACGGTTAGTACTAAAATACAGGGTTTTTCCGTCGGAAGCAATGAAGGGCGTTGTTTCGTCGTAGGGTGAGTTTACTTCCGGCCCCAGATTGATGGCGGGTGCCCAGGTGCCATTAAACCGGCGGCTGGCCCAAATATCAAGTCCGCCCTGACCACCTTCGCGGCGGCTGGCGAATATCACCACGCTATCGTTCACGTAAAATGGGTACTGATCGCCCTGAAAAGCATCTACGGCCCCAATAAACGGGTTCGGGGAGGAGCGGTACTCGTCTTTTAGTCCGGCGGTATCGGTAAAAATTTCCCCACCAAACAGGGTAAAACCGCGAAACAGGTGCAATACTTTGCCATCATCGGTAAAGTCGAGGGCTATTTCGTAGCGCGGTGTATTTTGAAGGCTGCTGAACGGAACGGGCGGTTCCCAGCCGGTTGTTTTGCGTTGGGCGTAATAAATATCGCTACACCAATGTCCCCGGTCGTTGTCTTCGTAGCCGTCATCGTTTCGTTTGCCGCCCGTAGATCCGGCGCGGTTGGAGGAAAAGTAAATGCGGTTATTATGGTTAACAGAGGGCAATGGCGCAATATCATCGCCGGGTGAGTTGATCGTTTCACCCAGGTTTTCGACCAGTGCAATAGCGTCGTTACCGGCGGTCCGCATCGCACTTACACACCGTAAAATATTGTCTTTGGCGTTGTTCCGGAACGGGTGACCGTTATCGGCGCGGCGAATAAACTGTTTGTACGCTTCAATCGCGGGTTCCCATTCCCCCAAGCCGTGGAGTGTACGCGCCCAATAAAAAAAATCCATGGGATCGGTACTGCGCCCCGGACCGGTAACATAACCAAGAAATTGTTTGGCCTGGTCGGGCAGGTGTAATTGATAAGCAGATTGGCCAATTTTGGATAAGACACCCAAATCACCCGGCTTTATTTGTTGGTATTTGCTCAAATTGTCCAATGCCTCGGCCCAGCGACCATCCAAAAATGCTTTTTCGCCGTCGGTTTTGAGTTGCGAAGGCTTTTGCGCACAAAGGGATGATGCCGTAATGAGGAGGCATAAACCGATAATCAGGTAGTTTACTTTAACTTTTCTCATGGATTTTGTCAAAATTATTCCCCAACAATTGCCTGCAACAAAGCGTCAGTCACAAAAATATCGTACTGCGTCTGTTGTACGCTGAACAGGGCCGCTTCTAAAGCCAATTGTGCTTCGCGGAGTTCGAGAATGGTGGATTGACCGGCCCGAAAACGTTCCAACGCAATGTTTTGCTGTTCGCGGGCCAACGCCAGATTTTGGTTGTCCAGTACCAGTGATTGTCTTAACGTGGCTGAGCGACCCACTAATGAAGAAAACTGTTGTTGCAATTGGGTGCGCAATTGTTTAATTTGGAGGTCAATTTTTTCGCTTTCTACCTGGGCTACGGCCCGTTGGCGCTCCAGGTTGCCGCCCGTGTAAAGCGGCATGGTGAAGTTAACACCCAATGTCGGCCCGTGTTGCATACTGAACAAAAAGAAACCCGCGGTATTATCGCTGCGCTGAAAAGCATAACCACCGTTGAGACCAACGCGTGGTTTGGTGAGTGCTTTGGCCTGAGCAACGCTGTTTTGCGCTACCAAAAGGCGGTATTGTAACATCGCCAAATCGGTGTTGCTACTCCATATTTTTTGTAAAAATGCCGTTGAATCGGGCAGTTCGGGTAGGGAAGAGGGTAATGAGGTGGCGTTAACGGGTGTTTCGGGTGTACGCACCATTAATGTATTGAGGTTGCGTTGCGCATCACGGAGGTTATTTTGGGCCGTGATACGCTCTTTTTCGCGGCGATTGACGTCGCTTTGCGCCTGCAAAAGATCCACTTTATTACCAACGCCCACGTTGAGGCGATTGGTGGACAATTGGAGTCGTTCGCGGAATACTTTGATAATTTCGTCGGTGTTGCTCAGAATGGATTTTTGGCGCGATACTTCCAGCCAAGCCAAAGCGGTTTGAGAGGCAATATCCTGCATGGTCGCCCGCAGTTGTAATTGCCCCATATCGTCCATCAGTTGGAGGCGGTTTTTTTCCATGTACATCCGGCGACCATCGTAGAGGGTCCAACTGGCGCTGATATTGGTATTAAAGGTATTGGTAAGAGCCAATGGGCGATTAATTTCGTTACCATTGGCCAATTTTTGTTGAAAATTGACGGCGTTGGTGTTGTTCCCTGCGTTGAGGGCAACCAAAGGCACTAAGCCTGCATTTGCCCGGGTATTATTTAAATGGGCAATTTCAACGTCGCTTTGGGCAATTTTCACCGCAAAATTCTGCTCAAGTGCAATTTGGACGGCCTGTTGCAGCGAAAGAGAATCTTGCGCTTTAGTTAATGCCGGAGCCAATAACAAAAGCAGGGCAGGCCCAAAAATGCTTAATTTAGTCATAGTAGAACGGTTTTAGGGCTTATTTGCCCGGTTTTTCATCCAATGGCATATTGGCTTTGGGGAGGGTATCTATTGCCACATTTCCTTTACGTTTGGCCAATGGAATAGCGGCCAGTGCATTATCCAGCAAATTAGCCTGGTGCATTTTTTCTTCCAAAGCCTTGCGCTCGGGCAAAATATATCCCCGTAAGTATTTTTCAATCATCAGACTGGCAATTGGGGCGGCGTAAGAGGCTCCCCAACCGGCGTTTTCTACATAAACAGCAATCGCTATCTTAGGGTTGTCTTTTGGTGCAAAAGCAAAAAATACGCTGTGGTCTTCTCCGTGTGGGTTTTGACTGGTTCCGGTTTTTCCGCAGATCTGAAAATCTGCTAAAGCGGCAATCCGCGCCGTACCCCGATTAACACATTGAGCCATACCTTCTACCACAATTTCACAGTTTTGGGGCGAAATGCCCGTATCGTGCAGTTCCTTAAACTGCGGCGGGATGGGGGTGCCATCCTTAAATGCCTTGCACAAATGGGGGGTGTACCATTTGCCTCGGTTGGCAATCAGGGCCGCAATATTGGCCATTTGGATGGTGGTTAATTGTAATTCTCCTTGTCCAATGCCCATCGACATGATGGTAGGCGAACGCCAGCCGCCGAGGCGTTTGGGGTAAATTTTATCGTAATAGGCCGTTGAGGGCAGGTTGCCGGGGTTTTCGTTCGGGTAATCAACCCCAAGGCGTTGGCCCAAACCCATGCGTTTGGCGTAAGAGTTGAACATATCCAGACCTTGGCCGGCGTTGCTGAAACCAAATTTGTCCACAATATTCCTGAATTCACTAAAGAAATACGTGTTACAGGAAGTGGCTAACCCATCAACCACATTTCCCACGCCCGCGTGTGCGTGGCATTTGTACAGGCGCCCCGCGTAAAAATAGCCGCCGTTGCAACTGTATCCCTGTTCACGGTGCAGCGTACCTTCCTGCAAACCCACCATCGTAACAATGGTTTTAAAAATAGAACCAGGTGGGTATTTGGCCATGACCGTGCGGTCAAAAAACGGTTTTAAAGGATCGTTGAGCAGTTCGGAAAAAATTTGACCACGCGTTTGGGTCATCATCAGGAGGTTGGGGTCGTACGTAGGAGCGCTCACCATCGCCAAAATTTCGCCCGTGGAGGGTTCAATGGCTACAATGCTACCCGTTTTGTTGGCCATTAGATATTCGCCAAACGCCTGAAGATCAATGTCAATGGACGAAATCATATCGTGACCGGATACGGCAAACGTATCACGGGTGCCTTCCTGAAACGGCCCAACAATTCGCCCGAGGTTGTTTTTTAGCAAAAAGTTTACACCTTTTTCGCCCCTCAAAAAAGACTCATATTCCGATTCAATTCCGGCCGCCCCAATGTAGTCGCCGGATGCATAAGCCGCGTCGCGGGAAATGTCGCGGTTATCTACTTCGTTGATATAACCCAACAAGTGCGCGCCCACGCTGAACGGATAGCGCCTGATATTCCGGATTTGTACGT
Organism: Chitinophagales bacterium; assembly: GCA_013298845.1. Classification (GTDB taxonomy): domain Bacteria; phylum Bacteroidota; class Bacteroidia; order Chitinophagales; family Saprospiraceae; genus M3007. The sequence continues at coordinate 21,121 of JAAFJN010000041.1, forward strand.
AAAAGCCGGGAAATTCATACAGGTTTTCTTGTAGGCGGGCGTAGGTTTGGGTGGTGATTTTTTTTAAAAAAACAAAAGGAACGTTTTTGGAAAAACGCCCCGAAGACCAGTCTTTTCTTAAATTTTGTTTAAATTCATCCCGGGTAATGTCCAACATTTGACAAAAACGGGTGGTGTCCATTTTGGGATCAATCTGATTGTAAGTCACCATCAGATCGTACATCGCGTTGTTATTTACGATGAGTTTGTTGTTTCGGTCAAATACCAATCCACGCGACGGGTAAGCTGTCATGCGGTGGATCGCGGTGGCATCGGCGGCACGGCGGTACGAATCATCAATAACCTGTAATTGCAGGGCACGAATAACCAAGGCGGCGGCTGCCAACACGATAACAATCTGAATGTCACGTTGCCTTTTAAAGGATTCTACCATAGTTTATTTTGTTCGGAAAAGACTCATGTAAATCCCCGTCAATACCATTGAAACCGCCAAAGCAATGATTGTTTTGAGCGAAATGGAACCGAAGTACACAAAGGTAAACTCACTTACCGAAAAATACCAGAATAAATGGGCGAAAAAGTAAACTGCGGCTACTTGTAAAAAAGTTTGCCAACCAACGTGGTGGGGTGATGGAACCGGATCTTTACCGGCAAAGCCACCTTTGGGTTCAAAAATGGCTAATATTAGTGGGCGGCAAAATGCCGAAAACGCCGAAGCACTGGTGTGAACCCCCGGTGTATCGTAGGCAAAATCTATCATTACGCCCATTAAAGCGCCTACTAAAATGGCTGCCGACGTAGGAATCATTACGGGCAGCAACAGGACAAAAATGGGGTAAGCAATGATGTGAAAATAGGTTCCAATGGCAGAGGAGGCCTGCTTAAACACAAGGGTCTGGGCTAAATAAAGCCCCAGAAAACGCAAGACATTGGAAAGAATTACATTATTCATTAATGGCCTTGTTTTGGAGACTATCTATTATGGGTGCAAATAATTCGTTGATGATGTACACCACTTTCATGCTGCCGGGATTTTGGGATAGTTTTACGTTAATGGCGTAAAAATTGCTGCCCGGGGGCAGGCTTTTTTCCGCAACGGTACCAATCATTAAGTTTCCGGGAAACATACTGGAATAACCACTGGTGTACACGGTATCCCCAATTTGAGGATCAATGTCCTTGGGGATGTCATTGAGTTGCATCATGGTATAGTCTTTGGTATTAGTCCACACCAAAGAACCCAGTTGACCATCCAATTTTGCCGAAACGCGACTTTGTTGGTGCAATACCGACATGGCCAGGCAATAATGTTTGTCCACGTACCGGACAATACCAGCGATGCCATTTTGGGAAATAACCGCCGAGTTGCGCACAACTCCATCGGCATAACCTCTGTTAAGGGCTATCCAGTTGTTGCGTTTATCCACCGAATTAGAAACGATGTCGGCGGGAATAACGCTGTACTTTGGAGTCTTACGGGAAAGTGGTAAGGTATCAATGGGGAGCGCATACGCCGTATCCAAGGTGTAGTGGGAATACGTTTTGCGTTGTAACAACTCGGCGCGCAGCGCGGCATTTTCCCACATAAGACTATCCACAACTTGCGGGAGTTCGCTATATCGCATGGCTTTACGGCGCTGTTCGAGCATATTGCCCGCCGCGATTCCGTAAGTGTTTTCCCATACCAGACCTTGTTTGGTATTGAAGGTGACAATAACATAAAAGCACACTGCTTCTACGAGTACCAGTGTGACGAAGCCACCTTTTTGGAAGAGTAGCCTTAAGAGTGCCTGCATATAATATTATACGCTTTTCCGATCAATCAGGAAAGAGTATTTGCCTGCGTTGCGCAACACCATACCGGTACCACGAACAACTGCACGCAGCGGGTCATCTGCCAGGTGAACGTTCAGTTTGGTTTTACCTTCCAAACGACGGTCGAGACCGCGCAGTAAGGCACCGCCACCGGTGAGGTAAAGACCGGTTTTGAAAATATCAGATGCCAATTCAGGTGGTGTTTCTTCCAATGCGCGAAGTACGGCATCTTCAATTTTACTAACACTTTTATCAATGGCGTACGCTACTTCCTGGTAACCAACGCGAATTTGCTTGGGGATACCGGTCATCAGGTCACGACCATTTACGGCGTAATCTTCCGGTGGGTTTTCCAAGTCGTGCATGGCAGAACCAACGTGAATTTTCACTTGTTCGGCGGTACGTTCCCCGATGAGCATATTGTGCTCCCGTTTCATGTACGCCATAATATCATTGGTGAGTTCGTCGCCGGCAATACGGATGGATTGGTCACACACAATACCGGAGAGGGCGATTACGGCAATCTCGGTGGTGCCACCACCAATATCAATAATCATGTTACCGATGGGTTCTTCCACATTCAGACCAATGCCAAGTGCGGCCGCCATGGGTTCATGGATCAGATACGTTTCTTTGGAATCAACGTGATCGGCGGAGTCAAATACCGCGCGTTTTTCCACTTCGGTGATACCACTTGGGATACAAATCACCATTTTGAGGTGGTTAAACAGGCTGCTGCGACGGCCTACCATGTTAATCATGCCTTCAATCATGGCCTCGGCGGCCTGGAAATCGGCAATTACGCCGTCCTTCAATGGGCGGACTGTTTTAATGTTTTCGTGGGTTTTTTCGTGCATCTGCATGGCCTTGAGGCCAACTGCAATGGTTTGGCCACTGCGGCGGTCCATTGCCACGATAGAAGGTTCATCCACTACCACCTGGTCGTTCATCATGATCAGGGTATTTGCCGTACCGAGGTCAATTGCCAGTTCCTGCTTAAAAAATTTAAAAAAACTCAAGGTATATTAAGAATTAAACGAGTGCAAATAGAGGCTTCGTGTTATTGCCCGTTATTATTGGGAAAAGGTATGAAACCTGTTTGAGAATGTTAATGATTTTGGTTCAAAAACCGCGCAAAAGTACGCTATTTTCCCAAAAATATTGTGCAAATTATGCTACTTAAATTTTAAATTTTTTTTTGAAGCGCACTATTCCATTTCCAACATGACCTGTCCTTTTTCAACGGCGGCTCCCTTTTGTACCTTAACGCTTTTTATTACGGCCTCGTTGGTTGCCTTAATAACATTTTCCATTTTCATGGCTTCAAGGATGAGCAGGGTATCGCCTTTTTGCACCGTTTGGCCTTCGGCGACATTTATTTGCAAGACCAAGCCTGGCATTGGTGCTTTAATGATGTTTTGCTTTTGGACGCTGGCGACGTTGAGGCCCATTTGTTGGATCAATCGCTCGTAATAGTCGCTGATTTGGACTTTAAAACGATGCCCGTTCACCTCCAGCAGAAAATACCGGTTGGGATAATTGGCCTCCAGCAATCGTATCTGGTAGGACTGCCCGTCCTGAAGGGCCTGAAATGCCTGCTCTCCGTTGGGAACAATATCGAGCGTTTGGGCGGCATCGGGGGTAACATCGAACTGATAGCGGTCATTTACCGCAATTTTGAATGGCTCTTTCATTTAAAAAATTCTGCAACTCAGCACCGTAATATCGTCGGGATAGGGCTGGTTTCCTTTAAATTGTTCAATATAAAGCAACAGTTTTTCATTAATGTCCTTGGCGGGAAGGTGGGCGTTGGCCGTCAGGAATTCGAGCAGTAGTTCGTCGCTAAAATCTTCACCGGCCTCGTTACGGATATCGGTAAGGCCATCGGTGTATGAAAATAACAAGGCTTCGCTGGTCAGGCAAATGCCACCAATTTCGAGAAAAGGCAATTCGGGCAACCACCCAAGGATGGTTGTTCCATTTTGTAAACGCACGACTTCTCCTTCCATAATGAGGAAGGGCGGTGTATGTCCGGCGTTGATATAGTGCAAAGTACGGGTTTCGAGGTCGTATTTGGCCAAAAACAGGGTAATAAAGCGGTCGCCATCGGTAACGCGGTGGACAGCGGCGTTCATTTCCCGTACAATTTCCTCCAACGAAGGTCGGCGCGGCACCAGGGCGTGAAAATTAGCCTGGAAATTGGCCATCAGCAAAGCGGCCGAAACCCCTTTGCCGGTAATATCGGCGATGCAAAAAGCCACTTTGTTGTCGGGGAACTCCACAACGTCGTAATAATCGCCCCCAACGGCAAAGTGCGGCTTATAAATGCTACTCATTTCGTAATTGGCGCTGTGGGGGAGTTTGCGCGGCACCAGTGCTTTTTGGATCTCGGCGGCGAGTTCTACCTCACGGTTAATCAGGCGTTGGTTGAGTTGTTCCTTAAAAAGACGTTTGTTTTCAATGGCCACCGCCACGACGTTGGTAACAGCGGTGATAAAATCCAATTGCCCCATTAAATCATCACTTTGTTTAAAATTGCCCATAAAAAGATAGGCCAAAGGGATGTTTTTGTGCATCACCTGCAAACCGTATTCGAACTGTTCGATAAACGGGTTCTCGCTGGGTTGCAGTTTGCGGGTGCCCGAGCCGTGGGTGGCCAATATGGGCGCAATGGTCGCCGAGTCAAAATGGGTATTATCGGCCCCGGCGGTGGTGACAATTTTCCAGTCGTGGAATTCGCGAAACAAAAGGGTAAATTTACCGAGTTGAATTTCAAAACTCAGATACCGCCCCAGCATTTCAAAAAGCGCATCTGCACCAACGTTTTCGTTGATGGCCTGGGTAACCGACATGAGTCCCTTGAGTTGGAACACCTGCCGCCCGATTTTATTTTCCAGCGCCTGAATCCGCGCCAGCACATTCCGCATGTCGTTGATATCTGTCATATTCCAAATTCGGGTGCAAAGTACATATTATTCCATTGCCAGTAACAGCGAAAATTCATTCTCTTCTGTTTTCACAATTATTATTTATTTTTTGCCAAAAAATACTGAACTTTGCGCCCGATTTTAAACAGGTATAGCCAAAACAGCCCGTTTTTACACAAAAATTATGGAAGAAGTCAGTAAATTATTGAGTGATGGTGAAGTTTCCATGAAAAAAGCAATGGAACACCTCGACCACGAATTGGCAAAATTGCGCACCGGAAAGGCCTCCACAAATTTAATTTCCGATTTGTCCGTTGAGTACTACGGTGCTCCAACGGGTATCAGTCAGGTGGCGAATATTCAGGTCAGCGACGCCCGCACCATTGTAATTCAACCCTGGGAACGCAACATGGTAGGCCCCATTGAGCGCGCTATCATCAACGCAAACCTCGGTATTACCCCCATGAACGACGGCGAAATTGTTCGGCTCTCCATTCCGCCACTAACGGAAGAACGCCGCAAAGACCTTTCCAAAAAAGCAAAGGGAATGGGCGAAGAGGCCAAAGTAGCCGTTCGTAATGTTCGACACAAAGTTTTGGACGGAATCAAAAAAGCCGTGAAAGATGGTTTGGCCGAAGATATGGGCAAACGTAAAGAAACGGAAATTCAGGATTTAGTAAACAAATACGTGGCTTTGGTGGAAAAAGTAGTGGAAGCCAAAGAAAAAGAAATCATGACAGTTTGATATGAATTTAGAAAAATATGTAGTGGTGGCCGGTATGCCCGGTGTACACAAATTAGTATCTACACGCGGCAACGGACTCATTATTGACGACCGTACCGAAAATCGCACGCGTTTCGTCGCCGTTCGTCAACACCCGGTGACGGCTTTGGGTACCATTGGTATCTACATTGATGATAATGAAGGGGGCGATACCATCTCTTTAGGTGAGGTTTTTAACAAAATGGAAGCCATTATCGAAGCGCATCCATTGCCCGATGCCAAAGCCGACAGCGCTGCGCTGCGCGCTTATTTTACGGAGGTGCTGCCCAACCACGACCAGGATCGGGTACACATTAACGACATTAAAAAATGCATCAAATGGTTTGGCTTTATGCACGCTAAAGGTATGCTGGAGGAAGCCAGAAAGGCTGCCGAAACCGCAACTGAAACCGCGACCGAAGCAGTTGCCGAAACCGACGACAACAAATAAACCATTATGTACAAAGGCAAAAAAGTAATTGTGGTTTTGCCGGCCTACAACGCCGCAAAAACGTTGGAAAAAACGTATCGGGAGATCCCTTTGGACCTGGTGGATGAAGTGATTCTTTGTGATGACCACAGCCGAGACAATACCGCTGACTTGGCTAAGTCCTTGGGTATCAATCACGTTATTGTCCATGAAAAAAATAAAGGCTACGGAGGTAATCAAAAATCACTGTACAATAAAGCCCTGGAGTTAAAAGGTGATATTGTGATCATGCTTCACCCTGATTACCAGTACACGCCGCTGCTGATTCCTTCGATGGTGAATATCATCGGCGAAGGTTTATACCCCGTTGTACTGGGGTCGCGGATTCTTGGTATGGGTGCTTTGAAAGGCGGTATGCCCTTGTACAAATACATTGCCAACCGTTTCCTGACCTTTTCACAAAATGTACTGGTGCGCTACAAATTATCGGAATACCACACCGGTTACCGCTCTTTTAGCCGCGAAGTATTAGAAACCATTAATTTTAACGCCAACTCCGATGACTTCGTTTTTGATAACGAGATGTTGTCTCAAATCATTTATGCGGGGTTCGACATTGGTGAGGTGACTTGCCCCACCAAGTACTTTGAAGAGGCTTCAAGTATTAATTTTAGCCGTAGTATGAAGTACGGACTCGGTGTTTTGCGCGTTTCTATGGGGCATTTTTTCCAACGCCTCGGCATTGTTAATTTGCCTATGTACAAACGGAATAAGTGAATAGTGAATAGTGTAGAGTGAAAAGTTTGCTCGTCGTAGAGTGTTCTTTTTTTAGTGATGAGATAGAAGCGATGAGAGATAAATGTATTCTTCTTTTCTCTTTTAAAATATTTAAAATGAGCACTCTACGCTTAGTGAATCTTAGTGTATTCTTATTTTCTTAGTGGTAAAAAAAACACTCTACGACGGGCAAACTTTTCACTATTCGTTTTTCACTTTTCACTTTTCACTTTTCACTTTTCACTTTTCACTTTTCACTTTTCACTAAAATCAAGTGTTCTGCCTCTCCGCTGTGGATAGTGCCAAAAGCCGTTAATTCCAAACCCCAAGCGCGGGTTTCTTGTTCAAAATCGGCCGTATGTTCGGGGGCAACAGCCACTAACAAGCCACCGCTGGTTTGTGGGTCCGCCAAAATTTGCTGGTGTAACTCCGATGCGCCACCTACTTTAGAACCATAACTGTCCCAGTTGCGGTTAGTACCACCCGGTACACATTTTTTTGCCAGATAATAGTCCAGAATCGCCCGGTCAATAACGGGTACGCGGTCAAATTCCACCGTCGCGTGCGCATTGGATGCCTCGCACATTTCGGATAAATGGCCCAATAAGCCAAAGCCCGTTACGTCGGTCATGGCTTGCACATAGGGTAAAGTTCCAAAAAACGTCCCGATTTTATTCAATTTTTTCATTGAATCCGGAGCCATGTGCGCGTGTTCGGGGAGCAAATGGTCTTTTTTCTGGGCAGTTGTCAAAATACCCACGCCCAGTGGTTTGGTCAGGTACAAACGTGCGCCATGGGTAGCGCCGCCGTTTTTTTTCAGGTTGGCAATGGGAACGCGCCCGGTTACCGCCAATCCAAAAATAGGTTCCGGCGAATCTATACTGTGCCCGCCCGCCAACGGAATACCAGCCTCGGCACAAGCCGAACGGCTGCCTTCAATCACGGCATTGGCCACTTCGGGCGCCAGTAGGTTGATGGGCCAACCCAAAATTGCAATCGCCAGCAAAGGCGTACCCCCCATAGCGTAGATGTCACTAATGGCATTGACGGAGGCGATGCGGCCAAAATCGGCGGGATCGTCCACAATGGGCATAAAAAAATCCGTGGTACTGATGATCGCGGTTCCGTCACCCAAATCCATTACGGCGGCATCGTCGCGTTCTTCGTTGCCCACCAACAGGGTGGGGTAGTGGGCTTTGGCGTGCTGCGACAGTAGAATTTGATCGAGTACCTTGGGTGATATTTTACAACCACAGCCCGCGCCGTGGGAATATTGGGTGAGTTTTATCATTGATTCAATTCTATTTTCGGCGGCTGGCTTCGTATAAAAAGTCTTTTTCTTCCTGGGTCAGTTGTTCAAACCCTTTTTGTTTTATTTTATCCAGAATTTGATCCAGACGCTCTTGGTGCGAAACATCCGTTTTGCCCGATCCCTGCGCCCGTGTTTGTTGTTGGGTTTGCTCGCGGCGGTTGTGGGTAACGCGCATTTTGGGTTTTCGGCGGGTGAATAACCCCGAAATGAAATCATCTATTTTATCCAAAATACGATTCACGGGTTCCGTCCAGTCATTCCGATCGCGCAGTGCGTACACGTACGCGACCCCAAAAATAAAACCACCCAAGTGGGCTGCATGTCCGCCGGAGTTATAGATGCCGGAAACGCCCACAAGGTCGAGCAGCACCATAATAAGTACGATGTATTTGATTTTTACTTCGCCCAAAAACAAAAGCCCCACCCGGTACTCGGGATTGAGCATCAAGGCAGTGCCGCCAAAAGCCATTACTGCCGCCGAAGCCCCCAACGCGTGTTCGCCAATGGAAGGCAAAAGATTGGCGGTAATAAAATACAAAAAACCACCGGCCAGGCCTCCCAATAAATAAATGGGCAGTACTCGGCGGTCGCCAATTAAATCGCCGACAATAGTGCCAAACATGGAGAGCCAAATCATGTTTCCGATTAAGTGCCATAGTCCCTGGTGCAGGAAAATACTGGTTATCGGGGTCCAAATATGCCAAAGCAGTTCGCGCCAATCGGCGGGAAAGCAAAAATAATGCAGTATATCCCACAGCAGCAGGCTGCTTACTTCGCGGCCTGCACCGTATATGTTACAGCCAAGATTAACAATCTGTACGAGTACAAATACCAATACATTTATCAGTATGAGTTTACGGACCATATTGCCCATTTTAAAACCATACTTGAGGTCATTCCAAAGTGAATTAAATAAAGACATTTTAAAAAGTGCGTCGTTTTTTATGCCACAACAAAATAATTAGGATTCCGGTGACGGCTCCACCCAGGTGGGCAAAGTGGGCAATTCCGCTTGACATGCGTTGTACCCCGTACACCAGTTCTAAAACGGCCATAATGGGCACAAAATACTTGGCTTTTAAGGAAATAGGTGGAAAAATAAGGCTGATAACGTTATTGGGGAATAAGTAAGCAAAGGCGACCAATACCCCAAATATGGCCCCGGATGCACCAAGCATTGGCACGTTCCAGGTTTCGGGATTAATGCCAGCCGAGGATAATTCCCAATATTGTACCCCCATATAAATGGCGTATGCTCCCACGCCACAACTCAGGTAATATAGCAAAAAACGCTTTTCACCCCATTCCCTTTCAATCATTGGACCAAAAAAATACAACGACATCATGTTAAATAAAATGTGCGACAAACTGCCGTGCATAAACATGTGGGTCGCTATTTGAAAGGGCTGAAAGTACATGGAGCCGGGCATAAAAGCGGCTAATTTGAGCCGCCCCAGGTGCTCATAACCGGGCATATCAGGGTTACCGGCCGACTCTCTGCCCAACAAAATATACGTACCGATAAACATCAGTACATTAATGATAACGAGGTGGCGAACAACGCCGGTAAAAGGCGGGTTAAAACTAAAATTCGACATAAGATTAACTAAAACGTTTCAGGAGTTCATCCAGATCAATCGTAATAAAGCAATTTCGACCAAATGGGCTTTTATAAGGAATGGCGCACGCGAACAACTGATCAATTAAATCTTGCATTTCCGTTACAGTAAGGGATTGTCCTTTGCGAATGGCTGCATTTCGGGCCATTGAACGGGCAATATTTTCCGAAATACCCAGACTCAAGGCCATATTGTTGCGGTATTGATCCAGCATTTTTTCTACCAATGCCACTTCGTCGGCACCGGGCGGCAATTCGGCCGGATGACCGTGAATTACAAATGTATTTCCCCCAAATTCACCAATGTCAAAACCCAAGCGGTTAATTTCCGGCAGAATTTCGCGCAGCAACACCGCATCGGCGGGGGCAACATCCATGGTGCGGGGAAATAAGGCAGCCTGGGTGGCAATGGGCTGTTCGGTCAATGCCTGCATGTACCGTTCGTACAAAATGCGTTCACTGGCGGTTTGTTGGTCTATGAGCAAAAATCCCGATTTTATTTGACTGACAATGTATTGATTGTGAATCTGATAGGGTTCTTTTTTGTTTTTGCTAAAACTACCACTTTCATCATCAATGGCCATAATATCCATTTCGCCCTCGGCCAAAGGTGTTTGTGTAGCGGCGGGCGGTGCGGGTGGAATGGGTGCATCGTGATCACCCGAAAAACCGGATAACCATTGTTCAATGTTCACCACCACCGTACCGTCGTCGTTGCCACTGCCCTCGTCTTTTTTGATCAAATCCAAACCTTCGTACAAGCGTTGCCAATTGCGCAAATTGCTATCGTGCCGGTTTTCGTCGGTGCGTTTGCTGCCCCCGAAGGTGCCGCCGGTGCCATCGCCGGAAGCCTTGGAGGTGTATTCTGAAATGGTTCGGGGTTCCAGCGGATTACCGGGTGGCATAAGCCCGCCGGGCCGGATAAACGCCGATTCCTGATCAAAATCAATCGTTGGGGTGACATTGTTGGAACCTAAAGCATGTCTGACGCTCACTTTAAGTACATTGTACGTAAGTTTTTCGTCGTCAAACTTGATTTCCTGTTTGGTCGGGTGAATATTGATATCCAGGTGCACCGGGTCCAGTTCGAGAAACAGTACGTACAACGGATGTTGTCCTTCGGGGATTAAATCTTCGTAAGCGCTGACCACGGCGTGGTGCAGGTACGATGATTTAATAAAGCGGTTATTAACGAAAAAAAACTGTTCGCCCCGCGATTTTTTAGCGGCGTCGGGTTTGCCTACGAACCCTTTAATGCGCAACATTTCGGTTTCTTCCTGGGCCGGAACTAATTTTTTATTCACGGTCTCTCCCAGGATTTTTACAATGCGCTGGCGCAAATTACCGGCGGGCAGATGAAAAACTTCCTGGTCGTTGTGGTGGAGGCTAAAAAACAGGTCCGGGTTCGACATGGCCACCCGCTGAAACTCGTCCATGATGTGCCGCATCTCGATAATATCACTTTTTAAGAAATTACGGCGCGCCGGTACACTAAAAAACAAGTTTTTTACGGCAATAGAAGTGCCTTCCGGTGCCTGACAGGGTTCTTGCAGGGTCACCTGCGAGTTTTGAATTTGAATAAGCGTGCCCAACTCGTCGGTGTGACGGCGGGTGCGCAGTTCAATTTGAGCAACGGCGGCAATAGACGCCATTGCCTCGCCCCGAAAACCCATAGTCCGGATCGCAAATAAATCCTGGGTAGTGCGAATTTTGGAGGTAGCATGGCGCTCGAAGCACATACGGGCATCCGTTTCCGACATGCCGCACCCGTTGTCAATAACCTGAATCAGGGTTTTGCCTGCATCCCGGATGATTAACCGGATTTGAGTGGCACCCGCATCCACGGAATTTTCCAATAATTCCTTCACTACCGAGGCCGGTCGTTGTACAACTTCGCCGGCTGCGATCTGATTCGCTACGTTTTCAGGTAAGAGTTGAATTACATCTGCCATAGTTTTTAAAAAAAGCGCACAAAGATACCGATAAAAAATCAGCAGAATGGCATTTTTTAATATTCCCGTCTTACTTTTGCGCCGACTTTTAAAATGCTATCACTTAAAAGATATGGATAATATTAAAAATACACGTGGAAAAGGGTATTGTATGCTCTATTTGATAATGTTTTTCTTCTTTTTCACCAGCCTTGTGCTTATGCTGTGCAATCGCGGCAGTTTGCTGGAGTTTCCGAAATAGTAAACGCCCGTACTTAATTTGTACATGTTTCATACTGATGTTTAGTATCGGCAAATAAAAGCCTGATACTAAACATCTCGGTGGTTTATTAGTTTTGTGGTTTTTGATAAAACTACAGTTTGAATACCACGCCACCCGTCAGCCGAAGTACCCGGCTGATATTCCTCCCATTGAGCATTTTTGCCCCACTCAGGAAAACGCCGCGCTTGCCGTTTTCGGAGTAGTAAATGGTGCCACCTACCTGAGTGTAACTTACCCCGTACGCTTGTGGCAAATCCACTGTGCCCGGTTCAAAGTTGCTGCCTTTTTTGGAGGATGTTTGTTGTATTTCCAACCATATATCGGTGTAAAAATGTTGGGTCGGCAGGCCTGCTTTTAACAAAAATGTCGCGTAACCAGGCGGAGGTTCCGGGGTATAATCGGGTCTTTTAACTTGCACCTGACGGATATCAACCTCTTTATAATCATCCAATCGCCAGTTGTAACCGCCCGTCAGGTTAACAAAAGGCCCCCAATGCGTATCCCATTGCACTATAATCCGGGCAGGTACTGCAATGGCCCTTTGGCCCAAGGCTCCGGCGGCGACGGGTTGATAATTGGACAACGGGAAACTCGCGCCCAATCCACCCAATACATTTACATAGCCATTTTGTTTTAGTTGATGCCGTATCACCCGGTATTTGGCGTATACACCGCCATCTTGCCAACCCTTTTGGCTGCTGGTGAAAATATACGGCAGGGACGCTACCAAATCAAATTTTTCGGTGAGGCCGTATTCGGCAAACAGGCTGAGCATATTTCCGGTGTATTCTACCGGATACACTTGTTCGTTGCCACCGACAAAATCGTTGGCGTGCATCCAGGAAAAGGAGGCCGCTACATCGAGGTTTCCCTTTCCTTTTAAATAACCATCCAAAGGGCCTTGCGCCGTTGCGGAGAGCGCCTGGACCATACATAGCAGTATCGTTGTTCTTTTTAGCATGTTTGTAAACGTTTTATGGACAAAGGAAACGCAAACAAGGTACGGCGTTGCCCCAAAATAAAATTGTCGGTGCAACATGTAGTCGCGCCGACAATTTTTAGAGAACGTCATTGTTAGACGCGCTCGGTTTTGTATTAAAACTCCATACTGTCGCCGCCTTGTTTGTTGTTGCGGCGTTTGAACAACGACGTATCAAATTTACCAAAGCGGTAATTGAAGTTCAGACGGAAGAATTGCGGGTCGCGCAAGCGTTCTGTTTGTTGGATAAACGACAGGTTTTGCGAGAAGTTTCCGTTGATACGCGACCGGAAAATGTCATTGGCGCTCAGGGTAATGGATGCCTTGCGTTTCCAGAATTGTTTACGCACCGATAAATCCACGGCCCAAACCGGAATGCGGTAACCTTGTGCCGTGCTCGACGGGCCTTCGCGCCAGCCACCGTGACCGCCACCACCGCCGGAGGTGAAATTAGACAGGGCCGTACGGCTTTCGTATTCGCCCGATGCCTGGAATGACCAATCTTTGGGCAAACGCACGTTCAGGTTTTCCTTAAAATTCCAACTGAATTGTTCATTGGTGAGTGAAGCCTCCACGTTTTCGGCGTTGAGTACCGAATTGAACATATTGACGTTGGTCGTGAGTTCAATGATTTTGGCAAACGTATTTTTCAGGGTGAATTCGCCACCGTACGCGTAACCCGAATTGGCATTGGCAAAGGTAGAAACCACCGCTTCTTTGCCTAAAAACTCGTTAAATTCCGTAAACTGGTAGCGGGTTATCAAGTTTTCAGCGCGCCGGTAATACACCGATGCCAAAAAGTTATGGTTTTTGTTGATGATATTTTGGTACGAAAACTCCAACGCATTGGTGAATTCCGGAACCAAATCGGGGTTGCCCCGCGACAACAACAACGAATCTGAAAAATCGGGGAAGGGAATCAACTGGAAAAAGTTCGGGCGGTTGATCCGGCGCGAATAGTTGAGTTGAATGTTGTCTTCCTCGTTTAATTTATACGTTGTGAATACGCTGGGGAACAAAGTGATGGGGTAACTATTACTAAATTCGCCACCGGTAATGGGCAATTCACCCACGTATTGAGAACTTTCGGCGCGCAAACCTACCTGATAACCCCATTTGTTATATGATTTGCTAAACGTTGTATAAGCAGCGTAAACCTGATCGAGATACGCGTATTCATCGGCAAAATTGGTAACGCGATCAAAGGTATTGGTCAATGGATTGCGTTGGTAACTGGCATTTTCGGAGGAAAACGTGCGAATTGCCGCGCGGAAACCCGTTTCAAATTTCATCCCGTTGCCCATTGGGGTGACATAATCGGATTGAATCGTTAAGAAATTATTTCCTCCGTTGCCTTCCTGGCGTTGTTGGCCGGTACTGTTGTTACTCAGGTAAGTGGTAATAAAGTCGGAATTATTATCAAAACGAGACGTATTGAGGTTAACATCGGCGGTTAGTTCACGGCCTTCAGTGGGGAACAATTTTTTGTACAAAATTTGGGCACCGGTATTCAAAAACTGGCGTTCCGAATTGGTATTGCGCAACGAACGCGCCGAACCAATAATGGCTGAACTGTTTTCGGCAAGGGTATCGGTGAGGATACTCAGGATATCGCTGTTATCGTTGCGGCCGTTGGTAATGTTACCGGCAAACGTGAGTGTATTGCGGTTGTTGATAAACCAGTCAAAACCACCCCGAAAATTACCAAACAGGCGGTTGTTTTCACTTTCGCCGTTCTGAGTAACGTTGGTCAACTGGGTGCTAAAGAGGTTATTGCGCAGGGTTTCGGATGTTCCAAGTGAGCGGCGCATATTCAAGTTACCGCTCAAAAAGGCGTTAAATTTGCCCTGTCGAGCGTTGATATCTCCGCCGAGGTTGGGGCGACCCCGCATATCAATCCCGGCCCTGATGCTACCGTTGTACCCAATGCGGCGTTCTTTTTTCAAAACGATGTTTACAATACCCGAACTGCCCCCGCTGGCGTCGTATTTGGCCGAGGGGTTGGTAATCAATTCGACGTTATCAATGGCATCGGCGGGAATTTGCTCGAGGGTAAGGTTCGTTGGGCGGCCATCCACAAAAATTTGTGGTGCGGCATTGCGCAACGTCAGGTTGCCGTCAATGTCCACCGATAACGAAGGCACGTTGCGAAGCGCGTCTTCGGCGGTACCTCCGGCCGCGTTGAGGTTTTTATCCACTTTGAACACTTTTTTGTCCAAAGCAAGCGAAAAGCCACCGGCCTGACCCACGATTTCGGCTTCTTTCAACACCACGCTGGATGGCGTGAGTTTGATATTGCCCAAGTCTTTGTCGGTTTGGCCCTGCATAGCGGCAAAACCACCACCAGCACCGCCGCCTTGTCCGGGTGGGCTACCTTGTGGTCGTTTTAGGCCAAACGATACTTTGGACTCATAGGGTTCATAGCCCATGCACGTGATTTTAAGCGTAAATTCGCCAAAAATCGGCAGGTTTTCGAGGCTAAATTCGCCATTATCGTCGGTTAACTGTCCGCCGACAATGGTTTCTTTTCTTTTTTTGGTGACGGTGTCAAATTGCATACCAATAAGTTGCACCGAGCAGTATTCGGCACTTTTACCAGAGTTGGCATCAATAATTTTACCGTAAAAACGGCCTGTTTTAGGTTCGTTGCCACCAAATCCTCCGCCGCGATTTCCACCGCCGCCACCTCCGTTAGGACGTTGGGCGAAAAGAGAGGAGAAAAAAAGAACAAAGAAACAGAGGGATAAAATGGGTTTGGATAAGCTAATATTTGTCATAAATGCAAAAAACGCAGGTTTAAAAGAATGTTATCCGTCAATTTCGACAGAAAAGTAACAATCTTCTGCACACGGTGTTCATTAATGACAAAAATTACTTCGACTTGCGCTCAGTATCTACTTCGACTTGCGCTCAGTATCTACTTCGACTTGCGCTCAGTATCTACTTCGACTTGCGCTCAGTATCTACTTCGACTTACGCTTATAGTTTGTTCTGCTTACCTTCGTCACCAAAAGTTTTTTTAGATACTTTGTTGTACGCGAGGGCGGCTTCTTCAGCAGTGTCAAACATACCGAGGTGAATGGCTTTACCATCAATGGAAATAACCGCCCGATAGCGCAGGTGTTCTTTGTAGACGCCAGTGTACCCCGTCGAACTATTGGTTTTTCTTAAGCGACTTACGGTAGTTCGCTCACGATACACCAAGTTATCAATGCGGCAATCCAACTTATCACCATTTTTGGTGCTGACTACCGCCCGATTCACTTTTGTGTGGCCAATGTAATGTTCAGCAATGAGTTTGTGCAGGTAGATGGTTTCTGTTTTGTGCGAGCCATCGGAGCGCCGCCAAACTTTTTGGAAAACGGCGCAGCCACTGGAGTGCAGGCGCAAGTTTTCCAGGAGGCGAATGTCAACAAAGCGAGGATCAGTGCTTAACCACTCGTACACTTTGTCGTCCAGTAATACAAAACCGTCGGCGTTTTTAAGTTTTACTTTAAAAATCATAATTTAATGATAGACTGATTTTCTGATTATTAAGGTTAAGCGTACTTTTGGCGGTGCGAATTTAGGCACAAAGATTTCAGCAAGTGAAAAAAAATTCATCTTTTCAGTAAATACGAAAAATTAATGCACCAGGACAATGTTTTTTGCCCATTTTTGGGACAGGATTTAACGGAGGTAATACACACGCCGATTGAAAAAGTGGTGGCTATATTGATCGAACAATTTGGAGAACCTGCCTATACCGCCTTTTATCCTGAACACACCGTTGATACGCCACTTGCCGGAATGGCCACTACCGCCTGGATGAAAACCGCCAATTGCGTTGGCATAAATGTCCGCACCATTGACAGTTTTTGGAATATCATACCGTACGCTTTTTCATTGCCCAAGGCCCAACAAGCAATCCATATTTTACCCATTTGGGAGCCGGGTGTTGTGGCCAGTTTATATGGAATGTCTTCGTGGAATATTAACCCCGAGTTTTATTCACCGGCATTGTCACTGGTATTTCCACACCTCAACACGGTTGAAAAGCAACTTAAGGTTGTGATCAATATATTACACTTAACAGGCAGAGTTGTTGGGATGGATGTTGTACCGCACACAGATCGATATTCAGAACAGGTATTGGCCAATCCTCAATATTTTGAATGGATACAACGCAAAGATGATAAAATTGTTCGACACGAGGGTGATTTATATAATGATGCGGCGCAATTAATTTTTGAAGCCTTTCTGCAATTGGGTTGTGGGGTACCCGGTTGGACCATGCCCCAAACGGCAGCGGAGTTTTACGGTGAATGGCCCGAAGAAGCCCGGTTATTGGCTTTATTTGGACCGTATTCCAATTATTCGGCGCGGTTGCAGCGCAGAAAGGTAATCATTCAGTGGTTGTACGATCACGGTTTTGAAACCGTTCCGGCCACCATGGGGCCGCCTTACCGGGGTATCGAGGTGGACCCTAACCCCGATGCCAGCGTGTACGACGAAGAAGGCCGTTTGTGGCGCGATTACCGCATCACACGCCCGCAGGCCATGTCGAGGGTGTTTGGTCCTTTGGCGCGGTACCGTTTGTACGAGTCCAACAACAACAATGCCGATTGGGAATTGGATTTTGAACGGCCTGTAACCGGTGCCTGGAATTATGTGTGTCATCATTATAACCAGATTGCCCAGCACTACAATTTTGATTTTATGCGGGGCGATATGTCACACGTCCAAATGCGTCCGGAAGGGGTTCCGGCCCAACCCGATGCCTGGTACGATATATTGGGTGCGGTAAAAACGACCGTTTTGAAGGAAAAACCGTGGTTTGGTTACTTTGCCGAAAGTTTTATGGCCCCACCGGGAGAAATGGCCTACGGCGACGAGTCGGATCACCTGGAAGCCTCACTGGCCGATTCCACATTGGGCGATTTGCAGTCGGAACCCGTTGGAACTTCGTTTTTTGTAAAAGAATTTGCCCGCTACGTGGATACTTTGGAACGCAGAGGGTTTGCGCCCAATTTTACGATACTCACCGCCGATAAAGATGACCCGCGCTTCGATGCATTTTACCTGAAAGGCAACGAAATTCGCCATTTTATTGCTTTGTTTTTACCCATAATGCCCTCGTACATGGCCATGGGTTTCGAATGTCGCGATCCCCATCCGCAGCCATTTCCTAACGAATACTACTCCAAATTATACGTATTTCAACTGCGGGAAGGGCCAAAAGGCACCAAGGGCAAATACCGTTGGGGTAATAATCACGAATTGTACCAGAATTTGGTGGCCCAACGCCGGTTGTCGAATGAAATTGGAGCGCTGCTTACCCCCGAATCATTTGAGTGGATGGCCAAACCCGACCCCGACGGCACGCGTAAACACATTGGCTGGCGGACGGGCAAATATTTATTTTTAGCTAATTTGGATACCGAAAAAGAAAGTGCGCCCATTGAACTAAATGCTGATTTTGGCGTTTTGCAAATAATATTTTCCACAATCCCCCTTAAAAACGAAAATTTCAGAATAAAAAATGGCAAAATAATGATGCTGCCCGGCGAGGGGTTGGTGCTTGGTATACCATAAATGGAGTATCTTTGCGCCAAAATTTTGCAACGTGTAACAGTTTGGTACAACATTTGACATACAGTTAACGTTTCTATTGCACATTATTTAAACTATATTCATACTATGAAAAAATGGCATAAAATTATTGCTTTGGCTTTGGTAGCCGCTTTGTTCATTCTTGAATCCTGCAACCGTGGCTACGGCTGTCCGGGTGCTGACCTGTAAGGCGTTATGAATTGGAAAGACCTCACGGCAACTGCTCAAATCAACGAAATCATTGAGCGTTCAAAACAGGTACCCTGCGTAATATTAAAGCACAGTACCCGTTGCAGCATCAGCGCGATGGCCAAATACCGGCTGGAAGATGATTGGGATTTTAAAGAATCTGAGTTAGAACCTTACCTGTTGGATTTAATTGCGCATCGAGATGTGTCTAACCAATTGGCAGAAATATTTCAGGTACACCACGAATCGCCCCAGGTTCTTCTTATTTCGGGGGGCGAGTGTACTTACGATGCTTCTCACCTTGACATTACCGTCGCGGAACTCCACGAGGTAATGGCTTTTTCCAAGTGAATAATCAATCATTATTCATTTCGACGTATCATTTCGTCTCATGAACAAAAAGTAAAAGCGCTTTCGTATTTTTGCCAGCCAAAATGCGAAAGCGCTTTTTTATTTTACGCAATAACCTGACCATATATGCCCGTCCATCGCAATAAAGAGGATATTTTAAAAGAAGTACTTACCATATTTTCCTCCCATTTGGAAAGTAGCGGACAGCGGAAAACGCCCGAACGTTTTGCTATTTTGGAAGAAATATACAGCCGAACGGACCATTTCGACGCCGAAGCACTGTACATACACATGAAAAATCGCAATTACCGCGTTAGCCGTGCCACGGTGTACAATACCCTCGAACTGCTGGTGTCTTGCGATTTGGTCAAAAAACACCAATTCGGGAAAAACCTCGCGCAGTACGAAAAATCGTACGGCAACAAACAACACGATCACGTTATTTGCGCCAATTGCTCCAAAGTGGTGGAGTTTTGCGATCCCCGGGTACAGCAGATTAAAGATATGATTGGCGAATTACTCAATTTTCAAATTACCCACCACTCGCTTAATTTGTACGGTATTTGTGGCTCTTGCCAAAAAGAAATTGAATACGGCATTGTCCGGCATCAACCCAAAATGGACGATGAACCGGGTTGGGGCGATTAGTGAGGCTGTTTTAACATCGAAGTGTTGAACACCGAACACCGAATTTTGAACACCGAACACCGAACATCGAACACCGAATTTTGAACACCGAACACCGAACACCGAACATCGAACATCGAATTTTGAACACCGAAATAATATTTAATTGAATAAGGTTAAAATACTCCTTAGAGCATGATACTTCGGAGTTTGATGTTCGACATTGAAAATATCAATACTTCGGTGTTCGGTGTTCGATGTTCTTTTGTTCGATGTTCCCTTGATCAATGTTCTCTTCTTCGCCTGACTATTTTACTTAAAAGACGACCTCTACACAACTATCATACATGCACTATCCTTTTTCTGAGTTAAAAGTAATCGAGTTGGCCTCGGTACTGGCTGGTCCGGCCGTTGGTATGTTTTTTTCTGAATTGGGCGCTCAGGTGCTTAAAATTGAAAACAGTACCACTGGCGGCGATATGACGCGGGGCTGGAAACTGCCTACTGAACCCAAAGACACCAACCATTCGGCGTATTTTTACAGCGTTAATTGGCACAAAAAGCACGTTTTTATGGATTTGTCTCAACCAGAGGCGCAAAATACCCTCCACGAGTTGGTACAAACCGCCGACGTGGTGATTTCTAACTTTAAACCCTCCTCGGCGCGTAAAATGCGCGTGGATGCGGATACGTTGTGCGCGTTGAACCCGCGTTTGGTGTTTGGTCAAATCAATGCTTTTGCTGACCCCGAAGATGAATCGCCCGCCTTTGACCTGGTTTTACAGGCCGAAGCCGGTTTTTTAT
>JAAFJN010000042.1 GCA_013298845.1 Chitinophagales bacterium
TTCGGATTTTCAGCAAAAGACATTTCCCAAAAGTATGCCGCACCACTCAAGAGCCTTAAAAAATACCATGTGGCTTTGTCATTCAGAAGGAATCTATTAGCATAGGATTTTGCATAAATATCACAGGCAACGTGCGTACTTAAAGCGCATGACGGTTGTTTTATCACGCTTTTCTTCCGCGCTTTTTGCCCGATATTGTAATCCCGTAGATTCCTTCTGAATGACAAAGCCACTTGTGTTGAGCGGTAGTCGAAACATAGCGTTTTTGATGGTTATTTCGTGGGCCGGGACGTATGATTTCTGGTATGATAGCAGAAGTTCTTTTTCTATTTTGTGGATTGCAACAGTGTGTTTTTTACCCTACCGCACCACTACCCCCGGTTTTTTGCCCGTTGCTTTTCCCCGTTCAAACACCAATTGACCATTGACCCATACGGCGGCGATACCGCCCGACAGCGCCGTGGGGTTATCGGCCGTGGCGTTGTCCTGCACGGTGGCCGGATCCAGCAACACCAGATCGGCGAAATAGCCGTTGGCCACCAGTCCGCGCCGTTGAATGCCGGTGTGTTCGGCGCTGAGGGCCGTCATTTTCTGAATGGCCGTTTCCCAAGACAGCACTTTTTGTTCGCGCACGTATTTGGCCAATACCCGTGGAAAGGCGCCGTGCCCGCGCGGGTGGTTGTTGGGGGCACCATCGGAGCAGATATTGGTGTGCGGCCAGGTGAGGAAGTTCACAATATCCGATTCCAGCATGGATTTACCCATAATTCCTTCCGTATTTTCTTCGGAATTGGGGTGTTCGGCGTCGTAGCGTTCGGCTTCCGCGATCAGCCAAACGAGGGTTTGGGCCGAGGTTTCGCCACGCAAACGGGCCACTTCGGCCAGGGTTTTGCCTTTGTACGCGGGATTGGGTAAAAACGCCGACAACCGCGATTGCCCGGGATCAAACAACTCGCGGCAGGCAAATTCGGCGCTGGCCAGGTTGCTGTAATCGCGGTTGGGAAACAACACTTTTAACGTCGAAGACCAAAAATCGTAGGGATAACAGTCGGCGGTAATGTCAATACCCTCGGCGCGGGCGGCCTGCATGGCGGCAATAATCCCCGCGCTCGATGACCATTTGCTTTTCATGGCTACTTTGATGTGCGACACCTGCACGGGCAGCCGGGCTTCGCGCCCGATGTGGATAATTTCGTCAATGGCATCTTCGAGGGTGATGTCTTCGCTGCGGATATGGCTGATATAACGCCCGCCCGCCGCCCCTGCCACTTTGGCGAGTTCGAGTACTTCATTTCGGTTGGAATAAAATGCCCGCTCGTATTCCAGCCCGGAACACAAACCCAGCGACCCTTTTTCCATTTCCGAGGCCAGGCTGGCTTTCATTTTTTCGAGTTCCGCCGCGTTGGCCGGTCGGCGAAAACTGCTCATGCCCATTGCCCGGAGGCGGAGGGAGGTGTGCCCGGTGTACGAGGCCACGTTGATGGCAATGGGTTGGCGTTTTACGGCGGCATCGAGGCTGTCCATGGGTTCGCTGCTGCCGTCCTGGCCGGTGACAATGGTGGTAATGCCCTGGTTTAGCGCCGGTAAAAGGCTCGGATCGTCGTCCAAGGCCCAAAAATGGTGGCTGTGGGTATCAATAAATCCGGGGGCCAATACCAGTCCTTGTCCCTCGTACACGGGTTCATTGGGAAAAGGTGCGAGGTCGCCTATTTCCCAAATTTCGTCAGCCTTCAGGCGCACGGCAGCCGCGCGGGCGGGCGACCCGGAACCATCAATCAGCCGAATATTACGGATGAGTTGGGTGGCCGGTACCCGGATTTTTTCCCCTTTCATGAATTGTTGTCCGGCTTTAATGCCGTCCGGCGTGCTGCCGTTTGACAATACAATTAAGGTGCGTTTTTGGTCAAAATCGGTCCAAAGCAGGTTTAAAAAACCAACCCAACCGCCCGTGTGGTGGGCGCAATGGGTGCATTCATCCAACGAAAGGCCAAAACCGTAGGGATAAGTGGAGCCGTCGTTGAGCGGGGCCGGTTTTTTCATTTGGGCCAACGACGCGGGTTTTAGCAGTTTTCCGCCGTAGAGCGCTTGCGTCCACGTTAACAGATCTTCGGCGGAAGCGTACACGTTTCCATCACCCACAATTCCGTCCAACCGTACGAGGTCGTTGGGCAGGAGTTTGCCGTTTTCGCGCCGAAATCCGTACACCCGATTTTCGGGCGATGATGCCATTTTCAGGTGATAAAAACGGGTATTTTTTAAACCCAGCGGCTGGGTTATTTTTTCGGCAAAATAATCCCCGACGCTTTTGCCCGCGCATTTTTCAATCAAAAGACCCAGCACCACGTAACCCGTATTGCTGTACTGCCATTGAGCGCCGGGGGTAAAATCGAGCGGCGGATTTACGTCGGCCAAAATGCGCATCACCATTTGATTATCAACGGTATCCAGCGGACCAGTGTAGCGCGTACAAAGATCAAAATACTCCGGCACACCGCTGGTATGGTTTAATAATTGGCGAACGGTAATGTCGGCGTAGGGAAACGCAGGCAGGTGTTGTTGCACTTTATCGTCGAAGCGTAATTTGCCGTTTTCCTGCAAAAGACACACCATAGCGCCCACAAACTGTTTGGAAACGGACGCCAGGTTAAAAGCCGAAGACGCCGTTAGGGGTTGCGGCTGACGTATATCGGAAATGCCGTAGTTTTTTTGAAAAACCACCCGGTCGTTTTCGGCCAACAGCACGACGCCATTGAACAAACCACGGTCGTAGAGGTACGAAAATGCGCTGTCCAAGGCGGGAATTTGGGCGAAAACGGCGCAAGAAAAGAACAGCAAAGCACTTAAAACGGATGTTTTTTTCATAATCAATGATTTATGCCCCAAGAAACGAAAAAAGTATTTTGGCAGCATTTTTTTAGCGGAAGATTTCCTGCGAAGTGTACCTTTACACCCGATTTTATCACGCCATCCATGTCATTACCACCAAAAAACAAATTACTGTTGCCCTTTATCTGGTTTTTAGCCATCACTTGGTTATCCACCAAAGGCGGGGTTTCGCTGCCCGGTTTTTCGCTCATCGGGACCGATAAACTGGCCCACGCGGCGGCTTATGCCTTGTTGTCGTGGCTATTGGCCAACGCTTACGGCAGCCGGGAATTTGTGGTTCTGAGGAACATTTCGATGTTTTCGTTTGTTTATGGTGCTTTCATGGAATTTGTTCAATATACGTTTTTTCCCAACCGCTATTTCGAAATAGACGATATGCTGGCCAACGGGATTGGGGCGATATTGGGCGTATGGATGTACCGTTTTACAAGTAAGTAATTGTCTAAACATATACACACCAATCAATGACAGAACAGGAACTGTTGCGCCGGGAGTCGCTTGCCAAACTCAAGGAACTCGGCGTTGATCCATATCCGGCAGAAATGTACGAAGTGACCGGATACGCCGCCGATATTGTGGCCAATTATCAGGAAGAAGTGTTGGAAGATGGCACCAAAAATCGCCTGAACTACCAACAAGTGGCACTCGCCGGTCGGGTAATGGCTACCCGGGAGGCGGGTAAAGCCCTGTTTATGAATTTGCAGGATACCACCGGCCGGATTCAGTTGTATTTGCGCAAAGAAGAAATCAACGGTGGCGACGAAAACTCGCCCATGTTTGATACCGTGGTGAAAAAATTGCTCGATTTGGGCGATTATATCGGGGTAAAAGGTTTTGCTTTTCGCACCAAAACCGGCGAAGTGAGTATTCACGTGCAGGAATTTAAGTTTTTGTCCAAAGCACTCCGCCCTTTACCCATTGTAAAGCGCGACGCCGAAGGAAATATTTACGACGCTTTTACCGACCCGGAAGCGCGGTACCGTATGCGTTACGTGGATTTGACGGTCAACCCTGATTTCCGCCAAATTTTTATCAAACGCGCCAAATTGGTGAAAACCATCCGCACTTTTTTGGATGATTTGGGCCTGTTGGAAGTGGAAACACCCATTTTGCAACCCATTCACGGCGGTGCCGCTGCGCGGCCATTTACCACCCACCACAATACGCTGGACACGACGTTGTACATGCGAATTGCCAACGAATTGTACCTGAAACGCTTAATTGTGGGCGGTTTCGACGGGGTGTATGAATTTGCCAAAATGTTCCGCAACGAGGGCATGGACCGCACCCACAACCCCGAATTTACGGCGTTGGAGTTTTACGTGGCGTACAAAGACTACAACTGGATGATGGATATCACGGAACAAATGCTCGAAAAAGTAGCGCGGGCACTTGATCCCGACGGCGGCAGCACCGTGCAGGTGGGCGACCGCACCATTGAGTTTGCCGGTCCGTACCGCCGCCTCACCATGTTTGATGCCATTCAGGAGTACACGGGCATCAACGTGGAAACGGCCAGCGAAGACGAATTGCGCGCTTATTGCAAAAAAGTGCACATTGAAGTGGATAATTCGATGGGTAAAGCCAAACTGATTGACGAAATTTTTGGCGAAAAAGTGGAAGCCAGCCTCATTCAGCCCACATTCCTCATTGATTATCCGGTGGAAATGTCGCCGCTCACCAAAATACACCGCTCAAAACCGGGTTTGGTGGAGCGTTTCGAGTTGTTTGTCAACGGTAAAGAGGTGGCCAATGCCTACACCGAGTTGAACGACCCGATTGATCAACGCGAACGATTCGAGGATCAATTGCGCCTGGCCGAACGCGGCGACGAAGAAGCAATGGCCCTCGACGAAGATTTTCTCCGCGCTTTGGAGTACGGTATGCCCCCAACGGCGGGTATCGGTTTCGGTATTGATCGCCTGACGATGTTATTTACTGGTCAACAAAGTATCCAGGAAGTGTTGTTCTTCCCGCAGATGCGGCCGGAGAAAAACGTGTAAAACACCAGCGCTTCTGTAATAAGAAATTTTTTTTTTGCCTCGGGACTGGCTTCGGCTGGTTTCGAGGTTTTTTTTTGAGAGATGAGTTAGGAGTGATGAGTTTTTTTAGTGATGAGTTAGGAGTGATGAGAGATGAGTTTTTTTAACTTCTGCTATCTGCTATCATACATCATCAATCATATATCAAAAAATCACGATGTTGAGCGATAGCCGAAACAACGGCCCAACCCACAAAATACGCTAAAAATACGTACCACATCTATCATCCTGTAACCGCCGATCTTCAGTCGGCGGCCATCGTGCCTGCTCTTTTGCATCTATCATGCTGACAAACATCACATCGCCGCTGCGCGATAAGATGTGATGTTTGTCAGCATGATAGATGTGATAGTGGGTCGCATTCCAGCCCCCAGATGAATCAGGGGGTTACAGGATGTTAGATGTTTTTGGTGCTTTTTTTGCAAAAAACTTCAAAAATCAAAAATCGTACATCGGAATTCTTATATCAAAAAAACGCAGATTGTTTCACACGAAAATGATTGGACACGGATTGAACACGGATTTTCACAGATTTTTTGTTGCTTCGGAAAAGTCCAAAATCCGTATAAATCCGTGTCTAATCCGTGTAAATCCGTGTCCCTTGCATTATTTGGTACGGGTACTTACAGAGCCAATGTCTTTGGCCAGAAATCTGTACCGCTCCGAGATGTCATCCACTCCGTACCTCCGGGATGCACATCTCGCCGCTGGACGCGCTACGACGGGCAAAACTTCTGCTATCTGATATCATATATCATCAATCATATATCAAAAAACCACGGCCCAGTCCACAAAATAACCATCAAAAACGTTATGTGGCTTTGTCATTCAGAAGGGATCTATTGGCGTAGGATTTTGCATAAAATACCACAGGCAGCGTGCGTACTTAAAGCACATGACGGTTGTTTTATCACGCTTTTCTTTCCGAACTTTTTGCCCGATATTGTAAACCCGTAGATTCCTTCTGAATGACAAAGCCACATAACGGTTTTGATGTTTTTTGGGTGATTTTGGCCGCTTTTTCGGACAAATATTCGGTCTAAGGTTATTCTGCTCTGAGATGTCATCCAATCCGTTCCTCCGGGATGTACATCTCGCCGCTGTACGCGCGATGGGCTTCAAAAATGGGCCTTTGAAGCAAAATGCGCAGTCTATTAATTTGTGACCAACAACACTTTATCAATCCGCCGAATCAACTTTTTGGAATTATCCGCCGCAAGGTGGAGACATTTTACGGCCTCTTTTTTGTAACACATATTGGTCAGCAGCAGGTGCCTTAACTTGGGTGTTTTCAGGTATTTTATTTTCTCCGGGTTAGAAACCATGTTAAACGTATCAATAACAACGGGAAAATAATTGCTCATTTCGGGGATAAGGTGGGACATGGTGTGGAGTTTATCAATTTCGCACCACTCTTTTACGTAGGGAATCAGGCTGGTGTAATGCCCCAAAATCATTTTTTTCAGGGTATCGTCCTGGATCAAACTCGTTCTTCCGGTTTGTTTGATTTCTTCGTAAATGGTTTGGTTCACCGGGCATCCGGTATAACTGGCGGCCATATCAATAAAAAAACTAACACTGTCGGTGATATTGGGATTCAATTCGATCAACCGGTTGATGCCGTTGATCATGTTTTCGCCCATTTGTGCGGTACCTTCTTGAAACAGGGAATCCTGGGCGAGGTTTTCTTTCAGGTTGAGCAAAATTTTTCGCTCCGTTTCCCGGTCATTCCGGTCATTTTTCCATTCTTCGAACCAAAAAGAAATGGAAATCCCCAAAACAATGGCGATGATTTTTTGAACGTATTCTTTAAAAATTTCCTTAAAAATAGATGGGTGCTGCTCTGACATGGTTTGTTTTTTACAAAAGTGGTACGTTAAGTGCGCTAAGGTAAAGCAAGCGCCGCTTTATGATTCGATTTTTGGTTCAAAAAAGCGTACATGGTCTGAATCAGGATTTTCAGGATTTTAGGATTTACGGGATTTTTTTGGTGTTTTTTGCCAAAAAACTTCTGCTATCAGATATCATACATCATCAATCACATATCAAAAAAAACACACTCGCCCGACCCACAAAACACAAAAAAATCCTTCTCATCCTTTAAAATCAAGAAAATCCTGATACTACTATTCACGCGCCCCACAAACCACCAAACGCGTTTCCGTGTGTTTTTCGTCCGAAATACGGAGAAAAAAGGCCGTTGAGTGCCTATTTCCGGGATAAAGCCAGGTTAACCGAGGGGCGTTTTTCTCCACCTGAAAAGTCTCCAGCGTGCGGCCGTCCAAACTTAAAATATCAAACCGGATGTTGCCGATATACTCATTTTCAACACCAACGCGCAGAGGGCTGCCTTTGGGCAACGGATTGGGCGACAACTCCATATTCCAAGGCCGCCGCGCGCCTCCTTCCGATGTGCCGGACACGATGGGTAAACCAACTGTGTGCCAGGTTTCGTTGGTCATTATGGGCAAATTAAAATCAAAATAAATGCCCGCCCGGTTGCGAATGACTGCGCCGTTGGGGTTATCGGCTTTTTGCCCAATCCGGTACACCACAAAACCGTGCGATGCCGCTTCATTGATATTGGAATCGGGGAGTAAAATATGGTCAAAACGGAATTCCAGTTCCCGTTCGCCGCGCACTTGTACGGTCATGGGGTGGCTGCTTGTGCCAATATTCAGCGTTTCTACATCGAGCAATGGAGAAAGAGTGTCCCGGATAACCACCGTAAAGGCCGTATCGGTACCGGTGTTTTGGAACCGAATCAGGTATTCCAGCGGTTCATTTTTGTCAATATTATGCCCGGTGCCAATGCCCTCGGGGAATCCGGTTTTGTCGTTTGGATCGAAGGAACCAATATTGGCCCGACAAAATACGTTGCGGCTCGGCAGGTACTCGGTGGTACTATACGCATAAGGCGTGCTGTTGCCACCGTTACAATGGAGCAAAAAGGACTGCGCATACAAGGACCCAAACGGATAACCGATTTCTTGTGGCACCCGAAGTTGCAGACTGGGGTCGGTAGTGGCGGCTATTTTTTGGGTAAAAACCCCACCGGCATTCAGGAAAAAATTCCCTTCGGCGACCAACAGAGAATCGACGTTGTTTTGAACGGGCCGCCACACTTGCCAAATACGGGGCGCACCCATATCGCCCGTACCAACGTTGTTGATTTGTACCAACACCGAATCGCCGAGACAGGCCATTTTTGCGCGCAAAATCGCACCCTGCCAATTAGTGCACAAGGTATCCGGCGTAATGGTTGCTTCGGTGCAGTGCATTTGTCCCAACGCCGATGCACAAGAGATGTTTACAGTCAAATAAAACGTTCCGCTTCCATTGGCCGGAAGATCGCCCAAATTGAACCAAAGGCTATCGCCCGATTGTTGGGCAATGGGAAACGAACTACTCAGCAAATCAATAAATGGATCGAGTATGATTCTGGCTTGGGCATTGGGCGCCAACGCGGTGCCGGTATTGCGGTACCTGACCGCCAGTCGGGTATCGAAACAACGGCGCAGCAGCGGAGCGGCCACACTGATTTCGAGGCGGGGACAAAGCACCGCCGGCTTAACGGGCAGCCGTGGACTGTTGTAATTGCCACTGGTAATATTGGCGGGTATGGTGGCCGTAGTGGTGCAGGTTTCCCACAAGTCATTGGGAACTACTGCCGATATTTCATAGGTACCGCCCGTTGCTAATACCCTGAAATTACCCGTTTCACTGCTCATGCCGTAGTTCGCCTGGTTGTTTGCGCCAATGGTTTTTACCAAAAAGTTCGACAGGCTGGGTTCGGCAAGTGCGCCAACGCAATCGGCGTTGATATCACTTTTAACCACCCCGCCCAAAGTCAGAAAATCGGGAACGGGGTAAGTGCTGCGCCAGGCACCGTCGCCGCTGGTAAACCAAAGGTATTGCTCGGGGGTTAAAAACAGTTGACGATCTACCCAATAATGCGGGGGCGCGTTGAGCGAATTCCAGGTAAAGCCATTATCTACCGAAAGCATGGGAGAATTGGTACCCAGCACCAAAAGTCGGTTGTTGGCCAATGTAAAAGAGATGCTTGGTGTACCCAATCCACTTTGGTTAGTGGTCGTCCAACTGGCACCACCGTTGGAACTTCGATGGGTTTTACCACCGCCAATGAGCAGAATATCGCCATTGAGCAAAGGAAAAATATGGGGTATTCCTCCGGTTAAAGCGGGCGTTTGCACGTTTGTCCAGGTGACACCCTCATCGGTAGATTTCTGAATTTGACCCGCTCCATTTGCGGCCCAAAACACCCCGTCGGGGGCAATGGTGGGCGAATTGATGGTGACATTTCCAAGATCGCTCCAGGTACTTCCCTCGTCATCGGAGCGAAAGGTGGTGAAATCCGCCATACCGGTCGTATCGGCCGCAATAAACATGACACGATCCACCAACCGCACGTATCTCAATTCGGCATCGGGGTTCAACTGCGACGGCGTTATATCTTGCCAATTCAGGCCGCGATCGGCAGATTTGTACAAACGATTGTCCCAAATAGCGCAAAAGGCGCTATCAGATACAATAGCCAGGTCGGTATAGATGAAAAAATCATTGGTATTGTTGAGCGTACCGCGCCGATGTTGCCAGTTGTCCGCGCCATTTTGGCTATAATAAACGCCGTCGGGGTTAAATACTAAAGCCGCTCCGTCGGGGAAAAAGTGCATCTTTAATGGTTCGACGTGGTTGGGCATTCCGTAAGCCGAAACTTGCCACGAAATACCATCGTCGGTGCTGCGGTACAAGCCACTGTAAGTATATTCGGCAAGGATAACTCCGCCGGGCATTGTGGCAAATTTTCGAAGATTATCCAGGGGTAATGGTTGCCAGGTAGTTCCATTATCATCGGAATATTGCGATAAATTGCTCAATGTTTGTTCTTTTACGGCCAACAGACGCCCGGTTTCGGTAACGGCCACACTACTGGCTTTTAGGGGCAGTTCGGTCCAGGTCAGGCCGTCGTCAGTACTTCGTAGCAAGTTATTGTTGGTGACGAGGTAGGCTGAGCCGTTGGGGTTAAACACAATTCCGGTAATGTTTTTGCCCGTTGTGAGCGCATCGTTTTCCCAAACGGTCCAGGTCAGGCCATTATCGGTGCTTCGGCGAATGGGGTTGATTTGCCCGGCTGTTCCGGTCGCTTTCCAGGCGTAAAAATGCCCGGTTAATGGGTTACGGCTAAGATTGGTAAGCCCACCAATATTCAATACCTCCACCACCGTACGACTGCTGTCGGTACTGCGCACCACATTACCACTCCGAATACCTAACATAATGGCCCCGGTGTCGAGGATTTGCGTTGCCGTGACATTAGTGGAAGTCCAGATGGAGCCATTATTTAATATTTTGGTCCAATTGCGACCGTTATCGGCAGAAACGGATAGCCGAACATTATCAAAATACCAAATTCTTCCATCTTTACCCAAAACCAGGGCCGCTTCGGTGTGGATGGTGCTGGGATAGTCGTTCCACTGCCAGTTGATACCGCCATCGGCACTTTCGTACACCCCAGCCACCGCACCAAAGCGCAGGAATTTGCCACCGGTACCTACTCCGAAGGAACCAAAAGCAAAGCCGCCGGGCGGACCGGGCATCCGTTGCCACTCCAGTTGGGCATGAAGCGAGGGCGTTGCCAGAAAGATCAAAGCCCAGAGTAAAAACAAGGTGAATTTATGGCCACCCAAGGTGGTACGTTCGGTTGCGAAAACTATATTTTTATGTCTCATCGTGTATTTATACTGAGCGTCGCCAGATTTTGTGCACCGCCACGGGGGAACGCGTCCCACATTTTCAGGCACAAGACCTGCTCAGTCGTAGTATATCTGCAAAAGTCTTGTTTTATTACCGATCATCCTTCATCAACACCCCAAAAACTTTTGATTTCGAATGCCTTTTTTGCAAAAAACTTCAAAATCAAAAATCTTACATCGGGATTCTTACATCAAAAAACAGATTAGGATAACCCACAAAATGCGCTAAAAAACTTCTGCTATCTGCTATCATACATCATCAATCATATATCAAAAAAACCACGGTGTTGAGCGATAGCCGAAACACACTGGCACAATCCACAAAATGCGCTAAATAAGCCGCCGTTTTCAGGTCTGCCGTGGGTAATGGCGCTCATATAGAATCCGAACCGCTCTGAGATGTCATCCACTCCGTTCCTCCGGGATGCACATCTCGCCGCTGCACGCGCGATGGCGGGCAAAAAACGCTTCGTTTTTCACTCTACACCTTTCACTCTTCACTTTTCACTCTTCGTTTTTCACTCTTCACTCTTCACTCTTCACTAAAAAAAGTCTAAGTTTGCGCTGCCGTTAGGAACTTTACGTTTGAAAAATTCAATATTTTTGCTCATATTCAGCAGTTTTGTGCTCGCGCTGCCCGCACAAAAATTACCGCAGTGCCAACTGCTCACCACCGCAGACGGCTTGTCGCAGGGCATGATATTCGACGTACTGCAAAGCCGCGACGGGTTTATCTGGCTGGCCACCAACGATGGTTTAAATTGTTACGATGGCAGCCGTTTTGAGGTCTTTACCCCCGATCCTTTTAACCCCTTTTCGATTAGCAACAGCGAAATTAACCGACTATTTGAGGACCACAACGGCCTGATTTGGGCCAGTACTGCCACGCAATTGGAGGTTTTTGACCCAAAAAACAAACGTTTTTACCACGTTTTTCACAACGGACAACCGGTGTTTAGTTCGAACCACAATAGTTTTGAACAAACACCCGACGGTACCATCTGGCTCACCGATGATTATTACCTGTGGAAAATCAACCTTTCGCCCGGCGATTTGGAAAAAGCGGCGGCGACGGGTTCGGCCAATGTTGCGCCGGTTTGTGAACATGTATTGTTGCAGGATGCCGCCGGTCCGGCCAACGGACAGGAGCCTTTGCGGTGCGCAAAAGTGCTGTTTAGCCGCCAGCAAAAATTACTGCTGGGTACCAACCACGGTTTGTATCGCCTCGATCGGGAAACCGGCAAATTGGCCCCCGAATACCTCATTCCGGCGATTGAATTGCGGGGACTGGCCGAAAACAAAGCGGGCCAAATTGTGCTCATGGGCCGCCTGCCGTCCAAGTGCCGGTTGTGGGTGTGCATCTCGGCCACGGGCGTGCAGCAGGTGGAAGATTGCCCGTTGATCAATTACCCACGCAACGTTTTTTCTTTTGATGAAGCGGATTATTTGTGGACGTACCGCGGTGGAATGATCCAAAAATGGCGGGTTTCGGCCTTTTTTAACCGCGAAAAACCAGAACTGGAAATCAGCGGCGAAGTGGCCTTGCTGAAAGATGAACAGGGCGGTTATTGCACCCGGTTTTTATTTGACAAAAGTGGGGTCGGCTGGATTGGCACCAATGGTTTTGGGGTGATTAAAATGAACAAAAACACTTCCAAATTTAAAACGGCCCTGCCCAATATTACCCAACGGCTTATCCTGGAAGCGCCCGACGGCGGTTTTTACAGCCTGGAATCGCCGCAGGTAAAATACCGCTCGATTGCCTTTGACCAACCCGGCCCGAATACGGACTTTTTTGGGCGTTTTCACCCCACGGATTACAGTTCGGTGGGGCGGCTGGCGGCATGTTTCGACCGGGCGGGCAACGGTTGGTCGTTGAGCCGCTCCGATTCCTTTTTGTACCGCATGGATGCCGTTACCAAAGTGCAAACGGCGTTTCCGTGGCGGGGTTTTGGGTTGTTGTGCACCCGATATGGGCAGTTGTTGAGCCTCGAAACAACGGGGTTGCGCCAATTTGATCCCCAAAGTCAAACCACCGCCGTTTTTGCATTTGACCAACCCCAAAAACGGCTGCTCGAAAATTCCCATTTCCTCTACGAAGACGCGGCGGGGGTGATTTGGATCATGGGCATGCAGGGACTGATTCGGGCAACGCCGGACCAGGGACGGTACCGGTTTACGTTTTTTCGCAACGAACCCAGCGACCGTTTTTCACTCAGCAGCAATATCGTGCAAAGTGTCGCCGATGACCCGCTGGACCCGCACTTGTACCTTTGGGTGGGGACAAAAGGGGGCGGTTTGAACCGTTTGGACAAAAAAACGGGCCAGTTCCGGCAGTATAAAACGGAGCAGGGACTACCGGACAATGTGGTGTACGGGGTGTTGGCGCCCAACCGGCCTTTGGGCAGCACGGCTCCGGGTTATATTTGGTTAAGTACCAACAAGGGGCTTTGTCGTTTCGATGTACGGGCCGAAACCACCAAAAACTTCACCGTGGCGGATGGTTTGCAGGAAAATGAGTTCAACAACGCCAGTTACCTGAAAACCCGGAATGGTACGTTGATTTTTGGCGGGGTAAAGGGCCTGACGGTGTTTCACCCCGATAGTTTGCGGTTTAATAAGGTATTGCCCCAAACCCGCATCGTTGGTTTGCAGGTGAATAATAAAAAATACGACATTGCCGGCCGCTCATCCGTAGTGTTGGCCCATTACCAAAACTTGTTGACCTTCGATTTTGCGGCGCTTGAATTTACCAATCCGGCCCAAAACCAGTACCGGTATCAGTTGGTGGGCGTGGACAAAAACTGGGTGGATTTGGGCAATAAAAACAGCATTCAATTTGCCAATTTGGCCCCGGGAACCTACATTTTTATGGTCTTGGGCAGCAATAACGACGGGTTGTGGAGCGAGCAACCCGCCCAGTTGCAGTTTACGATTCGGCCGCCGTGGTGGGCTTCGTGGTGGGCTTACCTGGTGTATTTGGCGTTGGTAGCCACGGCGATTTGGGCGTATTACCAATATTTGCTGCGCCAGCGAATCTCCGAACAGGAGAAACTGCGCTTGCGGGAATTGGCCGATTTTAAAAGCCGATTTTTCACCAATATCACCCACGAATTCCGGACGCCATTGACCGTTATGTTGGGTGTGGGTGCGCAATTGGCGCAGGCGGAAACCGACGAACCCAAACTGAATAAACTGGACTTGATTAAACGCAGCGGCGAAAATCTGTTGCGGCTGGTGAACCAAATTTTGGATTTGGCCAAATTGGAATCCGATGCGCTGAACATGCACTACGTTCAGGGCGATATTTTGACGTTTATTAAATACATCGCCGAAAGTTTGCACTCCCTCGCCAATGCCCAAAACTTGCTCTTGCGCGTAGAAAGCACCGAAAGCACCCTCGTGATGGACTACGATCCCGAACGTTTTTTGCAAATTATCCATAACCTGTTGTCGAACGCAATCAAGTTCACGCCATCGGGTGGGAAGGTTTTGGTGCAGGTGGCGGCCAAAGATGCGTGGCTACACGTGGCGGTTAAGGATTCGGGCGCGGGTATTCCGCCGGAGGAACTGCCCCATTTGTTTGACCGATTTTTTCAGGCGCGCAATCAGGCGTACGCGAACGCGGGCGGAACCGGCATTGGTTTATCGCTGACGCGTGAACTGGTAAAAGCAATGGGCGGCGAGATTTCGGTGGAAAGCACCGTGGGCGCGGGAACCACTTTTTTGGTCAAATTACCCATCACGAATCGGGCGGATTTGGAGGAAAAAGTGTCTCTGGAGCGCATTCCGATGGGGCGGGAACGGTGGTCGGCAGCGGGAACGGTGGTCCCGGCCGGAACGGAACCGGATGGTTATTCAATTTTGATTATTGAGGATAATCCCGATGTCGTGGAGTATTTGGAATCTTGTTGGGGCGACCCTCGTGGTCGCCCAATCGTGCCCGACCCAGGATCCAAGGGCGACCGTCGGGGCGACCCTCGTGGTCGCCCAATCGTGCCCGACCCAGGATCTATGGACCGTCCTAATTCACCAATTTCGGATAATTCGCAGGGTGATGGGATGGTGGATTATCCGAAGTTGGGCGACCACAAGGGTCGCCCCAACGGTCGCCCCGACGGGCGCCCCAATATATATTTCGCGTACAACGGCCAGGCCGGCATCGAAAAAGCACTCGAAACGATCCCCGATCTCATCATCAGTGACGTCATGATGCCCATTAAAGACGGCTTTGAAGTGGTAGAAACCCTCAAAAACGACGAACGCACCAGCCATATTCCCATCATTCTGCTCACCGCCAAAGCCGACGTCCAGAGCCGTTTGGCGGGACTGCGCCGGGGCGCGGATGCCTATTTGTCCAAACCTTTTCACCAGGAAGAACTGCTGGTAACCGTGGACAACCTGCTGGAAACGCGCAAAAAATTGCAGTTAAAATACCAGCAAACCATCTTCACCACCGAAGCACCCGTGACGCCCGAAAGGCCGTTAGCAAAGGAAAACACCGACGTAGAGGACGTGTTTTTGCAAAATATCCGCCTCCTGATCGAAGAAAACTACACGCAGGAAGATTTTGGCTTGCCACAATTGTGCCTGAAAGCGGGGATGAGTCGTTCGCAATTATTCCGCAAAATGAAAGCCCTCACCGATATTGCGCCGTCCGATTTAATTCGGTCGCACCGCCTGAACCGGGCCAAAGCCCTGCTCGAAAGCGGCACCGTCAACGTCGCGGAGGCCGCGTGGCGGGTGGGTTTTAAAGACCCTTCTTATTTTTCAAAATTGTACCAGGAGGAATTTGGGGTAGCACCGAGTGCGGTGAAGCGTTAAAACACTCGTTTTGCGGTTGTTGAGGGGAATGACCAATTTTCCAAAAATTCACATTGGAATGAAAAAAATTTTAGTGTTCGACTAAAAAAAACAAAAACGAGCAAATAATTGATTGTCAATTTTTTACAAAAAAGGTAATTTCGTTACACGCAACGAAATTACCTTTTTTAATGCGCATTTGAACGGGGACCGGGAGGAGGGGCACTTACCTCCTTCCGGTAGTTTGACATATAGCCAATGAGGACCGACAATTACCCAACGGCCTCATAACACTTATTTCAAAACACCCTTTATTATGCGATTCAACGATCAAAAAACAATTGCTCAGCGCACGGCCCTTGCCACCTTATTACTGTTTATCACCTTTTTGGCCACCAATGCACAGGTGCAATGGCCAGTGATGGACCCTTCCAATATTGCTCAATTTAAACCCGCCAAACAAAGCAGTATTTTTGACGACAAACACGCTAACCGGGCCGTGGACGGAAATACCGACGGCGATTTGGGCCATAATTCGGTAACGCACACCCAAAACAACGAAAATTCATGGTGGGAAGTGGATTTGTTGTACCTGTACGATATTTCTGACATTACCATTTATAACCGGATGGATTACACCGAACGGTTGGACAAATTTTCCGTTGCCGTTTCCGAAACACCTTTTGCCAATAACCAAAGTGGCCAACTGGTCGCCGACAAACAACCGACGTTTAAAGGATCAAGAACCTTTAGCAACGTGAACAAAAAAGGCCGCTACGTGCGCATTTTTTTGAACAAAAACGAATATTTGAGTCTGGCGGAAGTTGTTGTAAAAGGCAAAATGTCGAAAATTAAAAACGACAAAGGCGAGATGGTGGACCAAACGGTGCAGTCGGGTTCTAATTTGGCGTTGGGAAAACCAGCCCGACAATCGAGCATATACAACTCCAATGTGGCCAACCACGCCAACGACGGCGATACCAACGGCAATATCAACAATGGTTCGCTCGCACATACCCAAAACGACAACCAGGCTTATTGGGAAGTAGATTTGGGAAAAAATTTCCTGATTGATGAAGTGAAAATTTTTAATCGGACCGATTGCTGCCAAGATCGCCTCGACAATTTTAATCTTTGGGTTACCGAACAACCCAAAGATCAGATCACCAGCCGTTTGACCGCGTTTTTGGAAGGAGAAAAAAAGTTTGATAACGGAGTAGTCAGCAAGTCATTTCCAGCGGCAAACCCCTTCGTTGGCCGCTACGTTCGGGTAGATTTGAACGGGCATAATAATTTTAATATCGCCGAAGTACAAGTGTTTGGCCGCGAGGTAGGTAACATTGTCATTGGCGATTCGGAAACTGAAATTTTGTACAAGTTAAACACATTTGAAAACGCTTCGGGCACTCCGATTGAGGTAAAAATCGGTTTGATTAGTTCAGTGTCGCAAGGGGTGGAGTTTAGCCGGAAAGTAAGCGAAGAACACCAGGCGCACTGGGCTTTATCCGTCGAGGCCAAAGCATCTGCCGATTATCTTTTTTTAAAGGCCGAATTAGACACGAAATTTGATACCGGTGTTGAAACAACAACCAGCACCGAAGATGGTAATTCGACCAAAGTGGAAGAGTCTAAAGAAGAAACAACGGATTATACCCAAGAAATAGCGGCCAATACCGTACGTTATGATTTTAGTAAATTTGTTTTTAACCAAAGACCGGTAACATACCTGTTTAACGGGCAAACATATTCTTGGTATTCGATTAATGAAGCGGCTAAACCCGTTGGCAATCACGCCATATTTATTCTTACTAAAGCGCAAAACGACGATTTGAAGAAAAAAATGAAAGAACTAAAAATCACCATCCCGGCGGATAATTGGGTACCAGAAACACTGTACAATGACTTGATGGAAATCATGAAAACCTACCGGATTAACTAATTTTTCTTACTGATGTACGCGGGTAGTTTCGTTCCATGCAACGAAATTACCCGTTTTTGAAACGGAATTACCCGGTGTTTGGGGGCATCGGCCTGCACCTTTGACCTACTTAATCCACCCGCCCCCCAATAGTTTTGTAGAACGAGCAACGGCTAATATTCCCAAATTTTACATCCATTAATTATTGAAACAGAAATGAAAAAACACACTCAATTCAGCCTTTTTATTGCGTTACTGCTTTGCTTCACCACCACCGCCAAAACATTTGGCCAAGATGTGGACAAAGAAATGCAGGAATTTGCCCAAAAGTACCAGGATGCGTACAACAAAGAAGACCACGTTACCCTAAAAACCCTTTACACCGACGACGCGAAGCGCATTGCCCAAGACACCATTTCGGGTGCCGAGGCCATTGCCGCCCAATTGGCCCGGCAGTTCGCCGCTTCCGATGCCACCATCCAAATCACCCAGCAATCGGCTTCCTGGAGCGATTTCCACTACACCATTATCGCTTCAGGAACGTACTCCGTAAAAGGAAAAGATGCGGCGGGAAAAGTTATTGATTTCTCGGGCAAATACGCCAACATCATGTTAAAACAAAACGGCGTTTGGAAAATCTCCAACTCCACCTTGAAATAAACTTACAAAAAAACTACAATGATTTTTGCAACGTACCCATTTAATGCGCCACTTCATTCCGCAACGAAGCGGTTATTTTATATTTTCGGGCCATTGTGCCTGTTTTTGGCCGCTCAGGCACTACAAGCGCAACCTTGTACGGCCAGTATCTCGGGCGAATTGGTCATCTGTCCCGGTGGCAGTCGCGTCCTGACGGCCTCGGCGGCGACGAACTACCTCTGGAGTAACGGGGCCATGACCAACACCATTACGGTCACCACCGCCGGTACCTACACCGTCACTACCACCAACGCCGTTGGTTGTACCGCTACGGCGTCGGCCACCACCCGCATCCTTTCCGCCGGAACAATTTCGGCACCCGTACCACAGGGGTTTCAGGGTTATCCGGTTTGTTTTGGTTCCACCCTGCAACTGAGCAGTACGGT
The DNA here is from genome assembly GCA_013298845.1 of Chitinophagales bacterium. Taxonomy (GTDB): domain Bacteria; phylum Bacteroidota; class Bacteroidia; order Chitinophagales; family Saprospiraceae; genus M3007. Next base: position 18,509 of record JAAFJN010000042.1, read on the forward strand.
TCCCGGCGGCACCTGGAGTACATTTTCTTCTTTTCCGGCGGTCTCCGTGAACCCGGTTACCGGCTTGGCCACCGGCATAGCGGCCAGTTTTGGAACCGATACCTCTTCGGTTGGGTATCGGGTATCGGCAACCGGCTGTACGGCCTCCGCATTCACCATGTTAGAATCGAGGGGCCTGAATCCCGGGACCATCAGTGGTGGCAATACCAACCTTTGTTATAATTCTTTCGGCGTACAAACTACCCAACTCAGTACGAATGCGTCCGGCGGCGTTTGGGCCAGCAGCAATCCTGCCATTACCGTCAATTCATCCGGTTTGGTGTCAACAACCGGCCCCGGAACCACCACCATCTCGTACACGGTTACCTTTGAGGGATGCGCGAATAGTGCCACCACTCAGGTTACCTGGAATGCGCGGCCCAATACTTTAGTTACGGCCCCTCCATTTGTCTGTCCGGGTGAGACATTTGCCATATCCGTCCCCAACGCCGGGCTGGGTACCACCTATAATTGGGCGGGCACCGGAATTACCAATGTCAATTCAAACGCGACTACCATCACGCTGCCGCCCTCTATCCCTGCTGGAACTCAAAGTTATACGGTGACCATTACACCGGCTAACGGCTGCGGCGCCATCGGTTTCGGCAACGTTTCCGTCGGGACGGTACCCAATGCAACCATTGCGGCTACGCCCAATCCCGTTTGCATTGGGCTAATGCTCAATCTTTCGGTACCAGCCGCGGCCTCCACCACCTATGCGTGGTCGGGGAACGGCCTGAATAGCACAACGGGCAGCATGGTAACCGCCACCCCAACTATATTGGGCACACAGACTTATACCGTTACAGCCACGGGCAATGCTTTTTTGGGCGGCTGCTCGAATACCAGTAGCGCCAATGTGGAGGTCACGTTTTGTTGTCCAACCATAACATTCACCATGCCCAATGTGACGCAACCCACCTGCACTACGGCGGGCACCATTGTGGTAAATGCCTTCAGCACTGGTCCTTTGCAATACAGCGTGGACAACGGTGCCAATTGGCAAACCAGTTCGACCTTTAGCGGCCTCGCGCCCGGTAATTACACCATCAAAGCGCGGCTGGCGTCCGCTCCAACTTGTGAAGCGAGTTATGGCAGTAATCCGGTAGTGCTGAATTCGCCCTTTACGACCTCTACCACAACGGATACCTGGACGGGTTGTGTCTCCACCAACTGGTCCACACCGGGCAACTGGGCGGATGGTTCGGTGCCAACGGCCTCCAATCACGCAATCATCCCGGATGTGGCCAACGACCCCGTCATCATGGCTGGAACGGCCGCCGTGGCTCAATCCACCGAGGTACAGGGAGGTGCAGTATTGACACTTGCTTCTACCGGTAGTTTGACCTTAAATGGCACCTTGTCAAATTTTGGTACAGTTACCAATTCGGGCACCATCTCCATTGGCAACACCATTTTTGCGGGTCAGGACAACATTTTTAACTTTGGAAACTTTACCAATACTTCCACGGGGATTATTTCGGTTGACCGAGCGTCGAATGGAATCTGGCATGTAGTTGGTAGTTTTCAAAATAGTGGTATCATTAATATTGGTTCGGTTGCCACTACCGGGACGGGGATTTTAAGTTATGCCCCCTTCACCAATCACGCCGGCGCACAAATCAACATTGACCGGACCGACAGCGGGATTGTCAGTACCAGTGCCTTTACCAATGCCGGTTTAATTCGCATGGGCGAAAACGGGCCATTGTCGGGGAGTGGCCTCGTTAATACCGGCGGATCGGCGGGTATATTCAACAACGATGCCGGTGCTGAAATCAGTATCAAACAAACCGCCGTTAATGGTTTGCTAAATGACCAAAATGCTGTTTTTAACAACAATTCCTGCGCAATACTCACCATTTTTGACAACCTGAACAACGCCGGAACATTGACCAATACCGGTTTATGGACGGTGAATACCGCGCAAGCGCACACCAATTCGGGTTTGACCAACAACGGCATTATTGCCTACCCGGTGGGCAACCCCATTCCGAATGTAACCAACAACGAGATTGTTATTGCACCCACGACGGCCAATGGCTGCGACGTCATCAGCCCGGCTTTTGGGTTAGGTAGCCCCGTAAATTTCACAATTCTCGGCGTATTCACCGATGCGGCAGCCACCAATTCGGCGGGTACTTTCACCGTAGCCAACAACACGTTTACCCCCACCGCGATTTTGCCGGAAGGCGTTCGGACGTATTATGTACAAATTATGGACGGCGGTTGTACCCGAATTGTTCCCTGGCAACTGACGACCCAAAACTGTTGCGCCGTTCCGCAGGCCCTTTGCCAAACGGCAACGATTCCTTTGGTCGGAAATAGTGCAACACTGACCGTTGCAGCGGTGAATAACGGCAGTACGGCGGCATGTGGGTTGCAAAGCATCAGCGTAGCGCCAAATGCCTTTAATTGCAGCCACGTTGGTACACCACAAACGGTGACACTCACCGTAACGGATGTAAATAACGCCAGTTCTACGTGTCAAACAACGGTTACTGTTGCCGATCAAACCGCGCCAACGATTACTTGCCCGGCCAATACAACCGTGGCTGCCGGTGCCAATTGTTCCGCAACCCTGGCTTCTTACGTAGCCAGCGCAACCGCCAACGATAACTGCACGGCCAGCCCAAACAAAACGCAAAGCCCCGCCGCCGGTACCACCATCACTGGCGCGCAAGTGGTGACCCTCACCGCTACCGATGCCGCTAGTAATACCGCGACTTGTTCGTTCACTGTAACCGTAGCCGATCAAACCGCGCCCACCATCACCTGTCCGGCCAACGCCACGGTAAATGCCAACGCCAATTGCCAAAGCACCATCGGAACTTACGGCGCGGCGACGGTGAGTGATAATTGTAACCCAAGCCCAAGTGTGACTCAAAACCCCGCGGCTTCGACTTTATTGACGGGTCATAACAGCACGCAAACCGTGACTTTAACCGCCAATGACGGCAACGGCAACACCGCAACGTGTGCTTTAACCGTTACTTTAAAAGACGTAACCGCGCCCACCATCACCTGCCCGGCCAACGCCACGGTAAATGCCAACGCCAATTGCCAAAGCACCATCGGAACTTACGGCGCGGCGACGGTGAGTGATAATTGTAACCCAAGCCCAAGTGTGGTGCAAAGTCCTGCGGCTTCGACTTTATTAACGGGTCATAACAGCGCCCAAACGGTGACTTTAACCGCCAATGACGGCAACGGCAACACCGCGACTTGTTCGTTGGTAGTTACCTTAAAAGACGTTACCGCGCCCACCATCACCTGCCCGGCCAACGCCACGGTAAATGCCAACGCCAATTGCCAAAGCACCATCGGAACTTACGGCGCGGCGACGGTGAGTGACAATTGTAACCCAAGCCCAGCGGTTGTGCAAAGCCCCGTTGCTTCGACTTTATTGACGGGTCACAACAGCACGCAAACGGTTGTTTTAACCGCCAACGACGGCAACGGCAATACCGCAACGTGTGCTTTAACCGTTACCTTAAAAGACGTTACCGCACCCACCATCACCTGTCCGGCCAACGCCACGGTAAATGCCAATGCCAATTGCCAAAGCGCCATCGGAACTTACGGCGCGGCGACGGTGAGTGATAATTGTAACCCAAGCCCAACGGTGGTGCAAAGCCCCGCGGCTTCGACTTTATTGACGGGGCATAACAGCACGCAAACCGTGACATTAACGGCCAACGACGGCAACGGCAATACCGCAACTTGTTCTTTGACCGTTACTTTAAAAGACGTAACCGCACCCACCATCACTTGCCCGGCCAACGCCACGGTAAATGCCAACGCCAGTTGCCAAAGCACCATCGGAACGTACGCGGCAGCAACGGTAAGCGATAATTGTAACCCAAGCCCAACGGTGGTGCAAAGCCCCGCTGCTTCGACTTTATTGACAGGTCATAACAGCGCTCAAACAGTCGTTTTAACGGCCAATGACGGCAACGGCAATACCGCAACTTGTTCGTTAACCGTTACTTTAAAAGACGTTACCGCGCCCACCATCACCTGTCCGGCCAACGCCACGGTAAATGCCAACGCCAGTTGCCAAAGCACCATCGGAACTTACGGCGCAGCGACGGTAAGTGACAATTGTAACCCAAGCCCAAGTGTGGTGCAAAGCCCCGTTGCTTCGACCTTGTTGACGGGCCATAACAGCACCCAAACGGTGACTTTAACCGCCAATGACGGCAACGGCAATACCGCAACTTGTGCTTTGACCGTTACCTTAAAAGACGTAACCGCACCCACCATCACCTGCCTGGCCAACGCCACGGTAAATGCCAACGCCAATTGCCAAAGCACCATTGGAACTTACGGCGCGGCGACGGTGAGTGACAATTGTAACCCAAGCCCAACGGTTGTGCAAAGCCCCGCGGCTTCGACTTTATTAACGGGCCAGAATAGCGTCCAAACAGTGGTTTTAACGGCCAATGACGGCAACGGCAACACCGCAACTTGTTCTTTAACCGTTACCTTAAAAGACGTAACCGCGCCCACCATCACCTGTCCGGCCAACGCCACGGTAAATGCCAACGCCAGTTGCCAAAGCACCATCGGAACTTACGGCGCGGCGACGGTGAGTGATAATTGTAACCCAAGTCCAAGTGTGGTGCAAAGCCCCGCGGCTTCGACTTTATTAACGGGTCATAACAGCACGCAAACCGTGACATTAACGGTCAACGACGGCAACGGCAACACCGCAACTTGTTCTTTGACCGTTACCTTAAAAGACGTAACCGCACCCACGATCACCTGTCCGGCCAACGCCACGGTAAATGCCAACGCCAGTTGCCAAAGCGCCATCGGAACTTACGGCGCGGCGACGGTAAGTGACAATTGTAACCCAAGCCCAAGTGTGACCCAAAACCCCGTTGCTTCGACCTTATTAACGGGCCAGAATAGCGTCCAAACAGTGGTGTTAACGGCCAACGATGGCAACGGCAATACCGCAACTTGTGCTTTAACCGTTACCTTGAGAGATATTGCACCGCCGACGTTAATTTGTAAAAATTTCCTGGTGAGTTTGAATACTTTGGGTACCGCCACGCTAAATGCGGTTAATGTATTCCAAAGCGGCACCGATAACTGCGGAACCGTAAGTCCAATTTCCGTAACGCCCAATGCTTTCAATTGCAGCAATATTGGCGCTACCACGGTGACTTTGGTCGCCAGCGATGGCAACGGCAATACGGCAACCTGTACGGCATTGGTCAAAATTGAAGATATTATCGCACCAACCATGATTTGCCAAAACGTTACGGTGGCCCTGAACGCCAGCGGACAAGCGACGGTAACGCCCGCTCAGGTGAACAACGGCTCGACGGATAATTGTGGTATTGCTACCCTTTCGTTGAGTCGCACGACCTTCAACTGCGCTGATCTGGGTCAAAACCTCGTTACCCTCACCGGTACCGACCAATCGGGCAATAAAGGCACTTGTACGGCGACCGTTACAGTGCAGGATCTATTGGTGCCCGTTGCCAAATGCAAAAATGCCACGCTAAACCTCGGTGCAAATGGTACCGTGGTCGTGCCGCCCGCTTCGATCAACAACAACAGTACCGACAACTGCGCCATGAGTTTTACCGTTGTTCCGGCGACCCTTACCTGCGCAAACATTGGCAACAACCTCGTTACCCTCCGGGTCACCGATGGTGCCAATAACTTGTCCACTTGTACAGCCATTGTTACCCTCAAAGACGCCACCGCACCCACAGCATTGTGCAAAAACGCCACGCTTTTCCTGAATGCCACCGGTTCGGCAACCCTCAGTGTTGCCCAAGTCAACAATGGCTCTTCGGACAATTGTGGGATTAGCAGCCTTAGTTTGAGCAAAACCTTGTTTAATTGCGCCGATTTAAGCGGACCAACCTGGCCCGTGTTCCTGACCTTAAAAGATGCGGCCAATAATACGAGTACCTGCACGGCGTACGTCACCATTAAGGACAATATTGCGCCAACGGCCATTTGCGAAAATACCACGGTGGAATTGGGATCCAACGGAAAAGCCGTTGTTTATGGCGCCGATTTGGCGGAAGGTAGTTATGATAACTGCGCGGTTTGGTCATACAGCCCGGTGGCTAAAGTGTACACAACGGCCAATATCGGGACGAATAACCTGACCATTACCGTACGCGATTGGAGCAATAACGCTGCTACTTGTGTATCGCAAGTGACGGTATTGCCTTACGGCGCCGGATTAGAAAACCCCGTCGAAGACCGCGATCTGGATTCCTTTTCTCCGCTCCGTCAGGATGATTTATTGGTGCATTTATACCCAAACCCAACGTTTGACCGGGTAAATCTGGCGTTTGAACTGGAAGCAGATCAGGCGTATCAGGTCACCATCTGGGATGTTACCGGGCGTTTGCGCCTCGAACAATCGGCACAAGGTAAAGCGGGAGAAAATCAAATCCTGATGGATCTCCGGGACTTACCCGCCGGTATGTACGTGGTGATTTTTGAATCGGCCGGACAACAGATACAGAAGAAATTAGTCAAAGACCGAGACGAATAAATATCATTGACAATAAAAAAAACGCGTCACAATGGGAAGCCCCGTCGTGACGCGTTTTTTTTATTGGCTAAAAACAACCTACCACCTGATCTCCCGTTGAAAAACTTGTCCGCTGGTCATGATCCGGTATTGGTAAACGCCCGGCGACAAATACCAATCGTAGGGCCTTAATACAAACGTATAACTGCCTTTGTTTTTATAACTGCTCTCCAGAGTACGCAGCACGTGCCCGGCTTGGTCCAGAATTTGTAACCGCACTTCACCGGCGTTCAGCAGGGCGTATTTGATCAAAACACTACCCGATTCACCCGGCTGATGCCCCAGTAGCACGCATTTGTTGTTATCACCCGCCGAAGGGGCCACGGGCGGCACTAAATTATTGATGAGCGAAGGTTGGCTGCCAATGGTAAAATTGACCAATTCGGGGTTATTGCCCAACCAATCCTGCAATACCGTGGCGTACACCGAACGGAAATCAACGCTGAATTCGGGATCGGTAAACGGATCGGGATTGCTCAAATCCTGGTACTGCCCCACAAAACCGTTGCCCATTTCGCCCCCAAACAACAACATGGGCGTGCCCCATCCGTGATCGGTACCGAGGGAGCCGTTTTCGTAAATGGTGCGGCCAAATTCGCTGAAGGTCATGCCCAGCACTTTTTTGCCCAAACCCGCATTGTCGTAGTTTAAATCTTCGTAAAAAGCCGATACCGCCGTGGCGAGGCGCTGCATCAGTGTACTGTGTTGCCCGGCCTGGTTGGCGTGGGTATCAAAACCACCGATGGACACCATAAACACGCGAGTGCCCAAATGCCCTTTGATCAATTTGGCGATAATGGCCAGTTGTTCGGCCAAATTATTGTCGGTGGGGTAATCAATTTGGTTTTTGCCCCGATTGTAGGCTTCTTTAATACTGGCAGCGTACCGGAAAGCGGCGTTAGCCGTTTGGCGCACAAACGCCAATTCGAGTTCGCGCGGCGTATTGCCCAACTGCGCAATATCGTACAATTGGCCGCTTTGCGCAATTTGGTAAAATTCCTGCGGACTACTTACCGCCAATGCCATATTGGCCGTGTCCGAACGGAAAACCAGATCCGATTGCAGGCCAATTTGCAAAGCAGGCGGCACCACCGGCGGCGCTTCCAAAAAAGCCGCGTATTCGTGTTCCAAAAAACGGCCCAGCCAACCCGTGTTCACCAATTTATCCGAATCACTCGACGACGCTACAATATCGTACGAGCGAAAATGGCTGTAATTAGGTTCGGGGTAACCCACGTTGTGAATCACCTTCATCATGCCGTTATCCCACAGTGCTTTGAGCGGTTCGGTGACCGAAGGCATGCCGTATTCGTTGCTCAATGCCCACAGGTTATTATCCGGGATACCAATGGTGGGCCGGAGGTTGTAATAATAATTGTTGCCGCGTTCAATGACCGTATTGAGGCCGTCGTTGCCGCCATCGAGGCGAATGAGGACAAGAATGCGGTCGTTGTCGCCGTTGGCCAGGCTGGCCATGAGTGGAGAGGGTTGAAATACGCTGAGCGGACTTTTGCCCAATAAAAGACTCCCCGCGCCGAACAGGCCGGAAGCGGACAAAAAATCGCGCCGCGACCAGCGCTGGTGTTCTTCCCGGTGTGCGTCGCCGTGTTCCAATGCCGCCCCAATGCGCGGCTGTTGTTGATGTTTGCTCATGAGAATGGCTTAGGTTAATTGAAACTCTGGCATACGCACCAGGTATAATAAAAGATTGACAATTTGATACGGGGCTTCGTTCCAACTCAGGTTCCAGGAACCATCGTCGTAGTAGTTTTCCGGAACCCCCGCTTTAAAGTTGATAATGGCGGCCTGCAAATACACCGGGTCTAATTGTTGGCCCGTAAAATGAGACACAAGAGCGGCCGTAATGACGGCGGGGTCATTGCTGTTATTGGTCAAATTAATGGCCAAATTCCGCAGTTTTTCGCGCCAGGGTTCTTCGCCGCTGAAAAAACCCACCGATGAAGCACAAATATCCCAGCGACCGGCCAGGGTGCTTTCGTTGATCCAGGCATGGTATCCTTTCCAACCGGCCACATTAGGCGGGTCGAACATATCCTGCCCCAACTGGTAACCCCAGTACGCCACCCGGTCCCACCAGTTGTCGGGCACCATCGTGCGGTCAATACCCGCCAATTTCCAGGTTTGTAACAATAATTCCAGGGGGGCTTTTAATTGCGCCGACATCAAGCCTTGGGTGTAAAAATGCTCACTTTTGAACAATTTTTTCAGCATGGGCAACATTTCCCAGTTGTTATCGCGCAGGGTTTGGGCCATAGCCGACACCACCTCGTTGTTGGTGTGCTGGTAGACAAAATAGCGGTATATTTTTCCGGCGATAAAATGCGCCACCTGTTCGGCCCTTTCGGTAAAAATCAGGTTGTGCGCGGTGGTGTAGGTATAATTGGCCGTTTGCCCAAAAATCGTTTTGGGGGTATTATCGTGCTGGTTGGCGTCGAAATACGGCGGTTCGCAGTAGTAGCCGCTGGCGCGCCAGCCCGTGAGTGCGCGGGCCATTTCGACAATATCCGTCTGGGTGTAGCCATTACTTTCGCCCATCGTGAACAGTTCCATGAGTTCGCGGGCGTAGTTTTCGTTGGGTTCGCTGGCAAAATTTTCGTTGCCGTTGAGGTACACCAACATAGCCCCCGTTTTACCCATTTCGCGGGCAAACGTGCGGAAATTACCAAACGCGAAATCGTGAATTTGGGAAAAATAAGCCCACAAATAAGCGTTACAGCCGTACACATCCAACTCCGTAACGAAGTGATTGTGCCAAAAAAGCGCCATTTTGGGGCGAATGCCCTCCTCTAACATTTCCTGCAACCAGCGGCGGCGCAACTCATTCCGGTGCTCAAACACCAGGTTGGGGTCGTTGGCGTTTTCGTAATCATCCAACGTCCAGCCTCCCCAATACGGCGGTTCGGGCGGCCCGGCAATGGCCACATCGTCCAATAAAAGGTCAATTAATGCGTCGGGAGAAAGGGCTAACCCCTGTTGAATTTGTTCAAATGTCGCGCCAAAACCTAAGCGGCGATAAACGTGCGCCACCCGTTCGGCCGTCCAGGGAATAGCCGCCGAAGGCTGATAGGGGGCCAGCGGATCGGCTAAAGGCGGAACAACCGGAACATCGGGCGAAAATATTAAAGGCATACTGAAAAAGTTTAAAATATTGCAATTGGGCGGACAATTTTAGTAGTTATTTCGGAGACAATTACCATTTTGCAAGAATATTTTTTATTATTGTAAAGGAATCAGATTTCCCGAAATATCTTTGGGTGTTCATTTTAAATCATCATTACTTATGCGCCTGCTGAACTGTTTATTTGCTTTGGGGATTTTTGTACTGTCAACATTTTCCCTTCACGCCCAAGTTGTTTTGTTTGAAGATAATTTTGATAATTGCAGCCTCGCCCCCGGTTGGACCGTGAGCAGTGTTGGCAACCAAAACCCGGTTTGGTACGTGGGTGCAACCGTACAAAATGACGATAATAACGGGCAAAGCATGAACGGCTCCTGTTTTTTATTCATTGACGACGACGCCACCGGCGATAACACGCCCGCTTACGCGCTGGACTTTATCACCCCCGCCATAGATGCCTCGCAGTTTGCAAGGGTAGTACTCTCCGCCGATATTCACTACCGCGACTGGGCCGATGGTCAGGAATTTTTTGAAGTATTGGTCACCGACGGCACCCAACAAACGGTACTCACCCGCTTCGACGAAAACCGTAAAACCGGCAATAACCTCGACGAATACATTACCCTCCGATACGATATTTCCTTTGTCACCCAATCGCCCAACGCCCGCATTATTTTCCGCTACAACGATGCCGGTGCCTTCAACTGGTGGGCCGGTATTGACAACGTAAAAATTGAAGGTTCGGGCAGCGGCACCAACGTTATTGCCGAACCATTTAACAGTTGCTCCAAACCCGCCGGTTGGGAAACCGAAGTGCTCACGGGCAACGACGACTGGCGCTTTGGCCTCATTGATACCGGTGCTGCACTGAATAACGGCAATTCGATGGACGGTACCTGCTTTGTATTCTTTGACGATGATGTTATTGGTACTAACGCGCCCTATTCAACCATTCGCCTGAAAACACCGTGGTTTGAAGGAACCGAATTTAGCCAATTTGAACTCAGTTACGACGTTATTTTGCGTTATTATTCCGAAAAAATGCGCGTTTTTGTGCAACACAGCGATGGTACCGAATACCTGGCCTACGAATCGGACGGCGATATTGGAGGGCCATTTTTTAAAGATTACGTCTCTGCCCGGCTCGATCTAACGGCCTATCGTGCCCCGCAAATGCGCATCGTTTTTGAATACGACGACGGCAAATCCTGGGGTTGGTGGGCTGGCCTCGATAATATAAAAGTTACCGGTTCGGGCATTGCCAACGACGTTTGCGCCAATGCCATGCCCATTTATTCGGGGCTGAATTGTTTGCCCGCCAACAACCAAAATGCCTTGTTCGATGGCCCGTCAGCCACTTGCGTCGATAGAAGTTCGGGCGGAATCTGGTACCGCTGGAAAGCCGAATTTTCGGGACTGGCCCGGTTCAGCACCAACGCCAATTTCAACGACGTGGTGTCGGTATTTACGGGCACTTGCGCCAATCCAGTGGCGGTGTTGTGCCAAAACAAAGATGAACACGGGTTTACCGGGGAGCAAGTGTATTTCCCCGTTACCCAAAACACCGAATACCTCCTGCGCGTAAGCGGGCAAACCAGCGGTTTTGGAGCGCCCAAAGGTGCCATGTGCGTGCAAATCGAAGCCGTGGCCAATCCTCCCGCCCCACCCGCCAACGACGGTTGCGCCAATGCCATTCCGGTAACGGTAAATGCGACCGCCACCGTGAACGGCAACAACCTCAATGCCGCTATGCTACCGCCCCAACCCGCGTTGAACACCCTGGCCCGCGCCGATATTTGGTACACGTTCACCGCCCCGGCCCTCAACCCCGGCCAAACCCTGGAAATCATCAGTAATGCCAATTTTTCGGACATTATTACGGTGTATTCCGGCACTTGCGCGGCGTTAACCGAAGTGGCCTCGAATCATTTGGGCCAAAAACTCGAAACGGCAACACTGACACCCGGCCAAACCTATCGGGTGCAAATAGCGGGTAACTTTTCCACCATCGAAGGGCAAACCGCCGTTCAGGTGCGCACCGCCAATGGCGCTACGCCGCCCGCCAACGAAAACTGCACCACCGCCCAAACCCTCGTTTTGGGTCAGGCCTGCGCCGAAGGTTCACTTAAAAACGCCACCGCATCCGGCAAAACCCCGGCTTGCGTTCCGGCGGTAGGGGCCGATGTTTGGTTTGCGTTTCAAACACCCGCTTCCGGGGCCGTTTGGATCAACGCCGGGGCCGAATTTGAACATATTTTGGGCGTTTGGAAAGGAGACGACTGCGGCCAACTCGATAATATTGCCTGTTACAAAAACCCCTTGTATTGCGACGGCGGTGTACTTCTGAGCGCATTGTTGCCGGGTTACACCTATTATATTCAACTGGCAGCCCGCGACAAAGATGCCCTCGAAGGGAATACCGGGACCTTTTGTATCAGCGTCACCGACGGGGCCGAGGCAGCACCCGGTACGCCGTTGTTGCTGAATATCACGGAAAAATGTATTTCGGACAATACCGCCAAATTGCTGATTACCACCAGCGGCGGGTTGTTGCCGTACCAACTACAGGGCAACCAAAACAACGACGTATTAACCGCCGGAGAAGCATATCTGGTGGTTTTGCGCGATGCACGCGGCTGCGAGACGTCCGTTTCCGGCGTGGTAAAAACCTGCGAAGCGATTGATTGCAGCATTACAGCCTCGGTGTCGTCGGTACCCTTGTTGTGCAATGGCAGCACCGACGGGGCCTTAACGGCCGTCAATTCCGGTGGGTTAGCCCCGTACACCTACGCCTGGTCCAATGGCGCCACCACTGCCACCGCCGCCAACCTTCCGGAGGGTGTTTACACGGTATCCGTTACCGATGCATTGGGTTGCGAAACCACCGTCAGTGCTTCATTGCTGGCGCCCACTCCCCTGCTTGCCATTCCGGCCAACATCATTCAGCCGGGAACAGGCAGCAGCAACGGGGCCATTTTTATGACTATTTCGGGTGGAGCGGGTAATTATACTTTTGTTTGGAGCAAAAACGGCGCTACGGTATCCACGGCGCAAGACCTGACCAACGCCGCCGCCGGTGACTATACCTTACAAATTACGGACGCCAACAACTGCACGGCCACTTTTGAATTTACGTTAAGTGAAGTCGTATCGGGTACCGAAGCAACGGAGGAGTATTACGTCGAAATATTCCCCAATCCGGCGCGGGAAAAAGCCTGGCTCAGCGCAACCACGCACCCTGCACCTGTCCATCACCGATGGCAACGGTCGCGCCGTGCGTACGTGGACTCAACGCAATGTGAGTGAACAAAACATACCGTTGGAAATCAAAAATCTACCCGCCGGAACCTGGCAGGTGGTAATTCGTACCGATCGGGAGGTCATTCGGGAAACCTTGGTTATTGTGAAATAGGGCAATCTAAAATGTTACGGATATCAACAGGCTTTTAGCAGGGCTGCGCCAAAGACCAGCCACAAAATACCTTTGATAAAAAAGAACAGGAATCCCGCGATTCCCAGTTGCATCATTTTCTCTTTCCAACCTTTTTTTTCCATGTTCAGCGAGTTAATTTTCGTTTTCAGCGCAGATATTTTCCGGCCCCGGACAATATTAGGGTAATTTTGCAGCGTTTATCTGTTGCTACGTTGCATGTACAACGTCTTAATTTTACAAAAGTTTCCTTTAATGGTCCGTACAAACATTTCACAAGCGACGGACGCAAAATCAATTTAATAATCACCATGAAAAAATTGGTATTCTTATTATTTATTGTCACTGCCATTGTGCTTTCGGTACCATCCTGTTATTACGATAATGAAGTTGATCTTTATGGCGGAAACACCTGTGATACGGTGGCCGTAAGTTATGCCAATGATATTGTGCCCATTCTCAACACCAACTGTTACAATTGTCACGATGCCAGTACGTACACCGTTTCCGGTTATCAGTTTGACGATTATACTTCCTTGAAAGATTACGTAACGAATGGTTCTTTGGAAGGCCGTACCAACGACGCCTCCAGCCCAATGCCCCCCACCGAATTGATGGACGACTGTAACCGCGCTTTAATTAAAGCCTGGATTGCCGCCGGCGCACCTAACAACTAAAATAAACAACAGTATGAAAAAAGTTCTTATTGCCCTATTGCTCGTTGCCGCCGTTGGTGGTGGAATTGGTTACTACATGTGGAACAAACCACCCGAAAGTATGGCCACGCGTAAATCTGACATGGGCATTAGTGCCGCCCAATTATTGGAGGCATTTCAAAAAGACGAAGCCGCCGCCAACGCGCAATACGGGGGTAAAATCATTGTCATCAACGGCAAAGTAAAGGAATCGCGGGTAGTTGAAGGTGTAGCCAAATTATCGCTCGAAGGTGGTGCCGACGGCGCCGTTGTAGACTGCGAACTGGACAATAACACCAAACACCCCCGCACCGAATTTACCCCGGGCGAAACCATTACCATCAAAGGGGAATGCGCCGGATTGAATTTGGACGGATCGGTTCAATTGTCGCACTGCGCCGAAGAAAAATAGAAACATGCGTTTCACCATTTGTATAAACACAATAATTCAATAAATTTTATGAAAAAGTTCCTTTTAAGCGCCGCTGCGCTGTTCTTATTGGTCACCGGTTCTTTTGCCCAAAAAATTGGCACTAAAGACGCTAAAGTTGCCTTTGACGCTACTTCTTCCGTGGAGAACATCAAAGCCGTAAACAACTCCGGTCAGGTGGTGGTAAACACTTCCAGCGGTGACGTTGCCGCGCGGGTGTTGATCAAAAACTTCATTTTCAAACAATCATTGATGCAAGAGCACTTCAATGAAAATTATATGGAATCCACCAAATTCCCAAATTCAACCCTGAAAGGAAAAATTTCCAACCTCAGCGACGTGAAATTTGGCACCGATGGCACCTATAAAGCCAAAATTACCGGCACTTTGGAAATGCACGGCGTTACCAAAAACATTGAGGTTCCCGCTACCATCACGGTCAAAGGAGACAAAACAACCTTCAAATCTGATTTTAAAATTGCTTGCGCCGATTACAATATCGCCATTCCATCTTTGGTGGCCGATAAAGTAGCCAAAGAAGTAAAAATCAGCATCGAAGGCGCGTTGAGCAACCAATAATTTTTCCCAACAACACCAATACGAGGCTGTATCCGGTAGGCTGTTTTTCCAAACAGGCAACATGGATACAGCCTCTTTTAAATGTATAAAAACACCTTCATTTTTATGAAAAAAATATTACTCGCCGCTTCTTTTGCAATGGTCTTCGGTGGTCTCCAAGCCCAAGATGACCTCTTAGATATGCTCGATTCGGGACCCACCACTGAATATGCCACGGCTTCGTTCAAAACCAACCGCGTGGTGAACGGGCACTCCATCGAAAACACGGGGTACGGGGTACTGGATTTTAAAATTTCGCACCGTTTTGCGCCGCTCCGCCGGGGCATTTACGATGTGTTTGGCCTCGATAACGCTACCATCCGCATCGGTTTGGATTATGGCATCACCGACCGCCTGATGGTGGGTTTTGGCCGTAACAGCCGCGAAAAAGTGATTGATGGTTTCGTCAAATACAAAATTTTGCGCCAAAGCAGCGGTAAAAAAACCATGCCCCTCACGTTGTGTTATCTCGCCGATGCCCAAATTATTACGCAGGGATTCACCGACGAAAGCCGCGATAACCTGTTTTCGTCGCGTTTGTTTTATACCCATCAATTGTTGTTGGGCCGCAAATTCAGCGATGGTTTTACCCTTCAGTTAATGCCGACCCTACTCCACCGCAACTTAGTACCCACTCCCGACGACAAAAACGATGTGTTTAGTATGGGTGTAGCGGGTCGGGTGAAGTTAACCAAACGGGTTGCCCTAAATGCCGAATACTACCACGTATTTCCCGACCAAATCGTCAGCACCGACTTTTACAATACCCTCACCATCGGGTTTGACATTGAAACGGGTGGTCACGTATTCCAGTTGCACTTCACCAACTCCGCCGATATGACGTACAAAGGTTTTATCACCGAATCCAGCGAACGTTGGTTCTGGAAAGGCGACAACGGCAATTTAATGAGTGGTATCCGCTTTGGATTTAACGTATCGCGGGTATTTACCGTGCGCAAACCCAAAGGATATAACCTTTGATTCTTTTAGTGAATAGTGAATAGTGAATAGTGAATAGTGAATAGTGAATAGTGAATAGTTAAGAGTGAATAGTCTGCCCGTCGTAGAGTATTTTTCTCTACCCAAGTAAATTTTTCACTATTCATTTTTCACTATTCACTCTTAACTATTCACTCTTCACTATTCACTCTTCACTCTTCACTCTTCACTCTTCCCTAAATCACTTCCGAATCGCTTCTACCGGATCCATTTTACTGGCCTGACGGGCCGGAATCATTCCCGAAAGCACGCCTACGGCAACAGAAGTAACAATACCAAACATAACGTTGGACAACGAAAGTGCAATTTCAAATTCCAGCACTTTGGAAATAATGGCCGTAACAATCCAGATAAAAAACAAGCCCAATAGCCCACCGGCGAGGCAAAGAATAACGGCTTCTACCAATATTTCGAGCAAAATAAACCAGCGTTTTGCCCCCAAGGCCATTTTAATCCCAATGAGGTTGGTGCGTTCTTTTACCGAAACAAACATAATATTTGCCACCGAAAACATACCTACCAACAACGCAAAACCACCAATAAGTGCACCGGCGAGGTTCAGCACCCCAAAAACGCCGTCAAAAAGGCCGCTGAGGATGGATAAAGTATTCATGGCAAAATTATTCTCTTCGCGGGGTTTTAGTCGGCGTTCGGCGCGCAACACCCCCACAATTTCGTCTTGCATATCGTCGAGGTTAACGCCCGGTTTGGCCTGCACCGAAACACTGGTGCGTTCAAACTGCCCTTCGCGGCGCACGTTGAACCCACGGCGGGCCAGGTTGAAACCCACCAACACCGCCTGGTCAAAATTAAACGGTTTCAGCAGGTCATTCCCTGATTTTTTCAACACCCCAATAATGCGGAGTTTGCGGCCATTGACGTTGATTTCGCGTTCCACCGGATCAATACCGGGGCCAAAGAGGCTTTCGGCAATCTGGTACCCCATCACGCATACATCGGATCCGGAATGGTATTCGACGGAGGACATAAAGCGGCCTTCGTTTTCAAATTCGAGGTGAAATAAGTCTTTACAATCTTCGGTTACCCCAAGGAAAAACACATTTTCGACGCTGGAGGAGCGCCATTTTGCGGTTTTTGCGCCTAAAAACTGCCAAAAACCTACTTTATCGGCCAGTTTTAGCCGTTCTTGCAATACTTCGTATTCGGTAAACGAGAAATTGGGGCGGCGCATCCATTTCCAATAGTTTTGGCCGGGGTCTTCGCTCCACGAAAATTTTTCAATGTATATCACGTCATTCCCTAATTTTTTCATGGAATTACGGATATTATCTTCCAGGGAATTGACGGCACTTTTCACCCCAATAATGCAAAAAATCCCAATGGTTACCCCCAAAAGAGAGAGAAATGAGCGCAGTTTGTTGGCAATTAACTGTTGCCAAGCCTGCATTGCGCCTTCCTGAATAATTCGAATAGCCTGATACATACAACAAATGTAGAAATGAACCACCGCTGCTGGTATCTGATTCGATAAAAAGGCAAAAAAAATATATTAAAACCCCAAATCCGACTTTTTTTTCGGAACTTCGCAGCCCCAAATTAGGCTTTAACTACTTTTTGATGCGCTCATTTATTGTATATCTATTGTGTTTTTACGGTGCCTTGGCCACCGCCCAAACCACTTTTACGGCTCCGGCAACCCCGCCGGTCATTAGCCATATTCAACCCCATAGTTTTCACCTGCAATGGACCACGGAAACACCCGTTAACAGCGCCATTGTTTGGGGAGCATCCACCGAATCGGTCAATTCCTGGCTGGCGGTTAACCAAGTCGCCAATACCCACAATATTACCCTTTCGGGGCTGCAACCGGCCACCATTTATTGGGTAAAAACGGCCCATATCACCGGCGGTGACACCCTCTTTTCCAAAGCCATGCCGTATGCCACCCAATCATTATCGACGGGTGAAATCAAGATATTTTTTAACCACGATATTGATAATCAATTTGTTGGCAACAAACAAGCCAGCGGCACCAGCGGCCAGGATTGCCTCGACGAAATTATCCAACGCATTGATAACGCCAAACAAACCCTCGATATCGCGCTATACAATACTAACCGTACCGATATTGTAACCGCCGTCAAAAACGCCCATACCCGGGGCGTTCGCGTGCGGTACATTGCGGCAGCGGCCACCCAAAATTCCGCGTTGCAGCCGCCCCCGGCGTTTCCGGTCGTGTATGGCAACGAAGACTACCTCATGCACAACAAATTTATGGTCATTGACGCCGGTTTGGCCAATGACGCCTGGGTAATGGGCGGTTCAACGAACTGGACAACCTCCAATATTTTTAATGATTTCAACAATATGCTGATGATTCAGGACCAAACCTTGGCCAAAGCGTACGAAATGGAATTTAACGAAATGTGGGGCAGTACCGGCGCACAACCCAACCCCGCGAACCAACGTTTCAGCAACGAAAAACTCGATAATACACCCCATTTTTTTAATATCGGCGGGGTATCTGTCGAATGTTATTTTTCTCCCAGCGACAATGTTACCCAAAAAATTGTGGACAACCTTAACTCGGCCAACAGCAGCGTGGAATTTGGGTTATTGACCTTTACCAAAAACGAACCCTCGGATGTTTTGGTGGAAAAACACAATTTTGCCAACGTCGCCGTGCGGGGATTAATTGAAAATATCAACGACACGGGATCGGAATACGCTTATTTAAAAGCCAACGGCATTGACGTGGGTGACCATTTCCAAACCTACCAAATGCACCACAAATACGGTATTATTGACGCATTATTGCCTAATTCTAACCCAACGGTGTGGACCGGCTCGCACAACTGGACCTTTACCGCCGAAACCTACAACGACGAAAACTCCCTCGTTTTTCACAATGCCGACATTGCCCGCCTGTTTCGCGCCGAATTTGAAGCGCGGTTCAGCGAAAACCCGGTAAGTGTGGCCGAACCGGGCGCGGCCAACTTTAAACTGCAACCCAACCCGGCCTACGCCAATTTTACCGTCACCAGCGACCAGTTTGATCTGGGAACCGAGGCGCAGGTACAGGTCCTATCCGTAGCCGGGGCACTGGTCCTGCAACAGCCTTTTGTTAGTGGTACGCCGGTGGACATCAGCCGGATTCCCGATGGCGCGTACATTGTAAAAATTAAAAGTAAAAATGGATTCGCCGCCCTTCCGTTGCAAAAAATTTCACGTTAACCAACGCGGCGCGGCCCACCCCGTAGGTACCGATAGTTTTTTGTTGGGCGCATGGACATCCGTGCACGGGGCGGAAAACGTATTGGACATTGGGACGGGAACGGGCATAGTGGCACTCATGGTCACGCAGCGCCGATCCGACGCGGGGCAGTGCGGGTTTACCCAAGCCGTGGAACTGGATGCACCGTCGGCGGAAGTAGCGCGGTACAACTTCGCCCAATCGCCGTGGAACGACCAATTAACGGTGGTTCAGCGGTCCATTCAGGATTTTGCGGGGACGTATTCCGGGCTTGGTTACGATTTAATTGTGAGCAATCCGCCGTATTTTAACGAAACCATCCACGCGCCGGGTGCCGCCCGCCGACAAGCGCGCAGCACCGTCAGCCTTTCTTTTTCGGATTTGTTGGACGCGGTCGCGTTGTTGTTATCGCCCCGGGGGCGTTTTGCCTTTATTTTGCCCCACGTCGCCGGTTTTCAATGTTGTGAAATGGCGGCAACCCGTGGCCTCTACTTTAATCGCCTCACCGAAGTGTGGGGAAAAGCGGGTAAAGCAGCGCCCGAACGGTTGTTGGTGGAAATGTCGCGCAATACGGCTTTTTTGGAAAAAACCCAATTGACCGTGTACGGCGCAAATGGTCAATACACGGAAGAATACCAAGCGTTGACGGCGGCGTTTTATCTGGGGTGATGGCCCGGTACTCAGACCTACTCTTTACTTTTTGAATCGTAATATTTTTTAATAATCTCTTTTACCCGCGCCACCGGAATATCAAGCAGGTCGGCTATTTCATCGTCCAATTTTCCTTTCAAATGAAGTTTTATAACAGTCTCGGCTTCTTTTTCTTCTTTGCCCTCTTCCTTGCCTTCCAACCGACCCTCTTCTTTTGCTTTTTGCGCTACCAACGCCTTCTCGCCCCGATCATCTTGCTCTTTGATGCCTACATTGTCATAATCCTTCAATTCTTCTTTGCTCCATTGATATTTATCCGCTTCGATAAAGGCCGTTTTTAAGCCCTCATCTTCCTGGGCAAAATCCGGTATGACGATCAATTCTTCCGAATGTTTGATAAAATAAGTCCACTTGTCAATTGGCTTTTCCAATTCGTGGATGTCTTTCAAAAACTTGGGTAGTTCAATAAATGAAAATTGTATATCCTTTAAACGGTGTTCATAAGTTACCTTGTTTAAGATCAAATGACGGGTGTGATAGTTCGCATCCGTACCAAAAGGAAAATCTAATATCCCAATAAAATACGCCGGATGCAGCAGCAGATAATCCTCTCCTTTATCTATCTGCATCGAATAATCGCACGAAATATAGTACTGCACCCGTTTGTCGAAACCCGTTTTATCGGCTACCTGCATTTCTACCACAAATTTCCTGCCCGACTGGTCCGTGGCCCGAACGTCGAGAACGGTGGCTTTTTCACCCGCTATCCGCGGAAACTGATAGGGGTTGGCAATCGAAACACTAACTACCTGGTGCTCGCCTTCCAACTCCAGAGCAGCGTTCAAAAACGATATCAGCGGTGCCGTTTTTTGCTCGTTACCGAATATCTTCCGAAACGCAATGTCATTTTTTATATCTGCAAATCGCATTTGTGATTTTTTTGTGCAAAATTAGGTTGTTTTTTCCTTAAAAACCAACTACTTTGTGCAAACAATTAAAACAGCGATAACTGCCCGCCCTTGTCTTCTTTTTTTGAAAATCCCTTCACGGTGCGGCCGCCGTGTTTCATAAGGCAGATTTGTGGTGTTTTTTCCAATCCAATAAATACCGCACGGCCAGTGACCGATGCGTCCCCCAAGTGGCGGCAATATCCAACATTTGCCGTTTGAGTTTGGTATTGGGGTCCAATCCGTACAACGAAACCATCATGTTTTTCAGGTGAAAATCGTCGGCGGGAAATACGTTTTTGCGGTCGAGGGTGTACAACAAAATCATGTCAATGGTCCATGGTCCAATGCCTTTGATGGACGACAATTGTTCGGTCACTTCGGCGTCGCTCAGGACCTGCCAATCGAGGTTATGGTGGGTAAAAAAGTCCAATACCCGTTCGATGGTTTCCAGTTTACCAACGGATAATTTGG
Organism: Chitinophagales bacterium; assembly: GCA_013298845.1. Classification (GTDB taxonomy): domain Bacteria; phylum Bacteroidota; class Bacteroidia; order Chitinophagales; family Saprospiraceae; genus M3007. The sequence goes on from JAAFJN010000042.1 coordinate 39,716, forward strand.
CGTCGGCAAAGCCTTTTTGAGCAAATTCGTCAAAATTTTGGGTTGTTAACGTGGCTAAATGGGCTTTTTCCAACATTTTGGCAAATATCCGTTTGGTACTGCGATAATGAATTTGTTGTTCGATGACGCAACTCATCAAATCAAAAAAGACATCGCGGGTGCTGTCCGTCCGGGGTTCGGGAATGGAAGCGATGATTTTGGCCAAAATGGGGTCCGATGCCGCCAGTTCTTGTTGTTCCTGTGCCATAAAAAGGACTTGTTAATACCGTAGAAACAAAGACCTTACATTTTTGTTTTAAAATTTTTGAAAAAATTCGCCCAATTAAAAAACAATTTGTATCTTTACACCTCAATCTTAAACATTTTAAATCATGACCTATCAACACGTTCAGGAGTTAGAACATCGGCTACTACACGATGACGCCTTCGAAAAAACCCACGCTTATTTTATGGATAACTTCGCCGAAAAACCGGCATTTAGTAAATTAGGCAAAAGGACAAACGTACCGTATTTGACCACGATGATTGGGGAACTGTGCCGCCAATTTTTCAAAAAAGACGCCATTGCCATGAATCATTTCACCGTTATTAAGGTGGAAGCGTACCAGTTATTACACGGTTTTGTTCAGGTGGAAGGGCTTTTTATGGTTTTTTGTTACAGTAAAAAAGTCAATCGCGGTACGGCCTGTATGCTGAACATGGCCAACCGAAACGAGCAAGCGCACTATTTCCGCATCACGCCCATTACCTCCGATGGTTCACCGGTGCCGGATACTTTATTTAAAGATGTGTTTGAAGGGACAGAGAATTAAAAAAGCGGATGTTATTCCAATTCATTCAACAGTAATTCGATTCCAAATTCTTAGAAACTGCCTGAAAGCCTCGGCAGGGGTTTTCAGGCAGTTTCTAACATTCGACTCCTTCAGAGTCGGTGGCGCACGGCATTTCACTCCCGGATTGGCATCCGGGGCTATTCAAATTCAACCGCCTTCGCGGTTATAGATCGGCCCAAGATGCTTTAAGGGCTTTATTTAAATCAAATGGCGCAACGCACCATCGTCAAAATGGTCGCAATCGCCACCGATTCACCGGTTTCGTCGTACACGTCCACCAGCCATTTTACAATGCCGCGCGGAATGGCCGCAACACCTTCTTTGGTGGGGTCGTACTCTTGTAATATTTTTTCTTTTACCGTGAGTTTTACCCCAATGGTCATTCCCGGATACACGGGTTTTACGAATCGGCATTCATCGAGGCCATAATTGAGCAAAACGGGACCTTTTTTGGCATCCACAAACAAACCGGCGGCTTTGGATAACACAAAATACCCGTGCGCTACGCGGCCTTTAAACGGTGTTCCTTCGAGTGCGGTCGCGTCCATGTGCGCGTAAAAATTGTCGCCCGAAACGTTGGCAAAATTGTGAATATAGATCGGAAG
>JAAFJN010000043.1 GCA_013298845.1 Chitinophagales bacterium
ACCACGGGGTATTAAATGCGGAATGGCGCCCCAAAGGACCGTTCGGCCGTTGGGTTGTACGTGTTGGTGCTGGGCAAAAATACCCTCGAACACCTGCACGTGGCGTTTTTGAGGGTCTTGGGCAAAACCACTCGGCGCAAAAAAATACTGGTGGGCAAACGGATTGGTTTTGTAAAATCGGTATTGCGCCGCAGCACCGGTGGAGGCAGCAATACCTGACAAAAGGAATAATATTCGGAAGAAGTTTGACATTGTTTTGCAGCGGTTGCGCGGTTTTAGGTCGTCGCACCGGTGTTTTGGCGCCAAAATGTGGAGTTGCGTTGTATGGGGGCTTTTGATCTTGGAAAATTAAGGAGGCTGTCTCGTAAGCAGATACTTCGATGTTCGGTGTTCGAAATTCGGTGTTCGGTGTTTAAAACATCGATGTTCGACATTAAAAACATCGCTACCACATTACAAGACAGCCTCCTCAAAAAATCATCTTACCCCATTACGTACCCGCTGGTGCGATAAACGGATACTGCGCGTTATCAATAATCGGGCAAACGTCAAAGAAATCGTTCAACACCGATTCGGCGGTGCAATACGCGCCTTCTACCCAGGCTTGGTCGTTGGAATAGGCTTCGCCCACGATAAAAATATTGGCATCGGCATTGTTGACCAATAGCGATGGTTTGCGGATTCTCTGCTGTACGTCCACCACGTCAAAATGCGGTGCCCACTCGTGGTAACCGGCGTTGAACGGCGGCAATGACCAATCCACGTAAGCGGCTTCGAGTGGTTCGGGTACGTTGAGCAAATAATTGGAATTTGGGCCAAAATGCAGTTCACCGAGCATTTTACGCAGCATTTTTACCATCCGGGCCGGTACTTTGCGCGGGCCGTCAATGGGCTGGGTATCGGCCGAACTTGGAATTTTGCGGTCTTGGCTGGGTTCCAGTTCCAGTTGTTTCCAGAAATCGGTATTGTCTTCGTCGTCGTAACTGGCCAAAATGCCGTACACCGGTTTTTTGTTTTGTTCGGCGGCGTTGTTGCCAAAATACACCACCATCCGAATGGGCGAATTGGTCACGCTCGGCCCAATGGTATCGTTGCGGGCGGCTTTGTCGAGTTGCTGAATTTGCAAAATGGTCAACTGTTCGAGGGTTTTACTTTCGATGGCCGCCACCAGGTCGCCAATTGCTTCGTAAGGCGTGAAATACAATGTGCTCATGGCGTCGAGGGCATTGGCGGGAAAGCCTTCGTTTTTCAGCGTGGTAGCCACATCGGGAGTGGGGGTATAACCGATGATTTGGGCCGGATACGGGGCCGGGTTGGTCGTGTATTCGGGCGACCACCAGGGCTGATCGAAAAACATGCCCACTTTGTACGAGGGCTGCATGATTGCCGATTCGAGGTAAAGACTTACCTGTTCGTCGTTTAGCACATCTACTTCGCCGTTTTCCGGTTTGCGGAAGCGGGTGGCCTGCGCCACCAGGTCAATGGCGGCGCGGGGCATGGCCATCCAGGCGGCATCGGATTCGCGGGTACCCGCCGGGAGGTTGGGTTCTTCGCGGGTAGCGTAGGTGAATACTGCTTTGTTGTTTTTCCAAAGAATAGAATGCAGGCGGGTATTGGGGTAATAGCGGAATTCGACGCCTTTTTCCGCGCAAAGTTGTTCAATTTGATTAAAAAGTTCGTTGAACATACCCGAATAACCAATGGACAAGGTGCGGTATTGGGTACCGGGCGCAAATTCGTTGTTGATGTTAAACGAAACCGCCGAACTGGTATTAATCACGTTGGAACTGTAACCATTGCCGTCGGCAGCGTAATCGTAACCTTCCGCGCCCAATTGATCGTACAGCAGGTTCCAATAGCCAACGTCTTTGAGCAGGTCACCTTCCTGAAACACCGAAGTATCGGGCTGGGGCGATTTGATGGTACCTTCGTTGTAAAACTTGCACCACTCCAGGCGCGACATTTCGCCCGTAATGGCCAAATTTTCCACCACATTAAAACCCTGGTCGGGGCTTGTTCCGGCCCCGAAATTATTCACATTGTACGGTGCCGGGTTATTGGAATTAATATCGTTGAGGTAAAAATTCCGGGAGCGCAGGTAAAAAAGTTGGTTATTGGTCACGTTAAAGGGCACCGAATATTGGTTAAGGCCCAATTGTTCAATCACCTCGGTAACGACCCGGTGACCGGCGGCAAATCCGTCGTTGGCGTTTGGTTTGGATTTATCCCAATAAGAATACCGCATACCGCCCAATTCGACGTACGAATTTTGTTTATCGTTGTCGTAAAACCAGGTGCAGATACGGGCACCCGGTTCGCGCAATCCGGGGTTCTTTTCGTTAAAAGCGTATTTTCCCCAATCGTACAGTTCCAGAATATCCCCTTTTTGAAGGAGTTTCCCGGCGTTGTTGGGGTCATTGGTTTGGCCATTGAGCAGGCGCCAGGCCGTGTACAGGCCCGCTGCTCCGGCCCCAAAAATCGAATAGGTTTTGCTATCCATGATGTATGTATTTCGTTTGTACTGTGGTTAATGAATATGTTATAATGGGGTCAAACTCTACACTTTTCACTCTACACTTTTCACTTTATCAATAAGTTACAATGGGCCCCGGGAATTGCTCATTCCCCAAGCGGCTCATCTGCCGTGGCAGGTCTTTTTCCGGAATAACTACTTCTACCAGCGTTGGTTTGTTGGAGCGCGTTTTAAATTTGCCCAACAAGTCATTCAATTCCGAAATGGTTGCAACGCGGTAACCATCGGCTCCGTAGGCTTGGGCCAACGCCATGTAATCCCATTTGGGCAAAATATCGAACGCATCGAACGGGGGTGCATCGGGGCCATCGTTGAAAGCATTGACGTTGACATAGACCTGCTCAATGGCATACACCCCATTGTTCATGACAAAAATGATCGCGTCCAATTGGTTGCGCGCCAACGTGGAAAGCGATTGGCAAAGCATCATAAAACCGCCGTCGCCGGCCACTGTCCAGGCGCGTTTACCGCTGCCCAATTGCGCACCAGCCGCAGCACCGGTTTCGTAACCGATAATCTGCCAGGCCGCCGAACTGACGAAACTGCCCTTCGACATCCCGTAAATATTGGTCGCCACGTACATGGAGGAACTAACGCCCAAGGTGAGTACCGTTTCGGGCATTAAATTATTGTCGTCCCAAAATTTGGTAACGTACTGAAAAAAGCGGTTAAACGTAAGCCCGTCAGGCTGGCTGTCCCCGCCCGAATCGGAGGAGGACAACCAAGGTTCGGGATAGGTTGGCGGCGGCGGTGCCACCGTTTTAAGCGGATACGGCGCGTTGTTTTTAAATTTTTCCAACAATGCCTCCATAAAGTCTTTTAGGCCAATGTCTTCGTATTTAAAATAACCGGCCCGCGTTTCTTCCGTGGTGCAAAGTACCATGTTGGCGTATTTATTGGTCACCAGCAACAGGTAATCGTCGGTCATGATAGCACCCAGCGTAATGACGCAATCGGATGCTTTTACAATGTCCAATACCGAATCAACGGAAGCCGCATCGGAGTAGGTACCGATAAATTTATCGCCTTTTTCATCCAGCACGGTTTTGCCCAGCGAGGTGGTGGTATACAATATCCCGCTGGCCTCAATGATTTGCTCCAACAGCGGCGATAACCCGTGGCGCAACACTTCTACCCCGGCGAGTATCAATGGATTTTGAGCGGCCGAAATCATACTCCAGGCCTGTTCGACGGCATTTTCGAGTAAGCGGGCCTCCGTGATAAACGGTTGTGGCTCCAACGGAGTAGCCGAGGGCGCGTCACAAAGTTCGGCCCAAACCTCTTTGTAACAGGCGATGTACACCGGTCTTTGGTGGGTAAGCGCCGCGACCAGCAAGGCATCAATTATTTCCGGTGCCCCCTCGGAGGTGCTGAGGGTAACGGCGCCCACCGTCACGTGGCGGAATATTTCTTCGTCGGCAGCGAGGTTACCCGTGGAGTGGTGGTACAGGATGCCAAACATATCGGTGATGTTGCGGGCATCCGCACCGGGTGTAGCACTGATGACCACTACCGGCGCACGTTCCACGTACGCCCCCGCAATGGCATTCAGGGCCGAGAATGTACTTACGCCGTATTGCAACGAGACGGCTCCCAAGCCCCGCGTGCGGGCGTAAGCATCGGCGGCGTAAGCGGCATCCAATTCGTTAATGGCCCCAATGGTCTCAATACCCTCGAAATTTTCCAGCGCCTGGGTAAAATGTTTTACATAGTCGCCGGGTACCTGAAACACTTCGGTGACATGGAGTTGTTGCAGTCTGAGGAGCAGGTAATCTGCAACGGACACGCTTTTTTGAGTGGCTGACATGTTATAAATATTAGAGGTTATTTTTGTGTTCCGCCCGGTTTCGACAGTGTTTTGTCCCATTGCGCCTTGGTTTGCAACAACCAACTAAAATCACCCGAAAGTTGGGTGCCGTAGGCAACACTGTCGTTGGCGGGGAAATATTGATCGGCAATGGCGGCACTGGAATGGCAACCCATGCAACTCTCGGTACCAAAAATCTGAATTGGACTGTTGTAATTGGCATTTTCAATCAGGTTGCTGGCGGGTTGGTTGCCAATCTGGAAAAAAGTTTCCATACTAATATTGGTCAACAAGGCCAAATTGGGGCGGCCACCGGGTTTGTTCACCACCGATTCCGGCACTAAGTAGTCATTCGGGCCGTTCGGGCCAGGTTTTGCGTTTTGATCGAGCGGATATTGGGTATCAATCAGTTGGTAATACTGCCAGACGCTGTTCTGCGATTTAAAATACGCCTGCATCAGTGTATTAATTTGTTTAACGCGCAGCGGAATATCCACCATTCGTTTGGCCTGGGTTTTTAACATCGGAGTGCTGGCGTAGTATTGGGTAGTACCGCCGCTGTTGGACACGGCCCAAACATTGCCGTGGGCCGTTTTTTCGTACTTGGAAGTATTACCGCCGCCGCTCTCATCTACGTTGATGGGGCAAATTTCGCAGTTGGGATCGGTCAAAGTGGGGTGAATAAGGGTTTCTTTGCCGTCTTTACCCTTCACGACGTTTTGGTCGAGGTTATCAATATGTTCAAAAGTAGACCATACCCATTGCGAACCGGTGGGCGTTTTTTGGCTAATGTGGAACCCAATCATACCCAATTCCTTTTTGACAAATTTGTTGGTTGTTTCGTCCAGAACGTAGCCGGGAATGTGAAAATAACGCTCCATATAGTCCGTATCGGTCAATATTTTCCAGGCGAATTTAATTTCGACGGCCCCCACCTTTTTGGTGGCATAATCGCCTTTGGGGAAATTGGCAATCGCGCCATTTTTGGTAAATTCGAGTTGGCCGTTGATATTATAGAGTTTGTTATTCACCACGTAATCGAATTCTTCACGGTTCATCAACACTTCGTAATAGATGAGATTGCCGTTTTGGTCAAACAATTTTCCCGCAAAAGCCTGATCTTCTTCGTTGGCGATATTCCGGCCCGTTGGGGTGCGGTTCGACAAAAAGACGCGCACATTTTTTTCACCAACAAAAGAAGTATCCGAAAGTCCGGCACCGGCACCGGTTCTATCACTGCCCCAGGGCGCTGGCACACCGCCATCAGCCCGGTATACCTGAAATACTTCTTTCCAGCCGAGCCACGTGGGCTGACCGGGATCGGTAAATTTAGGTTTAGGGTTACCTTTCTCGTCCCGGGGCCAAAAAATAGCGACCAGGGCTTGCCAACTATACTTATTAAATTCCTGGTTCAATGCGAAAATATCGCCCGAAGCCTTCAGTTTTTGCTGAAGAGCGGGGTCAACATCCACCGGAATTTCGGGAGAAAAGAGGACAGGAGCGTTGGTGGTTTCTTGGTTACAAGCAAATATAACCAGCCACATAAGGCAAAGAATTGCAAAATACCGCATTGTTAAAGTTGGATAATGCGCCAATTGCCTGGCAGGGACTATTGAGCAAATTGGCACGGGTTACACATATTGTTGATGAAAAATAGCCTGCAAATAATATTGCAAAGGTGGCTCCAGTGCACCCGTTAAAACCAGCGTATAAATACCCTATTTGGAAATAAAGTATTTATACGTGGTAGAAGAGCAAATTAAATTTGGTAAATTGAACATTCCCTAACGCCCGCTCAACACCAATTCCCCCGTTTTTAACAAAAGCCCACGCTCCCAAACTTGCCAAAAATACACCCCATCGGGCAGGTTAGCGCGCGACCACGCGTGGTTACGCCCCGAAAAACGCTGCTGACTCACCGTACGGCCTTGCGCATCGGTGATGAGCAGTTCGCAAGTGGCCGGATCGGCTTTTTCGCCCAAAAGGGTAAAAACAGCCGTTTCCACTACCGGATTGGGTGCTACCTGCACGGTAATATCCGCACCTGCCGTCGCTGCATCGGCGCGCCAAATGAGCCGATTCACCATCCGGGTAAACGCCGTATTCGTGATGACCGGTTCGTTAAAATCAAAATAAATGGCCGCTTTATTGCGCAAAATCGTGCCGCTGCGGCGCGGCGCCTTCATCGGGATTTCAAACAAGACGTACCCGTGCGAGGCCGGTTCGTTGGTGGTGCTGTCGGGCAATTCGATGGGGTTAAAATGCCACTCGGCGATATTGCCACCGCGCAATACAAACCGGGCGGGGTGACTGGTCGCCAGCGTCTGAATGCCCGAAAGGGTGTAACCCGCCCCCAAGGTATCGCGAATGACCACCGCAAAAGCCGTATCGGTGCCCGTGTTTTGGAACCGAATCAGGTACTGAATCGTCGAATCACTTCGGAGGATGTACTTACCGCCGGGTGCTCCGGTGATGGCGGTTTTATCGTTGGGGTCGTAACTGCCGGTCACCGTCACGTCGAGGTAAGCGGTATTGTCGGGGAGGTCGGTATCGTTGTAATTATTTTCAATTTGGGCACCAAAACTAAAAATTTCGCCCAATAAGCCCGGATCAGGATCGAGTTCCAGGGTGACCTGCAACGTCGTTTGGGTGTACGGCAGCACTTCGGGCAGGGTAAACAACACTTCTCCCGCGCTGCCCGCTGTTCCTAGGGGCGTGCTGTTGAGGAGGGTCAAACGGTCGGGGTTGTAAAAAAAACGCACCGGGGTGCCGGCGGGTACCGCCTGCGTGCCTTCGTTTTCGACGCGAATGGAAAAATGGGCTTTCATGCCCGGGCGCATACGGGTGCTCAAGAGCCGGACTTTTAGGTCTCTTACCGCCGCATTGGGCTGATAACCCACGTTTTTGGTCAATGATTGTCCATTGGCCAACGAAAACGGTACCGGGTTTGTACAGGCCGATGCGTGGTAATCGGGGGCGGTGGTTTGGGCGGTGTACGAACCGGGCGGCAAAGCAACGCCGTACAACCCGGCCGCGTTGGCTACGCCGACGTAACCGCCCGGTTCGAACCGAATCACGCGGTTTTCCACCGGAGGTTCGCCGGGGTTTTGCTGGCAATTGGCGTTGACATCGTAAAATATTTTACCGGAAACGATACCCGCCGCCATGTTTAAATTATTGAGCGGGTCCAAAATTTGGTCCATTGGTATGCGCGAAAAAGCGGTTGTCAGGCCGTAATCGCTGTGCGTCAGGTACAAATAACCGTTGTACACCGCCGCACTTTTGATGTTTTGCAAATGAGGATTCATTTTTAAAGCCAGCCAATTGGTCAGACTGCCTTTTGAAACAAACAATCCACCGGTGCTGGTATTCGTCGCCAACAACAGCGAATCCAGTTGGTAATACACAAAATCGTCCGAATTTCCCGGCAAAGAATACGCGGTGAACAGGGTTTGCCCGCCGTCCAGACTGGTTTCCACGCGGCGGTTGTGGTGCGCCACCACCGGATTGCCCTGCGCCCCGATGGTCAACAAATTTTTGATTGGAATACTGACACTGCCCAGATTCGTTGCGCCCCAGGTTTGGCCCAAATTATGGGTAAAAAGCAGTTTATTACTGGCTAAAATATATGCCGTATCGCCTTTTGCCGCAAAAGAATTAGCAAAAGTACCCGTCATGGCCCCAAACGCCAACCACGTAGCCCCTTTGTCATCGGAGTAATAAATATGGGCACCCGCGTTAATTGTAATGATTTTTGCCATCAAAAACAATCGGTTGCCGTTGGAGTACAATTGGAGCATGTTTTCGCCGGGAATAGTCCAAATTTGATTCCAATTGGCACCGTTATCATCCGAACGCAACAACGCCTGCACGGTACTGCCGGGGTTGGCGGGGTCGGGAACGTTGGCAATAAAGAAAAGGGCATCCTTGTGCGCCGCCACATTTTTCCACGATGAAAAAGATTCGCCCGGTACGCCCTGCGGGTCCCACAATTCAAAATTCAAACCACCCGCGTCGCGCATGGCCCACGAATTATCCATGTAAAGGGTATTGTTGAACTGGTACACCAATCCCGCCCAACTTTGGTTTTGAGCCGTGGGCAACAGGTTCCAGGTCAGGCCATAATCTTCCGATAAAATAGGCAACTCCGATAACAGGATTAAATCGTTTCCGGCTTGGTGAAAACGCTGTTTCAAGTACAAACTGGCCGGGTTTCGGGAAAAATTGGACAATACAACCGTGCGATTGGCCGGGTCATCGGCGGGGGCGCGATAGACGTTTTGGTAAGTGACGTAATAAAAAAAGCCGTTGGCAAAAAACGCTTCCCTGGGCTGGATGCCAATATTTCCCACCGTAAAATTCACGTTGGGTGAAAAATCATCGCGGGTAAACGTCGCGCCGGAATTGCCGATAATCACCAGTTTGCCGTTGTGAATGGCCGAAGTGTGCGATTCAAATGTCCCGGTTTGAAATGGCAATTGAACCACATTGGCAAAATCGGGGGAATTGGCCGTGTACACCGCCAATTTATCCGAAATACTGCCCGAAACGGGGCCACTCAAAAAAATGAATTGCCCGTTGTGGAATAAAATATTCTCCGCCGGACCGTGGCCCAACAACGTCGGGTTTTGAACGGAAACCCAGGTAGTACCGCCGTCGGGCGAATAAAAACCCCGGTGATATTCAAAAAACGAGTTGGTTATTTTATTCCGGGAGATATAATTGAGAAACAATACCCCGTTGGCCGATACAATATTGCCGAACCGACAATAATTGACCTGGTTGCCATTGGTCAAATTTTTCCGAATTTCGGTAAAACTGTGTACCTCCGTGAAGGAAAGGCCCAAATCCGTTGATTTCCGAACTTTAAACGTCATTACGGTATCCACCGTTTGTTCCGTAAAGGCAAACAATTGGTTGTCCAACGTTTCAAAATCAGACACAATATCGGGGAATGTCGCCACGACCGTCCAGGTAGCGCCTTTGTCATTGGAAGTGTAAATATCGTGTTCATAAAAAGAAAATATCCCGAACCATTGCCCGCCAACGTTGGTCATTTTGAGCGGAGCCGCCGAAAATGCCGAAAGGGGTTCGGGCGTTACGGGTGCTACAACGGGCGTTTGTGCCCACAAAAAAGCCACCGTGCAGCAGGAAAGAAGCGTAGTTAAAATGATTTTATTCATAGCAGTTGGTTAAAAAAATGAAGCAAAATATAGTACAATGATACACCCGTTCCCCCGGTCGCTGCACGGTCCAAAATTTTATTTTCCGGCAAATCTTTTTGTTTTCAAAAACCATTTTACCTTTGCGGCGTTATAACACGATAATACAACAACAATGACATTTACTTGTGTACATCATTTTCATCATCATGCACTGGCGTTACCGGCAGGCACCGATGCTGTTATGATGTAGACAAAAAATCTATATAACCACAGTAAAAGCGGCTTGTCGAGTGTTCGGCAAGCCGCTTTTTTATTTCTGCAATTTCAAAAAATGTTAAGAATCGCAATTCAAAAATCAGGTCGTTTGCACGACGACAGCATTGGCCTCCTCAAAGACGCCGGCATTGGCTTTAGCAACGGTTACGGCCGCCTGCGCACCGAATCGTACAATTTTCCGGTGGAAATCTTTTTTCTCCGCGACGACGATATTCCCGAATACGTCTCCGATGGCGTAGCCGATATTGGCATCGTGGGTGAAAATATTGTTTTGGAAAAAAGCAAAACCGTAGATACCGTCACGCGCCTCGGTTTTGGCAAATGCCGCCTCTGTATTGCCGTACCCAAAAACGCCGAATATAACGGCGTGCATTCGTTGCAAAACCGCCGCATTGCCACCAGTTATCCGCATATTTTGGGGCAATATTTGGCCAAAAACGACATCACCGCCACCCTGCACGACATTAGTGGTTCGGTCGAAATAGCGCCTTCCATTGGCCTCGCCGATGCCATTTGCGACCTCGTCAGCAGCGGTTCTACCCTCCTGATGAACGGCCTGCGCGAAGTGGAAACCATCCTGAAATCGGAAGCGTTGCTCATTGCCGCGCCCGGACTTAGCGCCGAAAAAATGGCCATTCTCCAACAGTTGACCTTCCGTTTCGACGCGCTGTTATTGGCCAAAAAACACAAATACATCCTCATGAACGTGCCCAATGACCAAATTGCGCACATCAGCGGGTTGTTGCCCGGTATGCGCAGCCCCACCATTATGCCCCTCGCCGAAGCGGGTTGGAGCAGCCTGCACACCGTGGTAGCCGAAAACGAATTTTGGCCCATTATCGAACAACTCAAAGCCGCCGGTGCCGAGGGTATTTTGGTTACTTCCATCGAAAAAATGATTCTCTAACGCCATGCAAATTATTGATTTTCAAAATATTCAGCAAATTCGCCCCTACCTCGAACGGCCATCGGGCGATTTCACCACCTACCGCCAACAGGTGATCCCCATCATGGAAGCCGTTCGCGCCGAAGGTGACGCGGCAGTGCGGCGGTACACGGCGCAATTTGACCAATACACGGGCACCGAAATAGCGCTACCGGCCCATCTGCTCACCGAAGCAGCGGCCCTCCTCTCCCCTACCCTGCGGGCAGCCATTGACCAGGCGTACCAAAACATCCGGGCGTTTCACCGCGCCCAAAAAGAGGCCGATATAACGGTCGAAACCATGCCCGGCGTCACTTGTATGCGCCGGAGCGTGCCCATCGAACGGGTAGGTTTGTACATTCCGGGCGGCACGGCACCGCTGTTTTCCACCGTGTTGATGCTGGGCATTCCGGCCCAATTGGCGGGTTGCCGCGAGGTGGTGTTGTGCACGCCCCGCGACCGCAGCGGCGCGATTCACCCCGCCGTTTTGTACGCGGCTTCGTTGTGCGGTATCCGGCAGGTTTTTGGAATCGGGGGTGCGCAGGCCATTGCGGCCATGGCCTACGGCACGGAAACAGTCCCTAAAGTTTGGAAAATTTTTGGTCCCGGTAACCCGTGGGTAACGGCCGCCAAACAATTGGTCGCCCTCGACGGAACGGCCATTGATATGCCCGCCGGACCTTCGGAAGTGGCGGTTATTGCCGACCATACGGCCCGCCCGGCGTTTATCGCCGCTGATTTATTGAGTCAGGCCGAACACGGTGCCGATAGCCAGGTCGTGTTGATTTGCACCCATGAAACCATTGCCCAAAACGTTGAACGGGCTTTGGAAGAACAATTGGCCACCCTCGACCGCGCCGATATTGCCCGAAAAGCCTTGCTGAACAGCAAAACCATCGTGGTTCCCGACGTGGAAACGGCCATGCTGGTCTCCAACGAATACGCGCCGGAACACTTGATTCTACAAACTGAATTCCCGGAAACATTGGCCGAACAAGTCACCAACGCCGGTTCGGTGTTTATCGGGCATTTTACCCCCGAAAGCGCGGGCGATTACGCCTCCGGCACCAACCACACTTTGCCCACCAACGGCTTCGCACGGGCGTTCGCGGGCGTGTCGCTGGATAGTTTTGTCAAAAAAATTACGTTCCAGCGCATTACCCGCGAGGGTTTAACGGCCCTCGGTCCAGTTGTAGTGGAAATGGCCACCGCCGAAGGGTTGTCGGCGCACGCCAGGGCGGTTACCGTGCGGATGTAATGCTATATCGAAGCCCAAAAAATGGAAATAACAATGTAAACAAACTCAAAAGCCCCAAAAAACACCAGCATTAACGCGCCCAAACTGATGGTTTTCAGCGCGGTCACCCACCAGGTGTTACGGTAAATATAGTGCAGGGCCAGCCCAAAATACCCCACATAAACCAGGTCCAGCGCATCGGAAATGAATTTAAACGACGGCGGGAGCCATTGAAAACAAAAACTAAACAGCATAAAAAAGGTCCAGCAATGCAGTAAAAACACAAAATGGTGGATAAAGCGGTGGCCACGAAAAAACCACCGCATCAGGTAGGCCACGGGGAAAATAGCCAGAAAAACGCCCCAAAACAACTTGCCAAAACCACCGTCAATCAGGTTTGAAAACTCCCACTGACTGCGCAACTGAAACTGGGCCAACAGGCGGTTGCTCCAGCCCTGAATCCGGTAATAATCGAGCACCGCATTCAGGGGCATTTCGCGTACATCGTCGGCGGCAATTTGGAGGTATTGCCCTTTGATCTGAACGGAAAAAGAGTCTTTGTGTAAAAAAGTGGTCATGGGGCCAGTGATGGAATCCTCCGCCCGGCGTTTTTGCCAAATTTGCGCTGCTTTCAGGCTGTCTTCGGTGAAATCCGAACTTAAAAGGTTATTCAGCCAACCATCGGCGCGGGGCAAAGCATCGGCAAAACGCTGGTGTTCGGGGTACGGCGAGTTTTTAAACAACAAATACTCCGCTTGGTGTATCCCGCCGCTTTCGGCCGTAAAAGCCACCCAAAGAGAATCGCGCTCGGTGTGTTTGCGGAACATTTGCCGTTTTGATACGCGCAAAAGTTGATTGTAATGGGCCGTTCTCAGCGAATCGGGCGAATGTTGTTCGATTTGCCGGGCGTTTTCAAATACTTTTTGCAAGGTGCTTCTTTCCACCAAAGCCGCAAAATTGTACTCCTGCCGCATTTTTTGTTCGGCCCGCACGTGACTGGCTCCCGAACTTACTCCCGCCCAAATCGCCCCCGCGATCAAAAACAACTGAATGGGGTTAAAATACGGCGCGTGTTTTTCGTTCAAATAGGCTTCGGTGAGGCGGCCGGGGCGCACCAACATCTTTAGCGACGACCATAATTTGCCGTCCCAATAAAAAATCAATTTGGCTAAATCACCCCAAAGCCGCCGAAAAGACAAAGGTTCTTTCCAATTCTTTTGGCCACAATTGGAACAAAACTTTGCCGGTTCGGCCAAAACACCCCCGCAGTTGGGGCAGGTTTCCGTTGTTTGCATAGGGCCGCAAAGGTACCACAATTAGGACACGCTACTCGGGACAAAAACTAATTTTCCCTTTCCCCACCACTACCCCGCTTTCGGTGGATATTTCGTACAAATAAAGTCCGCCGCTTAGATTACCGCGCTCCATCGAATACCCATTCCCCGACAGGATACCGCGATGGATTTGTCGGCCCAACACATCGGTCACCGAAACGCGCAACGGGAAAAACGAAGCCGGAATATCGGGGTGGCTAATGGTTACCCGCTCCCGGGCCGGATTGGGCGACACGAGCCATTCGCCATTTAGTTGGGGCGTGTTCTTTATTGTAGAAGTTGGCGGAGCAACTGGCACAAAATCCACGCCAATGGTGTGTTCCGTTTGGTTAGTGATAATGGGCGCATTGTAGTCAAAATAAATGGCCGCTTTGTTGTGAATAACCGTTCCGGAAGGCAAATTGGGCTTTTGACGAATAAAAAACGTCACAAAACCTTTGGAACCCGGTTCATTGGTATTGGAGTCGGGCAGAAAAATTTGGTCAAAACGAAACGTCAACACACCCCGTCCGGTTACCGCCCAAGTGTAAGCGTGGCTGCTGGCACCGGGCTGAATGGACAACAAATCGAGGTTCTCTTCGATGGTATCTTTCAGCACCACCGTAATGGCTTCGGCGGTGCCGGTATTTTGAAAATGCAAGGTATATTCCAAAGCGGTATTGGCTTCTACCCAATGCGGGGTGCCGTAACCCAACGGAAACGTCTCTTTGCTGTTGGGGTCAAATGAATTGATATTGGCCCGGCAATCAATGTCTATCCACGGGTCCTCGTCGGGCGTGGGAAACAGGTTAACAAAACCGGTGCTAAATACGCCCGCATTGCAGCCCTGCACCACCGCACTCGGATGCGCCAAACCGGGGTGAAACGGCTCCTGTTCTACCTCCAACCGATACGTGAAACCATCGGCCGCCAGGTTAAACGTCAACGCTTCGTTGGGTTCAAGTTTGGGCGTTTCTGACTGCCGCTGTATCATATCGTCTTCAATAACAATGTAGTGCGCGGTTTCGAGCATGGCGCTGGTGCCCACATTTTGGATTTTAAACGCCACACTGTCGCCGTTACAAACGGCACTCGCGGTTAAACTGGCCCCGCCCCATTGCGCATTTACCGGCAAACACGATGAATCGGGATAGACGTGCGCTTCCGTGCAGTGCGTATAACCCAATGGCGCGTTGCAATCGGTAAAGAAATTGACCTGAAAAAACCGGTACTGTCCGGGAGAAACGGCGCCAAAATCAATGCGCACGGCCTGTCCCGACACATTGGTTGCCGCAGGCGTACTGCTGCTAAACGTCAATAAAGTATCCAAAGTGACCAGTACGTAGGCGTTAAAAGCCGTATCGGTGCCCATATTGACCAACTGCCCGCTGTAGGTACCGGAAAAACAGGGTCGAATCACCACCGAACTCAAACTCACCTCCATCGAGGGGCAACGCGGCAAAGTGTCCGTAAAATCAACCGAGGCCGCGTCGCCCAAATTGGGCAGGTTTACCACAACGCTATCGGTGCAAAAGGCCGCCGGAATCCCGAGGTACGCCGCCGCACTGTGCACCAGATAAGCACCGGGCGGTACGTCCATCGTATAAAAGCCGTTGGCATTGGTGGTGGCGTAAAAATCGTCGGTGGCTCCCGTCGCTTTTATCACCCGGTACGGCAATGGCCGGTCGGTGGCGTCATTGGTGCAGTTTTGTTCATTATCCGACACCATTCGCCCCGAAATGACATTGGAATATATTTTTCCGTCGCCGCCAATTTTGACAAGATAACCCAAATCATCGAAGGGGATGAATTGATAACCGCAAGCAATGCACCCGTTATCGGGCGTGGCCCGGATATCCAGCACTTTCCGGGTATTTTCGTTGGGTGTACTCAGCGTTTGGGACCAGGTTTCGTTGCCGTCTTCGTCCAGTTTTACCACCGCGTAATTCAAATCGCCCAGCGCAAAAACGCACCCGCCGTCGGGGCTGGCGTCAATGGTGACTTCACTTTGGCCGATATTAATGCCCCATTGGTTCGTAAAATTCTTTTGCCACAACAATGCACCTTCCGGGCTGATTTTATCAATGAGCAATTCATACAGCGACACATTAATTTTTGCCAAAAACAACGTGCCATCGGCCGAAAAACGAGCCGCCGTGGTGTAATAGGTATTGTCCAAAATTTTGGTTTCCAGCACGTTTAAATCATTGTCCAAATGCACCCAAAACGTTTGCACCACGTTAAAATCATTGGACAAATATTTACCCGAAACCAAAAACGAGCCGTCGCTTTTTTCAAAAAAATCGGTTAAAGTGACCCGCCCCAAACCCGAATTAAAGGAAATATTGGCGGTATCCAGCACCGTACCCGACGCGTCCATCCTGGCAATAAGCCCGTAATAGGTCGCATTTTGATACACCTCGCCCACCGCCATGATTTGGCCGTTTTGTTGGGTTTTAACGCGTTGAAAAGCGGCACTTTGGCCCCAAAAATAGTTTTTTCGCCAAATAACATTCCCCGCGCTGCCCAAACGAAGCAAACTGGCCTGCGGTCCCGATAGTTTATTCCACGCTTTTTGGGTGCCGCGCGCCAGCAAATAACTGCCATCACCGTCGGCAAAAAGATCGGTGCTGTTCATGGTATCCCCCGCGGGTACCACCACTTCCCATTGCGGTGCGCCGTCGGCGTCAGTTTTGAACAAATGAATGGTTGTTGTATCCATGTTCCAAAATCCCAAGGCCGTGTAACCGCCATCGGGGGCCAGGGTAACGCGGTAAAAATGGGTAAAAAAATCGGGGGTCATGGGGTAATTGCGCACCCAACCACCCTGTGCACCAGCACTCAGGCCAGTAAGAAGGAATAGGAAACCCAGCAATATTTGGGCATTAAGCATCTTTTTCATAGCGTAATTTATATTTAGAGCGGTTGATTTTTATATCTTTTTGATGGTACAAATGTTGGGCGAATTATTGGGTCTAAAAAAATCAAAATATTGGTTTTGTCTAAAAAAGTGTTGTATTTTATTTTTACAAAAAACTGCTTATCAATATTTTACAAAATTTTTTCGTAAAATAAAAATGGGCAAATTCCGTTTAAATTTTTACATTTGTCAGCAATATTATCATGCAAACCGAATCCTCCAGTTTATTCCACCTACTCGATACCCTTTCGCCCCCCGAATGCCGGGCGTTGCGCAAATGGCTGGCATCGCCGTACCACAACCAACGCGCCGACCTGAAAGCCTTGTTTGAGGTGTACGAAACGGCCCGCCGAAAAAACAAAACCCTGCCCGACAAAGCGGCTTTGTACGGGCAATTGTTCCCCGGCGAACCCTACGATGACCACCGGATTCGGATGGCGATGAGCCTTTTGACCAAACAAACCGAGGCGTTTTTGTTGTACGAAATGGCCCAAAATGACGCTCTGGAAACCGAAATCAAAAAACTGACCCTGTACCGAACCCGAAATTTGCCCGATCATTTTCAACGCCAAATGTCGAAAGTCCGCCAACAATATCAGGCCCAACCCCATCGGCACCCGCAATGGCATTGGCAGGGTTTTGAGATGGAACAGGAAAATTATTTGCAACAAGCCACCGAACGTCGAACGGCTTCGCTGAACGTACAAGCCACCGCCGACCGCCTCGATTTGGCCTATTTGGCCCTCAAACTGCGCCAAACCTGCGCCGCGCTATCGCACCAGGCCGTGTTTAAATCCGAGTACGATTTTGGGCTTTTGCCCGTTGCATTAGCGGCCGTTGCGGAAAAAGACTGGGCCGATATGCCGGCGTTTGTGGTGTATTATTACTGTTACCTGACCCTGAGCCAATCCGATGATTTGGGACATTTTCAGCGGTTTAAAGCGGCTTTGCTCACGCACGCGCACGATTTTCCGGCGGCTGAAATGCGCGATTTGTACCTCTTGGCCATTAATGTTTGTATCCAGCGGTACAACCACGGCGACCGCACGTACCTGGAGGCCGAAATGGAACTGTACCAGCGTGGTTTGGCCGAAAAAATCCTGTTTATGGGCGGTTATATCACCCGTTTTACGTACCGCAATGTCGTAACGCTGGGGCTTACCCTGCGGCAATTTGACGAAACCGAAGCCTTTGTGGAAACCTACAAAAACCATTTGGACCCGCGCCACCGCGAGGCCAATTACGCCTTTAACCTGGCCCGTTTAAAATACGAACGCGGCGCTTACCCGGAGGCGTTGACGCTCTTGCAACAGTCGTACGACAAAGATTTATTGCTCAACCTGGCCGCCAAAGCACTGTTGCTCAAAATCTACTACGATACCGATGAAGATGCCGCCCTCGATTCGCTGCTGGATGCCATGAGCAATTTTGTCCGGCGAAAAAAAGAATTGAGTTACCACCGGGACAACTACCTCAACCTTTGCAAATTTGTCAAAAAAATAAGAACCCTGCGCGTTGGGGAAAAAGCCGCCGTCGCAGCCCTGCAAAAAGAAGTGGAAGATACCCCGGCGTTGGCCTACAAAGATTGGTTATTGGACAAATTGCGGGACATGTAAAAGCGCGTTTTGACCCGCGCCACTACCCCCAATTTGTTGCAATAAAGGATGCCCTTCCAATTTTTATCCCGACCTTTGCGGGCGTTATGCACACAAAGGCAATCTCAAATACCCATGATGCACAATTGGATTGATAAAGTAAGCACTGCGCTGAGCGGCCCGCTGCCCGGTCGGTCGGCCCAAATGCAAATGGCCAGTTTGCGCCGCCTCGCCGAATTGGGCGATACCCAATGGACCATTCCCGACAATGCCCGCGTGGCATCGGTGATGATTTTGTTGTACCAGGATCCGGCCGCGCATTGGCGCACGGTCCTGATTCAGCGCACCCAAAACCCGCACGACCGGCACAGCGGACAAATCAGTTTTCCGGGCGGCAGTTGGGACCCTACCGACGGCTCGTTGGAGGCTGTAGCCCTGCGCGAAGTGGAAGAAGAAATTGGGGTGGACCGCCAGCACATTGCGTTGTTGGGCCGCCTTACCGAACTGTACATTCCCGTGAGTAATTTTTTGGTGCACCCGTTTGTGGGGCATATTCCGCACGAACCGGCATTTGTGCCCCAGCCCGGCGAAGTAGCCCATATCCTGACGCCCTCGGTGGATGTATTTTACGACCATTCGTACCGAAAAACAACCGATTTGAACCTCGGACAAGGACTGACCATTAAAGACGTGCCCTATTTTGACGTGGACAACCGCGTCGTGTGGGGCGCTACCGCCATGATTATGAACGAATTTGTGGCCGCCGTAGAAAAATAGCCTCTTCATTATTGTACTTACCATGCGCACTCTGTTTTTTATACTATTCGCCTTTTTTCTCCAAAATGCCCACGCCAACGTCGCTTACGTCACCGGACGGATTAAAAACGCCACGGCGGGCGAACGGGTGGAATTATACATTCCGCACCATTACATTGATAACGAAGCCAGTGATTATAAGGTCGAACTAAACAACGCGTTGCAGTTCGAAATTTACGCGCAGGTCACCGAGCCGCAAATTGGTTTTTTGTTGTACGGACAAGATCAAATTACCGTTTTTTTGGAGCCGGGCGACAGTCTTTTTGTCAAAGCCGATATGTTTCAATTTCCGTTGGGCGTCGAATTTGGCGGAAAAGCGGGGGCCAACAACAAGTTTTTGCGCGAATTTTCCAAAATCCAATTGCTCGACTACAATGAGTTTAACAACGTGCGTTTTAAAGTGGGTCAATGGTGGTTTCCGCTCGAAACGCCGGTGAACGAAACCATGACCAATTTGCAGCGCAACGACTTTATTGGTTGGGCCAACGAACAACAACAAAGTGCGTTCAAAGCCTACGATATTTTTATGTCCGAACACCCAAACGCCCTTTCAACCGGGTTTCGGGAATGGCTCGAAGCGGAAATTATTTTCCAAAGGGCGTATCACCTGCTCATGTACGGCGCAGTGTATAAAAACCGCTACCAACTCACCGACGATTATTTTGATTTTTTGTCCGAAATCCCGATGGTGGTGAATGCCTTGGGCAGCGAGGCGTACCGGCAGTTTTTGCAGGTGTTCATGGCGTTTAAACAAACCAAAGCCGGGGCTGATGGCGAATATTTTGCGGGGCAATACCAACTGGCGGGCAATGTGCTGGAGGGCAAACCGCTGGCCTGGGTTCGGTCCGAAATTATCCGAATGGCGTTTTCTTCCGATCATTTTCGGGAAATTTTGCCCCATTACCTCGACTTTTTGCGCAATAGTACTTACCCCGAATACGAGTCCAAACTGACGGCCCTGTACGAACGAACTTCGCGGTTTGCGCCCGGTATGCGTACGCCGCCGTTTGCGGGAAAAGACGTATTCACCTCGATTTTATTTTCCAACAGCAGTTTGCAGGGGCGGGTGATTTACCTCAATTTTTGGGCCTCGTGGTGCGGTGCCTGTGTTAAAAAAATGGATTTTTTTAAAGAATTTTCCACCGAATTAGACAACGCCGGGGTCACGATTATCAACATTTCCATTGATGAAAATGAAACCTTCTGGCTCGATGCATTGGCCGAAACCCGTTATTCGGGTTACCATATTTTGGCCAAAACCTACCCCGAACAAGCCCTGGCCGCGACTTTTGGCGTGGATGCCGTGCCGCAGTATTTTATTATTGATGCGCAGGGAAATATTTCACAAAAACCGTACTCGAACCAGCCCAACGAGATTATGACGCGGCTGCTGCAAGTGGCAAAAGGTAAGTGACAAGGACAAAAATTCGCCGGATTGATGTAACTTTGCGGCCGAATGACACCACCACACATTAAAATTGGAATTATCCGGGAAGGGAAAGTTCCGCCCGATGCCCGCGTACCGCTCACACCTGACCAATGCCAGGAAATTCTGCAAAAATATCCTAACGTCAGTATTGCTGTTCAACCTTCTCCCATTCGTTGCTTTACCGATCAGGAGTACGATCAGGCAGGTATTCCCCTGCAAGATGACCTGAGCGATTGTGATATTTTATTGGGCGTAAAAGAAGTTCCGGTGCCACTGTTGATTCCGGAAAAAACCTACTTGTTTTTTTCGCACACCATCAAAAAGCAGCCGTATAACCTCAAACTCCTCCAAACGGTACTGGAGCGCCGCATCCGACTCATAGATTACGAGGTCATTACCGATGACCGCGACGTGCGCCTCATCGCTTTTGGGTATTACGCCGGGGTTGTGGGTGCTCACAATGGAGTCTGGACCTACGGCAAACGCACGGGTCAGTTTGAATTGCCGCGCATGAATACCTGCCACGATTACGAGGAGGTAAAATTAGCGTACCAAAAAACGCCCATTCCGCCGGTTAAAATACTGGTAACGGGTAATGGTCGCGTGGCTTCGGGGGCCGTACAAACTCTCGAAGACCTGGGAATTACCGCAGTTACGCCGCAGGAATATTTGTCCAACACTTTCGATAAGCCGGTGTATTGCCAAATTACCGCCGCCGAATACGCCCGCCGCAAAGACGGCAGCGCCTTCGATAAATTGGATTTTTACGCCAACGGCGCACAGTACGAATCCTGTTTTTTGCCCTACGCCCAGGCCACGGATATTTTTCTGAATTGCATTTATTACGATGGGAAAGCCCCCGCGTTTTTTACCCTGGAGGACATGAAATCGCCGGAATTCCGAATCAAAGTTATCGCGGATATTACCTGCGATATTATGCCCGGGGCTTCGGTGCCGTGCACGATTCGACCCAGCAAAATTGCGGACCCGATTTACGGATTTGATCCCGTTACCGGTCAGGAATGCGCCCCGTTTCAGCCCCACGGCGTGGACATGATGGCGATTGATAACCTTCCCTCCGAACTTCCCCGCGATGCCTCGCAGTTTTTTGGGCGGCAACTGATCAATAATGTGCTGCCCGAACTCATCAAAGGCCGCGAAAGCGACGCCATTATGCGCGGTATGATCGCCGAAAAAGGCGTTTTAGGCCCAAAATTTCAATATTTGTCGGATTGGGTGTGATACGCACGGCGTTGATACGCACGGCCGTGCGTATCTACGTTATTCCCATTCGATGGTTGCCGGTGGTTTGGTGGAAATATCGTACACAACGCGGTTAATACCACGCACCTGATTGATAATGGACGTGGAAACATCCGCCAGAAATTCGTAAGGGAGGCGGCTCCATTCGGCGGTCATGCCGTCGGTGGAGTTGACAGCGCGGAGCGCAACCGTTTGTTCGTAGGTGCGTTCGTCGCCCATAACGCCGACCGATTGAATAGGTAACAAAATGGTACCCGCTTGCCAAACCTCATTGTACAAATTGTATTCACGCAATTTGGCGGTGTAAATAGCGTCGGCATCTTGCAACAAACGGACTTTTTCGGGGGTAATTTCGCCCAAAATCCGAATACCCAGACCCGGCCCTGGGAACGGGTGACGGCCCAAAATCAATTCGGGAATGCCCATTTCACGACCAACGCGCCGAACTTCGTCTTTGAACAACATCCGCAGCGGCTCCACAATTTTTAACTTCAAACGATCCGGCAAACCACCTACGTTGTGGTGACTTTTGATGGTCACCGACGGCCCGTGTACACTCACCGATTCAATAACGTCGGGATAAATGGTGCCTTGTCCCAAAAACGTCGCTTCCGGGTGGGCTTTGGACTCGTCTTCGAATACCTCGATAAACAACCGGCCAATGGTTTTGCGTTTGGCCTCCGGGTCGGTTTGGCCTTTAAGCGCGTCCCAAAAGCGGTTTTTGGCGTCCACACCTTTTATATTAAGGCCCATTCCCTGGTAAGAGGCCAATACTTCTTCAAATTCATTTTTGCGCAGCAAACCATTATCCACAAAAAAGCAGAACAGGTTTTTGCCAATGGCCTGGTGCAGCAACATGGCCGCTACCGTGCTGTCTACGCCACCCGACAACGCCATAATAACGTGTTCGTCGCCCACTTGTTGGCGCAAATCGGCCACCGTTTGTTCGATAAAATGCGCCGGGGTCCAATCGCCCGTACAGCCACAAATGCCCAGCACAAAATTGCGCAACATCTGGAATCCTTCGAGGCTGTGGTACACTTCCGGGTGGTATTGGATGCAATAATAAGGTTGGTCAAAAGCGCCCTCTTTGGCTTTAAAAGCCGCCACGGGAATACTTTCGGTGTGGGCCAAAATTTCGAATTGTTCGGGCAAATGCAAGATGGTATCGCCGTGGCTCATCCACACCTGCGATTTTTGCGAAATGCCTTTAAAAAACGGGTCATCGGTGGCATTTTGTTCGATAAATGCCTTACCGTATTCGCGTTTTTCGGACTGCACCACTTCGCCCCCAAAAAAATCGGCGGTGAGTTGTGCGCCGTAACACACCCCTAAAACGGGTTTTTTACCGGCAAACTGGTTCAAATCGAGGCGCAAGGCGTCTTTTTGGCGAACAGAAAAAGGGCTTCCGGAAAGAATAACTCCCGCAATGTCGGCGGTGAGTTCGGGGGCTTTGTTGTAAGGAACAATTTCACAATAGACGTTCAATTCCCGCACGCGACGGGCAATGAGTTGAGTGTATTGCGAGCCAAAATCGAGGATAAGTATTTTTTGCACGGCACAAAGGTAAAACGTATTGCGGAATTGCTGAAAAAATTAGCCCACCTTGACGGAATTTGTGCCATATTTGCGGCCATTATTTTGCATTAAAATATGAAAGAAAAGGAAAAATTAAGAGAAGAAGCCCTCCACTACCACGCGAAAGGTCGTCCGGGCAAAATCGAAGTGATACCCTCCAAAGAAACCGCGACGCAACGCGACCTCACACTGGCTTATTCGCCGGGTGTGGCCGAGCCTTGCCTCGAAATTGCCGCCAACCCCGAAGACGTGTACAAATACACGGCCAAAGGCAACCTCGTAGCGGTGATTTCCAACGGTACCGCCGTTTTGGGATTGGGCGATATTGGTCCCGCCGCTGGCAAACCAGTGATGGAAGGAAAAGGGTTGTTGTTCAAAATTTACGCCGATATTGACGTTTTTGACATTGAACTCGACACCAAAGACGTGGATGAGTTTGTCCGCACGGTCAAAATTTTGGAACCCACGTTCGGCGGGGTTAATCTGGAAGATATTTCGGCCCCCGAATGTTTTGAAATTGAAGAACGCCTCAAAGCCGAACTCAATATCCCGGTCATGCACGACGACCAGCACGGAACCGCCATTATATCGGCGGCGGCACTGCTCAATGCGCTGGAAATTGTAAATAAAGACATTAAAAACGTCAAAATTATCGTCAATGGCGCGGGTGCTTCGGCCATTTCCTGCACCAAATTGTATTGCAGCCTCGGTGCCCAAAAGTCCAATATTTTTATGTTCGACTCCAAGGGCCTCATTCACCCCAGCCGCACCAACCTCGACGGTAAAAAATCGGAATTTGTCAACGGCAACGCCCCCGTCGAAACCACGCTCGAAGATGCCCTCGCCGGTGCCGATGTGTTTGTGGGCTTGTCCAAAGGCAATATTATGAGCCAGGACATGATCAAATCAATGGGAAAAGACCCCATTGTGTTCGCGATGGCCAACCCCAACCCCGAAATTCCGTACAATGAAGCCGTTGCCGCCCGCCCCGACGTTATTGTGGCCACCGGCCGCAGCGACCATCCCAATCAGGTAAACAATGTATTGGGTTTCCCGTACATTTTCCGGGGTGCGCTGGATGTCCGCTCCAAAGTCATTAACGAAGAAATGAAATTAGCCGCCGTGTACGCATTGGCGGATTTGGCCAAAAAACCCGTTCCCGACATTGTAAACATGGCGTACGGCGAAGATAATATCGTTTTTGGCCGCAACTATATCATTCCCAAACCCGTGGACCCGCGTTTGCTGACGACCGTCGCGCCCGCCGTTGCGCGCGCCGCTATGGAAACCGGCGTGGCCAAATTCCCCATTCAGGATTGGGATGCCTACGAAACCCAATTGTCCAAACGCCTCGGCCTCGATAATTCGCTGACGCGCGGCATTATCACCAAAGCCAAACACCACCCCAAACGGGTCGTTTTGGCCGATGCCGAAAACCTGACCGTGCTCAAAGCCGCGCAACAGGTGAAAGACGAGGGTATTGCCACCCCGATTTTATTGGGCAACAAGAAAAAAATCCACCAGTTGATTCACGATAACAAATTAGACCTGAATCACGTGGAAATCATTGACCCGATGTTGCCGCATTCCGATGAGGAAAAAACGCGTTTGGA
Source organism: Chitinophagales bacterium (assembly GCA_013298845.1). GTDB lineage: Bacteria > Bacteroidota > Bacteroidia > Chitinophagales > Saprospiraceae > M3007. The sequence goes on from JAAFJN010000043.1 coordinate 24,471, forward strand.
GGAGTTTGGCGATTTGTTTTACGAAAAACGCAAACGCAAAGGCTATACCAAACAAGAAGCGCACCACCTCATCCGCCGCCGGGTGTATTACGGTTCCATGCTGGTAGAAACCGGTGCTGCCGACGCTATGATTGCCGGTATGACCCGCAACTATCCCGACACAATTCGTCCGGCGTTGCAGGTAGTTGGCCGCCAGGAAGGCGTTAAAAAAGTGTGCGGTATGTACATTTTGATGAGCCGTTTTGGGCCGTTGTTCCTCGCCGATACCACGGTGAATTTCAACCCAACGGCGGAAGAACTGGTAGAAATTGCCGAATTGGCCGCCAAAGAGGTGGAAAAATTCAATATCAAACCCCGCATTGCCCTGCTCACGTATTCTAACTTTGGCAGTGCCGATGGCGAAGATGCCGTAAAAATGCGCAAAGCCGTGAACATGCTCCGCGCCAAACACCCGAAAATGATCGTGGATGGTGAAATGCAGGCGCATTTGCCGTTTGATACTGCGTTGTTGAAGGAAAATCATCCGTTCTGCGATTTGGTGGAAGGTGGTGCCAATATCCTCATTTTCCCGAACCTTTCGGCCTCCAACATTGCGTATAACCTGGTAAAAGAAGTGGCCGAAATTGAAAAAATCGGGCCGATATTGCTGGGTCTCAAACGCCCAGTGCACGCGGTTCAATTGGGTAGTACCGCCCGCGAAATTGTGAATATGATTGCCATTTCGGTGGTAGATGCGCAATTGAGCAAATAGTTTTTGAGCAACCATGTACCACGATTTACGCCAGTTTTACAACCAAATTATTTACCCCGAACTGCTCAATATGGAGCGGCGGCGGCGGCGATTAGTTTGGATGATGCTTTTGTGCGGACTGGCGACCGTGGGCGCGGCGGTGTTGGCCATTATCGTCAACGAATTTGTTTTTACGCTATTATTGGTATTGCCGGTGGGTTTTTGGGTGGCGCACCTTGTTTTTCGTACGCAAGTGTTTTTTCAGGAGTTTAAACCCCGCATTATGGGTCTTTTGCTGGATTTTATTGATAACGACGTGAATTACAGCGAATTAGCGTACAAAGCGAGTGGCAAAATTTCTAAACAGCAGTTTTTGGAAAGCAAAATATTCACCCAGGCCGACGATTACAGCGGGGAAGATCTGATTACCGGGAAAGTCCGGGAAACGGAGTTTTCGCTTTCCGAAGTGCGAGCGGCCGAGTTTTCGTCCGTCCGAAGCCAATTAGACCGCGTATTTAACGGTATTTTTATCATTGGTGATTACCATAACCTCAACATGAAGGGCAGTTTATTGGTTTTGCCCGACGAATATATGAAGTACCTCGCCCGTACGGAACGCGCCTTCCACCTCCACGGTGGAAGACGCGTTCACGGGCAGGCTCTACCGGAATTTGAAACCTGGTTCAATACCTACGCCACCCCGGATATGCGCATTAAAGACGTACTTTCTGAGGATTTTCAACGCGAAATCCTGCGATTCCGGCAACATTACCAAGAAGCCAACCGAAAACGGGAAATGTATTTTTCCATCATTGGCGATAATATTTACATCGCCGTGCAGCAAGACCGCGACTTGCTGGAACCCTCTATTTTTCGCAATAACGTGGATTTTGGTATGATCCGCGAATTCCACGACGATGTCACGACCCTGCTCCGGCTCATTCTTAAAATTGATGCGCTGAATTAGTGGGGAATAAATTAAAGTCCGGCAAATTCCTTGCGAATATCCATCATAGAATACGGTTTAAAGGCAAACGCGGGCGGCTGGGCTTGCCCGGCGGTCATTTTTTGGCGATCTAACCAAATTTTCCCATCCTGGGCTTTTACCGTAATTAAGTCAAACTCCTGCCCGGATGGCACCCCGCTGACAGTGAATATACCCGCTTCGTTTTTGGACAACACCAGCAGACTATTTAATTTGGGAAAAAGCGCGTACATCGCAAATGCGTCTTGTTCTTCAAATTGAAGCGCAATTCGGGGTTCCTGCGACTTGTACAAACGATCTACGTTGATCCAACCCAGGTTACTGATTTCCGAAATATACATGCTCATTTTTTGCATTTTAGAAGAAGCACTGCCGGATGCCATTATTTTTTCTTTATCCAAAGCAAATAAACTATCGGAAATGGCGGCAATGGGTGTTTGATCCACCACTGATTTCATTAGATCAAACTTACACGCATCATCCTTGCAGCCGTAATACAAGTTTAAAGGGCCGCTGGCATCCACGTATTTTTTATTGAACCGTTCTAATTTTGTATTCCCAATGTCCATGCGGTACATCAGCAACATGGTATTGGCGGAATTAAATTCCTTGTCTTTTTTAATCCAGGTATCCGCCACCCGTTCACAACGGTGGATGATTGTTTTTTCCAGTTTGGTAAATTTGAGCGGCTTTTTCGCCTTGCCCATATTTTTACAAACATTATTCAGCGCAATGGCGTAATAATGCGCATATCGTTCATCTTTAAATTTTTCGATGTCACTTACGCGGCGGCGCAACTCCATTTGCCAGGCGGTATATTTTGCGTCAAAAGTTACTTTATCCGCCAAATACGCGTTGTATTGGGCGTTGTAATTTTGTAAACTCCGATCACAGGCAATGGAATCCTGCAAGTAATATTTATACCGCATGGCGTATTCCTCTTGGGCGCGTTTGGCCTGTTTGGCGGTCATTTTATCGTTTTTGGTGTACTTTTTATTAATCTGCTCGCGGTTGGGTGGTACGGCTTTTACGCGTGGCTTGGTAGGTTCAATGGGCAATTTTGGGGTCGCCAATTCCGCGAACACTGGGACTGGTGCTTTGGCCGGAACGGGCACCTTAAACGTGGCCATACGAGCCGCCAACGCATCGTTCATGGTGCGTTTGTACTCATCCGCCTCTAAGGTTTGCCGGAACGACGCGTCTCCGCTGGCAATATCCCAGGTTACAGCGCTCATTTGCTCCGGGTTATTGGCAACGGTGCTGTGCGGGTCGGGCGCACCATCTTCACTTTCGCTTTGTAAGGCCGGAAGATCCCGTTGACCGTAAAACAAACGCATTTCGGGATCAACCGCCCGCTGCGCCGGAATACCGACGGTCAGTTCGGCGTCGGTGGCGAGGTTTAGTTTTTCGCCATTGGCGTACGCGTTTACTTCGATCATACCGCCCGATTGCAGGATTTCGCCGTTACTCACCGTCGAAAGTCCGTTGGCAATCCAGTCGCCCGGGCGCAAGGCTTCTTTTACCGTCACGTTCACCATTCCGGCGGGCGGGTTACCCAATTGGTCCACAAAGGCATTCGGCGGCACCACCACCACTATCCCACCCGAGGTGGTAATGGTTTGGCCTTCTTGCGGATTTACAGCGAAATACTGGTCTTTTTTGCCCGCTAAACGTTCAAAAAAAGTATTCGCGTCGTTAATATTCCAAATGGTAATGTCCAGATCCACGCGGCGGTTTTTCTGGCGCCCTTCCTCGGTGCGGTTGCTAAATTGTTGTTTTTGCTCCCCCCAACCGCGCAACACGGTTTTTTCGGTGACAATACCCCGTTCGGCCAAATACGTTTGTACGGTCAAACCACGGCTCATGGCCAATTGGTCATTGTATTCTTTCGAGCCGGAATTATCCGTAAAAGCGTTAATTTTAATGTCGTAATCGGGAACGGAGGCCAGGTTTTGGCTCAGTTGCAGCAACAAAGACTGGGCTTCGGTGCTGAGTTCGGCTTTGTCCACATCAAAATAAAGGCTGGACTGTTGCGTGGTTTGGGCCTGCGCAACGCAAACGAGAAAAAGTGCGCATAAAGCGGATAAATATCGCATCATGTTGGATGGTTTGATTTTGAAAAAAGGATAGATGACTGTAGGTGCAGGAAGTATAACGAATGCTGCGTGAGATGCGTATTTGTAGGAAAAAATAAAAAAAGCCGCTCCGACATCAGTCGAAACGGCTCTAGCGGAGGAGGAGAGATTCGAACTCCCGGTACCTTTCAGTACGACGGTTTTCAAGACCGCTCCATTAAACCACTCTGGCACTCCTCCCTTCTCAAATCAGTTATTACCAAATGAGGGCGCAAAGATAGGGCCATTTTTTTATTTGCAAATAGTTTTTGAAAAATTTGCGAAAAATTTTTGTCCCACCTTGTTAACTGATGTCTTTAAGAACGGAGTAATGGCAATGAAAGTTCCAGCCGGGCTTTTTTATTGGCGCGACATCGCCTTCAATTGCGCTTCGACATCAAATTGCAAACCACGTTCCGGGAATTGGATAAAAGTCAGTTCCGCTTCCGAAACGGGCATGAGCATGTAATGGGCGATGGCACATATTTTCATTTCGTCAAAAATATCCACGACGTTTTTGTAACGCGATTGGGGCAAGGCTTTGATCAAAACGGTGGTAGTTTAAAGTAAGTTAAAACGAATGGGTAAGGTAAAACGAACGCGCACGGGGTGGCCATTGGCTTCACCAGGAAGCCAGGGTGGCATACTGGTGACTATCCGCACGGCTTCTTTGGCGCAACCACCGCCCGGGTCTTTCAGGATTTTCAAGTCGCGGATCAGGCCCTTTTCATCCACCACAAACTGGAGCGCGACCGTTCCTTTAATGTTGTTTTCCCGTGCCAACGCGGGGTATTGCAAATGCTCCTGCAAATAGGCCATCAAGGCCACATCGCCGCCGGGAAACGAAGGCATTTTTTGCACCGCAAACACATCAATAATATCATCGTCGTCGCTGATTCGGATTGGCTCTACCAAATCGAGGTTAGGGTCCGTATCCGGAAAGGTGGGTGGTTCGTCGTTGGTGCCCGTCTTGAAGGTTTTTTGGCCTATTTCGGTATCATCTTTTAATAACTCGTCTATCGTAGAAGGTGGTTCAGGATCCTTGGTCTCTTTATCGGTAACCAAAGGGGGTACAAACCGAACCGTACTGCGCGTTGGCGGCGGCGGGGGTGTCACTGCGGGCGGTGGTACTGGTGGCGGTGGTGTAATGTCAACCTCCGTCATATCAGGCCAATATTCGTCTATCGGACGTTCCGGTAACATAGCGGCCACCATGCTGGAAAAACGGGGTAAAAGGCTCAACCCACCTATGATTAAAAGTGTGAGTAAAAAAGCGCGCAAGAGGTAACTGTGGTAAGCCGTGCGCAATTGATAGGCTCCGTAAGCCTTGTTTCGAGTGGAAAAGATAATTTCTAACATTGTTTTGTATATTTATAGTGCGTAAAAAAGCGTATTCTTTTTGGGCAAACCAAGGGCTATTCGGGGCAAAACGCTCCAAAAAACAATAAAAAGTGAATAAAAAACGCTTGAATTAGCCTTGTGCTTCGATACCGATGAACAACTTGCGCCCCTTTATCTAAAGCAATATCTCATGAAAAATATTACTTTTGAGCGCACCGGTACGCCATTTTTCAGCGCAGGATTGGGATACCGGGGCATACGGTACATGTGTTCGATGTAATGGGCATTTAAGTCACAACATGGTTGTTTCAGGAGCCGTTGATAACGAACTGAACCGTCTTTTTCTACCACTACTTCAAGGGCAAAAACACTGTGCGGGATACACTGATCTTTGGTTGGAAAAGTTAAACTTCGCGCCCATTCTTTGATGGAATCGTTGATTTGCGGCGATTGCTCTACGTCCTCAACGGGGTATATGGGTTCGTACAACGTCGAATCGGGAAACTTGAACCGGATGGGAAATAATACCCGGGCCGATACATAACGTCCTTCTCGCCGGGCGGGCAGCCAATCCGGCATGTTTTCCAAGATACGCAGCGCCTCTTGGTCAAAATCCTTGTGCAATGACCTTAATAACTTCACATTTACCAATCTGCCCTGCCGATTCACCACACCTTCACAGATCACAGTGCCCCAAATATCCACGTTTAACGCTGCCCAGTTAATGTTTTCGGCCACGTACTGCGTGAAATAAGCCCCCGTCGTATCGCCCGAAAAAGCCGGTGCCCGGGAGATCTCAAACGATTCAAATATGGTATCACCGGGCGAAAGTTCGGCGCGATCAAATGGACCACATTGCGTAATCTCTTCCAATGTTTCCAGCCACGTAAACATTTGGTGATCACCATCTGCTATCTCCTCGCAAGCAATTACCCTGGGCGGCAGAAAACAAGTCGCCCGTGACTTAGATGGTGTAACAACCTCCTCCTTAATCGCTGTCTCCAAGGGTAAAATTCCTTGCAAGGCTGCATTGACCGCTTGTTCGGTGGATAACGAGTCCATAACTTCGGTATCCGTCGTAACCAATTCAACCGGGACACCCTTCCAAAAATGGAATAGTAAGGCCAGTCCCGCTCCCAATGCAACGGAAAATACTTTTTTTATCATGGTAAAAGGGTAGTGAGGAGATATGAGATATGAGTGATAAGAGAAAAACTTTCAATATCTGCTATCATACATCATCAATCATATATCAAAAACATACGGGCAAAACGCACAAAAAGTGAAAAACGAAGAGTGAAGAGTGAAAAACGAAGAGTGAAGAGTGAAAAACAAACGTGTTATGTCTATGCTCTACGTCTTTTGTCCAAGGTCTAAATTGTCTAAAGTTTTCTGTTTGAGGTCTTCCGTCTAAAGTCTTCTGTCTTAAAAAAAAACGCCTTTCAACACGAGGGCTGAAAGGCGTTTGGGAAAAGGTAAGGGGTAGCGTTCGGATCACTCCAAGCGGAAGCGAACCGGAAGCGTAAACTTCACCTTAACCGGGTTACCATTCGCCTCACCTGGAGCCCATTTAGGCATGGAATTCACCACACGAACGGCTTCTTTACCGCAGCCACCACCCGGATCTTTCAGGATAGTAACATTGGAAATAGTACCGTCTTTACCTACAACGAAACTCAAGGCAGCAGTACCCTGAATATTATTTTCGCGAGCGATAGCCGGATAATTGATATTATCGCGGAGGAACTTTTGCAGTTCGGCTTCGCCCCCTGGGAAGGAAGGCATTTTTTGAATGTCGAAGGTTTCATACACCTTGTCTTCCACCGGTTTTGGTGCTTCAACAACCGCCAATTCAGAGGGGTTATCAAAGTCTTCTGGTGGAGCCTCATCGTTACCCTTTACGTCGGACTTACCGATATCAGCCTTGACTTCTTCCAATTCTTCAATGACCTTCTTAGGTTCTTCTTCTACCACTTCTTCATCTTTTTTGATGATGGGTGGTACGAATTGAACCGTAGTCCGGGTTGGAGGCGGAGGAGTTGGCGGCGGCGGCGGCGGGGGAGGCGGTGGTTCATTCGTAAGGTCTGGCGGTGCCGACATTTCGATTTCCACCTCTACCGGTTTTTCGGCCAGGGCGCTGGATACTGCACTGACTAAGCGGGGAAGCATGAAAAGCAGGAACAAAAACAACATACCGAAACCAAAAGCACGCATAAGGTACTTGTTGTAGTCACGACGCAATTGATACGCGCCGTAGGCTTTGTTTCGATTCTGAAAGATAATGTCCAACATGTCCCGGACTTGGGCGCTTTTTACATCTGCCATGTTAGAGATATTTAATTTATTTTAGATCAATGATAGGATTTCAACTTTATTTAGCACCACTGGCGGCAGCCGCTTGATCCTCCGCGGAGAATTTAAGGCCGGCAGCCGGGTTTTTAATAAAGTCTTCTTCCACTTTAGAAATGGGCAGCATCACGTAACGAGCCACATTACAGATTTTCATCTCATCAAATGTATCTACCAAGTTTTTGTAACGAGATTCTTTCGTTGGCTTGATCACCACACTCAATTTTGAATAGATCTTTTTTTGACCCGGATTTTTTGGATCGTCCTTTTCATCTTCGCCCCACTGTGCTTTTACACGGTCTTTTTTACCTAGGATGACCTTGCGCACACCTTCAGCGGAGTAATCAGTAGAATCCAATTTAGCATCCGTGATACCTTCGTAATAATATACTTTGTCGTTGGCGCCGAGCATAAGCGTAAGTACTTGAGATTCCTTGGTTTCTTCCAAGTCTTCTTTTTTCAAGTCTTTCTTTTCCGGCATCACAATCGGCATAATATTCGGTTTTGCCAATGTAGTGGTTAACATGAAAAATGTAATCAAAAGGAACGCAAGGTCAACCATCGCGGTGAAGTCCACTTTCGTGGACATCTTTTTCGACCGTACTTTCCCGTCTTTACTTCCCCCACCACCTTGTTCTGCTATTTCAGCCATAATTCAATGACGATTTTTTAAAATTAAGGAATACCAAAAAGTCCCTACTCAGATTTATTGGGGTCACCTTCTTGGCTGGTGATCAGGTTAAATTTATTCAGGTTAATGTCCGTCAACGTATTGATGACCTTTTCAATCGCCGAGAAAGGAGTATCTTTATCGGCTTTTACCACGATAGCGTACTCTTTTACTTCGTCGGGATTTTTACCTTCAGAAATGGCCTCTTTTTTGTAATTGAACTGGGCAAGACGTGCCTGGTGTAACCAAGAAGCCAACTCGCTTTTGTTGATATCAACGGTATCAATCGGGATACCGGTCGACATTTTTGCGCGCTCTGGTCCTTCGGCACTCAGCATACGCTTAAAATCGCCGCTGGGTGCACCAAAACTACCCATGTTTACAAATTTGTTTTGCTCTGCGGTACTTAGCCCCATGTTGTATTGTGTATTCATGGTCGCGATTAATGCCCTGCGTGCAGGGGCACCGGCCGGATCAAGATACACATTACCTTCTTTACTAACCAAGATTGTGAGCGTACCCACTTCAGGCAATTTTGCTTCGGAAATAGACGATGGAGTGTCCACCGTTACTGTTTCCTGGGGCTTTGCCTTGGCTGTCAGGATAAAGAAAGTAAGGAGCAGGAACGCCACGTCGCACATCGCAGTCATATCTAATGACGGACTACTGCGTTTAGGTTTATGCTTTGGCATATTGTTCTTACTTTTTAAAATGGTGATGGATAATCCTTTGATTACCCGAACTTGCTTTATTTACCTTTTGAAGCAAAAGTTTGCGTCAAAGAGTAACCGGCTTCATCAATGCGGTAAGTCAACGCATCAATACGGTTGGTAAAGAAGTTGTAAAAAATGATCGCTACCGCAGATGAACCGATACCAAGTGCCGTGTTAATAAGGGCCTCGGAGATACCAGTTGCAAGTGCTGAAGAGTCAGGAGCACCGGCAGTTGCCAAGGCACCGAACGCGCGAATCATACCCAATACTGTACCAAGAAGACCCATCAAAGTTGCTACCGAAGCGATAGTTGCCAAAATGCTGAGGTTCTTTTCCAACATGGGAAGTTCGAGGCTGGTTGCTTCTTCTACTTCTTTCTGGATCGCTACTACTTTTTCCTCTTTTTCCATGCCTGAAATTGATTCTACTTCAGAATACTTCTTCAGACCGGCGAGTACGACATTACCCACTGCACCTTTTTGGCGTTCACAAGCGGCCATAGCACCAGACATGTCGCCTTTGTCCAAAAGGCCTTTGATGTTACGCACGAAAGTATCTACGTTAGCAGTACCACGGGCTTTGCTCAAAGTGATGAAACGCTCGAATACAAATACGATTACCGTAAACAAAAGCGTCAAAAGAATTGGTACTACGAAACCACCCTTGTAAACTACACCAAGATAGTGATTCAATGCTGGTTCCGCAACCGGATCCTTAGTTATGTCCCCACCGGGGAAGTTTGAAGGTGCACCAAACACAAACTTATATACTACGATAGCGAGTATAAAGAGGATTGGAATAATGATGTACGGAAAGATGGCGCTAAAACTGCTGCCGCCTTGATTCTGTTTAGCAGGTGATGTTTTTGCTGCTGTCATGCGAATAATAAAGTTTAAGTTAATGAATGAGTGGTTTAACGTTATTCGTTTACAAGACAACGATTTATCCCTCTCCGCCAAATCAAAATGCTTTCCAAATCAGCACCTAAATAATAAGATGCAGGTACGCTGATTTTTGGTGTACGCACTTTTGATTTTTTTGAAAAAAATTAAAAATCGTTTTGCAAGCGAGTGTTTATTCCCTAATCGAAAACCCGGATCATCTCAATTCCTATTGCGCTTCCCCGGTTCGGTTAAAAAACAGGGGTAAAAATAGTGTGAGATTTACAATTCCAAGTTTCTATTTTTAAAAATGATATTAAAATTTAGTGAACCGCCCATTTTCGGGGTTAAATTGTTAAAAATCAGCCCCAAACGCAATATGCAATATGGGTTTTTGCACCACTCGGGTCTCAATTCCCCACGCATAATCCGCTCTCAGGTACATTCCCAGCAATTGCATCCGCATCCCAACCCCGTATCCGGCCACCACCGGGTCCCGAAAATACTTTACCTGAACGTACACCGTCGGCGGATTTTGGAGGTCAATAATGTTAATGGGGTTATTTCCGTTGTAAGGGTTGCTTCCACTCCACGCCGTACCGGCATCAAAAAATCCGGTCAACTGAAAATTACGCCAAAATGGTCCTAACACCGGACGGTTTAAAATGTACTTAAACACCGGCACCCGAACCTCCGTATTCACCAGCGCAAAAGAACTGCCGTTCCGAATGTTTTGCTGAAATCCGCGCAAATGCGCCGCCACTGTTTCGTACGCAAAGTTCTCGTTTTGTGGCACCGGAATATTTTGGTTAAACCGAGGAATAACCCAATTGTCCACGCCACCCAAATAATACAAGATGCGCTCTGTGCCAAATGTCGTTGCGCCCGCCAATCGAACCGCCAAAATCGAGTGCCGGTCAATTTTTTGGTAATGCCGCGCATCCAAATGCAACACGGTCATAAATCCCGAATTAAACTTGAGACTCCAGTCGGGCTGGGTGTTTAACTCAAAACGCTTCACCATCTCCACGTAAAACTTAGCCCGGCTGCCCGTTTTTAAATTAATGTCGATATCCACCGAATTATCGTATACTGCACTCAATCGAACCGATGCCCGCTGTTCCGAATAGTCGGGCTGTTCCAACGTAGCCGCATCGGAGGTGAGCGTGATTAATTTGTCCTGGCGCAGCGTCCCCATTCCTCTTACACTAAAAAATGGACTAAACGGATACCGGAGTTCGTACTGCCCCAACACCGTATTATTGCGCACTTGATACGGGCGGGTGGGTAATCCCGGACGGCTTTCGTCAATGGTGCGCACCTGAGTCCTCCGGTACAAGGCGTAACGGCGGTCAATTCGGCGCTTTTTATCGTCGAGAAACATGTAATACTCGGCCCCGTTGAAGGTAGTGGGCAGGCGCATACCGGCTTCAATCACGTAATTTTCCAGAAGTTCTTTAAAATTAGCCCGCAAAAGAATACCCGGCGGCGGCGTTCGGAACTGCGTGGGGGTTCCGGCGTAAGAGTCTAAGCCATCAAAGAGCAGGCTGTTATCCAAATCCGTGGTGACAAAATCCGTTCGGAATTTGAGGCGATAACCCACAATGCGCGAAGGATTAAAACGCAACACCCCCCGTTTTTGGGATAAAATGTATTTGGATTTGCGGCCCAACACTTTGGTATTCCAGGCAATATCACTTTCATTAAAAACGGGGCGGTCTTTTTTATCGTCCGAATCATCCGGCTCCTCCGAGTTGGTGATGGGAGGAGAATTTTGGCGCAGGTATTCGGGCACCTGAAAGGTCCAACCCGCCGGAATAGAATCTTTTTTGGCGGATTTTAGCGGCGACGTGGTTTCATTTTTGGGCAAATCTACCAAACTGGACACATCCACTCCGGCTTCCCGGAGGATTAGTTTTTTGTACAGGGTGTACGGATACGTGGCTTTCCCGTACGCCGTTGAGTCCATGTTTTCGATAAAAAAACGGGTTTCGTTACCCTGAATAACGCTGTGCAGAATTTTGGGTCGGCGGCTGGCCACCGCGTCCATTTCGGCAATATTTTGTGAAAAATTGGTATTTAACCAGTGTACCGAACGTTTGCGCAGTACGACGTTTCTTTTTACACTGTCAATTTGCAAGGTGTCGAGGTTTTTGAATACCGTATCAGCCGGGGCATAAAAGCGCAGGGCTTTTTCCAAAGGCCATTCGCCGGGATTGCGGGTATCCACACCTTTTACCTCCGCCCCCGATTTCAGGAAAAAACTCACGGTATTAAACGCCACGTAATCTTCCAAATAAGCCAGAGAGCGGTTCTGAATACCGTTTCGATCGGTAATCCAGGCAAAATGGGCACTATCCACGGCCACCGGCGAACGTTCATTTTCGTCGGGGGTATTGGTCATTCGGATCAATTCGGGGCTGCGCGTATCCAAATTATACATAAAGATATCCCATTTACCCAAGGGCAAAATGGTATCAATGCGCTCCTGAGCCAGTGTATCGAGGGTTCGGTTACTGGCAAACATCACGTAACGCTCCTCCCCTACCCGCACAAAGGACGCATCGCGGTCGTCCCAGAAATCCTGGGTAAGGCGTTCGGTTTGCCGGGTGATGGTGTGGTATATATATATATCGGTGTAGCCGCGCACGGTGGCCGAAAAAACCATATCCACGGGGTTGACAAAATCAATGCTGTGCACCCGCTGGAAATCGGGGGAAATGGGTTTGACCTCTTTCTTTTTGGCCTCGGTATCAATAACGGCCAACTTGGGTACGTCCCGCGCTTCGTACAACACAGCGAGGGTTTTATTGTCCATTGACCAGGCAATCAGAGGATATGTATAATCGGTGACCTGCAAGGCGTTTCGGGTGCCACCTTTTAGCATCAGGTGGCGTTTGCCGGTGCGCAGGTCCTTTACCCACACTTTCCACTTGCCAATGTCGTTTTGCACCCACGCCACGCGTTGCCCGTCGGGGCTGAGTTTGGGTTGGTACAGCGGATATTTTCGTTTGTTGGGGATTTTGACAAAATTTTTGGGCGCTTCGGTGTTTTTTTTGTCTTCCGCGTAACGGCGTTGAAAATATTCAAAAATAATTTCGGTGGTGCGGTCATATCCTTCCCCAATTACGTACCGAAAACCGGCATCGAGACCACGGTTAATGCGAGTAAGGTACAATAAGTTGCTAATGGAACTTTGGTCAAAATGCAAAGCAATATAATGCCAAAAAGCGTGACCGGCCAGTATGGGTTCAAATTTGGCCAATCGGGTAAAGTTTTTGTATTTGCCGGATGTAACGGCGTTGCGCATTTGTTGGTCGCGCTCGGTACTCCAGGATTCCCCACAATAAGATTTAAGGCCATCGGTGTACCAACCGGGCAGGTTGAGCAGCACGGAATTTTGGACAATTTCCTGCAAATTTGACCCAAAAAGCATGGCGTTAATAATAATTCCGGCCAAACCCTCGCGTACGCTCCGGCGCAGGTGCGCATGATCACCGTCGTAATACACGAATATTTTATTACCGGAGACTTTGGTTTCACCACTTTTGATGTCGAACAATTCATCCGCCCCGATATTACTTTGTTTCAAGTCGGTAATGTCGGAAAACACCAACAATTCGATGCGGTCGCTCAACTGATATTCCAGCAGTTGTTGGACATCGTCGTAGTCGTATTCGGCCATTTGCAGGGCCGTTACGGCAATATTACGGGCATCGCCGTACCAATAAGTAATCAGGTGAGGGGTTTCGTAATATTGCCACTCCTGCTGCTGCCGATGGTACTGAACCCGATTTTTACCAAAACCGGTATTCATATTTTGGGCCAGTGCAGGTACCCAGAAGGCAGCCGCGCCGCCCAAAAAGACTATAAGGAATACCCTCAAAAGGGATGGATTCGTTCTCATAAACCAAAAGTTTGACGTAAATATACGCACTACCACCGTACCCTACAAAACAGAATGCTCAATAAAGTCCAACTGCCCGGGATAATCGGTGGTAAAATGTAGGCCCCGGCTTTCGCGGCGATGGGTGGCCGAACGGGTAATCAGGTAAGCAATGGTAATAAGATTGCGCAATTCCATCAATTGCGGGCTAATTGCCGTTGTTTTATACAGTTCTTCGGTTTCTTCGTACAACAGGTACAAGCGGTCGAGCGCACGTTTGAGACGTACATTGGAGCGCACAATACCCACGTAATAAGACATAATTTCTTTTAACTCCTTGATACTTTGGGTAATCAAAACCATTTCCCGGGGTTCGGTGGTTCCTTCGGAATTCCAATCGGGAATATTCTCCTGAAAAGACCAATGAGCAATATTTTTTTCAATTTCGACGGCAATCCGGTGGGCAAATACCATTCCTTCCAACAATGAATTGGACGCCAGGCGATTAGCGCCGTGCAAACCCGTGCTGCTGCATTCGCCCGCTGCGTAGAGGCGATTGATGCTCGTTTTTCCGTTATTATTGGTTAATATCCCGCCGCACATGTAATGGCAAGCGGGCACCACGGGAATAAAGTCTTGCATGGGGTCAATCCCGATGCTGCGGCATTTTTCGTAAATGGTGGGAAAATGCGCCACAAAATCTTCTTTATTCAGGTGGGTGCAATCGAGGTACATACAATCGGTACCGCGTTTTTTCATCTCGGAGTCAATGGCCCGCGCCACAATATCGCGGGGTGCCAACGAGAGCCGCTCGTCGTACAGGTGCATAAACTCCTCCCCTTCTTTGGATTTGAGGATCCCCCCGAACCCACGCACCGCTTCGGACACCAAAAACGACGGATTTTCGCCCGTTGGATTGTACAACGACGTGGGGTGAAACTGCATAAATTCCATGTTTTCGACCCGGCCTTTGGCGCGATAGGTCATGGCAACGCCATCGCCGGTGGCAATGACGGGGTTGGTGGTGGATTTATACACCTGGCCGCCGCCCCCCGTGCACAATACCGTCACCCGGGCCAATACCGTCTCGATGGCCCCGGTTTTTCGGTTGAGGGCGTAACAGCCATAACATTCAATATCGGGGGTTACCCGAATGACCATCCGGCCCAAATGGTGTTGCGTAATCAGGTCGAGGGCAAAATAATGCTCATCAATTTCGATATTGGGATAGCGGGCGGCTTCTTCCATCAACGTACGTTGCATTTCCCAGCCGGTGAGGTCTTTGTAATGCAAAATCCGGTGTTCGGAGTGCCCGCCTTCCATCGCCAGGTCGTAGCCGTTGGAGCCTTTTTCTTTGTCAAATTTAGCCCCCCATTCAATTATTTCGCGAACGCGGTCGGGGCCTTCTTCCACAACAATGCGTACAATATCCTCTTTGCACAAACCATCACCGGCGTCTAACGTATCGGCGATGTGTTTTTCAAAATGATCTTTTTCAGCGTCCCAAACCGCCGCGACCCCCCCCTGTGCGTAACGGGTATTGGTTTCGCCCTTATCGGTTTTGGTTAACACTAAAATACGGTGATCCGGCAAGGCTTTGGCCGTTTTTATGGCCAGTGTGAGACCCGCAATACCAGAGCCAAGAATAAGAATATCGGTGCGCATAGGTGTATAAAATAAAAAAACTATTTGCCACCAACCAAAGCGAAGAACGCTTGAGTAAGCAGCAAATAGTTTAAAAATGAATGATCAAACCAAGATCATCGTATATCGTTTGACATTACTTGTATTAACCGTTGGTTTCATCCTCAAAACCAGCCTCATCTTCCACTTCTTCTACTTCGGGGTATTCGCCCTCGAAGCCTTCTTTAGCGGCCGAAGGATGACCGGTGAAATGTTTCATCATGATGATTTCACGTTGGGTCAATTCGCGGAACGCGCCACGGGCAAGGTCTTTTTTGGTCAAACCACCAAAATAGAAACGGTCGAGGCGTTTTACCTGATAACCCAAAGATTCAAACAAGCGGCGCACAACGCGGTTGCGGCCCATGGTGATTTCGAGTTCCACCACGTCCTGCATGGGGTGGTCTTCGGCGAAACGAACCCAGTTCACCTGAACGAGGCCATCTTCCAATTCAACACCGGCGATAATCCGATCGTAATCTTCGCGGGTAAGACCCTGATCCAAACCAATACGGTACTGTTTTTGTACGTGGTGGCTTGGGTGCGTCAATTTTTGCGCCAAATCACCATCATTAGTCAACAAAATGAGACCGGTTGTATCCCGGTCGAGGCGACCTACTGGGTAGATGCGCTCGGGGAAATGTGGATCCACAATATCCATGATGGTTGTACGGCCGTGTTCGTCATCGGTTGTGGTGATAACGCCTTTCGGTTTGTTCAACAATACATAGATGAGGCGCTCCTGGATGGTTACGTCAACACCGTCAACGGCCACCAAATCGCCCAATTGGAAACGGTAGTATGGTTCCATTACTACGTTACCGTTTACGGTTACCTTACCCTGCTCGATAAACTCTACCGCTTTACGGCGAGAAGAGATACCGCAGTGTGCGAGGTATTTATTTAAAGGCATACCCTCACCCGTTGGCAATTCGGGTTTAGGCAGTTTTTCTACAAAGAATTCATTTTTGCGTGGTTTCATCCGGTTGTTCGGACGGCTGTTAAAATTGCCGCCGCCACCGCGCTGCTGGTAACCACCACCTTTGTTGTAGCCACCGCCGCCACCGCCTTGGTAGCCGCCGCTGCGCTGTTGGTAACCGCCGCCGCCGCCGCCTTGGTAGCCGCCGCTGCGCTGTTGGTAACCGCCGCCGCC
>JAAFJN010000044.1 GCA_013298845.1 Chitinophagales bacterium
CCCTCACCGCGACCGACGCGGCTGGTAACTCTTCAACCTGTTCGTTCCTCGTAACCGTAACGGACCAAACACCGCCAACTTTTGCCTGCCCGGCCAATACAACGGTAGCGGCGGGTGCCAACTGCGGGGCCATTTTGGCCAATTACGCGGCATCGGTAACGGCATCGGATAACTGTTCGGCTAACCCGAACGAAACCCAAAGCCCCGCTTCGGGAACAGCCATCAGCGGTGCACAAGTTGTAACCCTTACGGCAACGGACGCAGCCGGTAACTCGGCGACTTGTTCGTTTGTGGTCACCGTAGCGGACCAAACACCGCCCACTTTTGCTTGCCCAGCCAACACAACGGTAGCGGCGGGTGCCAATTGCGCGGCTACTTTGGCCAATTACGCGGCATCGGTAACGGCATCGGACAACTGTTCGGCCAACCCGAACGAAACGCAAAGCCCGGCGGCTGGTACCAGCATTTCCGGTACTCAAACCGTTGTTCTTACCGCCACGGACGCGGCGGGTAACTCGTCAACTTGTTCGTTTGTGGTAACGGTGGTTGACCAAACCGCCCCCAGCATCACTTGTCCGGCCAATACTACGGTAGCCGTTGGTGGTGTCAACTGCAACGCAACCTTGGGCAACTACGCAGCATCGGTTTCAGCGACCGATAACTGTACCGCTAACCCGAACGAAAGCCAAAGCCCCGTGTCTGGTACGACCATTTCCGGCGTGCAGGTAGTAACCCTTACCGCTACCGATGCGGCGGGTAATTCCAGCACTTGCTCGTTTAACGTGACGGCCATTGACAATGTCGCGCCAACGGTAACCTGCAAACCATTCGTAACAACCCTGGGTGCCAACGGAACGGTAACAGTCAATACCGCCGATGTTTTCCAAAGCGGCAGCGACAACTGTAGCACGGTGAATCAGGTGTCTGTGACGCCAAATACATTGACTTGCGCCAACATCGGTCTTACCACGGTGGTTTTGACCGTGAGCGATAACAGCGGTAATACGGCAACCTGCTCGGCAATTGTAAAACTTTCGGACAATTTGGCGCCAACGGTGGTGTGCAAAAACTTCTCGGCCAGCCTCAACGCGACGGGTACAGTGACCATCACACCGGCCAACGTGTTCCAAAGCGGAACCGATAACTGCGGTACAGTAGCGCCCATTACCGTTACTCCGGCCACGTTCAATTGCAGCAACCTCGGCAACAACGTAGTGACCTTGATCGCCATTGACGGTTCCGGCAACCAGGCAACTTGTTCCGCAATCGTAACCGTAACCGACCCAATTGCGCCGGTAGCCTTGTGCAAAAACGCCATTGTGAGCATTCCAAACACGGGTTCTGCTTCGGTAACACCAACCATGATCAACAACGGCACCACCGATAACTGCTCGTTCACGCTCGCGGTTTCGCCCGCTACGTTCACTTGCGCGCAATTGGGCCTCAACACCGTTGTACTCACCGCTACCGACGCTTCCGGCAACACTGCCACTTGTTCGGCAACGGTAAACGTACGCGATTTGACCGGTCCCGTAGCATTATGCAAAAACGCCACCATTTTCCTCAATTCAACGGGTGAAGCAACCTTGAATCCATCACAAGTGGACAACGGTAGTTTTGACGCCTGCGGTATTGCCAGCATGACGGTGAGCGACAACTTGTTCAACTGCTCCGATATTGGCACGCCAATTGCGGTATTCCTCCGCGTTCGCGACATCAACGGTAACCTGTCAACTTGTACGTCGTACGTGACCGTACGCGATAACACCGCCCCAACGGCCTCTTGCGAAGATGTGCAGGTAACCTTGGGTGCCAACGGAAAAGTAGCCGTTTACGGCGCTGCTCTGGCGGCTGGTAGCACGGATAACTGCGGCGTTTGGTCTTACACCCCAATTGCCAAAGTGTATACAACGGCCAATATTGGTGTCAACTACCTGACCATTACGGTAAAAGACTGGAGCGGCAACGCTGCCACTTGTGTATCGGAAGTAACGGTATTCCCAAGCGATAACCTGGGTGGTAACGGCAACGGTACCCAATCGGTGAACGACGAAGAAGAAGACCTTGACAGCGAAATTTTGGAATCAGAAATCACGGAAGAATTGACCATTGAGATAGATTCCGACATTTCGATGGCATTAGACAATACCAAAATTGAAGTATTGATTTACCCAAATCCGACGATGCACGACGCATTTGTAGAATTTGAACTCCCGTACAAATCAGACTACCGCGTGGTGTTGATGGATGCCACAGGTCGCCTGGCGTACGCGAGTAATGGATACGGTGCAGAAGGATTTAATCGCCTGGTTTTACCCATGAGTGAATTGCCATCGGGCGTTTACTTTATGGAACTCCGGGCTGGAACATTGGTTACACGCAAACAGTTAATACGACAGGAATAATCAACTTTCTCCCAGAATGCAGCCGCCTCGTGACAACACGGGGCGGCTTTTTTTATGGATAAATTTTATACCAAAAATAGACGTAATTGTACAGCCAACAGTTGACGGAATCAAAAACGGCAAAGATGAAATACTGGAAAAAGGTGTGGAATGGATACGAAAGGGGTAAAATGTTGTAGCGCATTCTCAATGAATAACCGAAGGTTTTCGTATTTTTGCAGGAAATATCCCTAATTATGGCTAAGTACATCAATCCATACCCAGCCTCGGGCGCCACCGGCACCGCTTTCCTGAACTAAACATTTTTAGATTGATTTTTTCCTGACTTACCCGGCGTCGCCGAGCGGTCTTTTCGTGCATTTTCCGCCTTGGGGCTTCCATTGTTGCGTGAAAACTTATTTTTTAAAAATTTACAATCAAAAGAAATGATAAAAGAATTCGAAGTCCTCATCATCGGAGGCAGTTACGCTGGATTGTCGGCGGCAATGGCGCTGGGCCGGTCATTGCGGAAAGTGCTGGTTATTGACAACGGCCAGCCCTGCAACCGCTTCACCCCGCATTCCCACAATTTTATCACCCACGATGGCGAGGCTCCGGCAACCATTTCCCAAAAAGCCCGCGAGCAGGTGGAGCAGTACGATACGGTGCATTTCCACCAAGGGCTGGCGACGGAAGGCAAAAAGACCGAAGCGGGTTTTGAGATAAAAACGCAGGCTGGCGAGGTGTTTTTGGGTAAAAAACTCATCTTCGCAACGGGCATTCGTGACCTGCTGCCCGACATACCCGGGCTTGCTGCGTGCTGGGGAAAAACGGTCATCCATTGCCCCTACTGCCACGGCTATGAGTTCCGGCAACAAAAAACGGGCATCTTCGCAAACGGACAGCGGGCGTTCCACCTCGCTTCGATGGTCAACAACCTGACGGGCGACCTAACGGTGTTGACCAATGGAAAAGCAGATTTTGATGCTGCCCAATGGGAAAAACTGCGCCGACACCACATTGAAGTCATTGAAATAGAGATCACAACAATTGAGCAGGAGGAAGGGCAGATCAAAGCCGTTGTGTTCGTGGATGGCAACCGGATGGGTTTCGAGGCGGCTTATGCGGCAGTTCCTTTTGCCCAACACTCCGAAATACCCGCCTTACTCGGCTGTGAACTGACGGAACTGGGTTATCTCAAAGTATCCCCGTTTCAGCAGACCACCGTCGAGGGCGTTTTTGCCTGCGGCGATAATTCAAGTATGATGCGCTCGGTAGCCAATGCCGTGGCGACGGGTAATTTGACGGGGGCAGTTGTGAACGGAAGTTTGGTAGAGGAGCATTTTTAAAGCAGGATGTTAGATGGGATGTTTGTCAGGATGATAGATGTGACAGAGCGGGCACAATGGCCGCCGACTAAAGTGCGGCGGTTACAGGATGATAGATGTGTTGCGGTGAATGGGTACCATTGAGCGCGTGATAAGTCCAGCCAAACCCCGTTCATCTTTTGATTTTTAAATTTTTTTTGAAAAAACCATAAAAACACCCCAAAATCGTCCTTTTCCCACCAAAAACATCTATCATCCTGTAACCTCCCGATTCATCGGGGGGCGTAAAGGCTTCCACCAGCACATCTGGCATCCTGACAAACATCACATCAGGGCAGCCTGCCGGAGGTGCCTCACGCTATATTCTGAAAATTCTAAAAAATCCGTTGATTAGTTTGCATGTGTAAAAAGAGACTGTAAGTTTGCACACCAAAAATTACGAACAGCCTACGCAGTTGAAAACTAACCTGTGTATGCAGTAGTTATGCTTATTAAAAACATACAATGGAAATAATAACAAACAACAAAGAGTATCACTCCTTACTTGGGCAGATTGCCGAAACCTACGAACAGGGGCAACGAAAGGCAATTGTTGCAGTAAATAACGCTTTGGTAGAAACCTACTGGCATATCGGGCGGCATATTGTGGAGTTTGAACAAGGCGGAGCAACCAAAGCCGAGTATGGGAAAGGACTGTTGGCCAAACTTTCCAAAGATCTGGCACTGTCATTGGGCAAGGGATTTAGCGTAAGCAACCTCACTCGGATGAGGCAGTTTTATGTCGTATTCCCAATTTATGCGGAACTTCCGCACAAATTGAGTTGGTCGCATTGGGTAGAATTACTGAAAATAGACGACCCACTCGAACGTTCGTTTTACTTGCAGCAGACACAGCACGAAAA
The DNA here is from genome assembly GCA_013298845.1 of Chitinophagales bacterium. GTDB lineage: Bacteria > Bacteroidota > Bacteroidia > Chitinophagales > Saprospiraceae > M3007. The sequence goes on from JAAFJN010000044.1 coordinate 4,615, forward strand.
CTGGAGCACCACCGAACTCATTAGACAAAAACAAGCGTCCCTCTTCCTGCGCCTTGCCGCTTCCAAAGACAAAGCGGGTATCCTGCAATTGGCACAACAAGGCCAAACACTGCAAAAACCCGCCGACCTCATTCGGGAGCCGTACGTACTCGATTTTTTGAAAATACCCGAACCCTACCATCTGAGCAAAACCGAATTAGAAAAAAGAAAAAGCAGGCTACGAGGACGTAGGACAAATGAATATGTACCTCGGATACTTTGAAAACGAAGAAAACACCGAAGGCGACAACCCGCCCGTAGGCATCGTGCTGGCAAGAGAAAAAGACGAATTGCTGGTGCAATACGCCATGCACAATATCTCCTCCCAACTCTTTGTGAGTAAATACCAACTCTACCTGCCCAACCGCGAAGAACTGCAAACACTGATCCTTAAACAACTGAATACCCCAAAGTAAACAATGACAATCCCCCCTCGTATTCCACAAAAAAAAGTGTGTAAAAAATAAAAAATCCGTTGATTAGTTTGGATGTATAAAAAGATGTTGTATGTTTGCAGGCGTAATATGATGCATCGCTTGCAAGGTCATGTTGAGTGTTTACTTATCCGGGGGGGCTGGTCACGTTTCACAATTTATTGATAATCAATAGAATTAGATTCTTAGGAAAGGTAGATATCGGTGGTTGAGTTGCGGTAGTGCAACCGTTCTCATCAATCAAAAGAAAAAAAACGAACAGAAGATAAAATATTCAAAAACAAGAAAAAAAACTAAATTTGTAACAATATACAAAAAACAGAAAATTTACTCACTGTCTAACAATAATGAAACTATAAATGGCTGTAAAACATATCACTTTTATAATACTTACTTTGATTGTAGGCTGTAATCAACAACCACAAACAAACAATTATAGTCAATTAAGATTATTGACATACGGTGGTCCGCCTGACATAAAAAGGCAAAGCGCAAGAAATGTTATTGCTGACAAATGGGGCATAGAATTTTATAGCGTTGCAGGTTGTGTAGTTACGAACGAACTCGTAGATAGTGTTGATAGACATAATTTAAAGATTGACAAACTCATAAAAGAAAAATATGGCAATGACTGGAAAGATAAATTTGATAAGGAAGTTAATCTGGAATTAAATAAACAAAACAAAGCAACTTCATTATTGATTAAAGAAGATAGAATTATAAAAAAAGAAATTGAACTAGAACAAGAAGGCAACAGTTTAGAATTTCGTTTTCAACCGATTGATAGTAATACCTACAATATTAATGCGGTCGGTTGGGGACAGATTGGCAGTAAAGACGAATATGTATTATACTTCAAATACCTTGTTGATATAAAAAAAGAAAAAGTGAAATTTTTAAGCGATAGTTTGATGAAAGAATAACGAACCGATAAATACATTTTATTAGCCAATTAATAAGTATCAGATTGAGTTAAAATTCTCAAAAACACTGCTCCGAGATGCACATCTCGCCGCAGGATACCCCTAAATCCAGACTTATCTCTCCCCATCCCCATCCGGCCCTTACCGGTGCGGCCTTAGAAAAATCCCGATTTTGCTCCGTTGGAGCCCCACGAAGCCAAAAACTATTTGAACCAAACGGAATTAACGGGGCAAATTCTCCTCCCAAAATAAAACCGCCCACCCTCCTACACACGTATATTGTCCCCGAACCGACAAAATAAACAGCGCCGGTTGTTCTTCGCCGGAATACAAATACCTTTGCGGCGATGCTGACTTATTTACCGAATTAAAGAAATGCTTATGAAAAAACGCACACTAATGCTCTTGTGCCTGTTGAACACAACACTGTTGCTGGCGCAAACCCACAAAATTTCCGGCGAAATCCGCGATGCCCAAACGGGTGAATTGTTGGCCGGGGTAAACATTCGCGAAAAAAACACCAATAACGGTACCATCAGCGACGAATACGGTCGTTTTGCGCTCAGTGTTGGTAGCCCCGAAGGAGCAATTGTGTTTTTATTGTTTGGTTTTGAAACCTTTGAAGCACAAATCAACCGCCAAACGACCCTCAACGTGGCCCTTCAACCCAAAATTCAGGGCTTAGACGAAGTGGTGGTAACGGCTTTGGGCCTCGAACGCTCCACCAAAGACCTCGGTTATTCCGTGCAACGCCTCGATGGTGATCTCGTTTCGGAGGTGAAATCCGTCAATTTTTTGGATAACCTGGCCGGTAAATTGGCGGGGGTGACCGTTACACAAGGCGCAACCGGCGTGGGTTCTACGTCCAAAATTGTGATTCGCGGCGAATCTTCTTTTTCCAACAACAACCCGCTGTTTGTGGTGGATGGTATTCCGGTGAACAATAACTCCATTATCAACTACAACAACGACGATGCCGCCGGTTTGCAAGGCGTGGATTTTGGCAATGGCGCCATGGAACTCAACAGCGAAGACATCGCTTCGGTAACGGTGCTGAAAGGCCCCGGTGCGGCGGCGTTGTACGGTACCCGCGCTTCCAACGGGGTGATTGTAATCAAAACCAAAGACGGCAACGACCGGGGAAAATGGGGCGTGGATTTTAATACTTCCACGTTTTTTGACCAACCCTTTCGTTTGCCCAAATTTCAAAATCAATACGGACAGGGCAACTCCGGCAAATTTGCCTACAAAGACGGCCTCGGCGGGGGCGTAAACGACAATATTTCGTACAGTTGGGGACCGGAATTGAATCCCAATACCCTCATCGCTCAATACGACAGCCCCGTTAACCTGCCCGACGGACGCGTGGTGCGCGGTGCCGATTTGGCCGTGCACGGTGGTTTGCCCATTACGCCCACGCCGTTTATTGGTTACAAAAACAACCTCCGCGATTTTTACCAAACCGGCGTTACTACCAACAATCAAATTTCGATTGCCTCCGGTTTTGAAAAAGGTGATATGCGGTTTTCGCTCGGCGACCTGCGCAGCAAATCCATTTTGCCCGGGGTAAATCTGAACCGCCAAACGGTGGGTTACAAATTGAATATTCGCCCCACCGAACGGTTAAAAATTTCCACCGGCATCCAGTACATCCGCTCCGGCAGCGACAACCGCCCGGCCAGCGGGTATGGCTCCGAAAATACCAATTACGCCATTGTGGCGTGGGGGCCGCGTTCGCTCAACATCGAAAACATGAAGGATTATTGGCAACCCGGTCTCGATGGTTTACAACAATATTCGTTCAATTACACGTTTTTCGACAACCCGTATTTTACCCTGCTCGAAAACCGCAATTCTTTCTCGCGCGACCGCGTGATGGGCAACCTCGCGGCGACCTGGAACTTTACTTCGCACCTGAGCCTGACCGTGCGCAGCGGTTTGGATTACTCCGGCGAGTTTCGGCAGTTTCGGCGGCATTTTAGTTCCAACCGCTTCCGCAATGGCGCGTACGCCGAACAAACCGTGCGTTTCCGCGAAACCAACTCCGATGTAATGTTGAATTACAACACGAAAATGGGCCAGTTTGACCTCGACTTTTCGGTGGGCGGCAACCAAATGGATCAGTTTGCTTCCAATGTGCAAACCCAAACCACGGCGTTGGCGCAACCCGGCGTGTTTAATTTGTCCAATGCCGCTACCCCACTCGAAATTTTGCCGTATTCGGCCCGCAAACGCATCAACAGTGTGTACGGAATTGCCCGTTTGGGGTACCACAACTACCTTTTTGCGGAAATAACCAGCCGCAACGATTGGTCCAGCGCCCTGGCAACCCCACTTTCGGCGGCCAATACTTCGTTCTTTTACCCATCGGCGTCGGTAGGTTTTGTGGTGTCCAATGCTTTCCGTTTGCCCTCGTATATTTCTTTTGCCAAAGTCCGCGCCAGCGTCGCCCAATTGGGGAACGATACCGACCCCTACCAAACGGCCAATGTCTTCAACGCGGGCATTCCGTACGGTGGTCAGCCCACGTTAAGCGCCAACGCGACGGTGGCCAACGCGGCCTTGTTGCCCGAACGCAGCACCACCTGGGAAACGGGTTTCGACCTTCGTTTCTTCGATGATCGCTTCCGTTTTGACGCCACTTATTACGATGGCGTGACCGAAAACCAGATTTTATCGCTGCCCATTGCCGTTTCTTCCGGGTACAAACAACAGGTTATCAACGGCGGAGCCGTGCGCTCGCGTGGGGTGGAATTAGTGGCGGGTATTACGACCATTCGCAAAAAAAATATCCAGTGGAATACCCAGTTTAACTTTAGCCGCAACGTGGCCACGGTAACGTCGTTGCCCGACAACAGCGGCCGCATTACCCTCGCGTACAACCGCGTGTACGACAACGTGAACCAAACCGTGTGGTTTCAGGTGGAAGAAGGCGGGCGCATCGGGAATATGTACGGTACCGGTTACCAAAAAACCGACGATGGCCAGTTTATCCTGAACGCTAACGGTGGTTTTATCGCCAACAATACCCTGCAATTGTTGGGCAACTACAACCCCGATTTTATTTTAGGCATGGCCAATAACCTGCGCTACAAAAACTGGAATTTGTCGTTCCTGTTCGATTGGCGGCAGGGAGGAGTACTTGTGTCGCGTACGCTGGCCCTCGCGGCCGTGGGCGGGCAATTGCGCGAAACCGCCAACCGCCCCGCCGAAGGTATTGTTGCGCAAGGCGTTGTGAACACCGGAACGCCCGAAAATCCGGTCTATACGCCCAATACGGTGGCCTTAACCGCCGAAAACTATTACCGCCAGTACTACGACCGCAACCACGAGGTGAACAACACCTACGATGCCTCGTACCTGAAATTGCGCGAGTTTAGCCTGGGGTATACATTTGGCAAAAAACAACCGATTTCGGTGGCTTTGGTGGGCCGCAACCTGTTTGCGTTCGACCACACACCGCATTTTGACCCCGAACAACTGGCTTCGCAGGGCACGCGGTTCGTGAGTGGCGTGGAAGATATGTCGTACGCCAGCACGCGCAGCATTGGTCTTAAACTCGGTATTCAATTCTAACGCACATCCAACATGACAACTATAAAAAAACTGTTCTTTTTGATCGGCATTTTGGCCTTTGGCGCTTGTACCAAAGACTTTGGCGACATTAATACCAACCCCAACGCCCCCATTGATGCCAACCCGAATTTGTTGTTGCGGCGCGTTTTGTACGATTACGGTGAACAAATGTCGTACGAAGGTTTTACGGCGGGCAATTTGTTGGGCCAATATTTCACGATGGTGGATTTTAACCTCTTCGACCGCCACGGCCTCACCGATCCGCAATTGGGCGGAAATCCGTGGCCGGTGTTGTATTCCAATTTGCGCGACAACGAAATTTTGTTAAAAAAATCGCGCGAAAACATCGCTTTTTCGGTCTATGAAGGTCCGGCGTTGATTTTAAAAGCCTACATGACGGCCGCCTTGACCGACATCTACGGCGATGTGCCTTATTCGGAAGCCTTGCAGGGTGCCGAGGGCAACGTCACGCCCGCGTACGACGCGCAGGAGGCCATTTACACCGGCCCCGATGGTATTTTGGCCAATTTGGACCAAGCCACTTTGTTGTTGCAAAACTACACGGGGGCGCAGGCCATTGGGGGCGATATTTTGTTTAATGGCAACCGAAACGCCTGGATTGCTTTTGCTAATTCCTTAAAAATCAAATATTTAATGCGCATTTCGGCCCGCCGCGATGTATCGGCGGAATTGCAGGCGATATACGACGGCAGCAATTACCAAAAAACCAACGCCCAAAACGCGGTGTTTTCGTTTACCGACGGTGCGCCCAATAATTTCCGAATGGCCACTTTGCGCGCCGGGGATTTTAACCTCTACATCATGTCGCAAACCGCCGAGGACATTTTTAAAGGACTCAATGACCCGCGCATGGCCGTGTTTTACCGCCCGGTGGGCAGCGATGCCACCCAAACCCAATACAAAGGTTTGCTGAATGGCCCCAACGCCGCCGCGACTTCGATCACCGTGGCTAATTTTTCGCTCACGGGGCGCATTTTCCGCGAAAATACCGCCCGCGTCAAAGCGAATTTTATGACCGCCTGGGAAACGCAGTTTTTCCTCGCCGAAGCCGCCGAAAAAGGCTTGATTACCGCCAATGCCCAAACCTTGTACGAAACGGGCGTTGCGTTGGCTTTTGAATATTGGCAAACCCCGTTGCCCGCCGATTACCTCACCGGCGCGGCGGCTTACGGCCAAAACGGGGCCAATAAACTCGAACAAATTATCACCCAAAAATGGATGGCCAATACCATCAACGGCTACGAAGGCTGGATCGAGTTCCGCCGCACCGGTTTCCCGCCGTTAAAAACCGTGCAGGCCAGCCTCAACAACAACCTGTATCCGGTGCGTATGCCCTACCCTACGGACGAGGCCGCGCTCAACAACGCCAATTTTTCGGAAGCCGCCGCCAAAACCGGCAACAATAGTTTTAACACCGCTGTTTGGTGGGACGTAAACTAATTTATGGACGTACAAACAAGTCAGTGGGCGTTGGTAATTGGGTTAGGGGTGCTTCTTTTTTTGCTGGCACCAACGGCCAAAACCAACGCCCACTTTTTCCGGGCCACCACCAATAACGACCAGCCGCCGAGTATGTTTATGCTCACCAGCAGCCTCGTTATTGCGTGGATATTTGCCAAATCCATTGCCAACGCGGCCAACCTCGGTATGGCGTTTGGCATCGTGGGTGGAGTGGCTTATGCCTGTTATTACCTCTCGTTTTTGGTGGCCGGGGTGGTCATTTACCGGATGCGTACGGTGGGGGGATTTACCAGTATGCACCAATATTTGAGCCAACAATACGGGGTACGCGCCGTGCAGTTTTTTTCGGTGCTCATCGTTTTTCGGTTGTTCAACGAAGTATGGTCCAATACGATGGTGATTGGTTCGTATTTCGGGCCGTGGGGCAGCACGCCCTATTTTGCGTCGGTGCTGGTATTTACCGGTTTGACGTTGGCGTACGTGTTAAAAGGTGGTTTAAAAACCTCGTTGTTCACCGATACCATCCAAATGATGTTGTTTGCGCTGCTGTTGGCGGTTATTTTGGGGGTTATTTTGCCCAAAGAACATGGTAATTTGGGCAAATTTGTGCAATCGGGTTCCTGGCAAATGTCGCAGGGGTTAAACCTGCTTTTTGTGGCCTTAATTCAGGTATTGAGTTACCCGTTCCACGATCCGGTGATGACCGACCGCGGGTTTATCACGCCGCCCAAAACCACGTTGTACAGTTTTACGATTGCCACGGTGGTGGGTTTTTTGTGTATTTTGTTGTTTAGTTTTGTGGGTATTTACGCCAATTTTCAAGGCATGAAAGGCGATGCGGCGGTGGAAGTGAGCAAATCGCTCGGCACCGCCATGATGCTGGTCATGAACCTGATTATGATTACGTCCGCCGGTTCTACGCTGGATTCCACGTTTAGTTCATTTTCCAAGTTAGCCGTGGTAGATTTGGGCACAATGGGCGAAAAAAGTATCCAACGGGGCCGAATTGCGATGGTCGTATTGGCCATTGTCGGGACGATTCCCGTGTTTATGGGTCCCGAAATTTTGTCGGCCACCACCATTAGCGGGACGATGGTCATTGGCTTGGGGCCGGTATTTTTGTTGTGGCGGCACAATGCGCCGCCGCTGTCGTTTCATTTATCGGTGGGCGCCGGACTGGCCGTGGGTTTATTGTTTGCTTTCAAATGGTACCCCGCGCACTGGACCTTCACCGATGGCCCTTACGCCGATTTATTGGCGGTGAATGTGGGCGGCACTTTACTTTGTTTTATTTTATTTTTGGTTGGAAAATGGATCACAACAAACAGGAGATCATAGTGCAGCACGCCGGAGCAATCAACGGCCCCCTGCTGATTTTTGGCGGGGTGTACAGCAACCTGCAAGCCTTGGAAGCCATGCGGGAAGTGGCCGAACGGGCCGGATTTAGTCCCGACCGCATCATTTGCACGGGCGATATTGTGGGGTATTGCGCCGACCCGGAAGCCTGCGTACAAGGGATCAAGGACTGGGGTATTCAAGCCATTGCGGGCAATGTGGAACTACAACTCCGCGACGGTGAGGACGAATGTGGCTGTAATTTTGACGAAGGTTCGCGGTGCGATCTGCTCTCGCGCCAATGGTACCCATTTGCGCAGTCGCAACCCAGTGCCGATTCGTTGGCCTGGATGCGCACCTTGCCGCACCACCTGCAATTGACGCTTGGCGGGCGATTGGTGTACGTTTTGCACGGTTCCTGGCACAATCCCTCGGAATTTGTGTTTCAGTCAACGCCGTGGCCGGCAAAAGCCGCCAATTTTGAAGCCACCCAGGCCGATATTATTTTGGCGGGCCACTGTGGATTGCCGTTTTTGGACCAAAAAGAAGGAAAAACCTGGTTCAACGCCGGGGTAATCGGGATGCCCGCCAACGACGGCACTACCCGCGTTTGGTACGCCATCCTCGACGTCAACGATGCCGGTGCGGTCATTGGCACCCACCACGCCCTCACCTACGACTTCGCAACGGCCGCCGAACGTATGCGTACCCACCGCCTTCCCGCGTCGTATGCGCTCACGTTGAGCACCGGAATTTGGGATAATTGCGATATTTTGCCAGCAATCGAAACCAACGCCCAAGGGCAGCCCTTATTTGAATAAAAGATCGTACGGGCAGCCCTCGTGGCTGCCCTATTTGCCCAAAAGCCCGCATGGGCCCTCGTGGCTGCCCTATTTGCCCAAAAGCCTGCAAAAGCCCGCATAGGCCCTTGTGGCTGCCCTATTTGCCCAAAAGCCCGCATAGGCCCTCGTGGCTGCCCTATTTGCTCAAAAAATCCCAATCTCATTCCTCAAAAATCCCAATATCATTTGCCCGTACGGGCAGCCCTCGTGGCTGCCCGATTTGCCCAAAAAATCCCATATAGGCAGCCCAAGGGCAGCCCCCCCACCTCCAATTTATTTCAAGAAATTTGGCCTTATTTTATGCTAATATTGGGCAAAAAGCCAACCATGCCAAACTATTCTCTATTCATGCTGTTTTGAAAAAAATGTAAAAAATAAAAACAAACACATGAAAAACACTTTTATGCTTGTATTGGTCGGAACAGCCCTACAGTTTTCCGCTTTGGCCCAAGATTTATCTTCGTTTGCTCCGGTGCCACCGTCCAATGGTTCGCCATCAGTAACGGTTCAAAACAGCGGCGATTGCCAAAAAGATTCTACCCTCATCACCGATGCCCAAAATGTGGTATCTGAACGTATTTTATACCGATACACGGCCAATTCGGAAACCCAGTTGCGTTTTCGGCGCGCCACCACCAATGCGCCGCTTACCCTTTTTAGCGTGGATAGTTTTCAATTTGATGCGGATCACCGTTTGTTATACGCACAAACCGTGGGGCAATTACAAGGCAGTAACGGGCAATTATTGCCTTATTTGGACCGGCAAACCTTTTACGCACCTTGTCCCACATCTGGCCCTTGTGTAGCCGATTCCGTGGTGGCGTTTGCGGCCCAACTGCCTTTTGCGGATCTAAAACCATCGTTAAAAGAAGTCAATACGTACGATGCGCAAGGGCGCATTGCTCAAACCGTGTCCTTCTCGCCCGACAGTGATTTTTTGGCGTTTCAGTTTTTTAGCCGCAAAGAATACGAATACGATTCCGTTGGCGGGCAATTACTTCGGATCAAAACTTCTTTTTTTAGCCCCAACGACGGCTGGAATTTAAGCGAAACACAAACGTACACTTACGCACCCGACGGTACTTTGGCCAGCACAGTGGAAAAATACGCCGATGGAATTCCGATTTCCCGGTCCATTTTTTCCAATAATCCGGCTCTGAATTTCCACCAAACCGATTTTTCGTACTGGAATCAGTTTTCGGGGGGCTGGAACCAGCCATTTACCCGCACCCGAAATTACAAAGACGCTGCTGACCGGCCATTGGCCTTGGTACTGAACGTGAACAGCATTGGATTGCAGGGAGCCGACAGCACCTTTTTTGAATATGTACTGGGGAATGATTGTGTGCAGTTTATTACCAGTTATGGGCGTTTAGGGAGTGCGCAGTTTCAATTTGCCGGAAAAACGACGCATTTTTACAACGGAATCTCCTCTACATCTTTGACGCCGGAGACCTGGACGTACGCCATTTATCCCAATCCTGCCCAAAATGACCTTACGGTCGAAGGCGCACAAGGTGGTTGGTTACAACTCATCAGCCCCGATGGGAAAACGGTATTACAACAAATAATTACGGCAGAACGCGAGCGAATACAGTTACCAACTTTGGCACCGGGGGCTTATTTTCTACAGGTTCAGCGCAATGGTCGGCAGTCTGCGCGGATATTGGTGATTCAGGGGCGGTAATATACTGCTTAACTAAAGGAACAATTCCACAACTGATGGGTATTGATGTAATCAATCAGGATCTCTTTTTCTTCACTTTGGCCTGACTCATCTCCTTGATCTTTTTTACTTGCGCCAAGGCTTTCTCGTAAGTGACGGGTGATTGTTTGGATAGGTTTTCCATGGCTAACTTCGCTCTTTCCTGAAAGGATATTTTGTAATTCATGTTTTATAATGGAAATATTCATATTAGATACTTGATAAAGAAATGACCCAGAGGAGTCATAAATACTACGTTTCTAAACAACTTGATTCTAATTTCCCAAATGGATAAAAGCGTAGAATTACCTTACTTGATCGCACAAAGATAGGCATTTTTTCTGGTTTTACCTTTTTTCGTAACTATCCAGCCGCTTCCGAATGACCTCGGAGAGGTCGCACATTGGTAGCAATGAATTGACAATCAATGTTTTTTGACCTCGGAGAGGTCGCACATTGGTGTCATTTGTCCGATAAGAGCCACCATGTATGACCTCTCCGAGGTCAAAAAAACGGCATAACTGCGGATTCTACCAATATTTGACCTCTACCGAGGTCATAAATGGCGAAAAAGTCCGAATTTCGTACATTTCCACCGCGCAAAGCGGCTGGATAGTTACCTTTTTTGACCTGCTGATGCGGCAGCGCATCCCCCTTACTACCTACGCGGAAGACCTGGACGTACGCCACCCGACGCGGCACTCGCCCAAAGTACGCCCAGCGCACGTTCGAGGGAGCGAAAAGCACCGTTGGATTTTTCCAGCGCCACTTTTGATTGTGGGTTGTTTTGGGCCAAAGAACGCGCCATGTAGTTGTTGGCCAACACCATAAAAAAAGCAAAAAAGAAAAAAAATGCCGCGTAACGGCGGATATATGGACAAAAGCCGCGAACAGCGGTTGAAGTAGTCGAGTCGGAAACAAAAACTGAGGTACACATATCGTTTGCTATTTTGCATCTGAAAACCAGACGTTTCGATGACACAAATGTGGCAATATGCGCAGGTAGAATTTTATTTTTAAAAACCGAAATGACGAAACCGGGGAGTGAAGCGTAGAAATATTGAAATTAGGGCATAAAAAAAGAGCCATTTTCCGGTGAAAATGACTCTTTTTAGGGAGGAAAGCAAACGAAATACTATTTCGCGAACTTGCCGAATTTTTTGTTGAACTTGTCGATACGACCAGCCGTATCAACGAATTTCACCTTACCAGTGAAGAATGGGTGGCTGTACGCCGAAATCTCCATTTTAATCAATGGATATTCGTTACCATCTTCCCAGGTGGTTCTTTCTTTCGTATTGGCGCAAGAGCGGCCCAAAAACGCATCGTCAGTAGAGATATCTTTGAATACCACGAGGCGATAACTTTCAGGATGGATACCTTTTTTCATATTAATCGTGCGAATAATTGCGAATTGTAGACTATTATCGTAAAATGAGGCGCAAAGATAGCAAGTCTTTGGGCAATTCACCAAATTTTATTTGAAATTTTTTGTAAAAAAATTAGTCGACCATGTTTGTCCAGCGTAGCAGGCTGTTTTCTCCATTGCTAAAAAAGAGTGTATGACAAAATTGCGTCAGCGTCTCGAATCCCATCAGTCCTTTACAGGTGCGGCCTTAGAAAAATCCCGATTTTGCTCCGTTGGAGGCCGATGAAGCCAAAAACTGTTTGAGCCAAACCAAGACTGGCGGGGCGAATAGCCCCCGTGCGTACGACCGGCGAGTTTTTTTGGCGCGGCCGGAAACGGAAAGCAAAATCGTAGGATTTTTCGTCAGCCGCGGGCTTTTTTGCCTACTTTTTTGGCCTCAAAAAAGTAGGAAGTGGGCATAAAAAGAACAGATTTTACACGCTGCACCATTCCCAGCGGCGCATGAAGTGATATTGACCAGCAGAACGGCAACCCCCGACTTTGCGCACACTAATAAACAACTAATCATGCCGGGCACCCTCCACCATTTTAAACACATGCAACACCCCCGGAAACAAAGCATCCACCGTTTCAACGGCCCCTTTGGGCGATCCCGGCAGCGTAATCACGAGCGTTTCGCCCATAAAACCACCCAAACTCCGCGATAACATGGCAAAAGGCATTCGTTGTTGCCCATAATGGCGCGCCGTTTCGCCAATGCCCGGTATTTCGCGGTCCAGCAACGGCCGAATGGCCTCCGGTGTAACGTCGCGGGGTGACAAGCCGGTGCCACCCGAAAACAATACCAACTGATAACCTTCCGCCTGCAATAATTTGGCGGTCGCCCGAATACGTTCAATATCGTCGGGTACCACCACGGGCGCGGCGCAGTCCAACGGGAATTTGGCCAAATGTTGTTGCAGCATCGGTCCCGTTTTATCCACTCCCCTACCCTCCGAAACCGTATCGGAGCATACCACAATGGCCGTTTTAATGGAGTTTTCGACCAATTTTGCCGCGTCGGTTTTGCCCCCCTTTTTTTGCACCAAACGAATATGGTGAATTTCCACCCCTTTATCAATCGGTTTTAACATATCGTACATGGTCAATGCCGTCACCGAGGCACCGTGCATGGCTTCTACTTCCACGCCCGTTTTATAAATGGTGTGCACTTCCACCGTAATCACCACCGACAACCCTTCTACCCGGTACGTAATGGCCGAGAACTCCACCGGAAGCGGGTGACAATCGGGAATTAAATCCGACGTTTTTTTGATGGCCAGCAGTCCCGCCGCCCGCGAAAACTCAAAAATATCACCTTTGGGTACCCGCCGGGCTTCAATCGCCTCGATGGTAGCCGCCGATGACACTTGTACCGTTGCTTCGGCAATGGCTTGGCGCAGCGTGTTGTTTTTAGTGGTAATGTTGACCATAAGTTAAGTGGAACTCCATTTGCGCAATTGGCTCAACACCGCCGCAAAATCTTTGGGCAATTCGGTGTGAAACTCTAAACGTTCGCCCGTGTGCGGGTGATCAATGCGCAACCGCGAGGCGTGTAACGAACTGCGCGACATCAGCGGGCGTTCTTCTTCGCTGTGTTTGCCCAAACGAAACGATTTTCCTTTAATTTCGGACAAAAACAACCCCGAACGGCGACCGTACAGGGAATCAATGGCCAACGGGTAGCCCACACTTTGCATGTGCACCCGGATTTGGTGCGTACGCCCCGTTTTAATGAGCACCTCCGCCAACGTAAATTGTTTAAACCGTTCGAGGGCGCGGTAAAACGTCAGCGAGGGTTTGCCACCGTTGGAAACAATCATTTTACCCGGAATCACCGGATGTTCCCCGATGGGCCGGTTGACTTCCCCTTCGTCGTGGTGCAAAACCCCTTCGAGCAATGCGTGGTAAAATTTATCCACCGTATGTTTTTCAAACTGCATGGATAAATGCCGGTGCGCGGCTTCGTTGCGGGCAAAACACAAAATGCCACTTGTTTCCCGGTCGAGCCGGTGTACCACCATCACCTTTTCGTATTTGCGCTGCAATGCCCCCACCAAATTCTCTTTATCGGGGGAAATGCGGTCGGGAATGGTGAGTAAACCCGCTGGTTTGTGAACAATCAGAATATGTTCGTCTTCGTGAATAATTGTGTATTGAGCCATTGGACGGCGGCAAAGGTAGTTTAAATTGTGGTAAATAAGGTAACTTTGCCCCATGCAACAACCACTTGCCGAACGAATGAGGCCGCAAGACCTCACTACTTACGTTGGTCAAAAACACCTCGTGGGCGAAGGTGCCGTCCTGCGCCAGGCCATTGAACGGGGCAAAATCCCGTCTTTTATCCTGTGGGGACCGCCCGGAGTGGGTAAAACGACCCTGGCGCAACTGATCGCCAAATTGCTCCAAAAACCCTTTTACCAGTTATCGGCCATCAACGCCGGGGTAAAAGACATCCGCGAAGCGATTGACAGCGCCGACAAACAAAACCTGTTTCAATCGAAGGGGGCCATTTTGTTTATTGACGAAATCCACCGTTTTTCCAAAAGCCAACAAGATGCATTGCTCGGCGCGGTGGAAAAAGGTATTGTGACGCTCATTGGGGCCACCACCGAAAACCCTTCGTTTGAGGTCATTCCGGCCTTGTTATCGCGTTGCCAGGTCTATGTGCTCGAACACCTGAGCAAAGACGAACTCAAAGGTTTAATCGATGCCGCCCTCGCCCAGGACGCGTCGTTTAAAGATGCCCAAATTACCGTGGCCGAATACGACGCGTTGCTGTTGTACTCCGGCGGCGACGCGCGGCGTTTGCTCAACGCCCTGGAATTGGTGAGTAATTTTCGCACCGAAGGCGAACCTTTTGTAATCACCAACCAATTGGTCGCCGATTTGATTCAAAAAAACGCCGCTTTGTACGACAAAACCGGCGAACAACACTACGATATTATATCGGCCTTTATCAAAAGTATGCGCGGCAGCGACCCCAATGCCGCCGTGTATTGGCTGGCCCGTATGCTCGACGGCGGCGAAGACATTGAGTTTATTGCCCGCCGGATGGTCATTCTGGCCTCCGAAGACGTGGGTTTGGCCAACCCCAATGCCCTGTTGCTGGCTACTACCACGATGGATGCCATTCGGATGATTGGTATGCCCGAAGCCCGCATTATGTTATCGCAGTGCGCCATATATTTGGCAACTTCGCCCAAAAGCAACGCCAGTTACGTGGCCATTGATAAAGCCCTGGCGCTCGTGCGCGAAACGGGTAGTTTGCCGGTGCCGCTGCATTTGCGCAACGCACCCACCAAGTTAATGAAAGACCTCAATTATGGTTCCGGCTACCAATACGCCCACGATTTTCCGGGCAATTTTGTGGCGCAACCGCATTTACCCACCGAAATCGCGGGCAAAATACTGTACGAACCGGGCAAAAACCCGGCGGAAGAACGGGTATTGGCGATGTTGCGGCAACAGTGGGGCGATAAATATAGGTATTAGAGAGGAGTTGTAAGTGCTTGATTTAGTGTTTTTTGGGAAAATAATTTTTATGATTTTTTTTAGTTTTTGAAATGAGATTTATCTTTGTGGGTTGAGTGGCAATAAAGACAAATAATTTGTAGACAACGCGTTAACATTAGTAACTAAAAAATTAAGAAATCAACGTAAATGGCATCGAATTTCTTTACAAACCAAGGTGAGAATACACTTAAACATTGACAGTAAAATGTTTGATACGAATACTAAAATCATTGGAACCGCTTGGACACTAAGCAATTTGATTGATAAAATATGAATTATGGTTTAAATTAATATGATTATCATCATAGAAAAATACCTATCTTGCATTACAGCAGATAAATACCACAGATATAAATCTTGGGACAACTGCTTTCAGGCTTTTAGTGCGTCCAAGCAGTCAGAAATTCACGTTTTAGAATTGGCTTTTTACTTAGCAAGTTGGGGGATGTATAGAGGTTCAAGCGGCTTGCTTCAAAAAAACCACTTAATTCACGAAGGAGCAGTTGACATTGTTTTTTCAAATACTAATCAAAAGTTGAAATGCAATGAAACAATAGAAATTAAAAAGGAAAATATCTTAGCAATTCTTTCAGCAAAAGACGAATTGGCAAAACATTACAGCAGCATTTATTTCACCAAAGGAGCCGACAAACCAAAACCCATTTCACCGACAGACACCTTGTTAAGTAAAATTATGCTTGGCACATTAGGCTGTGTTCCTGCTTACGATAGGTATTTCATAGATGGTTTAAAGGAAATGAAAATGGAACATACAGGTTTTAATGAAGCATCATTAAACGAACTACTCAACTTCATAGACTACAATAAAAAAGAACTTGACCAAGCACAAAATCTCATCAAGACCAAAACTAAAACACACTACCCATTAATGAAAATACTGGATATGTACTTTTGGCAAATCGGTTACGACAAAGAAGTAAAAGAGAAAAGAGTACAAGCAGAATGATAAACTCAATTCCCCACCCGTTCCGGCATCTCCACAAAACGCACTTCTACTTTTAACTGTGCATCGGTATTGGCATTTGCAAAGGTGCCGTTAACCTGCAACGTGTGTTTTCCGTTGGACACGTTGAGCAAGGCAGGCGCGACGTTGGCCTCTCCCATTTTTTGCCAAAAAGCATCGTACAACACCGCTGCACCGTTGGCTTCCACTTTTAAGGTTTGTCCTTTTTGGATCGGCAAGGGCAACGCTATTGTTTTGTACTGGTCAATTTCGAGTTCAATCCCCGACACGTCGCCGTTGAGGGCCGTCAGGATCAGGCGCATGGGTTGTTCGCCGCTGTTGTTGTCCACCGAAAACGTACTAAAAAGCGGTTCGCCGGGCTGTCGGACTTTAAACGCGTGGTAAAAAGTAGTGGCGTGCATCCGGGTTAACAACAAATGGCCCGCCGGATCTTTTTCCAAATGAAATTCGTAAGCCAGATTTTGCATTTTTTCCTTTTGAACGGGGCTAAAAACACCCGAAAGCCGGGCTTTTTCCCAAATGTTCATGATTTCAAAAATCCGGTCCGATTGCCGGTTTTCACCGATGGTTTTGAGGTCGGTCACAAACGCAAAACCCGCGTCGAAACCCGCCGAACGCGCCATGAGCCATTCAATATCTTCGGTAGAAGTGGCGTTGGTCATTTTGAACCAGCCCAACATACCGGGCATTAAGTTGCGTTTGAAATACTTTTGGTTCTTCAGCCGATACTCCGTTTGGCTTTCGCGAAAACCGGCGTACCACGGCTCTCCCCAGTTCATGCGGGAATAATAGTGCCAGAAATAGTGCCCCGAACGACTGGCGCCCAACAAAAAGTGGTTTTTCAAATTTTCGTTGAGCCGGTTGTGCCATTGCGCGGCAAAAAGGGCTTCGCCGTAATTGCCCATTCCCGTGGAGTGGGTTCCTTCCAAACCATCAAAATCGAGCATCCGAACGCCGGTATAATTCATAAAATCGGCCACATTTTCGGCAATTTCGCGGTTCAAATCGGCATTTCCCAAAAACACCTTGTACCCGTGGTCCATCAATTTAGCGATGGTATCGGCCTTGGCGTGGGCGGCAGCGGTGGTGCCAAAAGCGCCGCGCTGACAGTCTTTAAGTACCCACGGGGCTTGTTCGGATACCGTTCCGTAACGAATAATTTCGGTGCCTGCCACCACACTGCGGAGGTTGTTATTCTCCATTTGGTTAAAAAAATCGGGCGATTCCACCTCAATTTCCGTTTGGGTAGCGTCAATGGGGCGCACCAGCCGCGAAGCACCCACCCGGGCCAGCCGAGGATCGGGCACCGGACTTACGTACGGGTCACTGGTGTTGATAAAATTGGTGAGCGTGTGGGTGCCGATAAATACGCCTTGGCTTTCGGCTTTTTCCACGCATTTTTTCATGCCATCGAGGCCATTGGGGAACTGGTCTTTTAGCAGCGGATAATGCCCCCACGAGGCAAACGGATGCCCGTGATAGAGGTAATTAAAACCCGTTTTTTTGGAATATTCGAGGCATTGGTCCATGTTGGCCTCGGTAAAGTCCATAATCAGATACGAAGAATTGATCACCGGGGTTGTTTTCACCCATTGCCCGTTGATGGTGGGGTGCGGCAGTCCTTCGTTTTGTTCAATTTCCCCGATGGTCGCGAGGGTTTCTGCGGTTTTACAGCCAAAAAGAGCGATTTTTGATCCCACCAACCCGCCGTCGGGGTAAGCCGGGGCCGTGAAACGCGGGTGACTAAGGTTACTAATCACCCGGGTGCGGCTGCGGTTGCGGGTAAACGCCTGTAAAGTACTGCCAAAAACGGTAGGTTTGGCCGCTTCAACGGAATAGAGCACCCACCCGTTATCGGGATCGCGTTCCATGTTGTTGTAGTCTTTTTGGCGAAAAATGTCCATTTGGGGCAAATGATCGTTGTCGTTCCAAGGGTATCCACCGAGGGTTTTGAGGTTCAATGCCTGAATTCCGAGGGTAAACTGATCACCCTGCGCAATACCAATCGTCTCCCCGATGCTTTTTTGCAGGGTGGTCGCGTAGGGTCCCCAGATCAAGGCATCCACGCGGGATTCATTTACGACGGACGCAATTTCAAAAGTGATGTATTTGCTTTTGGGCAATACCCGAACGTTGACTTTTATTTTTTGGTCAAAAAACAGTTCGATTTCCAATTTTTTGGGCAAAAAAACGGCCCGAACGGGTGTTAACACGAGGGAATCGCATTTTAAAGCCACTAAAGGCGATTGTTCGTCGGCCACGGCGTAATCAACGCCCGTATTTTTGTCCACCATACCAACGATGCGCCCCCGTTGATCGAAGGACAACGTCCAGTTTTTCAGGTCAAAAACGATGGGGTTATCGGTGGTGAAACCAGTAAGGAGGAAAAAAAGGCAGCCGATGAAGAGGGTGCGGAGGAGGGAATGGTGGTGACTGGACATAGTGTGATGTTCTATTCTTTTTTCCTTAAAACCACACCCTTACCCACACTCATATTCAAAGACCCGAACCAAAACTCATCCAACCACAAAATACCGTCGGTAATGGCTGCCAGGGCGGGTTCTTTGGTATCGGCGGGGCGCACTTTCAGGCTGCCTTTGGTATCGGAAGTAACGTTGCGGGAATTTTTTTTGAAAATGCTTTGCGCAATTCCCGTCCAATACATTTCCAAAAGTCCCACCAACCATCCGCTGAGGGGGTGAAAGGTCCTGATTTCCAAACCGGCATCGGCGCACCATTTTTTAAAGTCTGCGCTGCCGATGAGGTACTCGTGACCAAAAGCGTAAGCGCCTTGCGCGATAATCCGTTCGTTGCTGTCTTTAGAACGCACCCAATGCCAAATCCGGTTGATGGGGTCGTAACTAAACGGAAACTCGCGGCTGGGGAACGTCAGTACTGCCCACCCGCCGGGTGCCAATACCCGGGCAATTTCGCGCATCATGGTGGCCGGGTCGCCCACGTGCTCAATCACTTCGCTGGAAACCACCAAATCAAAATGCCCGGTGGGATACGTCAGGGCCAGAGCATTGTTAGTCTCGTAACGCAGGTTGGCCACGTCTTTATTGAGTTCAGTGGCGTACCGAATATCTTCTTCGTTGACGTCACAACCCACCATTTCGACGGAAAAACCCGCCAACATGCGGTCGTAATCGCCTTCTCCGGTGCCCAAATTAAGGGCGTGTTCGATCTTATGTTGTTTACCAATTTTCGCCACCTGCGCTTTTACAAATTTGTAGCGGTTGCGAAAAGTGGGAAATAAATGTTTAAAATTCATCGTGTTATTTCAACTGTTGCAAGAACGCCCGCAAACGGTCGGCCTGGGCTTTATTGCCACTTTGTTCGTTAATCCGAATGGCCAGTTCGTACGCCGGACGGAATGAAGGGTTGGCTTCAATGGATTTTTGCAAATATTCCAATGCCAAATTCACGTTGTTTTGTTCCACGGCAATTAAAGCCAGGTAATAAAACGCCGTCGGGTTAGAGGGTTC
This sequence comes from Chitinophagales bacterium, assembly GCA_013298845.1. Taxonomy (GTDB): domain Bacteria; phylum Bacteroidota; class Bacteroidia; order Chitinophagales; family Saprospiraceae; genus M3007. Next base: position 24,348 of record JAAFJN010000044.1, read on the forward strand.
CATTTTGGCCGAATATTCAAACTGCGCTTTTGCCTTGGCCAAATCATTTTTTTCCACCCAATACATGCCAATGAGGTTGTTGCACTGCGAATCATCGGGGCTGATATCTAACCCTTTTTCTGAAGCCTGTTTGCTCAATTGCAGCATCGAATCGGCGGCTACCGGATTTTGTTCGGCCAATCCCTGAGCATAACTCAAATAAGCCTGGCTAAGCCCACCCCACGCCAATTCGTTGTCGGGAACATTGGCCAATTCTTTTTTCAAACGGTCAATGGCCCCGTCCAGATCATTCACTTTAAGCGAAGAATTACCCAACACGCAATTGCGGCCATTATCCTTTAAAACGGCCAAAATGGGCGCGCCGTTGGCCTCTACAATGTGTACCGCGTTGTCGGGCGGCCAATTGCCTTTGCGCAGGGTTGGCCCGCCAATGGTCCGCGTGGGGTACAAAGCGTAATCCCAGGCATCGTTACAACGGGCGTCGTATTTGAGGTATTTAATTTTTACCTTATCGCCGTATTTGGCCGCCAATCGCGCCGCCGGATAGTGCATATTGGTCGCAATAACAATCGGCGACGACATGGTATCGCTGATAATATGCTGTTCTTCCAGCCACTCCAAACCTTGGCGAATACTCAATCCCCAATAATCGGTTTCGTATTGGCCAAATGCACCCTGCATACCACCCGCAATGGGGTTAAAATAGATATAGGGGAAAGCGCTGTTTTTACCAATAAACAAGGCTGCATCGGCCAAAAGCAGGCCCATTGCGCCAAAAACACCGTATTGAATGGCTTTTTTATCGGGGAAAAACCGCGCGAGTTCATTCCAAAACAAACCCGCTGCAATGGCCAACGGCGGGTAAGCAAACGTTAAGTGACGCCAACCGTCGTGCAACACGGAATCTTTGTAAATAACGTAAAACACCGGGAAAATACCGGCAAAAAGCACCATAATAATCCAAAGCGGTTGGTAGCGGCGCACCAAACGGTACGACAACGCTAAACTGCCCACAAAACCCGCAATGGTCGCCAGCGGAATGGTCAGGTAAATCCATTTAACGGCGTAGTACCAGGGTGTTTTGTCGCTGCGCACGTTTAATCCTTCAAACAGTACCCGAATCCGAATTTCCAAAGCCGAGAACTTGCTTAAAGCATCAAAAGGATTTTTAAACGGGGCCTGCATGGCAAACGGCCAAAACAAAATCGCTAAAATATAACCCGCCACCAATACACCGGCGGTAATAGCCAGGTAACGCCCCATAGCGGCACCATTGCCCAAGGCCGATAATCCACCGTTACGCATTAAAAAATGCAAACCGGCAAACAAGGCCACAATCGCAAACGGCAACAAACCACCGGCGCGCGTTGCGAGCGCAATAGCCAGGCCACCGGCCAATCCCAACAAATGCCAGCGATTGGGTCGTGGCATGGCATCCATGACCCGGGCGGTGAAATACAACGCCATCACGTAACCACAGGCAAAGGGAATATCCTTGGGATTCATGAGCGAATCGCCGAAAAAACGGGGCGATAACACCATAATAATGAGGGTAACCAAACCCGCGCGCCAACCGGCAATGTGTTGGGCCAATAAACCAGCCAACAACATGGCCAACCAACCAAAAAGGCTGCTGCCCACGTGTCGAACGTGGTGATACCCCATGTCGGTGGGTTTTAACCCGGCGGCTTTATTAACAAAACCCGTAACGATTTCAAAAAAACCGCCGTACAGGTGCATATTTCCGTCTTTTACGTACAGGGCAGAAGTATCCTGCCCCATTGTGCCGTAATATTCAACGAGTTTGAGCGAGTAGTCGTTTTGGAACTTATCGTCGGCGTTGATACCGGTACCAAAAGACAGGTACACCATTGCGACCAGTGCCAGTGCCGCTACTCCATAAAATATTTTTTTTAATAAACCATCGTTGGGGGTTGCAACCGATGGACGCTCCAGGTAATTCACTGCGGGTTTGGAAATTTCCGCAACGGGAGCCGAAGACGATTTGGGGGCTGGTTTGTTTGCTTTTGCCATAATTGGGGCGCAAGGTAGTGCGATTTAAAGAATTAACCCATCGTTTTTAATGTAAAAATTAAGGATGGGAGTATTTCAAAGCCCGCAACTAAATGTACCTTTGCGGCGGCAATTAACAGATTTGCGTTAAAACAAGTCTGATTTATTTAAAACGGGCCAAAACGCATTGTTACGAACCCTATCCAGGGCGATAACGTGCTTTTGTCCACAATCTTTAACAAGCACATGAGTGAAATTCTCGACATTGTAGCGAGAGAGATTCTCGACTCTCGCGGAAACCCGACAGTAGAAGTAGAAGTACATTTGGAATCCGGCTTTGTTGGCCGTGCAGCGGTACCCTCTGGTGCCAGCACGGGTATCCACGAAGCCGTTGAGATGCGCGACAACGACAAAGGCCGTTACCTCGGTAAAGGTGTTTTGAAAGCCGTTGCGCACGCCAATAACGAACTACGCGACCTGCTCGTGGGTATGGAAGTAACCGACCAGATTAAAATTGACCGTGCCATGATTGCCCTTGACGGCACGCCGAATAAAGCCAGGTTAGGCGCCAACGCCATTCTCGCCGTAAGTCTTGCCGCTGCCAAAGCCGCTGCCGAGGAATTCGGGCAGCCGCTCTACCGTTACGTTGGTGGCGTAAATGCCCACATCCTGCCCGTTCCGATGATGAACATCATCAACGGCGGTTCACACGCCGATAACGGCATTGATTTTCAAGAGTTTATGATTATGCCCATTGGAGCAGAAACCTTTAGCGAGGGCTTGCGCATGGGTGTAGAAGTTTTCCACCACCTCAAAAACGTTTTGAAAAGCAAAGGTTACGCCACCAACGTCGGTGACGAAGGTGGTTTTGCCCCCGGTATCAAAAACAACGAAGAAGCTATTCAAATGGTGATGACGGCCATCGAAAAAGCCGGTTTGCGCCCCCTCGATGACATTGTTATTGCCCTCGACCCCGCCGCTTCCGAGTTCTACGACAACGAGACCAAAGAATACGTTTTCAAAAAATCTACCGGCGACCGCCTTAGCGGCAGCGACATGGTGGCTTATTGGAAAGATTGGTGCAACCGCTACCCGATCTACTCCATCGAAGACGGTTTGGCCGAAGACGATTGGACATCGTGGAAACTGATGACCGATACCTTGGGTCACCGCATTCAATTGGTGGGTGATGATTTATTTGTTACCAATGTTAAGCGCCTCCAACGCGGTTTGGACGAAAAAGTAGGTAACTCTATTTTGGTAAAAGTAAACCAAATTGGTTCTTTGACCGAAACCATCGAAACCGTTTCTTTGGCGCACCGTAACGCGTACACTTCCGTAATGAGCCACCGTTCCGGCGAAACGGAAGATACCACCATCGCCGATTTGGCCGTAGCCTTGGGCACCGGACAAATCAAAACGGGTTCGGCCAGCCGTTCCGACCGGATAGCCAAGTACAACCAATTGCTCCGCATCGAGCAGCAATTGGGCGATGCAGCGGCTTATATGGGTCGTTCTATTTTTGGACTGTAATACTTCCAGTCGAAGTACACAGCATATTTTGACAAACGTGGGTCATCCCTTTGCGGGGTGATCCACGTTTTTTTGGGTAAAATGGTAAAAACAGGGCCGTAGTTATTGTACCCCAAATTTAATCTCCACGGCCCGTAGTCGGTTCTTTTCACCCATGTGCACCTTTCGGGGACGCAACATTATTTTTGACGTGATTAAAGAAGCCCCCGTTAACCCCACTAACAATGGGTAATTTTGCGACCAGTCGCGGTACAAAACAGCCCCAACCGTGGCGAAACCTAAACCAACCCCAAAAGAAAGTGTACTGAGGCCCACCACCCGAAACACCGTGCGCGGCGGGCGTTTTATGACGGCAATGTCGTCTACTTTAACCAAATAATTGTCCAGCAAGAGACTTTTGGAATCGGGCAGAATTTCCGTTATTTCCCGTTTGTACCAATAGTTTTCTTCCCCTGCAAGGCGAAAAGTGAGTTGGTCTCCGGTTTTATATTTTACCGTTTTGGCACTATTAGCGCGTTCTAATAACAGGTACTTTTGCGCCGAAAGCCCCGGTGCCAGTGCCAGCAATGCCAGCATTAAAAGTGAAAATCGTACGAGATGATGGTAAATCGTGAGCATAATGAAAAATATTGTGGTGCTTTATGTGTAAAACGATTAATAACAGCGGATGTTCCCTCGCTGCTCAATAATAATTTCGCAGAAGCGAACGCTGTGTTCAAAAACGAACACCACCCTAAAAAACAAAACATTGATAATCAACAACTTAAACCGTGGCACAACGATTGCAACTCTTTCTGTACACCAAAAGTAGAATATTATGCTATACAACTATATCAAAATCACGGTACGCAACCTGAAAAGGAATTCTTTCGTATCCTTCGTGAATATCGCCGGACTTTCGGTGGGATTGGCAGCGTGCTGGCTCATTGGATTGTATGCTCGACAAGAATATACCTACGACACTTATTTGCCGCATTATGATCGGGTTTGCGCCGTGGCGCTCGACCTGAAAATGGGCGACGAACAGGTCATTACGACCAATACGCCCCCGCCCATTGGTCCGCGTTTAATGGCCGATTACCCCGAAATTGAACTCAGTGCCCGCGTTTTTGGCCTCGGCGACGCGCTGGTAAAACGGGAAATAGCGGGACAGGCCAGCCTTGTTTACACCGAAAATACCGCAATGGCCGTTGATACCGGCTTTTTAGAATTGTTTGGATTTCCAATGGCCGAAGGCGATGTCTTTTCGGCCTTGGACAAACCCGGCAGTATGGTGATCAGTCAAAAAATAGCCCAAAAATACTTTGGCACCCAATCGGCCCTGGGCCAGTCATTGTCCGTCAACGACCGCCGGTTTACCATTACCGGTATCGTTCAGGACTTACCCGATGCCTCTTCGGTTCGTTTTGATTTTGCGCTACCCATCAAAGATTTTGGGGTGGTAGAACGTTTTTCGTGGAGTTGGGTTTGGATGCAAGTGGACACTTGGGTGCGTTTGCGGCAATCGCCCACGCCCACGGATTTGGCCAATTTAGAAACCAAATTTGCCACCATGGTAAAACAATATGCACCGGCGGCATTTGAACGCATTGGCCAAAATTTTGAAGAAAATCAAAAAAAGGGCGACCGTTACGCCGTCAAATTATTGCCACTCCGCCAACTGCACCTGGGTCACACCAATGTCCAATCGCGCTTGGGCACCCTCGGAGACGGGTCGCAGGTACGGATATTCCTCATCGTAGGCGCGTTGATTTTGTTGCTGGCCTGCGTGAATTTTATGAACCTGTCCACGGCGCGCTCCATGCAACGCGCCCGCGAGGTGGGCGTGCGCAAAGCCCTGGGGTCCCAACGCAGCGCATTGATTACCCAATTTTTGGCCGAAACCTTTATTTTTAGCCTTACCGCCCTCGTGATGTCCGCCGGAATGGCCAGTATCGCCCTACCCTATTTCAACCGCTTAACCGAATACCACTGGACCGCCGCCGATTTGTTTCAGCCCCAATTATTTGCGTGTATTGCCACTTTGCCCTTGTTAACGACGCTTTTGGGCGGTATTTACCCGGCATTTTACCTGTCGCGTTTCAAAACCGCCGATATTTTTAAAACATCCTTGTTCAACGCCAAAGCGGGGCACGCGGGCGTACGCAGTGGCCTCGTGGTGTTTCAATTTGCCGTTTCGGTCGCACTGATGATTTGCTCTTACGTGGTGTACAGCCAACTTGATTTTGCCCAAAAACAATCGCCGGGACTGCAACGCGAACGGATTTTAATCGTGGAAAATGCCCGACATTTGCCAAATCCGTCGGCGATTGAAACCTTTAAGCAACAATTGAGCAATTTGGGGGAAGTAGAGCGGGTGACACACACCACTTATGTACCCTCGCAGGGGAGTTTTGGTGATTTTTACGAGCCGGAACAAGGCGAACAACAAGCACCGGTGGTGGCTACCTTACCCATTTCGTCGTTCCTCACCGACGCTGATTTTGTTCCCACTCTGGGCATTGAACTCCTGCAAGGCCGCAATTTTTACCCCACGAACATCGGTGACTCTACATCGGTGATCCTCAACGAAGCCGCCGTAAAAGCCATTGGCTGGAAAGATGGATTGGGCAAATGGTTGCGTTATCCGGGCAATGGCCACCAACGGTTTCAGGTGGTGGGCATTATGCGTGATTTTCACATCGCATCCGTGGCCACGCCCATCGAACCCGTGGCTATTTTCCACAACGCCTCTAAAACCTACCGGACCTGGGGCACCAGCATGGCGGTACGCGTAAAAGAAGGCAGTACGGCGGCGGCGCTGGAGAAAATCGGGGCAGAATGGGCCGCTACCCTGCCGGGCACGCCATTTGAATACGATTTTCTGGACGCATCCTTTGCGCGCCTGTACCGCAGCGAGGCCAAAACCAGCGCTGTGTTGGGCATATTTACGGGGCTGGCGTTGTTCATCGGTTGCCTGGGGCTTTTTGCTTTGGCCGCCTTTATGGCCGAAACCCGCACCAAAGAAATTGGCATCAGAAAGGTGCTGGGTGCCACCGTCACCAGTATTGTGGGCCTGCTGGCCAAAGATTTCCTGAAATTAGTGGTGGCTTCCATTACGGTAGCCGCGCCATTGGCCTGGTATTTCTCCCGGCAATGGTTGTCTAACTTTGTGTATCGAATTGACTTAACCTGGGGTATATTTGTGGGTACCGGGGTGCTGGCGTTGTTGATCGCCTTTGCAACCGTCAGTGTCCAAAGTATAAAAGCCGCATTGACCAATCCCGTAAAATCACTCAAAAGCGAATAACAACGACAGCGGCCATTCCGGGAACTCCCCGAAATGGCCGCTACACTTGACTGTATATGATCTCCACCGATTATGGGAAAATACCCATCGAGATATAGTCACTGGCAATCTTTTTCAACGAGCAAACAAATGCTGCCGTCCGGATATCCGTGATATTGGGGTGATCTTTTAAGGTATCCCGAATTTGATTGTAAGCGGTAATCATGGTATCTTCCAAACCAGAATTTACCAGTTCAATTTCTGTACCGCCACGCGTAAGGAACTCCCGTTCGCGCTTATCCACGGTTTTACCGGTCATTTCTTCGATTTTATTCACAAAACCGTTAAACTGATCGTGGTGGAAACGGTTTTCCAAACGACCAAAACGGTGGTGCGACAGGTTTTTCAACCACTCGAAATAAGACACCGTTACGCCACCCGCATTGATATAAAAATCGGGCAGGATAATGCAACCTTTTTGAATCAAAATAGGGTCAGCGTCGGCGGTAATTGGACCGTTAGCGGCTTCGGCGATAATTTTCGCCTTAATCCGCGGTGCGTTTTCGGAGGTAATTTGGTTTTCCAAAGCCGCCGGAACCAGAATATCACACTCTAATTCCAAAGCCGCCAATGGGCCGCCAATGTGCTCGGTACCGGGGAAACCAATGATGGTGCCGTTGGCCTTGCGGTAAGCGAGCAATTGCTCCACATCAATCCCTTTCGGGTTGTAGATAGAACCTTCGCGCTCCGACAAACCGATGATTCTAACATCACCTTCGCGCTGGCTGATTAAGGCCGTGTTACTACCTACGTTACCGAGGCCCTGTACCACCATTGTTTTGCCTTCAATGCCTTTGGTAAGACCCACTTTTTTCATGTCGTCTTCGTGGCGCATGCACTCACGAATGCCGTAGAATACACCACGACCGGTGGCTTCGGCGCGACCACGGATACCATTTTGGGTAACGGGTTTACCGGTTACACAACCGATGGAGTCAATTTCACCGTGACGGAACGCCTGATAAGTATCGAGAATCCACGCCATTTCGCGCGGGCCGGTACCGTAATCGGGGGCCGGAACGTCGATGCCGGGGCCGATAAAATTCTTTTTAACCAGTTCGGTGGTATAACGACGGGTAATACTTTCCAACTGTCCGATGGTGTATTTACTCGGGTTAATTTTAATACCGCCCTTTGCACCGCCAAATGGCACGTCAACGAGTGCGCATTTGTAAGTCATTAGTGCGGCGAGGGCCATTACCTCGTCCTGATCAACGGATTCAGCATAGCGAATACCCCCCTTAGTGGGTAGACGGTGGTGGCTGTGCTGTACGCGATAGGCTTCGATAACCTCATAATCATCGCCCACCCGAACCGGGAAACGCAGGCGAAGAACCAAATTGCAGGCCTTGATCTGTTCTATCAGGCCCGGCGGGATGTCTGTAAATGACGCGGCTTTGTCCACGTAATTACCAACGCTGTCAAAAAAACTAATGTGTCCGCTCATCGGAATCTTTAATTTGATGCTCTAAATTGGTTAGTTTGCGATCCAGTCGCAACAGGTAAATGGCAATGCCAATGAAGATAACTACAATTACCGCCACAACGACGTATATCTTGCCGGTTTGCCTCATAAAGTCGTCGCCACCTGCCCAAGCCGGAACGCCCGGCAAAAGTAGTGCGAGTATTGAAATTAATAATAAAAATTGCTTTTTTTTCATCGTTTACGCGATTTTTACTGCATAAACCCGTTAATTTTAGCGGGTTTAAAAAATTATATTCTGTTTTTGAAAAAGGAAATTTCAAAAGCCCGTGCAATATTACTCTGAATTTTGCGGTGCTGCCAAGTTTTTAGTCATAAAAACGAAGGCTCCGTCAGTTAACAAAATAACCGGCGGAGCCTTTGCCTATAATAGCGTTGAGTAAAAGGAATTAGCCCTTGAACTCACTACTTACTGTTGACTTTAGTACGCGCATGAATGTTTTATCATCCACCATCAAACGCACTGTTTTATCGTCAATTTTGGTAATTTTACCAATAATTCCTGCATTTGTTACCACTTCCATGCCTTCTTTCAAACTTTCCATAAAACTCTGCTGCTGCTTGCGCTGGCGGTTTTGCGGGATATAGATAAAAAAGACAAAGAAAACCAGAAAAATAAGTACAGGAAAAAGCATCGCGAGGCTTGAACCTCCGGCCTGCCCGGCCTGTAAAAGAATAAATTTGCTCATAAAATTTGAATAAAATTTGATGGGCAAATGTAGATAGATTTCGGGCGGATTAGCACTTTAGCCGCAAAAAATTTAATTATCAGAAACTTTTACCACCTTTCTGGTTTCAATGTGGTTGCCAATTTTGCAATGTACCACGTAAATACCAGCCTCCAGATTGGGAATTTCGAGGCGATAAAAACCGGGGGTTAACATTTTTTGCGGCAACAACAGCGCCACCACACTTCCCATTTCGTTGGTCATTTCGGCCGACACCATTGTTTGTTTGTCAATATTGATTTCCAATGCCGCCTTTTCAACGTACGGGTTGGGGTAAATTTTCAGGTCAAAACGCGGCACACTTCCGGCGTACAAAATTTCTTCGGTGCGTTTTAACACGCGCGTAGTGGTATATTCTGGTTTGGCCGAAACAGGAATGGCGGAAGCGAGTGACCAACTAAAGATATTGCTCAAAATTTTGGAAGGAACCAATTCATCAGTGTAGTATTCCAAGCCCAAATAAATCACTTTACCTTCTCCCATTTCTTTGTATCCCAACACCGACATGCCTTCGGCTTCGGCCACGGTTACAAAATCGCTGTCGGCAAATTCCATCGGATAAACAAAGTTGGACAGGTTAAAATTACCCGTTATCCCTTTCACCATTCCGTGGTCGGGGCGTTTGGGTTGCACCGTTGCGCCTTCGTAATAGTAGGCCTCATCGGGCGATAGCAGCCCCAATGCCTGTATCGCACTGGTCTCGTGGGTCCCTGTGATGACCACTACCCCACCGTTGCGAACGAAATTTTCCAGTTTTTTGCCCATTGCCGATAACGCATCCGGGTCACCACCGGAGGGATAGGTAATCACAACGGCGTGTTGTTTTTCTAATAACCGTTCGAGGCGATCCACCGATTCATTTTTGTAATCGGTGAGGGTAGCCCCGGGTAGTTCGCGGGACAAAAAGTGCCGCATTTGGGCCGCGTAAAGGCTATCGTAAGCGCTGTAATTAAAAAGGAGTACATTGTAAGCAGCGCTGTCGGCGACAGCAGTCCCCGACTCGTCCAATAAGTTACCGGGTAAAAAGCGGTTATCGGCCCCGAACATGTGCGCTACTGCCGTATTAAAGGCAAAAGAGGGAAGACGGCGCGGATGCCGCAGGGTGGTGAACGCCGAAAAGGCAATCCACGCGGTGACACTGATCATGAAGGAAGTAGTAAAAAATCTCATTTTTGTATAATGGTTGTTCTGAAATACGGACTGATTTATTCTAAATTTGGTCATTTTGGTGATTTTAGTTTTCTCAAAACGCAAGATTGGATGCATACATTATTTGTATGACGAAAATTATACTTCGACGGTTAGTTTTTTTGTGCAAAAATCATTTGGATAGGCCAATAAATCGGTGCACAAAACCTACAATGCTCAGTATTAAAACGCAAAGGTAGGATAAAATCGAAAAAAAATTGCTAAAAAATACAAAACCCGCTTTGACATTACTGGCAAAGCGGGCAAAATGTATAACAACTTTCTTCCGTGTATTTCGAAAATTACTTCTTCGCAGAAAGGCTTACATTCAAATCAAAATCATCATAGATGGTTTTGTCGCCCAAGCCGTCGAAGAAAGAGCCAGAACCGAATTTCACGTCAAACTCAGAGCGGTCAACGGTGATTTTACCAGTAGCGGTAACAACACCTGCATTTTCGCTTACGTTTGCGTTGAATTTCACTTCTTTGGTTGTCCATTTGATCGTGAGGTTACCTACGATTTTGTAGTTACCTTTAGAGTCAGTTGGAATTGCTTTTGTGATAACATACTTTGCAGTTGGGTACTTGTCAACACCAAAGAAATCTTCAGATTTCAGGTGACCAACCAACTTACCTGCATATTCTCCCTGCAAATCGGTGCAAGTGATAGATGTCATGTCAATGTCAAAAGAGCCACCCGTCAATTTACCATCGGTCATGGTTAAAGAACCGTTTTTCAATTTAACATTACCAGCGTGCTCACCAGTTACTTTGTAGCCTTTCCAAACAACGTTACTAGCGTTTGTATCAACAGTGTAGTTAGTAGCAACTGAAGCCGCCATTGCGAGGATCGCCAAGAGAGGGAGAAAAAGGAATTTTTTCATTGTAAAAATTGCGTTTATGTTGTGATAAAATGTTTCGTTTTTGCGTTTCTTTTGGTATGATACACTGGGACAAAACAACTTCTGCACGCAGCATCTCAAAATCGTGTCGCAAATTTAAGTGTTGCAACACCTAATGACGTGTATCGTTTACAATCATTAACAGTTACGATGGGTTTTTGTTAACAATAAGCCCCCAAGCGCAGCCTCCCATTTGAAAATTATTGAAGAAAAAGCAAATTTTATTTGGAAAGGACCGCGCTGCCGTGTTACCTTTGCGGCTCTTTTCAAAAAAGATTGTAATTACATTTAAAATGAAAGAATTAGAAGCCATTCAGTTTGTTCAAAGCCAGATGCTTAAAGCACCTGAGTTTCCGAACTTCAACACCGGCGACACTATTATTGTTACCTACAAGATTGTGGAAGGTGACAAAACCCGCGAACAAGCATATCGCGGAGATGTGATCCAGATTAAAGGTCATGGCTTGACCAAGTCCTTTACGGTTCGCAAGATGTCGCATGGCGTAGGAGTAGAGCGTATCTTCGCTCTCTCTAATCCTAATATCGCAGGCATTCAGGTAGTTAAGCGCGGCCGCGTTCGTCGCTCACGCCTGTATTACCTCCGCGGATTAGTTGGTAAAAAAGCACGTATTAAAGAGTTGAAATACACTCAGCAATAATACGCGTTTTTGAACCTTAATTAAAAACAGGAGTCACTTGCAAAAGTGGCTCCTGTTTTTTTTATGGGAATTCTGAAGTGCCACGAATCAGGCTTTTTCCAAAGTAAATCCAAAGGTCGAACCTTGTCCGGGTGTACTGCGCACATTGATGGTTTGTTTGTGCGCTTCAATAATGTGTTTTACAATGGACAAACCCAAACCGGTACCACCGGCATCGCGGGAGCGGCTTTTATCCACCCGATAGAACCGGTCAAATACGTGCGGCAGGTGTTCGTCGGGTATCCCTACCCCACTATCGCTGATTTCGACCAGTATATACGTCTCCATATCGTAAAAACTTACTTTGGTGGTTCCGCCTTCCTGGCTGTATTTGATGGAATTATACACCAAATTCACCATTACCTGGTGAATACTTTCCTTGTCGGCGCGCACATTGTAGTGCTGATCGGCTCCTTCTTTAAAAATCAACTTGATTTTTCGGTCGTTGGCGCGCATTTCCAGATCAGAAAAGACATCGTTGGCCAAATCGTGAATATCAAACTCGGTGAGTTCCAGTGCCATTTGCCCGGCTTCCAGTTTATTAATGGTTTCGAGGTCTTCCACAATGGCCTGAAGGCGATCAACGTTTTTGGCGGCGCGATTCAGGTACTGCGTACGCACTTCCGGGTCGTCCATGGCCCCGTCCAAAAGGGTGTAAATAAATCCCTGAATATTAAAGATGGGCGTTTTTAATTCGTGCGAAACATCACCGATAAAACGACGGCGGTAGACGGCCATTTTTTCCATTTCTTCGTACTCGCGGGCATTTTTTTCGGCCCACTCGTCCACTTCGCGCTCCACATCACTCAAAATATGCCGATCCATGTCCACTTTTTCGGAGGTGAATTCGCCCGACATCTTGTGGCGGTGGATAACTTTGTAAATGAGTTTGATTTTGCGGTACAGATAATGCCGTACAAAGTAGTAATTGGCGTAAAAGTCAATGACCAACACCATCAAAAACAACAGGGTTATACCCTCAAAGGAAACGGTAAATAACCCAAAAAGCGAAAGCAGCACCACCACCATTGTGATAGATGCTGCCGATGTTAAGGCTGCAATCAGGGACAATTGCCCCGGGGTCTGATTTTTATACATCGAATCAGAATTCAAATTTATAGCCAATGCCCTTCAGCGTTTTAATGTATTTATCGCCCAATCGTTCTCTCAATTTCCGGATGTGAACGTCAATGGTACGGTTGCCCACAATCACGTCATTGCCCCAAATTTTGTCAAAAATTTCGTCACGGGTAAATACACGTCCGGGTTTAGAGGCCAACAACCACAAAATTTCAAATTCGCGGCGGGTAAACTCAATCACTTCTTCGCCCCTGAACACCAAAACTTTTTGGCTGTCAATTTTAATATCGTGTACCTCAATAATGTGCGCGTTGTCTTCGTCGGCCGCAGCGGCAGTACGGCGCAACAAGGCACCGATTCGGCTGATTAATACGCGGGGTTTAATGGGTTTGGTAATATAGTCGTCGCCACCTACATCGAGGGCTGTTATTTGGGCAAAATCCTCGTCACGGGCGGTCAAAAAAGCAATTGGGGTCGTTGCAAATTCTTTTTTTGAGCGCAACAACCGACAAGTTTCCACACCATCTAACTCCGGCATCATAATATCCAGAATGATCAAATCTGGTTTTTCTTTTTCGGCAATGGCAATTGCCTGACGGCCATCGTTTGCCGAAACCACGACAAATCCTTCTTTTTTCAGATTATATTGAAGAAACTCAATAATATCCGGTTCATCATCCACAATCAATATTTTCCTTGAACTTGTATTTTCAGCCATATAATGTATTTGTTGGCGCAAAAGTAGTGTGGACTAAAGCATACCAGTTGTAAAGACCTTATTAATTTATTGTAAAGTTAAGCATTAATAAACCACAAGTTCGGCAATGATCGCGGCTTTATTATCCTTGGTTGACGTGACCCAAACTCGAATCCGGTCGGTATTCAACTCCGGCAGTTCGAGGTAGCGCCGGTAGCCAATGGTCGTTCCCTGGTACAACGAGACCCATTTGCTGGTTTTGTGGTCGTAACCTTCCACCACAAAACCAGCAATAAACTGGCCTTCACCCACGTATTCCTGAATTTTGAGGAGGTGCTTGGTTTGTTTTTTTTGCAATTTCACCTCAATGTATCGCTGCGCTTTCGGACCCGATAACCGGGTGTAGGTATCGGTTTTACTATCCGTCAGGAGGGCAAATTTTTTATTGTTTTTCCCGCCAATGGTACCGCTTTTGACGTTATTTTGGGCAAATTTTTCTTTTTTCAACCGGCCAAACTCCGCCAAATTGACGGAATCGGCGGGATGAATACGCCCTCTTTGGTCGGGTGGAATATTCAAAATGAGATTTGCACCTCTACCGGCCGATTTCAGGTAAATATCCCACAACTGTTGGGGTGTTTTCACCTTGTCGTCTTCGTGCTGGTGGTAGAACCAACCGGGCCGGATGCTCACGTCGCACTCCGCCGGAATCCAGGTTTTTCCACGCATATTTCCGGTTTGGAGGGTATCGGTTTTGGGTGCTCCGTTGCCCCTTGTAAAACCTACTGTATCCAAAGTGCACCAATTGGTTTCGGTGATGGTACCCCTTTCGTTACCGGCCCAGCGGCAACCGGGACCAATATCGCTAAACAACACGGCATTGGGTTGCAGGCGGGCGGCCTCGCGCTCAAAACGTTTAAAATCGTACACTTGCAATTTGCCGTTGGGGCCTTCGCCATTGGCTCCATCCCACCAAAACTCAAACAAGTCACCGTATTGGGTCATTAATTCGGTCATGGTCGCCACGTACACATCGTTGTATTCGGGGGTGCCGTATTTGGGGTGATTGCGGTCCCACGGACTGAGGTAAAATCCAAGTTTAAGGCCGTATTTTTCGCAAGCGACCGATAAATCCCGCAATACGTCCCCTTTGCCGTTGCGCCACGGAGATTCGCGGACGGTGTGGGTACTGTATTTGGAAGGCCACAGGCAAAACCCATCGTGGTGTTTGGCGGTAATAATTAA
>JAAFJN010000045.1:0-30913 GCA_013298845.1 Chitinophagales bacterium
TATTTCGCTTCCGTCTCTTCTCGCCGTTTTTCCTCAAACGCTCTTATTTTGACTCGTTATCTTTCTATCCTTTACTTCTTCTCTACTCCATATTCCCAGTCTTGTCAATGAACTTTTTATTCCCTTATCCCCACTTTCAGTATTGCTTCAGGCTATGATAACAATAAATACTTGTGGAAGGGTATAACTGTACCTCAGTCAGGATTCGAACCTGATCACCTTATTCAGGTGCAACCATTTGAGATTTCAATGTGTTTCAGAAAACTTTTTTTCTGAGCCTCTTTCGTTTTGGGAGCGCAAAGGTACGATAACCGATTTCAAACCACCAAACTTTTTTTGATTTTTTTTTGATTTTTTTTCGCGGGCGTTTGTTTCTTTAAACAACCTCCCTGCGAAAGCGGGCGCAAAGGTAAGACGATATTCTTTGAACCACCAAACATTTTTTAAAAAAACTTAGAAAAAATGTCTGGTGGCGATATGATTTCAACACAAACTTTTGAAAATCAATTATTTAGTTCAAAAACTTTTTTCAAAAAAACATCCAAGCCGATTATCCCAACACTGGTTCCTGGGTTTTTGCCGGAACAAAGGCCTTCATTTTATCCACTACAAAATCTACCTCTTCCTTCGTATTATAGTGTGAAAAAGAAAACCGGATACTCTTACGCTCTGGATCGGCCTTAATGGCCTCTAACACGTGGCTGCCTTTTTCAGCACCACTGGAACACGCACTGCCCCCCGATACGCTGATACCCGCAATATCCATATTGAAGAGCATGAGTTCGTTTTTGGGAGAAGGCGGAAAGGATACACTTAATACGGTGTACAAACATTCGCCCTCCAGGTCACCGTTGAATTGAATATCGTCAAAATGAGCTTCCAGTTGAGCGCGCATATAATCTCTGATGCCGCGGATATGGTTCATTCGGGCATCCATGTCGGTACAAGCCAGTTCGAGTGCCTTGGCCAGGCCTACAATGCCGTATACGTTCTCTGTGCCTCCGCGCATGTTGCGCTCCTGCGCGCCGCCGTCAATAAATGGCTTAATGGCGGTTTCACTATTAATATAGATAAAGCCCACACCTTTGGGGCCGTGGAACTTGTGCGCCGCGCCGGATAAAAAGTGAATATTCAAATCCTGCACGTTTAAAGGAAAGTGCCCAATGGTTTGCACCGTGTCCGAATGAAACCAGGCATTGTACTCTTTGCACAACGCTCCCACGCGATGTACATCAATCATGGTACCAATTTCATTATTAGCGTGCATGAGCGACACCAGGGTTTTGGCCCCGTTACCCGTATGTAAGGCACGTTCCAAATCAGCGTAGTCAATTCGGCCCAGGTGGTTTACCGGTAACCAAACTACTTCTACTCCGGCCTGCTGGACCACCGATTCGATGGTATGAGTGCCGCAGTGATGTTCGGTGGGGCTGCTGATAATACGCGTCACGCCCATGTCACGCACGGCGCATTTGATGGCCATATTATTACTCTCGGTTCCGCCGGAAGTAAAAAAGATTTCGCCAGTGCTGGCCCCAATGCATTGTGCGACCATTTTCCGGGCGGCTTCTAATACCGACCGGACACTACGGCCTTCGGCGTGGATACTCGAGGGGTTTCCAAACTGACCGCGTAATACAGGCACGATGGCATTGATGACTTCTTCGGAAATGGGTGTGGTTGCAGCATTATCAAAATAGACGCGTTGCATATACCGGATGTTGTAGTGGGTGATGAATAATAGTTGATGAATTCAGCGAAGGATTTTATCTATACCTATATATATAGTAGGATTAGCCTTTTTGGTGGACGATATCCTGAATATCCTGCATGATTTTTTTGGCCAGGTTATTGGCAATCACCACCGAGTTACTTTCGGAATAAATACGAATAATAGGTTCGGTATTTGATGGACGCAAATGCACCCAACCTTCCGCGAAGTCAATTTTCAAACCATCTTCGCGGTTGACTTTTTCGTTGCGGTATTTGTGGCTCAGTATTTCAAATATTTTATCCAACTGAATTTCGGGCGATTGGGCAATTTTGTTTTTGGCCATTTGATAGTCAGGGTACATCCGGCGGAAAGTAGAAATATGTTTCCCCGAATGCGCCAGGTGGCTTAAAAACAAAGCAATACCCACCAATGCGTCGCGGCCGTAATGCAATTCGGGTAAAATAATTCCCCCGTTACCTTCTCCCCCAATCACGGCATTGACCGCTTTCATCTTTTCTACAACATGCACCTCCCCTACCGCAGTGGCAAAATATTCGCCCCCGTGCTTTACCGTTACATCGTGCAGCGCGCGGCTACTGGACAAATTAGAAACCGTGTTTCCTTTTTTCTTACTGAGAATATAATCTGCCACGGCGACAAGGGTATATTCTTCGCCAAACAATTCGCCGTCTTCGCACATAAACACCAGACGATCCACGTCGGGGTCCACGGCGATACCCAAATGGGCTTTTTTCTGGATAACAGCCCGGCTCAATTCTACCAGGTGTTCGCGCAACGGTTCGGGGTTGTGGGCAAAAACGCCGGTGATATCGCCATTGATAATGGTAACATTACAACCCAGTTTTTCCAACAAACGCGGAACGGCCACCGAACCCGTTGAATTAATGGCATCGAGTACAACGTTGAACTGTTTGTTTTTAATGGCTTCGATATCTACCAAGGGCAGATCGAGAATCATCTGAATGTGTTTGTCAATGTACGTATCATCGGTGCGGTACGTTCCCAGCAGATCAACCGGTGCGTATTCGATATTGCCCGAGTCTGCCAGTTCCAAAACGGCTTTACCGTCGGCAGCGCTGATAAATTCTCCTTTGTGGTTGAGTAATTTGAGTGCGTTCCACTCTTTGGGGTTATGGCTGGCGGTGAGGATAATACCACCTCCGGCATTTTCCAGCGGTACGGCAATTTCTACCGTTGGGGTTGTGCTTAGCCCCAAATCAACAATGTGCATACCTAATGCACGTAATGTATTGGTCACCAATGCACTTACCATTTCGCCGGAGATACGGCCATCGCGACCAATTACTATGGTGCGGTTGCCCGTGGTATCCAAAACCCATTGGCCGAATGCCGCTGCGGAAGCAACAATATCCTGCGGCGTTAAATTATCTCCGGGGCGACCGCCAATCGTTCCTCTAAAACCTGAAATTGATTTAATAAATGACATGGGGCAAAGGTACTTAGAAACTAAGGATATACCAATAAAAAAACCGCCCTGCCTTGCGGCAGAGCGGAAAACCCCAAAAAACCAAATGAAAACAATCTTCTTCTTTATCAGGACATTACACCGAAGTGCAATGGATGTTATAATTTACTGAATGCATGGGTTATACTTAATCGGTATTGAGAGAGATAAAATGTTATACTGCCCGGTTTAATGTGCATTCAGTGTTTTTTTTTGTAATCGGTTCCATGGTTGGTTTTGGAAAAACCGCTCTGCCTTACAGCAGAGCGGAAAACCCCAAAAAACCAAATGAAAACAATCTTCTTCTTTATCGAGACATCTCTCGCTTTGAGAGATGGATGTGACTTAATAAAACCGCCCTTTCATTGCGACTGAGCGGTTGTGTAACTAATGAAAACAATCTTTATTACTGCCTGCTTCTTTACTCATTTGTAAAGACGAACTTCTGACGTACCTTCGTTTTCGGGTCACATTTGCCGACAGCGAAATTTCGTTAGTTTAGAAATTATTTGAAAAAACACCCCTAAAAAAGGCATTTATTGGAATTTTATTAACAAAAAGCGCATGTTACTCGAAAAAAATGGCAATTTTGCCCAATCATTTTTATCAAAATCAATTGGATACGCACACACCCAACATGAACAAAGTCATTTTATTTAATCCGCGCAGTGCCAACGCCAAACACCGCATCCCCAATACTATACTTCAGGTGGGCGCGTCCATTTATGAGCACTACGAGTTTGTATTTGTGGATGGCAACAAAGAGCGCGACCCGTGGGAGAAAATAAACGCTTACCTGGCCACCGGAGATTTTAAGTACTTTGGTTGTACCGTAATGCCCGGCCCACAGTTACAACAGGCCATTCCGATTACCCGACTTATTAAACAACAATATCCGCATGTAGTTACGGTTTGGGGTGGATATTTTGCGTCGAACCAATACAAAGTGGTCATGGATAGCACTTACGTTGATTTTATTGTGGACGGACCGGGCGACAAAGCATTTCCCGCGTTGCTGAACGCCTTGGAACAGAAACAACCCTATGAGTTTATCCAAAACCTGATCTGGAAAACGCCGGAGGGGGTTATTATCAAAAACTCTAAAGAAGCGTTGTTGGACCAGGATGCATTGCCGGTATTGCCTTACGATTATTTGCACCAATTTTATCCCCTCGAAGGTTATTTGCCCCGCACCCACCTGGGTCAACGCACTTTTGCCTACCACAGCAGCATGGGTTGTCCGTTCAAATGTTCGTTTTGCGCCGTTGTGCCCATTTATGAAGCGCGTTGGCGGGGCAAATCGGCCGAAACCATTTTCCGGGATGTGATGTACGTAAAAGAAAAATGGCAGGCCGACGCCGTGGAATTTCACGACAATAATTTTTTTGTGAGCGAAAAAAGGGTGCGCACCTTTAGCGAACTCATGCTGGGCCAAGGTATGCAATGGTGGGGTGAGGCCCGCATTGATACCATGGACAGTTTTTCGGACGATACGCTGGCCCTCATGCGCGCCTCGGGGTGTACCATGATTTTTTACGGAGCGGAAACGGGCAACGATACCATTCTAAAACAAATGGACAAAGGTGGAAAACAAACCGGTGCACAAATTCTGCGATTCGCCGAGCGCCTCCGGCAATTTAATATTGTACCGGAATATTCCTTCGTGCTGGGGATGCCCGCCGATACCCCCGAACAGGTGTGGGCGCAAATAGAAGACGATATTACCTTTATAAAAAAGGTAAAACAGATTAATCCCGACACCGAGATCATTATCTACATCTATTCGCCCGTGCCCACCGAAGGTTCGGACTTGTACCAACGCATTCAGGAGGCCGGGTTTAAATTCCCGGAAACGCTCGAAGACTGGCTTTCGCCACAATGGGAAAAGTTCGATTTGCGCCGCAACCCGCTCACGCCCTGGCTTACACCGGCCATGGTGGATCGTATCCGCCAGTTTGAAACGGTACTCAATGCCTACTACCCTACCAGTTCGGACATCAAACTGACATCGGTTCAGCGAAAAACCATGCGCCTGCTGTCGGGGTGGCGTTATAAATCGGGGATTTACCATTTTCCGTACGAATTAAAAGCCCTCCAAAAATTTTGGCTCCGATACCGGCAGCCGGAATGGGAAGGGTTCTAGGGGCGACCCTTGTGGTCGCCCTTTGGGAAATAATCGTCATTTGGGCAGAGGCGACCCTTGTGGTCGCCCTTGGGGAGATAATCGCCGTTTGGGCAAAGGCGACCCTCGTGGTCGCCCTTGGGGAAACGGTTATAAAAAACATTTTCCGTTTTTTTGTGTTTTTCAGGCATGGAAAATTGGAATACACTTACACCGGAAGAAGAACACGTTATTGCCCAAAAAGGCACTGAACGGGCATTTACGGGCGAATATTGGAACTTTAAAGGAGATGGCATTTTTGTTTGCCGCCGTTGCAATACACCGCTGTACGACACTGGTGACAAATTTGATTCCGGGTGCGGCTGGCCCTCGTTCGACGATGAATTGCCGGGAGCCATTACGCGGCACGTGGATACTTCGTTTGGAATGCGCCGGGTAGAAATCTGTTGTGCTAACTGTGGCGGGCACTTGGGCCACGTTTTTGACGGCGAACGAATGACTGCCAAAAATACCCGCCACTGCGTTAATTCATTGTCCATCCGGTTTATGAAAAGGCCGGAATAGGCTTTTCATTACAAAATAGCCGTGTACCGTAGTTTGAAAAGGTGCCCTTCGCGACCGTCGAAACTGCCTTTTTTAAACATGAGCCGATAACCGTAAGATACCGAAAAACCGTTGTACCCCCACCCTATTTCGGGGTTATAGTACCAACGATTGCCGATGGAAACGCCCTCGGAGGTTTTACCCGTTTGCACCCCAAAATGAAGCGGCGCAAGTACGATGGGGGCATTGATACGGAAAAGTTGAAACGCAACATCATTCATGGGGTGCGCCAAATTTCGCGAATAGTTGAATTCAAACGCTGTCAGGCACCTGGACTTCTGGCGTGATTGTACGGTACGGGCTGCGTCTCCGGGGGTACGTAGTTTGTAAGCGGGCTGTAATACATATCCAATTGATAAACCACCCCCGATCCAAGTATTTTGTCCCTGCACTACCTGTGCAAAGATGCCCATTCCCTTTTGTTTTTCGCGATAACCAGCGGCTTTCAGATCAATTAAATCCTGTTGGGCTAATTTCATTTCTGTTGCACCCATTTTGGTCAAAAACGCATAACGGTATCGCTGCACAACAATTTTGTAGTCGGAAGATACCGCGATGGCTTTTTCATAATCGGCCAAAATGGCCTGAACGGTGGGATTTTCAGTAATGTTCACCGTTCCTTCATCATCCTGCAACGCTGCCCGGTTAGAGATGAAGCGTTGTTGAGCGCGCAGCGTAATCACAAATGCCTGAAATTTTGGGTTTTTTATCGTTCCATTTTCCAGGAGTTCATCCAGGGGGGCCGTACTATTGGTTTCACGGGCGGTTTTACTGGCCGCTTTAACCAATTGACAAGGCGTAGGCTTATCTTGCGCAAAAGTACTTTGTAAAAAGCCCAAAAGAGCCAAGGGGAAAAGAAGTTGTTTGATTGTCATAAATTTGTTATACTATTTATGGGGCAAACATAAATAAAAACATTTGACTACCCAAATATATACCACCACACTTTTGCAACGGCACATTGTTTAGGCACATGTAAAGTAGGTTGTTTCAGTTACGAACAACTGAACAAGTAATTGTGCGACAAACCTAAGTTGAAAACTGCCGGAGCAACCATAACAAGCGATAAACGCTATCAAATTGAAATTAAGCCGCTCTTTTTAACGGACAAAACTCCTTTTTTTAAAAAAAAGTAAAACCACTGCTTTTACCGCTGAATTTAAGGTCTTTATACCAAAATAAACGCATTTTACCCCCCATACTTTACCTTTTAAAAAAAATCTCAGTATGTTTGTAGGCCAAAAAACGGTATTTACTTTATCATGTCGGGCAGCGGCAAAACTTTATTTTCATTGTTAAACAATTAGATTTTCTTCACGTTTAATTCTTGTTTTAATATCCTTATACCGCAGATTGCACCATGCATTTCAACACTAACTTAAACATCTTAATATTAGAGGACCTTCAAGGATTTTCGATGCTTTTGCAAATATTATTGGAAGAAATTGGGTTGCCTAAAGTTCACATTGCCAAAAATTACGCAGAGGCAATGGTTATTTTGGAGCAACACCCCCCTGATTTGTGTCTGGTAGATATTGATTTGGGACCGGGTGAAAAAACCGGGATCGAATTTGCCGAAACGCTGCGGGAAACAATGCCCGATGTGCCCATTATTTATTTAACCTCCAACTACACCGAGGAATTTTATGAGCGTACGCGGCACACCCGCCCCAGCAGTTTTATGAACAAAGAACTGTCGCGCTTCAAATTGCAACAGGCGATTGACCTTGCACTGATGCACCCCATCAGTGCCAGCAGTCTGGGTGGCGCAAGGCCCGAAGCCGTGGAAATGCCGCCGGTAATTAACCACAGCAATTTTTTCTTTAAAATCGGGGATGTTTACAAGTCAATTCCGGTGAATGAAGTGACCTACTTTTTTTCCGACCAAAAACTGAACTATGCGCGAGTGGGCCAACGCAATTTCCCCACCTCTGTTCAATTAAAGGTGTTGGAAAAAGAGTTTTCAAGCAGTTTTTCCCGCATTCACAAATCATATTTAGTGAATGTCAACCTGATTGAATCCATTAATCCGGGAGAAAGTACTATCGTTATTCACGGAGAAACGCTCCCGATTGGGCAGGCTTATCGCAAACCATTTTTGGACCATCTTAAACTTTTAAAATAAATTTCACCCTGCGCCTGCGGGTGTTTATCTTTAATAAGAAGGGATTATCTTAATTGTCAATGAGTGACCGAGGGAATTAATTGTTCTTTGAGCAGTGTAATACCAGTTGTTTCTACGCACGCGTCGTTAACCCCGGAATGGGGAAACCGCTACTTTTTAAATCCGGCGATGCCTTCAATTTTTTACCATTAGATGAGATTTATTTCTTTTTTGCGGAAGAAAAACTAACGCACGCAAAAATGCGATAATACCGTTGTGTTTGCCGGATATAGTTTACCCATTGGACATACTTTTAGAAAAAATTTTTTCGATCGTGTTGTACTTTTGCGATACGCAAATCTGAACAACCGCGTCATGTATAAACTAATCGTATTTACTATTCTACTTTGTATTCCGCCTATTCGTAGTATCGCTCAATCCAAGCCGACGCTGCACGACATTTTTTTGGATGAATCACAACCCGACAGCCTGAGGTTCGAAGTCGCGGCAACGCTGCGATTTAAATATCTCGGACATAAAGTAGATTCTTTGTTGTGGCAAGCCAACGTGATGAAAAAGATGATTGACAAAGGCAAATCGGTGGATTGGTCGGGCATGTGGTACTTTACAATGGGCCGTTATTATTTTGTCACCGCCCGGCCCGACAGTGCCCGAATTATGAACGAAGCCGGCATTAATATGCTGGAAAGCAAAGGGGGCAACCCACGCATTTTATCAAAATTATTGGCGGCACAGGGCCGCGCCGAATCGGTAAGTGGCAATTATGATTTGGCAAAATCGTACTACGTCCGGGCCAGGTTATTACTTAACCCCAACGTAGATGTAGCCAACATGGGGAAACTTCACCTCTTCGAAGGTGCCCTCGAACAAGAACAGGGACTATTTCTCCCGGCGCTGTTCTCCTTGCAGGAATCGCTAAAATTTGCCGAAAAAGTGCAGGATTACGAAACGCAGGCCACTGCATTGGTCAATATCGGTCTTATTTTTACCGAATTGGGCATGGAAGAAGAAGCGCGCAAAGAACTCTTGAAATCGGCTAAAATTTATGAACAAGAAGGCGATAACCACTCCTTGGCGACCGCCCAAACCTTCCTGATTCCAACGGCCGCCAACCTCGACGAAGCCCGTTCCTTTTATAACGCCGGTATTCGCATTGCGACCTCGGCTAACCTACAGGAAATTCAATCCAATTTACATTATGAATTAGGTCGGTATTTCAGCCGTCGGCAAATGCTGGATTCAGCCATGGTGCATTTTACCCAAGCGCAGGAAATAGCGGCATCGCGCAAACTGGAAATGGAAGTTGCCACCGCAAAAACCCAAAAAGGCGACATTCTAATAAAACAGGGCAAAACCCAGGAAGGCATTGCCATATTGGAATCAGTACTTCCCGACCTGAAATTGTTGCGGATTAACGCCAGCCTTGTCACGGCCTATACCGCCCTGAGTGTTGGTTACAAACAACGGGGAGACGCCAACCGGGCGCTGGATTTTTTGGAAAAAAGCGTGGCACTGTCTGATTCCATCAAAAGTAAAGAGATTAGCGAAAACGTTATTCGGCAGTATTTGGATAATCTTTACCAAAAAGAAAAAGCGCAAATAGAGGCCCAAAACGCCTTGAGCAAACTGGAGGCAGAGACCCAACTCCACCAACAACGCCTTATGATGTGGGGTTTAACCATCATTATGTTATTGCTCGGCGGACTGGCCTACACTTTTTTCCGAAATATGAAGGCTAAAAAAGCCGCCGCCGAACAACTTCAGTTGCTCAATACCCGCCTGCAACAGGAGGGCGAAAACTTGGCTCAAAGTAATAAAATGCTCCATAATTTTGCATTGTCGGTTTCGCACGACATCCTGAATAACATTGACCTTATTTTGTCCAATGGTAATATTTTGGTGGGTACTTCGCGCAACACTAAGACGTTGGGGTTGTATTTTGACCAAACCCAACGCATCGGGCAGCAATTGAAAGAGTATTGCTTGAGTTTGTTGCAATCGGCGCGTAATTACCACCAGGAACACAACGCCCAAACCCTCTATGACCCTAACCCTATTGTGCAACAGATATTGGAGCGTTTTGCGCCATTGCTAAACGAAAAAGGGTTCCGAGTGGAAACCAGCCCACTTGCCCCATCGCGGCTACCATTGGCCATTGTAAGCCAGGTATTTCAAAACTTGATTACCAACGCTATTCGGTACGCCGGCGATCAGGATGCGCCGTTGTTACGAATTGGCCAGGAAACAACAGATCAAAAAAACAGTTGGGTAATCGAAGACAATGGCCCGGGCATACCGCCCCATCTGCAACGTGACTTGTTCGAAAAAGCCGCCCAAAGTAATAAAGGACAAGGTATTGGGCTGGTACAGGTGCGCGAAATATTGCAAAAATTTGAGGCCGATATTACCGCAGAAAACAGCCCGCTGGGCGGTGCCCGATTTGTAGTTACTTTGTGAAAATAATTACGGTATTTTGAGTTAACTTTGCCAAAACTATTTTTTAGTATATAGTTTAGAACGGTTTCTTTACCGGTAATATTTATGTCCAAGTCTGCCATTTTTTTTCGTGTTATTTTACTCTTTTTTCCTTACCGGATACAGCCAGTCAAACAACCCGGAAGCCGTATTTACGAACGAATAGTTGCCCGACAGCATTCGCTTTAAGTCGGCCACCGATCTTCGAAAGAAATACATGGGCCTTACCGCTGATTCACTGCTATGGCAAGCAGCGGTTATTCAAAAAATGATTGACAATGGAATCCAGCCCGCAGTTGGAGGGTCGCCGAGTGCCGCTCCAAAATAGAGGTTAGCTTGATAAGTGGTAGCTGTGGGAATGTTTGTATACTCAACCAAAGGGCTGCTTGAAGAAAAAATGAGGTTGTTCGCAAGTGTAATGTTGTTGGGCGGCACTGTTCTACCCGACGATGATGAGCCGAAATTAATGGACGGAGCCAAACAATTAACCATTGTATTGTGCACAATTGAGGAATTATACACCAGCCAATAGCCATTTGCCGCCGGAGCCGTTTGGCCATTCATCACCACAATCGGGGAGCGTAAAGTGCTGTTATCCCCGCCTTCTATATCCTGAAAATAATTATTATAAATGCTGTGCAGCCCGTCAATGAGCCGGACACCCGCGCTTTGCGCGTCCCCCCTTAAAAGAAATTACCCCGCACGATACAATTGGCACCTGTCGCAGCGACGGCAGTAGTTCACTTTGTTATAAGTGCCGTACAAAGTTACCCATTTGTTGTCCAGGGTATTATCCGAATTATACTGGTTAAAATGACAATTGTTTAAACGCGAATTATTGGCTAATGTAGAACCATTTCTAAATTCCACCACGGTATTTGTGCCAAAATCCGCCGCATTACAGTTTTGAAACACCAATCCGTTTACCTTCAAATAATTGCCGTAAATTCTCAAGCGTGAAGTCCCTTCCAAAGAGACGCCTCCGGGGGTATTGGCCAATAAAACAATTACCGGTACAAACGGGAAAAACACTTATTTTTCAAAAAAGGCCGCCCCGGGTTTCCCCGAAGCGGCCTTTATATTTCCATCGTTACCGTTTGTTATTAAATCTTCGTCACCCGGACCGTTTTCGTGCTGCCGTTGCTCAGGCGTACGCGTACCAGGTACACCGCCGGTGGCAACTGAGAGATGTCTATCGTCCGTGATCCTACTGTTTCGCGGCTTACTACTTCTTCGCGCAACAGATCACCGTTGGCCGCAAAGAGGGTAATTGTAGCGTCTTCCGCCATACCGCAGGTACTCACCCGGCTGATCGTGATGTAGTCGCTCGTTGGGTTCGGGAAGAACTGGATGGCATCCAGATCCGCGGCCAAGTCGATGTCAACGTATTTCACTTCCGAGAGGGCTTCGTTACCGTAAGCATCCATGCGCATGATGCGGTAGTAATTGCGGCCGCAGATCGGGTCGTAGTGAATCTGGTTGTACCAGTTTGGTGCCGCCGAATTACCGTGACCGATTACGTTGGCAATGTCTTTCCAACCCTGCTGATCCACCGAGTATTGTACAACGTACAGATACTGCGTCATTTCAGGCAGTGTCGTCCAGTCAATCATCGCGTCATCTTCGCCCATTTTCGTCACCGTGAAGTCCGGTTTGAACTCTTCGCAGTTGCCAACACCCGGTTTCAACACCGTGATGGTCACTACGTTCGTTTCCAGGAATGTGGTACAACCCTCGCGGCGTACACAACGCATGAAGTAGGCCGTTTGCGTCAACGCACCCGGCTGATACACCGGTGAGTTCGTGTTCGGTATGGCTACCCACTGCGTGCCGTTTGGCGTTACTTCAAGGGTCATCCACTGGTATTCAATGTTACCGGAACCACCCGTTGGAGCCTGTACTTCGTAAATCAACGCCGGGGTCTGACCTGAGCAGATCGTTTGATCCGCCGCGATAATACCGGGGTGCAATACGTTGTGGCAGGCAATGTGGTGACCTGCGTCCAAACATGGAATGTTCACCAATGCCGTGGTGACTGTAAACGGTGCGGAGATACCCGCTTCGCTCACATCGCTGTCTTTGCAGTTGTTCTGACCCGCGTTTGGTGTCGTCCATTCGTGCGCCGTCGGGATACCGCTGAACTGTACCGCGTACGTGCCCGCCGTTACACAACCGAACTGGTACAAACCAGATGCGTTGGTCACCGTGGTGGCCACAATAACATCGTCGCCCGTACCGTATGAACCGTCAACACCCGCTTTGATCAACCGTACCGTGATACCCGGAGTACCGATTTCGGTATCGTCCTGTTCGCCGTCCTGGTCCGCATCGTGCCATACATAACTGCCGATGGTGATGCCCGTCGGCGGATTCTGAATCGCGCCCGTCGCTACACCCGTGCAGCCGTTGGCATCCGTTACCGTTACCGTGTAGAAACCGGCACTCAGACCGCTGACATCCTGCGGTTCGCTACCCGTGGTGATGTGGCTCCAGTTGTACGTGTACGGAGCTGTGCCGCCGCTTACACTCAGATCAATCGAACCGTCGCTGATATTGCCGCACGATACGTTTTGGCTGTTCAGCACCGGCGTTACCGCCAATGGCTGCGTCACCGTCACCGCCGTTACAATCTGGCATCCGCTGGCGTCCGTTACCGTTACCGCGTACGTGCCCGCTACCAGGTTTGTCAGATCCTGTGGTTCGTTCGTCGCGTTGAGGTGCAACCAGTTGTACGTGTATGGAGCAACGCCGCCGTTCACACTCAGGTCAATTGAACCCGTCGCCGTGCCGTTGCAACTTACCGCCGTTACCGCCGTCGTCAATTGAGGGCCACCCACTTGCGTGATGTTCACCTCTACCACCGCCGTGCACTGCTTGCTGTCCGTTACCGTTACGATGTACGTACCCGCCGCAAGATTGAACAAGTCCGACGGATTGTTCGTACCCGCAACATTGGCCCAGTCGTACGTGTATGGAGCCGTACCGCCGCTGACCGTCAGGTCAATTTCGCCGTTCGTTTGGCCACACACTGTATTTTCCGTTTGTACATTTACAATGATCTCCGGTTGCGTTACCACCGCTTCTACCACCGTGGTACAACCCGTGGCATCGCTGACCGTTACCGTGTAAGTACCCGCCGCTACATTTGTACGGTCCGGTGTATTGTTCGTACCCGGTACATCCGCCCAGTCGTAGGTGAAAGGTGCCAGGGTGCCGCTGACCGTCAGGTCAATGCCGCCCGTCGGCCCTACGCAGTTCGATGGGATGGATACCACACCTACCGTGAAGGTTGGTACGATGGTCACCACCATCGACTTGGTGAACGTACAGCCGTTGGCATCCGTTACCGTCAGGTAGTAAGTACCCGCATCCAGTCCCTGCAAATCCTTCGGATTATCGTTGCCCGTGATGTGCGCCCAGTCGTACGTGTACGGAGCCGTGCCGCCAATCGGGTTGATGATAATCGAACCCGTCAGGGTGTTGCACGTCGTGCCCGTTGTTACGTCCTGCGCCGCCAGTTCGTTTGGCTGCGTTACTGTAAACACTTCCACTTTTGTGCAGCCCTTAGAGTCCGTGATGGTCAGGAAGTAAGAACCTGCCACCAGACCACTGATGTTTGCCGGATCTACGCTGCCCTGAATATGCGCCCAGTTGTAGTTGAACGGTGCGGTTCCGCCGCTGATTGTTACAAATACCGCGCCCGTGGCGTTACCGTTACAATCTACGTTTTTCACCACTCCGCTGGCCACGATGGCTGCCGGTTGTGTTACGGTAGCCGTCGTTGAGTGGGTACAACCCACGGCATCCGTGACCGTTACTGTGTACGTACCCGCCGCAAGACCGTTGATATTCGCCGTT
This sequence comes from Chitinophagales bacterium, assembly GCA_013298845.1. Lineage (GTDB taxonomy): Bacteria > Bacteroidota > Bacteroidia > Chitinophagales > Saprospiraceae > M3007. The sequence goes on from JAAFJN010000045.1 coordinate 14,384, forward strand.
GTAGCCTGGTTAGACCATGCGTAAGTGTAAGGTGCCGTGCCGTTCAACACCGTGATGTTGATCGAACCCGTGCTTGCGCCGTTGCACAATACATTGGTTACATTAGCCACCGATACACTTGGTGCATTTGGTGTGGTGAGCGTTACACTCAACACACTGCTGCAACCGTTCGCATCGCTCACCGTTACCACGTAGGTACCCGCCGCAAGGCCACTCAGGTTTTGTGGGTTGTTTGTATCCGCAATATGACTCCAGTCAAAGTTGAATGGGGCCGTGCCCGTGCTAACGTTCAGGGTGATAGAACCACCCAGTGGGTTCACACAACTTGGGTTTACCTGCGTTGCAGCCGCTACCGTTACGCCGTTCGGGTTGGTCAGCGTTGCCGATGCCGTTACCGTACAGCCGTTTACTCCCGTAACCGTTACCGTATAAGTGCCCGCCGCAAGACCAGTGATGGTCGCCGTCGTAGCCTGATTTGACCACACATAACTGATGCCGTTGGATGTCGCCGTCAACTGACCGCTGTTCGGTGCCGTGCACGTTGGGTTCACCACGTTGGTGATCGCCAGCGTTGGCAATACCGGAGCCGTTACCGTACCCGTGGCTACGTAAGAGCAGCCGTTGGCATCCGTTACCGTCACTGTGTAGGTACCCGGGGTCGCGTCGTAGATTTCGGTGATCACGTCGTTCGGGCCGGGGATATGCGCCCAATCGTAGGTGAATGGGGCTACACCGCCGTTGGTTACCGCCAGGATGATACCGTCGTTTTGTACGCAGGTCGCTGGAGTGATATTAAGGTTGGTGTACAACAGACCCGGTTCATTTACCGTGTACGTTGCCGCCACCGTACAACCATTCGCATCACTTACCGTCACACTGTAGGTGCCACCGCTAAGGTTATTCAGGTCTTCCACGTCGTTCGTGCCCGGGATATGCGCCCAGTCGTACGTCAATGTTCCGTTGCCACCCGTTACCGTGATGTTGATCGAACCGTTGCCGCTGCCAGCACACAAGATGCTGTTGACCACCCCGTCAATATTCATCACGCCTTCGTTCACCGTGCCACATACCGTGGTCGTGCAACCGCTGGCATCCGTCACCGTTGCGCAGTACGTGCCCGCCGCAAGGTTAGTGATACTTTGGGTGGTTGCGCCGTTGGCCCACTGATAAGTGTAAGGTGCCGTTCCGCTGGTGACATTGATTGTTACCGCACCAGTTGGTGCCGTCGAGTTACAACCCAGGTTGGTTACCGTCGTTGTTGCCGTTACAGCACTGGATGCGCCAACCGTGAAGGTCGCCGTGGCCGTGCACGTGCTACCGCTCACCGGAGTAACCGTTACCGTGTAGGTGCCTGCGGCAAGGTTATTGATCGTTGATGTCGTTGCGTTATTTGACCAGATATACGTTACGTTGCCGCCGCTTACCGTTGCCGTTGCCGTACCGTTATTTGCGCCGCACGTTGTTGGAGTACCACTCATCACTACCGTTGGGGCATTCGATCCGCTTACCGTTACACACGCCGTGGCGCTGCAATTGTTTGCGTCCGTCACCGTTACGCAGTACTGACCCGCGCCGAGGCTGCTAATCGTGGCCGTTGTGCCGCCGTTGCTCCAGTTGAACGTGTAAGGCAATGCCCCACCCGTTACCGTCGCCGTGGCCGTGCCGTTGTTGACACCACAACCCGCCGGAGTCGAACTCACCACTACACTTGGGCCGTTGAGCGTACCAACGCTCGCCGATACCACCGCTGTGCAACCTACTGCGTCACTTACCGTTACCGTGTATGTGCCTGCCATCAGGTTGTTCCGCGTTGGCGTGCTGCCACCGCCGATGTTCCAGTTATACGTGTAAGGACTTACGCCACCGTTGGCGCTCACCGTTACCGTGCCGTTATTCATTCCGCACGCCGCCGGAGTTGCTGCTATCGTCGCTGTTACCGCACTCGATGCACCTACCGTCGCCGTCGCTGTTTTTGTACATAAATTCGCGTCCGTTACCGTTACCGTGTACACGCCCGATGTCTGGTTATTGATCGTTGCCGTGGTTGCATTCGTATTCCACAAGTATGTGTACGGGGCCACTCCTGAACTTACACTCACCGTTACGCCGCCGTTGTTCAATCCGCAAGTCGTGTTCGTCGCCTGAAGCGCGATTACTACCGCTGGTTGGCCACTCACCGCTACCGATGCCGTACCCGAGCAACCGCTCGCGTCCGTTACCGTTACCGTGTACGTACCCGCCGCAAGGTTATTCACCGTCGCCGTCGTGCCCAGGTTGTTGCTCCATACATATAAGTACGGTGCCGTTCCGCCCGTTGCATTCACCGTGGCCGTTCCGTTGCTCAAACCGCAACGGGCCGGGGTTGAAGACGCTACCAACGTCGCTCCGCCGCTCGTGCCGACATTCGCACAAGCCGTGGCGGTACAAAGCGCCGCATCCGTGATCGTTACGCAGTAGTTACCCGCACCAACGTTGTTCAACGTTGCCGTTGTGCTGCCGTTGCTCCATACGTAAGTGTAAGGAGCCAAACCGCCGTTGATGCTTGTCGTTACCTGACCGTTCGTCTGACCACAGGTGGTATTCAACGCCGCCGCCGTGGCCGTAATGGCCGTTGAGCCGTTCACCGTCACACACGCCGTGGACGTACAACCCGCCGCATCACTCACCGTTACGCAGTACGTACCAGCCGCCAAACCATTCAGGTTCTGCGCGTTGTTGCTGCCCGCTACGTGTGCCCAGTCGAACGTGAACGGTGCTACCCCACCCGTTACCGAGAGGATTACCGAGCCGTTGTTCAAACCGCACTTCGTCGCCGTTGCCTGTGGTGTGACCACCGGTGCTGCGCCGTTGGCAACCACCGAAGTGCTCACCGTCGTGCAGTTCGTCGCGTCTTTTACTGTCACGGTGTACGTACCTGCCGCCAGGTTATTCAACGTGGACGTCGTTGCGTTGTTTGACCAAACGTATGTGTACGGGGCAGTGCCGCCGTTTACACTCAAATTGATCGAACCGTTAGACTGACCGCAGGATGCCTGCGTTACCGTTGGTGTTACCGTCGGGCCGCTCGTCGTATTGACCGAAATAATTACTTTTTTCTTACAACCATCGCTCGAGTATACCCACACCGCGTACGTGCCAGGGCACAGATTCTCGCGGTCTCTTGGATTCAGACCAGGAATATCGAACCAGTCGTACCAGTAAGGACCGGTTGCACCGCTGACGTTAAGTACAATCTTACCGTTGCACTGACCGCAGGTAGCGTGTGTTACGTTCCACGTTACCACCAGTTCCGATGATCCGCCGACCGTTGCCGAGAATGAACCCGTACAACCTTTGGCATCCGTGATCGTGGCCGTGTACGTGCCCATTGTCAGGCCGCTACGGATTGGATCCGTGAAGCCGTCGTTCCACACGTAGGAATACGGTGGTGTACCGCCCGTGACTATCGGGGTAATTGTACCGTCCGCTTCGCCGCAATCTGCCGGTGTCGTCGTCACCGTAAAGTTAAACGGTGCCGGTTGACCTACGATGAACGATCTTACATCCGTACAACCCAGGTTATCCGTGACCGTTACCGTGTACGTACCCGCTATCAGGTTTGTCCGCGTTGGCGTGCTTGCGCCACCTGTACTCCAATTGTAAGTATAAGGCTGCGTGCCACCCGTTACAAGGATAGTAATCGCGCCATCGGAACCGCCGTTACATGATACTTTCGTGATGATCGTACCCTGACCAGCCGCCGCAATTGTTGGTTTACCCGTTTGGATTACCGTCGCCGAGGCCGTTGCCGTACAACCTTTGCTGTCCGTTACCGTTACCGTGTACGTACCCGCGCCGACGTTGTTCAAATTCGCCGCTGTTCCCTGACCGCCGGACCACTGGTATGTATAGTTAGGCGTACCACCGATGACCGTTGTTGTTACCTTACCGTTGTTCAAACCACAAGTGGCCTGCGTCGCTACCGCCGTTACCACCAGCAGATTAGGCTGGGTAATCGTACCGCAGATGACCGCGTTACAACCCGCTGCATCCGTCACCGTCACGCAGTACGTGCCGGGGGCAAGATTATTTACATCCTGCGTCGTTGCGCCGTTCGACCAGTTGTACTGGTACGGTGCAAGGCCGCCGCTTACATTTATATCGATACTACCGTTGTTCAGACCAAAGCAACTTATCTGATTCACCTGACCCAACGCTACCGTCGGACTACCCGTTTGCGATACGCTGAACGTGCGGATCACGGAACAACCGTTCTCATCCGTGATGGTTACCGTGTACGCACCCGCCGTCAGGTCTTCCAGATCTTCCGTTGTTGCCTGGTTAGACCACTGGAAGGTGACACCCTGGTATGCGCCCGTTACCGTCACGTTGATCGCGCCGTTATTTTGGCCGCAGGAGGCATTGCTCACCACGCCGCTCGCCGCAAGGTTACAGATGCGAATAAAGCCCGCGTCGATCGTCTGATTTGTCGTGCCGCTTGGTAGAACAATCGTACCGGTCAGACCCGTACTTGCGTTGGCATCGCTGTCCAATGCATCGCTGTTGTTGTTGTTCACATCCTGCGGTGAATTGTTCCAGTTACCCACCGGATCGCTGAAACCTACCACGTAGTTACCAGGGGTAAGACCCGTGAACTGGTAGAAGCCATTGTTGTCCGTCGTCGTCGTGGCTATCGGTGTGTTGTTTTGGTACAACGTCACCGTCACCCCTTCGATACCCGGCTCGTTGCCGTCCTGCAAACCGTTGCCATTCAGGTCTTCCCATACGTAGTTACCCAAACCGGCTTCCTGGGTCATACCCGCATCCACGTTCGTGTTGTTCTCGCCCGGTTGGAGCGTAAACACCGCCGTTTCGCCGGTATTCGCATTCGCATCACTGTTTGTCGGGTTGCTTACACCACCCGTATTGACCGTGAACGAATAACCCGTGGGCAATTCAAAACCTACCTGGTATGGACCCGGTAAGAGGCCCGTGAACGCATATTCGCCGTTATTATCCGTTGTCGTGGTGGCAATAACGCTGCCGCCGCTGATCAGATTCACCGTGACGCCGGGAATACCTGGTTCGCCCGGATCCTGTACTCCGTTGCCGTTCAGGTCTTCCCACACAAAGTTGCTCACCGATGACAGTTGGATAAAGCCGGCGTCGTTCGTGTCGTCTGCTTCACCGCTCACCAGGTTAATCGTACCCGTGTAACCCGTTACCGGATCCGCGTCGCTGTCCTGTGTATCGTTACCCGCGTTTTCCGTCGTTGGCTGGTAACCCGTCGGGGTCACAAAACCTACCACGTAATTGCCTGGAGCCAAACCACCGAAGTTGTATTGACCGTTAGATCCCGTCAACTGCGTCGCCAAGGGTTGCGCCGGATTATCCGGTTGACCGTCGCCGTCGCTGTCCGCGTACAGGCTCACACTTACACCTGATATACCCGGCTCGCCGTTTTGCAAACCGTTCTGGTTCAGATCGTTCCACACAAAGTTACCAATCGAGGCCGGGATGTAGAAGCCCGCGTCTACGCTCATATTGTTCTGGCCCTGCGGGAGTACAATTACACCCGTTGTGCCACCCACGTTATCGCTGTCTTCCTCGTCGTTGCCGCTCTGGTTCGATGGCGTGGACGTGTAACCGTTCGGGGTCGTAAAGCCCACCACGTAGTTACCCGCCGGAAGGTTCGGGAATACATAAATACCGCTGCCGTTCGTCGTCGTGCTGGTCACTACAGTGGTATAGTTACCATCCCCGTCCGGATCGCTAAACAACGTTACCACTACGTTCGGGATACCAGGCTCACCCGGATCCTGAATGCCGTCGCCGTTCAGGTCGTTCCACACAAAGTTGCCGATGGAGCCTGACGGCGGGATAAAGCCCGCGTCGTTTGTCTGATCGCTCTCGCCCTGCGTCAACACAATCGTACCCGTGTAACCCGTTACCGGATTCGCGTCGCTGTCCGTCGCATCGTCGCCGATGTTCACCGGTGATGGGGTGTACGTCAACGGGGTTACAAAACCCACGATGTAGTTACCCGGTACCAGACCCGTGAACTGGTACAAACCAGTGCCGTTTGTCGTCGTGGTCGCAATTGGCGCACCCGGTGTATCCGGTTGCCCGTCGTTGTTGTCATCCGTGTACAGATTTACCGTTACACCGCTGATGCCATTCTCCGTGCCACCCTGCTGACCATCGCCGTTGGTATCGCTCCATACGTAATCGCCGATGGATGCACACAGATTTGGATTTACCGTGACCGTTACCTGGTCGGAGTTACCTACGTTGTCGATGAAGAACTCCTGACCCGTCGTCGGATCTACGTACCATACTTCACCCATATCTTCGGCGATGTTCACTGTCGTTTGCGTCAGGGTCATCGTGTACTGCCATTTGAATTCTTCTTCCGATGTACCGTCGCCGTCCAGATCGTTAAAGTCCAGTATGCAGTTGCCGTTGATATCGCAGTTCACACCGCCAGTGGCGTTGCAACCTACCCAGTACTGACTGTTGCAGGTGAACGTGCCCGGTACGTTATTGTCCATGGCCATTACGTTGCGGATTTGGAGACCGGGTGCACCGCCCAACATCCGCGTAATGAGCATATACGTTACTTCTTCGCCCGGACAAATTTGTGTTTTGTCCGCCATTTTGTCTATATTGATAAAGATACCCGTGTAGTTCGCAGGATCCGTGTCCGTTACCGGCGGGCCAAATGGCTGACCGCCGTTGTTCACCGGTTGACCACTTACCGTACCAATATTCGTGTACAGACCCAGTATTGCCGTTTGCGTCGCCGTACAAGTCGCCGAGGCACCCGGTGCCAACGATGGAATTGTACAGATTGTACCCGGGATCTTGTTGTCCGTCACCACCAGGTTCGTCAGCGTCAGATTACCCGTGTTGGTCACCACGTACGTGAAGGTTACCGTTGGCGGGTTGCTCGGGGGTACGATGATAATCGCACCCGGTGCCGTATTCGCATCCTGGTTATTCACAAACTTCACGATGTTCACCGATGGTGTGCAACTGCTGTTATCGTTTGCTACCGTCGCCGATGTGACCGTCGTACAACCCGCAGCATCCGTGATCGTTACCGTGTACGTACCTGCACCCAGACCACTCAGGTCTTCGGGGTTATTCGTACCCGCAAGGTGCGCCCAGTCGTAGGTGTAACCCGGTGTGCCGCCGCTTACCGTTACGTTGATTGCGCCGTCGCTGCCGCCGCAATTCGTCGGAGTCGCTACAATCACCGGTGTAATCGCCGTCGGGCTGGTAATCGTTACCGTCAATACTTTGGTGCACGAGTTGCCGTCCGTTACCGTTACCGTGTAAGTGCCTGCGCTCAGACCACTCAAATTCTGCGTGATGCCGTTGGGTGACCACGTGTAGGTGTAAGGCAAGGTACCGCCGCTTACCGTGATGTCGATCGCACCGTTGTTACCGCCGAAGCAGGTCACATTCGTTTGGTTAACTACCGCGACGATTAACGCCGGTGGTTCATTCACCAAAATGGACGTCGCTTTCGTGCAACCGCTGGCATCCGTCGTTGTTACCGTGTAAACGCCCGCCAACAGGTTCGATACATCTTCCGTCGTGGCGCCGTTGCTCCATTGGAAGGTTACCGGTGGATTACCGCCGCTTACCGTCAGGTCAATTGAACCCGTCGCAGTGCCGTTGCACAATACGTTATTTACCGTGAAGTTGTGCGTGATCTGGCTGCCCTGCGTAATCGTTACCGATGCCGTGCCCGTGCAGCCGTTCGCGTCACTTACCGTTACCGTGTAGGTACCGGCAAATAAGCCCACTGCCGTTTGGGTATTTTGTACCGGCTGGCCACTCCATACGTACGTGTAAGGAGCAGTTCCGCCGTTCACATTCGCACTCGCCGTACCGTTGTTACCGCCGAAGCAGGTGACGTTCGTAGGCGTGATTGTCACTACCGGTGCGCCGAGGTTATTGACCGTTACCACTGCTGTTTTGGTGCAGTTGTTGCCGTCCGTTACCGTTACCGTGTAAGTGCCCGCCAACAGACCCGTTTGCGTTGCACCGGACTGGTTATTTGACCAGAAGTACGTGTAACTTGGCGTACCGCCCGTCGCACTGGCACTGGCTGAGCCGTTGGCCGCGCCGCACGTGGATGGATTAGACGTTACCGTGATTACAATCTCACTTGGCTGCGCAACAGTTACACTGGCCGTTGCCGTGCAGTTGTTCGCATCGCTTACCGTTACGGTATAAGTGCCCGCTGTCAAACCAGTGATGGTGGATGTAATCTGGGTTGAACCAGCCCAAACATAAGTATATGGCGCAGTGCCGCCCGTTACCGTCGCGGTTGCTGTACCGTCGTTGCCACCGAAGCATTTTACTGCCGTAGAAGTCATCGCTACACTTGGGCTTCCCAATTGAAGGATCGTTACTACCGCCGTTTTCGTGCAACCGTTGGCATCCGTTACCGTTACCGTGTACGTACCCGCTGCGAGGTTGGTCGCCGTTGCACCCGTTTGATTGTTTGACCAAACGTACGTGTAACCTGGTGTGCCACCCGTTGCGCTTGCGGTTGCTGAACCGTTGGTTGCGCCGCAAGTAGCCGGCACCACTGTTGTAGTGACTACCACCGCACTTGGCTGTGCAACAATTACTATCGCGGTCGCGGTGCAGTTGTTCGCGTCACTTACCGTTACTGTGTAGGTACCCGCTGTCAAACCAGTGATGGTTGACGTAGTTTGCGGGTTACCGAACCATGTATAGGTGTATGGTGCAGTGCCGCCCGTTACCGTTGCCGTTGCTGTACCATCGTTGCCACCGAAGCAGGATACTGCAGTAGAAGACATCGCTACACTTGGGCTGCCCAATTGTTGGATCGTTACTACTGCCGTTTTCGTGCAACCGTTCAAATCTGTTACCGTTACTGTGTAGGTACCTGCTGCAAGGTTCGTCGCCGTTGCACCCGTTTGGTTGTTTGACCAAGCATAAGTGTAACTTGGTGTACCACCCGTTGCGCTCGCCGTTGCTGAACCATTGGTCAAGCCGCAAGTTGCCGGTACCACCGTTGTTGTTACTACTACTTCGCTTGGTTGGGCAACAATTACACTAGCCGTTGCTGTGCAGTTGTTCGCGTCGCTTACCGTTACTGTGTAAGTGCCTGCTGTCAAACCAGTGATGGTTGAAGTGGTTTGCGCGTTATTGAACCAAACATAAGTATATGGTGCAGTGCCGCCCGTTACCGTCGCCGTCGCTGTACCGTTATTGCCACCGAAGCAAGATACTGCCGTTGAAGACATCGCTACACTTGGGCTTCCCAATTGAAGGATCGTTACTACTGCCGTTTTCGTGCAACCGTTCAAATCTGTTACCGTTACCGTGTAGTTACCCGCTGCGAGGTTGGTCGCCGTTGCACCCGTTTGATTGTTTGACCAAACGTACGTGTAACCTGGTGTGCCACCCGTGGCGCTCGCCGTTGCTGAACCATTGGTCAAGCCGCAAGTTGCCGGTACCACCGTTGTTGTTACTACTACTTCGCTTGGTTGGGCAACAATTACACTCGCCGTCGCTGTGCAGTTGTTCGCGTCGCTTACCGTTACTGTGTAAGTGCCTGCTGTCAAACCAGTGATGGTTGAAGTGGTTTGCGCGTTATTGAACCAAACATAAGTATATGGTGCAGTGCCGCCCGTTACCGTCGCCGTCGCTGTACCGTTATTGCCACCGAAGCAAGATACTGCCGTTGAAGACATCGCTACACTTGGGCTTCCCAATTGAAGGATCGTTACTACTGCCGTTTTCGTGCAACCGTTCAAATCTGTTACCGTTACCGTGTAGTTACCCGCTGCGAGGTTGGTCGCCGTTGCACCCGTTTGATTGTTTGACCAAACGTACGTGTAACCTGGTGTGCCACCCGTGGCGCTCGCCGTTGCTGAACCATTGGTCAAGCCGCAAGTTGCCGGTACCACCGTTGTTGTTACTACTACTTCGCTTGGTTGGGCAACAATTACACCAAACGTACGTGTAACCTGGTGTGCCACCCGTGGCGCTCGCCGTTGCTGAACCATTGGTCAAGCCGCAAGTTGCCGGTACCACCGTTGTTGTTACTACTACTTCGCTTGGTTGGGCAACAATTACCGTTGCCGTCGCTGTGCAGTTGTTCGCATCGCTTACCGTTACGGTATAAGTACCTGCTGTCAAACCAGTGATGGTTGATGTGGTTTGCGCGTTATTAAACCAAACATAAGTATATGGTGCAGTGCCGCCCGTTGGCGTTGCCGTTGCTGTACCGTCGTTGCCACCGAAGCATTTTACTGCCGCTGAGGTCATCGCTACACTTGGGCTTCCCAATTGAAGGATCGTCACTACTGCCGTTTTCGTACAACCGTTAGCATCGGTCACTGTTACTGTATAAGCACCCGCCGCGAGGTTGGTCGCCGTTGCACCCGTTTGCTGCGGTTGCGTTGACCATACGTAGGTGTAGCCTGGTGTGCCTCCCGTTGCGCTTGCCGTCACACTGCCGTTGGCCAGACCACAAGTTGCCGGTACTACCGTTGTTGTTACCACAATCTCGCTTGGTTGGGCAACAATCGCCGTTACTACCGTTGTGCAGCCTTTGGTATCCGTTACCGTTACCGTGTATGTGCCTGCACTCAGGTTGTTCACCGTTGCGCTATTGGGCAAACCATTTGTCCATGCGTACGTGTAAATTGGTGTTCCACCAGTTGCCGTTACCGTAATCGAACCGTTGTTGCCACCGAAGCAGGTCGTTGGCACTGTGGTCGCCGTCGCCGCCAATACCGGTGGTTGAGTGATGGTGATCGAGGTCACTTTGGTGCAGTTATTTGCATCCGTCGTCGTTACCGTGTAGGTTCCCGCCGTCAGGTTTGACACCGTGGAGACGTTACCCACACCCGAGATTGACCAGTTGAACGTATGTGGTGCTACACCGCCCGTTACCGTCACCGAGATCGAGCCGTTGTTACCACCGAAGCAGTTTACGTTTGTCGCTGAGATCAGGTGCTGGATTTCGTTCGGCTGCGTTACCGTTACACTGGCTGTCGCCGTGCAGTTGTTCGCGTCCGTTACCGTTACCGTATATGTTCCGGCGATCAAATTCGTCGCCGTTTGCGTAGTTTGCGTTGGTATGGTTGACCAAATGTAAGTCACCGGTGCTACGCCATTCGTTACCGATACCGTCGCTGTGCCGTTGTTACCGCCATAGCAACTTACCGGGGTCGCACTCGCACTCGCCGTTGGTACCGGAAGGGCAGATACACCCACAATCCGCAACAACGTGCAACCGTTCGCATCCGTTACCGTCACTCGGTAGATACCCGCCGATAAACCGCTTACATCTTCCGGATTAGGGCTGCCTGGGATATGCTCCCAGTTGTATGTGTATGGCGTTGTGCCACCATTTACCGTTACATTAATCGCGCCGTTGCTCAAGCCACACGTTGCCGGGGTTACCACCTGCGTCATCGTCAGTGCCGCTGGTTGCGTCACCGTGCCACACGCCGTGGCCGTACAGCCGTTCGCATCCGTTACCGTTACGCAGTACGTACCCGGTGCCAGACCAATCAGGTCTTTTACGTTGTTTGTACCCGCTATGTGTGCCCAATCGTACGTAAATGGCGCTGTGCCATTTAATACGGTTAAGGATATTGTACCCGTATTACTTCCAAAACACAAGGTTTGTGTTGGCGTCGCCGTTACCGTCGGTGGAGTCGGCAATGTTAAGGTCCAACTCGCCGTTTTTGTACAGCCCGCGTTGTCCGTTACCGTCACCGTGTACGTGCCCGCATTCAGACCCGATACATCTTCGCTGATCGTAAACAGCGGTGCGCCCCAGAAATAGAAGTATGGACCCGTGCCGCCGCTGACCGTGATATTGATCGCGCCGGAACCGGGCAAACAGGTCATTGGCGTTACCACCGCCGCGATATTGATCGGTGATGATTCACCTACCGTCACTACCGTTACCGAGGTACAACCCGTCATGTCCGTTACCGTTACCCGGTAGATACCAGCCGCCAAATTGCTTTGGTTCGCCGGATTATTCGTACCCGATACGTGTTCCCAATCGTACGTGTACGGTGCTATACCGTTCGCCGTTTGTAAACTGATGCTACCGTCGTTTCCGCCGTTGCAACTTACCGGGGTCGCCGTCGCAATCGCCTGCGGCGGGCCTAATTGAAGCACCGTCGCGCTCGCCGTTTTCGTACAACCGTTCAAATCCGTTACCGTTACCGTGTAGATACCAGCCGCCATATTTGTGCGGTTTTGACTCACCGATGCACCATCAGACCATGCAAAGGCGTATGATGCCACGCCGCCACTCACGCTTACCGTGATCGTGCCGTTGTTCAAATCACAAGTCGCGTTTGTCGATACGGCACTCGCCGTCAATTGTGATGGCTCCGTGATCGTTACGCATACGCTCGTCGTACAGCCGTAGGTGTCACTTACCGTTACACAATATGTACCTGCAACCAGGTTATTCAAATCTTCCGGATTGCTGTTACCCGTCAGGTGCGCCCAGTCGTACGTCAAGGGTGTCGTGCCGCCAGTAACTGTTACATTGATTGAACCGTTGTTACCACCGAAGCAGTTAACATTCGTTTGAACTGCCGTTACTGATGGTACACCCGGTGCCAATACCGTTACCGCCGTGTTGGTCGTACAGCCCTTCGCATCCGTGATGGTTACATTGTACGTACCACCCGCCAGGTTAGACAGGTTTTGGCTGTTCGACACACCCGATACGTGCAACCAGTCGTAGTTGTACGGGGCCGTGCCGCCGTTCACCACAATTGTTACCGTGCCGTTAGCAATACCGCACGTTGCCGGAGTGGAGGTGCCACTTACCGTCAACAACACCGGTTCGGTAACCGTCGCTGACGTGCTCGTTGTACAGCCGTTCGCATCCGTCACCGTGACCGTGTACGTGCCCGGGCCTACACCCGACAAATCACCCGTGTTGTTTGTACCGCTCAAATGCGCCCAATCGTACGTGTATTGGGCCGTGCCACCATTTACGCTTAACGTAATGGTGCCGTTGTTCAGGCCAAAACAAGTCACATTCGCCACCTGCGCACTTACCGTCGGGCTGCCCGATTGTAAAATCGTTATTGTTGTATTGGTTGTACAACCGTTCGCGTCACTTACCGTTACCGTGTACGTGCCCGCTGCAAGGTTGGACAAATCTTCTGTATTTGAAGTACCACCAATGTGACCCCAGTCGTAGTTGTATGGTGTTGTACCACCGCTTACCGTCACATTGATCGAACCGTTGTTCAAACCGCAGGTCGCATCCACTTTGGTCGAGGTGACCACCAGCGGGGCCGGTTCATTCACCGTCGCCGAGGCGATTACCGTACAGCCATTGGCATCCGTGATGGTGAGCACGTAAACACCACCCGCCAGATTCGTCAGGTTTTGGCTGTTGGATACACCATTTACGTGTGACCAGTCGTAGTTGTATGGGCCAGTACCGCCGTTCACCACCACGTTGATCGTACCGTCGTTCGCGCCCGCACAACTTACGTTTGTCGCCGTCAGCGTTGGTACTGGTGCACCGAGTTGCTGGATCGTCACGCTGGTCGTCGCCGTGCAGTTATTCGCATCCGTTACCGTGACCGTGTAGATACCCGCCGCAAGGTTGGATACATCTTCCGTTGTCATTCCACCCGTTTGCCAGATATACTGGTAAGGTGATACGCCGCCGGTCACCGTCAGGTTGATCGAACCGTTGTTTTGACCACAAATCGCGTTGGTTTTAGCCGTTGTCAAATTCAATTGCGCTGGTTGGCTAATAATCACCGACGTTGACGTGGTACAGCCGTTGGCATCCGTTACCGTTACCGTGTACGTACCCGCCGTGAGGTTATTACGATCTTCCGTCAAAATACCACCACCCCAGTTGTAGGAGTAGGGTGATACGCCGTTCGATGCCGTGATATTGATCGAGCCGTTGTTGCCGCCAAAGCAGGAAACATTCACCGAACTCACACTCACCGTCGGGTTACCAAATGACTCTACCATTACCGCTGTATTCGTCGTGCAACCATTTACGTCCGTTACCGTGACGTTGTAAATACCACCCGCCAAATTGTTCAAATTTGACGGATTTGACGTGCCCGTAAGGTGCAACCAATCATAAGTATAAGGCTGGGTACCACCATTTACATTCAACGTGATTGAGCCATTTTCCAAACCACACGTTGACGGCGTTGAAGTGCCACTCACCAGCAATACCGCCGGTTGAGTGATTGTCACCTGCGTCGTTGTGGTACAGAAATACGTATCCGTTACCGTTACCGTGTACGTTCCCGGCACCAGACCCGTCAGGTTACCGTCGTTGTTTGTACCCGTGATGTGCGCCCAATCGTAGGTGTACTGCGGCGTGCCGCCGTTGACACTCAACGTAATGGTACCGTTGGCAAGGCCATTGCACGTTACATTGGCGCTTTGGGCCACTACCGTTGGAGTACCCGTTTGCTCAATCAACACCGCAGTAGTGGTGCTGCAACCGTTCGCATCCGTGATCGTTACCGTGTACGTGCCCGCGCTCAGGCCCGTTTGATCCGGGTCATTCGATGATCCCGTGATATTGGACCAATCATAATTATAAGGTGTTGTTCCACCCGTTGCTGTAATATCTATGGCGCCGTTGGACAAACCACACGTCGCGTTGGTTTTAGCCACCGATACGCTCAATGGGGCCGGTTCGTTCACCGTTGCCGATGTCACCGTTGAACAACCCGTCGCGTCCGTGATCGTCAGGACGTACACGCCGCCCGCCAGACCACTCAGGGTCGGAAGGTTCGAGGTACCCGCAACGTGGAACCAGTCGTAGTTGTACGGTGCCGTTCCACCAATCACACTGACGCTTACCGTGCCGTTTTCTGCTCCCGCGCAACTTACCGGCGTGGCCGTGATTGTCGGAATTGGGAGACCCAATTGGTTAATCACCGCTTGTGCCGTCGTTGTGCAACCGTTTACATCGCTCACCGTTACCGCGTACGTGCCCGCCGCAAGACCTGAAATATCCTGCGTCGTTGCGCCGCCCGGTTGCCAGTTGTACGTGTATGGGGCTGTGCCGCCATTCACGCTCAAATCAATCGAGCCATTGCTAAAGCCGCACGTCGCGTTTACTCTTGTGGTGCTCGCCGTCAGCAACGCCGGTTGATTAACTACCACCGCCGTGCTCGTCGTACAGCCGTACACATCCGTTACCGTTACCGTGTACGTACCCGCCGCGAGACTGCTCCGATCTTCGGTCAAAATACCGCCGCCCCAATTGTAGGAGTACGGTGCCGTGCCGCCAGTAACCGTGAGGTTGATCGCGCCGTTCGTACCGCCAAAACAACTTACCGGCGTCGCCTGTGCATTCAACGAAGGTGCGCCCGTTTGGGTGATCACCACTGATGTGCTCGTTGTACAACCGTACGCATCCGTTACCGTGACTGCGTAAGTACCCGCCGTGAGACCCGTGCGGTCTTCCGGTTCGGGAGCGGTTGTAATATCGCTCCAGTTGTAGGTGTACGGGGTTGGACCGCCGCTGACTGTGATATTGATCGAGCCGTTGGACAAATTACACGTCGCCGGATTTAACTGCGTTACGCTGATTTGCAACTGGCAGTTGCGGTAGTAACCCGCGTCGTTGCTGTTGTCCGTCTCGCCCGATACCAGATTAATTGTTCCGGTAAAGCCGCCTACGTTATCACTATCAAGACCGTCGGGGGCGTTGTTCGCCGTCGTTGGCAAATAATCCGTTGGTGTTACAAAGCCTACGATGTAATTCCCCGGTGTCAAGCCCGTAAACTGGTAGAAACCAGTGCCGTTGGTCGTTGTTGTGGCAATCGGCGTGCCGTTATCCGGCTGACCGTTGTTATCATTATCCGTGTACAAATTCACCGTTACACCAAAAATACCCGGCTCTGTGCCGTCTTGTTGGCCGTTTTGGTTGGTATCTTCCCAAACAAAATCACCCAGCGTTGCATTTTGGTAGAAACCGGCGTCGTTCGTATTATCTGTTTCTCCAGAAGTCAAGTTAATGGTACCCGTCAAACCAGTAGTTGCACTGGCATCGCTGTCCGTCGCGTCGTTACCTACATTGTTCAATTGAACCGTTGGCAAATAGCCGCTTGGCGTGATGAAGTCCACCACGTAGTTGCCCGGTACCAGACCCGTGAACTGGTAGAAACCAGCGCCGTTGGTCGTTGTGCTCGCCAATGGCGTGCCGCTATCCGGTTGACCGTTGGCGTCAACATCGGCGTACAGATTTACTGTTACACCCGCCAATGGAGCCTCCGTGCCTTGTTGGATACCGTCGTTGTTGGCGTCAATCCAGGTGTAGTCACCCAAAGATGCCAATTGGTATACACCAGCGTCGTTGCTGTTATCCACTTCACCCGAAGACAAGTTGATCGTACCCGTGTAACCCGTTACCGGATTCGCATCGCTGTCCGTCAAGTCTGTCGCCTGGTTTGGTGTGGTAAAGTCGTAACCCACCGGTTCTACAAAGCCTACGATATAATTGCCGGGGTTCAAACCAGT
>JAAFJN010000045.1:30923-36828 GCA_013298845.1 Chitinophagales bacterium
TACCCGTGTAACCCGTTACCGGATTCGCATCGCTGTCCGTCAAGTCTGTCGCCTGGTTTGGTGTGGTAAAGTCGTAACCCACCGGTTCTACAAAGCCTACGATATAATTGCCGGGGTTCAAACCAGTAAACTGGTACAAACCGCTGCCGTTCGTCGTGGTTGTGGCAATCGCCGGACCGTCTGGTTGACCGTTGTTATCGTTATCAGCGTACAGATTTACCGTTACACCCGCCAAACCTGGCTCCGTACCGTCTTGGGTACCGTTCGCGTTTTGGTCAATCCATACATAGTCGCCAATCACTGCGGTTTGGTAGAAACCGGCGTCGTTGGTTTGATCGCTTTCGCTGTTGACCAAATTAATCGTTCCCGTGTAACCGGTCGTTGTGCTCGCATCGCTGTCCGTCGCGTCGTTGCCCACGTTATTCAATTGCGTCGTTGGCAAATAGCCACTTGGGGTCACGAACCCTACGATGTAATTACCCGGAGGCAACAACGTAAATTCGTACAAACCATTCGCATCCGTCGTTGTCGTTGCTATCGGCGTTACCGTATTGTCAGGGGTACCGTTGTTGTCGTTGTCTTCGTACAAATTCACCGTTACACCGCTGATGCCCGGTTCACCCATTTCCTGAACACCGTCTTTATCCGTATCCAACCACACAAAATCGCCCAATTCGGCGCACAATGCGTTGTTGACCGTTACAATTACCTGGTCTTGGCCCATTACATCGCCCAAGAAAATGGGAGAGCCCGTCGCTGGTACAAACCACGCCGTCGCCATATCCATCGCGATATTCGTCGTCGTTTGCGTGTATTCCAACGTGTAAGACCACATAAATTCTTCGTCCGACTTACCGTCGCCATTGTTATCAATAAAGTCAATGTAGCCGTTGCCGTTCAAATCTCCGCCTACCCAATACGGGCCATAAGGAACCAGCGTCGTGCCCACCGGAAGGTTGTTGTCGCTCGCACTGATGTCCCGCAATTGAAGACCAGGTGCACCGCCTAACATCCGCGTGATTAATGTAAATGTCACCGGTTCGCCCGCGCAGATCTCCGTTTTGTTCGCTACTTTATCCATGTTGATGAAGAAGCCTACGTAGTTCGCCGGATCCGTGTCCGTTACCGGTGGACCAAACGGTACATTGTTGGCATTCACCGGCTGACCACTGGCCGTCGCTACGTTCGTATGCAGACCCAATATCGCCGTTTCTACCTCCGTAAACGTGAAGGAGGCACCGGGGGCCAACGATGGAATCGTGCCAATTGGGCCGTACACATTGTCCGTTACTACAACATTGGTCAACGTCAAGGTGCCCGTGTTCGTCACTGTAAAGGTAAATGTCACATTCGACGGGCTGGCCGGGTTGGTTGATACCAATACACCCGGCGCGGTATCCGCGTCGTTATTATTTACAAATTTTTCTAAGTCTATTGTTGGTGTACAACTGCTGTTATCGTTCAATACGATGGCAACGTACGTCTTCGTGCAGTTATTCGCATCCGTCACCGTTACCGTGTACGTGCCCGCTGCAACGTTCGTCAAATCTTCCGTTGTCGCGTTGTTAGACCACACATAAGTGTAAGGACCTACGCCGCCGGTGACGCTAAAATTGATCGAACCGTTCGTCGCGCCACACGTGCTTGGTGTCAATACCACCGTCGGATTAATCGCCGATGGTTGCGCTATTGTCCGCGACAACGTCGCTACGCAGTTGTTCGCATCCGTTACTACTACCGTGTACGTGCCAGCCGTCAGACCCGTCGGATCCTGACCCAGGAAGCCGTTTGACCACGCGTACGATACCGGTGAGGTACCGCCACTGACCGTCAAATCAATCGAACCCGTTGCCGCGCCGTTGCACAATACATCCGTTTGTACCGCACTCAACACCGGACCGCTGATATTGCTCACCACTACAGTTGCCGTAGCAGAACAGTTGTTATTGTTCGTTACCGTTACCGTGTACGTTACGCCCGCAGTAAGACCCGTCGCCGTCGCATTGGATTGCGCCGGTGTGGTGGACCATACATACGTGTATGGGCTTCCGCCGTTGCCTACCGATACCGTCGCTGTGCCGTTATTTTGACCGCAGGTCGCATCCGTTTTGCTGATGCTTAACATCGGAAGTGGGTTCACCACCAATGTCCGGGTACGCGTCGCGGTACAACCGCTGGCGTTGGTTACCGTTACCGTGTAAACACCCGCCGCTGATACCGTTACTTGGGCCGTTACGGCATTACCCGCGTTGGCTGACCACTGGTAAGCAGTACCGCCGCTCGCCGTCCAGGTGGTAGTGCTGCCTGCGCAGACAAAACCGTTACCCGTAATGTTCGGGCTGGGCACTTGGTTGACCGTTACCGTGACTGTTTGCGTAGCCGTACAGTTGGCCGCATCCGTTACCGTTACCGTGTACGTAGTGGTTACTACCGGTGCCACCGTGATGGTGGCCAATGTGTTACCGGCTACTGACCAGTTGTACGTGTATGGTGCCACACCACCCGCTGGGGTTGCCACCAAATTGGTTGGGGTACCCGCACAAATGATAGCCGGTGGAACACTTACCGTAATCGTCGGGCAAGAAACTACAATGACGTAGTCTTCTACTTCACCATTGGCCGCAAGACCCGTTGGGGTGCCCGCAATGGCATCGGTAGAAATACGAACGCGTTGGCCCAGAGGTGCGCCTTTCACCGCACCAACCGGTACCGTCATAGGTACGGTGATATTCGTACCTGCAGTGTTCGGAACACTTACCGTGCTTTGTTCATTCGCATCGTCAAAATCACCGTCGTTATTCCAGTCAATGAACATACCCAAGGTTGCGGGTGTGCCCGTTGTATTCATTACATTTACCGTAATATTCGCCACCTGACCGGGGTTGAATACCGGGTTGGTTACGCCATTTTCGTCGTCACCGTCACCGGATGCATTCACCGATGGTTGACCATCAGCCTCACCGTCAACGGTGGCACCTAACTTAATCGCTGGGTTGATAACGTGGCCAGGGCCGTTGTCGCTTACCAAGGTGCGGTAGTTCCCCGCGCTGGTACCAGCGGCTCCATCAGCAAGGTCACCGTAATCACACGCTACGCTCGTTACTGTGCGCGACGCAGTTGCAGTACAACCTTTGGCATCCGTGATAGTCACAGTGTAAGTGCCCACCTGCGATACTGTAATGGTTGCGGTATTACCAAATGGTGCTACCCACGCATATGTGTATGGTGCAGTACCACCGGCCGGAGTGGCCGTCAGGTCAACTGTTGTTGTTACACAAGACAATGGACCAGGATTATTGATACTTACCGTTGGATTTGGGTTTACCGTTACGGTTACCGTCGCGGTACCCGTGCAACCGTTGGCATCTGTTGCCGTTACGGTGTACGTAGTAGTTGCCGTCAAATTGGTTACATTTGGAGCACCGTTGCTCCAAGTGTACGTATAAGGAGCAATACCACCGGTTGTACTTGCACTCAACGTTACGCTACCGCCGGAGCAGACTTCTGCCGTCGGAGCAGATACGGTAAGGGCTGGGCAGCCCACGGTAATGGTATAGTCTTCCACTTCACCGTTGCTGGCTCCACCAGTTGGCGCTACCGCCGCCGGGTCAGTGCTGATCCGGAAACGAGCACCCGTAGGTAATCCAACTGGCACCGTTGCCGGTACGTTGAAGGTTACACTTGCAGTGGTAGCACCAGCGGGGACGCTAATGCTAACCGTTTCGTTCGCATCGTTGAAGTCGCCATCGCGGTTCCAGTCAATAAAGGCACTTAATGTAGCGGTAGTACCGGTCATGTTCATCACACTTGCGTTAATTACCGCCGAAGTACCCGGCGTAAAGGTTGGGAATATAGCGATACCGTCTTCGTCATCGCCGTTGTTATCGTCACCGTTTGCATTTATTGAAGGTTGGCCATTGGCCTCTCCGTCAATCGTTGCGCCCAGTTTAATGGTATTGTCAATCACGTGGCGGGGACCACTGTCGCCGCTCAACGTTTGGTAGTTGTTGGTGGAAGTGCCCGCACCGGTATCGGCAAGGTCACCGTAATCACAGGCTGTGCTGGTTACCATTACACTGGCAGTACCCGTGCAACCCGTAGCAGTAGTAGTTACTGTCACCGTGTAAACACCCGCCGTGGCAACAGTAATAGAAGGTGTAGTTTGTCCACCAGCACTCCAAGCGTACGTTACACCAACACTCGGTACTGCGGTTGCCGTCAATTGGACACTTTGATTCAAACACGTCAACGGAGCAGGAGTATTGATGGTAACTGTTGGTACAGTTGTATTAGCACTTACGGTTACGCTGGCAGTAGCCGTACAGCCGTTAGACGTACTTGTTACCGTCACTGTGTAAGTACCAGCGGCAGTTACCGTTGCAGTATTCGTATTGGTAACCGGTGTCGCACCAGCACTCCAGGCATACGTTACACCAGAACTTGGCAATGCTGTAAGTGTTGCAGAGGTAACCGCACACGTCAAATCATTACTTTTCACAACTGACGTTGTTGGCGGTGTTGTGTTTGAAGTAACACTGATAGATGCCGTAGCCGTACAACCGTTAACAGTATTGGTTACCGTTACCGTGTATGTACCTGCGGTTGTTACCGTTGCTGTATTCGTACCGGCAACCGGAGTTGCTCCAGCACTCCACACATAAGATACTCCCGTTGCCGGGGTAACTGTCAACGTACGGATAGTGTTTGCGCAAGTCAAATCGCCATTTTTAGTCAAATTAATTACTGGAGCAGTTGTATTAGCCGTTACTGCCACACTAGCGGTAGCGGTACAGCCATTTGCGGTGTTTGTTACTGTTACGATGTAAGTGCCAGCGGCAGTTACAGTAGCAGTATTAGTACCTGCTACCGGAGTAGCACCGGCACTCCACGCATAAGTTACACCCGTTGCCGGGCTAGCCGTCAAAATTGCAGAAGTAACTGCACAAGTCAGGTCATTGCTCTTAACAACAGAAGCAACCGGAGGTGTTGTATTGATAGTTACGGTAACACTTGCAGTGGCAGTACAGCCATTTACATTACTTGTCACGGTAACAGTGTAAGTACCCGCAGCAGTTACTGTCGCCGTATTAGTTCCAGGCACCGCACTCGCACCTAAACTCCAAGCATAGGTTACACCTGTGGCAGGAGTAGCTGTTAATGTAGCAGAATTAACAACACAACTCAAATCTGTATTTTTAGTCAAAGTCGCCGTAGGTACGGAAGCATCAGCAGTAACGGTCACACTTGCAGTAGCGGTACAACCATTGGTATTACTTGTAACCGTCACAGTGTAAGTACCCGCCGATGTTACAGTAGCAGCATTTGTTCCAAATACCGGGGTTGCACCTGCGCTCCAAGAGTAAGTAGCGCCAGTGGCCGGAGTGGCCGTTAAGGTTGCAGAGGTAACAACACAAGTGAGGTTATTACTCTTCACCAAACCAGCCGTCGGCGGCGTGATGTTAGATGTTACCGTTACAGTCGCTGTTGCAGTACAACCGTTGGTGTTGCTTGTTACCGTTACTGTATAGGTACCGGCAGCAGTTACCGTTGCAGTATTTGTACCCGCTACCGCAGTAGCACCAGCGCTCCACAAGTAAGTTGCACCAGTGGCCGGGGTGGCCGTCAAGGTGCGGCTGGTGATGGCGCAAGACAAATCACCGTTTTTAGTTAAACCTGCCGTCGGAGGCGTTGTATTTGCAGTCACGGTTACGCTGGCCGTAGCAGTACAACCATTAGTTGTGCTTGTTACTGTCACAGTATAAGTACCAGCAGCAGTTACCGTCGCCGTATTGGTTCCCGATACCGGAATGGCACCAGCACTCCACGTATAGGTTGCGCCGGTCGCCGGTGTGGCCGTCAAAATTGCAGACGTTACAGCACAAGTCAGATCGTTGCTCTTCACCAA
>JAAFJN010000046.1 GCA_013298845.1 Chitinophagales bacterium
AGCGGTACTGTTGGGTGTTTTCGTCGAGGTGCAGCAGCGGGTTTAATTGCACCTTCAAAGCGTTGCGAAACACCGGATATTGCAGCAAAACATCGTAAAAAGCGTTCAAAAGTGCCGCATTGGGGGTCACTTTTACAATTTTATCCGAGGCTCCCACGGTCTCCGCCGAGTAGCGGCGATTGGTTTCGGGGCCTTCGTTTTCCCACGGAAACGTAAATTCGGGGGTGGTGTCGGGAGCCTGCCAATTGACCGTCGCCCAACGGGTCAGCGGGGTAGTTCGAGTGGCCATTCGGGTGGTGTACCGCAAAATACCCTCGGCGACGTGGCGTTCTTTTTTGCCAAATTGCCCCACCGGGGTCGCCACAAAAGCGGGAATTTGCGCCAATAACACGTGCGACGAAAACAATAAAGCGCGTTGGCATTCGGAGTGTTGCGCCCAGTTTTGCAAAGTGGCTAATGCCTGCGTGACGGTGCGCTCGTACGCCGCCTCAAATGCCGTTTGGGCGCGGTGAACCGCCGTTTGGGCCACCGTCCATTCGTCGGCTTTTTGCACCAATTCCGGCACATTGACCCATTGTTCGGGGTGTTTTAGGCTATTTTTTTGAAAAAAATGCTTGCGCGCATTGTATACGTGCGTACGCAAAGTGCCTTCCGGCAATGCCGACAATGCCGCGTCAAATGCGTTTAACAAGGCATTTCGGGTCGTATCTAATTGTGATTGGGAACGGGTAATCGTTTCCAGCAAAGGGGCAAAATCCCCTTGAATGTCGTGAAGCGCCGCGAAGGGCAAACCGGCGGAGCGCAGCAGGTACATCTAAAAAGAAAGGATGGTTTGACGCACATAGTATCCGCGCTCGGCTTTTTCCTCCCAGGGTTTGGTGGCGCAGTCGGCGGGAACGGGAATTTCGTTGCAGTATTGAGAATCGGCAATCCATTGTTCGCGGAACACTAAACCCACGTTTTTGGCGTACACGCTGCGCGAAAAACGTTTTTCGATAATGTTCGTTTCGTCCACTTCGGTAACAACGAGAACCTGCTCAAAATTGAACAGGCCAATGGTGCGCGGAATATCAATGGAATCCACTTCGTAGTTCCAATTCACAAAAGGCCGCAGGGTTTGGCCCGCCACGGTCAGGGTTTTTTCGTCGCCAATCCAGATATTGCCATCCCATTCGCTGCGGCGGTTCATGGGAAATATCAGTCGCAGAAAACGCAGGTTTTCTTCGGTGCGAACGGCCTGCGTTTCGGTGCGTTCGGCCGTCCAGATGCGGGCAATGGCCCAGTTTTCGCTTTCGGAACGGCGTTCGTATTGTTCCACTTTCCACTGTACATTGCCCAAATTATCGCGCAATGTATCGGCAATGATTTCTTTTAAAAAGGTAACGGACGAATCGCGCACCAGCCCCAGACCCGGCACTTCGTTGTATACCACACTGTCCACCCGGTACTCCGCAGTCTGGCCAATGCCCAGCGGGAAGTACTTTTGTTGTTCTTCCACTTCGGATTCATAAGTACCGGTGACGCGGTCGCCACAACCGGCGAAAAAACAAGCCAAAACCAAAATATACTTCGACTCCGCGGGTTTTGTGCGCAAAAAACTGGATAAGCCCCTGTATTGGGCAGCACAAAACCGAGCGACGCTCAGTATGGAGGGGCGGTGCGTGTTTATCATATCGGGAAAACTTTAGCGGCGTTTTGGGAGGTAATTTTAGCCACCATCGAGACGGGCATCACTTTGATTTCAGAAATCATTTCGGCCACCAATTTGATGTACGCGCTTTCGTTGCGTTTGCCCCGGTGCGGCACGGGCGGCAGATAAGGAGCATCCGTTTCGAGCACAATGTGTTCGAGCGGAATGGCGGCCAGTACCGCTGGTAATTCGGATTTGGCGTAGGTGACCGTTCCTCCGATTCCCAGCAAAAAGCCGAGGTCAATCATGCGTTTGGCCTGGTCCACGGTACCGGAAAAGCAGTGAAAAATACCGCGCAAACGACCATCCTGGCCCTGTTTCACCACTTCGATGCACTCTTCGTTGCTTTCGCGGGAGTGAATAATGATGGGCAAATTGAGGTCTTTGGCCCATTCAATTTGGCGGGCAAACGCCATTTTTTGTTGTTCAAAAAAGGTTTTATCCCAGTACAAATCAATGCCGGTTTCGCCCACGCCCGCCCACGAGCGTTCGTTAAGGT
Organism: Chitinophagales bacterium; assembly: GCA_013298845.1. Classification (GTDB taxonomy): domain Bacteria; phylum Bacteroidota; class Bacteroidia; order Chitinophagales; family Saprospiraceae; genus M3007. Next base: position 2,190 of record JAAFJN010000046.1, read on the forward strand.
ATTTTTCCACAATGGCCAATTCCTGCTCCACCGTTTCATTCACGGAGCAAGGGTGCAGGCCCATCATCGCAAAACAATTATCGGGAAAAGCAGCCTCCAAATCAAGCATGGCATCAATACTTTCCGCGTCAATATTGGGCAAATAAATTTTTGTTACCCCGGCCGCAATGGCCCGACGCACCATCTCGTCGCGATCGGAAGAAAACTTGGGCGAATACAGGTGCGCGTGTGTGTCTATCAGCATTTAATTGTTCAATTTTTTGTCTAAAACGGCCGAAGAACGGATGGATTTGGCTTTTTTCCACCATTCGGTTGCTTTCGCGCGGTCGCCTTTGGCAGCCCAGGCATCGCCGTAATGTTCCAGCAGCGCCGCGCTTTTATCCCCGCCTTTGGCCAACGCTTTGTCATAACGCGCAATGGCCTCATCGGGTTTATTTTGCGCCAGCAAAGATACGCCAAGTTGATCGCTTACCTCCACAAACAGGGTGTTATTGTTGCCGCACATAAAAATGGCCTGCTCCAAGGCCGTTTGGGCATCGGCGGGTTTTCCGGTGTTGTTGGCGGCTACCGCGTACCAATAATAGGCTTTGGGTTGGTTCGGAAATGCATCAGTGGATTTTTCGGCGAGGGTGAGCATTTCGGGGTATTTTCGCTGCTCGTCGAGGATCGTAAGGGCATTGTCCCAGACCGAAAACACCCGTGGTTTCAGTTCGATGCATTTTTTGTACCGCACCAAGGCTTCGTCGTTGCGGTTAAGCAGGTAAAACAGGTCGCCGGACGCGCTCCAGGATTTGGGGTCGTCACCGTGTACCGTTTCGAGTGCGTTACCAAGATCAAGTACACCTTTAACGAGTTCCGGGGCGGCATTGGGGTTTAAAATGGCAAAATACGGGGCCAATTCTTTCAATTTGGCGTCAATATTCACCGCCGCATCTTTAAACAGCGGGAGCATTGCGGCCAGTTTGGCGTCTCCTTTCGCCGATGGAGCGGCGGGCAAAGCGCTCAATTTCGCTTCGGCATCGTCGGGGTCTTGGGCGAGAATTTCGGCCCACACCTTTCTTTCGGCGGCTGCGTCACCAATTTCGGCGTAAAATTTGGCTAAACTTCTTTTGTATTGCACTTGCGTTGGGTAAGCGTCACAAAGACGGCGCAGTTCGTTGGCGGCTTTTTTATTATCGCCAATGGCCGAATAAATCAGGTGTTTTTTGGAGGCGGTAATTTCCGAAATACCGGTAATTTCTTCCAATTGTTCCAGCGCTTTGATGCCGCGTTTGGGGTTTTCGGCCAGGATGGATAAATAAGCCAATTGTTCCAAAAATTCGGGCGTTTTGGGGTGTTTTTTTAACAATTGATCATAGACATCGGCGGCAAAAGTGGTTTGGCCGTTTTTTTCGTAAATATCCGCTTTGTGGATATAATACCATTTGTTGTCCGGGCTGTACTGAATGGCTTTGTCAATGGCCGCCAATGCATTGCCATAATCTTTGCTATCAGTGTACACACGGGCCAGACCGTACCAGGCGGCGTCAAAAGTTTCGTTGTTGTAGAGGAATTTTTTGTAGGCGTCCACGGCTTTTTCGTTTTTGCCCAACATCCGAAACGATTCGGCTTCGAGGAAACGGGTTTGGCGCTCTACCTCGGCCTCCGGTACTTCTTTTTTTACCCCGTCAATGGTATTTTGGGAAAAAAGGTCATTGGCCCCAAAAACAACCATTAACACACTGGTAATGAAGGAAATATATTTGTTCATCTTCTTGAAAAATTGCTAAAATCGCCGATGTTCAGTTCTTCTTTTGCCCCAACAAAACGACTGGAGTTGCCAATCATGGAATCTGAAAGAACGGCATTTTTGATAAGTGATTTATTTTGAATAATGGAATTTTGAATCACCGCCGAATCCACCGTGGAGCCATTGCCCACGCTAACGTACGGCCCGATCACGGAGTTTTTAACGGTGGCATTTTCACCCACAAAACAAGGCTGAATAATCACGCTGTTTTCAATGACAGCCGAAGCCGCCACGAGGTTGCGGTGGCGGCGAAATTCGAGCATTCTTTCGTTAGAATACAAAATGGCTTCTTTGTTGCCACAATCGAGCCATTCTTCAATTTCACCGGTGACAAACTGCATCCCGTTTTGGCGCAGGTATTCCAGAGCGGTGGTGAGTTGAAACTCGTTTTTTTCCTTTATTTCGTTGGTGATAATGTGGTGCAAAGCGGCGCGCAGTTTTTCGCCTTCTCTAAAATAATAAATCCCCACAATGGCCAAATCGGACACGAATTGGGCGGGTTTTTCCACAAAATCGGTGATAATGCCCTGTTCATTTAGTTTCACCACCCCGAATGACGACGGGTCTTTTACCTTTTGGGTCCAAATCACGGCTTCGCTTTGGGTATCGAAAGTAAAATCGGCTTTAAAAAGGGTATCAGCGAAAGCAATCATACATTTGCCGTGCAAACTTTCCCAGGCGCAATGAATGGCGTGGCCTACCCCCAGGGCTTTATCCTGGTGGTAAATTTTTCCTTTTGCGCCCAGTTGTCGGGCAATTTGCACCAATTCCTGCTCCACTTCTACCCCAAAATCGCCCACGATAAAAGCAATTTCGTTGATTTTTCCGGTGTAAGCCTTCGCCAAATCTTCCACGAGGCGTTGAATAATAGGTTTGCCCGCCACGGGAATCAGTGGCTTTGGAACGGTGAGTGTGTGCGGGCGCAGGCGCGTTCCGCGGCCTGCCATGGGAATGATAATGTTCATCAAAAAATGTAGCGTTAATCAGTTAGGAAATGTAAGGGTGGTATCAAACGGGCAATTTTCAGCAAAAACTACGTGCCCGTGCTGCCAAACCCACCGGCCCCACGCGTGGTTTCGGACAGGATTTCTACTTGTTCCCACTGAATTTGTTCGTAACGCGCAATGACCATTTGGGCAATGCGTTCGCCGGGTTCGATGGTTTGCGCCACGTTGGACACATTGACCACAATGCAATGAATTTCGCCCCGGTAATCGCTGTCAATGGTACCCGGTGCGTTGAGCATGGTCAGGCCGCGTTTGGCCGCCAAACCGCTGCGCGGGCGAATTTGTGCTTCGTAACCCGGTGGGAGTTCAATCGAAAGCCCGGTGGGAACCATGTATCGCTCCAACGGGCCTAATGTTACTGCGGTGGTAAGGTTGGCTTTTAAATCAAGTCCGGCACTCCCCGATGTTTCGTAGCGGGGCAAATCAAACGGCGAGTTATTAATAATTTTTACGATCAAAATGCGGTTATTTATGCGGTGATAAATGCTCTTATAATGCCCAGTTAATGGGTGTTTTTCCCAGTTCCGTCAGGATTTCGTTGGTTTTGACAAAATGGCCGCAACCCTGAAAAGCATTTCCCGCCAAAGGAGAAGGATGCGCGGCTTCCAGAACGTAGTGTTTAGTGGTGTTAATGAGGCCTTTTTTGGATTGGGCAAATTTACCCCAAAGTAAAAACACCACGCCCGTTTTTCTGACTGAAACGGTATTTATGACGGACTCAGTAAAGAAATGCCAGCCTATTTTGCTGTGCGAGGCCGGTGCATTGTGCTCCACGGTGAGCATGGTATTGAGCAACAACACGCCCTGTTCGGCCCAAGGCGTTAAATCGCCGTGTTTGGGAACCGGAATACCAAGGGAATTGTTCAATTCTTTGTACACGTTGTTGAGCGAAGGCGGCACGCGTACGCCTTTGGGCACCGAAAAGGACAAACCCATCGCTTCGCCCGGATTGTGGTACGGGTCCTGGCCCAAAATCACCACTTTCACCTGATCAAAAGGTGTTTTATTAAAGGCATTAAAAATGAGGGGGCCGGGTGGATACACCGTTTTTCCCGCCTGTTTGGCCTCCAATAAATGGGTTTTTATGGCCTGAAAATAAGGTTGCTCGAATTGGTCGGCCAGGACTTCTTTCCAGCCCGCTTCGATTTGTACGTTGGATACTTTTTCACTCATGGCGCAAAACTCGTTCAATTTTTTATAACCGGAATAAATTTTGGTGTAAATAAAATTAGAAAACTATTACCTTTGCGGCGCTTATCGGTCTCGTAGCTCAGTGGATAGAGCATCCGCCTTCTAAGCGGACGGTCGCAGGTTCGATCCCTGCCGAGATCACTTCTTTCCTCCACACCGCTCCTTTGACGGAATTATCACATTCTGTTACCAACTTCAGCAATTTTATTTGGGTAGTCCGTAATTATTCCGTCCACCCCGAGGCGGATGAGGCGGCGCATGGCCGTTACGTCATTCACCGTCCAGGGTATCAGTTTCATACCCTTTTGGTGGCATTTATCGACCAGTTCGGTGGATACCAAAATGTAATAAGGGCTGTAGATTTGGGGCACAAAACCCAACTTTTCTACGTTTTTCTCCATTGCGTCGGCATTTTCGATGAGATATGCCAATTCCACGTCGGGGGCCGTGCGGTGCAATATCTGCAAGGGCCGAATATCGAACGACTGGATATTACTGGAACTCACGAGGTTCAAAGCGCGCAATTCTTGCACTACCAACGCCACAAATTCCTCAATGGGTGGGGTTTTTATACCGTCGTAAGCGGGTTCACTTTTTATTTCAATGTTCCAGCGAATGGGTTTGTTCGGGTATTTGGCCCGCACCGCCGCCACTACTTCACGCAGGGTTGGTTTGTGGGTTTTCAGCGCTTTTTGGTCTTTAAACCTCGGATTTCCGGAACTACCACAATCGAATTGGCGAATTTCAGCGACCGTTTTTTCGTAAATCAAATGCCGTTCGGCGGCGGAACGTGGAATGGAGTCGCCGTTGGGCAAACGACAAATAGACGGGTTAAACCACGGCTCGTGGCTCACGATCAGTTGTTTGTCTTTCGACACGGCCAGGTCGAGTTCGAGGGTGGTTACTTCCGGATATTCCAGCGCCTGTAAAAACGCTTCGACGGAGTTTTCGGGCAAAATTCCCCGGCAACCACGGTGGCCTTGCCAGTCAAATGCGGCTGAATAATGGGCCGGACGGCTTTTTTCGGTCAGTTTACAGGACAAAAACTGCAATGCCGTTAATAGTGTAGCCATATAGACGAAAGGTAAACTTTTCAATTTCATACTCAATTTTTTCGCAAAGTTCGCGTATAACTTGCTAACTTTGCGCGCTATTTTATAAAACAAACCCTAATTTCTCCTTTTGTGTTTTGTAAGAATCTAAAAAAATTAACCAATCTCATTGGATATGCAAATTGATGTAAAAGAATATTTATTTTCGTTACCTTCAAAGGTAAACCCGGACGCGTTGACAGGACTGGAATCACTTTTTCATTTTGAAATTGAAAATTCCGGCAATTACACAATTGTACTCGCAAACGGAAAGTTAGACATTAGTGAAGGACTTACCGGTGACCCTAAATGCACCGTGAAAACAAGCGCTGAGTCATTCGGCAAACTGATCAGTGGCGATCTCAATCCAATGTTCGCTATGATGAGTGGTAAATTAAAAATTAGTAATCCTGGCGAAATGTTGAAATACGCCAAGATTTTTGGATTAATGTAATGGCAAAAACACGTGCAGCAATTACCGGCGTTCACGGCTGGGTTCCAGAAACCCGCCTCACCAACGCCGATCTTGAAAAAATGGTGGATACCAACGACGAGTGGATCTACACCCGAACCGGCATTAAAGAACGCCGGATTCTTAAAACCGAAGGCTGGGCGACGAGCGATATGTGCGCAGAGGCCGTAAAAGGTTTGCTTGAAAAAACCGGTAATTCCCCGGAAGACATTGACATGATTATCGTGGCAACGGTAACCGCTGATATGGTTTTCCCGGATACCGCTAACACCGTTTGTGACAAAATAGGCGCCGTAAACGCTTTTGGGTACGATATCAACGCCGCTTGCTCGGGTTTCCTTTTTGCACTCAGCACCGGCGCGCAATTCGTTCAAAATGAAACCTACCGCAAGGTCATTGTTGTGGGTTCCGATATGATGTCGAGCATTATTGACTACACCGACCGCAATACCTGCATTATTTTTGGCGACGGCGCGGGTGCAGTCCTGCTCGAACCCAATTACGAAGACCACGGTGTCATGGATTTTGTGTTGCGCGGCGATGGCAGTGGTCGTCACCTCTTGCACATGAAAGCGGGCGGTTCACTCAAACCCGCTACCCACGAAACCGTGGAAAACCGCGAACATTTTGCGTACCAGGACGGTAGAAAGGTCTATGCCCACGCCGTAAAAGGCATGAGCACAACCACCGAAGAAGTTCTGCGCCGCAACAACATGACCGCCGATGATCTGCAATGGATTGTGCCCCACCAGGCCAATATGCGCATCATCTCTACCGTGGCCGAATACCTGAAATTCCCCATGGAGCGCGTGATGGTCAACATCGAAAAATACGGAAACACCACCGCTGGCACCCTTCCTTTGTGCCTGTGGGAATACGAATCGCAACTCAAAAAAGGCGATAACCTGGTTTTAACGGCCTTTGGTGGCGGTTTTACCTGGGGTGCGCTGTATTTGAAATGGGCGTACTAATACCACTACATCGCGGGTGCTGTCGTTCATGCGGCCACCCGCGATGTTATTTTTGCTCAACGAAATACCCATGCCCACCCGAATTCTTTACGTCGAAGACGAACCATTCCTTAGCAAAATTGTAAAGGAAAGCCTTGAATCAAGGGGATTCATTGTCCATCTGGTCGAACACGGCAACGATGTACTACCGGCATTCGCCCAATTTACCCCCGATATTTGTGTGTTGGATATTATGCTGCCCGGTCGTGACGGGTACAGCATCGGGCAGGAAATTCGCCAACTGCGCCCCACTTTGCCCATTATTTACCTGTCGGCCAAACAACAAACCGAAGACGTGGTAAAAGGATTTGAAGCCGGAGGCAACGACTACATGCGCAAGCCCTTTAGCATGGAAGAATTGATTGTACGCGTCAAAAACCTGCTGCAATTGGCCCAAAAAGGCAATTCAACCGAAGCGGCTCCCGCAAGTGAACCCGTACTTCGCATCGGGAAATTTGCCTTTGATCCCGTTCGGCAAACCCTGAAATCGGGGCAAAACGAACGGCAATTGTCGTTTCGGGAGGCGCAATTGTTACAAATTTTTGCCGAACAACCCAATACCACCATCGAGCGGAAATTCATCCTCGAAGCGGTGTGGGGCAATGACTCCTATTTTAATTCCCGCAACCTCGACGTGTACATCACCCGCCTGCGCGAGTACCTGCGCGACGACGATAGCATTCAAATTATCACCCTCAAAGGGGTTGGGTACCGTTTATTGTGCCACCTATGAACGCCCTGATTCTCTCCGGCGGGCACAGTTCGCGCATGGGGCGCGACAAAGCACTCATCAATTACTTGGGGCAACCCCACGCTTTTTTTCTGCAAAAACTCGTGGCGCCGTGGTGCGATCAAACGTTTATCAGTTGCCGAAAAGAACAACAGCCCGTTTTCGAACAGGCGGGTTACAACGGCGATTTTTTGTTCGACGACGACAAATGGGGCGATATTGGCCCGCTAAAAGCCCTGCTCACGGCTTTTGAACACCAAAACACCGATTGGTTTGTACTCGCCTGCGATTATCCGTTGTTCTCCAAAACCGACCTGTGGGCTTTGTTGGAACACCACCACCCCGAAGCGTTGGCAACGGTGTTTAAAGAAGAAAACGAACCCTATTGTGAACCTTTATTGGGTATTTATTCCCAAAATGCCCACGACCCGCTCTTGGAATGGCATCAAAAAGGCCAACAATCGCTGCAAAAATTTCTAATGCAGCACGAAGCCGTCAACTTTGTCGCTCCACCCAACCCTTTTTATTTTGTCAATGCCAATTCAAACGCCGATTTCCAACGCATTTTGGGCTTTTTGGATACGGGCATTATTCATTATTTAAACAAAAACTACTAAATGTTGCATCCGTTGGTACAAGAAACCCGCATCACGCGTTACCGGGGCGATGTTCCCGAAACCACCACCGATGTACTCGCCGTGGAAGAACCGCTGGAAATCAGTATTGTTTTTGGACCGGCGCACCAACGCACCACCCAAAACCTGTCGGTGACGATGCGTACGCCCGGGCATGACCTCGAACTCTGCGCCGGTTTTTTGCGCACCGAAGGCATTATTGCGCAGCCGGAGCACTTGGTTAACGTGGTTCAAACGGGAGAGCACGCCGTTTTGGCCCACCTCTCTCCCACCCTTGACTTTGATCCGGCGCGGCTGCAACGGCATTTTTACACCAATTCGAGTTGCGGCGTTTGCGGAAAAACCACCGTCGAGGCGGTAAAAATGGCCACGGGTGCATTATTTTTCCCGGAAAAAAAGCACATCGAGCCGGAAATTATTCGTTCTTTGCCCAACAAAATGCGCGCTGCCCAGGCCCAGTTTCAGCACACGGGAGGAATACACGCTTCCGGTCTTTTTGACGATACCGGAAACTTCATTACCCTGCGCGAAGACGTGGGCCGTCACAATGCTTTGGACAAATTAATTGGTTGTTTTTTGTTAAAAAGCACCCCAATTCCTCCCAACAGCATCCTGTTATTGAGCGGCAGAGCCAGTTTTGAGTTGATTCAAAAAGCCGCCATTGCCGGGATGGGTACGGTGTGCGCCATTGGTGCGCCGTCCAGTCTGGCCGTGGAAACCGCCCGCGCCGTGGGTATTCGGCTGATTGGTTTTTTAAAAGAAGACCGTTTCAACTGCTACGATTAAACGCCCGTTTTTTTACAAAAGAACAAACACCTGTTAACGTATGGCTGACGATAAATTCCCGCTTTTCACCGAAGCCCGCCGGGCGATGGTACAGTACCAGACCCGCCGCCATTTTTTGCGCACTGTGGGCACCGGATTGGGCGCAATGGCCCTCGGTTCTATTTTTAACGGTTGTGGTTCACCAACGGCACCCGTCAGCGGCATTGATCCTTATAACCCCTTGTCGCCGCGCGTGCCGCATTTTGCGCCACGGGCCAAATCGGTTATATTTTTGCACATGGCCGGTGCACCCTCACAATTGGAATTGTTCGATTACAAACCGGATTTGGCCAAATTAGACGGTCAAGACTGCCCCGCGTCGTTGTTAGAGGGTAAAAAATTCGCGTTTATTCGCGGGGTACCCAAAATGCTGGGACCACAGGCGACTTTTAAACAACACGGTCAAAGCGGCGCGTGGATCAGCAATTACATGCCGCATTTGTCCACGGTAGCCGACGAAATTTCGTTCCTAAAGGCTTGCCATACCGACCAATTTAACCACGCCCCCGCTCAATTGATGCTGCACAGCGGTACGCCGCGCCCCGGGCGACCCAGTATCGGGGCCTGGGCCACGTACGGGCTGGGTTCGGAAAACGCCAATTTGCCGGGTTTTGTGGTACTCACTTCCGGCGGTAACAACCCCGACGCGGGCAAATCGGTGTGGGGCAGCGGCTTTTTGCCTTCTGTCTATCAGGGGGTACAATGCCGGTCGCACGGTGAACCAGTGCTTTACCTCGATAATCCCGTGGGCATGGATACCAATATTCGCCGGGCCAGCGTGGAAGCCATTAATAAAATCAACGAACTGGAACACGCAGAAACCGGGGACCCGGAAATTTTGAGCCGCATTGCCCAATACGAAATGGCCTTTCGGATGCAAACCACCGCGCCCGAAGTGATGAATATTGAAGACGAACCCCAATACATTCAGGAGATGTACGGGGTGCAACCGGGCAAAGTATCTTTTGCCAACAATGCCCTATTGGCGCGTAAATTAGTGGAAAAAGGGGTGCGTTTTGTGCAGTTGTTCGACTGGGGCTGGGATGCCCACGGTACGGGCGAAGACCTGGCCATTGACATCGGGATGGTGAACAAATGCCGCGATACCGACCGGGCTATTACGGCGTTGATTCTGGACCTGAAACAGCGGGGCCTGCTGGACGAAACCTTAATTGTGTGGGCGGGCGAATTTGGCCGAACCCCCATGATGGAAAACCGCAACGGTAAAGTGATGCCGTTCAAAGGCCGCGATCACCACGCCGATGCCTTTACCGTCTGGATGGCGGGCGGCGGTATTAATCCGGGCATTTCCCACGGCGAAACGGACGAAATCGGGTACCAGGCCGTGAAGGGCAAAACCAGTGTTTTTGACATTCAGGCCACTATTTTAAACCAATTGGGTTTCGATCACGAAGCCTTTACCTACCAATTTCAAGGGCGGCCATTCCGGCTCACCGATGTCAGCGGCCGGGTGATAAAAGAAATTTTGTAAACAGATTTATGTATCAATTTGACACCCAAAAACGCGTACACTACGGTGAAACCGATAAAATGGGGTATTTGTATTACGGTCATTACGCCGCGTATTTTGAAATTGGCCGCGTTGAAACGATTCGCTCGTTGGGCCTGAGTTACAAGGACATGGAAGACGAGCACGGGATTTGGTTGCCGGTGGTGAGTTTGGAAACGCGTTTTGTGCGACCGGCTTATTACGATGATTTGCTCACGATCCACACCGAAATCCGGCGTTTACCAGACAACCACATTATTTTTCACACGGATATTCTGAATCCGAACAAAAAACTGTGCGCAGCGGGCCGGGTACGCCTCTGTTTTTTTGATGCCAAGGCCAAAAAGGTAGTTCCGGCCCCGGCGTTTATTATGGATAAATTGCGGGATTATTTTTAGCCGTTTAAAAAGTTTTACGCACCATGTCGGCCACTAAAACGTGGTAATAAAACACTTTTTTTAGGTCTTCGGGATTGCACAAAACGTTACTTAACACCACAACGGAAGTCTGAGTAGCCGGGTAATAAAAATTGAGGGAGGCGAAACCGGGCGAAAAACCCGTTTGCCCAAATTGCAGATGTTTGTCGTAGGTGCTCACCGTTAAACCGTAACCGTATTCCGTTTTTCCAAAAACAGGATGTTGGCGCACGGCATTTTTTTGAGGGGTACACATGAGGGTGTAGGTTGCAGGTTTCAGGAGTTTGCCCCCGTGCAGGTGTTGGTTCCAACGCACCAAATCACCGGCGGTGGAAATAAAACTACCGGCAGCGGGGTAATTTTCGAGGGCAGCCTTGTCTTCTTCCGCTTTTCCGCCATTTTTGCGGGTGTACCCTTTTAGCAGCCGCGTGTATTTGGTAATATCCGGGTGGTAAGTGTCCTGCATATTGCATTCTTTGAACAACAAACGCGACGATGCAGCAAACGATTTCCCGGAAGTGCGTTCTACAATACGAGCGAGTAAATGATAACCAATTTGCGAATAATCGTATTGTGAACCAGGCTTAAACAAGGTTGGTTGATCCACCGCCACAATACCGTGCGTATGCGTCAACAGGTGGTGAACGGTAACGGTATCCGCCCAGGTTCGGGTAAGTTCGGGCAGATATTTGCGAATGGGCACCTGAAGTTCCAAACGACCTGCGTCAAATTCGCGGAGGACCAAAACGGCCGTAAACTGTTTGCTCAGGGAACCCACCACGTATTGGTGTTGCAAAACGAGTGGTGTTTGGGCGTTGGGATCGGCAAATCCCGCCATTTTGGAATATTCGATATCCGTGCCTTTTGTGATCATGATAATACCATTAAAAGGGCAATTGGATGTTTTATCCAGCAAGGAATCAATTTTTTTGATGTAAGCGGGGGTTTGTGCCCCGGCAATAACGGGGGTAATCAACAGAAAAAAAAGCAGTCGAAACAACAACATCGGTTCAAAAAGTTTGTGTGTACACGTATTTGGAATAGGAGGAGTTAATAGACTGAGTATCAAAGACATTAACTTTGCCGCCGTTGCAAAATTAACCGATATTTTTCATTGTGAACGTAGAAATTATGGCTGCTGCCACCAACCGGCTCCGCATTTTTCTCGTCGGGGTGTGTATTCAAGCGTAATTTTGCATCCATGCGCCCGTTTGTACCACAACACCGGATGCGACGCCCAAATAAACCTTTTTTAAAAATATCCAACAATACATTATCATATGCATATTCTAACCAAAAGCACCACGTGGGTTACTATTCTTGCCTTACTACTCACCGCTTGTTCCCTTTTTAACAAAAACAAAACCCAAAACATTAGTACCATGACCGGAGATTATCCCGCCGAGTGGAAAATAGTGGATTCCCTGCTCGCGCAGCAATTGCCCAAAAGCGCGTTGGAAAAAGTGGAATCCATTCTCACCCGCGCCCGTTCGGAAAACAATACCGAACAAACCCTGAAAGCCGTCATTCACCAGGCTAATATCATTCAGGATACCGAAGAAGATGGCTGGAAAAAAGCCTTTGTCATCCTCGAAACGGAAGAGAAAACGTCGCAACAACCCGCCAAATCCATCCTCCAAAGTGTACTCGCGCACAAATACGCCGACTATCTGAGCAACAATGGCTGGAATCTGTCGCAACGCACGCCCATTCCCGACGGCGAAGGTGGCGACATGAGTACCTGGTCGGCGGCGCAATTGGAGCAAAAAATTGTGACCCTTTACCTCGGTTCCGTGCAGGAATCCGCACTTTTAGCCAATTCGCCCGTTCAAAATTACCCCGAATTAATCAGTAAAGGCCGCCGGGACACCTTAGACCAAAAACAACTCCGCCCTACCCTGCTCGACGTTTTATCGCAAAAAGCCATTGATTACCTCCGCAACGAACGCAGTTACCTGAACGAGCCGGTGTACGCATTTGTGCTGGATCAGACAGCGGCATTTGCCCAACCCGAAGCCTTTGCCAGCGCGGTTTTTGAATCCAAAGACCTTAATTCCGGCAAATGGCGCACGCTGCAATTGTTCCAACAATTGACCAGTGCACACCTCAAAAACGGCAATAACGGCGCTTTGCTCACCCTTACCCTGCAACGGCTGCAATTTGCCCTCCAAAACTCCAACCGCAACGACCGCAACCAACTGTACGCCCAAGCGCTGGAGCAGGCCCTCGACCGTTGGAAAAGCAGCGAAGGCAGTACCGAAATCATGTACGCGCAGGCCATGCACGTAGGAAACGAAAAAACGTCTCCTACCCCGGAACAAAACAGCGCAGCCAGTAAAAAAGCCGTCGCCATTTGCCAAAAAGCCATTGCCGCGTACCCCAATTCCTACGGGGCGAAACAATGCAACATCTTGCTCAACGGCCTGAAAAAGCCGTCGTTAAACGTACAAAGTGAAGAACATTTGGTGCCGGAACAACCTAACCTGCTCAGTGTTATTTACAAAAATGTCGCTTCCGGTTCCTGGAAAATCGTGGCCGTAAAAGACCGCAACCGCACCGCGAGCACGCGCCGTTCGGACGAAGACTATTTGCAAAAATTATTTGCCCGCCCCGCCGTGGCTTCGTCGGTTTTTAACGTAAAAGACCCCGAAGATTACCTCGAACACACCACCGAACTGGCTTTACCGGCTTTACCCGTGGGCCGTTACGCCATTTTTATTTCGGATAAAAAAGTACCAGCGTCCTTTGATGATGTTAGCGATTTTGCCATGTTTACCTGTACCAACATGGCCAGCATTGGTGTCCGCCACCTCACCGAGGCCAGCACTGAATTTTGGTTGGTGAACCGACAAACCGGACAGGCCATGCCCGGCGTTCAGGCAGCGCTGATTCAGGAATATTGGGAGAATAATTTTATGGCCCAAAAAACGGTACAAACGTACGTAACCAATAAGGACGGAAAGATCACCATTGAGGGCAACGACAAACGTAACTTGTCGCTGGTGTACACCATGGGCAAAGACACTTTTGACAGCGGCAGCGTGTACAATTATTATGAAGACGATTCCCCGGCGCAAAACTACGTGGAGTTTTTTACCGACCGCACCTTGTATCGCCCCGGCCAATTGGTATATTTTAAAGGTATTGTATTGCGACGCGATGAAAAAGGTCGGCCCTCCATTCAGCCCAAAACATCGGTGACGGTCGTGCTGCGCGATGCCAATGACCAGGAGCGCGAACGCGTTACGTTAACAGCCAACCAATTTGGCACCTTCAATGGCGCATTTACTTTGCCCACGGGTGGTTTGACCGGCAGTTTTACTCTTTCCGGCATTGATGGGGCCTATGGCACCAATTATTTCCAGGTGGAAGAATACAAACGCCCCAAATTTGAAGTCAGTTTTGAAGCACCCGAAGGCAGTTATCGCCTCAACGACGAAGTGACCGTTAAAGGCGCGGCCACGAATTACGCCGGTAACCCCACCGATGGCGCAACCGTCAACTGGCGCGTGTTTCGCCGTACCTGGACCCCGTCGTGGTGGTATCGCTGCGGCGGTGGCTGGTTTGACGATTACGGTCAGGAAGTAGCGATGGGCACGGCCGTTACCAACGCCGAGGGCAAATTTGAAGTGCGGTTTAAGGCGATCCCCAACGCCGAACCCGAAGACAAATATCCACCGGCGTTTGAATACGAAATCAGTGCCGATGTCACCGATAATACCGGCGAAACCCGCTCGTCCATGACCAGCGTACGCGTGGGTAAAGATGCTTTTGTGCTCAATAATAATTTGGAGAAAGTCACGATTTTGGACTCGCTCAAAACCACCGAAATATTGGCCAATAATTTAGCCGACCAAAAAGTAAACGCCAAGGGTACCATTCGCCTGCAAAAATTAGACGCGCCGCAGCGTTTTTTCAAAAGACGCCTGTTCACCGAGCCGGATATTACCACCATTGACGAAAAAACGTTCCGCCAACTTTTCCCCGATGTGGCGTGGAATGGCGAGCATTTGGAAAAAAACTGGAAACCCGTGGGTTCGCCCCTGACGTACAGTTTTGACACCCAAGTGTCCAACAAAGTGGATTTAATGGCCCAACAACCCACGCCGGGCTACTACAAAATCACGATGGAAGCCCGCGACGCGCAAGGGGCCGTTATCCGCAGCGAAAAAGTGGTGGAGATTCGCAAATCCGCCCTTGATTTTGTAGAACCCGCCGGTTTGGTCGAAGAAAAAGTGTATCAGCCGGGCCAAAATCTCCAAATGTCTTTGGGTAGTGCCATTAAAGATTTCAACGCTTTGGTATTTTTACAACGCCAGCACCAAGCAGATGTGGTATCGTGGAATACCGTCACCGGTACTGCCACCAAAACCTTTGGCATCACCGAAGACGACCGGGGCGGCATGTCGGTATCCTGGATTGGCATTCACGGAAACCGCTCCTACGTGGGTACCTATAATATTAATGTGCCGTATTCCAACAAGGAACTCGACGTAAAATTTGAGACATTCCGGGATAAATTGCAGCCGGGCAGTAAAGAAGAATGGCGTTTACGCATCAGTGGGCCGGGCAAGGAAAAGGCCGCCGCTGAAGTATTGGCCGCCATGTACGACGCGTCGTTGGACCAATATTTACCGTTTAACTGGTCCTTTTCGCCCTATTCGCAGGCTTGGTTTAATGCACCATTCCCCAACGGCACCGACGGCGTTACCGGTCGCAATTACCTTTACCACCGCTACCGCTGGAATGGACCTTCCGTTGAGGAGCGTATGTACCCCGAATTGCGGTATCTCAACCAATACTATATTGCTTATGCCGCCTCCGCGCCCATGATGCGCAGTGCCGCACCGGGCATGGAAATCCAGAAAAAAAGTATGCCGGAAGGAGCAGGTGGTAATGGTCGGGCCAGAATGGAGGATGCCGAAGAAAAACTGGAGGTAGTGCGCAACGACATGAGTGCGCCTCCGGCTCCGCCCGCACCCGCCGAACAATCGCCTTATCCGGCGCAAATTCGGCGTAATTTGCAGGAAACGGTCTTCTTCTACCCCGAACTCCGCACCGATGCCAACGGCGACGTGCTCCTCAAGTTTACGATGAACGAAGCCCTTACCCGCTGGAAATTGCAGGTGTTGGCCCACACCACGGACCTGAAATACGCCGTGGCCCAAAAAACAGTCGTCACCCAAAAAGACCTGATGATTACCGCCAACGCCCCGCGTTTCCTGCGCGCCGGTGACGAAATGGAATTTGCGGCTAAAGTGAGCAACCTCACCGAAAACCCGGCCACCGGTACCGCCAGCCTCGCGCTGATGGACGCTGCCACCATGAAACCTTTAGAAAAAGAGTTGGGCCTTGTTCAGCCCGTGGTGAATTTCAACGTTCCCGGCAAACAATCCGCCGGAGTGCGTTGGAAAATCACCATCCCCGCCGATTTTGTGGGTGCCGTCACCTGGCGGATTTTTGCCGACAGCAAAACAGGTCGCGACGGCGAGGAAAACAGCCTGCCCGTGGTGACCAACCGCCAATTGGTGACCGAAACCCTGCCCATGGCGGTACGCGGCAACCAGGATAAAGTGTTTCAGTTTGGCCCTTTACCCGCTTCCGGGTCGCGGACCAACCACCGTTACACCCTCGAATTTACGTCAAATCCGGTCTGGTACGCGGTGCAGTCGCTGCCGTACATCATGGAATACCCCCACGAATGCAGCGAACAACTGTTCAGTCGTTTTTACGCCAATACCTTAGCCAGTTCCGTTACCGAAAAAATGCCCGCCATCCGGCGCGTGTATGAGCGTTGGAAAGGCACGCCGGCAATGGCGTCGAACCTGAGCAAAAATCAGGAACTCAAAAACGCGCTTCTGGAAGAAACACCCTGGGTCATGGATGCGCAAAACGAAACGCAGCAAAAACAAAACATTGCGCTGTTGTTCGACATGAACCGTATGGCCAACGAAAAAGTCTCCATTTTGAAAAAACTCGGCGAGCGACAACAAAATGACGGCGGATTCCCCTGGTTTCCGGGCGCAAACACCAGTTGGTACATCACCCAACACATTATGTGTGGGTTGGCGCACCTCGACCGCTTAAATGCCTTTAAACCGATGGAAGACCCCGACGCGATGGTGATGTTGGAAAAAGGGCTTGACTACTGCGATAAACAGGCCGAAAGAGCGTACGCCGAACTGGAAAAACAAGTGGCCAAAGGTACTGCCAAATGGGACGATGACCACCTCGGCGGTTTGGAGATTCAATACCTCTACCTCCGCTCCTTTTACCCGGTCGTACAAGAATCTCAAGCGTTTTCTTATTACAAAAAACAGATCGGGAAATTCTGGACAAGTAAAAGTTTACACGAACAGGGATTACTTGCATTGGTATCGCATCGCATTGGAGATAAGGCCGTTGCCCAACAAATTGTCAAATCGCTGGAAGAACGCGCCACCATTAAAGAGGAAATGGGCATGTATTGGCCCAACAACTGGGGCATGTACTGGTATCAATTGCCCATCGAGACGCAAGCCATCATGGTGGAAGTGTTTAACGAGGTGGCCAATAACCGAACCGCCGTGGATAACCTTCGCATCTGGTTGTTAAAAAACAAACAAACCAACCGTTGGGAAAGCACCAAAGCCACCGCCGAAGCCATTTATGCGTTGCTGCTAACGGGCGATAACTGGCTCGCCGAAACCAAACCCGTATCCATTTCGTTGGGCAACCAAAAAATTAACCCCAAAGAAGTAGAAGCCGGCAGCGGTTATTTTAAACAAGAATGGATGGGTAGCGACATCAAAAATTCGTGGAACGAGGTGTCCGTTAAAAACCCCAATCCCAATATCGTTTGGGGCGCCGCTTATCGCCAGTATTTTGAAGATTTGGACAAAATTACCACGTTCAAAAAAACCGGCCTCACACTGGAGCGCGGTATTTTCCTCGAACGCAATTCGGATACCGGCCCCGTGCTGGTTCCGCTGAAAGATGGCGATAAAATAAAGGTGGGTGATAAACTTAAAGTGCGCGTGGAAATTCGCTGCGACCGCGCCATGGAGTTTGTACACCTCAAAGACATGCGTCCGGCGGGTTGCGAACCCACTAATGTGATCAGTTCGTACAAATACCAGGGTGGTCTGGGGTATTACGAAAGCACCAAAGATTTGGCCACCCATTTCTTTATGGACTATCTACCGCGGGGGACATTTGTGCTGGAATATCCGTTGGTGGCTTCGCACAAAGGCAATATGTCGTTTGGCATTGCTTCGCTTCAATCCATGTATGCTCCCGAATTCACCTCTCATTCGGGTGGAATCAGAATTATTATCGAATAATTAGGAATAAAAGGCGCATCAAAAATCGCAATTTTTAGCGTATTTTAGGCTGATATTTTTTTCATAAAAAATTGATTACTAATTTTTTGTGAAAAATATCAGCCTATTTTTTTAGTGACAAATTGGCGTTTATGTACTTTTCCAGGAACTCGCTTCGTCCGATGTTTGTATCATCAAAAGCGGCTCTAATCCAAATTTTATTCACGAACTACTACTTATCACAAGGGTTATGGAAAATTCAAACAAAATTCAACTGCTTAGTCGGATGCCGATCCTTGCCCCTCTGCAACCTTCCGAAATCGAGCAATTGGCAAATGCTACCCAATTCAAAAAAATCAATCGTTTCCACTTCATCTATATGCCGGATGAAAAATCGGAGTACCTGTATTTTTTGCTGAAAGGTAAAATCAAAATTGGTACTTTTTCGATGGATGGTCGCGAGGTCATCAAAGAGATTCTTCAACCCGAGCAACCGTTTGGCGATATGGCTTTGGCCGGTGAAACCAAACGCGGTGATTTTGCCCAGGCAATGGGCGAAGAAGTGGAAATACTCGCTGTACGCATGGCCGATTTCCGTCAAATGATGCAATCTAACCCACAACTGATGTTTTCTTGTTTGCAACACCTCAATCAGCGCCTTGCAAGAGTAGAAGAGCGCCTCGCTTCCTTGGTTTTGAAAGATGCCCGCGAACGTATTATCGAGTTTTTGCTCGATTCAGCGGGCCGCGAAGGCCGCAAAGTAGGTTATGAAACTCTGGTAAAACATCAATTAACGCAACAGGAAATCGCAAATTTAACTGGAACGAGCCGCCAGACTGTAACATCAGTTTTGAATGATTTGCGCAAATCCAATCTTATTTATTTCAACCGCAATAGTATCCTTATTCGCGATATTCAGCGGCTAGCGTAATCCAACGTCTAATTTCGGAAAAAAAATAAAAGCCTGATGGAACTGCTCCATTGGGCTTTTTTAGTTCAGCAATGCAGTATTTATAAAACAAACACTAACAGTTATGTACACAAAACGCTTTTTTACACTTTGGTTCATTGCCTTTATGGTATTGAACGTTTTTCAGGCCAAAGCCACCACTTATCAGTTTAATTCCACCTTTGGCAACTGGTCCAATAGCGCATATTGGCTGCCCGTAGGGGTGCCGGGGGCGGGTGATACCGTCATTGTCAATATTTCGGGCGGAAGCACCCTCATTTTGGATATTGATGTTACGGTGAATACCCTGATTATCGAAAATCTTTCACAAATCAGTGGCTCCATTGACGGCACTACTACCCACACATTAACCATTACCAACCGGTTATTGAGCAAATTTAGCCCGGTTATTGGTTGTAATATAGTGATTGGGCAAAATGCCACCGCTACCCTTAACAACCAAAACTTCAGTTCTCCGTACGCGGGTATTAACATCTACGCGGATCTCATCATTAACGGCACGATGGAAACCGACATTGAGTTTTTGTCGGCTACCCGTATGGTGATTAATGGCACCCTAACGCACGGCAAAGGCCACCTGGGCGGCCAAATTACCATTAATCCCGGTGCCGTGCTGAACTTAAACAGCCCCACCAAACTCGTGGACCTCGGTCGGCTGCTCAACAAAGGCACGTTTAACTGGCAGGCGGGTGAGATTAGTGCCTACAGCGATATTCGCAACGAAGGCACCTGGAACATTAGCAGCAACGCCAGTTTGGTCAACGAAGAACTATTTCAAAACAGCCCCATCGAAAACGTGGGTATTATTCGGGTAAATGCCGCCGTTACAACGTTGTCACTGAACAAGCGCCTGGTCAACGAAGGCACCATCGAACTGCTGGGGCCTACCCGGCTTGGTCTGCTCGCTTTGCTCAATAAAAGTAGCATCAGCGGCCCGGCGGGCAGTACCGTCGAATTGTCGGGCTATTATTTCAGCACCGGCAACAAATTGGAGGCCAATTCCAGTCTCAACGTGGATACGCTGCGGACCAAGTATTTAACCGAATTGAACATTCGCCCCGGTGCTAATATCAACACCATCAAATACTTTGATTTCGACGCCGGTCCGGTTCAGTTGGGTTTGGTGTTGCCACCCGCTGTCCGGTATCGCATCAATGCACAGGTAGTTTTAGAAAACAACCAGTCCTTTAGCGGTCCGGTGGAAATTGGAGGTAGTTTTGACGGTCCGTACACCGTCACCTTCAACACCACGGAGGCGCGCTGGAGCAACGCCACGTTCAGCAATAACCTGACGGAAATTACGGCAACGGCGGCTGTGGAGATGAAAAACGCACAGGTACGGTCGTTGTTGAACAACGGGACCCTTAACTGGACCGAAAGCGGCAATATGCAAGTGGGCGAACCCGGCATTGTGAACAACGGCACGTTTAGTGTTTCGGCCGCAAAAGCCATCATGTACGGCAGCAGCATGAGTACAACGGCCGATAACTTTGTGAACAATGGCATTTTCAACTACAACTACCCCGCCGGTGGTGGCGTGTTGGAAGCCTATAGCTGCGGTCTGACGAACGAAAATGAAATCAACGTGGGCGCAGTTGATACCTTGCGGTGGGCCGGACCGTTGGTGCAAAAAGACCGTTTGCTGGGTCAAAGTGGCAGTCAGTTGGAAGTGTACGCTTCCGTATTGGCGCAATTTATCAACGGCGCCGAAACCAGTGGGTTTGAACGATTGTACGGGCGTATAGCCTACGATATTCGTTTTGAAGCAGGTTCTATTTTTAGCAATATTCCTAATTTTTTGTTTGAAGACAGCAAATTGGAATCCCGCATTGTACTGCCGCCCAACGCAAATTATACGTTTAACCGTTCCTTGTTGCGCCTTACCACGGCATTTCAACCCACTACGCCGCTGTTGATGCAAAATTCGACTGTAGAAGGCAGCGGTAGCGTAAAAATCCTCAATGCACTGGACTGGCAAGGCGGCACTTTCGACGTACCGCTGCGCATTGATGAAGAAGCAACAGCCAGCATTCGGGAGACTCTGGAACAACGCCCCATTATTTCTTCGCCGTTTACCAACAACGGTGAAGTCACCCTGAGCGGCGGTATTATCGAAATTAACACGGGCTTTTTTGTAAATAAAGGAACCTGGCAGGTAGCGTCCGCAGAAGATGTGATTATTGACGGCTTTTCGCCCTTTGGCAATGACGGAACTTTGGCTATTTGTGGTAACCAACCGATACAAATCATTTTTAACGTGCCTTTTACCAATGCACCCAACGGTACATTCAAGGGTCAAGGGTCGTACACCTTTAACGCGGGATACATCAACAACGGAACCGTAGCACCCGGTTGTTCGCCCGGCCGACTCGACATCAACAGTGATTTTGAAACCGGAGCGGGTATTGACGTGGAAATTGAAAGCGAAGCCAACGGAGCGCACGATTTCTTTTTCATTAACGGAGATCTTGAACTTAAAGGCACCTTGCGCGTACTGGTACCCAACGGCGCGGCGCCCGCCGGAGCCATTAAAATCATTGAAACGGCCGGTACCATCAACGGTACTTTCAGCAATACCGAGATGCCGCCCGGTTACACCCTTACTTACACGGAAAATGCCGTATTTGTAAACGCCACGGGTTTGGTATCCGCTCCTGATCTTACCATCGCAGAAGGTTGGCAGGTAACACCCACCCTCACCACCGATTGGTTGCGCGTATCCACCGATCGCCCGGTGAAATCGGATTTGGTACTGAACATCGTTGATGTACAGGGCCGGGTGGTATTCACCGGTGTACTCAACGCGTCTTCTGATGTTCTTGATGTGTGGGTGAGCGCATTACAACCCGGTATGTATTTCGTACACGGAAACAATGGTTTATCGGCGCGTTTTGTAAAAATGTAGTTCGCAGAACAAGCGAAAAAACGAATAGGCTAAGTGGCCCGACGGGATTTGTCCCGTCGGGCTTTTTTTTGTCTACCAACAAAAAAACCACCCGGTTGGGACCGGGTGGTGTATTAAATCGGTAATTGTGTTTTTCAAAGTCAAGGAGGTGTTGTGATCGGTGTGGGATGGCCACTCTCAGAAGTGGAGAGAGGACTTTTGATCAAACAATCAGTTGTTGGTTTCGGATTAAAAAAAAGCAATCAGTCAATGAGTATGGATTCGTGCATGGGATTAAATGAATTGTTGAAGATAACGTCCATGGGAAGGGGCCGTATGCCGGTGGATTAAAAGCAAATTAACGCACCAAAAGCACCCCGGATGCTACCGGCTTGCCGTCGGCGGCAAGTCGGTAGTATAAAAATCCGGTTGGCAATTGGTTTCTGGACAATCGGAATGTGGAATGATTAGAATACTGATTAAAAACAGCGCGTCCTTGGGCATCATAAACTTCAAGATAAAAGTCATTGGCCGGAACGCCTGTCACTTCGAAGGTTGTGCTTTCAACAAAAGGGTTGGGGAACACCTTTATGTCCGCGCCGGGGAAGTGAATATTTTTTGTTGCTACCGCGACTTCTACGAAAGAGTCGCAAACCGTATGAAAAGTCTCGTTGGTAAAAACGGGAGCGTTAAAGTCGTACCAGATAGCAGCGCGATTGAAAATCTGGGTTTCGCAAGGCAATTCCGGCTTTTGGGAAACGCGGAACTTGACATAACCTTCGCTATTGCTGCTACCTGATGGTGTCAGATTAATGTTCAACAAATTGAACTGAACGATACCGTCACCATACACCGTGTAAGTGTAAGCGTGGCTCGCGGTGCCCGGCCTCAGGGAGGCGGGATCAAGCCAGGGCGACAATGTGTCCCTGACGATAACCTGGTGAACGGTATCACTGCCGGTGTTTTGGAAATGGATTAAATAATCAATTTCGGTTTCCGGCTTGATGTAATGTGGTTCTTTATAACCCTTGGGATGGCCTCTTTTAAGAAAATCTGGATTAAAGTTGGCTTCGTACGCCTCCTGACAATCGGCCGCCACAAATGGCTCGGCATCATCTTCAGGGAACATGGTATAGAAACCCGTAGTAACAATTGGTGTAGTATCCGTTTGGCATCCTTCCACCGCAGCCGTTGGCACACTCATTCCTGGGTACCCGTCGGTTTGCTCGGCAATGATGCGATAAGTTCTGCCATTTGCTGGTCTTTCATAGACGAGCGTATCTTCATTTATCCCCAATGAATCAATCAGACCGGAGATGGTTTCGCCGGATGGCGGAGCAAACAACACAATAATATCCTCAACAATAACATATTCTAATTGATTGGCGGTGCCTCCGGTTCCGGTATTCTTTACGGACAACCGTACATTACCATCCACGCAATCGGCATTGGCCTGAATAATGGCGCGATCCCAACCCGTTCCCGTTCCGCAAAATGTATCCGGCGTGATGTGCGCCCGCATACAATGGGCCGAACTGAGGTCCACGTTACAATCCAAAAACGCCACAATTTCAAAACTGCCGCAGTTGCCGGGCGTAAGTGCTCCCACGTTAAAAATAAGGGAGTCGCCTTGCACAAAATACGGCACTGAAGCCGATACAATGGCCAAATCGGGTGATTTAGTCACCGTTACCGTGGTATTTTGGGAAGCAACGGTACCCGAATTGCAATAACGAACCGTGTAGGTATTGTTGGCACAACGGCGCAAAATGGGGGTTTGAATATCCACTTCGTTGTAAGGGCACGTTTGCTCCTTCGTAATGCCAATGTTGGCGGTCAGGGTATCGTAGAAAGTGTTAACAGAGACCGCCAAGGGGCCATTGTTGCACGTTGCCCAGTAATTATTGGGCGGAAATACTTTAATTTCGTAATCGCCGGTATCCACCATAATAAAATAACGACCGGTATTGTCGGTGGTGGTATAACGGGTAAAATCGGGACTGGAAATACGAAGTAACCAGTTATTAAGGGATGGCTCTCCACCTTGCAGGGCGCAATCGTCGTTGCCGTCGTTAAAAACAGTACCTTCCAGGTAGTTGGTAAAGATTTTACCGTTGGCGTCGGTGCGCACCATGTAGGCGTAATGAGGGGAAAATGGACTGGAAGTAGTAGCAGCGTAACCAACGGCCACAAAACCACCGTTAGATGCCACACTCACGGCGTAACCTTCCGTAAGACCGGACTTGGAAGCACCGTTTTCCCAAATGATATCACCGTTCTGGTCCAAACGCGCAATAAACAAGTCGTTTTTTACACCGGCAAGTTCGGGGGTACGGCCCGTGATCAAAAAACCAGTGCCGCCGTCGGTTTCAACATCGTTGAGTTGTTCAACTTTTTGGGGATAAGTTTTGTACCACTCTGGAATGGGGTCGCCCGTTTCGCTGATTTTCATCACAAAACCACGGCGAACATCGGGGGCAACGCCGGGCAACAACGAACCGGCGATAACAAAATCACCGTCAGAGGCTTTGCACAAGCCATAGCCTTGCTCCATTGCGGTGGCACTGATAGAATACACCTGTTCCCAGACCAAATTGCCGTCGGGAGTGAGGCGTACTACGTATATGTCTTCTTCACTGGATGTTTTGCGGCGTACCCCGGAGATCACAATATCACCGTTGTCGGCCAGCACCACATCGTAGCCTCTTTCTTCGTAACTTAAATCGGTAAGTCCAAATAATTGCGACCAAATTTCGTTCCCGTTGGCGTCGGTCAGCACCACGCGCATTTGTTTGGTTTGGGTACTACTGCCCGCCAAAACAACATTTCCGTTGGGAAGCAGCACAAGATCGTTAAAAACATCTTCGCCGGGAACCCCCAACTGTTTGGACCACAATACGTCGCCGTTAAAATTGGTTTTGAACAACAAACCATTGCGATTATCATCATTACCGCGCCAACCGGCCACGTAATAACTGGAATCGGGGGCAATTTCGAGGGCTAATGCTTGAGCGGGGCCTTGGACCATGCCAAATTTGCTCCACTGCAAAAAGCCATCAACGTCCACTTTAACGAGGTTTACGTTGGATCCGCCGTAAAAACCAGCCAAAATATACCCACCGTCGGGCGTGATTTCCACGTCGTACGCCTCGTCATTTCCACCGCCGGTGTAAATACGCTCCCAACCCTGTCCAAACAACGATTGGGCAGCGATCAATAAAGCGATTGTAAAAATATACTTTGACATGAGATAAGGGATAAATGAGTTTTCTTTGACGATACAAAAGTGCGGCGCAATACCGGGGCGATAAAAGGCAAAATTTAGCATTTGTTGAAAAATTTATTAAGCAGTAAATGGGGTTTTTCAAAAGCAAAACTGCGCTTTTTTTGTAAAAAATAAAAACTTTACGCCTACAATGACGTAATTCTTTGTTAAAAAGTTGGGCTAATTTACCTAATTTTGTTGAAAAGAAATATTTTTGCACCGAATAAAAAAAAGCAGATCATGCAAAAAAGTGTTCTCTACGAAGTAATTCAGTCGCTGAATGACAAAGAAATTCGGGAATTAAACAAGTGGCTCAAGTCTCCGGCCCACAACCACCGTGAGGATGCGGTAGAACTCTTTGAGTATTTGGTCAAAAACAAAACAGTAACGGACAAAGAAACAATTTGGAAAGGTATTTTCCCCAAAGAACCTTTCGACGATGCTTTTTTGCGCCAGGTCATGTTTTTTTTGTTAAAATCCATCGAAGATTATCTGGTATTTAAGGAATACAAAAAAGAAGACGTAAAACCGGTTTTGTCTTTAATTAGTATATATCGACGCCGGCACCTCGATAAGCCATTCCGGCAAGCCGTTGAAACCGGCAAACGCAAACTCGCCGATTCACCCCTGCGCAACAGCGAGTACCACTTTGACAAGTTTAACTTGGAACAAGAGCAATATTCTTATACAGCCACCTATAAACCAACCAGTGACCTTAATTTACAGGAAGTATCGGACGAGTTGGACATGGCTTTTGTGGCGAATAAATTGCGCATTGCCTGCCGCATGATATCGCATCAGGCCATCAACAAAAAAGCGACGTACAAAATTGGAATGCTCGAACCCATGCTCGAAATGGTGGCCGGAAGCAGTATGCTGAACGAGGTGAGTGTAGCCGTGTATTACTATGGCTACAAAGCCAGTACCGACCGCACCGAACCTTCGCATTTTGAAAATTTATGGCGATTGTTGCGCGAAAACGGGTCTTTGTTCCCTAAAGCCGAACTGAGGGAACTATACTTATTATCCATTAACTATTGTGTGGGGCGTATCAACGTAGGGCAAGAAATTTATTTCCAAAAAGCATTTGACATTTATAAAAAGGGGTTTGAACTGGAAACCCTCGTGGATGAAAAAGACACCGTTTCCAAAATTATCTTTACCAACTCAGTGTATTCGGCCATTAAAACCAAAAACTTTGGCTGGGCCGAAGAGTTCATCGCCAAATTCAGCAATCGCCTCGAAGATAAACACCGGCACAGTACCGTACAGTTTAACCTTTCGCGGCTTTATTACGAAAAAGGCGATTACGATAAAGCCCAAACCTTGCTGCGGGAATTTGAATACGATGATATGATATTGAACGTAGTAGCCAAAAACATGCTGCTCAAAATTTATTACAAAACCGGCGAGTACGACGCGCTGGAGTCCCTGATTGAATCCATGCGGTCGTTTTTGCAACGTAAAGAAGTATTGACCCAAACCCACAAAAACGTGTTCAAAAACATTATTATGCTGATGAAAAAACTGCTGCACCTGAATCCTTATTCGGCATCGCAGGTGGAAAAATTTCGGAAAGCCGTTATGGAAACCAATCCCATTCAGGAACAAGAACGGGAATGGTTTTTGCAGCAAATATCGGGGCGCTAAAAACGGGGCGCATATCGCTAACAATTTGAGGTTCAAATACTAATATTAGGGTAAGGAGTGGAATTTTAACGTTTGAAATTACGCTGGCCTTTTTATTTGTGAATATGAAGTGTTACCTTTGCCCCTCAAATAAAATTGAAGAATATCCTAGTGGAAAACATTGAACAATATTTGGAATACACATTATTGAAACCGAACACAACTATTACCGATGTTCGTAACTTGTGTGAAATTGCGATAGAAAAAGGCCTGGGCGGTGTTTGTATTCCCCCTTTATTTGTGAGAGAAGCCAAAAAACTGGTGGGAGAGTACTCCAAAACCAAGGTAGTGACGGTGGTTGGGTTCCCCATGGGTTATTCTGCATTGGCCGCCAAAACGGAAGAAATTAAACGCGCCGTGGATGAAGGAGCCGATGAAATTGACGGTATGCTCAACCTCGCCGCGCTGAAAAGCAACAACTGGAACCACGTCGAAAATGACATTGAAGGTATGGCACTGGCCACCAATATGCGCGGCCGTTCGATGAAATTGATTTTGGAAATGGGTATGCTGTCGGAAGAAGACATCAAACGCATCTCCGAATTTGCCCTCAAGTCAAGGGTGAAATTTCTCAAAACCGGTACTGGTTACCACGGTTTTGACGCTACTCCCGATATGGTAAAATTACTCAAAAAAGTAGCCGACCCGTCCTTTAAAATCAAAGCATCGGGCGGGGTACGCACCAAAGCGCAGGCAATAGCCCTGATTCAGGCCGGTGCTGACCGCATTGGGACCTCGGCGGCATTGGACCTTTTGAATTAATATCGCGGTATTTCCCAATACCGTATCTTTTTGCTCAGACTCACTCAGGTTATGTTTCGCTCCATTTTGTCCATTTTATTGCTGTCGTTTTGGGCACAAACCCTCGTTGCACAAGAAATTCAAATTAACGAAGGCCCTAAAATTGGGTCTATGATGCGCGCCTGGAGTTCCAATAATTTTAAAAACGCCAAAATCAACGGCTGGCGGGTGCAGGTGCTTTCCACTACCGACCGCCAGGAAGCCGAGTCCGCCAAATTGCGCGTTGCCGCCGAATTCCCCGGGTATTACGTGGATTGGCTCAACGATAAACCCTACTATAAATTGAGGGTAGGTGCCTGCCGGACCCGCACCGAAGCCTTGGGCCTTATGCTGATTCTAAAGGATTTTTATCCCAGTGCGTATCCGGCCCAAGACAATAATATTCACCCCCGCGACTTTTTAAGTAAGCAATGAGTTCGAACCGGAATAACGCCGCCACCAGCATTAATGTAAAAGATATTGACCGTCAATTGCTCAGTTTGTACATTGCACTGGTCACTTGTGGGTGGGTGATGATTTACGCCGTAAATCGCGACCCGGCAGATCCTTATTCCTTTATTTCGCTCAGTACCAGTCAGGGCAAGCAATTGTTTTTTATTGTTTTTTGCCTGGCTCTTTTGTTCGTCATTATGATGATTGATTGGGTATTGTGGCGCACTTTTTCCTTTATTTTATACCTTGCTTCGATGGTGCTTATGTTAGGCACCATATTTCTGGGGCGTGAAATCAATGGTGCACACGCCTGGTATCAATTGGGTGGTTTTTCGTTGCAGCCGGGTGAATTTGCCAAATTTGGCACTTGTTTGGCCATGTCGGCGTATTTGAGCAGTACCAGTGCCAACATGAAAATCTGGAAAAGCCGATTGACGGCATTTGGGATCATGTTGCTACCCATTTTGATTATCTTGTTACAAAAGGACACCGGTTCGGCGTTGGTATTTTTTTCCTTTATGCTGGTGCTGTACCGCGAAGGATTATCGGCAAGTTGGTATATTTTGGGTTTTGGCACGGCCGCCTTGGTTATTTTGGGCCTCATTTTTGATCCGCCGTACGTGGTAGCGCATTTGTTGTTGTTGGTTTCGGCGGCGTTGATTAATCGTTTCAAAGAAAGAAAAAATATTTGGTGGGGGATCTGGGCACTGTTGATCCCGATAGTATGGTATTGGCAGCCGTTGCTACAATGGCTCTTATCTACCTCCGATGGCACGCCCGGCGTACTTCCGGCCAACGTAGATTATTGGGTACTGGTACCGCCGTTACTGTTGTTTATTGCCGCGTTTTTGCCCAATTATTTGCGCAAAAACAACATGATACAATCACAATTGCAGTTTTGGGCCTTGTTATTGGGCTTGTCTGCTGTATTGGTATTTACGGCCAATTTTGCCTGTTATAAAATTTTGGCCCCTCACCAGCAGGTAAGGATAAAAATCTGGCTCCGGCCTTGGGAAATTACCGACACCCGGGGAGCCGCGTACAATCTTTTGCACTCCAAAATGGCCATTGGTTCCGGCGGATTGGCGGGTAAAGGTTTATTTGAGGGCAATATGACGCGTTTACGTTTTGTACCCGAACAAAGCACCGATTTTATTTTTTGCACCGTAGGCGAAGAACACGGTTTTGCTGGTACATTTGCGGTAATCGCTTTGTTTGCCTGGTTATTGCTCCGGCTGACGGTCATGGCCGAGCGACAACGAAGTGCTTTTTCGAGGTTGTATATTTACTGCGTAACCGGGGTATTGTTTGTGCACTTTATCGTGAATATTGGCATGACAATGGGTTTGTTTCCAATTATCGGGATTCCGCTGCCCTTTGTGAGTTACGGCGGTTCGTCGCTCATTGGTTTTACCTTAATGATTGGTTTAGCGATGAAACTGGATTTACACCGTTTCCAGGCATAAAACGCCCTGTTTAACAACGAATTACACCAACACAGTTCTATTTCTATGCTCTATCGCTTATTTACATCCGTTACTTCTGCCCAGGAATTAGACCAACTGCTCGACCTTACGTTTACCGAAAGTGAACGCAACAAAATTATGGAACGTTGGCGCATTTTTGACGCCTGCGACCGCGGCTTAACCCAACGCGAGATTGCCAAACAGGTGCCGTGCAGCATTGTCACGGCTACCCGAGGCGCAAAAATTTTTAAAAACAACAAAGAAGTTATCCAGCGGATGCTGGCCGAATTCAGGAAAGAGGAGGGTTTTTAAACAGCCCCAATTCCTGAATCATGTCGGCGACTTGGGGAGGAACCAGGTTTTGCCAACCCGTGCGGCCTTCCTGAATATCTTTAAGAACGGATTTATGGTAAATATTGAGTACGCCGGGATCATACTCTTTTATGTCCACGATATTGTTGTTTTCCAATAAATAATCGAACAAACTGTGAATAGCGTAAGGTACATTCACTTTACGGGCGGTGATAATTTCGCCGCTTTTTTCGTGCTGGGCCGGAAATATGTAAAACCGTACGTTGCGCGGAAACAATTCTCCAAACGCCGCCAATAAATTGTCGGCGTGTTTTTCGCTGGTTTCGCGCACAATAA
This sequence comes from Chitinophagales bacterium, assembly GCA_013298845.1. Classification (GTDB taxonomy): domain Bacteria; phylum Bacteroidota; class Bacteroidia; order Chitinophagales; family Saprospiraceae; genus M3007. Next base: position 32,322 of record JAAFJN010000046.1, read on the forward strand.
TCTCCAGTTTGCGCGCGCCCATGACCATACCGATCCGGGGCACTTTGTAATCCGAAAAATATTTGATGAGTTTTTTATGCTCTACACAATCGGAAATAATGACCGTTTGCCCCAACGCACAAAGCAAGGTGGAGCGGTCAATAAAGTCCTTTTCATCCACGGTATCGGTGCCATTTTTCAGGTTTTCCAGGGTCATTTCGGTCAAAAAATAGGCTTTGGAGCGGTCAATTTCCGGCTCCGCCAAAAACTGATCGTAAGCATGACGGATCATATCCTGCTGCACCAACGTGGGCGGACGGTAACTGCCCCGCGCTACCAGAATGGAGTGCCGGTACAAAAATTCTCCCGCGTGTAAACTGTTGCCATCGGGGCCAAAAATAGCCACGGGCGACAAGCCGTTTTTGACCATCCAAAGGCACACCAAACGATTGTCCATATCGGGGAAATCGGGGCCATTGAGGCGCACCATATCAATAGAAGCGCGGCCGCGCAGGTTATCGAGCAGGCTGGTCACCAGGGTTTCGGGGTCATTAAAATAACGATAACAAGCATACACCATGTTGACCCCCAGAATGCCAATGGCTTGCTGTTGCAGGCGGTTGTCCTGGTCGAGTAAACGCACGTGCACCACCAAATCGTTGGGAGGAGTATCGGGGCGAAGTTGGAAGCGCAAGCCCAGCCAGCCGTCTCCTTTTATCGTTTTTGTGTAATTAATGGCCGCTACTGTATCAGCAAACGCAAAAAAAGTGTGCCCGGGTCGTTCGTTGCGCAAGCGATGCTCCATTAGGTGATACTCGTGATCGAGCATTTTGTACAAACGACTTTCGCACACGTAACGGCCCTTTCCGATTTGTTCGGGGCCGTAAATATCGTCGGATACGGTTTTATCGTAAGCGCTCATGGATTTGGCGATGGTCCCCGCCGCCGCGCCAACGTGAAAAAAATAACGCGCTACTTCCTGTCCCGCCCCAATTTCGGCAAATGCACCGTAAATGGGTTCGTCCAGGTTAATTTCCAGCGCTTTTTGTTCTGTTTCTAGTACTCTTCTTGTCATGCCGGGCAAAATTAGCAATTCTTCATTACAGCAGGTTGGAGATTTTTTAACCAGCGCAAAAAATTTCCAACAAACGTTTATTCCGGCATAAAATGATCAATAATGGAATCCACCTGCGCGGCATCATCTTCGGTTTCTACCAAATCAACGCGGTCCGAAAAAGCGGCGTAATGAAAATTAAGGTACAATGGAATGAGGAAACACATCAAAAAAAATGCCGCAAAAAACGCCAGTATTGAGCCTAAAATACCCAAAAGGGAAACCAGTAAAACGACCACAAATAAGGTAACAATGACACCTATAAAAAAAGACAGGTCGAACACCATAAACCAAAAGAAATTAGCCCCAATGAGTTGGCGACTTGCTTCCATTGCTTGCCAGCCTTTTACTTCAAAAAAATAAGCGGACATCTCGGCCCAACGGTACACGCTGCGCAAAATCCACATTAATACAGTACCCAATAATGCCAGACTAACAAAACTTGAAAAATATTCAAGTGGGTCTTCGTTGAAGAGTTGCAGCGATGCCGGATCGGCTAACGAAGCAAAAGGATACGAAACAACCACCCCTAATGCAGCCACAAAAC
>JAAFJN010000047.1 GCA_013298845.1 Chitinophagales bacterium
ATTTGCTCAATAAGGCATAATTGCCCAGGTTCGCCGCGCAATTCGCGCCCACCGCTACTGTCGTATTCGCCGGACAAGTAATCGCGGGAGCCGTAATGTCTTTCGCCGTGATGGTAAATTGGCAAGTGGACGTGTTGCCGTTACCGTCATTGGCCGTTAACACCACCGTTTGCGTCGCGTTATGGCCGTTTAACACCGTACTCGCCGCCGGACTTTGCGTTTCTGTAACGTTCGCCGCGCAGTTATCCGATTTGCTCAATAAGGCATAAGCACCCAGGTTCGCCGCGCAATTCGCGCCCACCGCTACCGTCGTATTCGCCGGACAAGTGATTGCTGGAGCCGTAATGTCTCTGGCCGTTACTGAAAATTGACAAGAGGATGTATTACCGTTAACATCGCTGGTCGAAAGCGTCACCGTTTGGGTAGTGTTGTGGCCGCTGATTACCGTGCCAGGGACCGGGCTTTGTATTTCCACCGCGCCCAGCCCACAGTTATCCGCTTTACCCTGCAAAGCATAAGCACCCAATGAGGTCGTGCAGTTGGCACCTAAGGCCACAGTGGTATTACTGGGACAAAAGATCGACGGGGCAATAATGTCTTTCGCCGTTACCGTAAATTGGCAGGTCGCCGTGTTGCCATTGCCGTCGTTGGCGGTCAAAACCACCGTTTGGGTTGTGTTGTGGCCGATTAACGCCGTACTCGCCGCCGGACTTTGGGTTTCTGTAATATTCGCCGCGCAGTTATCGGATTTGGTCAATAAGGCATAACTGCCAAGATTTGCCGTACAAAATGCCACTACCGACACCGTGGTGTTCGCGGGACAAGTAATCGTCGGGACGGTAATGTCTTTTGCCGTCACCGTGAATTGGCAGGTGGCGGTATTGCCATTACCGTCATTGGCCGTTAATACCACCGTTTGCGTCGCGTTGTGGCCATTTAATACCGTGCTGGCCGCCGGACTTTGGGTTTCCGTAACGTTCACCGCGCAGTTGTCCGATTTGCTCGTTAAGGCATAACTGCCCAACGGGGCCATACAGTTGGCACCCAAGGCCACGGTGGTATTCGCCGGACACGTAATGGATGGTGGAATAGCGTCGTTAAAATTCACCGTCCACGATACCAACTGCGGGCAATTTAGTTGATTGTTGGTGACGGTAAAATACAAGGTATTGAGGCCCTGCGCCAAATTGGTACTTGTAAATGTATTGCTCGCCTGATTATAAGTGCCCGTCGGAATGGTCAAATTGGCATCTTTGTACCAGGTTGTTGCGGCGGTAAAACTATTACTCCCCCCAATTTCAAGAGCATTCAGGAGAGTGCAAGACCCCGCTACCCCGCGAATAATCAAATCGTTATTGGTAAGATTGGGAATAAAACTGTTAATGAGGTATTCCACTAGGCCGTTGTTGACCGCCGTACCGGTATTGCTGTGCAGGCTAACGGTAGCCATGGAAAGCAACCCGGCGTTGGTCAATGTACCGGTATTTTCCACCTTGGCCGATACGCGCATCACCGCGCAAGCCGCGTTAGTGACGGTACCCGAATTTTTGATCCCTGTATTCACACCATTGGTTGCCTGTACCAAAATGGTGCCTTGGTTGGTTACCGTGCCTTGGTTGTCTAAGCGATTTGCGGTTGCGCCCGATAAATTCAACGTTGCGCCCGAAGCCACGGTCAAATTACCCTGCGACAGAACGATCACGGACTGTGCAACAACGGTAGTACCCGCCGCAATAACCGGGTTGTTAGCCGCTTTTACAACCACCGGGGTTTGGGTCGCCGTGGGTACCGCCTTCAGGTGCCAGTTAGCGGCGTTCGACCAGTCGGTATTCGCGCAACCCCGCCAGATGGGGGCATCAATGGCGACCACCGCACCAGAATTGGTATTGGCCAAAAACGTACCGCCGTTGAGGTTTTGAATCAAGCCGTCATTTTGGGAAATGGAACTATTTCCGCTCGCTTTTTCAACCAAAGTGCCGGTATTTGTAAAATCACTGGCATTTTGAATGTTGTGGTTCGAGTTAATTTTTAACAATGCATCGCATCCTTGGTTCTTGAATGTAGCACCAGATTTGTTTTCAATGGCCGCTCCGCCTGCGTTGTACAGGTTGTCAATGTTGACTTGTCCGGTGTTAATAAATGAAAAAACAAAATCAATGCCGACTAATCTTTCGTTTACAATGGACTGACTCGTGCTGTTTTTAAGATTAATTACGCCCGAAGATTGGTTAAGCGTTTGGCCAATATTGACGTATCCATAACGCCCGCACGGGCTTGTCATTCCGATGTCCACCGTTCCCCGGTTTTCAAAAGCCGCGTTAGCGTACACGTAAAACCCATCTTTACCAGACCGGTCAATGCTAATGGACGCCCCCGCCTGGTTTTCAAAAACCGTGGTTGTTCCAATTCCGCCCAGAAAAACCCCAATCGAGTCCGTGTTTTTGATCACAATATTGCCACCGGGTTTATTGGTAAATTTGGACAAGCCCGTAAAGGAAGAATTTACCAGCCCAATATTTCCGATGGATTGAACCAGTAACGTACCAATCTCAATTTTGCCGGAATTTTCAAAGACCCCTCCTTTATTGTACAAAGCCGAATTGGTAGTAAGATCAATTTTGAGGTGCCCCGTTTCGGTGTTGGTGAATTTTGATTCATTCACTATGCCTTCGCGTTCAATTAATGAGAAAGATTGCCCCGGTTCAATAATTTCGATGTAACCTTTGTTAATGGTTTCGCCCGTGACTTGGGTATTAAACCCATTGGCACCACTGCGTTTAATGTACACTTTGCCCGTCGTTTCATTGGTAAAAACGCCATCCTGCACGTCAATGCCGTCGCCGGTAGCGGCGATAGCCGGGTTTAAGCCCGAGCGTTCAATATTGATCGTTCCGAAGTTAGTTACCTTGTTGTCAAAATCAGTAATAAGAATACCATTGTTGCCGGGCCAAAAAACATTGATGGTACCGTTCGCGTAGTTGAAAAGATCAGCCAGGGAGCCATCTACATGCAACCCTTCTTCTTTAAAAGAAAAAGCGGAGGTCATAGTCCCCAGGTTAATCGTTCCGTAGTTGTAAAAATTATTCAATATTTTCAACCCTGTAAAGCCACTTTTTACGTTTACCGTACCGTAATTATAGGTCGGCCCGTCGGCTATAAAAGTGACAACATTAATAGGAGCGGCTAACTCCAGGGTAGCACCGCTTTCGATGGTAAAATTAATAAAAAAACCATCATGATTGATGCAACGCGCTTGGGCAGCCACCCCACTCGGAATAACCACATCAAAGGGGTCGGCGGGGAACAAGGATTTTATCACCACCGAATCGGCGGAAGTGGGAACAATAGCGGGTGTCCAGTTGGCCGCCACGTTCCAGTTACTACTAACGCTCCCGTTCCATACTCGAAGAGGCGGATTGGCTTGTGCGTTTACGATGTAAAAAAAGAAAAGAAGAAAGAGCAAGGGCCATTTTGATAATTGTGCAAAGCCCCGTTGGTGCGTGTAATGATTCATCTCCGATAAAAATGTTTAGTGAATAATTTTACCAGTGCATCACTCCAAAGTGGGTGGGTTTTCTACCAGAGACATGGCCCGATTGAGCGCTATTGGGTATGTCCCGAAACGTAAATTACCCACCCCCTGGAGATGATTTACTGTCGGGACAAATGTGCCCGCAAACGACGCGGACGGGCCTGCACTATTCTTTCAAAAGGCTGGACTATTTTTTCATTGTAAAGATTTTTTCAAAAAAAATAATTGATAATCAATTATTTGCGCATTTCACTCGGCGCTGCGCCAAACTCCTGCGAAAAGGTGCGCGAAAAATAATTGGGATCTTCAAATCCCACCCGGTAGGCAATTTCGGATACGGTCAGGCTGGTCGTACGCAACAAATCAAGGGCCGCGTGCAGGCGAATGCTCCGAATATACACGGCGGTTGATTTGCCCGTAAGTGCTTTGATTTTTCGGTACAACTGCACTTCACTCAGCAACATTAATTTGGCCAAACGAGGTCCGTCGAAATCAGTGTCTTCGAGCGATTGTCCGACGTGTTGCCAAATTTTTTGCAAAAATTCATTTTCAATTTTCAAATCGACGCTGGCTTCGGGCGCTACTATTCCGGGGGCGGTGGCCGTCGTTGGTGCGGGCGCAAACGCCCCAAAACGCTCCTGTAATTTGCGGCGTTGTTCCAACAAATTTTGCAATACCACCTGAAGTTCTTCTTCGTGAAATGGCTTGGACAAATACACATCGGCACCGCGCCGCAAACCCGCAATCCGGCTGCTCACGTCGGCTTTGGCGGTGAGCAATACCACCGGAATATGGCTGGTCCGTTCGTCGTTTTTTAGCCGGTCGCACACCTCCAAACCATTCATTTCGGGCATCATCACGTCGCTGACGATGAGGTCGGGAACCAGTTGCAGGGCTTTTTCGTAGCCTTCGCGTCCGTTGTACGCCAACTCCAGCCGATAAGCCGATTGCAAACAAGTCACCAAATACGCCATGACATCGGGGTTATCTTCAATTAGCAAAAGTTGGGGCAACGATTCATCAACAACCGGAATATCTGATTGGACAGGGCCAGCAGCGGCCAGTTGGGGCACATCCGGCGATACATTGCCAAAGGGTGCCTGGTTGGTGATGGGCAATTGCACCGTAAACGTCGTGCCTTGGCCCAAGGTACTGCGCACCGCAATGTCGCCGCCCATGGTACGCACCAGTTCACGCGTGAGCGAAAGCCCCACGCCCGTGCCGCCGGTGGAAGAATAATGCTGGTTTTCGGCCTGAAAAAAGCGGTCAAAAATACCCGTCAGTTGCCCTTCCGGAATGCCCGCTCCAGTATCGCTCACGGCAATTTGTAACAGGGCAACACCGTTGGTTTGGGGTAAAATTTGGGCCAACAACACCACATTCCCCCCAGCGGGCGTAAATTTGATGGCATTGGACAACAGATTGTGCACAATTTGTAACAAACGCTCCGGGTCGTAATCCATCACAATGGTATCTTCCAGGCTCTCTACCCGAAGCGCAATGTGCCGCACCGCCGCCAACGATTGCAAACTTTCGCTGATATAGTTAAAATAAGCCAAAACATCCCCCTGCAAATAACTCAATTGCAGCGCGTTATTTTCCAAACGGGCCAAATCCATAATTTCCACAATGAGGCGCAACAGGTTTTCGCCGCTGCGCTGAATCAGGCCCAAACTATGCCGCACTTCGGTTTCCACCCATTTGCCCGGCGCGGTCGTCCAGCGTTCGGCCAAACCCAAAATCACAGTCAACGGGGTACGAAACTCGTGGGAGATATTGGTAAAAAATCGCGATTTAAACGTGTCCAAAGCCGCCAAACGTTCACGCTCGCGGCTTTCTTCCGCCAAATTTTGCTCCAATACAAAACGCCGCATCCGAATGTGGTACAAACGCCAAACCGCCAACGCTATCAGCACCGCGTAGGTCAGCCAAGCCCACCGGGTAGACCACCACGGCGAACGAATGACAATGCGTAGGGGAATCTCGGCCTCCGCCCACAAACCGTCGCTGTTGCTCCCGCGCAGGTGCAAAGTGTAGGTTCCGGGTGCCAAATTGACCAAATTCAAGGAACTTTGATGGTTTAGTTCCACCCACGTTTCCGATACACCTTCTAACCGATATGAAAAACGATTCAACGCCGGAATGGACGAATTAAACACCGCAAAACCAAACAACAGGTTGTTCTGGTCGTGCGCCAACCGAATTTCGGGCAGCCGGTAAATATCAGCATCCATCTCGATTATTTGGCCATTAACGCGCAGGGATTCAATTTTTACGTTAGGCAAACCACCCGCCACAATGGCCTCCGGACGAATAACGGACACCCCCGAACTGCCCGAAAAATACAAATGGCCATTGACATCCTCCGCAATATCGAAGTGCCGGGTGACAAAAAAGTTATTGTCAAGGTGGAATTTTGGGTCAAATAAAATGCTGCTTTGGTTGGTGGCATCGTAACGCAACAGCCCCATTTCACCACTCATCCAAATGATCCCCGATTGGTCTTCGATCAGGCCCGTGGGAAAAAAATTGGAAAACGGAATGGGTAAAGGCACCGCCGGTCGGTCGGGGTGTTGGGGATCAATTCGGAACAAGCGTTGTTTAACGGTGGCCAAAAGGGTACCGTCTTTGGACAAAGCCAATTCCATGACACGCGCTTGGCCTTCTATCCCGGGGAATTGAATGGGCAATAACTGCAAATCACCGCTGATCACATCGTAACGCACCAGGCCATCGTGCGTACCCACGTATAGCAGGCGGTCGCCCACAGGCAAAAACGAAACGGCTTCGTCGTCGTGTCGGCCATCGGGGCGGTACGGCGGCTCAATGACGACAAATTCAACGGTATTATTGGGTTTTCGGGTTAGTTTCACCATTCTTTGCCGGGCCGCCAGCCACAGGTTCCCTTGTCCATCCCGGCAAATTCGACCGGCTGGCCCCAATTCAAAAAACTTCAATGCCGCCGGGTGGTCCTCTCCCGCGTTAATATTCATCACAAAATATTCCAAAATCGCCCCGGTGTTCAGGTCCAGCCGACACACCGACGACCAGGTACTGACCCAAAAACTCGTTGCATCGCCAGGCGCAACGCTCAAAATCCCGTCGTTGTAGGCATTTTTATTAAACAACGGCAAGTGTACGTTTCGGAAAGTATGCAGTTTGCAGTCGTAAATGCTCAACCCCGAAGTGGTGCCCAACACTATTTTGTCGGGTGCAACCCGGGTCGCCGTGGAGGCATTGCGCGACACCAGTCCTTTATTCGTGCCGAGATGGGTAACGAAATTGGGATTGGCCGCCGCCAGGTTCAAAAACCGCGAAGTACCCACCCACAAATTGCCAAAAATATCGCGGGTAACGGATTGAGCCTGCATTTCGCTAAAACTCCGGGGTTCTTGTTCATCGGGCTGAAAGCGGCGAAAAGTGCGCGTTTTTTTGTCGTAGCACACCAGTCCCTCGTCGTTGGTCGCCAGCCAAACCCGTTGGTTTTCGGCGTAAACATCCTGAAAATCTGTGCTGGGCAGTGAGTCAGGGTGGTTATTTTCGCTAAAGAAGCCCAATACGCGCTTCTGTTTGGGGTCATAATGAATCAATCCACCCCGCTTTTGGTACCAGCGATTAATCCACAAAGAACCATCCGGATCAAGGGTCAGGTACGGGTATTCACCATCGCCGGGTACTTCACTGTGAAAAGTCCAGGCGTAAGTATCAACGTTAAACTGTAAGATGGAATCACCCGCCATTACCCAAAGATTATCATCGGCGGCGGGACAAAACGTAAAAGTGGGAAAATCGGATTTTCGGAGGTGCGGTGGTACGGCAAACCATTCAAACTTATTGTTGCCCGGACGGTGACAAGCCAGGCCATTTTTCGCTAAAGCCCAGACATTCCCCTTTTTATCGAGGTGTAATCCGGGCAATTGCGGCAATTCGATGTTAAAAAAATCGTCTTCGTACTGTTCGAGGCGTTGTTGGGCCAAATCCAGGGCGAACACACCTTTACGACCGTATTGCAGCCATAATTTACCCTTTTGGTCTTTAACCATCATCCGCGTTGTCGAAGTAGGCAGTTGGATACCGTGGGATAATTCATTCACGGGAACAAATCGCTGACCATTAAACCGCGCCAGTCCCCGCGCCGTACTCACCCACACAAAACCATCGGAGTCGGCGTACACGTGCCCGATAAAATTGCTGGGTAATCCTTCGCTGGTGGTAAATTTAATAAAATCATATTCCTCCTGCGCGGGCAATGCCACGGGAACAAATACGGCCAAAAGGATCAATGCGCTAACGCGAAACAGAGGCATGTTAAATTGTTTTTCTGCTGTTCACTGCGTTGGGGGGGCGGTGACAAAACGGGTGGCAAAAGTATTATTTTCCCGGTGAAAGCGGTTTGAAAAATTTATTTTGCAATTATTTGCGAGAAATAAATTACCAGCGTATCTTTGCGGCCCAATTTGCTACGGGATGTAGCTCAGCCCGGTAGAGTACACGTCTGGGGGGCGTGTGGTCGCAGGTTCGAATCCTGTCATCCCGACTTGATTTACAGCGAGTTATACAGTAATTGTATAGCTCGCTTTTATTTCGGTGTAGATATAGTGTAGAAGTTACAGAAAAAAGCCACAACTACAAGGGCGTAACTTTGACCTTTCGGGATCAAAATTACGCCCTTTTTTTCGTTCCTGCCACAAAATAATCTCGCAAAGCCACCTCCATTCCGACTAATTTTGGCTATAAACCTGCCCATAACTCCGATTAATTTGAAAATTATTGATAATCAATGAGTTAGGAAAGGTTTCTCTTTTCAACTAATCTTCAATAAAACATCTTTCTCTCTTTCCCGGCGACATTGCGCCAGGAAAGAAAAATGTCCTCCCCGATTTTGGAAAGGGGTTTGAAAAGAAAGTATTCAGCAAGTGGCTCAAAAAGTGGCCGGGAATGCAAGTCTTTTATTACTGCTTCCATCGCCCCTTCGTGTTCAAATATCCACAGTATCCGGTAGCCGCTTTGGAAATCGTAGCGTTTGTTTACCGCTCCTGTCAGCATCGCTTCGCCGTGCCGGATGCACTTTTCGATGGACTTTTTGGAGTCCCTACCGTTCTCCAACTCCACCAAGAACAGCTCCTTTTGTAACGTACTTTGCAACATGAAAGTAACATCAGGTTTGATGGAACTGCTGCCAGTCACCTCAAATGCGGTTTTGGATTTGAGATTTTTTTCAACCCGATTGTTCCCGACCGTATCAAAATAACGGTCACAAAAGAGCAGTGCAACACCCGCCTTTTGGCAGGCTAAATCCAGGGTAATGTGAAAATCAATGATGCTCGTACGGTGTGCCTGATCCTGGGTGTGGGTCAGGATCGTTCCTCGTGGGCAGTGGATTTCCTGTTCCTCCAAACCGGACAACTCCTTCAAAACCGGGATCGCTTTTTCGTTTAAGTAGTGCTTCACTTCCTCTCCCATACCGTGCGGTATTTTCTTCACCATCTGGAATTTGCTCTCCCGTAGGTCTTTTAGCAGAAGGCTCAGATTGGAGCGGTGCTGGTCAATTCCCAACTGCATCATCTGTGAATACGTCAAAAATTTATACCGTGCGAGTGCCGTCAGTATGCTGATCTGTTTCGGCGAAAATCTGGTTATCATGCTTCAGGAATAGTTAGTGAGAAAGGAGGTTTGATTACACCCGGCGCAGATGGAACGGGGAGTGTAGTGGCTTCAGAAACGGTCTGCGGTTGCTCTTCTCCACCCAAGCGTTTGTAGAAGTGGGCTACCTGATAATTGTCAAAGTCCTGCTCTTCCTGCTTTGTCATGTAATACTGGTCAGGCATATCGAGCAGGAAACTTGGAGATTTGAATTTGACCAAACCTTTGTGCCGCACCTTCAGCAAAAACTCATACTGCCCTAACGATGCTTCATTTTTGAGTTTGACGATCTCTTTGATGCTTTCGATATTGTCGTCTCCTCCACCTGCAATTTTTACGGCTGTATTTTCTAATACCGCTTTTAACTGTGTGCCAAACTGCTCAGGATACTGGTTGGCCAGAACAAGGTGCAGTCCGAAACCTCGAAGTTGAGCCAGGATATATTCCATGCTCCCGGTGGCAAAGTTTTGCGCTTCGTCAATAATACAAACCGTGTGCGTCCCGCCGTTCTTTTTCCGCTTCCTGACAATGCTTTTGATGCTCGCTACAATGAATTTGCCAAAGGCAATTTGACTCATCTCTCCCAATTTTGCAAGATTGAAAATGACGACTTTGCCACTATTCATTGCGGCTTCCAGATCAAAAGTGCTTTGACCTCCTAACAGATTACTGAGGGCTGGAGAATTAAGCACCCTGCTCGTCCGATTGAACAAGGCTTCGCGGGTCTTATTTCCCGGCTTCAGGTAGTAGTCGTCAAAAATAGCATCAAAGCGTTTGGCCTCTCTGAAAAGGGTTTCGTCGCCTCCCAATAAGTCCAACAAGTCATTGAATGTTGAACCTGTTCTTTGCAGCAAGAAGTAGATGGCTTTTTCCAACATGTTGACCATGTTTTCAGAAAGCTCCCCTCCATCTTTATCCAGCACTTCTTCCATTGCCTTGATAATCTGTTCCGCTGTGAAGTTGACGTTCATCATTGACCTGTCAGAAATAGCAAAGGGGTTAAAGGTCGGCGCATACCCTTCTCTTAGAAATGGATCAATATAAATGACTCGCTCAGAATTGATGTTCAGGCAAAAACGCTTGGCGTTTTCGGCTAAACTTCCATGCGGATCAATCACCACCAAACTCAGCCCTTCATATTGGCTTTGCAAGCTATGTAGAAGCGTTTCAAGCAGCACAGACTTGCCCTCCCCTGTTGGCGCAACACAATACAAGTGCATAAACAGTTTACTCAGTGGCATTGAAGCCGTTGGTTTTATTACTTCCTGGATAAAGTAATTCACGGCTTGGGCGTAGCCCTGATCCTTCAATATCCTATGGTAGTCCTCGTCTGAAAGCTCATAATGCAAGGTAAAGTCCAGCCTTTGCTTTTCGGTATTAATACCACCCTTCTGCCTATTTACCTGGTTGAAAACAGGATAGTAGGGAAACTCTTCCGGTACGATATGCGAATTAAATAAGGCCACATATTCATCGTATGAGAATCCCCGAACAGATAAAAGGTTATGAGTAATATCCGTTGAACGCCCATTTACATCTAAATCCAGTTGAATGATTTTATCGAGCCGCTGACTCCATATAGCCATGAACTTTTTGAGCAAATTAGGCTCAATATCAACGAGTTTCCCAATAGGAATATCATCCCCATCCTTCTCCAAAGAGAAAAGGGCTTCCACCTCTTCCGGTCGGATAATTTTACTAAAGAACTGCATGACTGGATTATTTATCGGGTTTGACGACGAATAACCGCCGCCTCTTGCTGAAGCAGGTTATTACGGTTTGAAGAATAAGTAAGATTTTCACGACTCATGTGCAATTGGTGTTTCAACTCCATTGTCTCCTGTCCGCGTGAAATTTTCTCCTGGATTCGCTCCTCAATCCGGCGTTGTTCGGCGATCAAGATATTCATTTTGCCCTGCTCTAATTGAACGCGTTGGTCGTACTCGTTTCTTAGTGCCGTTACGCCCATACGTTCGTAGGCAATATCTTTCAGCGCGTAGTACTGATCCGTACTGATCTGTTCCAGTTTGAGTGTTGAACTACCGACTTCATTGGCAAACTCTTGCTTGTAAAGCGACATTTGTTGCAAGCCCATACCCACATCTTTGGAGACGGCTTGAATGGCCAACTGCTGCTTTTCGTAAGAAAGACTTGCCTTTGACAGCAACTCCTCTGCTCGAATCTGTCCCCTGTCAAACTCGTTTCGCAAGCGAATCATTTCAGTGCCGAACAGTTGTACGGTATTATGGAGTGAACCAACCCGCTCAACAATGCGAACCTGTTGCTGATCGAGCCTTAGAACCTCCTGGCCAAATTGAAGCCGAACATCGGCGAACTGATTGGAAACATCCGCTTTAAATTTGTAGAGGTCTTCTTTTACCGAGGCGATCTCTTTGAAAAAGGCGATTTCCAACTGGTTGAACTTCTCTCCCATGTACACGGTCAAAGTCATTACCTTGTTATCTACATCCATGATTGCTTTTTGAAGTACAAGAAATCCGGCATTCATTTCCTGACGTACTTTCCCCACCTCCAGTTGTGTCTCAAATTTGACCTCCTGGATTTTTACATCTTGCTTGAAAAGTTGTTCAGCAGTTGCATGTTTGAGTTCACGAATTTCAAGTTCCTCCTGTTTTTTCCTCAGCCCTTCAAAATAGCGTTGGCGTTCAAATTCATCAGAACGGGAATACCTTTCATTGATTGAGACGTTATTAGTTGCGCCGAAAATATCAGTAAGAACAGCGGCTTTGCTCTCCTTCTCTGCCTGGATAACAGCATTTTGGACGGCTACCTGATTTTCAGTGCGCTGCCTCTCGGTTTCGCTCTTCATATCCAGCACCAGTGATTTGAGTTCACTGATTTGAGTATGAACCTCATTGGTAACAGGCTGCTCCTGCACGGGCATTACTACTGAATTTTCTTGCGGCTGTTCTGTTTTAGCCTGGATGGTTGAAGGTTGTGAAGATTTTGAAACACGATCTACCACCTTATCAAAAAGGTTGTTGATAAATCGGGTGCGCTTATTCAGCATGTAGAGGGCGTATATGATTGCCGCCACAAGGCCAATGACTAAAAGTAGTTTCAATACTGCAATAATCGTTTTGTAGAAGTAGCAGATGGCTACTAATGCAAGAATGCCGAGTCCGGCTTTGTCGTCGTTGTTATTATTGTTGTTATTGCTCATCGTTTAAGGATTTAAGTTTATTAATTTGATGTATTCAGGTGGTATAACAGCGATATAGTTTTGGGCAATGCCCAAGTAAAAACCAAATACCCCCTTAGAATCTGATACAGAGTATGCATCGAACATAGGGCAACTATACAACACCTCGATTTGAGCATTCTGGTAGATGTAGGTACTTACATGTTGACTAAAACCTTCTCTTGTAGGCTTGTTAGCAGGGAGTTTAAATATTCCCCAAACCAGAAGTGCGGAAATAATTGGGAAGATGATCCAATTCCGAATGGCTTTAAGCCGACAAACTTCTACCCGCTCTAACAAATAAGGTACATTCAATTCTAAATACCTTATAAGTGCGTTGGGTGTTAAGAAAAGAATGACTTTCCCAAAGTAACTGTAAAATATCGCAGCCCCAATAACGAAAGAGGCAACAAACACTAAATATCCCGATACAATAGCGGCATTCGCCAAAAAGGAAAAAACGGTTAATGGTGCGATCACTGATAATACGAGCGCAGAATGTCGAACAATGAACAGTCCAATATACCTGGAGATCAGGAATGTCTCACTCTTTTGATCGTGGTTACAATGGTTGCAGTGGTATGCGTTTTCGCGCATGGTCTCACCGCAAAACTGGCAGTTTTTACTACTCATTTTTTGTAATGTATTTACCTGGGGGCGGTTGATGCACACCGCTCCAACTCACCCCCAGAAGGTGAATGAAAGTAAATTTTCTGGCCAGAAAATTTGATGGAAATGGCGTATTCTGAGTACTTAAATATGACTCAAACGCACCAATCACGAGACAATATTAGTATACTTCTTTTTTCATTTGCAAATCATAATTTGCCATAAAAATCGTAAAAGAAGGCCAAAAGTGGTATTTTGAAGGTTTGAAGTGGTGTTTTGGTTGAAGGAAGTTAGGAACTGCTTTTTTTCAAGTAGCGAAATTTAGAAGAATTTTACATCGTTGAATCCTTAGTTCTTTGAGGCTGGCTTTACAAGTCGTGAAAAAGAACGTTTAAGCATCACAAAATCAAGTTTCATATCTTTTTTAAACTCTCTGAGTACTAAAGAAAGCGTATTAGAATTGGAAGTACACTCCCTGATTGTCTCAAGGTATTTTTCTTTGTCCTCCCTTGACATAAAAACTATATCGCCGTTTTTCATCTTAACAGTATCTGTGTTTTGAATATATCTATCAACCTCATACATGTTGATAATATACGAGTTTTGAACCCTTAAAAAGATACTTGTGGGAAGAGGGTCTCTATCAAAAGGTTGATTTAGATCAAATAGCCCCGCCAGTGACCCATATTCAATTGGTTTCTCTATGTCATTTTTTAAAATAAATGTATAAAAATTTTTGTTTTTTTCTTTTGTGATATAAATAATGTCTTTTATGTTCAATATTTTTCCATTAGTCAAATGAAACTTCTTCTCAAATTTATTCTTTGCAATTTGACCTAAATAAACCCCGTATATAATATATATAATTATTGATAATATGATAAAAATTGCAATTATCTCGCTCAGAATTGAATCATTGGGTTTATTTTTTTCGTTGTCTAATCCTTTAATATCTTTACCAATTCGGTTAATCATGCTTCTTAGAGTATCAATATTATCTTTGGTCAAAAAATAATTTAGATATTCCTTAGTATCTTCTATTTCATAAAAAGCATTTAATAAGTTTTCTCTTGATACATTATAGTTTTTAACATCATTGAGGACAGAATAGTAATCACACAATAATTCATACAGATATTTTTTATCGGCATCAATATCATCTTCTTCATAAATATTAGTTGGTTCATGAGTGGTTAGCATACACTCTGCATCTTTCAAGATATTTAACCCTTCATTGTACCTTTTCTCAGCAAAACAATTCTGGGCATAATACAATTGAATATTGGCACGTTGGTGCAAAGTAGAAATTGAGGTATCTATTAATGAAAGAACGTAGTTTGATGAGTCAATCTTGTCAGCAATTTTATATGCGATTGCACACCCAACAGCAGGTTGAAATATATTTATGTATGGTTTTTTGATTGCCAAATAATAATTTATTGATTTATTAAAAAGCGCTATCGAGTGATTTAAAAAAGTATCTCTTTTAGGCTTTGATTCAATATCATCTAAATGTTTCCTAAGAAGGAACCCGAAATTTCTGCAAATTCTTGCATAACCAATCGAATCATTTTCATTGGAGCAGGAAATGTTTGGAAATTCTTCCATTTCAATATTTTTTAGTGAAAATCCTTCCTCTGAATCCTTTACATACAAGTCTTGATAGATTAGAATTTCAGATAGGAAGAGATAAAGGCTAATTGAGTCCAGTTCTTCCAAATTTATCCTATCTTTGTTTAGTTTCAGGTATTCATCGCCAACAAAATTCATAGAAAGGTAAAACCAGTCAGATTTATTATTGTTTAACTCAACTTGTTTTGACAAAATATAATAATAATCATTGGCTGAAACTACCTGATTGGGATTATTCAGAAAATCTGAATATAAAGAGTTGCATTGGTCAAAATCATATATCTGCTTTAGAATCTCTCCCAGAAAAATACAAGATTCCTTTCGAGTATTACTGAATTTTGACTTCATAGAGTATCGTAAATTCTCTTTGAGTGATTCTATTGAATCAATTCCATATCTTTCGTAATTGTTTAATGCAGTCCAGTAAGCAGCTAAATATCCAATTTCATCGTCTGGATAATCAAGCAAGCATTTTTGGAGATGTAATTCTGCTTTATCATATTGCCTTGATTTATAGAATAATATTCCATCTTGTAAGTCTTTACTGGTAGAAATGACAGTAGTTGGTTTTGAATTTAGATTATTTCTTGATAGAGAAAAGTAATATACGATGCCAGCAACAACAAATGCTATGGCTGTGAAAATTAGGCCGATGATTAATCTTTTTTTTGTCATTTTATATAATTGAAACCCACCAAGTAGGTTTATATTTTCATAAATTTTCATAAAAAAGGCTACTGTTGCAGTAGCCAAAATAAATAAAAAGTACTAAGGCAATATGCCTAAATCCTCCAATATCAAGTAAATGCAAAGAATCAAAAATAATATCTTGATCCACTTTACTGCATTCGTTCCCTGATTTGACCTGTTTGGTATAACATGCGCTGCTATCATATCACTTGGAATATGAGAGCTGTAATGTTTTGTCCAAAAAAAGGACAGTTTAATGGTTGATAAGTTCCAAAAAATTGGAATTAAGAGGACGTACTTTAGAAGGAACAAGTAGTTCATACCTATAACTGCATTTTTGTTTAATAAACGCAATCAAAGTATATTGTCTTTACTACAAATGTCAAGTCTTTTCGATTCTCAGAAAAGGCGAGCTAAAAGCTCACCAATTCTGAAAATCTGCATGGACGGAAGAACCTGTCTCTTTCGATTCCAAGTCACAACCTATCTCTGAAACTTTCTAATTCATGCAAACTAAAGCTTCATCGCTCGTTTTCGATGCCAACGACATAGCCGAAGAAAATCTGCTCTTCCTCATCGTATTCAGTCGGATACCGTGTTCGGACAGAAGACGCGTGAAAAAATTTGCAGATAATCTTAGGGTCTGACTCTTGCATATGATTTCAAACTTTGCGAAAGTCGGCTAAAATTTCCTTTGTAAGAAGTTTCATGGTAGTATTGAAAAGAACTAAAAAATGCGGACTTCCAACCGCAATACAAAGATACGGAAAGAATAAAATACTCTTGAAATTGTAAGATGAAAAAGTAGGCTTAGGAAGCTTTATTTCATTACTCTGCTAATGAGGAAAAACTATGTTCTCCTGTCAATGACGGATATGATAGTATATCCGCAGGAAATGATTGGAAAGTTAAAAGGACACATTTGGAGAGTCATTCCAGTAATGGAAAAGGAGGAGAGAGACTCCCCTCCATCTAAGGTTAGGTAATCTCTCTCTCTTCAAGAGTGTCCCGGATTGCACGTTGGTTGTAAAGCAATTTCAACCTGTAAGCTTCTTCCAGACTGGCTGTTGAGGTGCCAATGTCAACAAAGTCTTTCTCCTGTTTGTGATCGAATCGTCATCAAATAGTGAGATTGTCATACTGTTGTGCATAGGCTTTCGCTTGTTCCGCCAGGAACTCCGTAGTTGGCTCTACATTGTCGGTAAAGGCTACTACATACCTCCTGATGAAATCTCACTGAAGTAACTCAGTGAAACCAGAAAGGTCTGCTCAATTCAAAATGCGAACAATCTTTTCCTCCATTGTACTAAGAAAAAAGTAAAAAGTGCTTTCTAAATAGCACGGAGCAAAATTACAAAAAAAGCAGAAAACTAACGGGTTTCCTGCTTTTTTTAAACCTTTTAAAAGCCTTTTTACAACTTTACAAATCGTTTTACAACTTTACAAGCACCTTTTTAAACTGGCTATTTATAGTTGCTTTCAACTTTAAAGAATTTCCATACTGCCATAAAACAGCTATACTGAGATGGTCTAATTAATCCGCACAAACAACTCTTTTACTTTTGTGCAAATATGGAAAAGAAACAATCGGTCAAAAAACGACGTAAGTACGATGCAGGCTTCAAGTCTGAGGCTTTAAAAATGGTCAGTTCTGGGCGGAGCGTGAGCGAGGTTGCGCGAACGCTTGGGATTGGGGAAAACCTGCTATACAATTGGCGTGCAGAAACTGCCTCGATGCAAACGCCTGATAACCAATTGATTATCAACGAAAATGAGCAACTCCGCAAACAACTTCGTCAAGCGGAAACGGAACGGGACATTTTAAAAAAAGTTATCTCCATTTTAAGCCCCAAAACGTAGTGGCGATTTATGGGTTGGTGTCGAAGTTGCGTTCGATGTTCGGAATTGACCTGCTTTGTAGTGTTTTGGAGTTGTCCAAAAGTGCTTTTTACGCCTGGCAACGCTCGGCAACGTATGTATTGAAAGCGGAAAAATCCAAAAAAGCGGAGGCGGTTAAAGTGGTTTTTGAGGAACATCGTAAACGGTATGGAGCGCGTCGAATTGTGGTCGAATTACAAGAAAAAGGGCATGAAATGGGTCGTTACCAAGTGCGTTCGTTGATGAAACATCAAAATTTGGTGGCTTTACAGCCTAAAAGTTTTGTCCCAAAAACGACCGATTCCCGCCATCAAATGGGCCGAAGTCCGAATTTGTTGTTGGATGAAACAGGCAAACGCAAGGGCGCAAATCGTCCATTTGAGGTTTTGGTGGGTGATATCACCTACATACCGCTTCAAAACGGGGATTTCGTGTATTTGGCCACTTTTCAGGATATGTTCACCCGGGTCGTTTTGGGTTGGGAATTGATGGCAACGATGCCCGCAGAACTCGCAACCAAGGCACTGCAAAAAGCGATTGACCGCCGGAAATTGCCTAAAAACATGATTGTCCACACCGATGGTGGCGGCCAATATGCGTCGAACCGTTTCCAGCAATTGCTAAAAGCGCACGATTTTGCACAAAGCATGACCCGAAAAGACAATCATTATGACAATGCCATGGGCGAAAGTTTTTTCTCTCGAACCAAGGCCGAAATGCTCCAAAATGGTGCATTTGCCAATTTTGAAGATGCGTATTCAGAGATTTTCGAGTATATTGAAGTCTATTACAACAAAAAACGCAGACATTCAGGCATTGACTATGATTTTCCCGAGCGTTTTGAAAAAAAATGCTTGGATAAGCAAAAGGAAGGATAACTTTGAGTGCGACAACACAAAAGGGTTCATTGCACAATGGCAACCAGCCGTCGTCTTTCGCTCTGAACAAGTGTTAATCCATACCTCAAAACCTATATATTATCAACAAGTCAATCTCCTTATGGAGAAAACTGTGCGGCTAAACTGAACCACCTCATACCATTGCAATTTGAAACTACTTGGGTATAAGAAACTATTTACATTTTCCTGTACCTATGAATAGCATGGATAACAGCGTTCCTTCTGAAGGTGAAAACCAACAGCCGTCCTCCCTTGAATTAGACCTTGATAAAATAGAGAACGATGCCTATAAATGGGTTTTTGATACCTTCGATACAGATAAACTTACAAAAGACCAAATTATAGAATTGGTTAAATTACACATGCGAAAGCATGTATATCAACTGCAATTCCAAATGGTTCTTGAGAAATACCAGGGAACAGTTGCTCAATATGAAGAAATTGCTCGTAGGCTGGATAATATTGACGTACTAAAAATCCAGGCAGCCGAATGAAAAGATGCTCTAATCAGCGAGCAAGCGAGGGTTATTTGACAACTTTTGACCCAAAAAGATGAAAAAAACTTTACAATAAACCTGAATTAAAGACCTTTTAAAAGCACTTTTAAAGCTGTTTAAAAGTTGTAAAACGTATCTATAAACCCTTGTAAAAATAGACGTTTTCAATACATTGGAATGGTTTTCAAGTGTAAAATCTTTCTTTTAAAAGTTTTAAACCATGACTTACGTTCTCCCCAAAGACTTATCGCATAAGTTTTGAATGTCTTTACAAACAGTTTACAACCACCTTACCAAATACGAAGGCAAAATCCGCACAAAAAGCGAATATTGAAAGACTTTTATAGACTTGGAAAGCTTTTCAAATGTTTTACAAAGTCGTTTAAAACCTTTTGAAAAGATAGTAGAAGAACCCGCTAAGAATGAAGACTTTCAAGATGTTGAAAACTTTAAAAAGGGCTTTAATAAACTTGAAGGTGATTACCAGTTAGCTATCCAAAGAACAGAGGATTTAGAAAAATACAATATCAACCTTCAGGAGCAACTATCCAGGTATGGAATCATGCTTTCCGAGGAAAAGGCAGAAAAGAAGGATGCTCTTGTAAAGTACGATACACTCCAGAAGGAGTTTCACGAAAAAGTGGAATCCCTGTTCCGTGAAAAATCGCTGTTCGAGAAAAGATACTTCCTGGTACTTGGTTTTTTGATACTGCTTATCATTTTTATTGCCCGGACGGTTATTCCGCCATTGTTCGGCGTGGAGAAATAAAAAAAACGGTGAGAAACACCGCTTCTCACCATGCCAAAAATTTCATTTTTAAACAGTCTCACTACTCGTCCGAAGAAGTACCCACCTTTGTATCGTACTCTACAACCTTCAAAAATTCGTCAAATTCAGAAGCCGTTTTTGGAAGGTGTCTTTTTGCAATGAAGTTGATCCATTGTGCCTGGATCGGCATGGAGTCCAATCCCTTTGTTTCCAATATTCTTTTGAAAAGCGGATTTCAGTTCAATTCCGCCAGGAATTCAGCCTTCATTTGTGCCGTCTCCTCATCGCTAAGTTTATTCAAAACATCGGCTACCGCTTCCATTTTCTGGTGTTCAAACTGTTTTGCCAATTCAGACTTTTTGACCTCCCACTCCTCTGCTTGCTTTATTTCGAGTAGTTTTTCCTGCTTTTTGCCCTTTTGCGCCTTTTCAAATTCCGTTTCGATATGCCTGAAGTCAACGGTAAAGGCTTTCATCAAATAGGCTGGAATGTTGCGGATTTCCTTTCCGTTTTTCAGTTCCTCTTCCACTACCCTGATATTAGCCAGGATATAATCCTCATCATGCTTTTCTAAAAGTTCCTTTGCCAAAGCATCCTTGATACCCATTGCATTCAGCTTATGGAGTATTTCTTCATTGTTTTTTTGCACGACTTCATACGGTGCTGTTCCGCTCACCCTGAACACAATGGCAGTGATCTTCCTCCCTTCGTTTTCAAGATCATACACCACTTTCAGGTCGGTTTTCTCGTTGATTTCCTGGATTGCGGTATCAATGATCCTTTTCTTCAGCATCGTGAAAATCTTGTACTGCTCTGCTTCTACACCTACCAACTTCCTGAAGTTGTCAATTTCCATGCGGATTCTGCCAATATTCTGGTAGTCTTTCAGAACCTCGTACAGTGCCAAACTATGCTTGCTGTTCAGTCCCCTTCGGATAAACAAGTTCAGTTTAACGTACATCGAAGGTCTTTTGATTGCTTCCAGGATAGGGGTTGGAAACTCAAAATGCACTTCTGATACACCGCCCCTCCTCTGCCCTGTTATCTTTACGAAAGCCAGGAACGGGAAAGCTCACCACTCAAATTTCTCTTTGCCCAATATGTTATACTCGATAACCAGTGATACCAACGCTTTTAGTGCTGCTTTGAGTTCACTGTTATCATTGCGGTTGATTCCTGAAAGTTTTTTGATAATACCTAAGTCAATGGAGAAACTTCTTGCCTCCGGGTTGCGCTTCAGTTGGTCTTTTGCTATCCAAATGAGCGAGTTCATCGCCTTTCTTTGCTGTAAAGTCGTTACATTATTCATTTGCACCAGACTGCTATGCTTCTTTATTTCCATGACTGTATTGCTCTCCTCAAAGAGCGAAATCTGTCTGTTTCAATCCATTATGAGTGAATTAAAGTAAAATAACAAAACCGCCGACGGTGTTATGTTATCCTAAAAAAATAAAAAATCAAGAGATAATAAATACCCAATTTGTTATGAAGGCATCGTTTTAAATACCCAAAATGTTATAATAGGTGGTCAATGAAATACCGGATTTGTTATGATGAATTGCCCAATATGTTATGATAGAGGGGTGGTTAAATGCCCAATTTGTTATGTTTAATACCCAATTTGTTATATTAGTGACGAGAGAGAGCAGTGCAGTAGCGATGTTTATCTACCCTAAATATTTAAACAGTTATTATAAACAAATACAAACACAACAAGAAGAGTAGAGGTGTTGTCGTTTGGAATAATGGATTTCCTAATAAAATAAAGCCCCCGCAATAATGCGAGGGCTTTATAAGAAACAACAATTTAAAAACGATCCATTGCGCTTTTATACTAAGTATCAAGGCTTTATCTTTATTACATTTTTTAGATTACTCGCTGTGTTAATTGGATAATAAAGTGTACAAGTATTTTTACCAAGCAAAACATAGACATTACTCGCTCCAGATGGTTGCCGAGCCATAATGCACCCATAACAAAAGAAGTTCAGCATTGATCTTGACCATGAAGTCGAGCCTGTAACTCTCACATACGCATAGGTTTGGTTAGAAGACGAAAATTTAAGTTCGTAATCACAATCATTTTGCCCTGTTGCTGTAACCTGAGAAACTAATAAGCAACTATTGTATGGACTTGTAAAACCTACCTGGTATGCCAAGAGTGAACCATACGCAGCAGGAGTACAAGCCCTTTCAGATATATTTGCACTCTCTATTGAATCAAATACGGATTTTTTTTCTTGGCCAGAAAGTTTGTTTAATGGCTTGTTGAAATTTGTTTCCGATTTAATTAAAATTTTATCAAAGTTACTAATTGCTGATTTGATCTCATTTTCATTTGCACCAGAAGCGGTTTGTCTGATTATTTCACCATGAAAAAAGCGAAGCTGATTTGGTTTTAAAGAGTTATAACGTTCCTCAAAAACCTTATCGTTCTCCTCCTTTGTCCCTTCTTTAAGGGCTGATTCAACCAATTGAATGACTTCTGATTTTTCAAAATCGGTTAGAGTGGTCGTGTAATAATCTTTTAGCCCTACTTGATTAGATTGATTCTCCGGTGAAAGACTATTGTCTGACTTGGAGCAAGATGCCAAAAGTAGAATAATGGCGAAGAATGCGCTAAACGCAATCATTTTTTTACTTAACGAGTTCATAAAAAAGAATTTAAAAGTTAAAAAATATTTGTGCCGCAAAGGTGAAATATTTTGGTTTTGAAACTTTTGTTACGGTAACATTGTTCTTAAAATTTGACTATTGTTACCTTAAACACGAAAATACATTATAGATAATCTACACAAAAGCAAGGTTTTTCAGCTTAGGGAACTTCTTAAAGAACTTTCTTCATACCACTCTGCTCAAAGTAGTTTTGCTTTAAAATTTTCTAAAATTTACGGAAAAAGCATCAATAGAAATTTTGTGAATAGGATAATGAAAGGGGAGATTTTGTTTGAAAGGGAGTTGTATATCTATTTAGATGAAGCTATTCAACTGGCTGAAGATTTAATTAATCGTTTTAAAATCAAACGAGATAAATCTTCAAGTAAGATTCTTATTAAATCAGTTCTTCAAGATAATTCCGCATTACTGTATTTAGATGAACATATATCTATTACTGACAAATTGTATGAGAAAGGTAATATGCAAGAGGCATTAGAACTCATAAGGAATTTAGATAAAATTGTTGATAGTAAAAAAATTGTCAAACATGCACCGTTTATATGCGGTAATTATTATATGATATATGCAAAAGTACAAATGCAATTTGGTGTTTCAGTAGGAGTAAATAACTCAATGTGCTTAGTAAATGAAAGCATAGCAATATTTAACAACTTGTTTGAGCCAGAAAAGCATATACAATCATTAAATCTAAGAGGGCATATTCTTAGACAATTGGAATCTTATGATGAAGCATTGAATGAGTTTACTACAATTCAAAAATTAATAGAGTCACTTCCAATGTCAAATAGCAAAAAAGAAAAATATTTGACGAATGTCAATCACCAAATTGGGGTAACGCTCATAAACAAAATACACAAAGAGGGAGCCATAGGACTGGTGGGCGCAGCTAAACAAATCTTCAAAGATGTCAATAAAAAACTTCAAGAATCTGAAAATGAAATTTTTGCAAAATTATCCCTTATTAGGGAGGCTGATTTATATGTTAAAAGCAATATGATTAGCGAAGCTGATTCTATTTTAGGCGATTTTGAAGACTATTGTGAAATAAGTACATTACAACAGCCACAAAGAGCAATTTTTTTTCGCATCAATTCTGAAAAATATGCTAAAATAAATGATGTAAAGAATTGTCTGAAGAACTTCAAAACAGCTGTTACAATTGCTGTAAATGAGGGTTATCAACATGAGTTAAAACAGTTACAAGAACTATTTTTAAAATACGATATAATTAAAAATAACCTGTCTGAAGATTTTTCAATTTTGAATCCAACCTGGCCGTAATTATGCACCTTATGTCATATACTACTTTGAGAAAAAAAAGCCGCCCAGGAAGATACCCCGGTTGGCTGTTTTTCATTGTACCTCCTCGAATTCAGCGTCGCAATCCTTGTGGATGATCGTAAGTCCTGGTCGTCCCCAAAGACTTGCTTTGCATCCTGGACAGGTGTACTTGGTTTTGTTTTTACTTGGTGGGCGCAATTTTTTGAGTCTGGCAATCCGCTTTTTTTCTTCCTCGTCATCTGTTCCGGCAGCATCTACACCTTCGATGAGTCGTTTCATTACTTCGCCATCCAAGGCCGTGAAGGGGAGTAGGTGCTTTTGCGGCATTTTTTGAAAAGCCTTTTCGTACCTGCCACCTTCCTCGATGTAGTGGGTCATGTGTTGCCCCGTTTCTTTGCCGCCTGGTTGACCAGTGTGCGAGGGAATTAGGCCGATTTGTCGCATTTTCGCCGCCCATTCCCGGTTGTGATACCCGTTTCTGGACGGTTCTCCGAATTCCCATTGCCAGAGATGCGCCATCTCATGTACCAGGGTGGAAAAAATCAGAAGGGGAGTGCGGTAAAGCGTCGTTGGGGTAAGGCTGATTTCATGCGTTCCAAAACTTTTTTCTTCCTGACGTTTCCACCGTTCAGGAGCCATGAAACCATGTGTGCCTTGTAATCTCGAAAAATTGAGAATACATCCCGGCAGTTCGTTGTTGAATAACACCCGATTAAAATAGGTGTACGCACCGTTTAGTGCGGCGAACTGTTCTTGGGTTGGCGTGGGTACTGCATTTTGTTTTTTTGCCATTGTAACGTTTATGTTTGGTACGTTACAAAGCCTAATCACTAAGCCTTTAAAATCAAGACTATCAATATATTGACGGCATTCGATTATGATCTATTATAACAAAATGGGTATTTGATTTTAAAAGTTTTAAAGCGTTTTTAAAAGCATTTTAAAGTTATAAAACCTTGACTATCCATCAAGAGGGACTATAAGCATTTATTTTACATATTCATAAGGTATGAAGGATTTCGACAAACGAAATGGCCTGAAAAAAGGAATCAACAACCTTAGTCAGGATTTCTATGTAAGGGAAAGGGAAATATGGTATGTTCATCTTGGCGTAAACCTTTGATTTGAAGAAGACGGAAAAGGAGATGAGTTTAAAAGACCTGTACTGGTTTTAAAGAAAATCGGAAACATGTTTGCCGTGCTGCCTATGACCTCGAAAGGGAAAGACAGTCCTTTCTATTATCGCCTACCTGATAGTTATTTTGATTGACCTTCCAGGATCATTCTTTCTCAGGGTAGAGCCATAGATAAATGCAGATTTTTGGACAAAATCGGTATGGTATCGGAAGGGGACTTTAAAGACATAAAAGAAAAACTTAAAGCATTGATGCTTTAAGTTTTGTATTTTCTCCCTTTCGGGAGGGTTCCGAAGAACGTTTGTACCAGCAGTATAATCAAAGGCTTTTATTTGTCAAGTCCATCTTGATTTTAAAACGCCTTTAAACCTTTTAAAGCCCTTTAAAGCGGCTTCGGATAAACAAAAAGCACTACCTTTGCCCAAATTTTAAATCAATATCTATTAATGGACGGTAACTCTTTAAACATTACAAATGAACTCCTTGAAAGCCTAAAAGCACTTGTGCCGGAGGCGTTCTCAGAGGAGAAATTAGACGTTCAAAAGTTGCAAACACTTTTGGGCGAAGCCGTGAATACCGACCCGGAACGTTATCAACTTTCCTGGGCTGGCAAGTCTGAAGCTTACAAGGTTTTGCAGATGCCGACCACTGCAACTTTGATCCCGCAACCGGAGCAATCCGTCAATTGGGACGAGGCCGAAAATATCTTCATCGAAGGTGAAAATTTGGAAGTACTGAAGGTGCTGCAAAAGTCCTATTATGGAAAGGTGAAGATGATTTACATAGACCCTCCCTACAATACGGGGAGCGATTCATTTATATACCCCGATAAGTTTTCAGAAACAAAAGAGGAGTACCTGAAACGTATTGGAGAGAAGGATGAGGACGGCTACATGATGAAGGAAGGGCTGTTCCGTAAAAACAGTAAGGAGAACGGACAGTTTCATAGCAACTGGCTCAATATGATGTTGCCCCGTTTGTTCTTGGCTCGCAATCTTTTGAAAGATGATGGGGTAATATTCATTTCCATTGATGATAATGAGCAATCAAACCTCAAACTTTTAATGGATGAAATTTTTGGTGAAGAGAATTTCGTAGCTAATGTGATCTGGCAAAAGAAATATAGCCCTCAAAATGATGCAAAATGGTTTTCCAGTATGCACGATCATATTTTAGTTTATGCGAAGAATAAAGAAATATGGAGGCCATATTTGTTGGATAGAACCGAGGAGCAGAATGCACGTTATTCAAATCCAGATAATGATTCAAGGGGAGATTGGAAATCAAGTGATTTCTTGGTGAAAACATATTCAAAGGAATACGACTACCCAATTACAACTCCTTCTGGAAGAGTTGTAAATCCTCCGCCTGGACGTTGCTGGAGAACATCGAAGCAAAATTTCCAAAAATTGGTATCTGAAAATAGGATATGGTTCGGTAATAATGGCGATAATGTTCCATCGGTAAAAAAATTCTTAACTGAAGTGAAACAGGGGATAACACCATCTACAATATGGTTTAGAACTGAGGTGGGAGATAATCAGGAAGCAGCTAAGGAAATTAGAGATTTATTTAATGGTTTGCCTTTTGATACTCCCAAGCCAACACGTTTAGTAAAACGCATGTTGCAACTTTCAACTACCGAAGACGAAGGAGATATTGTTCTTGATTTCTTTGCAGGAAGTGGCACTACTGCACAAGCGGTTTATGACCTAAATGAAGAAGATGGAGGAAATAGAGTTTATATATGTGTTCAATTGCCAGAAAGAACCGATGATAATGACTCAAACTTTGATACTGGTTATAAAACAATTTCAGAGGTATCCGAAGCGAGAATAAAAAAGTCAATTGAAAAGATTACAAAGGAGCGTATTGGAAAAATGAATTTTGCCTCTTTTCAAAATTTATCTTTCCGCAAATACACTTTAACACATTCTAATTTCAAAATCTGGCGTGGTGATGTAATTGAGAGTGAAGAGGATTTAAAAAAGCAAATGTCACTTTTTGTCACTCCACAAAGAGCTAATGCTCAAACGGAGAATATTCTTTGGGAATTACTTATCAAAAATGCAGTACCACTTACCGAAAAAATTGAGTTGATTTTATTGTCGGATGGATCGACAATTTACCATACGGTAGATAAAAGACTGGCATTCGTCCTCGACAAATACACGCAAGAAGTGCAAATAGAGGTGTTGAAACTCAAACCCAGAATGGTGATTTGCCTGGATAGCCTTTTCCATAATGAGGATAAGGTCAAAACTAATGCACAACTGAAATTCCAGGACAACGATATTACTTTTAAGACGGTGTAAGGCATGAAACTACAATTTGATAAAAATCAGCAGTATCAGTTAGATGCGATCCAGGCAGTGATTGACCTTTTTGAAGGTCAAGAGCTGAATACATCGAATTTTGAGTTCAGTCTTTCTGATAATGCAGCGGGGAGTTTGCAGTTCTCCGAAGCAGGGGTTGGAAATAAATTGACCGTTGCACCTGCGCAAGTGCTGGAAAATCTTCATAAACTTCAGTATCAAAATAGCATCGAAAAATCAGAAGAACTGGAGCTTTTGACCTATAAAGACGATGATGGCAAAAAAGTGTATGCTGAGTTTGGAAACTACTCCATCGAAATGGAAACAGGGACGGGTAAAACCTACGTTTACCTACGTTCCATCTACGAACTCAATAAGGTGTATGGATTCAAAAAGTTCATCATTGTTGTTCCGTCGGTCGCTATCCGTGAAGGTGTAATCAAAAACCTGCAAATCACCTTCGAGCATTTTCAGGAAATTTATGAAAACATACCAGCTAATTTTGAATTGTATGACTCCAAGAAATTGGTCAGTCTGGCCAACTTTGCCCGCAGCAATACCATTCAAATAATGGTTATCAATATTGATAGCTTCACCAAAGACCAAAATATCATCAACCAGGTCAGAGAAAGAGGTATCAAGCCTATCGAGCATTTGCAAGCGACTAATCCGATTGTAATAGTGGATGAGCCGCAAAACATGGAAACAGATATTCGTAAAAAAGCAATTGCGAACCTGAACCCCTTGTTTACCATGCGCTATTCAGCTACGCATACGAATTTGTACAACCTGCTTTACAAACTCGACCCCGTAAAAGCATACGACTTGGGTTTGGTAAAACAGATCGAGGTAGATTCTGTACTTTCTCAGTTTGATAGTGGTGGTGCATTTGTCAGTTTGGACGGATTCAAATTGGCGAAGCAGTCCGTTTCAACAAGCTTGACACTACTTGTAAGCGAAAAGAATGGCGTTGTAAAAAAGTCAGTTACCGCAAAGACGGGCGACAATCTCTATCTTTTATCCGGTGGCGTTGAAGCCTACAAAGACGGGTATGTCATTAACTCCATTGATTCAGAAGAGGAGTTGATTGAGTTTTCCAGTGGTAACGTACTTTACAAAGGGCAACCACAAGGCGGTTTGACCGATGAGGTGCAGAAGGAAATGATTAGGGCGACCATTGAAAACCACTTCAAAAAAGAACTCCAACTGAATGAGTTGGGTATCAAGGTTCTTTCTGTCTTCTTCATTGATAAGGTCGCAAATTATCGCTCTTATGATGCTGCCGGAAACCCTAAAGCAGGGCAATTTGCTATTTGGTTTGAAGAGTTGTTTGCTGAAATATCAAAAAATCCTAAATATAAAAACCTCTATCCACACGCCGTTTCGGATATGCACGATGGGTATTTCTCCCAGGACAAGGGCAAATTCAAAGACAGTAAAGAGGGTAAGGGCAATAAGTCCGATGACGAAGCCTACCAATTAATAATGAAGGATAAGGAAAGGCTTTTGGATATGAATACGCCATTACGTTTCATTTTCAGCCATTCGGCACTAAGAGAGGGATGGGACAACCCGAACGTGTTTCAGATTTGCACCTTAAATGAAACCAAATCTGAAATCAAAAAACGTCAGGAAATCGGTCGTGGTTTGCGCTTATGTGTTGACCAGACAGGGGAAAGAAACTTAGAAAGGAGCATCAACCGTTTGACGGTAATTGCCAATGAGAGTTATGAGGATTTTGCCAAAGCCCTGCAAAATGAGATAGAGCAGGATTGCGGTGTGAAATTCGAGGGTAGAATCAAAAATGCCCGTTCCCGTACCAAAGTAGAACTCAAAAAGAGTTGGCAACTTGACCAAAACTTCATGGATTTGTGGGAGAGAATCAAGCATAAAACGGAGTACAGCGTCAATTACGATACCCAGGAACTCATTGGCCATGCCAGTGGGGGAGTCAAGAATATGCCTTCCGTTCCAAAGCCTCAGATTCAGCGTATAAAAACGGAAACCACTTTTGTCAGGGATGACGGTGGTAGATTGCTTGAGGTGGGCGGCAATGTGAAGAGTTCCAAAGACCGGGTTATCAGTGATACTAAGTTCGATATACCGGACTTCGTTGGCTATATCCAGTCAAAAACGGAACTAACCAGGGATACCATTACAAAAATCATCTTGAATTCCGGTCGTCTGGGAGATATTTTCAACAACCCTCAGATGTTCATGGATGCAGTAGTGAGGGCGATCAAAGTTGAATTTGACAGACTAAAAATCAACGGTATCAAGTACGAAAAAATAGCAGGTCTGAGTTACGAAATGAAACTCTTTGAGAGCGTGGAAATCGAATCTTACATCGAGAATTTGATTGCCGTTCAAAACCAGGAGAAGACCCTTTACAACTACATCCTAATTGACTCTCTTTCTTCACCTGAAAGGAAGTTTGCAGAGGAGTGTGAGTCCAGGGACGACATTCTTTTCTACATCAAACTGCCTTCTTGGTTCTTTATCAAAACCCCTATTGGAAACTACAATCCCGATTGGGCATTGATAAAAAGAGAGGAGGGCGACGAGACCAAAATCTACTTCGTTGCTGAAACGAAGGATGCAAAAGCAGCCCAGGACATGACCTTATTGCGTGAATCGGAACGTATGAAAATCAAGTGCGGTGAAAAACATTTCGCTGAGTTTTCGGATGTTAGGTTTCAGGCGGTGGGGAGTGTTGGGGATTTGAAAATACTGTAAAAACTAATCAAATACGATTCATTTTAATGCCTTCCCATGAAGCTAATTTACGTTCAAATTACAAATTACAAAAACCTTTCAGAGCTTGAGTTGCACTTAAACCCAAGAAACAATTTTATTGTTGGTGAAAATAACCTTGGAAAATCAAACTTTCTACTGCTACTTTGTACGCTATTTACTCGTAAGTCATTTGGAAATGATGATTTCATGGACATTCAAAATCCAATCGAAATTAGATTTACATTAGAGTTGGAAGAGATTGAAATCGGAATTTTTGATGACTTTTTTGAACCTGACGATTCCAATAAAATAACTATAAAAGCTATTCAACCGACTATTGAAGACCCGATTGATTTTTGGCATGAGGCCACCAATACGAGGATTCAGCCTTCATTAATTAAATGCCTTAATTTTCTATATTACGATTCAATTAGAAACCCATCAAACGAGCTTTCTTTTAATAAGAGCAAAGGGGTTGGTAAGTTTTTACACCATATAATACAGAAGCACCTACAAGACAGTGGAACAACCGATGCTGATTTTGTTGATACGGCCAAAACAGATGATTTGTCTGAACATATAAATAGTGTAATTTGTAAAATAAAGGCATTTAGCCAATACTCAATAAGTGTTGAAGTTGAAAGAGATGTTGAAAATCTCCTCTCAAGAATCTTAACATTAAAGGATGGGAATAACAAATATATACACCAAGCAGGTTATGGTGTCCAATTTCTTGCAATAATTACACTTACTATACTCCAAAAAATTCTTGAAACGATGGAGTTGAAGAGGGATAGAGGTGTTTATGAATATAAAGAAACAGAGGAGAGCGAAGATGTAAAAAAAGCAATATCCCTTATTGTCGGCTTTGATGAACCAGAAATTCATCTTCACCCATATCTTCAAAGGTCTTTAGTAAAGTATATAAATAGGATTTTAACAAATGGAGAACCGGATTTTATATCACTCCTTGAGTCAGTTTTTGGAGTAAGCAAGGTCATTGGCCAATCTATCATTGTTACACATTCGGCTAACATCATTTTGAATGATTATACAGAAATAGTTAGGTTCTATAAAAAGAATAATACCCTATTCGTTAAAAGCGGGTCGCAAATTACTATAGAACCGCACTTGAAAAAGCACCTTGAAATGCAATTCCCTTTTATAAAAGAGGCATTCTTTTCTCGCTGCGCTATTGTTGTTGAAGGAGTTACTGAATTCGCTGCTTTGCCATCCTTCGGCCTTAAAATGGGATATGATTTTGATGAATATGGCATTTCCGTAATAGGGGCGGGTGGTAAAGGTTCTGCGAAGCCCATCATTGAACTATTGAATAAATTTGAAATACCTACAATCTGCATTGTTGATAGAGATGACGACCCAGTAAGTACTGACCCATTAATACTTCAAACTACTAAAAGAGATTTTGAAGAAGAGATAGTAACTTTAATCGTAAATGGGTATGAAGATGTACTAAAGTCCATTGTTTGTACTTACGAAAATGACCCAAGAGATTTTCAAGGCCAACCAACCTATACTGCCTACCAAAGCAATCGTCTAATAAAATTAATACCCAAATATGCGACCTTCATTGACCAAACCATAGTAATAAATGTTGATTTGAACCTTGCTCAACTTGGAGCTAATGATCTTGAATTAAAAAAACTATGGTATTTGTCTTGGTTTTTGAAAAACAAAGACATTGTTTTGGGAAAAGTAATTGGTGAGACTTTAGAAATCACCCAGATTCCAGATATTTATACTACCTTGATAAACAGGGCAGTCCTACTTTCTAACTCATAGAATATGACTCAGCCACAATTAAACCCAATTACAGAGATTCTTCAAAGTCATAATGGAGACAATGAACAAAGTGGTTTCATAACCACTTTGAGTAAAAAGGTTATACTTCAAGCACCAGCCGGATATGGTAAGACTAAGACAATGGTAAGCAAATTAGCTTATTTGATTTCTACGAGGCAAATATTGTCTCCTAAAAAAGTCTTGGCTCTTACATTTAGTGTAAATGCTGCCTATAAAATCAAAAAGGATGTTGTCGAGCAGTTGCCTAAAATTTTACAAGGCAATGAAGGGCAGTTATCCATTAGCCTAAATAGTATTGTTTCAGTATCAAACTATCATGGATTTTGCAGAAAGGTTCTTAGTCGCTATGGGTATTTATTACATGAAAATTTAAGAAAGGTCAATGAATTTGTTTCTTTTGATGACAGCAGAGATTCCAATATAACTCGCTTGAATTTAGGAATAACCGCCGATGTAGTGATTGCTTGCACCTCATACAGTGAAAGAATTAAGTTGTCCGATAGAGCATATTTACTTGCTCAGTTCAATGCCTATAATAATCATGTATTGCAAAACTTTGTTCCTAATAACTTCATTCCATTTAACTCAATTCTAACCTTAACACTAAAACTTTTTCACGAACATCCAAATATATTAGCATTTTATCAGAAATTATATCCAGTAATCATAGTTGATGAATTTCAGGACACGAATTTTTTTGGTTATGCTTTACTGAAAAAACTAATTTCAGATAATACTTCTCTTTATTTAGTTGGCGATGCTCTACAAAGAATATACGGATTTATTGGAGCAATTCCAAATATACTTGAAGACTGTAAAGAAGTATATGACATGGAAGTTGTCCTTTTGAAGCAGAATTACCGTTTTATGAATAACCCAAATATGTTGCTTCTTGATGGGAATATTAGGAAAAATGCAGAGAACTTAATCTATCCCCAAATTACAGAAAATGCACAAATTAACCTTGCCGTAGTCCAATCGCAAGATGAGGAAGCTTTATATGTCCTTGGAGAGTGCCAACGTTTACTTGAAAATGATGCTACATCTAAAGTTGCCATACTATTCAGACTTGGGTACAACAATAGGAATACCCAAAGGGTGATTGAGGAATTTGATACTCAAGGAGTCAATTATTTTTACGGACTTTTTAGTGATGAAGACGACAACTACAAAGATTTTCATTTTGAGTGTGCCGTTGAGTTTTCTAACCTATTGAGACATTCAAGATTATCCAAACGAACTTGTAAAAAACACATTTCAAACTTAAAAGCAAAATACGGCGCACAACCAGAACCTGTTTATGGTTCGCTCATTAATCTACTTGAGATATTCTACAATCGTTTATACTCAGAGTATAGTTTTCTTATTCTTGATGACGAGGATAAGTTAATTTTGATTAAGGAAACTTTTGATGGGTTTGGATTAAAGCAATATATGGAGTATGTTGACACTAACATTATTATTTCAACTATTCATGGCGCAAAAGGACTTGAATGGGATTATGTCATAATGCCCGATATGGAACAATATTCCTTACCAAGTTGGTTCGGCTTCTGCGGCGATTGCCCACATAAAAATGGGTGTCAACTAAATCCTGGTTCCGTAAGTCCAAAGTTTTTAGAAGAACTTAGCGTTTTTTACGTCGGCTTCACAAGGGCTAAAAAAGAAGTATTTTTTTCAGCAAGCAGAACAGGTATTGGGTATAAAGGAGTAGAAAATCGCAACCTATCATGTTTTCTTCAATTGCCTGGAATTGCGATTGCTAATCCCTAAATAAATTTCTTACCTTCACATCCAGTTAGTAGCGTACCCTTCGGTACGTTTTTTCTTTTTTATTTTTTGTCCCTTACACCATGTTTGATTTACCGCAAAGACTGGATTGGCTTGAAATTAGGGCATTGAACGAGTTTAAGGAGGTTTTTGAAGAAGGTGAGTGAAAGGAGTCAGATGATGATGAAGTTGCTGACCTTATAAATGAGATTGCTGATTTTCGAACGCCGCACCTCTTTTATCAAGTTCTTGAGGTCGCAACCTTCCATCCCATGCTTGCTTACGACACCCACGAGTTAAGCGAAACATTTCCCAAAGCAGGAGCAATTGAACTGATTCAAACCAATATCTACTTGCATCTAAAGCAGCATTTAAGTGACTGGTACTACCAAAACAAAACTGAGTAACAAAAGCCGACTGGGTACGCTAACTAACACTAAAAACTTAATTTTATTGAATATGACTCTTTGCTTAGCATGGAAGCAAAATAATGCAATCTACATAGCGGCAGACTCTCGTCTCACCTCCCCTGACGGTACAATAACTACTGATCAAGCTACTAAGATTTTTAAAATAGGTGTTCAGGTATTTGCACCGATACCGTCAGAGAACCCTGATGCAGAGGCAGAACTGGTTTTTAAATCTACGTTTGGATTAGCGTTTTCGGGTAGTTATATTAATGGTAGCCTCATTGCCAATACTCTTGATGAAATATTTTCTAATTTACAGGCTGCGCCACTAGTGTCCGGTTCTAACTAAAACAAAGTCAATGAGTTATGACTGTCATCTGCCTGATTTTGTGAGCCAATAGTTGTAACTAATTGATTTACAGGTGTTTTGTCAAAAATTGATACGCTCAGGAT
>JAAFJN010000048.1:0-10452 GCA_013298845.1 Chitinophagales bacterium
TGAATGGCGAACCTCACCGGCCACCGGTAAAAATGCCCGTGGCCCTCATTGATGTGCTCGCTGCCCACCAGTTAAAAGAAGCCATTTTAATTGCGTTATTGCACCGTGAACGTTCTGGCCGGGGCGCTGTTGTACAAACGTCGTTGCAGGAAAGTGCGTTGGCCTCGCTGGTCAATCAGGCTTCCAATTACCTGAACGCGGGCCATATTCCGCAACCCATGGGCACCCAACACCCCAATATTGCCCCTTACGGTGACGCTTTTGCTACTTCCGATGGGCAAACCATTGTGTTGGCCGTGGGGACCGAGCGGCAATTTGAGCGGTTGTGCGCCACTTTGGCTTTGCACACCGACCACCGTTTTCGGACCAACAGTGCGCGGGTAGAACACCGCAGTGCACTGGTAGCAACCCTAGCGGAAGCCATCGGGAAGTGGGAAACCGAGGCACTTATGGCGGCTTTTAAACAGGCCGGAGTGCCAGCAGCCCGCATCCGAAATATGCGGGAAGTGATGGCATTGGAGTCGGCCCAACGTATGGTGTTGGAAGAGTCGTATCCCGACGGTACTTTGTCCAAACGCCTGAAAACCAATGCTTTTACAGTGATTACACGTTAAAAAATGACAAAAGAACTTGTATTAGACGCGCTCCGTGCGGTGCGCGACCCACAAACCGGCCGCGATATTGTGACGGCCAATATGATCGAAAATGTAGAAATAGAGGGCAAAAATATCCGGTTTTCGCTGGTGGTGCCTTCTTTACAAATGCAGGGTAAAGCGGATCTGAATTTTGCCTGTATGGGCGCGGTGATGGATAAATTTCCCGGTAGCGAGGTACACGTGCATTTTGTGGCCCGTGCGCCGGGCAGCCAGGCAACCACCAGTGCCGTTCCCCAAATTAAAAATATTATTGCCGTGGCATCGGGTAAAGGCGGCGTGGGCAAAAGCACCGTGGCGGTGAATTTGGCCCTGGGCCTCAAAAAATTAGGTGCCAAAGTGGGTATCATGGACGCCGATGTTTATGGTCCAAGCCTTCCTACGATGTTGGGTTTGGTGGGAAAACGCCCCCTGATTCAACAAGTGACGGGAACCATGAAAATGGTACCGCTGGAGGCGCATGGTTTACCTTCTATCAGCATTGGAAATATTATTGACCCGGAGCAGGCGGTAGTGCTACGCGGTCCCCGGCTGGCGGCCATTATCAAGCAGTTTTTTAACGATGTGCTCTGGGACGAACTCGATTTTTTGGTCGTGGATTTGCCGCCCGGCACGGGTGATGTGCAATTAACCCTGCTCCAAACGGTACCGGTAACGGGGGTTGTAATGGTAACTACCCCCCAGGATGTGGCCCTTGCCGACGCGATTAAGGGCATGAATATGTTTTTGTTGCCGCAGGTGAATGTCCCGATTTTGGGCGTGGTAGAAAATATGTCGTGGTTTACACCGGCTGAATTACCAGACAATAAATACTATATTTTTGGCGAAGGTGGCGGTAAAAAACTGGCCAAAGCGGCCAATTCGATGCTGTTGGGCCAAATTCCGTTGGTACAAAGCGTCCGGGAAGGGGGCGATGCCGGTATCCCGGCCATTTTGCAGGAGGGCAACCCGGTGGCGGCTTATTTTATGAAAGTGGCCGAAAATACCCTGCGCCAAATAGCAGTGCGCAACGAAATGATTGCACCTTCACAAACGGTAAAACTGGAGTAATTTTATTTGCGGTTTCCGATGTACAAACCCGCCAATACCAGCATTGTTCCGGCAATGGTGTATCCCGTAATCGGTTCGCCCAGCAACAACCACGAGTAAAAAAAGCCGAATAAAGGGCACAAAAACAACCACAATGTCGCTTTGGAGGTATTGTAACTGAGCAGCAGGAGCCACAATTGCACCGCTAAAATCGTGACAATAATGGCTAACCACAACACAACGCCCCAATACGTAGGCGTGTTATGGGTAAGGCTAAGGTCGTTGAGTAATAAACTGGCGGGCAGCATAAATACGGCCCCGAAAAAAATTTGCCAGGTGTTAATTACCCATTTAGGCAAGGTCCAGGTGCGGTGGGCGTAATACACCGTGGCAATGGAATAACACAACATACTGGCCGCCAGAAAACCCATGCCGCGGGCCGTTACGGTGGCCACCTGTAACAAAGGCCAGGTGGCAACGCCCACCCCAACAATGCCCAGGGCTAAACCGGCCCAAACGGTATTGGCGACCGGTTTTTTGTACCAAAATGCCGTTAAGATATTGATGACCAGCGGATTAATTACCAACACCAAGGTGCTGATACCCGCCGTGGCTTCTTTTACCCCGTAAATAAACAACGACATATACACCGCATTCACCAGAACGCCGTACACGGCCAATGGTTTCCATTCGGAGCGCGTGGGCAGGGTCGCCCGCCCGATGAGGTGCACGGCCACTAACAAGATGGCGGCGGCAATGAGAAAACGGGTATTGGTCATCCAGAGGGGTTGACCGTCTTTTAAGCCGATTTTATTGGCGACTCCGGCCGATCCCCACAACGAGGCAAAAACAATACCGGTCAATAAATAAGTGGATGACTTCATGTGTAAATGTTATTGGAGGCGTTCGCTCATGCGCATCCACCACAGTTGATAAAATAGAAAAAATGCGGCTCCAATGGAGGTTTCTAACGTGTATTCGACCAAAAATGAAATAAAAACGATGACTTGAAAAGCCATAAACACGTAAAAGTTTCGGTACACAGGTTGCAACATTGGGTAAATAAAAGCAACAAGACTAATGAATAAACCTAATAACCCGGTGGCCGCCAGGATGTATAAAAACTGGTTGTGCGGCAGTTTGGGCGTTTCGGCGTATTCGGGGTGGCGTTCGATGGTTTTGTCCAACGTCGCTTTTTCCAAATCGCCAATGCCCACGCCAAGTATTTTATTGTCTAACCAAATGTGCACCCCAATATCCAGCGAGACAAACCGTTCGGAATCGGAATAACTTTCCCCGCCCTTTGAACTTTTGAAATGTTCCCAGTCGTACAGCATATACCCGATCCGCTGTTGTACACTGGGCAGGGCTTTGTACGCCACAATGGGAGTTGCCAGTAAAAACAACAACGCGATGCTACCAATCAGCCATTGTCGGGTGCGGAATAAAAAACGAAATGTGCTGAATCCCAATACGGCATACAGCGCAATAAGAGCGCTGCGCACCGAAAAAATGTGCACCGCAACGAATAAAAATACCAGTAATCCCCCAAAAATCAGTCGCTCCTTGGAACTGCGCCAATATGCAGGTTTACCCCACAACCAACCGCCCGATACAAGGGCCATTACGATCATGAGGCTAAATCGGATGTGGTGCCGGGGGACGGGAATCGGCTGACCTTCGCCCAAACCGGATAAAATAGTAACGGGGTCCAACAAAAAATTGACTAATGCACCCACCGAAAAAAGGCACAATGCCACGGTCATGGTGTAGATCAGGTCGGCGTAACGGCGCAGTTCGAGTTGGGGTAAATTGGCAAAAGCCCAGGGCAATACCAAAAATGGAATTCGGATGCGGGTGCGTTCCAGCCAAAACCATTGGTCGGCTGACCAAAAAACGCTGATAAAAAACGCCCAAAACAACAATGTTACGGCCAAATAAGCTCTTTGCTGCACCAAATGCCGTACCGACCATCCCAAAGTACCGATCCAGGATTGTCCCGGAGTTGCGCGGCGGGCTTCCCAAAGTGCCGCAACAACGAGTACCCACATACCCACGGAAAGGAGAAAAGGGGAGAAAATCATACTAACGGCCAATAAAATGGCCGCCACAAGGGTCAAATCAGCGGGTGACAGGGAACGGGTACGCATAGCGCGCAAAAGTAGGGAAAAGGGTTGAATTTACGGTGAGGCTGTTTATCATCGAACATCGAACATCGAACACCGAATTTTGAACACCGAAGTAATATTTAATTGAATAAGGTTAAAATACTCCTTAGAGCATGATACTTCAGAGGTCAATGTTCGATATGAAAATATCAATACTTCAGTGTTTAAATGTTCATAATATTAATATTTCGATGTTCAATTGTTCGGTGTTCGATGTTCGATGTTCAAAACTCTTCAACCTTTAAAACCGCTCGCACATCGTCCCAGAAACCGGGATACGACTTAGCAACCACGCCGGGACTTTCGATGATAATATCGCCCAACAACGCCAGCGGCGCAAAAGCCATGGCCATGCGGTGGTCGCCGTAGGTAGCAAAAGAGGGTGGTTGGTGGGCCGGGATAATTGCTTGTCCATCCACCATGTAATACAATTTTTCGGGATTTTTTTTGTTAAAACGCGGCGGTAATTTGACGAAATTGGATTCTATTTTTTGTAATTCCTGTTTAATGGCCGCAATCCGGTCCGTTTCTTTAATACTTAACGTTTCCAGTCCCGTAAACAAGCCCTGCATACCACGTGCGGCGCAGGTAACGGCGAGGGTTTGGGCAATATCGGGGCATTCGATGAAATCCCATTCGAACATCTGGCGGGAAGTGCCGTTTTTACGGATCGCCACCCCGTCCTGATCAAACACCGAGGTCACCCCAAAAGCCGTCATCATTTCACTCAAAACAGCGTCGCCTTGTACACTGACTTGGTCCAAACCATTGAGGCGGAGTGTAGCACCATCGGACAGCGCCACAAAACTGTACCAATACGAAGCGGCCGACCAATCGGCTTCCACGCGGAACGGGCGCGGCGTGTAGGTGCCGGGGGCCACCACAATCCGGTCATCGTGCCATTCGCAGATGGCACCGAACGTGCGCATCAGGTTCATGGTCATGTCCAAATAGGGCCGCGATACCACGTTGCCTTCGGGAATCAGTTCGAGGCCATTGGGCAGATAAGGGCCAATCATGAGCAAAGCCGACAAAAACTGGCTGCTCACCCCGGCGTTGATGCGCAATTGGTGTTGTTGTGCGCCCAAACCGGCGGGCGTTCCAATTTGCAACGGAGGATAACCCTCCTGACCCAAATACTGGATATCGGCTCCGAGGGTACGAAGGGCAGTCACCAAGGGACCGATGGGGCGCTCCAACATGCGTTTGGACCCCGTTAAAATTTGGGTACCTTGCTGGGTGGCCAAATACGCGGCCATAAAACGGAACACCGTGCCCGCGTCACCCGCATCGAAAGTGTTGGTTTGGTGGCGGGTTTCCAACAAGCGCAGCAGGGTAGTGGTATCGTTGGAAGTGGAAAGGTGCGAGAGATAATCGCCAGCGTTGGCGTCACACAGGGCAAGAATAATCAGGGCGCGATTACTGATGCTTTTTGACCCGTCTAAAGTAATGGTGGCCTCAAAGGTGCGGGGTAGGTGACGAAGGAGTAAAGGTTGTGTTTGTTCTACCATGTTTGTTGAACGAGTAAACAACAAAAGTCACCACCGGGAACCGGGGTGACTTTTGTCCATATGTAAAATACCTTACTGGAAATTAGTTGGCCAGAGCGTTAACGTGCTTGGTCAAACCACTTTTCAGGTTGGCCGCTTTGTTCTTGTGGATATTGCCACGCTTCGCCAAACGGTCAATCATGCTAACGATTTTTGGCAAAAATGCCGCTGCTTCTGCGTGATCTTTCAAATCGCGCAAGTTTTTGATCGCTGTACGTGCTGATTTTTTGTAGTAACGATTCTGCAAACGACGTTTGGTTGTTTGACGAATACGTTTGAGGGCCGACTTGTGATGTGCCATATTCTATTTTAAAACTTTAAATCGTTGATAATGAAGTGCTTATACTTCAATGACTATTTTTCTTCCCCAATTTGGGAGCGCAAAGGTACATTGAATTTTATAAAAACAACATTTTTTTTGAAAAATTTTCACTAACCGTTTACAATTACATTTTAGTCGGTTGTAAACAAGCGTTTTTAATCATCCACCCGGAATTTAAAACCCACGCCGTGAATATTTTCCACTTTGATGCGCTCGTCCATACCGAGGTATTTGCGCAGGCGGGAAATAAACACGTCAAGGCTACGTCCAAGGAAATAATCGTCTTTTCCCCAAATAGTTTCGAGGATAAAGGAGCGTTTGATGACCTGATTGCGGTGTTCGAACAACAACTTGAGCAAATCCGCTTCTTTTTGGGTCAATGTTTCGGAATATCCTTCGGTGCTAAGGCTCAGGTTTTTGTAATCGAAATGATAATGACCAATCATCACCGGAACCAACTCTTTCGATTTGGGGGGCACTACCTGCGAACGACGCAAAAATATATCAATTTTCAGCAGCAGTTCTTCGATGCTGAAAGGTTTGGTCATATAGTCGTCGGCACCCAACGAAAGGCCGTGAATCCGGTCTTGTTTCATACTTTTGGCCGATAAAAAGATAATCGGCACCTGCTCATCTCGCTCGCGAATGGCCTTGGCCAAATCAAATCCATCTACTTCGGGCAACATCACGTCGAGGATGCACAGGTCGAATTTTGCCCCCGACTTGATCGCGTCCAAGGCTTTACGGCCATCGTCGAAATAGGTGACATTGTACCGGTTCAATTCAAGATTGTCGCGGGTAACGAAGCTCAAGCTCTCGTCGTCTTCAACGTATAGTATATGCGCTTTAGGTTCAGACATAAGGTTGACTTTTAGTTTTATGCTGCAAACATAAACTATTCTTGTACATAAACCCGCTTAACACGGTCAGATATATTTGTAAAAATTTCGTACGGGATGGTATTCATTATTTTCGCCAAATCTTCTACCGATGGTTTTTGGCCAAAAATAACCACCTCGTCGCCCGCTTTCACGTGGGGAACATGGCTCACGTCAATCATACTCATATCCATACAAATATTGCCAATGGTTGGGGCTAATTGGTTGTTTATCAGTACGTTGTGTTTCCCGCCGCCCGCCGCCCGCAAAAAGCCGTCGGCGTAACCGATGCTAATGGTCGCAATGGTTGTGGGGTGGGTAAGTAGCCCCGAATTTCGGTTATAACCCACCGTGTCTCCCGCCGGGATATGTTTTACCTGGCTGATGGTTGTTTTTAAAACATTAACGACCTGCAAGCGATTTTGAAGCCCCGAACTGTCCACGCCGTAAATCCCCACGCCGAGCCGTACCATGTCGAAATGATACTGCGGGAAACGGGCAATACCTCCCGTATTTACAATGTGTCTCAACGGTTTATAATCCAAAACGGATTGAATCCGGTGGTACATTTCCTGAAAAACCCGCGCTTGTTGGTGGGTGAAATCGTCGAACACGGGGTTGTCGCTGGCCGATAAATGCGAAAAAACGGAGGCAATCCGCAGGTTGGGATGCTGGCGCAAAACGGCGGTTAACTCGTCTATGTCGGCGGGTTCAAATCCCAGTCGGTGCATACCCGTATCGAGTTTCAGGTGGATGGTCATGCGTTTTTCCCGACCCGAATAGTCGGTTAGTTGGCGCAAAATATCGAGGCTAAAAATCTCCGGTTCCAGTTGGTAACGGTAAAACACATCAAAACCGGTCGTATCGGGGTTGAGCACCAAAATGGGCAATTGTACCCCGGCTTGCCGCAATTCGATGCCTTCGTCGGCGTACGCGACCCCGAGGTAGTGCACTTTATGGAACTCCAGCAGACGGCCCACTTCGGCGCCGCCGCTGCCATAGGCCGCTGCTTTTACCATGACCATCGTGCGTACGCCCGGCTGTAACAGGCTATTATACACTTTCAGGTTGTGAATCAGGGCATTCAGGTTGATTTCGAGGCGGGTTTGGTGCGCTTTTTTTTCTAAACGGCGGGCGATTTTTTCAAATTCAAACGGCCGCGCGCCTTTGAGCAAAATAAAGGTGTTTCGCCACGAAATACGCGACACATCGCCGATAAAACTGGCGGTATCGGGATAAAAACGGCTTTCGACCCCGGCGGGTAACCAGGGCTGAATGGCGGTAACTTCGGTGCCAATGCCGATAAATCGCGCAATATCGGTCAGTTGGCGCGCCACTTGTTGGTACAATTGGTCGGGCGGCA
The DNA here is from genome assembly GCA_013298845.1 of Chitinophagales bacterium. Lineage (GTDB taxonomy): Bacteria > Bacteroidota > Bacteroidia > Chitinophagales > Saprospiraceae > M3007. The sequence continues at coordinate 7,964 of JAAFJN010000048.1, forward strand.
GGCCACTTTGCAAAATATCGGACAAAATCAGGGTCATTTTTTGACCTTTGGATTGTTGCCGGGCCATTTGCAACAAAATTTGCAACGACGATAAGTCATTGTTATAAAAGTCATTAATCAGCGTACTGTCTTCGATGCCCGATTTTATTTCCAACCGCATTTCGATGGGTTGGAGGTGTTCCAGTTCGGCCGTTAATTGTTCGGCGGGCGCGTTGAGGGCAATGCCGGCAATGAGGCAATGCACGGCGTTTTCCACCGAAGCGGCATCACTGAAGGGAATGGTGGCTTGCAAGTCTTGGTCCCCGCCGATACACGTAATAATGGTGTGGGTGGCGTGCGGGCGGGTGGTGACGCGAAACCGGGCGGCCGGGTGGTTGGTTTGGGTCCAGGAAAACAGGTCTATCGCCGGGTTCTTTTCCCGCAGGCGTTCTACTTCCTGGTGAATCAGCGGGGCATCGGTGCAGTAGATGAGCCTTTTAACGCGGTGAAACAATTGCATTTTTTCGGCTACCTTCTGCTGGTCGGAGGCAAAACCGTCGCTGTGGGCGGAGCCGATATTGGTAAAAATGCCAAGATCGGGGCGAATGATGTTTTCTAAACGGGCCATTTCGTCGGGTTGTGAAATACCGGCTTCAAAAATGCCCAATTCGTGTGTTTCGTTGATGTCCCAAACGGACAAGGGAACCCCCACCTGCGAATTGTAACTTTTGGGACTGCGCACAATCCGAAAGCCGGGCGACAATACCTGGTACAGCCATTCTTTAACGATGGTTTTGCCGTTGCTGCCCGTGATGCCAATCATTGGGAAGTGGAACTGTTGGCGGTGCGCGGCGGCAATTTGTTGGAGGGCCAGCAAGGTATCTTCTACCAAGAGAATATTGACGTCTTCAAAACCGTTGACGTCCATTTCCTGCGAGATGATAAATTGGCGAACCCCGGCGTTCCAGGCGTCGTGGAGGAATTGGTGGCCATTGTGGCGTTGCCCGACAATGGCAAAAAACGCGGCACCGGGCACGGGTACGTGGCGGGTATCGAGCATGAGCGCAGAAATTTCCTGCTGCGGGTGTGGTAATTGGATGGCCTGCGCACGGAGCAGGTCTTTTGCCTGAGAAATAGTCATGGTAAAGTGAGGCAAAACTATTGATAAATGTTTAAAGCGCCGTTATTTTTACCGTCTGGAACTGATTTTTTACCTTTGCTGTTGCTACTGAGCGGCATCGATGCCGAGTCAAAGTACAAAAGACTGTTTTTTCAATATCACCCGTTTTTAGGCATGGATCAATTTCCAGAATTACACACCGAGCGTTTACATTTGCGCAAGTTAGGCGTAGATGATGTGTATGCGCTGATCAAATACGCCAATAACCACCACGTTTCGGACAATATTCTCAACATGAAATACCCGTTTGACGAGCCGGCCGCCATGTTTCGGTTGGCGTACGTGGTGCAGGGATTTAAGGCCAAAACCCGTTATGTATTTGCCATTATTTCCAAAAAGCACCGCGAATTGATCGGTGAAATCAGTTTGCACCTGAGCGACGACCGCAAAAAAGCCGAATTGGGTTATTGGGTGGGAGAACCACTTTGGAACAACGGTTACACCTCCGAAGCCGTGGCCGTCGTGGTGCGGTTTGGGTTTCAAGAATTGAATTTAAATATGATTGCGGCGTCGTGGTCGGAGGAAAACCCGGCATCGGGGCGGGTTTTGGAAAAAAACGGCTTCTCCATGACCGCCTATACCGGCACCATTTGTCACCACGCCATTAACCGCCAATATTGGCTACACACACAACAACAATGAATTTATCACAACAAATTGCCAAGCACCTTCGAGACGTGCATTTTGGCGGAAACTGGGCCACATCGAGCCTCAAAGAGCACCTTTCGGACGTTACCTGGCAGGAAGCCACAACGCAGGTGCATTCCTTTAATACCTTGGCCACGCTGCTGTTTCACGTCAATTATTACATCAGTGCGGTATCAAAAGTGCTGGAAGGCGAGCCGTTGACGGCCAGCGACAAATTTAGTTTTGACCATCCGCCCATTACCACGCCCGAAGACTGGACCAATATGTTGGAAAAAGCCTGGTCCGACGCCGAAAAATTCGCCGATTTAATTGGCAAAATGCCCGATGACAGTTGGATGGAGCCGTTTATTGACGGTAAATACGGCAATAATTACCGCAATATTGGCGGCATTATCGAACACACCCATTACCATTTGGGACAGATTGTTTTGATAAAGAAATGGCTGCGAACGGCGTAGGTGCCCCCCTTTTGCTAATACTAGCATTTGCCCTGTAATTCCCGTAAGTGCGTCCGGTAGTTTCCCCTGATTTTTCAAAACCGGGTTTCCACGCTAATTTTTTTATTCCTCCGCCCCCCATCTTTGCATTGTCAATTGGCATTTTATTTATCCCATCTGATGGACAGATCAGGCGGATTTTTTGTGAGATTAAACTGCTGTCACAGTTTACTTTCCGTGTGTAA
>JAAFJN010000048.1:10462-33782 GCA_013298845.1 Chitinophagales bacterium
TGTGTAAATTTATTCTAAAAATTTTTAAAAAGTTATTTCTCTTATGTCTAGTAATTTAGATAAATTGGGGGCGTATTACGCCGCCAAATATACCAAAGACCCCGTACCAAGTAATGTCGTTCTGAAGTTTGATACTCAGGACGCCAACTACAAAACGGAGTTGCCCCAAGGTACCATTCACAGCAACGGACAGATGGAACTTACGCTGGATTTGGCCCACGTTCGCGGCGGTTCCAAAGATGATGTAGCACGGGTTACCGTCTCGTACAATGCCGACGGAACTTACAAAAGTTATCCATCTGTTTCGTGGAAAATGGGCGGCGACGACCAAATCCCGGATTGGGTGACCAAAGTGTTAAATGGTGTTGGTTACGTGTGCATCGGAGTGGAAGAATTGGCAGGTTTGTTTTTGGCGCCCGAAACTGCCGGAACCGACGAAATTGCCGTACAGGCCATTGCTGCTGAAACCAAAGAAATTACCGAATACGCCGTTAAAGCCATTGAGGTGTACAATGACGTTGCTCATTGGGTTTGTAGCCTTTCGGATGACGGTGGTCGGGTGTATTTTGCGGCAGTAGTGTGTCAGGCCATCAATAACCTGAACAGCGCGGTAAAAGAATATCAGCACAACGGTACCGTGCCAAAGCGCATCAATTTCAAACATGACCTGTTTGAGGCGGCAGTAGGCAACTACAAGGATGCCAAAAATGATGACGCCATTGAATACCACACCGATGGTGACTACTACCGCACCTGGTTCCCCGATGAAGGGGTAGTGTACGGTAACTCCGGGATCATGCTTTCTTGCAAAATTGATGGTATCCGCGACATTAACAAAGACGATCATGTCGCTTTGGTGGGCATGTTCGATACCGGTGGTAATTTGTTTGCGGCACAGGCCGTTTTGCAAATGAAAAACGAAACCACCGTCACCAGCGGCTACGTTACGTACGATACCCAAGGCCGAGTGATTAAGTTGGATAAAGATGGTAAAATCACGCTTGTTCCTAATAAAACAACGGTGCTTCAGGCCATTGATAACTTACTTGACGATGCCATGAAAGCAGGTTCGAAACACTACGATGACTACTCCAGCGCCCGCAGACGCTTGCCGAAAATTGTGCAAATGAACCTTAAGTGGATGAGCGACGCCATCGTTATTAGTTAGTTCACTGCCCGACAGTTTGATTTTATACGCTAAAAATAACCAACCCGCGCCAGTGCAATACTGGCGCGGGTTCTTCTTTATGGGCCGTTTTATTCCGGTAAACGATCTTTATCGGCTTTGGTGCGGTTGAGTTTGTAGTTAAACGATAACACGATCCGAGCGCCAAATGGGCGGTTTTCGTTGGATAATGTGTACACCGCCGAGTTCACTGTGTAGCGATGAATGCGGGTGCCCAAAATATTGTCGCCCCGCAAGGTTAACATGCCCTTGTCGTTCCATAATTCGCGGCCAATGGCCAAATCTGCAAAAAATACTGCCCGGTAACGAATTTGACCGCTTGACCGCGCGCCAGTGTAGTTGAAGGCGTTTTGAACCGACCACTTTCCCGATTTAATGCGGGAATTAAGTTTGGTAAACCAGGCGGCATCGGTGACCGTAAATACCCCGTTTTGTACAAAACGATACGCGTTGATATCGTTGGAGAGCGACCACCATTTATAAGGACTAAAGGTGGTACTCAATTCAAAACCATAACGCCGTTCGGTGCCAAGATTGATGGGTTTTTCGATCAAAACATTGGCAGTATTGCGCGTAATTAATATATCAAACAGGTTTTTGGTGTATTGAAAATAAGCCGATGGATTAATCACCAATCCGTTTTCAAATTTGAATAAAGTACCCAGTTCGGCTACGTCAATAAACATCGGATTGAGGTCGGGATTTCCTACCCGTAGGTTGCGGCGGTCGGCAATGCCCCCAAAAGGGTTAATTTGGAAAAAGCCGGGGCGATCAATGCGTTTACTGTAACTGAGTTGAAGATCGAGGCGTTTGGTGGCTTTGAACGTCAGGTGCGCCGATGGGAATACGTTGGTGTAGTTTTTCCGGGTGTAAAAAATGTTTTTCAGGTCGTTGCTGCCCGTGTTAAAATGTTCTACCCTTACCCCAAGTTGGTATTGTACTTTTTTAAAAACGTTGGAAAATTGGGCGTAAGTGCCGTAAATGCGCTCAAAATACCGCAAAACGTTGGTCATGGTATCCACGGCTACATTATTTTCCCACACCGCGTAATCGCTGTTAATGCGGCGCATTTCGCTTTTTAAACCAATGCTGAATTTGCCGTTTTGGCCCACGGGCGTGTTAAAATCGCCTTGCGCCATGAACTCTTTGCTGCTTTCAATGTCGCGGCTGCGCAGGGCTGTTTCGGTGGGCAACGCCAGGTCGCGGTTGAATTCATTCACGTTTTCGTTTTCGTCGTCGTTCCAAAATACATATTGTGCGTTGAATTTCAACTGTTGTTTGGGACGCTGAAACTGTTTCACGTAATTGGCCTCCATCATATTGGAACGTTGGGGTTCGCGGTATCGCTCCAGCGTTTGAATGGCGCTGATGGTGTTTCCGGCGTCGTTTTTGTACAAATTTTGGTAAAAAACGCTGTCCCGGTTAAGGCTGCGGCGGTACAAATAACTCAACGTCAGGGTGTTTTTTTCGTTAAAATAAATATCGCTGCCCACGTAGGTGTTGAGCCGTTTAAAATTGCGAAATCGCCGGATGTTTTGGTCAATATAAGCACTGGTTCCGTTGTTTTCAAAGTTGTGGCGTTGCAGCGTACCGTAACCGTCAAAAGCAATGTGCGCCACCCGAACGTCGGAAAATACGTTGAATTTGGTGGTTTTGTAGTTGGCATTCAGGCCGCCGCCGTTGTTGTTCGGAATGCCGCCGTGCACGGTAAACGAACTGCTAAAGCCGCCCTTTTTATTTTTTTTGAGCACAATATTGATAATCCCGGCGGCCCCCTGCGCGTCGTATTCGGCGGATGGATTGGTAATCACCTCCACTTTTTCGATGGTTTCGGCGGGAATTTGGGTGAGGCCGTTGTTGGCCGTGAGCGCCGAGGGTTTGCCGTTGATCAAAATCCGCACCGACGAATTGCCACGCAAACTCACCGCCCCCATCGGGTTGACGTTTACCGAGGGCACATTGTTCAAAATATCGGTGGCATTGCCGCCCCGGGCGATGAGTTCGCCGCCCACGTTGAACACTTTTTTGTCCAATTGCGTCTCGATGGTGGAGCGTTCGGTGGTAATTTCCACTTCTTTGAGTTCGAGGTTGCCATTGGGCATTAGTTCAATCGTGATTTCGACGGGTGCCTGTCGCACGATCAGGCCCGGCTGTTGTGCCGGTTCGTAACCCAACATCGACACTTTTACGTCGTAGGTGCCCGTGTCGGGCAGGGTAGTGGCAAAAGTGCCGTCGGCGTTGGTGAGCAGTAGTTCGGGCGCGGTTGATTGGCCGGTTTTTAGCACAAAAACGGACGCGGCTTCGATGGGCTGCCGGGACTTGGCGTCCAGGATAATACCTTTGATGTGCTGGCCCCGGCACACCACCGCAAGCATTCCTCCCAGCAGGGTGAGTACAATTTGTTTTGTTGTCATAGCGTAAATTTGGGTCAAAGGTATTTGGTGTCTTTTTTATCCCAATGCTGCGTAGCCCAAAAGGCCGTTGTAACCCCTGTAAAGGCAAAAACACGACCCAAAATGATTCTGTGGGGCAAAAAGCCGGTTTCGGGGGGTAAAACGGCGGTTCCGTCTAAGCACCCTTGGTTAAAAGTTCAATTGCCTACCTTTGGGCCAAAATAACCGGTATTTATGCTCCATTTCTTCCAAAACAATGTGCTCCGGCACGTACTGGCGTGGGTTGGTATCTTTATGTTTACCGCCCTGCGTTTTACGTTATACAACGAACCGATCTATTTCGGCGAGGCGTTAATTTTTAACGGCGCCTATGTCATTCCGCAGGTGATTCTGGCCTATTTGCTGCTGTATGTGTTGGTCCCCCGGCTGTACGTGCAGAAACGGTATTTTACTTTTGTACTGGTCTTTTTTTTGCTGTTGTACTTACTGTCGTTCATGGCCCGCTATTTAACGGTGCACGCGGCCGAGCCTTTGGTGCGGGTACCACCATTTGAACAGGAAACGCCGTGGGAAATTGCCACCGATTTGGGTACTTTGTTCGGGCGGTACGCCATTTCTATTTTGTACGTGGTGGGGATTTTTTTGGCCTTTGTTTATTTTAAAGCCTACCATACCGAACGCGAAAAAGCCTTGATTTTGGCCACCCAAAAAAGCCAGGCCGAACTCAAAAACCTGAAAGCCCAGTTAAATCCGCATTTTTTGTTCAATACCCTCAATAATATCTATTCGTTGTCGGTGCTGCAATCGCCCCAAACCTCAACGGCCATTGCCAAACTTGCGGAATTGCTGGACTACACCCTGTACCGCTGCAACGCCGATGTGGTGCCGTTATCGGCCGAACTCCGTCTGGTGAATACGTACCTCGAATTGGAAAAACTGCGGTACACCGACCGGCTGAAAATTACCCTCACCGAAAACATTACTTACGACGCCATGGTGCCGCCATTGGTTTTTCTTTCGCTGGTCGAAAACGCGTTTAAACACGGTTCGGGGGAAGATCCGCTGGCACCTTCGATTAACATTGACCTGCACAGCGACGCGTCGGAATTGCGGCTTTTGGTGGCCAATACGTTTCAGCCCGGCGTTGTGCCACGCGGCGAGGAGGCCATTGGACTGAACAATATCCGACAGCAACTTCGGGTGTTGTTTCCCGACCGGCATTCGTTGGTAGTTACCGACGAAGGCAACTGGTTTAAAGTGTTTTTATCCATTAAACACAGTGTATAACGGCATGAAAATCAAATGTTTAATTGTTGATGATGAGCCATTGGCCACTCAATTGCTCGAACACCATGCCCGGCAGGTGCCTTTTTTGGAGGTGGCTGCCACGGCTCCCAATGCCATTAAAGCGTTTGAATTATTGGCCACGGCCTCGTTCGATCTGATGTTTTTAGACATTAAAATGCCCCATTTATCGGGCATTGAATTTTTAAAAAGCCTCAAGAACCCGCCCCGGACAATTTTTACCACGGCCTACCGCGATTTTGCGCTCGACGGGTTTGAACTGGAAGCCACCGATTACCTGCTAAAACCAATTACTTTTGAACGTTTTCTGAAAGCCGTGGAACGCGTTGCGCGCGCGATGGAACCTCCGCAGTCGCCGGTTCGGAGCGGCGAGAAGCGGTTTATGATCCTCAAATCTGGTCCCAAAAGCCACAAAGTGTACCTGGATGACATTTTGTACATCGAAAGTTTGAAAGATTACGTGCGGGTATTTTTAAGTAATGGAAAAAATATCGTTAGTAAACACAAAATCAGCGATATTGAGGCCGAATTGAGCAGTGCGCATTTTGTCCGGGTTCACCGCTCCTACATCGTTAACGGGCAAAAAATAACCGCTTACACGGCTTCGGAGGTGGAAATTGGGGAGGTAGAAGTGCCCATTGGGACACTTTACCGGGGACAGGTGGAGGGGTATTTGGGGTGATGAAAAGCAATTATACAACCATACAAAAATGATGAACAACCAATTTAACCCGTGGGTGCGCCGTATTCCCATCATTGCCATGAGCGTAGTGGTGCTGTATTCGCTTTTGGCACACGCTTCTTTTTACCATTACCAACTTTGGAGTTGCCCGAATCGCAAACATTTGATTTTGGTGATTTTAGTGGTATTGAACTGGATATTGATCAAAAAAGAAGCATTTTGGTTCTATTTTGTCACGTTAGTCTTGTTGTTGCTGGCGTCTTTCAACGCCCTAAATCTTCAACACGTCCAAAGGTCTTTTTTCCTGAGGTTGGGTTCGTTGCATACCCCTAAAATAGATTTTATTGCTTTGGGGATATTGCTCGTGTATTTGCGCATCAATTACGATATGGTAATTGGGTGGTTAAAGGCACTGGAAGATCGTTTTCCGGTAAAGGAGTAAAGGTTTACACCCATTTATTAACGGATTCGACCGTATCATTGAGTTGAGCCGCCAATGATTTCACCCTGGCTTTTAACAGCAATTTCCGGCCTTCAATGGTACGGGTAAAAACCAATTCACAACGGCCTACTTGCCTTTCCCATTGTTTTTTAAAAAATTCCGCGAGGTGTTTATTTCGGCCAATGATTTCCGGAACAGCGTGGTAATCATCTTCTTTGGGGAAAAGTGACATAATATTTTTTCTAACAATAACGTACCTCGGATTATCTACCGGTTGAATGACCTCCCGCAGCGTTTGGATAAAGGTAGATTTTTCAAAGGTAGTGCCGCCTTCCAGGTGACAGTACACTACACCGGCATCGTTCATCGAAGTCGTGATTTTTAATTTTGAATGTTCCGTCTGGATCACCCCCGCGCTGATGAGCGTATCCGTCAGTGCATGGCCAATTTGGTTGATGTCTTTGCCAATATCGCGGTATTTTATGTAAATCAGCAGGGTTTTGATGGCCTGTCGGCCGGATGTTAACACTATCAACGCCCCCGAAATAGCCAGAAAATAATACAGATCCTGAACTGTATTGAACTCGTTTATTTTTTTTAAAAACACTTTGATAAACGCGAGTGGAATACCGGCCAGGGTCAACAAAAGGTATTTAATGGTTTTGTTGAAATACATGGATTTGGTGGCCTTGTATTCCTTTTTTTCCCGGAATGGAATTTTAATTTCCTCCACCAACGTAACGCCCGATTCCAGTGCTTTGCGCCATGTCTCTTTTAATGTTTCACGATTACCCGCACACGCCAACATTTTCGCGTTTATCTGCGCTACTTCGTCGTTTGTATGCATGTTTTCGGGCAAATTCAAACGCCCGATGCCGTTTTCAATTTTGGGTATTTCATCAAAAGAAAGGCCCACAAAACTTTTAAATCGGCGTTTGAGTACGTCAAAATCGTGGCCTCCGGTGGGTGAAGTTTCGTCTATGGTCACCAGATGCCAGATATTACCGGTTTTTCCGGCGTTTCCGCGCTGCGTCCGGATGGCGCGCCCCCGCATTTGATTGGATAATACAAAAGACCCCACAAAACTGGCCAACACCAACGAATTGATGGCCGGTGCATCCCAACCTTCGCCCAGCAAAGATTTGGTTCCAATTAACACCTCAATGGCACCGTCCTGAAAAATCTGCGTTACGATGTGAACGACCTCATTTTTGATGGCTTCGGTTTGGTGAATAACTACGTACTGGTCGTCGTACGGTACCGGCATCGTGTTCATTTGCCGAATCCCGTAAGTAGCCGCCAGGGTTTCAAACGCAGCGTAGGCAGAACTTGGAATGATGATAAGCGAACCGGTAAGTACCCCGATTTTTTTGTTGTGGATATTGGTGCGCCGTAATTGCTCAAAAATGGGGATTGTGCCAATTTTATTTAATTCGACGTTGTTTTCGGGTGTTTGCACAAAAAACTCTTTGCGAATATAGTCGGTCAGGATGACCATGCGCAAATCATTGCCTAACTGTTGGTATTCAAAATCAACAATTTGCTGAATACCGTTTAATTTGCTAATACTTGAGGTTAAATTGTTGGCAATTTGTTTGTTGTAGGAAAAATTGATTTGCCGGTTTTCGATGGCACCGCTGCGCCTCAGTTTGCTTTCGAGTTCTTTTTGGTGCGCCCCGTGCGTTTTAAAATGTTCTTTTTCCTTGTAAAGATAAAAATCCAGCAAAATTTCCATCCAATGGTAATCGAACGGCGGAATTTCACGGTCTATCCCGTCTATCACGTCGAGGTGCGCGTACGGGATTTCTACATTGTTGGCGTTTAAAAAAATTAAACTGGCGGAGTAATAAGCAAGGTTATTGTAAATCCATTCCAAGTGTTCATAGGGATTTTGCCAAATGGGATGGTTTTCGATGGCCTCAATAATGGTTGCGTCGCCTTTTATTTCTTCAAACAACAACCCGATACGTTGGCGAAATTCGCGGATGTTGTTCCGTTCCCAAACCGTGGGGGCGGTGAAGTGAATATAGTCCTGGTGTGGGCACAAGTCTCCTTCAATAACCAGTTCCGGCACCGATATTTCCGTGTCCACCGGACCATTGAGGTCAAGATACCGTTGCCATTCGGCCGGAGTTACATCGTAGGGTGGGGTAGCCGTGAGGCCCACAATAAACGGTTCAAGTTTGTTTTTTACCTTGTTTAACGTCTGCCACCATCCATTTTTCAAGTGGTGGGCTTCATCCACTACAATTGTTTTAACGTTTTGTGCCAACAAGCCACACACGATATTGTCCAGGTTCGGATTTGTCGTTTTATCGGCAACCTCTTCGGTCGTTTCTTCTTCCATTTCAACACCATTTTCTTCTTCTTTTACCCATAAATTGTTACATGCCGCGTGAAGCCCCTGATAAGTTACCACGGTCATGAACCCCGGATTTCTAATGTCCTTTGATATCCAATCGGGGGTGTGGTTGGTTTGGAGAAAAAGTTCACAAAAACGCTGAATCCACTGGTTCCGAATGGCAAGGCTGGGCGTAAGTATTAAAGTAGGATGGTTAAGCCGGATGGCAACCTCCAGTCCCAACACTGTTTTACCCGAACCTGGCGGCGCAATCACGTGCAAATGCCCGTCATTCAAATGGGTTTGTAAATCATCTAATACGCGTTGCTGGTATTTTCGCCAACTGTATTTAAAGCGTATGTCTTTAGGAAACTCGGTTAAATTATGCATTTCTCGCTGTAAAAAACTGTTTTCTTATTTCACTTGACGCGCCCGGTACGAACTTAACCCCATGCCCACGCCCCAGGCGAAATGGTACATTATACCCGCAATAACCACCAGATACGGCAGGTAACGGGGGAAATCGGGTAAGCCAATGGCCTCAAACGGCGGGATTTTTTCGTTGACAAACATATAATTACTACCCATGAATCCATTGAGGATAAACATCACGCATCCCAGCAAAATAGTGGTGCCGAGGGCGCGGTAAATACTCCTGTAGGGTAAGGTGAATCCATCGGTGAATAGTTGATATACCGGACCGGCAATCAGGAACAAATGCCAGACGAAAAACGGAATAAAGTACCAGTCCACAAACTGGATATTGGGCATCAGAATGGCCATTAAACCACCCACAAAACCCCAATACCAGCCCAGTTCAAAGGCGCTTTGGGAGCGGGTGTACAACGCAATCAGGATGGTAATGGCCGAAATGTCGCAGAGGTGTAGCGGTAAATTGTATTGAACGGACCACGCGCCGGTTGCTATTTTGCTGCCTACCAGGGCGATTTCAATCATCAAAAAGACCACCGTAAAGACCAAAACATCACGGCGGCGAAAGGTCCGGCTGTGACCATTGCGCAAGAACAGTACCAGCAGTAGCGTTGCCAGTAAACAACCCGCTACCACAGATAGGTGAATTGGGCTAAAAAGTTGGAATTGTTCAAAAAGCAATACGGGCATTTTTGTAAAATTTGATGTTGTTAAAAGTGGGTTTTAATTCAATTTTCCCAAACCAACCCCAATAAACACAACGCTTAAATACACCCAGAGGATTGAAAAAACGATGTGCACGGCCGTTTCGAACCTTTTTCCCCGCCATAGTTCGCTCGAATACCCAAAAAACTGCACCAACAGCCGGAGTACCCAAAATATACCCAAACCCAGCGAAATGGTGCGCCCCAGACGCGTTTCTATCAGGTCGCGGGCCGATGTGACGCACAGTAAGCCCATCAAAAACACCACAACGGCGATAAAAAACGTGTGTACCAGCATCATTTGCCGGTTGATTAAACGCAGCGGTTGCAGGTCTTCTTTCCAGTGAAAATACCTCGGAAAAATAACGTGTACCAATGCCAAACCCATCAGTAAAACGCCAATAATGTTAAAGTGAATCTCCATGTTTTTGTGAAATCTGCTTCGGCTCTACGCGCAGTATAAATGTGGTGATAAATGGCGTTGTTTTTATCGTTTTTTGCACAACAAGGCCCGCTCGTTCAAACGTTCGTCGCCAGGTGGTTTCGGAATAAAAATGCAAAAAGCCAACGGTGTACGCCGCAAAATTAAACCAATCCCGGAGGTGTTCGGTCACAAAAATTTGTCCGTTGGGGGCCATTACCCGGCCCAGTTCCCGGAAAAAACAAATGCGCTCCTGCTCCTCCCGAATTTCGTGCGCCGACAAAATGGCCAAAACACCCTCAAATGCACCGTCGGGAAACGGCAAATTTTGGGTCGAAACGGATACCGTCCCGGTGGGCGGCGGATAAGCGCGGCGCGCCCTTTGGATGGATATTTCGGTGTGGTGTTCCGGGTTGTAAAAATCCGCGCTGGTCAACGTGGCTTGCGGAAATTGGGCCTGAATAATCGCGCTGGTTTCGTCAAAACCCGCGTTGATATTCAAGATGCGCCGGGGCGTGTATCCGGCTAACCATCGAAGTTGGTACAGGTCCGAGCGGTCGTACACATACCACGACACCACCAACGATACAATCATGGTCAGCCCACCCAACAGCAGCCCACCCAATGCCCAATGCCGCAACGGAGCGGGCAGGTAATTGATAAAACCCGCAGTAATAACGAGCCCAATTCCGGCAATGACGTAAAAATGCCAGTTAAAACGAACAATGTTTAATACGCCTTGTCCGGGTTTTCGGGTTGGTGCCATTGCTCTATTGTACCTTTTTTCCAATGATAAGGGATGTTTTTGACCTCAAAAGCACTGGCTAATACCGCGTTGTCAAGGTGGAGTTCGCGCAACCACGCAAAATCGTAATGCTGAACGTGTACCGGTTCGGGTGTCCAAAATTGGCGGACACCTTCGATGATGAGCACCGTGTTGTTTTGGGCATTGTAAGTAAAAGTATGGGGTAACGGCCCGGCGAACCTTCGGGCCGATTTCCAATCGGGAAATGGGGACTGCTCCGGCAGGGATACTTCGGGACCGGGGCCGTGAAGTACCACCTCAAAACCCGATTTTGTCGAGTTGATGGTGGTTTTGTTTCCTACCGTTTGCCGCGCAATATCGGTGGTGGTATAGTTGTAGTGGGTGAAAATATTGCCCAAATATTCCATTTTCTTCTGGTCCGTTTCCGATTTAAGGATGTACAAACCCCGTAGCCGTTTGCCCGCCCGGTTGGTATAGCGGACAAAAATACGGTAACCAATTAAAAAAAAGTCGTGTCCCATAAATTTGGGGAATCCTTTGGGGCGCAAATCTTTGGTTTGGACCAAGGCAACGGCCAAAAAAGCCCATTGGTCTTCGAAGGTATCCAGTTCCAAACAAGCGGGAATGAACCCCTGAAGTTGGGCTTTAGGCAAAGCAAAAGTCAGGACAAGGGATTGTTCAAAAAAAGCCTCAACGGCAAACGGGTGGTTTTTTAAAAATTGCATATCGGTTACGCGGGGGAAAGTTTGGGTTCAAGTACAAACGTACGGTAATAAACCCATCCGATGAACAACAACGCAAATGCCGCGTTCAATCGCCCCCACAATAAAAGGTCGGGCACCAGCCAAAATTCGAGGATATTCATCGCTGCGACCACCGTAATTTGCACCATAGCGTTGAGTTTTGATTGATAAAGCGATAGTATCCAGGCCGCCATGATGATCTCCGAAAACCCAATGAGTACGGTGAACTCACCCGCGTACGCCGGGCCTAAAATGCGGGCAACTATCTGTTCGTGGCGGGGAACCAGGTGCAGGACTTTGCACAACAGGCCATTGGCTAACCAGACGGCCGCAATGAGGTAGGTGAGTAGGGTAAATTGGTGGTGTTTAGTCATTGTTGAGTTGTTTTTTCATTGTTGAGTTAACGCATGGTCTTTAAATTGAATTGTATGTAGGTGTAAAAAGTAAATATCGTATGTTTGCCCCTATAAAACAATTTTAAACAAGAATTTATTATGAAAAAAGTATTCTACCTTTCCTTTTTTTTCCTTTTTGTCGGCCAGGTATTTGGCCAAAAAAATCAGTTTAGTCTTTATTACAATCAACATCTAAGCGAGGAATTCTCCAAATTGGGTGCGATCGGCGGGCGGTATTCCCGCGAAGTATTTCCCCGATTAAGCCTTGCCGTTGGGGCAGATTATGAAAATTATTATCATTCGTTAAATCAGTCCTCCCGGGTTAGTGTCGTCAGCCTTGCCACCGGCGAAATTTTGTTTGACAAGACGGCAATTATTGATTACAGTGCAACCATGAAAACCTTCACTTTTGACGCTTTGTTGTATTATAACGTGCTCGGCAAAAGTACAAAATTCACATTAAGTCCCTTTATTGGCGTCTCCCAAAGAATCTTTAACATTACCAATATCCCATACATCGAAATTTTAAACTATGAGGTGATCAACTGGGAAGAAACCAAAGAAACCAAATATTTTACTTTCCCAAAGGCTGGTTTGGCTTTTTCGTACAATTTTTGGAAGCGATTCAGCATCGGTACCGAATTGTATTACCGGGACTATTTGGGTGACAAAAGTACCATTTTGGTCTCCAGTACCAGCAAATCAACATCGGTGGGAGGTACCACTATTTTCGATGACCAGGGCCGAAGCACTGTACTCTCCGACGGAAGCGGGTCGGGCAGTTCCGTGTACCAATTTAACGAGCAGGTGGGTATTTCGCTGGCTTTGACGTACCGGTTTTAGAACTCCTAAGCAAATAACACGTCCATTGTCAGGGATTTTTGCACCAGGCTAACATTTTCCGTCTTTAAGTTCTGTTTTGAGGCACTTAAAGACGGAAAATCGGGCGGGTTACATTTTTATAAACTTGCGAACCTTCCCCCCGTTGCCAAAGCGCAACAGCCAAATATCGCTGGGCTTTTTGTGAACTCACACGGACTTCACCTTCACCACTTTTCCCTGCACGGCAATGGCCACGCGCAGGATCTTATTCACCCCGGCGGCAGCGAGGGCGGCATCGTACTTTTTTTGTTCCAATTGCGCCACCGCCGAAGCCAGCGCATCCTGAATGGTTTCGTCGGTGTCGGCTTCGGGGGCTTTAATTTCGATGACAATGCCCAAATCGGTGGGGTTTATGGGCATCATACAAATATCGTAACGCCCGTAACCAGCCTCCCGATTAGAAGTAAGGCGGTAGCGGTGCTCCAAACCAGCGAGTAAACCCAGAAAAAACGCGTGGTAAAAGTTTTCGGTGTAGCGGCGTTCGGTATCGTGGTAACTAAACACCCGAAGCACAAACTCCGCGAGTTCCCATTCAAAATCTTTAATGCGCCCTTCCGTTAGGGCTTCGAGCATCATTTCGCGCGAACTGGCTTTAATATCCCGTTGTATCCAGTCAATAATACTTTCGGTGAAAGCCTCCCGTACCTCTTTGTTCGGAATGGATACCAGATGATAATAATTTTCCCCTTTTATCCCTTCGGAGTTCAGGTATCCCGACATGGTTAACAGTGTCCATGCCGATTGCTGATGCTCGTACAGTTCGTGAAAAGTAAGGTGGTTAAGCAACCGAACCTTTAGTTTTTCGCCGCTTAATAGTTGTTCTAACTGTTTTTTTATGCCTCCACGGTCGTTAAACAGCAATTTTCGCAAAAGGGTATCTTGCGAAGTATTGACCCAATATGGTTTCAGATCGTGTTCGAGCGAAAAGACATAATTCAAAATGGACCAGGGGTTATAAATGGTATGGGTTCCAAAGCGGTAGCCATCGTACCAATCGCGGAGTTGGTTCATTTCGCGTCCGTTGAGACCAAAATATTGCAACATTTGCAAAACTTCGGTTTCGGTAAAACCAAATTGATCGGAAAAAACGTCGTTGTCCAGCACGGTGGAAACGATAAAATTATTCAGGTCGCTGAACATGCTTTCTTTAGAAACGCGCAAAATACCCGTTAGTACCCCTTTTTTCAAATGCACATTGTCTTTGAGCGCGGCACTCAGCATTTGGCGCAGGAACGACACCATTTCATCGTAATAACCATGTTGCCATGCAGTGTGTACGGGGGTGTCGTATTCGTCAATGAGAACAATGACCTGCTCGTTGTGGTATTCGTGCAGTAGTTCTGATAAATCTTTCAGGCTGTCGGCGAAGGTATAGGGTAAACTGTTTTCATTGCTCAATACAGTCACCGCTTTATGGTATCGTTCGCGGGTTGTTTGGTGGTTGGCGAGGTAGTTAAATTCCTGCCAGGTATGTTCCAAAAGCATCCGCATTTTCCACATAGCCGCCGCTGCGTCGTTTAATTTTACATCTTTTAACGACAAATAAATCACCGGGTATTTGCCCAAATGCTGCATACTTTCCGCGTCGCGGCTAATGTGTAGGCCCTCGAATAAATAGGCATTATCTTCCCCTTTGGCAAAAAAGCACCGCAGCATTTGCATGTTCAGGGTTTTGCCAAAACGACGGGGGCGGCACAACAATGTAATGTCGTTGCCCTCTAAAACGCGCTGCACCAACGCGGTTTTGTCCACGTAGTAGCGGTTTTCGCGGATAATTTTGGCGAAATCGGAACTGCCCAGCGGAGAGCCTTTTAATTTCATGGTGCGCAATGGTCGTTTTTCAACGGCAAAGTTACAAAAAATGCCGGAAAGGAGGCAATTCCTTTCCGGCAAGGTGAATTAATGACCGTTGGAAGGCGGGTATTTATCGGGCATTCCACCGGAGTACCATTCTTCGGTTTCAATCAGGCCGTTTTCATTAAAGCGGAATCCCCAACTTTTCAGGCCGTTGGCGCCTTGCGGCAAACTCCAGAGGGCGAAAAATCCGTTAGTACTCCAGTTGTCAGGTTTGCTGGTCCAGGCACGCATTTCAGTAATTTGGGCACCTCCCCGTCCAAAACCTACGTTTTGGTCTATGTTCAACTGCTGCGGACCAGTGATGGAACCCGATGACATGGCTTGTCCGGTATTGTACGATACCCACAATTCCTTACCACTTTGATTAACAAAATAGGTATTGTACCCCCAGCCATTTTCAACGGGCGGGTTGGGGATAGCGGTCAAATTTATCGCAGCGTCCGCAATTGGCGTACCGAGGTGTTTTAGTGCTGATGATGCCCAACCTTCGTCTTTCATGGTAGCAGCAATTAGGGCACTGCGTTGGTTCCCCAAGTCCGATACAAAACGTAAGGTATAATAGGCTGTTTTGGGGTCTTCGGTGGCTTTTTTGAGGAATGTTTCGCGTTTGTCGCCGAGGTCCGGGCCATAACGCAATACAATGTAGGCCCACCATGCGGGTCCACGCAAAGCATTGGTCAATAATTCTTCAATACCACCTTTTTGTTGGCATTCTGCCAGTGCCGTTTCCATAATTTTCTCCGGGGGCTGGTTACTGTCTTCAAAGAATGATTTGGTATTGGCATAGCCTAATCCTTGGGCGAGTTCGCTGCCGAGTAATCGTTCGCCAGCGCAGGTTAATGATAATTGTGACATGGTAAATTTAGTTTTTTTACTGTTGATCAAAATGAAGATTTTCGTGTAAAACTGATGGAACAAAAGTAGCGGCAGGGGGGTGTTAACGGCAGGTGATTCTGTTTCAAAAATGGGTAATTTGGGGGCTTGGGGAATAAAAAAACGGGTAATTTCGTTGCATGTAACGAAACTACCCGTTTTTTTATTGCTGGTAATCAATTAGTTATAGGTTTAGGCGCTCGGTAATGAACAGTTCCTAAACCGTGTATTGTAGTTACATAATGCGCGTGCCTTCTTCAATAACGGCACCTTTTTTCACCACAACAATACCATCGCGAATGGTGTAAGCCGGGGTGTCAACGTCGGCCAGGTGATCGCCACCTTTAATCACCACGTTGTTGCCAATGCGGCAGCCTTTGTCGAGAATGGCGTGTTCGATGTGGCAATAATGCCCAACGCCCAGCGGAATTTGGTCGGTGTTGGTGGCCATTTCGATCAGCGACTGGTACATATCGTTACCCATCACAATGGTGTTTTTAATCACCGTGTTTTCCCCAATCCGCGAACGAATACCAATGATGGCGGTATCAATCAGGCGGGCGTGAATAATGGAGCCTTCCGAAATTAAAGCGCGGTTGAGTTGGGTGCCGCCGTAGAATTTGGCGGGGGCCAGATTCCGCGAACGCGTGTATATTTTTTTGTCCTGGCTAAACAGGTTGAACGACGGAATGTGGTCGGTCAGTTCAATATTGGCTTCAAAAAATGAGCGAATGGTACCAATATCCGTCCAATAACCTTCATACTGGTAAGCCGATACTTTATAACCGCTGTTAATGGCCATCGGGATGATTTCTTTACCAAAATCCACGGCATCGGCGGCGGCATCGAACAGGTCGGAAAGGGCTTTACGGCTGAAAATATAAATACCCATGCTGGCCATGTACACCCGGCCCCGTTTTTTGTTGGTGGCGCTCACTTCACTCACCCAGGCGGGCAGTTCGTCCGTTTGGGGTTTTTCCACAAACGACGGAATCATACCGTCGCTGTCTACTTTCATGATCCCGAAACCGGTAGCGTCGCGGGCATCAACGGGTAGGCAGGCAATACTCACGTCGGCACCTTTGGCCACGTGTTCTTTTACCATGGCTTCAAAATCCATTTGATACAGTTGGTCACCCGACAAAATGAGCACGTAATCAAAATCGTGGCGCTCGTAGTGCATCCGGCTTTGTCTTACGGCGTCGGCAGTACCCTGGAACCAGTCTTTACTGCCGGGCGTTTGTTCGGCGGCCAAAATGTCCACAAAACCTTGCGAAAACAGGTCAAAATTATAGGTGTTTTTGATGTGCGCGTTCAAAGAGGCGGAATTGTACTGCGTGAGTACAAACATGCGCTTCACCCCGGAATTGATACAGTTGGAGATTGGAATATCAATCAGGCGATATTTACCGGCAATCGGTACTGCTGGTTTGGAACGCTGATCCGTCAGCGGAAATAAGCGGCTGCCAGCGCCCCCACCGAGGATTATGGAAATCATTTTTATCATAAAAAATAGCGTTGTTGTAAATTGATGTTATGTTTAGAATGGTACGTTTATTTCTTTTTTGTGCGCGATGCTTTTTTCGTTTTGGGTGTTTCTGTGGGTTCGGCGGCGGGGGCCGGAGTGGCGGGTTCTTCGGGTACCGGGGTAAGGTTTACCACTTCGGGGGCAACACTGGAACCAATACTTTTATAAACATTCAGGTATTGCGCAACGGCATTTTCCCACGAAAAATCAATGTCCATAATTTTTTTACGCACTAAATCCACCGTATCGGGGTCGTTGTGCCACATCGAACTGGCGCGATAAATGGCGTACACCGCGTCCTCTACGTTAAACTTATCAAATCGAATCCCGCGACCAGTGCCATCGGCTTCGGCTATATCGGGGACGGTATCTTTCAGGCCGCCGATGGAACGCACAATCGGGATGGTGCCGTAGCGCATGGAGTACAATTGGTTGAGGCCGCAGGGTTCCACCCGCGAAGGCATGATCAGGAAATCGGAACCGGCGTAAATCTGGTGCGAAAGGGCTTCGTTGTAATCAATGACGGCGTTAAAGCGGCCCCCGTAGGCGTGTACCATACTTCTGAACTCGTTTTGGGTCCAGGTTTCACCCGTTCCAAGCACCAAAAACGATACCCGCGCCCCTGCGTTGAGGAAACGTTTGTACACTTCGGGCAACAAATCGCTGCCTTTTTCACCCACCATGCGCCCGATAAAACTAATCAAAGGCCAATCTTTGGGCAGGCCAAACCATTCGCACAAAATGGCCTTATTGGCTTCTTTAAAGGTTTTAATGGCCGCAACGTCGTTCGATTCCAATCGTTGTTGAATCATGGGGTCGGTGGCGGGGTCCCACACGGCGGCGTCAATGCCGTTAATAATGCCCCATTCTTTTTGCCATTCCTGCCGGAACAAAGACTCCAGGCCAAGGCTGCTTTGGTGCAGTTCGTACAAATAAGAATTAGAAACGGTGGTAACGGCCCAAGCCGTTTTGATCGCGCCTGCCATGGGGTTGATATGGCCATTCCAGTCAAGAATAGTCCCCGTGCCGGGTTCGTACGGGGGCAAATATCGCGCATTACTCCACCCAAATGCGCCTTGGTATTGGCCATTGTGAATGGTAAATACGGTGGGAATGGGCGCGAGGTGTTGGTATTTTGGGCAATATTTTACCATCCACGGAATAAGACCGGTGTGGTGATCGTGGCAATGCAGCACCCGGGGCCGGTCGTGCCACGGAAACGACAATAACCACTCCAAAACGGCCTGCTGAAAAGCCACCGAACGCCGTATTTCGTCGGGGTAGGGGGCACCCGAAGGGTCGTTGTAAATACCGGGGCGGTCGAATAATCCGGGCAGATGCACCGTAAACAAGGGGTAACCGAGGGTGTTGCCCGCATGTTGGTGCACTTCAAAGTAGTGCTCGTGCCAGTCTACCCACACGGAACCTTTAAAAACGGTGATCCATTCCGCATTGACGTTCCACTTGGTGGCGTATTTGGGGATAATGGCGGCGGATAAGACGTTGGAGGAGGTAAGGTATTTGGGCAAAGAGCCTACTACATCACCCAATCCCCCGGTTTTGGCGGCCGGATAGCACTCAGCAGAGATATGCAGAACCTGAATCATAAGCGTGGAACGGTGTCTATTTTTTACCAAATAATCTTTGGTGTGGTGTTTTACGTTTTGTACCGCGAAATGTACACACAAGATTTACAAGTTTGCATCATTGAACGCATCAATTTTTTTACCTTTAGGCCAAAATAATTGATTTTTATGAAATTTGGTTACATTTTATCGGTTTTGCTGCTTGTTGGCGCAATTTTTTACCTAAAAACAAATTCCGGTGGCCCGGTGAAAATGCCTTCCGGAGCCAGCGAAGAGAATAAAGAAATTCGGGCGAAATGGAATAAAATGCGTTTGGCCGATCCGCTTACCGGCGAAATTCCCGCTGGTATTTCCCTTTTGGAACGGCAATTTGCGGCCCGTATGCCCGTGGCCGTTCACGAGCGCAACCTCACCGGCGACTGGTCGGTGCGCGGCCCCTGGAACGTAGGCGGCCGGACCCGCGCCCTGGCGCTGGATGTAACCGACCCCAACCACATGCTGGCGGGTGGGGTTTCCGGTGGTATCTGGGAAAGCACCGATGGCGGACAATCCTGGACCCGTCGCACGCCCATGAACGCACACCCGGGCGTGGTGAGCATCGCGCAGGATACCCGCCCCGGCAAAACCAATAACTGGTACTATATCTCCGGCGAAATTTACGGCACCTCGGCCAGTGGTGGCGCGGCATTTTACCTCGGCGATGGGATGTTTAAAAGCACCGATAACGGCCAAACCTGGGCACCCATTGGCAGCACCGACAACGGTAACCCCCAATCGTTTAGCGAACTTTGGCAGGGTTGCTGGCGCGTGGTGGTGGACCCAACCGCCCCCGATAACCAGGATGTTTTGTACGCCGCTACTTACGGAGCCATTTGGCGCTCGGCCAACGGTGGTACCAGTTGGACGGCCGTGCGCGGCGGCAACGGGAATAACTCCTATTTTACCGATGTAGCCGTTACTTCAACGGGTGTTCTGTACGCGACCATGAGCAATGGCAGCACCTTGAAAGGGATTTGGCGCAGCACCAACGGCACTACCTGGGTCAAAGTAAACGTGGCCAATTACCCGGCTACCGTTGACCGGTTGGTGATCGGGATTAACCCCAACGACGAAAACGAGGTTTATTTCCTGGGTTCAACGCCCAATTCCGGCTTTTATAACAATTACCTCGGCAACGACAACTGGACCAGCCTCTGGAAATATAAATACGTGTCCGGCGATGGTTCCGGCGCGGGCGGCGAGTGGACCGATTTATCGGCGAATTTACCCAGCACGGGCACGGCTTTCGACCGTTTTTCCTCGCAGGGCGGCTACGATTTGGTGGTCAAAGTACAACCCGGTACCAACCATGTCTTTATCGGCGGTACCAATATTTACCGCTCCACCGATGGTTTTACAACGCCCGGCAATACAACACAAATTGGCGGATACAAAATCGGGACTACGTTGCCGTACTTTGAACTGTACGCGAACCACCACCCGGATATCCACGACCTGATTTTCCACCCCCAAAACGCGGACGTGCTGATTTCGGCTTCCGATGGTGGTTTGCACCGCACCGAAAATTGCAACGCCCCTATCGTGGAGTGGTCTTATTTGAACAATGGCTACCGCACATCGCAGTTTTACACCGCTATTATTGAAAAAAGCACCCCGCACGATTCGACCATTATTGGTGGTTTGCAGGATAACGGAAATTTTTTCGTCAATTCGACCAATGCCAACGCCATTTGGAAACAAACGGTGAACGGCGACGGCGCATTTGGGGCTATTCCAGACGGAAAACCGTACACGATTTTGTCCATTCAATTGGGCAAATTGGCCAAATGCAACATTGACGAAGATGGCAATGTATTGGCATTCCGGCGCTTTGATCCCATTGGCCCGTTAAAAGACGATTATTTGTTCATTAATCCGTTGGCCCTGGATCCCGTGGATCAAAAAGTTCTTTATTTGCCCGCCGGACGTCATTTGTACCGCCAAAACAACTTGGACGATATTGAAATGAGCAACCAATGGGACTCGATTGCTCAGGGTTGGACCAAGTTCCCCGATACCATTCCGGCCATTAATGACGCCGAAACGGCCAACGTCATTTCGGCCATTGCCGTTTCCGAGGCCAACCCGACGCACCGCGTTTACCTCGGCACCTCGCGCGGAAAAATCTACCGCATTGACAACGCCAATACCGGCAGCCCGGCCATGACCGCCCTGCCACTGCCCAACACCCTGACCACGGCGTACGTGACTTGCATCGCCATTGACCCCGCCAACGCCGATGATGTCACGGTGGTGTACTCCAATTATAACACCTATAGTATGTATCGCTCGGTGAACGGCGGCAACAACTGGAAAAAAGTGGCGGGTAACCTCGAATCGGCGGTATCCGGTTCCGGTTCCGGCCCTTCATTGCGGTGGTTGAGTATCCTACCCTTGCCGGATGGCTCCCGCAAGTATTTCTGCGGAACCTCGGTGGGTTTGTACTCAACGGATACCTTAATTGAACATATTTCATCCAATATCGGGACGGTATGGGCGCAAGAAGCCCCCGATTTGATCGGCAGCACTGTTATCAACCACATTGAAACGCGGGCATCCGACGGATTGGTGGTGGTGGCTACTCACGGTATTGGTTTGTTTACGGCCAATTTCAGTCCGGTATCGGGCAGTGACGAACCATTTACGGCCATTGCGGTGAAAGTATTCCCTAACCCGGCGGTGGAACAGGTGCGTTTTGACTGGCCTTACCAGGACGAAGCCGTTTCAGTGCGGTTGTTCGATGGTTCCGGCCGACTGTTACGGCATTTGCCGCTGCACCAACGCAACAACGATGTGCCCGTGCGGGATTTGCCAAAAGGTGTCTTGTATTTTGAATTAACCGGGCGAAATTGGGCCAAAACCGGCGTTATTTCGCACCCATAAATGCGCACGGGGTTGTGCAAAAAGCCTCATTGGGACTTTTGCACAACCCCGTTTTATCTCTAACCATAACCACCACACAAATATGCACAATTATATCCAGGGAAAATGGATACAGGGCGATGGCGAAGGCATTCCACAGTTTAACGCCATTACCGGAGAAATTATCAGTTACGCCTCCGACGCGGGGCTGGATTACGCGGGTATTTTGCAATACGCCCGCACCAAAGGCGGTCCGGTTTTGCGCCGCATGACGTTTCAGGAGCGCGGACAGATGCTGAAAGCCTTGGCTTTGTTCCTCACGGAGCGCAAAGAACGTTATTACACGGTGTCGGCCTGGACGGGCGCTACCCGCGCCGATAGTTGGGTGGACATTGAAGGTGGCATCGGGAATTTATTTGCCAATGCGAGTTTGCGCCGCCGTTTTCCCAACGAACCCTATTACGTGGAAGGCGAAACCATTCGTTTGTCCAAAGAAAATACCTTCACGGGGCACCATATTTTAACCCCCAAACCGGGCGTGGCGGTGCACATCAACGCGTTCAATTTTCCCATTTGGGGGATGTTGGAAAAAATAGCGGTTAACCTGCTCGCTGGGGTTCCGGCGGTGGTAAAAGCCAGCGAACACACGTCTTTTTTGACCGAATGTATGGTGCGCGACATCATTGAGAGCCAAATTTTGCCCGAAGGAGCCCTGCAATTGCTGGTAGGGCAGGGGAGGGGCCTGCTCGATTTTGTGGGGCCGCAAGACGTGGTGACTTTTACCGGTTCGTCCGAAACGGGCAAAAAACTGCGCACTTTGCCTTCGCTGGTAGAACATTCGGTGCCGTTTAACATGGAAGCCGATTCGCTCAATGCGGCCATTTTGGGCAGTGATGCCACGCCCGGTACCCCCGAATTTGACCTTTTTATTAAAGAATGTCGCCGCGAAATTGTGACCAAAGCCGGGCAAAAATGTACCGCCGTTCGCCGGATTATTGTCCCCGAAACCTTGCTGGAAGACGTACAAAAAGCACTCAGTAAAGAATTGGCCAAAACCGTCGTGGGCGACCCGGCGGCGGAAGGTGTCCGCATGGGTGCTTTGATTAACCGCCAGCAATTGGACCGCGTGCGGGCCAAACTGGCCGATATGGCGCGGGTAACGCCCATTGTGTTTGGCGACCCCGAACAGTTTGAAGTAACGGGTGCCGACCGCCAAAAAGGGGCCTTTATTCCACCCATTCTGATGCGCAACGACGCGCCTTTGCAACAGTTAATTACCCACGAATCGGAGTGTTTTGGCCCGATTTCGACCATTATGCCCTACAAAACCCTCGACGATGCCATCGAAATTGCGCGTTTGGGTAAAGGTTCGCTGGTTTCGACCATTTGTACCTACGACCGCACCATTCAGCGCAACTACGTGCTGGAAGCCGCGGCCTGGCACGGTCGAATTTTGATGCTCAACCGCGATTCGGCCAAAGAAAGCACGGGGCACGGTTCGCCCATGCCCATGCTCGTACACGGCGGACCCGGGCACGCGGGCGGAGGCGAAGAAATGGGTGGTATGCGCGGGGTATTGCATTACCTGCAACGCACAGCCATTCAGGGCCACCCTTCCGATATTACGGCGGTGACCAACCAATACCAAAGCGGGGCGCAACAAACCGAAACGCCCGTCCATCCGTTCAAAAAACACTTTGAAGAACTGTTCGTGGGCGAAACCCTCGTAACGGCCAAACATACCGTGAGTGAAGCGGATATTCACAATTTTGCCAACGTTTCGGGCGACAATTTTTACGCGCACATGGACGCGACCGCACTCGAAGGAACACCGTTTAAAGGCCGCGTAGCGCACGGGTATTTTGTGTTATCCAAAGCCGCCG
>JAAFJN010000049.1 GCA_013298845.1 Chitinophagales bacterium
GGTTAGCCGAACAGTTATCCGAAGCCGTTACCGATGCCGCGTAATTGGCCAAAGTTGCCGTGCAGTTGGCGCCCGCCGCTACTGTTGTGTTGGCTGGGCAAGAAAAGGTTGGCGGTGTTTGGTCCGCTACGGTTACGACAAACGAACAAGTCGCCGAGTTGCCCGCCGCGTCCGTGGCGGTGAGGGTTACGGTTTGGCTACCGGTGAAGGTAGTACCCGCCGCTGGGCTTTGGGTTTTTGTGGGGTTTATGGTGCAGTTATCGGAAGCGGTAGCCGCCGCCGTGTAAGAAGCCAAAACAGCCGTACAGTTGGCACCTGCTGCCACGGTTGTACTGGCAGGACAGGTGATACTGGGCGCAGTTTGGTCAGTAATCACGAGGTTAAACGAACATGTTGATGAATTACCTACAGCGTCAGAAGAAGTCAATGTAATAATTTGTGATCCTGTAAATGTTGTACCTACCACCGGACTTTGGGTTACCGTTGGTGTAGCCGTACAGTTATCATTGGTGGTTGCCGAACCCGTAAAGGCGGTTACCGTTGCCATACAACTTGCGTCGCCCGAAGTGGTGGTATTCGCCGGACAAGTAATGCTGGGCGGGGTTTGGTCCGCTACGGTTACGAGGAATGAACAAGTCGCCGAGTTACCCGCCGCGTCGGTGGCGGTGAGGGTTACGGTTTGGCTACCGGTAATGGTTGTGCCAGCAACGGGGCTTTGGGTTTCGTTCGGGTTAGCCGAACAGTTATCCGATGCCGTCACCGATGCCGCGTAATTGGCCAAAGTGGCTGTGCAGTTGGCACCCGCTGCTACTGTTGTGTTAGCCGGGCAGGCAAATGTTGGTGGGGTTTGGTCAACTACCGTTACTGTAAAGGAACAAGTACTGGAGTTGCCCGCTGCATCGGTAGCCCGCATGGTCACCGTGTTCGCGCCCACAGTCACATTAGTACCCGCTGCAGGCGTTTGGGTTTCCGTCGGACTGGCCGTACAGTTATCCGATGAAGTGGTGGAAGCCGTGTAACTGGCCAACGTTGCGATACAACTGCTATTAGCCGTTACCGTGGTATTGGCCGGGCAAGTGATGGTTGGAGCCGTTTGGTCCGCTACCATAACACTAAAAGTACAAGTACTCGTACTTCCGTTGCCATCAGTGGCGGTGAGGGTTACGACGTGTGCTCCTTGTGACAGGGTCGTTCCGGCGGCCGGAGACTGGGTTACTGTATTTGTACCACATCCATTAGTTACTGTTGCCTGGCTGGTGTAACTGGGCAAAGATGCCGTACAGTTGGCACCCGCTGCAATGGTTGTATTGGCCGGACAGGTAATCACTGGTGCACTACAACCCGGCGTAACCGTTAAAGCATACGTACAAGAGGCACTGTTGCCAGACGGATCTGTAGCGGTAAAGGTTACCGTTACCGTACCTACTGTGAGCACCGTACCCGCTGTTGGTGTTTGCGTTCTCGTGGGGTTGAGTGTACAGTTATCCGTCACCGTTGGGATACTTGTTACGGTTGGCATAGTATAATTGCCATTTGCATCAGCACTCACCGTGGTATTGGCCGGACAGTTGGTAATGGTTGGTGGGGTTACGTCGTTTACCGTTACCGTAAAGGAACAAGTACTGGAGTTACCGGCCCCATCGGTGGCCCGCATGGTCACCGTGTTCGCGCCTATAGCTATAACGACACCGGAGGAGGGCGTTTGGGTTTCCGTCGGATTGGGCGTACAGTTATCCGATGAAGTGGTGGAAGCCGTGTAATTGGCCAACGTTGCGATACAATTGCTATTTGCCGCTACTGTAGTATTGGCCGGGCAGGTAATGGTTGGAGCCGTTTGGTCGGCTACTGTTACCGTAAAGGAACAAGTACTGGAGTTACCAGCCCCGTCGGTAGCCTGCATGGTCACAATATTCGCGCCTAAAGTCACATTAGTACCCGCTGCAGGCGTTTGAGTTTCCGTAGGACTGGCCGAACAGTTATCCGATGAAGTAGTAGAAGCCGTGTAACTGGCCAACGTTGCGATACAACTGCTATTAGCGGCCACGGTGGTATTGGCGGGGCAGGTAATGGTTGGAGCCGTTTGGTCCGCTACCGTTACCGTGAAGGAACAAGTACTGGTGTTGTTAGCGCCATCGGTAGCGCGCATAGTCACCGTAGTGGTGCCCAACGCCATCGAGGAGCCGGAAGTCGGGAATTGGTTTTCGAACGGGCTGGCCGTACAGTTATCCGATGAAGTGGTTGAGGCCGTATAATTGGCCAACGTTCCGGTACAACTGGCACTAGCGGCCACGGTGGTATTAGCCGGGCAGGTAATGGTTGGCGGTGTTTGGTCCGCCACCGTTACCGAAAAGGAACAAGTGCTGGAGTTACCGGCCGCATCGGTAGCCCGCATGGTCACCGTGTTCGCGCCCAAAGTCACATTAGTACCGGAAGCCGGCGTTTGGGTGATCGTCGGGCTGCCGCCACAGTTATCCGATGCAGTAGTTGAAGCCGTGTAACTGGCCAACGTTGCGATACAACTGCTATTAGCGGCCACCGTGGTATTGGCCGGGCAGGTAATGCTTGGGGGGGTGTTATCCACCGAACTAATGGTTGCCGATGAAGTTCTGGTGCAACCAAAATTATCCGTTACCGTCACCGTGTACGTACCGGCAGCAAGTCCCGTGCGTGGGTTACCGCCCGTTCCGGTGCCCGTCCAGGCAAAAGTATAAGGGGAATTTCCACCCGTTACAACCAGGCTGATACTACCGTTGGCCGAACCACAACTCGCGTTGTTTGG
Organism: Chitinophagales bacterium; assembly: GCA_013298845.1. Lineage (GTDB taxonomy): Bacteria > Bacteroidota > Bacteroidia > Chitinophagales > Saprospiraceae > M3007. Next base: position 2,780 of record JAAFJN010000049.1, read on the forward strand.
TGTAGGCGTTACCGTAATTACCGAGGGCTGCGTAACGGTCGATATATTGGTGCGGGTACAACCATTATTGTCGGTCACTGTCACCGTGTAAGTTCCGGCCGTCAAATTGGTGCGCGGATCCGTTCCCGTCCCGGAACCAGTCCAAGCGTAAGAATAAGGACTGGTACCTCCAGTCACCGTTAAATCAATCTCGCCACTATTACCGCCGTTACACAAAACATTGGCGACTGATGTATTAATAGTGATCACTGCCGGAGCCGATAACGTTGTACTGCGCGTTCCGGTGCATCCCCCGTTATCGGTGACGGTAACGGTATAAGTACCGGCTGCCAGATTCGTGCGCGGATTAGTCCCTGTACCGGTGCCCGACCAGGCATAGGTATAAGGTGAAGTGCCACCAAGAATGCTCACCGCGATACTACCGTTGCTTAGGCCGTTACAGGTTGGCGGGGAAGGGACTGTGTTCAATGTAAATGAAGTGGGTGACGACTGAAGTTCGAAGGAACCAATGTCCACTGCGCCAAATCGGCTGCTGCCGCGTTGGTCGGTGGACGGTGCGCCCGAACTGGTGCCAGCGTTAATCGCGGGGCTGCAAGGGCTTAATGCGTGGGTTTGTGTAGCGCCACCATTGCTGGCCAAAGCCAAGAGTTTCGGATCATTAACACCTACCTGGTTATTGCCCACGCCGTTCACCAAGCCGCTATTTCCCGGTGAGCCAATAAGGTTGAAGGTACTATTGAGGAATACCGGACCTTCGGTGGCAATATCAATCCCGGTATTGTCCGAGACGATACAGTTTTTTATGGTACATTTATTAGAATAATTGGTGATGCCGCTACCATTGTTGGTAATGGTTACATTGGTCAATACAGCGGTACATTCATTATTGGGAATAATAATGCCCGATTCGTCATTGCCACTAATGGTGCAATTGGTAATCGTTACTGTTGTGTTACCACCGCCGCCGCCGCGAATGTCCACCGCCGCACCACCGGTATTACCGATATTGTTCGCAACAGTACATCCCGTCATCGTTAAGGTGCCCGGTGGATACAACAAAATAGCGTGTCCAACGGTATTGGTGGTTGTATTACTTGCAATCGTACAATTGATAAACGTCGTTGGGCCACTGGCAATAACGGCCGCGCCGCCACCCGTTGTGGTGTTTCCAGTAATGTTACAGCCGTTAAAACTCAAAGTTACCGACGACGTTCCCGCTACTGCCGCACCACCGTTTGGATCTGTGGTGTTACCATTGGTCAGGTTGATCTTGATGAAACTCAGGGTTCCCGACGTTACATTAAATAACCGGAAGTTACCAGTGATGCGGGTAATGGTGACCCCCGAAGAGCCGCCATCAATGGTGAGGCTTTTGTTCACGGCGATTTCACCACTGGTCAATGAAACCGTAGTAACACTCGCCGAGAAAATAATCAGGTCACCGCTTACCGCCGAGTTAACCGCGTTGCGAAGCGAACCACTGCCGCCATCGCTGCCGTTCGTGACCGTGATGGTTGCTGCCTGAAGCGCCGACAGCCCGCTGAAAAAGAGTAAGATGTGAAGAAAGAATCGATGCGTGTTTTTTAGATAAAACATAAGACACAATCATTAAATAAAAAAAAATGAGAAAAAAGCAAGACAAACGATTTCTCCTGTACAAAAAGAATGTTTGCCTTGCCGTGACTGTGTCACTTCTTTAGGCGATAAAGAAGTGACCAGATTTTGCCGTTGAAGTCAATTTTTTCGTTGAGGAACAAAATGTAATTGACGCGCAAACCGCAAAACTTTTGTGTCACAAATGTCAGGTTAATATCCCCTCGATTGGGTTCGTTTTTGAGCCAAAATGGTTTGCTCTGGATACATTTTTAACCGGAGAAGGACCTCAATAAGTTGAAATACGGGGATATTACACGGGGTTTTTACGGGGTTTTACAATGATAAAAATACGGTATTTCATTTGTTATGGAACGATCATTCGTAGGCCGCATCTCCCTTTTTATGCCCTTTACACGACCCATTCAACAACGGGCGCAACGGCTGCACCCGGCGCAAATTTTCGGAAGGTTCGTTCTAGCTACACCGAGGTTTGCTCTGGATACACGGTATTGTTACACTTCGCTGGGCGATTTGCCAAAATATTCTTTAAAAACCGTCGAAAAATACTTCTCATTACCAAAGCCCACCTGCGCTGACACCTGCATAATGTTGCCTTTACGGCTTTGTAACAGCGCCATAGCCCGCTCCAAACGGAACACACGAATATAGTCGGTGGGCGATTGGCCCGTCAAGGCTTTGAGTTTGCGCAATAACTGCACGCGGCTCACAAACATTTTTTGGGCAAAATCCTCTACCCCCAGCGTTTCATTCGACAAATTTTCTTCCAAAATCAGCATGAACCGCCGTAAAAATTCTTTATCCGGGGCTGATAAATTCTCGGGTAATTCGGATTCGGCCTGGATGCTGGACTGTAATTGCTGTTGGTAATATTCCCGGATTCGGCGGCGTTGCTCCATCAAATTATGCATCCGTAACAGCAACTCCTCGGTGTTGAAGGGTTTGGTCAAATATTCGTCGGCACCCGTGCGCAATCCCTTTATTTTGGAATCCATGCCGCCCTTTGCGGTGAGCAGAATAATCGGAATATGGGCGGTTATTTCGTTGTTTTTTAATTCATCACAAACGGCGTATCCGTCTTTAATGGGCATCATAACGTCCGAAATAATAAGATCCGGGACTAAATCCAGGGCTTTTCGTACCCCTTCGCCCCCGTTCGATGCCTCGGCCACCTGCCACCCGGTTCCAATGGATTGCCGGATAAAACCGCGCAACTCGGCGTTATCTTCAATAATTAATATAACGCGTTGCTCGTTGTCGCTCCGCTGAATATCCGTTGTAATTACCGTTGTTTCGTGGGTAAACACTTCCGCCGGAAGTACCTCGGTGCGGACTTCCTGAATGGGCAAACTCAACACAAATGTGCTGCCAACCCCTTTTTCACTGGTCACCTGGATATTGCCCCCCATCAATTCGGCGAGTTCTTTGCTCAACGATAAACCAATGCCCGTGCCTTCATTCACCTGCGCACCGGGATTTTCTTCCTGGTAAAACCGCTGGAATATTTTGGGTAACGCTGCCGTACTAATCCCCGTTCCGGTATCTTTTACTGTAATATCCACCCGCGAAGGACCACCGTTCACCAACGTTAATTCGCACGTAAGGTGTACATGGCCGTTTTCCGGGGTAAATTTTAAGGCATTCGACAACAGATTATTGACAATGTGCTCTATTTTGGCTTTATCGTATTGGCATTGGATCAATAATTGGGGCATATCCAACTGCAAATGAACCCCTTTTTGCTCGGCTAATGGCAAAAACGACTGGTAAACATCCCAAATCGTATCCGTCAAAGACCCGTAGGTGAACTCAACACTCATGTTGCCCCCTTCCAGTTTGGCCATATCCAGCAGTTGATTCACCATCAACAGCAGCCGATTGCTGTTTTTTTCAATGAGTAGCGCGTTTTGGCGAATATTTACCTCCTGGGTAGTCGCCAAAATACGCCGCGCCGGTTCCAGCATCAAGGTTAACGGGGTCCTGAATTCGTGGGTAATATTGTTAAAAAAGTTCGTTTTTAACTGTTCCAACACCCGCGCACGTTCCGCTTCGCGTTGTTCGTAAATCAACTGTTCCTGCAATTTTACCCGCCGAATCTGGAATTGGTATATTTGCCAGCCGCCCCAGGCCAAAAAAGAAATGTAGATCAACCAGGCCAACCAGGAGCGGTACCAGGGCGGATGCACAATAATGGTAATTGGGAAAGCGGTGTCTTTCCATTCCCCCTCCGAGGTTTTTCCCTGCACTTGTAACCGGTAGGTTCCCGGTTGTAAATGGTTAAAATGGGCAAAACGCTGTCCCTGCGATTCGACCCAGTCTTGGTCCAATCCGACCATTTGGTACCGAAACTTATTGAGCGAAGGTGCCGTAAAATCCAGCAGCGCAAATTCAAAAGAAACGTTGTTTTGGTCGTAATCCAAATGCAACTCTTTGGTCATTTCCAGGGGTTGAACCAGCGGGCTGCCGGGTTCGCCAAACTGCGCCGATACGTGGTTGATTTCGATCCCAACGACCAAAACCCGCGCGTTATTCGACTGAATTTTGACTTTTTCCGGGTAAAAATGGTTGATGCCGTTGACGCCACCAAACAACAACTCGCCATCGGGGGCTTTAGAAAAACCACCCGTATTAAATTCGTCGCTTTGCAAACCCATGTCGGCCGTGTACACTTTTATTTCGTATTCGTGCGGGTTGCCATTTTTTTTGGGAATCAAATTGGCCAAACCCCGGTTGGTGCTGCACCAAAACGTTCCCTGGTTATCGGGCAAAATACCGTACACCACGTTGTTGGGCAAACCACCGCGGTCGGCAGCGGTAAAATGACGGCATTCGCCCGTCGGAATGTGCATCAAATTGATGCCGCCGCCTTTGGTACCAATCCACAACCACTCCAACGGTGCCTGCGGATCGGGCAAAAGGCACGAAATGACGTTGCTGTTTAATCCTTTTTGATTGCCCGGATTGGCCGTAATAAGTTGAAAATTATAGTTATTGCCCGTTGGAATACCTTTCAAAAGCCCCAATTGAGTGCCTACCCACAATGTCCCGTCGGGGCCTTCGGCCAGGGCACGCGTTTGTACGCCTTCGGGCTTTTGTTGAAAAGAAGCCGCGTAACTAAAGTATTCAAACTGTTCGGTGGTAATGTCGAAACGTGTTAATTGGCAATTTTTACTGCTGATCAAAATTCGATCTTTACTGACCAAAATGGAAGGGTCGTAGTAGGTCAAATGCGCATCAAAACTGAATTGCCGGTGCACGCTGCGGTCGGGTGAAAAAACGTGCAACGCCCCCCGTTCCTGATTATTGGACCGGTCAGAACACACGACCCACGTGTTGCCATCCGACGGGAAAATCATTTGAATTTGGGAACGGGGCACCTTTATCAACGGGCTATTGGGCAATAATTGGTCGGTTTCGGGCTGGTATTGCCAAATATCTTCGTGGGTTTTGCCAAAATACCGCCCTTGCGGGTCGCGCCAAACGCCAATAATCGAATTACCGGCGGCGCAGGCGTTAAACCGCTTTTTGTCCATGTTCACTTTGCGCAAACCGTAGCCGTGGGTCCCAATCCAGATATTGCCGTTGGCATCGTACGAGATACTCGACGTGTTTTCGTCGGTAACAATGTCGGGATGTTTAAAATCAATGTTTTCGCCGGGGTCGAGCAACCAAAGTTCTTTGTTAATGGCGAGCCAAACTGCATCTCCGGGCCCCGGATACAAACCCACGCGAATGATTTTGGTGCCCGGCGGCAAGGGCGTTACCTTGAGTTGGCCCTCGTGCATTTGGCGCACATCTTTGGAATTGATAACGACACTGCCCAACGCATTGTATTTTCGCACCGTTGCCCGGAGCGCATAAGTGGCGTACAAGGGGTCATTTATCCGCCGAATATTGCCCGTGGTGGGGGTTACCTCGTATTCGGCCAGGTTGGTGGCCACAATAATGCGGTTATCGGACAGGACCACAAAATCCATTAACGCCTCGTTCACCGGGCCTTTTATAGTAGGTAGTATATAAGGTGTTACGGTCACCTGCGATTCCAGGTCGGGCTGGTCAGGGAGGCCGTTTTTCCATTGTTCGGGTACGGTAATACGCACCACACCAACGCCCATTTTCATGACCCAAATAGAGCCGTCGGGGCCTTCCTGAATGCCGCGTACATCCACGCTGATGGTACTGCTGACACCAACGATATTTAATGGGAAATGGTGGAAGCGGTTCTTTTTTTTGTCAAAAAGGTCAATTCCTTTGGTTTCTTTTCCGACCCAAAGCAATTCGCGCGAATCTTCAAAAAGGGCAGTAATGGTATTTTCGCCAATGGAATAGGGATCAAATGGGTTGTTGCTGAATACCTTAAAATTGTATCCGTCGTAGCGGTTCAGACCGTCTTTGGTGGCTACCCACAAAAAACCGTCTTTGGTGGGGCATATATCGTATACCATACCCTGTGATAAACCATCACGGATCGTCAGATGCTCTATAGCGGTCGTTTGTGCGGTGGCTATAAAGGCGGTAAAAAATGCAAAAAAGATAAAAAAACCGTTCCTCAACGCTAATTTTTAAAATTTGGGTCGCAAAAATAGTGAACGGATGTTCAATTGGTGCATCTTTCGTGATAAAAGGCGAATTAGGTCGAAAAAAGCATTTGAGCCGGAGCCATTGCCGGGAATTCACTTTTCAAATTCGTTTTTCAGTTTTCTCTTTTCACTTAATTTTTGCCTACCTTTGCGGCCAAATTCTCAATAAATTCGAGTTTTTTACCGCAAAACATGCCCAATTTAATTCTTTTTGATACCGAAGCCCGCGAACATTTGTTACCCCTGACGGCTACGCGCCCAATGGCAGAGTTGCGCATTGGCATTCTTAATATCCGCGAAAAATGGGAAAAATGGCTCAGTGGAACCGCGTCTTTTATCACCAAAGACTATCTTTCCGGCAAATATCCCATCCGAATCGCGCAGGAAAACCTGTTGGTGAGCGCCGGTGTGCTGCCCAATAAAGAACTCTGTGAACGTATCCTTGGGCTGCAACTCAACGAGGCGTTGCTAAAAGGGGACGAATTGATTGCGGCTTGCCTGGACCACGAGCAAATTCAACGCCTCGTGGATGATATCGAAATTGAACAGTTGGAGGGAATTCAGTTGGATGAATCTTTTCCCATTTCGCACGTGTCGCGCCTGTGGGATTTGACCAAACTAAACAAACAAGAAATTAACTCCGATTTTTACCTGCTCACGCACGGCCGTACCTCGCAACCCATTCCGGCCAGCAATCGCGTAACGGCACCGGCCAATATCTTTATCGAACCCGGCGCCGTGGTGGAACATTGTATCCTGAACGCGGCCAACGGTCCCATTTACATCGGTGCCGACGCCGAAATTATGGAAGGTTCCATTTTGCGGGGGCCAGTGGCGGTAGGGGAGCAGGCGATAATCAAAATGGCCGCTAAAATATACGGACCTACCACCATCGGGCCAGGATGCCGGGCCGGTGGTGAAATCACCCGCAGTATTCTGATGGATAACTCCAACAAAGCCCACGATGGTTACCTCGGTGATTCGGTGCTGGGTGAATGGTGCAACCTCGGGGCCGATACCAATAACTCGAACCTGAAAAACAACTATTCCGAAGTAAAACTTTGGGATTATAAAACCAACCGTTTTGAACGCTCCGGCTTGCAATTTTGTGGGTTATTTATGGGCGATCACTCCAAATGCGGTATCAATACCATGTTTAATACCGGTACGGTGGTGGGCGTATTTGCCAATGTGTACGGCGCGGGTTATCAGCGCAATTTTATCCCCGATTTTTCCTGGGGCGGCCCCGATTCCGGTTACCGCACCTATAAAATAGAGGAAGCATTTACCACCGCCGAAGCCGTTATTTCCCGCCGTGGACAAACCTTAACGGACGAAGACAAAAACATTCTGTACACTATTTTTGACGATACAAAAACATTCCGCAGTTGGGATAAATAAGTATGAGCGAACAACCACAACCACTCTCCAAATACGACCGCCGCGGCGTGTCGGCCACCAAAGATGAAGTACACGCGGCCATCAAACATTTAGATAAAGGCTTGTATCCCACTGCTTTTTGCAAAATTTTGCCCGATTTAGCCGCCGGTAGTGCCAAACATTGCAATATCCTGCACGCCGATACGGCGGGTACCAAAACCAGTTTGGCTTACCTGTATTGGCGCGAAACGGGCGACCTGTCGGTGTGGCCGGGCGTCACTCAGGATTCTATTGTGATGAACCTCGATGATATGGCCTGCGTGGGTTGTACCGACCACATTATGCTGAGCAGTACCATTGGCCGCAATAAAAATGTAATTCCCGGCGAAGTCATCGCGGCGGTGATTAAAGGTTCCTCCGATTTTGTGGATACCATGAAAGAACACGGCGTAAATCTCTACCTGGCCGGTGGCGAAACCGCTGACGTGGGTGATATTGTGCGCACCATTGACGTGGGTTTTACCGCGTTTGCCCGCATGAAACGCAGCGACATTCTGGTGAATCATATCCGTCCGGGCGACGTTGTGGTGGGTTTGGCGTCTTTTGGCCAGTCCAAATACGAAACGGAGTACAACGGTGGCATGGGCAGTAACGGCTTAACCGCCGCCCGCCACGATGTTTTGGCCAAAAAATACGCCGCCAAATACCCCGAATCCTTCGATCCGGCCTTACCCGACGATGTGGTGTACACGGGAAATCGCGATTTGACCGAAAAAATAAACGTTGGAAACCAATCCATTACGGTGGGTAAATTGGTGCTTTCGCCCACGCGCACCTACCTGCCCGTGTTGCGCGAGGTATTTGAACAACACCGCAAAAAAATCCACGGGGTCATCCATTGCACGGGCGGTGGACAAACCAAACCGCTGAAATTTATCGAAAACGTGGAAATCATTAAGGATCAACTGTTTGATTTGCCACCTTTGTTCCGCCTTATTCAGGAAAGCAGCCAAACCGAATGGCGCGAAATGTACCAGGTGTTCAACATGGGCCACCGCATGGAACTGTACGTTTCCCCCCGTCACGCCGACGCGATTATGCAAATTGCGGAAAAATACGGCATCGAATCAAAAATTGTGGGACACGTGAAAGCCGCCCAAGGCGAACGGGTAACGGTAAAATCGGAACACGGAACTTTTGTGTATTGATTAGTTGAACACCGAACAATCGAACATCGAACACCGAACAATCGAGCACCGAATTTTGAACAATCCTTCGTAGTGTTTTTTTACCACTAAGGGTGTAAGAAAATGTAAGAAACACTAAGCGTAGCGTAGTGAAAAGTGAATAGTGAATAGTGAAAAGTGAATAGTGTATAGTGAATAGTGAAAAATATTTTCTTTAAAACCTTTAAAATGAACGCTCTACGCTTAGTGAATCTTAGTGTATTCTTACAACCTCAGTGGTAAAAATGAACACGCTACGACGAGCAAACTCATCACTCATCACTATTCACTCATCACTATTCGTTATTCACTCTTCACTCTCATAAAGTATTTCCCGGTTAACCGTGGCGGGCAAGGCTCCAAAAACGGAGATTTTGGTTTCGGCCATTTTGCGACCCGCCATAGCGCGTTCGAGCAGCGATTTACCGTCAATGGTAGCGGTAAGGTAACCCGCCCAGAAGGCATCGCCGGCGCCGGTAGTATCTTTTACTTCGACCGGGCGCGAAGGCAGAAAATGGCGTTCTTTATCGTTAGCGACCCAGCAGCCTTTTTCACCCAAAGTGTAGCACACTTCGGCGGCGTTGTTTTTTAAAAAATAATCAATAACAATTTCGGGAGAGGCGGCGGGTTCGTTGAACAGGCGTGTCCAGTCCACGTCACTGATTTTCACCATTGCCCCAAGGCGAACGTATTCACGCACTTTTTTTTGCGCATCAACCTGATCGGGCCATATTTTGGAAGCGTAATTGGCATCGAGGCTAATGAGGCATTTGGCGCGTTTGGCGCGTTCGGCCGCTTCCAAAATCACCGATTGCGCCGGATCTTTACTCAACGCAAAACAAGTGGAGTGGAAAATGGCGATATCTTCAAATTTACCAAACGGAAATTGACGAATGGACAATTGGCTGTCGGCACCGCGATACGGCACAAAATCAGAAGTAGTAGCGGAACGGGTTACCAAAATTAAGGTAGTAGGGTAGTCCTCCGATAACAAAATTCCACTGCCATCCACCCCGAGGTTGGTAACGTAATTTTTTAATACACGCCCCATATCATCGTTACCAACGGTGGCAACGAGCATTGTATTTCCTCCCAAACGAGCCATATTGGAACACAAGTTTGCAGGGCTTCCACCGGGAATTCTTTTAAATAAAGTGGCTTCGTCCAGCGACTGCACAAACTCTGCCGTGATCATATCCACCAACAATTCTCCGGCACTCAAAATATCAATAGGCTTTTTCATATCGGGCCAAAGGTAAAACAAGATCATGTATAGAATTTCTTTTGGCTAAAAGAAATTTTCCACATTCTTGAATATCAACCCAATAGTGCGCCCCAATCCCCTCTTTCGGGGATCAGGGCGCAAGTGTATCAATGAGTTTGGAACGCAGGGCTTAGAAACTGCCTGCCCCCCTTGCCGGTCAGAAAACCTAAGGCTTTCTGCCTCGGCAGGGGGGTACAGGCAGTTTCCTATTGTTTTACAATGCGTACAGTCCGAATTTCGGAGTTAATCCGAATACGAACAAAATAGACGCCAGCCTTGAGTGTTGGTGCGTCCAAATCGGCGGTGCCTCCCATGAACATGGATTGCCGATCGGACACAACCTGTCCAAATGCGTTTAAAATGGTGATTTGTGCGGGAGTATCTTCTGTAATGTCTAATACAATTTGGGCCTGATCCACAAACGGGTTCGGCATCACTTGCGCCGTAAATCCTCCGCCGTGACCGGGTAGTTTAACAATTTGCGCGGCGCGGTCTTCGGCCATGTCGTCCGTTTCACCCGATCCCGTCAACAACGACGGCGTGGTAAAGGTCAGCACACCGCTCCAGTTGGAAGAACCGTTGTTGCCGCAGTTGCTCATAATTTGCACTTCGTACGTCGTGGATGGATTCATATTCTGGATCGTTACGCCCGTTCCGGTAATGCCCGTAAAGGCAAACCACGACGTTGCGCCCTGTACCCGAATCCGCAAAATATACGATGCTGCACCGCCCACGGCGCTCCAACTCACCATCGCCGACGTGGGGTTGACGCTGCTGGCGGCCAAATTCCCCGGCGTAGCGCAAGTACCGCCACCGCCACCACCGGATGTAGTGGTAAAAGAACCATTGGTAAAGGCCGATGAAATGCCGTTGCACACCGCCCGTACTCGAACATTGTATTGGGTGGATTCCGTCAGACTGGCAATGCTGATTTGTGGACTGGTGGTGTTCACCAAAGAACCCCACGTGCTGCTGGCGGCCGTTTTCCACTGCACCTGGTACGCACTGGCACCGTTTACTACCGCCCAACCGGCCTGCGCCGTGGTGGTAGAAGGTACAACCGAAATACTGGTTGGCGCACCGCAACCGCCCTGGGTTGTGGTCGTAAACGAAGTGGTAATGTACGCCGATACAACCCCGTTGCACACCGCCGCTACCCGCACGTTATAATCGGTACTGGGGTTTAAACCAGTGATCGTAAACGCCGTGGATGCGCTGTTGTTGTTAGTGCTCCAGTTACTCACCGTGGATACTTTCCACTGTACCGAATACGAATTGGCCCCCGTAACGCCGCTCCAGTTCACCACGGCTCCCGAAGAACTGGGCGTTGCCGTCAGGTTCGATGGGGTTCCGCACGATGCGGCGTTGCTGGCCGTTGTAAACGTTGAAGTCGTGTAGGCCGAAATACCCGTGGAGCACAGCGTGGTCACCCGAACGTTATAAGATGCCCCCGATGCCAAATTGGCAATATTGTAATTGGGATTCACCGTGCTCACCAACGGGTTCCAGTTGGTGGCCGACGTTAATTTCCACTGAATGCGGTAATAAATGGCCCCCGGTACGGCACTCCACGTGGTAGAAGCGCTGTTGGTACCGGCCAAAACCGTAAAATTGCCCGGACCGGAACACACTGCCGAATTGGTCGCCGTGGTAAACAACGAGTTGGTAGGCGTAGCGGTACCCGTGCCACAAATGGACGAAATACGGACGTGATAAGCAGTGTTCGCGGTGAGGTTGCTAATGGTATAAGTCGTTGTGGTCAGGTCAACGCTGTTGTTCCAGTTGGTGGCCGAGGCCAATTTCCACTCCAAACGGTAGGTTGTTGCCCCGGAGACGTTATTCCAAGACACCAGCGCCGTAGTAGGGGAGGGCAGGGTCGTCAGGTTGGGCGAGGATACACACCCCGAAGCCGAGGTGGTAAAGGTGCCGCTGATAAACGCCGAAGTCGTGCTGCCGCAAGTGGTGGCAACGCGTACATCGTAGGCCGTATTGGCCGTTAATGCAGTAATGGAATAGGCGTTGGTGGTGCTGCTGACGGCCGTATTCCAGGTTGTCGAAGTACTGGTTTTCCATTGAATACTGTACCCCGATGCGCCGGTAACGGCTACCCAGGTAACGGCTGCCGTAGAACTGGTGGCGTTGGTGCTCAGGCCCGTCGGAGCGTTGCAGGTCGTGCCGCCGCCACCGCCGCCCAGCGTGGTGAAGGAGGTCGTTGCAAATACCGAGTTGGTGCCGTTGCAGGTAGCCGATACGCGCACATTGTACACGGTTCCCGCCGTCAAGCCGCTGATATTGTAGTTGAGGTTGGTGGTGGGGACCGGCGAACTCCAGGTGCTGCTGGTGCTTATTTTCCATTCGATGCTGTACGAACTGGCACCGTTCACGGCATTCCACGAAGTTTGGGCTGAAGTAGTTGTTGGGATGGCCTGTAAATTGCCGGGTACGTCGCAGGTCGTGCTGCCGCCACCGCCGCTGCCGCCCGAAGCACCCGTAATAAATAATATGCCGTTGCGATAATCGGAAGCCGTACTACCGCACAAACTTTGCACGGTGACTTCGATTTCATCGTTGGAGGGCAAACCGGTAATCTGATATGGATTAGATGGATTATTGATGGAGGTCCACTGGGCGCTGCCTACGCTGCGGTACCGCAAAACGTATCCGGTGGCGCCGCTAGTGGTTGTCCAACCAATGCTGGCCCCGCTACCCGTGATATTGGTAATGGTCAGGGCAATGGGTGCGTCGCAGGTGGCGACCGGGCAACTGGCACTGAGGCAAGTAGCCGCCGCCGTTTCCGTGCGGATCACGTTGCCGGGTTGCGGCCCAAAACCGTGGTTAAAATTGATGCCATTGCCCGTCAGGTGGCAATAACTCATGATCGTACCGCCATTTACCGGCGCCGGACCGGGTGAACAAGTCCCTTCGGCGGGCACGCAATTGTCGATGGGGCCGCCTTGCCAGCCGCACCATTGGGTGTGCCGCGAACCGAGGTTGTGCCCCATTTCGTGGGTAAATACCTCTACCGTCCAGGAATAAGTGGGTACGTTGCTGTACGAAGGCGTAATATCGCTGAACGCGTAATTGTACGAACTACACAACACATCCACAAAGGCAATGCCGCCTAAGTTATTGCCCCCTAAACCCACCAAATGGGCCATATCGCCGTTGAAAGACGTGCGAAATGCCTTAAATTGGTTGAGCACCGTGGCGCTGTTGGTGGGTGTGTAAATATCGGGCGTTGTCCACACAAAAATTTGGGAAACGATGGTGTTGATTTGTTCATTGGCGTACAAAGTAGCCGCCTGGTTAAACATACCGAGCAGGTAATTGACGGTATTTTGAATGGAACTGCCTTTATCGAGAAACAACTCGTTGTCGGCTTCCAGAAAAACGCGTACGCATTTGTCCACTTCGGTGTGGCCCTGCGTACCCGTTTCGGCTTTTCCAACCTCGTGTTCTTCGTTGGTACCGCACGAAAACGGGTGTTGTACTGTCATTTCGTGGTCGGCGTACAACAGGTATTGGAATTGGTTGTCGCGCTCGGCAACTTTTCCCAATACCAAATCACCAAAAGCCGATGTATTGATCCCGCCCATGATTTCCCGTTCAAAAAAACTAAGGGCCACGGCCGATTGGTGATCGCCTTGCAGGATACCGCGATAATGCACGCCCGAGATGTAAGGGGTCGCTGCGTTCGATTTTTCGGTGATAATGGAAAAGTCGCCGCTGGTAATTTCCTGGCGAACCAAACGGAGTTGGAGGGTAGTACCTTTAAAGGGAATTTGTACGATAAGATTTTCCGGGCGATTTTGGCAAACAAAAGCGGGCAGCGACGGGTCTAACGTCAAAAATTGCGCCTTCGGGACAATGGTTAAGGCTTCGCGGTTTTTTTCGTGAAGAATCGTAAATGGTGTAATGGTCGTAGTTTCATTTTTTCCGTCAAAATGTGATTGAACAAGTTGAACAAGTGGGCTGTTTTGGGCCTGCACCGTAACGGTGAGAAAAAAGAATAGAACCCCCGCGAGGAGGCATGACAACGAAGGCTGTTGCATGTTTAAATCGGATTTAAAATTAAAAAAAAGGGATTAAATAGCAGGGAGCACGATTCAGCGCATCTACATAAAAATAAAAATAAATCAAATGGCTAAAATTTTGGTGGGGGAAGAATCCGAGGGTCGGCACTACGAAAGCCGATGGTGGATACGGAAGAAAAATGAACGTGGGACTAAGTGGAGAGGCGCAACCGCTGCAGACAGTAATACCTTCGGATTAAATAAAAGATGGGGCATTAACTTTTGAGGCAAAGTTTTTGTTGCGGTTCGTTAAAATTTTAACATTTAGATTGTCAGTGTTTTACGCATTAATAAATGTTAAATTTTGTAGTTTAGGGGATTTATTTTGTCGGTAAGGGGAAAAAAACGCTTTTTGGTCGAACGAACATTTTTTTCAAAAAATCTGCGCAATAAATCACCAAGCCCTCCTTTTTCCACTAAAAAGTTTGCCACCTTTGTGGCCCCAAAACACACCGGGATCAATCATATGTCAAGTCAAAATTATACCCAACGACTGCTCAAAGGCGGTGCATTTCGCAAAGAGTTACGCCTTACCCTGGCGCTTGCCTTACCCCTCATGTTGGGCGAATTGAGCAGTATGCTCATGGGCGTTGCCGGTACCATGATGACGGGACATTTGGGCGAAACCTCGTTGGCTGCTTCCGGGGTAGCGAGTGTCATTTACGTCATGGCCATGCTGCTCATTTGGGGCGGCGTTCGGATGATTCCCACGCCCGTTGCCGAAGCCCACGAACTCCGCGATGGGCATAAAATGCGCACCCTGGTATTGGCCGGGGCGTTGCTGTCGGTGTTCTTTTGGGTGGTTTGCAGCCTGTTGTTGTGGTTGGGTATCTACAATTTTGATTTGTTACAACAAGACCCCGAAGTGGCGCGATTGGCGGTGGGATACCTCAATATTATCATTTTTTGTTTGCCCGTCATGGTTCTGTTTGGCATTCTGATCAACTACGTGGATGCCTTTGGTTTTGTGCGCCTCACCATGTTTTTGGCCATTGGCGGTTTGTGCGTGGATGTGTTTTTGAACTGGTTGTTTATTTTTGGCCAATTCGGACTACCGCGCCTGGGCCTGAACGCCATTGCCATTAACACCGGAATCACGCATTTGCTCATGACGATGGTGTTGCTGCTGGTGGTGTGGAAACACCCGGAACTGGCTTATTTTCGCACCGCTTCCACCACTTGGGACAAAGTAGTGGCCCAAACCAAAGCCTTTATTCGCTCCGGTATTCCTTCGGCCCTGCAAATTATGGTCGAATTCGCGGCGTTTGCCGCCGGTACCGTGCTGGTGGGGCAAATCAGCAAAACCGAACAGGCCGCCCACCAAATTGCCATTAACCTCATCGGGGTGACATACGTGACCATTATGGGCGTTTCCACGGCGGGAATGATTCGGGTGGGGCAAGCGTTGGCTTACCAGAGCAAAGTCAAAATATGGATAGCGGGTGTGGCCTGCATTACCCTGGCCATGAGTTTTATGTTGTTGCCCACGGCGGCGTTTTTGCTGCTGCCCGGCCAAATTGTGGGTTGGTACATCGAAGAACCCCAGGTGGCGGGTATCGCCGTGACGCTGCTGTTTTTTGCCGGTATTTTTCAACTAGCCGATGCCGCGCAGGCATCCAGCATTTCGTTGTTGCGGGCCATGAACGACGTCAAATTTCCATCGCTGCTGTCGTTTATTGCTTTTTGGGTCATTGGTTTGCCCATTGGTTATTGGCTGGCGTTTGAGCAGGGTTGGAACGCCAAGGGCATTTGGGTGGGCTACCTGATCGCATTACTGATTCAGGCAGCCCTATTTACGAGTAGATTTTTTACAATTGTCAAAAGGTACCGTGGGAAAAAAGAAACCACTGATCTTACAGAAAATTCAATTGATGGCGCACCGCTGAACTAAACAGCAGGTACATCTTGCGCTTGTCGGATACCCGAATGCGCTCTTCCGCCACGCGTTGGGCGGGGGCTGATTTGATTTTGGCAAATAACTGCGTATAGTATTTGTACGCCAAATACACCCCAAAACGCGCACCTTTGGGCAATTGGCGAATGCCCACCAATGCATCGTCGAAATCGCGGGCAATATCGGCCTCAATTTGTTCTTTTTGTGAATGGTCAAAACGTGTAAAATCAACGTCGGGGAAATATACCCGGCCGCGCTCGTCAAAATCGCTTTTGATATCGCGCAGGAAATTGATTTTTTGGAACGCCGCACCCAATTTGCGCGCCGGTTCTTTTAACCTTTGGTATTCGGCATCGTTGCCCTCGGTAAACACGCGCAGGCACATGAGGCCAACCACTTCCGCCGAACCGTAAATATATGCATCATAGCCCGCCGCATCGTATTTGTTTTTGTCCAAATCCATTTCCATGCTGTACAAAAAGGCATCAATCAGTTCCATTTCGATGCCGTAACGGTGCACCACGCTTTGAAATGCGTGCAAAACGGGATTCAGGCTAATGCGTTCATTGATCGCCGAATACGTATCATTTTTAAACCGTTGGAGCAAATCGCGTTTGTCGTGACCGTGGAAAGTATCCACAATTTCATCCGCAAAACGGACAAAACCATAAATGCCGTAAATGGGCATTCGGAAACGCTGGTTAAATACGCGGATGCCCAGCGAAAACGAAGTGGAGTAACGTCTGGTAATCAGTTTGCTGCACTCGTTACAGGTGGTGTCGAATAATTGCAGGTGGTTCATAACAGTAAGTGGTTGCTTTTTTGTTTAATTAAAGTGCCGTATTACCTCGTTGGCAACCACTTCGCCGCTAATCAGCGAGGGTGGAACGCCCGGACCGGGAACGGTTAGTTGGCCTGTATAAAATAAGTTTTTTACTTTTTTACTCCGTAATTTGGGTTTCAGAAAGGCAGTTTGCATCAACGTATTGGCCAGGCCGTACGCATTGCCTTTAAATGCGTGGTAATCCTGCACAAAATCGCTGTGGGCGTACGCGCGTTTGTACACCACCGCGTCGCGAATGGATTGGCCCGTGAGCGACTCCAAACGCGTCATGATTAAATCGTAATAATGCTCCCGAACGGCGGGCGTATCTTCCAGCCCCGGCGCCACGGGAATTAATAAAAACAGGTTTTCGCAGCCTTCGGGGGCCACGTTGGGGTCGGTTACGGACGGCGCACTGACGTAAAACAACGGTTTTTGGGGCCAGGCCGGTGATTCGTAAATCTCCTGCGCGTGGCGGTTAAAGTCTTCGTCAAAAAACAGGTTGTGGTGTTTCAGGTTTTTCAGGCGTTTGTTCACACCAATATAGTACAACAAACTGGACGGCGCCATGGTGCGTTTGTCCCAGTATTGATCGGAGTAATTGCGGTGTTCGGGCTGAAGCAATTGAGAATCTACGTGGTGGTAGTCGGCACCGCCAATCACAATGTCGGCTTTGTACACGGTGCCATCGTGGAGGTGCACCGCCGTGGCGTGTCCGTTGGGCACTTCGATGTGGCGCACTTCGCTGTTGACGTGTATTTCAACGCCCAGTTCTTGGGCCAAAGTGACCATTCCTTCCACAATTTTGTGCATACCGCCCATGGGGTACCAGGTGCCCAGCGCCATATCGGCGTAATTCATGAGGCTGTACAACGCGGGGGTATTTTGTGGGGTGGCCCCCAAAAACAAAACGGGAAATTCGAGCAACTGAATCAGTTGTTCGTTTTTAAATAAATTCCGAACGTGGCTCGACATGGAGGTAAACATCTGGATGCGGAACATACTTTTCAAAACGCGCATATCCGCAAATTCCATGATGTTGTGCGAGGGCTTGCGTACAAAATCGTTCATGCCCACTTCGTATTTGTACTGGGCTTCTTTCAAAAACGTCCGCAAATTAGCCGCGCTGCCCGGCTCATAATGTTCAAACATGGCTTCCAGTTCGCCCATGTTGGCCGGAACATTCATGCGTTGATCGGGGCCAAACCAAACCGAATAAGAAGGGTCGAGGCGCACCAAATTGTAATAATCGGATACTTTTTTGCCAAAAGAAGCAAAAAAAGCCTCAAAAACATCGGGCATCCAATACCACGACGGACCCATGTCGAACATAAATCCGTTGGCTTCAAATTTACGCGCGCGACCGCCCGGCATTTCATTTTTTTCCAATACAGTGACTTTATAACCGGCTTTTGCCAAATGACAAGCCGACGACAACCCTGCAAATCCCGAACCAATAATGACTACTTGTTTACTCATACCCTTTCCTAACATCCAAGCGGAATTTTTGTTTAGTTTTTCGGATCTAAAAGTTAAACAAATTTTTTTATGGTGGGGTGGAGGGGGTGGGGAAGTTGGTGGTGTAGGCTTTTTTTTCTGCAACAAATTAACGGGGCATTTGTAGAGTTTGCAAATGCTCTGTTTGTGAGACGTGTTTTGGATTTAAATTTTAACGGTTGAATATACGAACGTGCGACGTTTAGGAAGCACTTTTCGGATGTTCGTTGTTCTCGGTTTTATTTCAAAGTCTTTGCGGGTTCATTAAATATTAAATTTATCAAGACCTATCGAAATAATCATATCTGATAGTTCATTAACGTCAATATGCCTTATTCCGTTCATATCTGCTAGATTTATTGCTTCTTCGGAAAACTTTGCTGATGAAACTACCCATCCAATTTTTGGTTGAATACTATCAGCATCTTCCTGCCTCAATGCTTCGATTATTTGCTTAACTGCATGTATATCAGTTTCATTATTATGATATTTTACCTGCACATAAATCCTAATGCCCAAGTTGATAAAATCTGCGATCACATCTACATCTGCAATATTGTTTTTATAAATTCTATTTGAAGGCAGTTTGCTTGTGTCTGCTCCAAGTGCTGTCAATAGTTGCCTTACCAATTCTTCAAACTTTTTTGGAGTAAGATTGGTTGACTTTGAAGACAATACTGAAATTAACTGTTCCCTGAGTTTGTCTTGTGCTTGATCCTTGAACGAAACTGCTTTGTTGTTTGCGGCTAATTCTAATGCGGTATTTATGCTTGGAATTAGATCTCCTGCACCTACACATGTTCCCTGATATTTTAATCTCGAAATGAGGCCTGAATCGCAGTAGTCTCTTAAAATTGGTTTTTTATTATTTAGCCATTTTACATTTCGCCTTATCGCAGTATCATCCTTTAACCCAGATTCAAAGTAATACGCTTCTCCTGTAATCTCACCGATATAAAATGCCCTAGGAATTGGTACTAATACATAATCGCCTTCTTGCATCTCCCGGATAAATCTCCATAAGTACCCGACTGCTTGTCCAAGAGAATATGGGTTCTCATTATAATCAGAATATTCCTGTATTAGCAGCCTCTTAAAGTCATCCCTTGATAATTTATCGTCAAGTAACAGGTCTTGTATGTTTGACCACCCAATGACAATTAAGTCTTCTTTTAATACAAGTTCTTCAACTCTGCTAATTTTACTTGGAGCACAACGAATTATGAAAGCATTTTGTGGCATATCTGCTATTTATGAGTTATTGATTTAGTTTTGATCGAATATCAGTAATTAATTCAATAAATGTTTGTTCGTCAATTTTTTTATTGGCATTATGCCTTATCCTAATTAATTTAAGCCCAGCGAGGCTGAATATCTTATCTTTGATTTTATCATTTTCTTCTACTCTGTCGAGGTCATGCCAAACACTGTCAAGTTCAAGAAAATAGATAGGTTTATACCCTTTTAACTGATCAAAAATGATAAAATCAATAACTGATTTGTAAAAATATTCTCCTTCTTTGGGTGTCAATTGCCCGCTTATTGCATTAAAATTTATTATATTACTCATGGCCACGTTTGGATAAACAAGGTAAGAGTCAAAAACCTGCCTCAATGCCAAATATAGTTTTTGTTCTTCGAGCGATTTGAAAAGAGATATACTTGCTTCTATATTTGTAGGTATTGGGTTGTGGGTTATTTTTATATATTCTTGCCAGTCGTGTTCGATTGTTTGCGTTTCTGTCTCCGAGTGCAGTTTTATTACTTCTTTACTTAAACCTTCATCGGGAAAAATATTAGCAAATCTAATTGCCTTTTTTAGATCATCTTTATATTTATTCACTAAAATCAGAGTAAGGCTTTTGTAGTTTTCCTCTCCGATTTGATAAAATTTGGGATGAAAATTATGTAGCATTTCAAGAGAATACCAATAGTCATCATCAGTTAGCCCCTCTTTTGAGAGTCTTACAAATTCATCTTCAACCGTTTTCGTAGCAGCCGAAAGCATAGGGTCATTTTTGATTTTATCCTTTCCCCTAAAAAGGAACTCTCGCAATTCCTTGTAGTTTTTGGTTGCTAACCAAGCATATACCGTTTCCTGACTTGTTACATTCATTTTTTAGTATATTTTTCATCAATAAAGTGTGCATGGACTATCTATGGGGCCGATGTTGATTTCGTACATTGGCTAACTATCCGCCATATGAGACTCAAATATTATTTTTGGGTTTGTTTGTACTCCTCAAAACACGTCATAAACACCCGCTTCATTGAACTTTTGTTTTGTGATTTCAGGAATTCCGAAAGTATGGTTTTGGGCATGTGCTATTGAAGTTTCTGAGACGTTGAACCAGCAATTGAGGCTTTTACTTTTATCTTTTAGAATTTCATACCCAGAAAGATACATTGCCAAAATAAAATCGCCATTTGCGACATAATGGTTTCCGTAACCGAAATGACGAATAAAGAAGCCTTCTGCAACATGTTTTAAGCCGTAACTATGACCCGAAGGTTTTTTATTTATCTTTTCTGACTTTGATAATATATCCATTGCAAAAGTCTGCGCTCTCTGTACTGCCTTAAAATCAAACGGCTTGTTTTTAATTGCAGTAAGATGTTCTTGTTCGGTAGCAAAATCAAAGACAAAACCATTTCGCATCAAACCAAATGGAATTGGCAGAGAAAGCAATTCGCTTTTCGGTTGAATGTTGAACACTTGTGTTCTGAAAACGAAAAGTCTTGGGTAAATTTCTTCTCTCTTGACTGTCAATTGACTGATTTTCTCCATTTTTAAAAATTTATTGATTATTATTTTATTTATTCTTGCCGAGAACTGGCGCATGGACGCTGTGCTGCCCTGCGTTGGCTTTGCGGGTTGGGCGTTGGGCAGCATAGCCGTTCCATGCATTGTTCTCGATTTTTATGGTTCATACGCTCTAAATTCAGAAATTAATTCACGATTAGAGTTTATTTTGATGTAAAGATGATACCGCCCTCCAATTAACCGCTCAAAAAAATTATCTGAATGTAATTTATACCCAACAGAAATAATTGTGTTATTATCAAAAAATACATTCTTCAATAAAGCCTCATGAACAAAAGGCCCCCCTCCTGTATCATTCCTATTCGGAGGACTAATTGTAATGCATTTTATTTTTATATTTTTTATTCCAGGCAGTACATCGAGTTGCATGTTTGAGAAACCTGACAATTTTCCACAAAAATTCTCATCTAAATAAATTTCAATATCAGTATAGTTCCTATAATACCCGCTCATTGAGATTTTAAATTCATCAACACGAATAAAATTTACTCTTACTGTATTCTGTTCTATTGTTTTTTCAGTTGCTTCTTTATCATAGCAAACGTTGTAAAAAAGATTAAAATTAGCAATGTTTAATCTGTCTTTTTTTTGAATTGCCGGTAGGTTTTTGGTTTTTAAAGTATTTGAAATATCATCAAATAAGTTGTTCAACGAAATATATTTATTAGAGTTAGAGTTTCCCTTTTTTAAAACCTCTAAAAAAGCATCAGTAAAGTATGTCATTTTTGAATCTTGGGCGTAATAACTGGCTTCGTTATGAGGGGAAGAAGTTATTATATAACTACCTTTGATGTTTTCGTTTGGTAGTGGTTCATTATCAGATAGAGTTGCAATTCCGCTATAACAACAATCAAGAATAATAATACTCTTTGCAATCCTTGAACTTTCAATGATGTTTTTAACAATTTGAAAATTTAATCCAGAGACTTCGATATTGCTTTTTTTACTATTTGTGGTTATCAAATATAAGTTTGATCTATCAGTTCTGAATCCATGACCAGAAAAATAAAATATTAAACAATCCAAATCTATTTGTTGTAGTATATTTTTTAAATCACTTACAATGAGATAATTTTCTTTATTAAAGAATTCAAATAAATTACTACTATTTATTCCTAATATTCTATCATCAAGGAATTTTAGTTTTAATTCATTAATATTATTCTCAATTTGAGAAACATCTTTAAAGTCAATAGTGTACTTACTAGTTCCAACCAAAACAACTTTGGTTTTTTGTACATTAATTGATAAAGCATTATTCATTTTCTAATTTTTTAGAGTAAAAATCGTCATATATTTTTTTTGCATCCTCAATGTTTTGATGAGTTATCTCTACGTTCAATGTTCTATTGTTATCGATAATTACAACTTTTATTTTTTCCTTTTCAGCATTTATTTTTTCCTTTTCTATTTGAATTTTTAAATAATCCCTGATGCAATTAAACAACCCAGTAATTGTTGTAGCGATTGCAGTCGAACCTAAAATCACTTGGAGTATTGAGAGGTCAACACCTCCCAAAGTGTTATTATTACTTACTTCTAAAAAGTGCGATGAATACCCTTCCGAAGACAAGAATTCTTTTAGTTCATCGATATCTAATCCTGAATCTGAACTTATTTGAATTTTATTCATGTTTTAAATTTTATTTTTTATGATTGTCGAGAACTACCCTTACACGCAACAGCGACAAACCAAAACACGCAGCGTATTTTACTTTGTCGCTATTGCGTGTAAGTAACTCCGTCCGCACCCAAGAAACACCGTCCCGCAACCTGCTAAAAAACAGGCTACGGGACGGTGCAAAATAGGTATTGCGGAGCGTAGTATCATCAGGATAAATTAGTTATTGAGGCAAAGTTAAAGCCTTTTTTAAAACTACCAATATTTTATAGGGAAATTTTTTACAGTTTCAATTCCCCTCTACCGCACCACCGCCACATCTCCCTTTTTGCGCATTTTATTGGCGTTCCACGAATCCTTGGCGTTGAGGGTATGGCCTTTGGTAGGTTTCAACTGTCGGAGGGGGGGGTAATTCCAATTTGATGTAAAAATCACGCGGCAAATTTGTCGGAATCCCGATTTTCGGGATATAGATACGGCCACGCTACGCAGATGTGATGTTTGTCAGGATGATAGATGTGATCGTGACCGGCCATTCGGCCCCCCGATGAATCAGGAGGTTACAGGATGGTCGATGTTTTTTGTGTTTTTGGGCAAAAAACATCTCTTCTTCCTGCAATACGGAATTCAGACAACAGCATTGGAACGTATGTTTCGGCTTCCTTGATAAAAAATACCCATTTCTCGACGAGCGTTTTTAAATCCATTCGTTCAATGTTGAACTTTGGACGGTTCGATAAAATTAAATGCCATGTCCTCTGTAAGCCTTTCACCCGTCTCCACGTCCAAAATTCGATGTCGGCTGATATATTTTGGGTTCTTGGTCAACGAAAAATCCAAAATGCCCACAAAAATAGTTGGATTCAACCGATCAACAGGTATCGTTTTTTAGATTTGGCATCACGGGTCTATGCGCTTGGCCAAAAGACACATGCGCGGCGGCGGGGTATTGAGCGTGGGGGAGCGAAGACCGAACGAGGCGGACGCGGTAGATTTTTGTCAGGATACTAAACTTTCCTCGGAGCAAGATGTTAGTGGTAAAGAAAGTAATAAAATGAACCATATTTATGAAAGTAATTTTGTCCGTCCTGCTTTGCCTGATTATTGTTTCAAATGAACTCACGGCACAAAGTGTTTATATGGCGACCGAAGAGGGTGGTGCTGGAGGTATAGCCATATATGATTTGGCTACTTGTCAATATACGACCTTGGTATCGGGTATTACGCCAGAATTTGTTGATTTTGTGGAAGTACCGGGCGGCTTTGTAACCGTGACGAAACCCAACGCCTCTAACACGGCCACGTTTTATTTTGTTGATCCGGCAAGCGGCACTACCACTTTTTTAGCATCTGCGTTGACAAATGGTGTCAACGGTATCTTTTCAACGCGCTTGCTGCTGATTAGTCCTACAGAAGTGTTGTGCGTAACAGGCGGCTCCTTTTATTTGTTAGACCTTACTTCAAATACCATTTCTACCCTTGCAATATTTCCCAGTGAAAATTCTTATTCACTTTATGAGTACAATGGCGTTATTTATTATATCGGCGGCTTTGCCAATGACCAATATAACTTTTACTCCATTCAGTTAAACCCTACTTTCCAGCGTTCCTTTATCGAAACGTTCTCTTTTAGTACGAATCCGGAAGAAGCAAATGAAGTTATTATGGACAGGGCTTCAGCCTGTGATGTACTTGCCCTGACCATAGGTACACAGGTTTTTCTCGTCAATCCGAATAACAACACGACCAGTATTCATTGCTCGGAGCAGCCATTTATGAATAATTTTACCTCGGCAACCGCTCCATTGCTGAACGGAACCTCCGGGCCAAATTGCAACTGCATCGGAGATGCCGGTACCTGGGACTGGTCGCAGATGCCTCTACCGTTTATTTCAACGATTCTGGCCTGTGCGGGCAGCACGATTACCGTGCCACACAATGGCGACGAGACGCCTGGTCTGGGCCAAAACCTTGCTTTCGTATTGATCGACCCCGAACCCGGGCAACATTTTTACAACCAGTTTACAAGTAACAACATTGTATCGATCTACGACTCGCCCGTCCTGACGTTTATCCCTGGCGTAACTATACCCGGTGAGGAATACTGGGTAATACCTGTACTTAGCGACGCCCCACCCGGCAGCATCAACATGGCTGATCCCTGCCGTGATATACAATTCCGGATTCGCGTCAGATGGTTTACGCCTTCGGTCAATTTTACACAGGTCAATGCGCAGCCTTGTGCTCCCGGCCAATGCCGCACCTTGAATGTTTTCCTGCAAGGTACCCCACCTTTTAGCCTTGTTTACGAGGTGGTGGCTGCCGGCAATCCACCTCAAGTATTCAACGCCACCTTTAACGTGCAGACGGGAACCATTCAGGTGTGTCCGCCTGCCGGTTTTACTGGCGAAGTGGAGATAAATGCCCTGTCGCTGACGGATGGAACAAATTGCAATTGTAGTAATTAGGCTTATTACAGCGTTTCGCTTTCGCCGCGCTTGGTCTTCTTTTTTCCTCCCTCGATGCCCCGCCACCGCGCTCGTTTCTTTTAACCAAACGCACTTATCGTTCGATGTAATGTAGCCACCCTTTCGGTGTTTCTTATCATTAACTACAAGCACTTTATTATATATTTATAATCAAACGTTTGTAATTGCTATCCCCCTTCTACCGCACCACCGTCACATCTCCCTTTTTGCGCAATTTATTGGCGTTCTACGAATCTTCGGCGTTGAGGGTATGGCCTTTGGTAGGTTCCAACTATTTGAGGTATTCATGCCACGCCTTTTGAGGTCTGCTTTTGGGGTAACCGTTTTCCGTGCGAAACTTTTTTCGTTCTTCGGTAAAGTCCCACCACGTTTTTTGCGGGTCATTTGTGTTTGCAAAATGCACGATTAATCTAAATTGGTCTTCAACGCAAGGGTCAACCCAATAACCTTTTTTCTGTTCGTATTCGTCGGTGAGTTTCGCACCGTCTTTTTGTTTTAGTTCGTTGAGTGAATAATAACCTAAAAAAACCAAGTCTTCGGCAAACTTTATTCCGACGGACGGAACGGTTTGGAATTCGGCTAACGCATGAATTTCTTTTGCGCGTTCAGTTGTAGCGTTTAACAACACTTCCAATTCGTCCGTTGCGAAATCAAGAACGTTAGCAATTTTGATTTTATGCTTTCTCAAATTTGCTTTTTCAACGTCCGTCAGCGGCAGTTTTATGTTCGTCTTCTTTTTCATCATTGGCAATATCTTATTGATTTTATTTTATAAATTTCGCGAAACGGTACGCTAACCTAAATCCGGCATAGACACTTGTTCCATCGGCAACGTAAACGGCGTCTGGAAACGTGGTATTCATCTGGGCAACAAGAAGTATTGCAAATAGTTTTTCATGTTTATACAAATTAGGGTAGGGTGTGGATCGCCACTTTCTACTCGATTGGGTGCAGGCTTCATTTTTTCGCTAAAAAATTATGAATTAGGCCACAATATTCTTCGCCTTTTTGGTTTATGATGTTGTGACCGACTCCTTCTATTATTCTTAAATTAGAGTTGGTAAGCAAATCTAAATATTCTTTTTACAGTCATAATATGGCTATAATATCCACCACCTCCTTCGTACTTTTTTTGATTCTTGAAATCACAATCGGTAGATTTATTTAATTCTTCGTTAAGGTATGTGAAAAAATCATCAACTTCCTTATCTGTTGCTAACTTTGAATTGAATAAATATGCCCACTTTAAAATGGTTTTGCTTCTCCAATTGTAAATTTTTTCATTTCCTTCCTTGTTGGAAAACGCTGGTTCTAACAAATTTAAACTATCAGGTGGAATTTCGTTTGACATGTTTCTATTTATTGGTAGTATCGGCCCTGGACCTGTAAGAATAACTTTGTTTACTGTTTCTGGATATTTTTGTAAATAGTTAATCGCTAAACAAGCCCCCCACGAGTGTCCAATTAATGTGATTTTATCAACACCAATTATGCTAACGATTCTTTTTAAATCTTCTCTGTGTCTTTCCACCGAATATTGTGCTATGTTATTCAATCTTGTGGAATGACCACTTCCAATTTGGTCATAAAAGTATACATCATGCCCTTGTCTGCTTAATGGTGCTAATACTTTTATTATTTCATCTGTAATCTTACCTCCTGGTCCGCCATGTAGATAGATTATTGGTTCTTTCTTTTCCGATATATCTGTTTCTACTTTGGTATAACCGATTTTTATCCCTTCCTCCAAATACCAATATTGAGTCTCTTTTCTCGCTTTAAAAGGTTCTACGTCATATTCGACTGGTATCAAAAACATAACTCCAAAAAACAATATCCCTATTAACAGAGTAAAAACAATAATTTTCAGTTTCTTCATTTTGATTTTTAATTTGCTTGTAGCACAACGGCTGGCTTGCTGCCGTGCCGCCGTGCGTTGGGTTTGCAGGCAGGCTGTTCGACGGCACAGACAGCAAGCCGTTGTTAGCGATTGGGTTTAAATTTATTGTGAAGTTTAATCCACCAATTCTCTTTCAGTTCAGATTTATGAATAAAATCTCCGTTTTTATCAATTAAAGTGTTCGTTTTCGAGCGTACCTCACCAGTCACTTTGTCGATATCTGAAACTTTCCAGACTCTTGATGCTTTATCTTTTTCTGTTCGATTATCAGTGAATTGCCATCTGTTTAATGCTTCGTCTTTCTCCCCACTTAATTTTATTTCTTTATTCAAAATCCACTGCTTTAACTCTATTGCAAGTTGTTTTGCAGGAGGGTAAACGCTGTCAACTAAATCTCTTTTTTGAGATTCCGTAAGTTCGTAAAAATACTCAACTCCATATTTGTTTGGAACTTCTATAAAAAGCCCAATCCCTAATCCTAAATCTTCCAAAAAATAATATCCTTTGCAATACAGGTCATACATCCGAATAAGTGACTCTCCTTCATTTCCATCTCTATCAATTATTGAATTCAAAAGTTTTATCATTTTTATCGCCTCAAATTTCCCTTCGTCAAATCTCTCTTTTAAGATTTTCCCTATCTCATATCTTGAACTCGGTGTGTTATAGTTTAAACTTATCAAATCAGTGTATTCGTTTTCGCTTAGTTCAGCTTCTAACCATTTAGAACTGTAAACCCAATGCTCAAATTCTTTGATGGAAATTTCACCTTCCAGCAAGTCTAAGTATTTTGATTCTATTTCATTTATTTCTATCATTTCTTTTTATTCACCGCTAACGTTTTTAGGCTTGGCGTTCGTGCGGGATTTCAGGGCACAAAACTGTCAACCCAGCACTAAAGTTAATTTGAAAAACTGCACTTGAATTTAAGCACTTCACCCCACATGACGCCAAACCCATGTTATGTGGCGTTTTTTAATAGAATAAGTCTCGTTTAATCTTTTCAAGCTTCTTTACCCTTTTGTGAAAGTCGGTTTCTGAAATGTATTCAGAAAAGTCATTTATTAAATCAGCATCATCAACAATTTGTGGTTCCCAACCAGCTATCAATAATTTGCGATTAAGAAGGCAAGCACCAATAGTAAAATTACCCTTTTTCGAGCCTTTGTCTATGTAGTAACCATTAATTATTAATATGTGGTCATCATATTTGTCAAAATGTGGATGAACTATAAAAAAGTCTTCCGACTTGTCTGGATATTTGGTTTTATATTTTTTCTTTATTGTGTCTGGTATTTGATTGATTGTTTCTTGGTCTCTCTTAATTTGATTGCAGTCTGCACAAATTACACAAAGATTTTTTGGCTCAAAAATATATTCCGAGTGAATAGATTTGGGAGCAATATGTTCAATATGGCAATTTGTTGGATATATTACAGAAACTGGATATTTACAATAAGCGCACAACACTTTTTGCTCATTTCTGTAGAAATTTCTTAATTCCTTTTTCAACTCTTCAATTTCTTCAAGTTCCCATATTTGGTCAGTTGATTTATGCTTTTCAAGAATAGATTTGATAAATTTACTCTGCTCTTCTGAATAAACTATCGCATTTAAAAGTTTATCCATAAATAGTCTTTAATTCTGATATTGTTTTATAAAGGTCATAAACTGGGTCATCTTGTCTCAGAAAATTAGATTGACTTTTTAGTATTGAATAGTTCAAATCGTCTTTTGTTGAGAAAGCTTTGTTTTTCGAAACATTTGAAAATATACTCATAGCGATACGAAGCAAATACTCGTTTTTGAATCCTGGATGATTAAAAATATTGGCTAATTGAAAATCAACAGAGTTATTAATATACTTGTCAGCATTTGCGACTCGACCAGACTCCATATCAACTATGAAGCTATTGTAACTTGAAAGACGTGAAATAATTAATGGAGAATGGGTAGCTATAATGAAATGGCAATTTTTATACTTGTCAAATGTTCGTGTTAAAATGTCAATATATGTTTCTTGCCATTGAGGATGCAAACAAATTTCAGGTTCGTCAATAAGTATTAAGCAATTGTTTTTAATTCTACTTGCTATTCCAAGTATGCTGAGAATTATACTTTGTTCACCTGAACTTGCTTCTTTTATACTATAGCTTTCAAAATCTTTTACGTTTGTCAATATAACATCTCTTAACCTGATAATGCCAGCTTCAAAAAGGAAAATTAAATTTTCAATTTCCTGTTTGTTTTTATCACTTTCGAAGCCGTATCTATTAATTACTAGTTTATAGTTTCTGAAGTCGAAATGGTGGTTGAAAGTATCCTGTAATGTTCTTTGAAGTCTCTTTAACTTTCTTTCATTTATACTGTTGTCAGCATTTGTAAAATATTGTCTGTTTATTTTTCTAAATATTGGGTTTGTGCGATTGTCAAACTCTTCAAAAAGATTATTGTTGAATAAAGTTTCTTCAAATTGCCGTGGATGAACAGAATAATCTAGTGTTATCCTTATTTCATCTCTATAACCTAGATATTCTAGGACATTTCCAATCTCAATAGCCTGATTGTTTTGTTTGTATATGCTTTCTATAAGAGAGCCTATTATTTTGGATAAATATCCAAGCCCAATACTAATAGAGTTTACGTCCCTTAAACCAAGATATGCGTAATTCTTTACTTTGCTTACTCTATTAATTGGAAATTTGTCAAATGGGCTAGTTGAGACAGCTATAACTTCAGATGGAAAATTTCTTGGAAAATCATCTTCAAAAAGACTATTATGTTCATATTCTTCTATATGTTTTCTTCTTTTAGCAAGTTCTCGATTTGCGTCAGTAGTAAGTTGTCCAAGCAAAGTGCTTTTACCTGTCCCGTTTTTACCAACTAGAATAGAAAAGATATTTTTTTCTGGAATGAGTTGAGACCGTTCCAAAAGTTTAACTTCTCTGTCTCTTAAATTGTAATAGTCTATCATTTTTAGTTGGGTCTTTTAAAATGCCACATATAAGTAACTCCGTGCCCCCAAAAAAACGTCCCGCAACTTGCTAAAAAATAGGCTACGGGACGGTGCAAAATAGGTGTTGCGGAGTGTAGTATCATCAAGATAAATTAGTTGTTGAGGCAAAGTTAAAGCCTTTTTTAAAACCACCAATATTCTACAGGGAAACTTTTACAGTTTCAATTCCCCTCTACCGCACCACCGTCACATCTCCCTTTTTGCGCATCTTATTGGCGTTCCACGAATCCTCGGCGTTGGGGGGGCGGAATTAGAGGTTGCCCCAGCGGTCAATCTTTGAGGTTTCCTCTGGGCAGGGTAGGGTGTGGGTCGCCACTTTCTACTCGATTAGTGGGTGGTTTCATTCCTTCTTTTGTCTGCAATATATTTCGCAAAATCAAACCCGGCATTTTTCGGGATTCCATAGGAAGCAAAATTCAACTTTTTCGTTTCTTCATCTCCGTAAAAGAAATTTAGATTTAGGTTATAGT
>JAAFJN010000005.1:0-84897 GCA_013298845.1 Chitinophagales bacterium
GTGAATAGTGAAGAATTTTCGTTGGTTCCTATCTCTCTTAACTGTTGCAGACTATTCAATTAAATATCTTTTAATATTCACTCAATAACCATTTACTTTTTTTCACTAAAATAACTATTAGTACTCATCTCTAACATTCCCCAACAAGAGTCATCCTGCATTAGGATGGCTCTTGTTTTTACAACGTCGCACATCACTTTTCACTCTACACTTTTCACTCTACACTTTTCACTCTACACTAAAAAATGCTTTCGGTAATTATTGTCAATTACAATGTCCGGTATTTTCTGGAACAGGCATTACTTTCTGTGCAACGCGCATTGGAAGGTATGGAAGGTGATATTTGGGTAGTGGATAACAATTCGGTGGATGGCTCGGTGGAAATGGTCCGCGAAAAGTTCCCCGATGTACACCTGATTGCCAATAAAGACAATACGGGGTTCGCGGTGGCCAATAACCAGGCGATTCGGGCGAGTACGGGCCAATACGTGTTGCTGCTCAACCCCGATACGGTAGTGGAGGAAGACACCTTCAAACGGTGCGTTACCTTTATGGATGCGCACCCAGACGCCGGGGCACTGGGGGTAAAAATGATTGATGGTTCGGGTAAATTTTTGCCGGAAAGCAAACGCGGTTTCCCCACGCCGTGGGTTTCTTTTTGTAAAACGTTTGGTTTAAGCAGTTTTTTCCCAAAAAGCAAAACCTTTAACGGCTATTATCTCGGTCACCTGAGCGACGACGAAACCAACGAAGTGGACGTGCTGGCGGGGGCATTTATGCTCATGCGCCGCTCGGCCCTCGACAAAGCGGGGCTGCTCGACGAGGCGTTTTTTATGTACGGCGAGGATATTGATCTCTCCTACCGGATTCAACTGGCGGGTTTTAAAAACTATTATTTTCCCGAAACCCAAATTATCCACTACAAAGGAGAAAGCACCAAAAAAGGCAGCCTGAACTACGTCAAAACCTTTTACCAGGCGATGATCATTTTTGCCCGTAAACATTTCAGCGGGCGCAGCGCCGGGGCATTTGTGCTGTTGCTGCACGCTGCCATCTGGTTGCGGGCGGGTATGACCATTGTGGCCAATTTGGCGCGCCGCTGGTGGCTTCCGGCGGTGGAAGGTGGGCTTATTTTTGCGGGCCTGCTGCTGCTTAAAGATTTTTGGGCCAATTATTTTTACCACGACCCGCATTATTTTAAAGCGCCTTTGGTGCAATTCAATTTCCCGCTTTACACCCTGGTCTGGATCGCCATGCTCTGGCTAAGTGGTGCCTACGAAGATCGTTACGACCTGCGCCGCGTGGTGCGCGGACTTGGGCTGGGGACATTGCTGCTGGCGGCCATTTACGGTTTTTTGGACTTAGAGTACCGGCCTTCGCGGGCGTTGATTGTGCTGGGTGCGGCCTGGTCGGTATTTACCATCGGCGGATTGCGGTTATTGCTGCATTTTATGGAATACCGCAACCTGCGCATCGGGCGGGAACGGGTAAAAAACCTGATGATTATTGGGTCATCTACCGAAGCCGAACGGGTGATGGGTTTGCTCAACGTGGCCGGTGTGCGCAAAAAACTGGTACACACCAGCCCTTCTACCGATCGTTTGGATGAATTGGTGCGCATTTTCCGCGCCGAAGAGATTATTTTTTGCTCCAAAGACGTCCGCTCGCAGGATATTCTTTTTTGGATGGCTAAATTAGGCCCACAACTGTCCTATAAAATTGTGCCGCAAGAAAGCATGAGTATCATTGGGAGCAGCAGCAAAGACGAACCGGGTGAACTTTATACCATTGATATTCGGTACGCCATTGCCCAACCTTTGCAAAAACGCGCCAAACGCCTGCTCGATTTGGGGGTTTGCGCCGCCTTGCTGTTTACCTTGCCGCTGTGGTTGTTATTTTCGGGCAAAAGAGGCCACTACCTGCGCGGATGGTGGCCCGTACTGCTGGGGACAAAATCGTGGGTGGGGTACAAACCCGGATCCGGCACCGCTACCTTGCCTAAAATAAAACCCGGTATTTTTCATCCGCTCGACCGTTTTAACCACACACCAGTCAACGATGATATTGCCGCCCGGCTGAATTTCCTGTACGCCCGCGATTGGACGGAATGGAATGATTTGGAGGTGATCCTGTAGATTCATACGGCCGTATGAATTTACGGTGCCGTATGAATTTACGGTCCCGTATTGCGGGATTCATACGGCCGTATGAATCTACGTACCGACCCGGCTTTGTTCGGTTTCGGATCCGCCGCTTTTGCGCGCCCGCAAGGATTCACCCCGGCTGAAACGGTACGAAAACGACAACGTTATTACTCGGGTATCGAGGTAACTTAACCACCGGGCTGTGGAATTGGCCAAACTGTGGATCGCTCCACCCGGCTGATTTGTATAAAATAAATCGTTCACGTTGAGTTTTACCGTTCCTTTGTCTTTCAATATCTTACACGCTACACCCGCCCGCGCCGACCACACGGGAATCAGCGAAAACTGCCCGTATGGCATGCGGCTTTGGTAATTTCCCGACAACTCGGCGCTCCACCGTTGGTTAATCTGGAACTGATTATTGGGACCAATATAAATGTAAAAACCCGCCGTATCGAGTACCTGGCCGTAAATTAAGGACTCAAAACGGTTGTTCATCACCTCCGTATAACATTGAATGGTCCACCATGTTGTGGGTTTTAATACCGCATTCACCGAAATCCCGTACGAGATACTTTTACCAAAATTTCCCGGACGACTGTAAAAAATATTGGAGCCTTGTTCAATGGTTTCACTAATCACGTCTTTGGTGTAACTGTACGACAACGTAGTGGTAATGGCGTTGTTCCAGGTGTGCGATAGTTCTACGTTGTTCGAAAAAGTGGGTTGCAAAAACGGATTGCCGCCGTAAATGGTAAACCGGTCCATCGGGTACGTAAACGGGTTAAGCGACTGGTAATCGGGGCGATTGATGCGCCGCCCCAACGACAAACCCAATTGGTGAATACCCGCCGAATCGAGGTTGTAACTGGCAAAAAACGTGGGAAAAAGGCTGTTGTACGTGCGTTTAAACGAAGAATCCGCCACGACGACGTTACCCAACTGATCGCCTTCCAAATTGGTATTTTCGAACCGCAAACCACTCTGAACGCCCCACCGGCCCCACGATTTGTTGTAATTCACGTACGCCGCATTGATGTTTTCGCGGTATTGGAACCGGTTCGAAAACTCGTAATTGGGCGTGGCCACATTGTCTAATACATCGAAAAAATTGGCGGTATTGTCCGTATTAACCCAACTGGTTTTGGCCCCGGCTTCCAGTTTGGCATCGCCCGGTAACGGATGGGTATAATCGGCTTTCAGGGTGCGGATATAAATTTCGGCGGGCAAGTCCGAATCCAAAATGGATTGCCCGACGTACTCCTTCGCGGGGCTAAACACCGTATTGGTCAGGGTTTGATCCAACGTAGAGGTATAACCAATGTAGTCGGCGTTGGCCGATAATTCGCGGCCTTTATCGTTCATTTTATAGGTATAATTGACGTTGGCGGTGCCGTTTTGCCAGCGTTTATCGGCGGGCGTCACCGCTTCGATGAGCGATACCGGCGCACCCAATGCATCCGAAACAGTAGCGTTGTTGGTTGTCGTGACCAACGACGGATTATCAAACCCGTTCAGCACAAAACCCACCGTGGATTTTGCGTTGAGATAATAGTCCAACCCCAATTTCACATTGGCACTTTTGAACTGTTTTTTGATGTACGATTGTTGCACAAAACCCGACAACGGCGCGCCGGTTTCGGTGAAATAATCGCGCCAAATGGTCAAATCCTGGTAGGTATTGTTCTGGCTATACGCCGCCGAACCAAAAAAATTGACCTTGTTAATGCGGTAATTGAAGTTAAAACTGTTGTTCGTGCGGTGATAATGCCCCTGACCGTAACTCAAACTCACGCCACCGCTAAAACCCTTCGTGACGGTTTTTTTCAGGCGAATATTAATGACCCCGGCATTCCCCGCTGCGTCGTATTTGGCGGGCGGGTTGGGCATAATTTCAATTTTATCGAGCGAACCGGAGGGCAACGAACGCAGGTAATTGGCCAAATCGGCGCTGGAGAGGTACGTCGGTTTGTCGTCAACAAACACCATTACCCCCGATTTTCCCTTTAACCGAATGTCGCCGTCCATATCCACCGCCACGCCCGGGGCTTTTTCCAGCACTTCGAGGGCATTAGTACCGGCGTTGGAAATCAGGGCATCCACGTTAACGACCGTACGGTCAATTTTGCGTTCGATAAACGGGACTTTGGCCGTTACCGTTACGCCGCTCAGTTCCACGCTGGTTTCGCGCAGGGCGATGGCTGGCAGGGTAATATCGGCTCCATCCACCGAAAACGATGCGCTTTTGTACGCTTCGTAGCCCATTTGGGCAATGGCCAGGCGGTACTCGCCGGTTTTAATCCGTTCAAAAACAAAACGCCCTTCAGTATCCGTCAACTCGGATTTGACCAAAGCGGAATCGGGGCTGCGGAGCAAATGCACCACCAAGCCTTCCACGCTTTTGTTGTTTTGTTGCAAAATGGTGCCCGATACGGTATTTTGGGCCAATGCAAAAGTGCTCCACCAACACAGGCAGAGCCATAAAATGTTTTGTTTCATGCTTATCAATATTCGATTGTTAAATGACCACAAAAAGGCCAAATTTGCCCCATAAACCTTATTTTTTTCTTCAAAAAAGCCTTTCCAACGGATTAACAACGGCCAATATCTTATCTTTGTCCCTATGCCCAACCGTACCAATACTGCGTGGGGAGTCCTTTTTTCGCTCCTTTTTTTGGGGTTTTGCCAAGCCCAAAACGCCCCCGCCCGCCTCACCGGAACCCTTGCTTTGTCCGATCAATGGAAACCCGTTGTGTATCTTATTCAGCCGCGCCAATTCAACGAAATTGCCGCTAATTTCAGCGGTTTGGTCGTGGATTCTGCCGCCATTGACACCCGGGGAAATTTTGCTTTTTCGCGCCCGATCCCACCCGATCAGGCCGTTTTGTACCAAATTTGCGTGCAGCCCAAAGGCAGCCGCTACGCCAACCAACTCACCGACGACGATCCGCTAATGGCCAATTATTTCCCGTTGGTGCTGCAATCCGGGGTTTCGGTGCAGTTCACCGGCGAAGCCGATCGCCTGCAAGCCACCGCCGCCATTGCCCAACCGGATGCCCACAACGCGCGGTTGTTGCGTCTGCGCGATATTCGGCACGCGGCATTCCGGCGCGAGCAGCAATGGTTGGCACCGGGCACATCGCACGACGAAACCCAATTGCTCAATCACGAAGCGGCCTTGCTCCGGTATCGCCGCGATTTGATGGCTTTTGCCGATTCCTGCGGCGATATTTTGCCCGCTTTGGTGGCGGCCCGGTGGGTTAGTCCCGAAAGTGACTACGAACGGGTGCCGGAATTTGTGGTGGGTCAATGCAATAAATGGACAACCCAACAACCGGCGCATCCGTGGGCGGCGGCGTTGTGCCAATGGAGCCGCGACGGGAAATTGCCCGTGCTCGTGGGCGATACTATTCCTAATTTTGATTTACCCACCGCCGCGGGCGATACGGTTCAGTTGTACCAATTGTTGGGCGAAAAATACACGATTTTGGACATTTGGGCATCGTGGTGCGCCCCTTGCCGCCGCGAAAACCGCACGGTGTTGGCGCCTTTGTACACCAAATACCACGAAAAGGGCCTGCAAATTATCGGTTATTCCATTGATAGCAGCCCCAACGCCTGGAAAGCGGCCATTGCCAAAGATGGTGCCGTTTGGCCCCATACATCACACCTCACGGGCGACGCCACCCCTTTTATGGAAGCCCTCCGCCTGACGACCATTCCGGCAAATTTTATTTTGGACAAAAACGGCAGGGTATTGGCCAAAAACCTTCACGGAACGGAATTGGAACGTTTTTTAGTGATGAGATATGAGTGAGGAGTGATGAGATATGAGTGAGAAGAGATAAGAAAAAAACTTCTAATATCTGCTATCATATATCGTCAATCATATATCAAAATAACATACGGGCAAAACCTACAAAATACGCAAAAAGCCGCTACGTGCTGGTTTGATTTATTAGGCTACGCTTGCAGCACGGCCACACAGTACTTAGAAGTCTTTTATACCTTGCTTTTCTCTCTCTTTATCTAAACTGTCTTTCCGCACCTGAAGCATTTTATAGGTTACAATGTCCGTATATTCAACAATTGCCTCATCATGAATATTACAAAATACATGAACCTTTAAATTTCCTTTGTATAGAATTCTACCCTCACAATCAGTAAGACCATTATTCGGCTCCTTTAACAACTCTCCAAGTTGATACTTTCTAATAATATTTAGTGCCATTTCATTAACACACAATGAAACGCTAGTTTCTGGTTTTGCAAATACGCGAAGTTGATAAAGCCTATCATCATGATATTC
Organism: Chitinophagales bacterium; assembly: GCA_013298845.1. Taxonomy (GTDB): domain Bacteria; phylum Bacteroidota; class Bacteroidia; order Chitinophagales; family Saprospiraceae; genus M3007. Next base: position 6,454 of record JAAFJN010000005.1, read on the forward strand.
TGATTTTATATAACAACGATATTCATTTGAACTTAGACCTTTCATAAGATAATAGAATCCATTCTCATCAGATGCGACTTTTTTCTCTTTTGCTAAATTAAAAAGATGCATATCGAATTCCTTTGGTGTCATCCCAAACCTAAAACCTAAAAAAATTGTATCAATTTTTTCATTGCTTTTCAATGCCTGCTCTTCAGCAGATACCTGTTTTTCATAGACTGAGGGTTCTTGACAAGAAACAAACACAATAGTTAAAAGTAAAATCTCTAAAAACATTTTTTTCATAATGTCACTTATTTAAATTAACGGCAAAATTAGCGCGTAAACCTTAAATACACCTACCAATTTTATAAAAACTTCAGAGATATTTTTCATAACCTACTTTATTAATCTATTTCGATAAGCATATTCAGATAACTTCATTTTACCACTACTGCTGCAACTACACTGCTACCCAACTCCTCTGAGTTACGAATCAGCAAAAGAAAAATAACTCCTAATATCTGCTATCATATATCGTCAATCATATATCAAAAAAACATACGAGCAAAACCCACAAAATATCAAACACTTATCTCTCATAGTTCATCTCTCAAATACTGTTATCTTTGCGGCCCGTGCAACAACAACGCGAATACATTGAACGGTTATTTCAACAAACCAATGCACTACAACTGCTCCGCGACAGCCGGGCGGTGATTGTTATTTCGTTTTTGAAAATAGCCTTTGCCGATGGCCGAAAAAGTATTGGGCAAGAGGAACTAACCACGCTTTTGGCCAATTTTCTTCCCAATTTTGACGAAAAAGAAGTGTTTGACGAGGAAAATACCGCCGTCAACGCGGATCTTTTTGACCGGTACCGCAACAAGGCAAAAAGCCTGCTGCGCGATTGGGAAAGCACCAAAAAACGGTACCTCCGGGGCGATAACAACGCCGATGGGCAATACGAATACAGCCTCACCGAACACGTGGTGCGCGTTTGGCAATGGCTCGATAGCCTCGAACAGCGGGAATTTACCGGTACCCGCTCGCGCCTCGACGATATTTTTGAAAAAATCCGCCGTGTGGTGGAAAATAGCCGCGAAAAAACCGACGCCGAACGCATTGCCGAACTCCGGCAAAAACAACGGGACATGGAGGCCGAAATCGTGGCTATTCAAACCGGCAAAAGCCCGTATCAGCCTTTTGATAATACCCGCCTCCGCGAAGAATACGACGGTTTATTGGAGCAAATTCGCGCTCTTTCCACCGATTTTAAAGCCGTAGAAGGGCACTTCGAACGCATCCGCACCGAAATGCTCCGCCAACAAGCCGCCCGACAAGGCAGTAAAGGTGCCCTGCTCGGCTCCGCCCTCGATGCCCGCGATGCCCTCGATCGAACGCCGCAGGGCATGAGTTTCAACAGTTTTTTTGAAGAAATAAGGGACCAACAACGCCTCCAACAGTTTGAAACCAAAGTGGCCGAACTGCTCAACGTGCTCAATGAACGCCAAATTGAACACCCCAACGACCAATTGCTGGTGCGCATGTACCGCCACCTGCTGGGCGAAGCGCAACCCGTGATGAATGCCAACCGGCGCATTGCCGACCGAATTACGCGTATTGTGGCCGAAAACGCCACCCACGACCGCCAATTGCTCCGCGAACGCCTCGGGGAAGTGAAGGCGTTGCTGCTGAGCAACGCTTTTTTGCAAAAAAATATTGACTCCAATTTGCCCCTGTGGGAAATGGACAGCGATACCGCTGCGATACAGTTGCCGCTCGAAAAAGCCCTCAAAACCCAAACCGACCGCACCCGGTCGGGGTACGCATTGCCCCGGAAAAACACCGATGAAAAACCCGAACTGGCCCTCGGGGCGGATGCTTCGATTGTGCTGCGCCTCCAGGCCAATATCGAACAAGCCCTGGCTTTGGCGCAGGAAGAAACCCTCGCCCGGCTGCTGGAACAGTTCCCCATGCAGGAAGGACTGGCCGAAATGCTAGCCTACCTCAATATTGTGGCACAACCCGTTAACCGGCATTTTATTCAACCCGACGAATCGGATATTGTGCCGCTTGGCCCCGATCCCGATCTGTTTGTGGAAGGTCCACGGGTGTTTTTTGTGAAAGAGTGACCAAATTTTTGCCCAACATGGAAGAATTAAACAACGTAGAACCGCATATCCCCGATACCACCGAAACGCCCCAAAGCAGTTTTGCACCGCTGGCCATTCGCCTGCTGAAAGGGGCTTTGTACGAAGAAGATACCCGTTTATGGAACGATTTGGTCAAGGTACAGGAAGTGCCTTTGCGCCGTTATTTTAACGAAATTGGCCTCCAACTCATCGTAAATCGCAACGAAGGGTTCGCTTTTTTGCGCCAACCACCAGCCGTCCCCGACAATAGTGTACCGCCCCTCCCCCGGCTCATGAACCGCCGCACGCTCACGCTCGATCAATCGGTATTGTGCGTATTGCTGCGCGAAAGCCTCGAAGAACATACCGTGATTGATACCGCCAGCCGGGAACCCATTTTGACGCTGCGCGATATTCGGGAGATGGTAGAATTGTTTTTTCGCGAACGCACCACGCACCAACGTTTTTTAAAAGACGTAAAAAAAACGGTAAAAGAGGTAAAAGACATGGGCTTTTTGGAGGTCATTGGCAGTGAACAACCGCTGAACGAAGACGAAACCCGCTACCGCATCAAACGGATACTAAAAGCATTCATTGATGCCGACGAACTTTACCAATTATCCCAACAAATTGCCGGATTAATCGCATGACCGCACCCGAACTAACCCTTTTTTCCAGCGATGCCCAGTCCGCCGGGTTCCGTCTCGACCGCTTTGAGGTGTATAATTGGGGGGCTTTTGACGCCCAAATTTATTCTTTGCCGCTGTCGGGCGAAAATGCCCTGCTCACCGGAGCCAATGGCGCGGGTAAAACGACCCTCGTGGATGCCCTGATTGCGCTGTTGAACCCCACACCGGAGCGGTATTTTAACCAATCGGCCGGTTTTGAAGACCGCAAACGCACCCGCCGCATGGAAGATTACGTGCGCGGCGTGTACGGCCATTCGAACAATGGCCGCGAACAATTGCGCGGTCGGGCCGACCAACCCGCCACGTATTCGGTGCTATTGGGCGTTTTTCGCAACAACGACCTCAAGCAGGTATTTACGCTGGCGCATTTGTATTGGTTTAAAAACGACGAATTGCAAAAACGTTTTTACACCGCACCCACGGCCCTGCGCATCGAAGAGCATTTTTTGTTCAAAGGTGAAATTCGCCCGTTTAATAGTTTTTTGACCAAAACATTTCAGGCCAAAGCCTACGACAGTTTTAACGAATTTGCCCTCGATTTTCAGCAAAAATTGGGCATGAGGCAATCCGAACGGGCCAATAATATGGCGGGGCGCACCAAACCGCTGCATTTGCTGGCCAAAACGGCGGGTATCAAAGTATTGGGCAACCTCGACGCGTTTATTCGCGATAATATGCTCGACGAGGCCAATATGGACGACAAATTTGACCAACTCAAAAAGGAATACGCCGACATTGCCGAAACCCAACAAACCCTCGATAAAGCCACCGAACAGGAACGCATGTTGATGCCGCTGCTCGATAACAACACCCGTTACCTCGCTGCGGCAGTACAATTGCAACGCGCCGAGCGGGTGCAATCCGTCATTGTGCCGTGGTTCGCGCAGGAGTACGTGGGGTTGCTCGAACGCGAAATTGAACGCATTAAAAACGATATTGCCCGCCAAAATGCCGATTTGGAAGTCAGCGACGAGCGCCTCGAACAGTTGCGCGAAGAGGATAAAAACATCGGGATTCAATTGGCCAATAACGACGAAGGCCGCCGTTTGCAGGATTTACAAAGCCAAAAATTACAAAACGAAAACAAACTCAAAGAGCAACAAAAACGCGCCGACCAATACGCCCAAATCGTAAGGGAACTGGACGGGAAATTTATTCCCGAACCCGATGCGGCCATGTTTTATTTGCAAAAAGAGCAAATTCAGGCGGAAGCCACCGCGTTATTGACCCAAAAAGACGGCCAAACCGCCCAACGCGACGAATTGGTGGGCCAAAAACGCGATCTGGAACGCCAGGTGAATGAACTCGATCACGAACTAAAATCGCTCCGCCAACGCCGCAATAACCTGCCCGCCGATTTGGTCGCCCTGCGCGAACGCCTCGCCCAAGGCACGGGTATTCCCGAAACGGACTTGCCTTTTGTTGGGGAATTGTTGCAAATTCACCCCGATGAACGCGAAAAATGGGAAAAAGCCCTGGAAAAATTGCTGACGCCATTTTCGCTGCATTTGCTGGTACCGCCCCGACACTTGCGCCCGGTGGTACAATGGGTGCGCGGCCAAAACCTCGGTACCCTGCTGCGTTTCACCGAAGCCGATGACCAGGCGGGCGAACCTTTGGTAGTGGATCAAAGCCGCCGAACGGCGTTTAATAAACTGGATGTGCAGCCCAAATCGCCTTTTGCCCATTGGCTGCGCGCCGAACTGAACCAACGCTATCCCCACACCTGCACCGAAGATACCACCGAATACGAACGCCTCAACCGGGCCATTACGCCCGAAGGTTTGTACAAAAATGGAAAACAACACCAAAAAGACGATCGGCACCAAAAAATGAATTTTGTGTTGGGCTGGGACAATACCGAAAAGATCCGCCAATTGGACAATACCCTCCGCGAGGCGCAAGGGCATTTGCAAAAAATGGACGAGCGGATTTTGGTTTTTAAACAAAAAATGGCCCAATTAGACGTTAAATTGGCCAATTTGCAACGTTTGGGCGACATTACCGATTTTAAACAAATTGACACCAAAAGCACCACCGAAGATATTCAGGACCTCATTGTCCAAATTGAAGCCCTGAGCCAAGCCTCCTCGCAATTGGCCCTCCTGCGCGAGCGCGCCAAAAAAGTGGCAGCCGACATTAAAGCCGAAAGCAGCCGCCGCGATGAATTGGTGAGAGCGGTGCAACAACGCAAAGATCAGTTAAAAAGCCGCAGCACGCAGTTGACGTTCAAACGCACTGATGCCGCCAGTCTTACCCCCGACCGCCAGCCCGATTTGCAAATTTTGGCCGAATACCTCGAAGGTTTGCCGCCGCTGGAATTGGACATGATTGAATCGGTGGAACGCGAAAAACGGGCCGTTTTGCGGGGCGATATCGTGCGTTTGGAAAAAGAACAATCGGACCTGCGGTTTGTGCTCGAACGCCTCATGCAGGAGTTCAAACAACCCAAAAAGGCCATTTTGGACCGTTTTCCGTCGTGGCCCAACGATACCGATGCCCTCGGCGAACCGCGCATGGAAAACATCGGGGATTATACCAGTTTGCTGGAACGGATTCAAAACGACCAGTTGCCCGCCCTGCGCGAGCGTTACCAGATCCGCGCCAGCAAGGATATTGGCAACGCCATGCAGGTGTTTCAGCGCCAATTGGAGGATCAACTCAACGACCACAAAGACAATATCCTGAACATCAACCGGGCGTTGCGGGCTTTGCCGTACACCCACGACACCTATTTGCAGGTGGTGATGGAAGAGGGGATGCGCAAAGGCCGAATCGGGGAATTTTACCAGTTGCTGCGTTCGTGGGACTACGACCGGGCTTCGTTTTTGGCGGCTTCGGAGGTGGAAAAATTGGATATTTGGCGCGAAACGGTGCAAAAAATTGGGACAATTATCCGGCGTTTGGACGAAAACCCCGATTGGCGCCGCGAAGTGACCGACGTGCGCAATTGGCTGCATTTTAAAACCCAACAATTGTACCGCGACAACGACACGGCGGTGAGTGGTACTTTGCAAGACAGCACCAGCGGCAAATCGGGGGGAGAACAGGCCAAACTGACTTATACGGTATTGGCCGCCGCGCTCACGTACCAGTTCAACATCAGTACCGACAGCCGCAACGCACGGTCGTTCCGGTTTATCGTGGTGGATGAGGCATTTAGCAAATTGGACCCGGAAAACAGCGCTTATTTGCTCGATTTATTGGGGAATTTGCATTTTCAAATGCTCATTATTACGCCCAACACGGGCATTAATACGGGTGAAAAACGCATGAGTCATTTGATTTTTGTCAAAAAAGAATCCGAAACGCCCCCGCGTTCGGCGGCTTACGTGTATTCGGTTAAAGAACTTAAAAAGTTAACGGAATGATTTCCCCGGATCAAATTCGCCGCCGCGCCAACGCTCAATTGTACGCGTGGCTGGCCGAAATAGCCCGCACCAACGCCCCGTTTGCCCCGGTGGTACTCGACCGATTGGGGGATAAACTGGACGACCCCGACCGTTACGCGCAACTGGAAGCCATAACAGCCAATAGTAAATCCAGAACCGGATACGGTTACCGCGTTGAACTGGAACCGCCGCGCCTGGGCAGCAAGGTGCAACAAAGCCGAATTCGGGCGTTGGTTTGGGACTCAGAAACAGATTTATTGCGTTTTTTAGGGGCGGAAGACTTGTTCCGCGATTTTAAAACCAACCTCGAACAGATTCAGCGGGAGGTACCGGCTTTGCGGGCCTGGTGCCCCGAAAACGTCAAAAAAATAGTGGATTACGCCGCAATTTGGCCCCACCTCATTTTGGTGGTTCGTTTTTTTGAAGAAAATCCCACGCCGGATGTTACGTCTTTGCGGCTTTTGCCCATCAATGGGGTGGATACGAAATTTATCGAACGAAACGGCGGCATTTTAAGTCAATTATTGGACGTGGTATTGCCGCCCGAACGGATTGACGCTACACAAAAGCAGTTTAAGCGGCGCTATCGTTTGCCCGAAGAAGAAACTTGTATCGTCTGTTACTGGAATGATGCTAAATGTATAAAGATGTTCGAAGGCGGAACGGGGTTAATCGTTCCGGCGGATCAATTTTTGAGCACTGCACTGCCGTTTGGTCGCGTGATTATTGTCGAAAACCAGGCCAGTGTGCAACAATTATTGGCACAACCGCTGCCCGATACCTTGGTGATTTTTGGTTCGGGCTGGCGGGTAAATATCCTGCGGGAAGGTACCTGGCTTCAGGAGCGGGAGGTGTATTATTGGGGCGACTTGGACACGCACGGATTGGCCATTTTGAGTGCGGTGCGCGGTTTTTTGCCCCATGTAATTCCCCTTTTAATGGACGAAGCCACTTTTGATGCCCACTCGGCGGCGTGGGTACCGGGTGCCGATTACACCGGTGCAACACCCGCCAGCCTTACGCCCGATGAAGTCCGTTTGTTTGAACGGCTCAAAGCGGGTCGCCTGCGGCTGGAGCAGGAAAGGATTCAGGGGGCAGTGGCGCTGTAAACAAGGCGGCCACGAAGGACGACAGTGTCCGAAATCGAACACATTCGCGCGCATTCGCACACTCCATGTTCCAAAAACGTACTACTTTGCCGCGATTTTTAAAAGGCACTGTGTTTGCAGTATTATCCAACATCATCCATCCAAGATAACATGCACGAAGCCAATATTATGATTGCCGACGATAATCCGGGCGTTTTGAGCGCCGGTAAACTTTTCCTGAAACGGCATTTTTCGCAGGTGGAAACAACCCGCGACCCGGACACCATTCCGGCCCTGTTGCGCAGCCAGCGGTTCGACGTGGTGCTGCTGGACATGAACTTTAACCGCACCAAAAATACCGGTGAAGAAGGCCTGTATTGGCTCACGAAAATCCGGGAAATTGATCCCTCGGTGGTGGTCGTGCTCATTACCGCTTACGGCGATGTGGAACTGGCGGTGCAGGCCATTCGCAAGGGTGCCGCCGATTTTGTGCTCAAACCCTGGGACAACGAAAAACTGCTGGCAACCCTGCTCGCGGCGTTGCGCCTCAAAAATACGCAGGACGAGGCCGATACCCTCAAAACCAAACAAACGGGCCGTAACCTGGCCGGTGCCCGCGACCTGCCCGAAATGATCTGGCGCAGCCGGGCCATGCAACAAGTGATGGATACCATCAGCCGGGTGGCCGAAACCGACGCCAACGTGCTGATTTTGGGCGAAAATGGTACGGGTAAAGACCTGATTGCGCAGGCTATTCACGCGCAATCGGACCGAAACAGCGAAAATTTTGTAAAAGTGGACCTGGGTGCTTTGACCGAGTCGCTGTTTGAAAGCGAGTTATTCGGCCACGTAAAAGGCGCTTTCACCGATGCCCGCGAAGATCGTCCCGGCCGATTCGAGGCGGCCAACGGCGGCGTTATCTTTTTGGATGAAATTGGCAATTTGCCCCTACCGCTGCAATCCAAACTGCTCACCGTACTCCAAAACCGCACCATTACCCGCGTGGGGGCCAACCGCTCGCGCGATATTGACGTGCGGGTCATTGCGGCCACCAATCAAGACCTGTACGACATGGTGAAAAACCGCATTTTCCGTCAGGATTTGTTGTACCGGATCAATACCATCGAAATTAATATTCCGGCCCTGCGCGAACGCGTGGACGATATTGAGCCGCTGGCCGCGCATTTTGCGGAGCAATTTGCCCAAAAATACAAACGAAAAGCCCGTACCCTGAGTTCGGCCCTGCTCCGCGAAATGGAGCGTTACCCCTGGCCGGGCAATATCCGCGAATTGAGGCACGCCGTTGAACGGGCGGTTATTATGTCGCAGGGCGATCAATTAACGGTGTCCGATTTCTTTTTCCGCGATAGCAACGGGAGCAGCGGCGGCGATTTGCCCCTCATGAATCTCGAAGACATGGAAAAACAACTCATCGAAAAGGCCCTGAACAAACACTACGGCAATATCACCGAAGCCGCCAAAGAACTGGGCCTCACCCGCGCTTCGTTGTACCGCCGTTTGGAAAAACACAAACTCTAACTCCCGCCGTGAAACAAATTCCCTTCACCGACGCCTTTGTTTTTAACATTGCCGGGCGCATTCTGTTGCTGTTGCTGCTGTTTGCGGGCGGCACTTACCTCCACCTCACTTTTCAGGAGCACGACAAAGGCTGGATCTGGACGCTGGTGGGCATCGGGGCGGTGACGGTAGCCTGGAACCTGCACCATTACGTGAACGATACGAACCGCCGACTGACCCGTTTTTTGGAAAGTGTGCGGTACTCGGATTTTGCGGTGCGGTTTTCGTCGGGTGCCGAAAAAAATGATTCTTTTGGCCAATTAAACCAACAATTCAACGCGGTATTGGAGGCTTTTCGCCAAACCCGCGCCGAAAAAGAGGCCAATTTGTTGTTTATGAACGCCATTGTACAACACCTCAGCGCGGGGGTTTTGGCCTTTGACCAACAAGATATGCTGCTGATTTCGAACAATTCGGCGTTTCAATTGCTGGGTGTGTACCGTTTTTCGCAATTGGGTGATTTGCCCGAAAGCCACCGCGATTTGATTGATTTTGTCAATAACCTCAAATCAAAGGGCAAAATGTTGTACCAACCCGAATCCGGGCGGCAAATTTCGGTGCAGGGCGTGGCGCTCAATTTGCAGGGCCGCAACGTGCGCCTCATTACCCTGCAAAATATCCACAACGAACTACAACGCAAGGAACTGGATGCCTGGCGCGACCTTACCCGCGTGCTGCGCCACGAAATTATGAACTCGGTAACGCCCATTGTAACCATCGTGGAAACCATGCAGGATATTGTGAGTGCCGATCTTGAACCGGGCATGGCCAAAGAAGACCTCGAAGAAGCATTAGACGTAGTGGCTTCCCGCAGCCGCAGCCTCATGGATTTTGTGGAGGCGTACCGGAGTTTTAGTTCCATTCCGCAACCGCGCCTCGAAACGGTTTTGCTCAAAAAAATTATCGAAAACGTCACCGCGCTGGTGACTCCCGACCTCAAAAACAACGATGTAGCGTTCGTTTGCCAATGGGAAACCAACCCCGATATTACGGTATTTGCCGATCCGGGACAAATAGAAATGGTGTTGCTGAATTTGGTAAAAAATGCCAAAGAAGCGCTACTCGGTGTTCCTGGGAATGCCCCCCACCGCATTGCGCTAAAAATTGGTTTAGACCTGAAAAACAGCCCGTTTGTGGCCGTGGAAGACAACGGCACGGGCATTGAGCCGGAATTGCTGGAAGAAATATTTATCCCGTTTTTCACCACCAAACCCACCGGAACGGGCGTTGGCTTGAGTATTTCCAAACAAATTATGCAATTGCACGGCGGCGATTTGCGCGTCAGTTCATCGCCCGGTAAAGGAAGCCGGTTTATCATGGGTTTTTAATTTTTTGTTCATTTTTAGGGCACTCCTGCAACGATAACCTGCGTTATTTACGTCTTTAAATGCAGTTTCAAAAAACAATCTGCTTTTTGACGTTAAAAAGTAACAGACTTTATCCCAACAATGAAAAAACAATACGTTGCCCTGGTTGTACTTGCCCTTTTCGCGTATTCTTTATCGGCGCAGCCGGTGCGCAAACAGGCCGTCGGGCTTTGCCTCAGTGGCGGCGGAGCGCGGGGGTTGGCCCACATTGCCCTGCTCAAAGCCATTGATTCGCTGGGCGTACAGGTGGATTATATCACCGGCACGAGTATGGGTGCCATCATGGGTGGTTTGTACGCCATTGGTTATTCGGGCAAACAATTGGACAGTATAGCGCGCACGACGGATTGGGCGCGGCTGTTTGAAACCAAAACGCCATTTGACGAAGTGCCCCCCGACGAACAGGATGAATTTGGGCGTTACGTGTTGGAAATGCCGATGCGCAACAACAAATTTGAATTGCCTTCGGGAATGATTGAGGGGCAAACCCTGCTGAATATGCTGGAGCGAATGACGGCCCACGTGGCGCACATCCAGGATTTTAACCAATTACCCATTCCGTTCCGGTGCATGGCGGCCAATATTTCCGACGGCCAGCCGGTGGTGATTGACCACGGTAACCTGGCGATGGCCATGCGTACGTCCATGTCCATTCCGGGCGTATTTGCGCCGGTGAGCATGGGAGGTAATAAAATATTGGTGGACGGCGGGGTATTTAAAAACTTTCCGGTGGACGTGCTGTGCGACATGGGGTCCGACATGGTGATTGGCGGATACACCAGTATTTCGATTATTCCGGAGAACGAATTGCATTCCATGACCAAAATTGTGGCGCAAAGTGCCAATTTTAGCCGTTTGACCGACAGCGATAACCAACGCATGAGTTGCACCATTTTTGCCGATTACGCGCAGGCGCTGAACGCGGCCAAACTCAGTGCCGGTGATTTCCGAAAAGCCAAAGACATTTTAGCCGTGGGTGATGCGGTGGTTGCGTCGTTGTTGCCCGAACTCAAAAGACTGGCCGAAGAGCAACAAATGGCCCACAACGAAATACCCGCCGGGACTTTAAAACTCAAACGTCCGGCCCCTTACCACAGCAAACCCCTGCCGCCACTGCAAATTTACAGCAACAGCAACGCCCGACTGGTGTTTAAAGCCGGGTTGCACTACGACAGTGAAATGGACGCGGGGCTGATCGGGAATTTTACTTTTCGCAACCTGCTGGGCGATCGTTCACGCACCCTGCTTTCCACCGAAATTTCGGAAAACTACAAAATCCGGGCGGAGCACCGCATGGGCATCCGGAACAGTGACAATTATTTTGTTACCCGAACCTATTACGAGCGGGTGGTGACGCCCGTTGCGTTGTACGAATCGCCCAACGAGGTGTTTCGCCGTCGGTATTTTCGGTTTCAAACGGGTGTTCAGCGCACCGTTGGCCGACGCACCCTCATGGGCACTTTTTTGACCTGGGAGCAAGTGGGTTACAAACCCGATACGCGGATTAGCCGCCGTTTGCAACCTTTGCCGGAAAATGATACCATAACGGGAGTGATCAAAATTAGCGCGCAAATGCCTGCTCTGGAGTTTATATTGTTGCGGCAAAGTTTGGATAATCCGGTATTCCCCACGTCGGGCGGGCGATTTTCGGTGCAGGCGCGGTTTAGTGTGGCGACCCGTACCCGGCTTCGTTTTGAAACGGTCAACGACGGGCGCATCATCGAAACGGAAGATATTATCAACCTGGTGCAGCCGTACACCAAAGTGCTGTTGCGGTGGGAACGGGTGTATCCAATGGGTCAATACGTCAGTTTTTACCCCCGGCTCATGGGCGGTGCGCGCCTGACCAATGCCCAACAGGAATCGGAATTGTACGTTTTGGATCGGTTCAACGTGGGCGGCACCGATTGGCGGAACGATTGGGCGTTTGTGCCATTTGCCGGAAACCGAGAAGGTTACGCGTTGTTTTCGGCCTTTGCCACGGCCCAATTGTCGTTTCCGGTGCATTTTCAAAAAAAGTACTTCGTTATACCGCAGTACAATATACTCTCCGGGGCCGATGCCTTGCAGTTGCAAAGTACCCCCGTGCTCAATATTGGCCAAACCCTTCAGCAAAGTGTAGCCCTCACCGTCGGTATGCAAACCATTTTAGGGCCGGTCTGGATCAACGTCGCCAAAGCCGATAACGATAAATCGCTGCGTTTATACAGTAGCATTGGATTGCGGTTTTGAACAGACTTGACGGAACGGGTAATTGGGGGAGCAACCGAGACAGCGGGAAAAGTGGTAACTTGCGGCCGCTTTCCCAAAAACAACCCGAAATACACAATAATTCCGTCTAAATATGTATAAAATTACGTTATTTTTCCTTTTTGCCTTTAATATTACTGGCTACGCGCAGCAATCGTTGAGTATTACTTGTAGCGAAATCAATTATAATTCGCACCCGAGCAAAGCATCGGGGAACTGGTTGGAATTGCACAATTTTGGCACAACTGCGATAAACTTGAGTGGCTACCGGTTACAGGAAGAAGGGAATACTACTTTTTTCACGTTGCCCAATACGGCGACGATTCCGGCCAACGGCTATTTGGTATTGTCCGATAATTTGACGCAGTTTCAGGGTGTTTTTCCGGCGGTGACCAATGTTGTAGGTTCTACCAATATTGCTTTGGGCAACAACGGCGATACGGTATTACTGCTCAATGCAACGGGCGCGGAAGTACTGCGCATTGGTTACCTCGACAACCTGCCTTGGCCGCAATGCGCCGATGGGGCGGGGCGTACCCTCGAAAACCGCAATCCCGAAACGTCCTCCAACCTGCTCAACCCGGCCAACTGGCGCGACGGCTGCATGTTTGGTTCACCGGGGGCTGCATATACACCTTGTAATGAGCCGTTGTTTGTCAACGAAATCAACTACCGCTCCTCCGATTTTGCCGATGCCGGCGATTGGATCGAACTGTGGAACCGCAGCGGGGCTGATATTAACATGAGCGGTTGGCAGGTACGCGACCGCAACGATACACTGCGATACACCATTCCGAACGGGGTTTCTATTAAAAAAGACTCGTTTTTGGTGATTTATAACGATTTATTTTTGTTTAATGACGTGCACCCGGGTGCGGCGCCGAACAAAACCGGGCCGTTTGAGTTTGGTTTGAGTGGCAACGGCGACCTGATCCGGTTGTTTGACTTTAACCAAGATATTGTGTTGTCCATGTTTTACAACGATGCCGCTCCCTGGCCGGAAGAACCCGACGGACAAGGCCCGACGCTCGAATTGCGCGCGCCTTTTACCGATTTGAATACCCCGGCGAACTGGGCTTCGAGTTGTAACTATGGCACACCGGGCCGCAAAAATTCGCCTTGCTCATCGGATACGGACGAAAAAGTGCTGGCTCCGGCCATTGATCTTTCGCCCAATCCGGTCCGCGATGTATTGACAGTGCAGGTAGCGGAATATTCGGCGGAACAATGGCAATTGTGGGATGTAAACGGCAGCCTGGTCCGGGAGGGCCGCGTTGGTAAGGGTCAAAATACGTGGCAAATCTCCACGACGACGCTACCGGCGGGCATGTACGTGCTGCACATCCGGGGCGACCGGTGGGTACAGTCTCGCAAGGTCACCATCACCCCCGCCCACTAGGGGCGACCCTTGTGGTCGCCCATCTGTGGCATGTCTGAGGGTGTAGACCCTCGTGGTCGCCCCTAGTGGCATGTCTGAGGGCACACAGCACCGTAAGGGCGGCCCTTGTGGTCGCCCATCTGTGGTATCTCCGAGGACGTAGTACCCTCGTGGTCGCCCATCTGTGGCATGTCTGAGGGTGGGCACGAAGGGCGACCACAAGGGTCGCCCCGACGTCGCCATCTGTGGTATCTCCGAGGGCGTATACCCCAATATCTCGTAAATATGAAATTTGAAGCATACCGGGTAGCCCCGGAAATAAAACGGAACCTGGAAGAAATGGGCCTAAAACGCCCAACCGACATCCAGTTTAAGGCCATTACCCCCATCCTGAACGGGGAGGATGTATTGGCCATTGCCCAAACCGGAACCGGAAAAACCGCCGCGTTTGTGATACCGGTATTGCATTTAATTGCCGAACAAAAAAAATACCGGCGCACCGGCGGAATCCATTGCGTGGTCATGGTACCCACCCGTGAACTGGCCCAACAAATCACGGGGGTATTTGACCAAATCAGCAAAGGCATGAAAATCAAAACCCTGAGTTTGTTCGGCGGCGTAGAACAAGACCCCCAAATTGCCCGGCTGGCCAACGGCGTAGATGTGCTGGTAACCACGCCCGGCCGGATGTTCGACCTGGTGAGTCAGGGCCATTTGGACATGAGCAAGGTGGAAATTTTGGTGCTCGACGAAGCCGACCGAATGCTCGATCTGGGCTTTATCAAAGACATTCGCGACGCGGTAAAATTTATGCCACGCAAAAGGCAAACCCTGTTTTTTTCGGCGACCATTGACGAAAAAATTAAAAAACTGGCCTATTCTTTGGTAAAAGACGCGATTCGCATCCAAATTTCGCCCAAAGACCCCGTCTCCAAAAACGTGATGCACTCGGTGGCTTTTGTCGAAATGGACGACAAACGGTTTTTCCTTATGCGCCTCATTGAAGAAAATCCCGACAGCAAAATTATCGTTTTTGTGCGCACCAAAGTCCGCGCCGAACGGGTGAGCAAATCGCTCGAACGCGCCGAAATAAAAAGTGTCACCATGCACGGCGACAAAGACCAAATCGAACGGATGAAAGCACTCCAACAGTTCCGCGATGGGGAAGTCCGTATTTTGATTGCTACCGACGTCAGTGCGCGGGGGATTGATATTCAGGGCATTGATATGGTGGTCAATTACGACCTGCCCGAAGACCCCGAAAATTACGTGCACCGCGTGGGGCGTACCGGTCGTGGCACCTCGAAAGGCCGTGCCGTGGCGTTTTGCAGCACCGAAGAAAACCCCCTGCTGGAAGCCATTGAAGCGTATATCACCAAACCCGTAAAAGTGTTGGAAATATCGCAGGGCGAATACCGCGAAACCATTGATTTGAACGAAGATCGGCCCGAAAAATGGAAAATGGTGATGGAAGAAATTGCCGCCGCCGAAAAATGGATGAAAAAGAAAAAGAAATAGGTGTTTTCAAAAACGTTGTTACATTTGCCCGAAGTAAAAAATCAACTTTATGCATTTAACGACACTTGATTGGACCCTAATTATCGCCTATTTTGTAATTACCCTCTGGATTGGCCTACGCGGCTCTTCTAAAAGTGGTGAAAGTACCAACGAATATTTTCTTTCGGGCCGCAGTATGCCCTGGTGGCTGCTCGGTGTATCATTAGTGGCCACTACATTTTCTTGCGACACCCCCAATTTGGTCACCGATATTGTCCGTAACGACGGCGTAGCGGGTAACTGGGCCTGGTGGGCTTTTTTGCTCACCGGTATGCTCACGGTGTTTGTCTATGCTCAACTTTGGCGGCGTTCCGGCCTGATGACCGACCTGGGATTTTACGAATTGCGTTATTCGGGCAAGGAAGCGGCGTTTTTGCGCATGTTCCGCGCCTTGTATCTTGGCGTATTTTTTAACGTCATGATTATGGCCACGGTGTCGCTGGCCGCCATCAAAATTGGCCGGGTTATGTTCGACGCCGAGCCAATTACTACGCTCGTTTTTTCGGCCATTATCACCGTGGCGTATTCCACAGTAGGTGGTTTTCGGGCGGTATTGCTCACCGATTTTGTGCAATTTTTTATCGCCATGCTTGGCTCCGTTTGGGCGGCGGTAGAAGTATTAGGTATGCCCGAAGTAGGTGGTATGGCGGGGCTGTTTAGCCACCCGAACGTGGTGAATAAACTCTCGCTGGTACCCGATTTTAACGATACCAATAAACTGATTCCGTTGTTAATTATGCCTTTGGCCGTACAGTGGTGGTCGGTATGGTACCCTGGTGCCGAGCCGGGCGGCGGCGGTTACGTTGCCCAGCGGATGTTGGCGGCCAAAGACGAAAAAAATGCCATTGGAGCCACCTTGTTGTTCAATATTGCGCACTACGCATTCCGCCCCTGGCCTTGGATTATTGTGGCTTTGGGTTCGTTGATTATTTACCCCGAACTGGCCGATATTCAGCGCGCATTTCCCAATGTGGAGCAAAATAAAATCGGGAATGACCTGGGCTACCCCGCCATGATGACCCTGATGCCCGCCGGTTTGGTGGGCCTGATTGTGGCATCGTTGGCCTCGGCGTACATGAGTACCATTTCTACCCACCTCAACTGGGGTTCCAGTTACGTGGTGAACGATTTTTACCTGCGTTTTATCAACCCGAATGCCTCCGATAAGCAATCCGTCAACGTTGGTCGTTTGTCTACCGTTATTCTGATGGTATTGGCCTCTATCGTGGCATTGGCGTTGGAAAGTGCCAAAAGTTCGTTTGATATTTTGTTGCAAATTGGCGCTGGCACGGGTCTGCTGTTTATTCTTCGTTGGTTTTGGTGGCGCATCAACGCTTGGTCCGAACTCACCGCAATGGTCGTATCGTTTGTTATGGCGGTGTTCTTTTTTGTGGGTAAAAAAGCCGGTTTTTTGCACCTCGAAGGTTGGCAGGAGTTATTAATTGGCGTTGGAGTGACAACCGCCAGTTGGTTAGCGGCTACCTTGCTGACTAAACCCAGCGATCACGCCACACTAATTTCATTTTTTAAACTGATTCGCCCCCACGCTTACGGCTGGCAACCCGTTCTGGAGCGCGGTATGCGCGAAGGATCGCTCACCGAAAATGACTTGCCGCGCGGTAAAATGACCACGCAATTATTGTGCATGTTTTTGGGATGCGTTACGGTGTACGCGGCTTTGTTCTGCATGGGTTTCTTTATGTATGGTCAAACCCTCAACGCGGCCATTGGTTTGGTGGTAACGGCTGTCAGTGGCTGGTTGCTGTTTAAAAACTGGGAGCGGTTGGAGTAGTTGAGTAGACATTAGACGGAAGATCCGAATTTTCCTCCGTAAAGAGGGGTTTGAAACCCCTTTTTACGGAGGAGGAGCCGGGTGAACTTTTCCACCTCCTTACTCATGCTGTTTTTATTATGGTAAAAATCATTTTAGCCACCCTTTCGGGCACAATTGTTTATTTTTTGGCCGGTTGGCTCGTTTTTGAAGGGCTGCTGGGTACCTACATGAATGCCAATACTACCCAAATTCCCGGTTTTAAAAAAAGCGCCGAAGAATCGAGTATGGCCATGTTGCTGGTATCCTGTGCAGCGTACGCCCTGCTGTTAACGGTAGTCTTTGGGTATTGGACAACTGTCCGGACGTTTTGGGAGGGCGCAAAACTGGGGGCACTCATCGGGATGCTGTTCGCCGTAATGACCAATTCTTATTGGTTTTCGACCACCCATTTTTTCAATGGTCCCGCTCCCCTTTTAGTAGATGTCGCGGCCGCCGGTGTAACCGTTGGCCTGCTGGGAGGTGTTGTAGCGCGTATGCTGGCGTAACACCGTAAAAAACGACCTTTATTTACCGTTCTTTCTACTCCCGTTTACGATTCCAGTTCCTCCAAATACGCCCGAATTTGGGCAATGTGCCGCCCGTACAGGCGCTGAATCCACCATTTAAACAACAAAGCGGCAACCGCCGATAAACCAACAATTAACAGCGGCCCCGTGCGCCAACTCAATACTTTTGCGGGGTCAACGTGTTCGATACTGCCCAAGAACCAAAACAGCGATAAAAAAATGGCGGGTGACAGGCAAATACTGAGGCCAATGGTGATTTTGGCCGATTGCTCCCAATGCACCAAAATCCGTTGGAGGGCCGCCACCAAATGTTGGCCCTCAACGTTGGTTTGTTGTAATGCCTGTTGCATCGAAACGTAAAAAAACAGGTAGGGAACCATGAGCAACAGGGTCATTTGGGCAATGGCGTAGTACATGCCGTTGTCGCGGGGCGTGTACGAGCACATAAAAACCACCATAACAACGGCCGTGAGCACATTGAGCAGCGTGTCGCGCCCCAAATTGCGCCGCAACACCGAAAGGGTATTGTCCGTTTTCCGGCGCAAAATGGCCTGTAATTCGTGACTTTGAACGTTATTTTGCTCGATTTCCGATTGCCACGCGGCGCGTAATTCATCAAATTCGTCTATCATGGCGCTTGTTTATTTTGCAGGGATGGGTTAAGTATGGAGCGGAGTTTTTCTTTTATACGAAATATTTTGACCCGTAAATGGGCTTCGGAAAGGCCGGTAATGGCCGCTATTTCTTCGTAGTTGTAATCTTCCAGCAACAGCAGTGCAAAGGATTTTTCCACGGGCGATAACCGATCAAGCGCGGCGTAGAGTTGTTGCAACCGATCGGGCAGATCCGGTTCGCTGCGGTCGGGAATATTCCAGGCTTGTTCCGTTAATGTTTCGGTAGGCAGGCGTTTGCGCCGCAACCCCGAAATGGCCACGTTGAGGGCAATCCGGTACATCCACGTACTGATTTTACATTGGTGCCGAAACAGCGGCCACGCCCGCCAAAGTTGCACCACCATGTCCTGAAACAGGTCATTTTGCGCTTCGCGGGTACGTGCGTACATCCGGCACACCTTGTGCAACAAGTGCTGGTGCTGGTCGAGGATTTGAACAAAATCCGCCTCAGATGTAGATAAAGGTGGTTGCATGAGTGAATGTAACACGCTTGTAGGAATATTGGTCGCAAGCACCCCGTTTTTTGTTACAAAAAAAAAGCCCGTCGGTCGTTCTACCTCGTTTTGGTGGGTTTTGCGTCATTTTGCACAAAACCAACGGAGTCGAAGTATACAACGCCGACGGGCCGAAAGTTAAAACCGTTACTTAACTTCCTATCTTAAAACAATTCTTCCGCTGTACAGGGTACCATCCGTGGCGCGAATGGTGAAATAATATACGCCGCTACTCAACGCCAGGCGCTCAAAACGGTACGTATTGCCGTTAAACGAAGTGGTGCGCGCCACTTTACCCAAAGCATTGGTGAGGGTAAAATGACCACCTTGCACCGAAACCGGCAATGCCAGTGTTGCCTCCGAGGTGGCCGGATTAGGAAACACTTGAATGGCATTGGCAAACGGCTCGGTGGTACTTACAAACATGAAATCTTTACCAATGGTGTGCACCGTGGTGTTGGTGATGACCGGCGCGTTATTATCAAAATAAATGGCGGCGCGGTTTTCAATCACCGTTCCGAGGGGATTATCGGGCGTTTGGGCCACGTTAAACTTGACAAAACCCTGCGAACCGGCTTCATTAATGGCCTGGTGGGGCAGTTTGATGTTGTCAAAACGCACCCGCAGTATATTGCCGGGCAATACATCCAAATCATACGCGTGTGAAGCCGTGCTGCGGGTAATACTCATCGGGTTCAGCAGGGGCGACAACGTATCCAGCAGGATGACCGTGTAAGCCGTGTCGGTACCCGTGTTTTGGAACCGAATGGTGTATTGAATATCGGTGTTGGCTTCGATAAAATGTTCGGCACCAAAGCCCTTTGGAACGGCCTGTTTGTCATTAGGATCGTAAGAGGAAACACTTTCGGTGCAATCGGTGGCCACAAACGGGCTGGGCGTTGCCACCGAAAATACCAACGGCATTCCGGTTTGGGTGAGGCCGCCGCAACCTTCCACAAAAGCCGCCACCTTACCATGCCACGGGTAACCCGATTCCTGCGGCGTTTCGATGCGCCAGGTAGCGCCATTGGCGGGCATAATCACTTCTTTGGTTATACCCGGATCAAGTTTGAACGGGTTTGTGGAGTACATAATCAGGTCTTCTACCACCACAAAATTCAATTCGTTGCTCATGGCCCCCAAACCTACATTTTCGACCACCAACCGGACTTTGTCGCCTTCGCAATAACCTTTGGCGGCAATAATGGCACCCGACCAATTGGCGTTGCCACACACGGTATCGGGGAAAATACGCGCTTCGCTGCAATGCGTCAGCCCCACGGGAGCGTCACAATTGGTGCTAAAAAACACGTCAAACAGGCCACATTCGCCGGGAACCAGGGTATCGAGTACAAAATCGTACATTTGGTTACCCAAACTCGTGTGTGGAATAGACGCCGAATTAAAGAGCAACAACGAATCGAGTTGTACCACCACGTGTGTTCCCGGAATGGCCTGGTCGCTCAGGTTACAATACGAAACGCTGTATTTACCGGGGAAACAGGGCCGAATCCGTTGCGTGGCCAATTCGACCGTGAGCAAAGGGCAGGTATCCACCAGCATTACCGGAATGTTTTGCGAATAACTGGCACCGGCGGGCAAATTCATGGGGTACAAAGTGGGGCATATCGTATTGTAGTTAAACGGCACATCAAGGCTGATTTCGAGTTGGGTGTCGCCGGGGCAAATATAAATCTCGTAAGCCCCCGTTGCATCGGTGTAACCCGTGTACACTTCACCACTGTTGCCCGTTACTTTTACTTTCCAATTGGCTAAAATTGGCTCGGCGGCATCGTAAAGACAATTGTTATTTTCCTCGCGGTAAACAAAACCGTACACCGATTGTACGGAGGTATCGAGGTAATTGTACCGAAGTTCCTGCGTATAGGTATAAAGCCCGGATTTTGGTCCCAAATTGGACAAAGTTTGCCCATTATACACCATCCAAACGCTGTCGTTGCTAAAAATAACGTCGTAGGCATCGCCCGTTTGGCCGTCGCCATCGAGGTCAACCACCGGCAGTTCCAGGGCCGGGTCGCCGGGTTCACTCGGAAACAACCAGTCAATGACCGTGTGGGTGCGTTTTACGCGGACTTTTTCGCCGTTGCAGGCAGCATCAAACACCTGGTCGGAATAAGCCTGTGCCATCATAACATCGTTGTCCGATTGCGCAACGAGGTTATCTTCGGTGGCATCGCCGGGGTAAAACCAGCCGGGAACGTGGATTTGGGCGTTGTTGCCGTCAATGGTAATTTCCTGAGCAACGACGGTAGCGTTAAATGCTTCATCGAGGGCCATAAAACTACGCGTGATTTTGGAGTGTTGGTTGTTGGAATTGATTTCCAACTGGTACGATTGGAGCACCACAACGTTATCGTTGGAGCAATTATCCCAAACGGCGGGTGCACCAAACGCCGCCGACATTTGTACGTTGTTGTCCAAATCAATGGAGGCGGCTTCGTAGTTGGCCAATGAAATGGTGAGGTTGGGCGGTGGGGTACAAGAAGGAGCCTGTACGTCGGGGTTGCATTTGGGCGGGTTACTTTCAATGAGCACCGTGCACGAATTCCAGTTTCCTGCGGCATCACCGGCCCAGAGCCGGGCAAACGTTTCACCTACGCCGAAAATAGGCACCTGAGTGGTATTGGGCGGGGTGGTGGCGGTCAGGTCAGTACCAATCCGGAACGTGAGTGCCGTACAGTTGTCATAAGTGCCGTTGTTCAACGGGGCGGCTGGGAGCAGGGTCATATTAGGACCGTCTTGGTTGGCCGATATCACCACAACTGGCGCACAGGCCATAGTTGGCGGCTCCACATCGGGGCTACACTGGGCAGCAGCGGTATTGTAAACCACGCTGGCCAATAGTAAAAAAACAGCACTCAATAATCGGCTGAATGAGATGCTTCTTTGTGTTAAAAAAAGTTTTTTCATAGGAACTATAATTAAATTTTTACCAGTACTTTTTTTTGATGTAAAACTACTGGTTAAGTTGTTATGTATTTTGCGTCAATTAATCTGGTGACAAAGATGCAGCGCTTTTTTGAGTGAATTCAAAATCAAAAAAACAGAAAAATTGAGTCATTTTTTGCAAATAAATAACCTAAAAAACTGTTTTTCAGCATTTTAAAAAAATAAAAATTGAATTTAAAAGGGAGAAATTACTACTTTTGAGGGTTCAAAAAATACATTTATGCAAAATAGCCAGTTGGTTCAACTCATGCAGGCTTTTTCTCCGCAGGAAAAAAAGGAAATCCGGCGGTTTCTCCAATCGCCTTATTTCAATACCCGAACGGACACCATTCGGTTGTTTGAATACTGCTGCACGGCGGAAAACTGGGATAAAGAAGCCGTAAAAAGCGCAGTTTTTGAATCCAAAACTGCCTCCGACGAACAGTTGCGCCTGCTCATGACGTATTTGATGCGCCTGCTGGAAACCTGGATTGCCCAAAAGGAATTTGACGAAAACACCACCCAACAAAACCTTTTATTAGCCAGCGGATTGCGCAAACGGGGTTTAACAATGGCCTTTGAACGCCAAAAAAAATGGCTCGAAAAACACCTCGAACAACAGCCCCTGCGCGATACCACTTTTTACGATGCCCGTTACCACCTTCATTGGGAAATGCACCAATTGGTATCAAGCACCAAACCCACCTACACCGAACACTTAGAAAAAGCCTCCATCGCGGCCGATATTGCCTATATCGCCCAAAAAATGCGCATTATTTGCCTCTCGGCGGCGCAACAAGAGGTATATTCTTCCGACTTTTACGCCGCTTGGGAAAATGAGGTGGTGGCTTTTGCCGAACAGTATTTTGCCCAAAAAGAGGTGGTGGTGGCTATTTACCTGCATTGTTACAAAATGCTGCGCCAACCGCAGGAGGAAGTGCATTTTCAGCGGTTTAAAAACATGTTGCTGGAGAGTTTGCGGCTGTTTGCCCCCGACGAGAACAAAGGTTTTTTTGTGTGGGCCATTAATTATTGCGTCAAAAGGCTGAACCAGGGCCAAAAGCACTATTTTAAAGAGGTGACGGATTTGTACAAATCGGGGTTAGAGCAGGGTATTTTGTTGGAAAACGGCGAAATTTCGACTTATACTTATTATAACGTTGTGGTAGCCGGTTTGCAAACGCAAGATTTGGAATGGGTGAATTTTTTTATTTACCAATACAAAACCCATTTGCCCAAGCAGCACCGCGACAGTGCGTTCAGTTTTTGTCTGGCCCGTTTGGAGTACACCCAGAAGAACTTTGGGGCGGTGTTGGAGTTGTTGCAAAAAGTCAATTACCGCGACACACTGGTCAATTTGGCGGCCAAAACATTGTTGCTCAAAACGTGGTTTGAACTGGGTGAATACGAAGCCTTACAATCGCATTTGGACGCGATGCGGAATTTTATTCACCGAAAAAAAGTGCTGGGTTACCACCGCACCAATTATCTCAATATCCTCAAATACACGGATAAAATGTTGAACTTAAACAAGTTGGATAAGTCCGAGCAACAAAAACTGCGGGAAAGCATTCAAAAAGAAGAGAACCTGACGGAAAGGGATTGGTTGTTGGAGAAATTGGGAGGGTGAAGTTATGGCTGTCCACTCCGTTCTTTTTCGTCGAGTACTTTCTCCAACCAAGCCAAAGTTGGGTCGGTTTTAATCATTCGCCGAAAGCGGTAGATTTTTGCCTGATGATCCGTCCAGTCGGGGTTTCTCATTTTAATTCCGTGGATTTGGAGTGCAATGGCATCATCAATCATTTTGCCACTCAGGACTAAACGTTCTTCCAAAGATTTGGACATCCAAATCTGTTGTTGGATCTTTTTAACGTGTAAGGGAGTATCGGGTGATAGATACATTCTAGATAAGGTTATAAGTTTTAAGATTCAGAATGCTAATCCAGCGTTTTATATATTCAAAGTCTATTTTTTCATTTGTCAACAAGTTAGAAATGTCGGTTATTTGCTTTGAACTGTGAACATCTTGAATCCATCTAAGTTTAGAAATGACTAAATCTTCAAGCAGTTCAATCATTGTCTTTGTTGGGCAAAGTTACATAAAATCTGTATTTGCCACTCTTGATTTTAACTCATAACCACCATGCGTTTACCACTTTTTATCTTGTTGCTCGCCACGGCACCAATACAAGCCCAAAAAATAAAGTTACCCGAAAACGGCGACAATATCGTGCCTAACCCCAGTTTTGAGCGGTTTGGCAACCTGCCCATCGGTTGGACGTACAAAGGTAGTGATTTTGGCCGGGTGGTAAAATACTGGTTCAGTGCCACCACGGCCAGCCCCGATATTTACGGCCCCGGCGTAAAAGTCCCTAACGACTGGGCCGAAAAAGGTTTTGGCAAACAAACCGCGCGCACCGGTAAGGCATTGGCCGGTATTACCACCTACGGTTGCGTGAACGGCAAACCCCACTGCCGCGAATATTTGGAAATTCAATTGGCCGAACCATTGGTCATTGACCAACATTACGAGGTGAGTTTTTGGGCCAATCCGATGAGTAAATCCATGTTTATGGCCAATTTGGGGGCTTATTTTTCGGTAAAACCCATTGACCGTAAAACCGACGAAATATTGGTGCGCAACCCGCAGGTGCAATCGGGCAGCCTCGTTAAACCCGCCAAACCCGGCGAATGGGTGAAAGTGAGCGGTACTTTTGTGGCGACCTACGAAGCCGAACACATCCTGATTGGTAACTTTAACGACGATACCAATACCCTCATCGAAACCGCCGGAAAAGACGGCTACAACTACGCCTATTACTACATTGACGATGTTACGGTGAAAAAAATTCCGCCGTTCCGCAAACCACCCATCAAAGACGACGACCTCACGCGGTTGCCCTTGGAAAAAGGTAAAACAATCCGGCTGAAAAACATTTATTTTGAATTTGACCGCGCCGAACTCATGCCGCGTTCTTACGTGGAACTGTACAAACTGCTCAAAATCATGAAAGAACACCCCACCATGACCATTCAGGTGATTGGGCACACCGACAGCGACGGCAGCGACGATTACAACCTTAGCCTCTCCAAACGCCGCGCCGAGGCCGTAGTGGCCTTTTTAAAAAGCCAGGGCATTAACGTAAAACGCCTCAAATTCGACGGAAAAGGCGAAAGCACACCCGTGGCGACCAACGACACGGACGAGGGGAAAGCCGAAAACCGGCGGGTGGAATTTGAGATTTTAAAAATGTGAGGACTCCCAATTTCACCTTACCTTTGTGTGATGTTAAAATCAGAAAAGGATCAGTATAAGCAAACTTTTAAGCAAGACTTAGACCAATTGGCTAAGCGTTTGAAAGCGTATGTTTCTTCGGAAAATGGAGATTGGACCATCAAAGGGTTTATTGATGTTTACAAAAATATTTACACCATATCTTCTGACACCAAAATCGTCTCAAAAATCCTCGAAATCCATTTGTTTCCACAAATTGTAGTGTTTGCCGAGCAAATTGGGTATAAAATTATTCTGGCAGAGAAGCAAAATTGGTACCCTGATTTGACGTTTATTCACAAAGAAAATAACGACATAAAGTTTGCACTTGACCTCAAAACAACATTTCGGCGGAATGATAAAACAGCAGGGTTTACGTTAGGTAGCCACGGCGGATATTTCAAAGAAAGAGATAAGGATAAAAATATTCAATTCCCCTACAACCAGTACACAGGTCATTATTGCCTTGGGGTCATTTACAGTAGGGTTAAGCCGGACGAAGATGTTTCTGATACTGATATTTATCAAGTAGAAGAAATAAAGGAAGCATACGATACGCCAAACAATTACAACGTGGGCGAGCGACAGATAACAACGGTAGATAACCTAAAGTCAATTACCTCCGTTATTCGAGATTTCGATTTTTTTGCCGCCGAAAAATGGAAAATTGCCAGCGACAAACAAGGCTCCGGAAATACTGCAAATATTGGTTCCGTATTCGACATTGCAGATTTAAAGACTGAAAATGGCGTTTTTAGTCAACTGGGAGAAGAGTGGTTTGATGAATATTGGATTAATCATGGAACCGCTACGATGATGAAAGATGGCAAACCACAAAAAATAACAACGCTCGCCGATTTCTTGGAATTTAAAGGGCGCCAAGACCTTTTGAGTAAAATTGTATCAAAAAATCAGTACAAAAAAATATAATGAAAATATTTGTACCACCAATAAAAAGTCAGGGTATTAAAACAAAACTTGTTCCCTGGATAATGGATCTGGTTCCCACGGTAAATGGGCGTTGGATTGAGCCATTTTTGGGCACAGGTGTAGTTGCTTTTAATTCTGGTTTTAATAAAGCCATTTTAAACGATACCAACCCTCATATCATTAACTTTTACAAAGGTGTTCAGCAAGGTGTAATTACGGCCCCGCTCATGCGTCAGTATCTTGAACAAGAGGGCGCACTTTTGAGCGCAGCAGAAAGAGATGGTTATGAGCATTATCTTAAAGTGCGTACCCGTTTTAACAGTGGTGCGTTTTCGCCCTATGATTTTATCTTTCTCTCTCGCGCTGGCTTTAACGGGATGATGAGATTTGGAAGTAAGGGAAATTGGAATATTCCATTTTGCAAAAAACCAGATCGTTTTGCGCAGGCTTATATCACCAAAATAACCAATCAACTTTCTACGGTTGCTCAGATCATTCAACCCGAACCGAACTGGGTATTTCACAACAAGTCTTTTGAGGATATTATTCCGCTGGCAACCGCCGATGACATCATTTATTGTGATCCGCCTTACTACGGGCGGCACGTTGATTACTATAATGGATGGACCGAGGACAACGAAAAACTACTTTTTGAATTATTATCCGCCACTAAAGCCAAGTTTATCTTATCAACCTGGCATCATAATGATTGGCGTTCTAATGAAATGATTGAAAAGTACTGGAGTAAATTCAACATTGTTACAAGAGATCATTTTTATCACAATGGCGGCAGTTTAGAAAACCGACGAACCATTGTGGAAGCCTTAGTTTGCAATTTTGAAACGCAGGGTATTTCTGTACATAATCACGGAAAAAAAGAAAAAGCGGTACATCAACTGGCGTTCGAATGGACCGATTAGATATTCCGAAAACGCTAACTACTCCGCAAAATACATTTCCACTTCCCCAATATTTTTCACCGGAATGGCCCCCCGGTAGGTGAATTCAAAATGCCCTTTCACCAGTTGATAGGTCGCATCGCTGATGTTAATTTGGCCCGCGCTGCTGCTGTTTTCCATTCGGGCGGCCACGTTGACGGTATCACCCCAGATGTCGAAGGCGAATTTGGCGCTGCCCACCACCCCGCCCGTTACCGGACCGCTGTGAATACCAATGCGCGCCATATACACGGGTTTCCCTTCCGCCAAACGCTCTTGCCGCCATTGTTCCAAAAAAACGTGCATATCGCGGGCGGCTTTTATCATCACCAACGCGTGTTCGGGCGTGTGTTCGGGTACACCCGCCACGCACATGTACGCGTCGCCGATGGTTTTTATCCGTTCAATGCCGTATTGCGCAATAATGCGGTCAAATTCCCCGAAACAATAACTCAAATCCCCAATCAGTTCGTCGGGAGAAAGTTGGCGACAAATGCTGGAAAACCCAATAAAATCGCTGAATAACACCGTCGCATGTTCGTATTTGCGGGGTTGGGCGCTGCCGTTGTTTCGCAGTTCTTCCACCACCGAGGCCGGCAGGATATTGTGCAATAACTCGTCGCTGCGTTGTTTTTCGGTTTCAATTTCTTTTTTTTGTTCGGCCAATAACCGCACGTTTTTAAACTGCCGCACCGTCAAATTGTATTGAAAAGTGGCAAAAACAAAATTGGGAATCACCAACGCCAAGGTTTCGGAAACGTTCATCACCAACACTTCTACGTTGTGGCGCTGCACCCAAAACACCGCCGCCATAAACGCCAACGTATTGATACCGTTCAGCAAAATCCGTTCGCGGTGGGGCAACAACACCACAATATTCACCACCCCGATGTAAATGGCAAAAATGGCCACGCTGCTACGGTTGACCAAACTAATGATGGACATGGGCAACATGGCCAACATCAGGAGGATAAGGGTAGCCATAGACAATTGTTTGCCGTAATTGTACGCCCCTTGTTTGATGCGGGTAAAATTTTTGCGAATGAGCAACAACGGAATAATTTGCAGGGCGACCAGCCAATGCGTCAGCATCAGGGAGAGATTGATGGAGTTGTTGAATAAGGTATGTTGCAGGTAACGCAGGTAATCGAGCAAAAACAACAACAGCACAAATGCCACGCAAATAATGTTGATGATAAACGTACGACGGCTGTTTTGTACACTCAAACGTTGGTTGAACTCCAACTGGTAAGCGGGAGGAATAGACTCGTAAAACGAAGGACCAAAAATGTGTTTCATAACGGTGGTTTGGCGGCAAAACTACACAAATATGGCATAAGAGCGGGTCTAAATTTTTAACCTACCTTTGCACCTTTCAACGGGTAATATTGCCCTCACGATACCAGTACCGCACCATGCACGGCCCCATTGGCGTTTTTGATTCAGGTTACGGTGGCCTCACCGTGTTTCGCGAAATTGCGCGAACCCTTCCCCAATACGATTATATTTACCTCGGCGACAATGCGCGCGCGCCTTACGGCATTCGGTCGTTTGAGGTCATTTACCGCTATACCCTCGAATGCGTGGAAAAACTGTTTGAAATGGGCTGCCCATTGGTGATTTTGGCCTGTAACACGGCCTCGGCCAAGGCGTTACGGTCCATTCAGCAACGCGATTTGGTGACCCGTTATTCGCCGCAACACCGGGTATTGGGAGTAATTCGGCCCACCGCCGAGGTGATCGGGACGTATTCTAAAACCCGTTCGGTGGGTATTTTGGCGACGCCGGGAACGGTGATTTCCAATTCATACCCCATCGAAATTGAACATTTTTACCCCGATATTACCGTTCGCCAGCAACCCTGTCCGCTTTGGGTACCGTTGATTGAAAACGGCGAATTGGACGGCCCCGGTGCCGATTATTTTGTCCAAAAATACCTGAATCAACTCCTGGCCCAATCGGAAAACATGGATACCATTGTGTTGGGCTGCACCCATTACCCGCTCATGTTGCCCAAAATCCGGCAATACACGCCCGAACACGTGCGCCTCGTTGAACAGGGCAGTATCGTGGCCAATAGCCTCGCCGATTACCTGCAACGCCACCCTTGGATGGACGAACAGTGCAGCAAAAACGGCAGCCGTACCTTTTTCACGAGCGAAAATGATACGGCTGCGGCGGATAAAGTGGGGTTGTTTTATGGGCAATCGGTGGCTGTGAACCACATCACTCTGTAATTTTAGCAACAGCCGCCGCCGGGGGTGCATACGGCGGCACTTTCACCAAAAATCTGGAACATGGGACGGTTCTCGGCGGTTTCCGGAATACCACACGTTTCTTTGGCGAGGCAATCGGTGTGTTTGGGCAACAACACAAATCCTTGCTCGTTAGCGTCCAATGCGTACCGGCCAACGGTTTCGCCCTGGTACTCCACTTCCACTTCGAGGTCTTCGTGTTGGAGCAGCGGGGCGGCCTTATCAATAATGCCCAGCAATTTAGCCGGTTCCAGGCGGTGATCTACGTCGGAGGCGACCCAGATTTGGAAACTGGCCATTTTTTCTTCCCGAACCGTACCGCCGCAATCAATAAAATGTTTGGTGGTAAGTCCCATTTCGGTCACGTGAAAATGCGGCGGAACGGGCTGGCCGTTGGCCTGTGAAAAGTGCAATTGTGCTGCCGATTGCAAATGTTGTTTGAATGCGGATAAGTTCATAAGTTCTTGATTTAATGTTAGTTGCTTCTTTTGTACATTGAGCCTTGTCTGGTTTTGTGCAGCGATTTATTGTGTTGTACCACAATTTTTGGGCACAAAACCTGCATCGTCGAAGTGTGCCCCCAAAAAAGGTTGCAGGGCCTGAACGTACCGCGACAACGTATCGCGGTTCACGCAATAACAAATGGCGTTCCCTTCGATGTTGCCTTTAATCAGGCCCGCATCTTTGAGTTCGCGCAGGTGTTGTGATACGGTGGCCTGGGCCAGCGGCAGTTTGGAAACAATATCACCGCAGATGCATTTGTTGGATTTTACCAAAAACTGCATGATGGCAATGCGCGCCGGGTGGCCCAGCGCTTTGGCAATTTGTGCCAGGGTATTTTGTTCTTCCGTGAATTGTTCGGATTTTGATGCGCCCATTTCTTAAAAGGTATATTGCAATATTACGATGAACAAAGGTAGTGGGATTTATTCCAATTGCGCAAGGGGACCGGGCACATTTATTTTTTGGCCGACATAAAAGCCGCTAAGTTTTTAGTTTTTACCGTAAAAAAACAGGAGCCTCCACCGGACGAACGGGGAGACTCCTGTTGTATGGATAACAAAATTATTGTACGTTACCAAAAACTGTTTTGAAACAGTTGTTAAGCCTTTTCTTTCAACAAACGTTGGGCTTCTGCGTTACCGAGGGCGGCGGCCGATTCAAAATCTTTTTTGTAATCGGCGGCACCGGCTTCTTTGCGGACAATACCGCGCTGGAGCAGGGCTTCGGCTTCGGGCAACAACTCTACCCCTTCGCGGGTGGCCAACGACTGGTTAATGGCGTTGAGGGCTTCGTTGATTTTACCGGTACCCAACAGGGCCTGACCTAACAGGTACCAGGCGCGGCGGCGGCGGCGGTAATTGGGGTTCTGATTGTCAAACTCGCGTTTGAGGTATTGCTCCAACTCCGGAATGGCTTCGCTGAACTTTTTGCTGTGCACCAGGCACTCGCCCTTTTTGAGGCGGGCTAACCAAAACAGCGGTTGCAGCGCAATGGAACGTTTGATGGTATTGTCGAAATCCTGCACCGCACTTTCCCATTCATTTTTCAACATCCGAACTTTACCACGGCCGTAATGTGGCTCGGGGTTACCGGCGTGAATATCAATACTTTTAGAAAAGTCGTACAAGGCATCTTTGTAATTGCCCAATTTATAATTCACGTAACCACGGCGTTCGTAGGCCAGGGCGTGGCGTTGGTATTTTTCGATGGCCCGGCTCAATGCTTCCGATGCTTCTTCCATACCGCCGTCTTTTTGCACCAGTTCGCAACCCAACCAATAATCGAGCACGGCGGCTTTATCGGTTTTGGGTTCCAACACCAATTCCTGCACGGAACCGTCTTTAATGCACCAGCACTGCAACTTGCCGACAATGGCAAACTGCACGATTTCGCGCATCATATCGGTAGTGCCGCGCCACGCTTTTTCGGAGTGGTACAGTACAGAGTGCGGTTGCGGGAGTACCAAGGCGAACTCATCGTCGAGAAAGATCTGTTCGCTTTTAAACAGAATATCCGACTTGAAATAGGTTTCCAACCGGGTAGCCCAGTGTTTGGTAACCATTTCGTAGGTCCGCTGATTGCCAAATTCCAAACGTCCTTTAAAGATCATTTTCAATTGTGGCACTGAGTTTGGTACTAGCTGTGACATAATATGTGTAGAATTTTAAAAAGCACAAAAAAGGGCATAGCACGCTGTCCGTCAATGAACATTAACTTTTGAGCGAGCGACACGAAAAACCATTTGCCATTGTGCAAACAGTTTCAAAAAAATTAAAAAATTTGAGTTGTATAGGCGCGTGGCGGCAAGAAACTTCACTAATTCCCCAAAAAACGCAATTACAGTAATCAGTATAAAAGCCAGCGCACCCTACCTTCACCTTTCCTACCTACAAAGATAGTGCTTTGAGGTATGTTAAGCCAAAGAAAAGATTAGATTTTTTTTATAAATTTTTTGTTTATCAAATTTTCAAACAAATTTTGTTCTGAAATGTTCCGCAATTGCCGAACTGCGCCGAATTTTTTACGCTGCCGTTTCGGTTTTGCGGTAGTTCGGTTTGACAAAAATCAAAAACGGGCGAACCACCGGCGCGTTTGCCGATCATTCACCCGTTCAAAACATATTGACTCCTACTTCACATCTCTATCATTTTCTTGAATGCTGTTGATTAAGACCCGCCGCGTCCGTTGAACCCCACGGAAAGGCCAAATCGGTGGCCGCCGCGATTGGGGATAAAAAAGACGTTGACCGGAATATTCAACCGACCGGAATGGAACGATTTACCAGCGGCAAATACAAAGGAGGAATTCACCTTGTACGAGCCACGGCTATCGAACCGAAATTCGGTATCCGCCGGGACGGGGGCATCGGGGTTTTGAGACTGCCATTCGCTCAACAGATTCCAGGTGCCGCTTTCGCTGTAAAAACCTTCGGCGTCTTTTAAGATCGACAACGACGGCCCAAAGGCAAACTCAAAACCGTTGCGGTTGCTGCGCACCCCGTGCAGTACCGTAATGCTGGGGATAATTTGTGATTGGTCCAAGCCGGTGATAATCGGGATAAACTCAAACAGAGCCTGTAAACCGCCTTGGTTCAGGTACGTGGTTTCAAACTGGTATCCAAACTGAAACATCACCGGATTGGCGTCAATTCCACCTTCCGAACGCGGCGCCGAAATGCGGTCGGCGGCTTTACCCGTAAACACCGTCATGCCCATGCGGGGACCACTGAGGTTAAGTTTAGCGGCGTTGGGGATGTTAATGGAACTGGCGTAATCATCGGCTTGGGTCAGTTTTTTCATAATATTTTCGTCAACGGGCAGTCCCAGCATTTTACGCAGGGTTAATTCCACCATCAATTGCACCTGATTGCGCAAGTTGAGGTATTGCGACACCTGACTTCTTTCGACGGTTTCGGTCCCTACATCAATGAGGCGAAGCGAGATGACAATTTGTTCGCCGAGCAATTCCACCGAACCGGTGAGCATTTTATCGGAGCGGAGTTTGCGGCCCATTTCCACGAGGCAAATTTTACCGTAACAATTGGTCAAATCCAGGCTTTCTTTGTTGGCGAGGTATTCGACGTCGTATTTGTCCAGAATTTCAAATTGGCCTAATTTATCCAGTTCGAGGCGCACTAAATTGCCCATTTGCGCCGGATCGAGGATAAAACCTTTGGAATCAATGTGCAAGACGGCGACTTTGGGTTTGGGCGTGACGGTGCCGACCTGTGCCACGACAAACGTGGAAAACAGCAGCATAAGGGCGATTGGTAAAGCAAAATTTTTCATGTCGTTTGATTTGTGCCCCGTTGTTTATTGGATTGCCGTTCGTAAACAAAGGACTTGTAAACTTAAAACTGTTAACGGATTAGGAAATTTCCTGCAACAAATGTGGGGAGAGCGGTATTGGGCCGGTATGATGCCGGTTAGGAAACGTGGTGATGTTCGTCAATGAGGAGACAGTTGAACACCGAACTGAAAAATGAACACCGAACACCGAACATTCGAACACTGAACATCGAACTGAAAATTGAACACCGAACACCGAATGTCGAACACCGAACACCTAACTGAAAAGTGAACGCCGAACACCGAACCGTTCGAACACCGAACATCGAACTGAAAATTGAACAGCGACGTGTTGAAAAGCCAACATCGAAGTATCGGCTTATAAAACAGCCTTACCGCATTCCATTATCAACCCTAAATGCTGTGCATAATTTAAGCAATCGTCACTCAAACGCGGGATAAAACCACATCATGCTCTACGGCGTATTAAAACCTTATTCGATTAAACACTACTTCGGCATTCGATATTCGGTGTTAGGTGTTCGGTGTTCAATTGTTCGATGTTCAATTGTTCAATTGTTTATTCCGTAAAAAAATCATCCGCGTTGACGTACAGTATTTTTACTTTTTGGGGATCGGGTGCCAAGGCGGCATTGCGCTGAATGAGCCGGATAAACCGTTTGGATTGTCGTCCCATAAAATGGGTCCAATACACAATAATTACCCGTTCGTGGGGCAAAGGACGGACGGTTGCGGTACCAATCATGGGTTGCAGGTACCGCAACTGGGTAGAAAGTGACACTATACTGTCTAAGGGAGCCTGTTGACGCGGGGGGAACACGTCGAAGGCATGGGTGCGGTTCCAACGTAAATTGGGGAAACCTCCCGCGTAACAGTTGACGTGGAAGGTTTCCAATGCTCCGTTGGAAGTATAATACAAGGCTTGCAACGGCTGTACATGATTTTTGATCGCTACCCGATGTTGACTGGTATCCCATTGCAACAACATGGCACGGTAACCGGTATCTATCCGATAACTA
Organism: Chitinophagales bacterium; assembly: GCA_013298845.1. Classification (GTDB taxonomy): domain Bacteria; phylum Bacteroidota; class Bacteroidia; order Chitinophagales; family Saprospiraceae; genus M3007. The sequence continues at coordinate 40,552 of JAAFJN010000005.1, forward strand.
TCCTGCGCCGGAATACCGTATCGTTTTGCTACGCGCATGATGTCCTCCGGGGAACGGGCACCCGGGGTTTTGAGGCCATAAAGTGCCGCACAACCAGTGTTCAATCCTGCCAAAAGGAAAAGCAAAAGGCGTACAAACGGGTATTTCCCCATCGCTTTTTTTATGGGTTTAGAACGTATGGAACAGGGCCAATGATAACTGATACTCCTGTTTAAAGCCCGCAAGGACGAGCAGAAAGAGTGCAAAAAAAAGATCCTGTTTCACAATGCTTTAGTTTATTATAAAAAAACAGGCTTTGATGGAAAATGTTCAAATGGGTGGCCACGAGGACGGGGCGGCCCCAAGGAGGGCTGCCCCAACGGCGATCTCATAGCCGCCGTTTTTTTTCACAATGGCGCATTGCTGAGGTACGATATGGGTGCCAAGTGGTATTTGTAGTTTTTGGCACAAGGAATCGGGGAGCGGACAAGGCCGGGGAATGGAAAAAAAACGCTGGTCAAAAAACTTCGCGCGGGTGCAGGTACGCATGGTCGCGCGGGGGAAAAAGCACACCAAATACCCCGGTGTTTCGGAAATTTGGATGGTCCCCCCGACGTGGCGGCACGGGATTGCGGCCCGGAGATAGTGGCGTTTCCAACGGGCATTACTTTCGCCGGGTTGTTCTTCGTCGTCGCTTTGGTCGTATTCCGTTTCTTCTACCTGATCATCGTCGTCATCGTCGAAAATGTGGCAAAAACCGGCCATTTCGCAGGTGATCATGCCCATTATTTCGATGGGAACCCCAATAGTAGCGAGCATGGGGAATGTTTTGGCTTCGGTAGTGTTGACCGGAGTTATTATATGTTGTTTCTCATTGTTATACATGTGCATGTTTGTAAAAAATGGTCGTCTTATTTATTTCGGCGGAAATTTACTGCTGACAAAACTCACCAATAATCCAGCGCCGATTGAAAGTAGCAGGTATTTCAAAATGCGACATTAGATTTATTTTGTATAAACCAAACGCATTTCGTACCCGGAATAATACAAATTTCCGTTGGGTAGTACTTTTAACGTGGCGGCGCAACCGCGATCAATACCGTCGGATACGGCGGTTTTTTCGTTTATGATATCAAAACCAATTTCGTCTTTTTCACCCGTGAGCAGATAATGCCGGTGCATCACCAACTTCTGCTGCACAATAGTCAATCGTTCCGGCACAATACTTACATTTCCGGGAAAAGGATCAACTATTTCGTAGGTTCCAGCCCGATTCACCCAATCTTTTGAAACCTCGCTGGCAATATCTTTTCGGGAGATGTATTCAAAATCGCCCGATCCCGGGTAACATGCTTTTAGTACAATACGGTCATCTACCTTTAAAAATGCAAATTCCATATCTTTCACCTTAATTGGAAACAAACGCAGCAACTTGTACCGAACATGGTAGCGGTTAGTGGCATCATTACGTTTCAACATGAGTACGTTTTTACCCTGTTTAAAACGTATTTTTTGCTCATTTACCCGCTCTAACCGAACATACCCGCTTCCGCCGCCGCCGTAAATGCCACTAATTTCGCGGTGGTCAATTTTTTCGTTTTGCAATCCAAGTGCCGAAAACGTTTTGTCTGGATTGGACTTTGCACCTTCCGCATTGCGATTAATGGCGTAGTATTTGCGCAACATCCGATGGTAAAGTTTTTGATAAAAAGCATCTCCCTGCTCACCATTGCACACAATGGAAATACCCAGTTTCGCCTTCGGAAAAGCCATAGTTATGGCGTGGTGGAAACTAAAATCGCCGCCGTGTCCAATAGCATCCCCGATCAAATCATCATCTTTAATTCCAAGGGGTATGATAAACAGACCTAAACCGAATTTTTCGTCCGTTGCCAGCGTCAGGTTGCTTGTTTGCGGCGTGCACATCATTTCAAACGTTGCCCGGCGGAGTACGCCTGCCTGCTCTAACACCTCCGGATTGACCAAGGCTTGGTTCAATATCACCAAATCCTCGATAGTACTGAACACTCCACCGGCGGCAATATCGCGGGTCAAAGGTTCATCAACCCTTGTCCCCTTGGCATTGTACCCCAAGGCGACTTTTTCGTCGTTGGGAACGTTGTAATACGCTGCGGTAGCGCGCAAACCAAGTGGGCGAAAAAGATACCGTTCAGTGTATTCGGCGTACGATAACCCGGATACACGTTCAATAACCACCCCCAACAAACCGTAACCAACGTTCGAGTAATTAAAAATGTAGTCAGGTTCGATGGTCAATACTTCCTCACTTGCCAATGCCACCAATCTTTGTTGGGGCTGAGCCTGTCCACCATAACTATAGTTAAATACTTCGTCGGTAAACCCTGAAGTATGGGTTAGAAGGTGGCGAATGCGCACCGGATTCCCCGGTTTCAATTGCCTGATTTTCAAATCCGTGATGTACTGCTCCACTGGTGCCTCCAGGTCAACCTTACCCTGTTCCACCAACTGCATGATGGCCATTGCGGTAAACATTTTGGTCACCGACGCGACGCGAAACCGGCTGTCGGGTGCGACTGGTACTTTTTTCTCCACGTTAATGTATCCGTACGTGGATTGAAATACCACTTTCCCGTGGTCGGTAATGGCCACTGCACAGCCCGGAATTTTGTACTCGGTGCTTAATGCCGCAATCACCGAATCGGCGTATAATTGAAAAGTTTTATCTTGCTCAAAGTTATTATAAGATGTTTGTGACATAACCTCTATATGATAAGTACAGATACACCCAACTAAGAGCACTAACTTCAGCATTTTTGTCCACATAAGTATATATAATTATTTTTTACAACCATATAAAAAAGATTGTTTCACTCGGCTTTTAAAAAAGATCATGCTTCATCAGTATAGTTCAATTGTATTCAAGGTTTCTAGAAAATTATTTCACCTTATTTGTATCCTGACTGTTTCTCCCCGTTTTGTTGCTACAAAGGTAAAGGCCCTTTTTCGTGCTGTAACCGACACTTTTGCAGTGGATTTTGGTGCTTTTTTGCGTTTTTTCACCCCAATTCGTTGCGTAAGTCACTGTATTTCAAACACTTATCCGTTTTTGATTTGGTCGCGGTTATGGTTTATTTTTTATTGTCTAATCGTTCTCTTCGTTTTGATGCTACAAAGGTAAAAGCCCTATTTCGCACTGTAACCGACACTTTTGCAGTGGATTTTGGCACTTTTTTGCGTTTTTTCACCCCGATTCGCTGCATAAGTCACTGTATTTCAAACATTTATCACTTTTTCATTTGGTGCAGGTTTATTGCACTATAATATCTGTACCTATAATTTCGGTAAGTGCTTGCTTTTGTTGAGTACTTAATTGATTCCATTGGGCTTCGGATTGGAGGAATCCTAATTAAAGTAATAATGTAATAATGACTGTAATCATGGCAAGTAAAATTTTGTGTAGTGAACTTCGACTCCGCGGGGTTTGTGCACAAAATTTTAGGATACTTCCCCATATTGTGATGCACAAAACCTTGCGACGCTCAGTTTAAATAAAGTTTGTTTAATTTTTTTTCAAAAAAAAACGCACTAAGTTCAACAAAAAAAATATCTTTGCACAAGTATTCGATTGTTGGTAATAGTGTGTCGTTCCTGATTGTGATACAAAGGTGGGGGTGTAATTCGGCCAGCATACCGACAGTTTTATATACCTTTTTATTCGGTTTTTACAACTTTCCGGAGTTTGCCAATCGAGTAAATAATTACTAATCAATACTTTACAACAAAACAACCTATATTTCTCTGGTCGCGAAACGGCCATTATTTTTTCATTTTTCCTTCATTTTTCTCACATGTTAGTAAAAAGTCTTAATGAAATTGCTCCTCTGATTGGTGAACGGGTACCCGAAGCCCGTAAAATTCTTGGTTTTTTATGCAAGGGTAAATTGGAAATTATGGCCATTTATGACCACTTTCAAGACCACGTACACCCCAGCGTAGAAGCCGCCGCCGAAGCCATTCCGGATATGGGGCTTACCAGTTTTAAAAAATACGGTGCTAAACTATTGGTTTATCTGCGCCAAATGGTGCCTATGATGATTGAACCGGATGATGATAGTATAGAATCAATTATTTATGATAATGCACTTGTGAAAATACTGGATGCATTTCGTTGTCGCCATACTTCTCGAATCGTGGCCGAAAGTGCCTACGAAAGAGCTATGGCACAAGAACAAGCGGCCTTTGCATTAGACGCAGTAAAAAGTTTAATGCGCTGCACGGCAACACTAGGCGGTAACAGGAAAAAAGAATTTCAGGAGTTGTGGGAATTAAATAAACAACTGACTGAATTTGCTACAGTTCAGCAAAAAAGTTATGATATGACATTAGAAAATGCCTTTTACAAATCAATAAAAAAAGTTGTTGACAAGGAACGATTACAATACCTTAAAAAAGTAGAAGCAGACTTAAAATTGCACATAGGAAAAGTAGATTCATTTCCTTATCATAATAATTACTATAACATATCTTTTGATTACTACTTCTCAAGTGCTTCGTATGAGAACGCTTACACTAATGCTAAAGAAGCACTTTTATATGCTGAAAAACGTCCTAAATATGCTTCAGATTTAATCGTACTTACTTATCTACGCCTTTGCTACTGCTGCGCCATGCTTGCCCAATATGAAAAAGGGGAACATCACCTGACACAAAGCCTAAAATACGGTGAAGTAGGTACCATCAATTGGTTTTCCAGCCTTGAAGTGGGTTATTACCTCTACATGCGCGCCGGCAACACCGAAAAAGCCGCCGAAATATACCTGAAAGCCACCCGCCACAAAAAATTTATCAACCTCTCAGACGCTACACGCGAAACCTGGTATATTATTGGCGCATACCTGTACATTCGGTTGGCAGCCGCCGGAAAACCAATACTCAAACAGTTCCCCGTTTATAAAGCCACTAAATTCCAAAACGATATTTCCCATTATCAGTTCGATAAAGGTGGCCTGAACGCCGCCGCCCTCATCGCGGGGCTACTGCTGACCCACCTCGAAGGACAAAAAGATAAAATCGTGGATCGCATTGATGCCCTGGAAAAATACCGCGAGCGTTATCTGCTTGAAGGGCATACACCCCGCACGGCATTGCTGCTCAAAATTTACCTCCACATGGCGCGTTCCGGGTTCCAACGCCGGTTGTACGGTGAAAAATTAACCGAATACAAAACCGAACTGGCAGCCATAACGCCGGAATCATTTGAGTGGGAAATTATTCCGGGAGAACAAATTATTGAATTCATGGAACAATTGGAACAACCGCTGGCTGCGCGGTAGCCAATAGGCTAAAACAAACTCCCCTGCTCCCCCGGCGATTTTATCAATTCCGGGCCGCGCAAAATCGCCGCCGGTATATGCCGCCGGAATTGTTCGGTCACGTACAGCGCCAAATCAGGGGCGAGCAAGTTATCCGGCTCGTGCGAAAAAAAATAAACCGTTTCCAAACCCGCTTCTACCCACGTGCGCACGCGCTGCACCCAGGCATCTACGCGGGTGTAATCGGTGGGGTGCAGGCCGTTGCCCACAAAACGAAACATCGCGCAGTTGTTGGTCAATTGCGAATGGCACACGTCGCGACGGCCCGCGACATCGGTGATGATGCTGGCCACGCTCATTTCTTCCAACAAGTCAAAAAACGCCGCTCCGGCGCCGCTGTTGTCAAAAAATGCTTCGTGGCGCACTTCTACCGCTAAAGGGATATAGGGCGGCCATTTTTCCAAAAAACGCCGCAACAAAGGCAAATATTTGGGTTCAAAATAAGGTGGTAATTGCAAAAAACAATACCCCATTTTGGGACCAAACTGGCGCATTTGTTCAAAAAACACCCTTAGTTCGGTACTGGAAACGCCCAAATCGCGGGCGTGGCTGATGGTTTGGGGAACTTTGGGACAAAAGCGAAAATCGTCGGGGGTTTCGTCGCACCAACGCTGTACCGTGGCCGTATCGGGAATGCGGTAGTGGGTGGTATTATGCTCAATGGTGTTGAACTGCTTGCCGTATGCCTTCAGGAAATCGCGTTCTTTGGTAGCAACGGGGTACCACTTACCCACCCATTCTTTCATATTATAACCCGTTGGCCCGATATAAATGCGCACGGGTTGGTGTTGGTGCAGGCGATGCAGCAAACTGGCGTTGCCGGGGGCATCGGGGCGGAGGGTAAAATCTACATTATTGATGTCCGAGCGTTTTCCGAACTCCATGAAACAGCGATTTAATTTTCTTTAATACAGGTTTGACAAATTTAAGCACGTTCAAACGGGTTGAATGCTTATTTTTGTCAGGAAAAATAAAACTTAATGGCGTTGATCAGGCCAAAGTCCAGCGCAAGGCCGATCAAAAGTCGTCAATTTTTACGATAAGGGAAATTTTTTCGTTTGTTCTCAAATTTTATCACTTCATTTGTCCTTCGAATCGGGTAAAAAACCTGGTTTTCAGTTGACCAATGTTTTGAACTTAGCCAACCGATGTCTCGTATGAAGCACGTTTACAAATTACTTACATTCACTGTTTTAGCACTATTCTTCACTACATCGCTGCTCGCCCAAAGTACCATTAAGGGCAAAGTAGTGGATGCCGAAACCGGAGAAGAACTCATTGGTGCCGCCGTTGTTATTCAGGGCGGTACGGGAGGGGCTAACACCGACTACAACGGGGAGTTTACCGTAAAAGTAGCCACTTTCCCGGTCCGCCTCAAAATCACGTACACGGGTTACAACCCCGAAGAATTGACCGTAAACGAGGCTACCCAACGCCTCGACGTTCGCCTCAATTCCAGTTCGATCATGATTGATGAATTGGTGATTAAAGGCCAACGGATTGATGACAAACAAAAAGCCGCGCCATTAACCGTAGAAAACTTGGATGCCATTGCCATCAAAGAAACCGCCGCCGTTAGTTTTTACAATGGCCTGGGCAACCTCAAAGGCGTGGATATGACCACGGCGTCGTTGGGTTTTACGGTCATTAACACCCGTGGTTTTAACTCTACCAGCCCGGTGCGCTCCCTGCAAATTATTGACGGGGTAGATAACCAGGCTCCGGGCCTCAACTTTTCGTTGGGTAATTTCGTTGGCGCAAGCGATCTGGACGTTAATAAGGTAGACCTGGTGGTGGGTGCCTCTTCGTCGTTTTACGGCCCTAACGCTTTTAACGGGGTTATTTCGATGGAAACGAAAAATCCGTTTATCCATAAGGGTTTATCGGTGTCGCTCAAAACGGGCGAACGCAACCTGCTCGAAGGCGCCTTACGCTGGGCCGATGCCATTAATAATAAGGCCGGTAAACCGTTTATGGCCTACAAAATCAATATGTTTGGTTTGCGCGCCGATGACTGGGTAGCCGATAATTACGACCCGGTAACGGGCACCGAAGGGAACCAGGTTTTTACCGATATTTCTAAAAATCCCGGTCGTTACAACGCAGTTAATATTTACGGTGACGAACCCAATCCCACGTACAACTTCTCTACATTGTTCGATAGCCGGGCTGGCCTCAACTCTTTTAGCCGCACGGGCTACCGCGAAGTGGACCTGGTGGATTACGACACCCGCAACCTGAAAGCCGGAGCAGCCTTGCACTTCCGCACCAACCCCTCCAAAGATTTTGAATCGCCGGAGTTGATTATTGCTTCCAACTTTGGGGCAGGTACCACGGTTTACCAGGGCGATAACCGTTTTAGTTTGCGCAATTTGTTGTTTTTCCAAAACCGCATTGAGTTCCGCAAACGCGATAAATATTTCATTCGGGTGTACGGTACCAACGAAGACGCGGGCGACTCTTACGACCCGTATTTCACGGCTTTGTTGATGCAACGGGCGCAAAAATCGGCGGGACAATGGAGATCCGATTACGAACTTTGGTGGACGAGCAATAGTTTGGGTGCAGTTTTCAAAAGGATGAAAGAAATGGGTTATGGCACCACTGGCACCGATCCTGCATCGCTCAGCCAATGGCAGGTGGACAACGCTGATTGGTTAGCCGAACAACACGCTCAAGCCGCTGCTCACGCCAGCCGCGCTAATAACAATACCAGTACGCCCGATTTTTATGCACCGGGTACAGCGCGTTTCGATTCTTTATTCAATGCTATTACTTCCCGGAAAAATACCGAAGGCGGTACGCGCTTTTTTGATAAATCCGCGTTGTACCACGCCCACGGGGAGTACCGTTTCAGTTCCAAGTTTTTTGACGATGTCCGCGTTGGGGCCAATGGCCGTATGTATCGCCCGGTATCGGAAGGTACGATTTTTAGCGATAGTATCAGCCGGATTACCAATTTGGAATTTGGGGCGTACACGGGTGCCGAAAAACAAGTGGGCAAATTCCGGTTTTCGGCGACCGTTCGGGTGGATAAAAACCAAAATTTCAACTGGTTGGCCACGCCCGCCGCATCGGTAGTGTGGCAGCCCCGCGAACAAGACTATATCCGATTGTCGTTTTCATCGGCCATTCGTAACCCAACCTTGACCGACCAATACCTGAACCTGCGCGTTGGTCCGGCTACTTTGGTGGGTAACCTGAATGGTTTTGACAGTTTAATTACGCTCGAATCGTTTGCCGAATACCGCAAAGATCTTTTCCCCGATCGCAATCGTTTGAAATACCTTAATTTGGCACCAATACGGCCAGAAAAAGTGCAAACGATTGAATTAGGCTATCGCACTACGCTGTTCAAAAAATTATACGTGGATGCGGGATACTATTTTAATATTTACAGAGACTTCATCGGGTATAATATTGGTCTTACGCTGGATTTCATAGAGCCTATTGGCTTCCCCGATTACAGCACATTGGAAGTATGGCGGGTAGCGTCTAACGCTTCCCAAACGGTAACTACCCAGGGGTTTGCTTTGGGGCTGAACTATTATTTCCTCGATTACTTTATGGTGCAGGGGAATTACAGTTATAACCGCCTGAATACGGCCGAAACCGACCCGATTGTTCCGGCATTTAACACCCCGGAGCACAAGTTTAACCTGGGCTGGTCGGCGCGTGATATTCCGTTGGGTTTGGGCAGCCGCAAAAACGTGTGGGGCTTTAATATCAACTACAAATGGATCGAAGGATTTGTTTTTGAAGGGTCGCCGCAGTTTACGGGCCAAATCCCAACGTATTCGTTGCTGGACGCTCAAATCAACTGCACCATCCCACGGATTAACTCGACCATCAAATTGGGTGCCGCCAACTTGTTAAACAACCAACAATTCCAGGTGTACGGTGGCCCAAGAATTGGCCGAATGGCTTACCTTAGCTTACTGTATAATTTTCAAAAGAAAAACTAAGTACATCACAAATATTATCATTTTATAAACTTTTCTGCATTTCATGAAAAAATTTACTTTTCTATGCATGATGGTGGCCTTTAGTGTTACCGTGTTAACGGCACAGGTACGCTACATGGACCAGGTATTTTCGCAAGCATCAACCACAACTACTGTTTACGGTAATAACTACACAGTAATTACTTTATCACAAATTGGCCACACGGCTCCGTTGCCACAACGCGTAGATATTTATCAGCCCGTAGGTGATACTGCCACCAATCGTCCGTTGATTATTTACCTGCACACCGGTAACTTTTTGCCTATTTCGGTCAATGGTTCTTGCGGTGGTACCATCACCGACTCTTCCAACGTTGAGTTTGCCAGCCGCCTCGCTAAAATGGGTTACGTTGTAGCCGTGGCGACTTACCGCCAAGGCTGGCGCCCCGATTTGCCACAGGAGTTGCTCAAGCGTTTCACATTGATTAACGCGGCTTATCGCGGGGTTCAGGACGTGCGTTCTTGCATTCGTTTCTTCCGCAAAACGGTAGCCGAGCAAGGCAACCCATTTGGTATTGATCCCAATAAAGTAGTAGTTTGGGGCCAGGGCACCGGTGGTTATGTGTCACTTGCCGCCGGATACCTCAACACGTACAACGAAATCCTGACCACTTCGGACCCGAATAAATTCCTGCTTCCAACGGCAGCGGGTAATATCCCGATGGTTATCCCAACTTACAACGGCGACGTAAATGGTTTCCCACCGGCTCCGCTTACCGTTTGTACGGTTGACGCTGCTTATGCGGCAGCCACTGGTTTCCCGGTAGGTGATACTTTGTGCACACCACAAAATCCTGGCTACCCGTCTAACTTTAACCTGTGCGTAAACATGGGCGGTGCCCTCGGTGACAGCACGTGGTTGGATGCCGGTGAAATGCCTTTGATTTCGTACCACGTTCCTACGGACAATTTCGCGCCTTGCGAAACAGACATCCTGAACGTGCCTACATTAAATGGTCCTGAACCGGTAGTGGAAGTAACGGGTTCTTGCGGTTTGCAGTCAATTATCGAGCAAAACGGCAACAACGACATTTTTGACTTTGTTCCGGCGGCACTTGACCCTTACAAAGTGAATGGTTTCAGCGGTTTCCGTCCATTCTCTGGTACACCAGCCAACTCAAGTTCACCTTGGGAATGGAGAGCAGGTCCAAATCCTCCGGCCCCATCTCCGTTGTCTACTTGTAACAACGACGCCGCCAGCGCCCGTTCTTACATTGACACGATCATCGGTTACTTCGCGCCACGCGCTTGCCTTGCTTTGGCATTGGGTTGCGAATTCTCTAAAGTAAACGAGATCAACAGCGCCGAAATCGGTTTGTCCGTATCTCCGGTACCTGCTACGGATGCGGTGTTCTTCCAAACTAAAGAAGAGCCAATCCGTTCTATTTACGTGTACGACCTCGGTGGCCGCTTGGTAAAAGCCCACACGGGTATTGACAATAACTCATTCCGCATGGAGCGCAATGTATTGGGCAATGGCCTGTACATCGCCGAATTGCGTTTTGACAAAGGTGTAGCGCGCCGCCGTATTGTTTTCTCCGGACAATAATTAACGGGCGTTTTACGCAAAAATCCCCCGGCAGCCGTATGGTTGTCGGGGGATTTGTTTTTTGAGGGGGAAAACCTGAAATTAGGTATTCGTTCGCCACGCGATATTTTGCGCAAATAATTAACAACTGCCCAATACCGCCTCGGCGAGTGCCCGTTCGTCGGGTTCTTTGGCCACTACCACCTCCGGAATACCCAATTCCGCTAAAGCCGCCGCCGTGGTGCCGCCAATGGCCACTATTTTTTGCCCAAAAACGTAAGGAAATACCGAAAAATAGGCTTTTGCATTCAACGGACTGGTAAACACCAGGGCTTGGGCGGCCGTCATCTCGGGTGGGTTATTGACGGGCAAATTATCGTACACATTTAACAAAATACATTCAATACTCTCGCCCAAATACGCCCGGATACCCGGTTGCGCGTTGACCGCCCCCGGAAACAGTACCCGGCTTTTTTTGGCGACCGTAAAAAAGGCTTTTGCCGTTGCCTCGGGGTCGCCGTTCCCGATAAAATCCGGGGTGCGAAAAATGTACCGGTCAATGGCATCGGCGGTGGCGGGACCAATGGCACCAATGCGGAGCAACGGCGGGATATTTTTGCCCGGTAAAAAAAACTGGACGGCGTTTTTACTGGTAAAAAACCACCATTCGGCCGGTGGAATTTTACTCACCGACAATGGGGTTAATTGCACCAACGACCGGCCTTCTACTTCCCACCCTACCCTTTCGAGCACAACGCGAAACTCCGAATCGTCGGCAACTTCTCTTGAAATGAACGCTATCATGCTAAAAGTAGTAATAAGTACCTTTTCCGCCGGAATCGGTGCGATCGGGGCGATTGGGATCTACCGCGTCACTGCCCTGCGGCGGGTTAATAATCCAGCGGAAAGTGGCTTCCACGCTGCCTTTGTTAAAGTTGCGCAGCCGCGTCAGGCCAATATCGTACGATAGCATAAACATCAGGTTGGGGGTAGCAAAAGCCCCCGCCATCAGGTCAATACTTTCACCAAAGTCTTTTTGGTCGCCACCAGTGCGGTAGGTTACCCCACCCAAAAAGCGCCGCCGAACGTCCATCATCACATTCAGATCCAGATCGGGCGGGGCGTTGCGCACGTACCGAAACAAAAACTGAGGTACCAGTTCAATTTGTTCACTAATGGCAAAAGCGCCGCCACTCATGACATTGAGGTGCCACTTTTCGCGCGAAACAAGTGCTCCTTCTTCCGAAAAATCAATATTGTTGTCCACCAGGCGGGGTACACTGGCCCCCGCATACCAACGGGGTGCGGTGTAAAAAATACCCGTCCCGAAATTGGGGACAATTTTGCCCTGTACCCCGGTGGGCAAGGCTACATCTACCGAACCGGGCTGAGAAGTGACGATTCGGGGATCGTTCCAGTTTTGCCGGAAATGGCGCATACTGGCTTGTATCCCGATGCCCAAATAACCGCGTGGTAACGCCATCTGGTAAGCGTACGATACCTCGGCGGTGAGGTGCCGGTTGATGGTAATTTCGTTGCGCGACAGGTTCAACCCTACCCCAAAGTGATTACTCAAAACGGGTTGACAAAACGAAACCGCCTGGGTATTGGGTGCCCCTTCGATGCCGATCCATTGGTGCCGATTAATGACCGTAACCACCGGCGACGCATAACTGCCCGCGTAGGCCGGGTTGAAGGCCAATTTGTTGTACATAAATTGCGTCAGGGTGTTTTCCTGCTGCGCCCACAAACTGCCCGTTCCCAAAAGTGCGACAATAAAGGTAAATTTTATTTTCATGGCTTTTATCGTTGAATAAGGATGAAACCCGTTTTGGTGGCAATATTGGTGGCCGTTGGGTATTTTAACACGTAAAAATAACTGCCAACGGGCAAAGGTTGGTTGTTATAAGTGCCTTCCCAGCCCTGCAAATAAGGAGCCTGGTGGAAAACCAGATCACCCCATTGGTTGAAAATCGAAAGTTCACTGTCGTTTTCGCAATCGGCGCAACCCAAACAAGGAATAAAGAACTGGTCATTGATATTATCGCCGTTGGGTGTAATTACCGACGGAATCTCACAGCCTTCCGAGGTGCCGACCTGCAACACCAATTCCGCAAAATCACAGGCCTGTTCGGGGGCCAGGGTAAGGCAGGCGATATTGCACACCCGGTACAACACGTTTTCTTCTCCGGCAAAAGTTACATCGGGGATATAGTTGTACAAACCGGAACCGGTGGTTCCCGTGGGCACCAATTGACCGGTATTGGGCGCCTCTTCGATGGTAATGATGTAATTTTCGGGTACAATATCGTTGGCTGCCAAATCAATGGCCACGGGGTTACCAAAGGGCACTACAACCAGGTCATCTTCGGCCTCGGGGCGCAATTCGAGGGTAACAATAGTCGTATCCCGCGATTTTTCCAAACAAAGGCCGCCGTTGGTTTGCCAGATAAATATATTGTCTCCTTGTTGCAAATTGGACACATCGGTCTCGTACGAACTTGGGTTGTTAATAATAATGGACGGATTGGGGCTGCTCCACATACCAGTTTCAAACGACAACAATTCCGCTGCTTTTAACCGGGTATTACCATCTGCCTTGCATTGCACAGTATCGGCTTGCGCAATGGGGATATTGTAAATTGGGATAATTTCGACGGTATCCATCGAAATACCGCAGGACCGTCCGTCAACATTCCAAATAAAAATAAAACCACGTTGGGTGCTGGCAATAGGCCGTAATCCGGTAACTACAGTGCTGTTGCTGTCCGCATCCATAATTTCAATGGGCGGATTGGTGATACTGGCCTGGCCAATCGGTTGCGTCCAATAACCGTCGTATAATTGTCCGGGGATCGCATTTAGGGTAATTTCTGAAGCAAAACACACCGTCGTATCCGCCATTGCCATGGCTTGTTCAAATGCATCCACCGAAATGAGCAGGGTATCCTGACTATAATTTTCGCAGGCACCCCGGCTTAAGGTCCATAAAAACTGGTAAACATTATTGGGGAGAACACCATTTGCCTCTGAAGCAAATAACGATGGCTCGGCAATAACAGTCGGTGTACCGCTCAATTGCGACCAGGCTCCGGTACCCACCGATGGAGGATTCGCGGTTAAGTTTACCTTAGGCCCCATACAAACCCCCAACGAATCGGACGCCACCTGCGCGAAAATATTGGGAATAACGTCAAAAGAAAGCATGACCGGGGGGGACTTGAGCGACGAACAGCCGTCCAGTTCCGCGATCACGTAAAAAGAATTTGGACCCGGTAAATAGCCTGTAAAATCGCTTAATTCAAATACCGGCGACAAACTGGGCGTACTCACGGCCGTTTGGGGGCTATGGTACCACGTATAATTGGCTAAATTTGTCTGCGTGCCCTGGACCACAAACAACCTAAGCGTATCGGCTTGTTGCAAACAAATATTGCTTTCGGCGAGGGCTAAGGGGCGCTGCGGGCGCGGTTTTACCACAACCGAAACCGGTTCTCCCTGCGAAGACTGGCATCCTTCGGTGGTTTTAATACTAATAAAATATTCTTCCCCCGCGTGTTCGGGCAAAGCCGGAAAACGGAACGGTGTACTGGTATTACCAGCACTTACCGAAAACCCGGCAGGACCCGTCCACAGCCATTCGGCAACCATAATACCCGGTTCGGCAGTGGCGATAAACTGCAAGGTATCGCCTTCGCACACCGGAGAATTCACTTCAACCATCGGGGCGGCAGGAAGTGCTTTGATGTCCAAAAACATGGGCGCCGACGGCAATGATACACAATCCCCCACCTGTACTTCCACAATGTAAATACCTTCGTTGGCCGAAACCGCGCTAAAAATGGGATACGTGGGGTTATTGGTCACTAATCCCTGTACCGAGGGTACATACCAAGTAAAACTGGCCGAGGGCGGATAGGCTCCACTATTGGCAATCTCAACGTTCACCGGCTGGCCCTCACACACCGCATTGGCCTGTGCCAATACGGGGGTCGCCGGTGTCATTTGTAACGTAATGGTGGTGCTAAATGGTTGCGAAATACAACCGTATTGATCCGTGACCACCAAGGTGTAAGGGCCATTGTTCGCCACCGATGCCGTTGGGATAACCGGATTGGGATCGGTATTGGTCGTCATGTTCGGGTACGTCCACAAATATTGGTATTGTTGCGTCACCGGAATAATCGAGTGAGACAACTGTATCGAAGTAGTCCCATCTACACAAAGCGGTGCATTGCTTGTAATGGAGGTGATCATGGGCGGATTAACCACCTGTACCGATACACTGGCATTGGCCGAACAACCGAAACTGGTCGATACCGTCACCTGGTATACACCCGATGAAGGCGTATCATCCGTTACATTGGGGCTGTTAAACGCCGTAAAACCATCCAACGGCGGGCCTGCCCACGAATAAGAAGTAACGGGTTGGTTCACATCGGCATCCAATTGCAATGTTCCACCCTGACAAATGACCGAACTGGCGTTGATAATGACCACCGGATACGTTTCTACCGCTACCAAATGCGGCACCGATGCCGGTGAGGCGCAGCCGTTTAGCACCGAAATTACTTTCCAATAACCTGAATCGGCCGGTGCGACATTGTTCAGGGTTAATCCGTTCATGGTACCGGTATTGATGGTATCTAACGCCGGAGAAACCCACAAAAACGGGTTACCAATGGCGGGTTGGGCACTCAACATCACCGTAGCACCTTCACAAACGCCGCTGCTTCCGGTAATCACCGGCGTGTCAGGGCGATCGCGCACCGTCACCATCACCGTTGCCGGGGTGCCGGGGCAACCATTTACCGATACCACCAATTGGTAGATACCACCATTGGAAAGTGTTGAAGCGAACGGCAACGGGTATTGCTCCGTTTTGGAATAGGCACCCGGCCCGGTCCAGGCATACGTGACATTTGGCCCCTGAATATTTGTGCCAAAGGAAATCAAATCACCTTCGCAGGGGTTTTGAACGGCATTTAATACGGTGGCCGCAACGGGCACCTGTACGTTGACCGTTTGGGGAGCCGACAACGCCGAACTGCAATTTAAATCTACCACCCGAACAAAATATTGGTGAATACCGGATGGAGGATTGCCCAAAATTAAGTTGGGCTGAATGGTAGTTGCCACTAAAGTATCAATCGTATTGCGATACCATTGATACGAAACGTCGGAACCGGAGTACGCCGCAGTCGTCAGGTTAAAACCTTGACCCGCACATACCAAATTTTGCGAAACATTCAAAACCGGTTGGTACGGCAAACCAATTAACTGCAATTGAGTTGCCCCAACGGCGGTACAGCCCGTTGGGCCGGTAACGGTTACGATATAGGTACCTTCCTGGCTTAACTGCGCGTTGTTGATAATGGGGTTTTGCACAATAGAAAACAAACCGGCGGTATTACTCCAGGTGTACGTGTAATTCGCATCGTTGCCCGGCGGGTCGCAAAACAACTGCGCCGTGCCTCCTTCGCAAATATTTGCCGTTGAACTGGCCGTTATCTGCTCCGTATTCACACTGACCATTGCCGTGCACGAAGCACTATTGCCCGACGTATCGGCCACCGTGAGCGTTACCGGGACAATTTGGCCCGACTGATTGCAGGTGAACAAGGTTTGGGACAATTGCAGGGTCAGATTATTCCCGGCGCAATTGTCGGTGCTGCCATTGTTAATTTGTGCGGGAGACAAAGTGTAAGGATTATTCCCCGCTACCGACACAAAAATGGCGATATTTTGGCAAAGAGCCTGGGGTTTAACGGTGTCTCTTACCGTCAACGCAAACGATGCCTGTGCCATATTGCCGTGCACATCCGTGGTATTGTACTGCACCGTGTAGTTCCCGGCGGTTAACGCAGCGGTTGTTTGCTGGCCATTGAGCGTACCACTGCCGACCGTCGTTTGCTGGCTATTTTTTATCGTGTAATTAATAATGGCGTAATTGTATTCCAATATTGCCTGCACCGCACTGCTTCCGTCAAAACCATTGACGTTGAGGGGACCGCAAGGATTGATAAAATCGGTGAAATTAATCGCGTCGGTATTGGCCACTAATTTTATAAGTGCTACTCCATCGGCGGCCCAGGCGTTGATCTGAGCGGCCGTAACGTTGATGATGGTTTCGTGAAAACCTACGCATGAACTGGACGTAGTATCCAAAGTAGTGGTAGACAAAGGGATATTTTGCTCATCAAATACCCGGAAAAACTCACCGATATTGCCATTATCTCCCCGGTGGCGAATTTTTATAAAACCGTCGGCAAACGCGTTGGGAATCAAACCGATGATGTTGAGCGTAATATCTTTGGGAACAAAACCCGCGTTGGCATTGCTGACGAATGGGGTATTGGTCAGGGGCGAACTTTGGCTCAAAAAACCCGATAAATCGCAGTTTTCCGAAATACCCGGCAACGGAATTGTCCAGGTTTTTTCACAATTGTTAATGCCCACGTAAGCGGTTTGAGCCGCCGGAGCCGAAATTAAGGGTGGTTCTATATCGCTGATGTTCACCACCGTAGTCGCAGTACCGCTGTTGCCAATGCAATCCGTAGCGGTGTAGGTAATCGTGTGAACGCCCGTTTCGAGGAACACCGTGCTGTTGGCCGGATACGTCTGGACGGGGCCATTATCAATTTTATATTGAATGGTAACGCCTACCGCCGGATCAAGATACTGATAATTCAGTTGCGCCCGCACCCGCCTTCCCGGACAAATGGGGTTAATGGCCGCGTCTCCCGTGCCGTTGGGGGCAAGAGTAAGGGTGATTTGCCCATCGGTGAGCCATTCGTTAATGAGTGACTGACTAATCACAAATACCGTTAATCCATTGCCGCACTGAGTAGGTGTCACCGGTGTCGTGATACCAAGCAAAGCGTCATTTTCGCCGTAAACCCTGAAATGCTCTGCCGGATTTTCGGCGTCGGCATTATCCAAAAATATGGTCAAAATGGCGTTGCCGTTTACCGGTTGTAAGGGCGGCAAATGAACGCTGTTCATCGTCAAAAATACGGTATCGCACACGGCGTCACTGAACGGCGGCCCGGTAATGGCCACCGTATCCCTCAACGTAACGCTTTGGGGTAGCACCGCGCAAAGATCATAGGCCGTCAGGGGAGATGGTGGTAAAATATTCGCCCCGCATAAACCGGGTGTATTGGGCAATTCCACCGTGTCTTTTACTTCAAAAACCGGCGGCGTATTGTCCATGATACTAATAATTTGTGTGTAGGTCCGGGCATTGGAACAGGCGTCGGTGACGGCCCATTCCCGTTTGATTTGGTAATTACTCCAATGGTTACAATTGTTTACATCGGGGTCGCGCAGTTCGGTTTCGGTTAAGACCACCGAAGGCGCAGCATCGCAGTTGTCGCTGGTGATTAAACTACCCAAAGCCGGTGCTACCGGAATGGCGTCGCATTCGACCGTAACGTTGAGCGGAATATTACTGATGGTGGGGCGAATGGTATCGCGCACCAAATAATCGCGGAAAAAAGTGCCTTCGTTGCCACAAACATCGAAAGCGCTCCAAGTTACCCGAATGGTATAACTATCGGGACAAAGCCCGGCAATGATGGTTTGACTTTTTTGAGTAACCGGATTGAGAACGGGACTACAATTGTCCATTGCCGGAGGAATAGCGGCTAAAAGGGTCAAATTTTGGCAAAAAACAATGGTATCGGGCAATGGAATGGCCGATACCGGGCCACGGGTATCGCGGACGCTAACCACTTGCTGCGCGGTGCGGGTGTTCCCGCATTGGTCCGTGGCCGTAAACCGGTGGGTTATTTCGTAATTATAATGGCCGCATACGTTGGGGTTCGGGTTCTTGTTATTGGTAGTGGTCACCGTAATGCCCTGCATGGCCCCGCACGGGTCGTTGGCCGTTACCGTAGTTCCAATCACCGGCACAGGTGCAAAAGCCACGCTGTCGCAGGAAATGGTTACCGGAGCCGGGACCTGCAAAAATTGCGGCCCAACGGTATCGCGAACGGCAAAAATTTGGGTTTTGGTGCCCGT
The DNA here is from genome assembly GCA_013298845.1 of Chitinophagales bacterium. GTDB lineage: Bacteria > Bacteroidota > Bacteroidia > Chitinophagales > Saprospiraceae > M3007. Next base: position 59,442 of record JAAFJN010000005.1, read on the forward strand.
ATTGCCGCATTGGTCCGTCACCGTCCAAAATACCTTAAACGAATAGTTCCCCACGCAACTCGTATCGGCAAATTGCGTGGTATACGTGGCCGTTAAACCCGTCGAGCAATTGTCGGTTACAGTGGCATTAAAAGCAGCGGGCAATGCCGTTGGGCAATACACGACCGTTGTATCCGGGAAACCACCGATTACCGGTGCAATATTATCATTTAATTGAAAACGCTGGGTTCGGGCGGACGAGTTGCCGCATTGATCGGTAGCGCGGAAAGTCACGTCGGTGAACCAGGTGCAGTTGTTGGTTTGTACCGTTGGAAAAGGCCCCGTCACAAAATTGCCCGTCCCCGATTGCCCGTCGGAAGTGGTGTATGAGAAATTAGACCAAGAAGTGGACGAACATTGGTCGGTCACCGTGGCATTACCGTGGGCATTGATCCAAACGTTGAGGGCGGTTTGGTCATTGGTGCCGCCACAACTTTCGATGGTTAAAGCCGGACCGGTAATAACGGGCGGTGTGGTATCAATTACCCCAAAAACACCTTGTCCTACAAATACTTCGTTGAGGCAAATATCGCGGGCGAAAAAGTCAACGCGCACGTAACCGCGCACTTTGGACCAAATCTGGCTACCAATTAATTTGACCCCACAAACGCTACTTGCGATGGAATCTTCTAAAATGGCCGCTATTTCTGCCGAATCCCGCACAACGCCGTTCACCAACATGCTCCAGGTGAGCGTGGGAGAACAGGCATCAGTCACCTGCGAATACCCTCGGGTTTGGATAAATTCGGCCAATCGGGCGGTGTGATTACCGCAATAAGCGACGGTATCTTTGGGTTCAACTACCACTACCGGCGATACGGTATCGGAAGTGGTAAAAGTAGCCGTTCGGGTGGCCGTAAACCCGCAATTATCGGTCGCGCGGAACGTCACTGTTACCTGCCCCGAACCCGGACAAGGTGCCGGTACCGGTGGTGCATTATTGGTGTAACTGGCAATTCCCGACGCGTCGGTGGCGGTAAAAGCCGCCATTTGGGCGGCGAGCCAGTTCGTGTATGCGCCCGGCAACATATCGCAGGGTGCCGAACCATTCACCGGTGGAACGGTAATCACCGGCAGCAAAGAGTCGCGGTACACCGTGATGTATTGGGTGTAAATGGCAAAGTTACCAGCCACGTCGGTGGCAGTCCAGGTTCGGGTAAATGAACCGGCTTGACACGGCGACGGCAGCATGGTTTGGAAAAAATTCTGCGTGGGCGGGCCGGTAAATACGCTGCAATTGTCGTCAATGGGAATAGGCCCCAATGGCGGCACTTGCGCAATGGAGTTGACATCGAGGAATGGCGGCGTGGCCACCATATCGAACACGGGCGGGGTTTGGTCCACCATTGTTACGCCAAATTCAAACGTGAAGGCATTGCCGAGGTTGTCGGCAACATCCCATTTGACCAGCTTAGTGGTGCCCAAGGGGTGTTGATCGGTAAAACCGTAATCGTTTGCGGGTGAAAATTGCGATAAAGTAATAATCGCGCCCGGATTTACGGGAGTGACAGTTGGCGGTACGCCATAGGATACAGCACCGAAGCAGTTGCTGCCTACTCCGATGGCTGAAGGTGGAGGGGTAAAATTAAATGCCCCTTGCTGTGCATTTGCGGCCAAAACGGTCAGCAAATAAACGGAAAGTACCGCAAAAGTCCGGGGGAGGTGTAAAAACCGGTTTTGCATAAACAATTCTTTTCAGTGCCGTAAAGCCCACGGGGATGGCCCTACGTTAATCAATGTTCATGGTGAAAAGGATGGATTAAATAAGAACATGTCTGCGATTAAAAAACCTCAGACATGTTCCATAATTGGGTATAAATATGGTTTAACCAACTGAAAAGAACGCTCTCCAGCCCATTAAACGTTTTCAAATAAACGCAATCGCTCCACCGTTTCGGTTTTGCCCAACATCGCTGCCATATCAAACACCGCCGGACCTTTCATAGTACCGGCCAATGCGATACGCAACAAGGGCAAAATATCGCCCGGTTTAAGGGCTTTATCGTGGATAAAAGTTTTTACCGTCTCTTCCAATGCCGCTGCACTGAAGTCGGAACATTGTTCAATAACCGAAGTTAATTCGCTAAAAACGGGTTTTACTTCCGGTTTCCATTTTTTTGCCACCGTATCCGCATCATAAATACGGACTTTCTCAAATAAGTAGTACCCCGTCTCGGTAAAATCCTGCACGAAAGTAACCCTTTCCTTCATCAATTCAGCCACTTTAACCAAAAAATCTTCCGTTGCTGTATAATTTTTACTTTCGGCATACGGACGAATAATATTGGCCAACGCCACATTGTCCATCGCCTGGATATATTTTTGGTTGAACCATTTGGCTTTTTCATAATCAAAACGCGCACCACCTTTGCTGATTTTTTCCAACGAAAACGCGCTGATTAACTCGTCCATCGTAAAAATTTCCTGTTCTCCTTCCGGGTGCCAGCCCAGCAACGCGAGGAAATTCACCACGGCCTCGGGTACAAAACCATTTTCGCGGAAACCGGGCGCGTTTTGCTCCGGGTCATCGGATACCCACGCCAGCGGGAACACCGGAATGCCAAATTTAGCACCGTCGCGTTTGCTCAATTTTCCGTTACCTTCGGGTTTCATAATCAAAGGCAAGTGCGCAAATTGTGGCATGGTATCTTCCCAGCCAAAACCCCGGTACAACAATACGTGGTGGGCCGTGCTCGACAACCATTCTTCCCCGCGAATCACGTGGGTAATTTTCATCAAATGGTCATCCACGATATTGGCCAGGTGGTAGGTGGGCATACCGTCGGTTTTGAGCAGTACTTTGTCGTCGAGTTCGTCGCTTTGAAACACCACTTCACCCCGAATCAGGTCATTGATCAGAATGGATTGACCGGGATCAATTTTAAGACGGATAACAGCGGGGGTTCCGTTGGCCAACAGGGTCTCAGTTTCGGCCTTAGACAAAGCGAGGCTGTTGCGGAGGCCCATTCGGGTGCTGCTGCCGTAAATAAAATTTTCGGTACTGCTGCGCTGTTGGTCCAGTTCTTCGGCGGTATCAAAAGCGTAGTAGGCATTTCCTCTTTCGATGAGTTGTTGGGCATATTCGGCGTACATGGCCTTGCGGTCACTTTGCCGGTAAGGGCCGTATTCGCCGCCGAAACCGACTCCTTCATCGGGGACCAGACCGGTCCAGCGCAATGCTTCAATGATGTATTCTTCCGCGCCGGGAACGTAGCGCGTTTGGTCAGTATCTTCAATTCTGAGGATGAATTGGCCGCCTAATTTGCGGGCCAAAAGATAGTTGTACAAGGCCGTGCGAACGCCGCCAATGTGGAGGGTGCCGGTTGGAGAGGGAGCAAATCGAACTCTTACCACGTTATCAATTATTTAACATTTAATTTCCGCCTGAAAGCCAACCCAAAAGCAATTTTTTCAGGTCTTACCTCAAAAAGGAGCGCAAAAGTAGCGCTTTTTTTCCAAAAACAAAAACTATGTATCTTGTTAAAACGCCGAAACTCGTTCAGGCACTGATGCCTGCCTACCTCTGGAAGGTAAATACCAGCGAAAAAGTGATTCACCTCACTTTTGACGACGGTCCCGTTCCCGAAATTACACCCTGGGTACTCGATACCCTGGCCCAATATAATGCCAAAGCCACGTTTTTTTGCGTGGGTGAAAACGTAGAACGCAACCCCGATCTTTACCAGCGCATTCTGCGGGAAGGACACAGCACAGGAAACCACACTTTTAACCACGTTAACGGCTGGGAAACGGAAAATTTGCCCTATTTTCACAATATTCGCCACTGTGCCCGCCTCGTCAAAAGTCCGTTGTTCCGGCCTCCTTACGGCCGAATTACCCCCGCGCAACGCATGTTTTTGGAGCGACACTACCGCATTGTCATGTGGGATGTGCTCAGCGGCGACTTTGACCCGGAGTTATCGCCCGAACAATGCCTGCTCAACGTCACCGAAAACGCCCGCCGAGGTTCCATTGTTGTTATGCACGACAGCGTGAAGGCATCACCCAAATTGCGGTACATTCTTCCCCGTGTTTTGGAACACTTTTCGGGTCGGGGTTATAGTTTTGATCTTATTTCGCAGGAAACCCTGGTAGCGCATTAGTAAAACGCCTTGTACTTGCGCCCGAGTACCTACCTTTGCGCCGCCCATGCAGCGCATTCAGTACATCATTGACACCCTGATACAGTTTAGAAACCGTGTCCGCAGCAACCGCTACCTCAATTTGGGGGTAAAAGTGGGTGTTACGGTGTTGTTGGTACTGGTGTTGTACTACGAAATAAGTCACCATCAGCACATTTCGGAGGTGTGGGATGCTTTCGTCACCCAATGTCATTCGGTGAATATCAGTTATTTGATCGCTGTATTGATCCTTATGCCGCTGAATTGGCTGGCGGAAACGGAAAAATGGCGGCAATTTGTGGCGCGTTACGAATATATGCCGCGCGGACGGGCATTTATGGCCGTGCTCACCGGCGTTACTTTTTCGTTGTTTACGCCCAATCGGGTGGGTGAATACGGCGGGCGGGTGTTGTACGTACAGCCCCGCAACCAATGGCGCGCCGTAGTGGCCAATTTGGTGGGTAATTTTTGCCAGTTTATGGTATTGTTGGCGATGGGTGTTATGGGCGCTTTATACGTTTTGCGTTACTTGGACATGATGAACCGCCAGTGGGCCACCGCCCTGATTGTGGTTTCCGCCGCCTGTTTGCCCGTTTTATTCTGGTTGTATTACCATTTTGAACTGGTCATTGATTTTATAAAACAAATTAAAGTCCTCAAACCGGCATTGCCCCTCCTGCGCCAATTAAACCTGGGGGTGGTACGGCAGTTTACCAAAGCCGAACGCACCTCCATTTTGGCGTGGGCTGTTTTGCGTTTTTTTATTTACGCCATTCAATACTACTTGTTATTGGTGTTTTTTGGCATAAAAACCGATATTTTAACGGGATTGGCGGGCATTTCGGCGTTGTTTTTATTACAAACCAGCATTCCATTGCCGCCATTATCGGGTTTGGTGGCGCGGGGTAACCTGGCCGTTTTGTTGTGGCAACAATTTGGAGCCAACGAAGTCGCCGCACTGGCCGCCACGTTTACGTTATGGGTAATAAATTTGGTCATCCCGGCGTTAATCGGGACTTTTTCGTTTTTTTACGTCAATATTTCCAAATCTCTTGGATATGAAAAGGATAACATTCAACACCATTCTGAAGTACTGCCTCCTGCTCCCCCTCCTGTGGAACAGTAACCTGCCCGCGCAGACCACCCACACCAGCGACAACGTGCCGTTTAAACACGGTGAAGAACTGACCTACAAAATCTATTACAACTGGAATTTCGTGTGGATGCCCGCCGGAGAGGTGGTATTTAAAGTGTGGGACGAAGGTACGCAGTTCCATTACCAGGCATTTGGGCGCACGTATTCTTCTTACGAATGGTTTTACGTGGTGAATGACCGTTACGAATCGTGGGTGGACAAATCCACGTTGTTTCCCAATTATTCGGAGCGCAGCGTGAGCGAGGGCAAATACAATATTTTTGAAAAAATCGCCTTCAACCAATCGGCCAAAAAAATGACCGTTTGGCGCGCACCCAAACGCGGCGAAACCGAAACCAAAACCGAACACGACGTAAAAGCGAAGGTGCACGACGTATTATCCACGCTGTTTTGGTTACGCACTATTGATTTTGCGGCCAAAGGTACCGGTGCCTCCGAGAGTTTTTCGGTGTTCATGGACCAGGAAGAATTTCCCCTGAAAATGCGGTACGTGGGCAAAAATGAGAAAAAAAGCGTTCACGGCATGGGCAAATACAAAACCCTCAAGTTTCAACCCGACGTGATTGCCGGTAACGTATTTAAAGAAGATGCTAAAATGACCGTTTGGGTCAGCGACGACCAAAACCGCATTCCGGTATTGATTGAATCACCCGTTTCGGTGGGTTCGGTAAAGGTAGTTTTGAAATCGTACAAAGGGTTGAAATACGATTTTACGGCGAAAGCACCCTAATTTACCGCGTCGAGGCGGCCTCACAATGGAGATATTTTTGAATATCGAACACCGCGAATTTTGAACACCGAACACCGAATGTCGAACACCGAACACCGAAGTATTTATTTGTGAGACATTCTTACCGCACTTTATTATTGGTATTAATCATGTCTGATTAGGCCAATCGTCGCTTAAAAGCGGGATAATGCCACATCACAATGCGCGATAGCGTGTATTTTAGTCCTTTCCAATTAAAAATCACTTCGATGTTCAAAATTCGGTGTTCGGTGTTCGACATTCGGTGTTCGGTGTTCGACATTCGGTGTTCGGTGTTCGACATTCGGTGTTCGGTGTTCGATGTTCAAAATCTCCGCTCACAAGACAGCCACACAATTGCACCACTGTTAGTCCGCAATAACCACCCCGTATTTCCGCAACAGCCCCGCCACGTTGTGCTTCGAAAACTGGGCTTTGGCCACCATATTTTGGGCGGGATCAATGGAAAAGTCGTGGGCGGTGCGAAAATCGGCGCGTTCCAGCCGGGTTTGGTCAAATTGCGCATTACTCAGGGTGCATTCGTCAAAAACGGCCTTTGAAAAATCGGATTCTGAAAAATCCACCGATTCCATTTTACAGTTTTTAAACGTTGTTCCTGGCAGTTTTAAGCGAAAAAACGAAGAAAAATCGAGGTTGCAGCCCTCAAACTGCATTTCCAGCGAAAACGTATTACACGCTTCGAAGTGAAGTCCCATGAGTTTGCAGTTCACAAACGCTACCCGATGAAAGGAAGTGCGGTGCAACGTGGCCATACTGAGGTCACAGTTCACAAATGTGCATTCCGAAAACTCGAAGTTTGACAAATCCGCCCGAGACAAAGCACCGTCCTCAAAACGGCACAACTCGTACTCTCCGAGATCAATGGCATCTAATGCCTCAAAAGTCTGTCCAGTAAAAAACATAAGTAAGGGCGACCCTTGTGGTCGCCAGACAGTGGCACACCCGTGGTCGCATGATGTAGTGGCGACCCTCCTGATCGCCAGACAGCAGCACACCCGTGGTCGCATGATGTAGCAGCACACCCGTGATCGCCAGACAGTGGCACGCCCGTGGTCGCATGATGTAGCGACCCTTGTGGTCGCCAGACAGTGGCACACCCGTGGTCGCATGATGTAGTGGCACCCTCGTGATCGCCCAACAGCAGTACACCCATCAGCCCCCCCGACAGCACCTCTGCGACCGCAAAAGTAACCCTTACCACCAAAGATCAGGGCCGGTGGCGCAATTTTTTTCAAAAAATCTTGACGTTTTGTCGAAACTAATGGTATCTTTGCACCCGCTTTTTGAAGAAAGCACTAATTATTATTTATAAAACATTGATAATGAGACATTACGAAGTCACCTTCATCGTAGATCCAGTTCTGTCGGGCGATGAAGTTTCAGCGACAGCGCAAACTATCCAAGACGATTTGACGCGTTACGGCGCAACAATTGTAGCGGTGGATAACATCGGCCTGCGTCAATTGGCCTATCAGATTAACAAACGTTCATCCGGCGTTTATTTCTGCGTAGAATTCGCTTGCGAAGTAGCAGATTTTATTGGCAAATTCGAGTTGAGCCTCAAGCGCAACGAGAAATTGCTCCGTTTCCTCACAGTGAAACTGGACAAGTATGGTGTAAAGTACAACGACGACAAGCGCAACGGCCTTATCGGTTCCCGCAAGAAAGTTGCTCCGGCTCCACTTAAAAAAGGAGACGAACTCGAAGAGGAAATTGTCCTCGCACCCGAAGTGGTTGATTTAGACACACCAGAGGCTGCTGTCTAACTTTACCCTGTATTCACCATTCTTAATTTTCACCACTAAAGCAAACGTTTAAAAATGGCTGCTTCAAGAGAAGATGTAAAATTTCTTAGCAATCCCCGCATCGGATTGCGCCGCAAAAAATACTGCCGTTTCCGCAAGTTCGGCATCAAATACATTGACTACAAAGACGCAGATTTTCTGCTTCAATTCATCAATGAGCAAGGCAAATTGTTGCCACGTCGTATCACAGGCAACAGCCTCAAATACCAACGCCGCGTTTCTACGGCCGTAAAACGTGCACGCCACCTCGCTATTCTGCCGTTCTTGGCCGACTTGATGAAGTAATTCGAATTGCATTTTTTTCACACACTCAAACGTAAACTCTAAGCATGAATATCATTCTGCTCGAACATATCGAAAAAGTGGGCGCGAAGCACGAAGTAGTTACTGTAAAAGATGGCTACGGACGCAACTACCTCATCCCACAGGGTCTGGCTATTGTGGCCAACAAAACGAACATGGCTAAATTAGACGGCATGAAAAAACAAGCCGACAAAAAAGAATCGGCCATGATTTCTACCTACCAGGCTCTTTTGGCTAAAACCGAAGGCCAAACGCTCAAAATTACCGCCAAAGCCGGTGAAAGTGGCCGCTTGTTCGGTTCAGTTTCGGCTACCGACTTGGTAAAAGCACTCGCCGCTATCGGTGTAGATGCCGAAAAACGTCACATCATTATGCCTGAAGAGGTGAAAGAATTGGGTGCTTACACAGCAGTACTCAAATACCACCCACAAGTATCTGGCGACGTTGCTTTTGAAGTTGTAACAGAAGGCTAATTACAGCCCCTTTTATACATTTTATCTAAAAACTTTTCGAGTTTCGGACTTTAACCAGCCGAAATTTGAAAAGTTTTTTTGTTTATAGCGCGCTTGGTGTTGCGCATACAATACGGGCTTCATGCACAAAACCTACCGCTTTGAAGAATACAGCCCGCCCCTACTTCAATTCGCCAAACAATACTTCGCCCGTGACCAAATCGTGGTACGCGTGTATAATTCCAATTTCTTTTTGTTCAATGCGCTACAATTGATTTTTAGCCACCAGTACCTCCATCCCCTGCCAGGCTAATTCATCGTCAATTTTTAATTTTTGTTTGAGGTATTGCACCAATTTATGCTCCATGGGCGTCACAATACCATCGGCCAAAATAACATCGAGGCAATGGTAAAAGAGTGGCAAACGGGTTTGCTCCCGAATGTGCCCCAACGCCGAATCAATGGCAACGGTGTACGTACCGGCCCGTTCATAACTGCGCTGCGCAAATTCTTTGAGCGCATCGGGGTGGTAATCTTTAAAAATATTGCGGCTGCCGATGGAGGTATGAAACATGGCATTGTCCGGGTTGTATCCCAGTTCATTGGCGTGCAGGCAAGCCATGAGTACCAAAGTGCAGGCTTCTGCTTCGTTGGAAACCGGAATTTCGGGGTTCAATGGGTGATTCGCTGAATTCATGAATAAAAAGGTAAGGTTGCCGTAATTTTTTGACAAACATACAACCATTATTTCAAGAATGTTCTTAGTTTAAATTACTTTTGCCCACGTTACTGGTTTAATCCCTATTTACTACGCCGTTTTCCTTTACTTTGCTCATGCTAAACTACTACATTAAACTATCCCTCGCCGGGATATTAACAGTATTATTTGTACATCCAACTTTTGCACAATGCCCCATTACGGTAAATGCTGGTGAAGATATTTTGCTGTGCCCGCCCCCCACGCCGGTCCAACTTGACGGGGATATTTCGGGCGATTATCTCAACTTCAACTGGATACCTACCACTGGCCTGACGGGTGCCAATACCCTTACCCCAACCGCCAATGTTACCCAAAACACGACTTACGTATTGCGCGCAAAAGCCGTGATTGAAAGCATAAATTTGATTGACAATGGCGATTTTGAAGGCGGAAACAGCAGTTTTACCACCAGTTACACGTACAGCCCGGGCAATTTGTGGCCCGAAGGCACGTACGAAGTGCTCGACAACCCACAAACCTCCCACAGCAATTTTGCGCCTTGTACGGACCACACCGGCGGCGGCCAAATGATGGCCGTGAACGGTAATGGAGGGGCCAATACCAACGTATGGTGCCAAACCATTTCCATTGCCCCCAACACCGAATACGCCTTTACGGCCTGGGCAACTTCTTTGGTAGGTGCGGCCCCGGCGGTATTGCAATTTTCGGTGAATAGCGTCAACCTCGGTACACCCTTTGCGGTATCACCGGCGTTGTGCAACTGGCAGCAGTTTTACGCTTTATGGAACAGCGGTCCCAGTACCACGGCCAATATTTGCGTTGTTAACCAAAATACTGCACTTTCGGGCAATGACTTTGCCCTCGACGATATTGGGTTTTCGCCCGTGTGTGTCGTCACCGATACCGTCAGAATCAAAATAGCCAGCATAACTGCGGTGGCGACACCCGCCGTTTCGCTGCTCCCCTGCGAAGGTGCGCCCATTACCCTCAATGGCAACGGCAGTAGCGTGGGAACGGGCTATTCGTACCAATGGGGCACCACTGATGGCAATATTGTATCGGGTGCCACTACCCTCAATCCGGTGGTGAATGCGGCGGGTCAATACACCTTAACGGTTACTTACACCGAAGGCAACACCGAATGCACCAAAACGGCAACGGTTACGGTAGTGGAAACCCCTAATCCGTTGGTTGCCTGGGTGACACCTCCCCAGCCATTGGGTTGCGGCGGCACCAATGTTACCTTATTGGGAAACAGCAACCAGGGCAATGTTTCTTACGCGTGGTCTACCCTCAATGGAAACATCGTATCGGGTATGAATAGCAAAAACTGCATTGTGAACGTAGCCGGAACATATACTTTAGTGGTCACCAACCTGGCCACTGGTTGCACCGCCACCACCGATGTTGCTTTGGGCAGTGCCACCAACCCGCCCATTGCCAATGCCAACGGCGGTACCCCCATTTCCTGTTTGCAAACGACCTCCACCCTATCCGGGACGGGCAGTTCGTCGGGAGCAGGGATTAACTACACTTGGCAGGTTTTAGCGGGCAGCGGCGGTGCGCTTAGTGGCCCCGTGAACGGAATCAACGCCACGGCCAGTGCGGCCGGTAGTTTTATTTTGGGCGTTACCAACACCGTCAACGGCTGCACCAGTTACGATACCGTGGCCATTACCAGCACGGTCCTTTCTCCCAACCTTTCGTTGCCATTGCCCGATACCTTTACCTGCGTACAGGATACCGTTTGGGTAACGGCCAATAGCAATACGCCCAATGCCAGTTTTGCCTGGACAACCTCCGGCGGCAGCATTGCGGGGGGCAATAATATCCCCACGATTACCACTTTATCACCCGGCATTTACAACGTTACGGTGACCAATCCGGCCAACGGCTGCACCACAACCTCTTCGGTAACGGTGTTGATGAACCAACAAGCGCCGGTGGCCGTTGCGTTGCCCGCCGATAGTATTACCTGCCAGCAAACCAGCGTGTTATTGTCCGGCTCCGGTTCTTCCACGGGCGGCACAATGGCCTACCAATGGCAAGGCGGAAACATCGTGTCCGGGGGCCAGACATTAACCCCAACGGTAAACGCGGCGGGTATTTATACTTTGCAGGTGACCAACCAAAGCAACGGTTGTACCCACACCGCCACGACCACCGTTTTTGCCGATGCCAACGCCATTACCGCCGTTGCCAATGCTCCCGATACCCTCGATTGTGTGACCGCTTCGGTACAAATCAATGCCAACGGCAGTACCAATGGTCCCGGATTTCTGTACCAATGGACCACCACAACCGGCCAAATTGGTTCGGGTGCCCAAACCCCCACTCCGGTGGTAAACTTGCCCGGCACGTATGCGCTTTTGCTCACCAATCCGGCCAATGGTTGTACCTCCACGGCCGTAGCGGTGGTGGAGCAAAACCTGGCCCCTCCGGCGTTTAGCATTTTGAACAATACGCCCATCACTTGCGCCCAACCCACCGTTACCATTACCACCCAGAGCAACCAGCCCGGTGGTAATTATACGTTCAACTGGGCCACCACCGACGGCCAAATTGTGGGTGCAACCAACGCGGCGGCACTTTTGGTGGGGCAAGCCGGTACTTATACAGTGACCATTACCAACCAACAAAACGGCTGTACCTCAACGGCCTCCACTACGGTGATCGCGACCGATCAAATTCCTGTATTGGCCATTGCGCCGCCGCCAACCTTAACCTGCAATACCCTTAACACGGCCTTGCAGTTGAGCATTTCGGGGGTAAATGGCCCGACCCAAATCCAATGGACTACCACGAATGGCCAAATTACCGCCAACCCCAACGGCGCTAACCCAACGGTAAACGCCGCCGGAACCTACGCGGTTACCGTGACCAACCCAACCAATGGCTGCACCGCGCAAGCCAGCGTGCTTGTTCAGCAGGATACTGCCGCGCCCGCCGTGGCGTTACCGGTAGTGCCTACAATTACCTGCACCAACCCAACGCAAACTATTACGGCAACGGTGCCCGCCACCGGAGTCAACGTGGTATGGAGCACCACCAACGGGCAGTTTGTTACGCCCCCCGCCAACAACCCGACCGTTACGGTCAACCAGGCCGGATTGTACCAAATTGCTTTGACCAATACCAATAATGGCTGTACCAGCGCGGCGCAAGTGACTATTTTGGCCAATCAAACGGCTCCCGTGGTGAACATTACCACCCCTAATGTACTCACGTGCACCCAGTTACAAACCAATCTTTTGGCCAATATTTCGCAGGCTGGAACGGCGTTTAATACCCAATGGAGCACCACCAACGGTGCCTTTGCCCTGCCCGCCAATGCCCCCACGACGGCCACCGGAACCCCCGGCACTTATCAGGTGATGGTAACCAATACCGTCAATGGCTGTTCCGCACAGGCTTCTGTGAATGTTGCGCAAGACACCGTGCACCCCGTGGTAAATGTATCGGCCAATGGTATTTTGACCTGCGCCCAACCCCAAATCGGTCTCGCGGCAACGGTTACGGGTGCATCGGGGAATATACCGGCAGTGTGGACAACGGCCGGTGGGCAGTTTGTGGGTAATACCGCAACCCTTACCCCGCAAGTTAGTCAACCCGGCACTTATACCCTCACCGCTACCGACCCCGGAAACGGTTGCAGCAGCCTACAAAGCGTTGTTGTGCAGCAAAATATCGCCCCACCGGCGGCCAATGCCGGTACCGATGCCGTTTTGTTGTGCTCTACCCCGGTACTTACGTTGAACGGTAGCGTCAGCAATGAACCCGGTCTGACCATCAACTGGACCTCATCCGTACCCAATGCATTTACGGGACCTACCAATACCGCCACCCCATCGGTGGATGCGGCGGGTACGTTTATTTTAAGCGTTGTTAACCCGGCCAACGGGTGCAGCGACCGCGATACCGTCGTCATTACCGCCGATGTGAACCAACCCGTTGTGGCATTGGCAGCGCCAGCGGTAATCACCTGTACCCAAACCCAAGTGCCATTATCGGGTACTGCAACCAGCCCCAATCCTTCGCTCAACCTGCAATGGAGTGCCACGGGCGGCGGTGTTTTGGGCGGCAATACCAATAGTTTGCAACCCATTGCGCAAGCGGCCGGAACGTACACCCTGGTGGTTTCGGACAATAGCAACGGGTGTTCGGCCAGCGCGACCATTGCCGTATCGGAAAATAAAGTGCCGCCGATAGCCGAAGCCGGTGCCACGCAGCAATTAACCTGCGATATCACCAGCACCTCCCTGTCGGGCAGCAGTGGCCCCGGTACCCCGGTCACATTTGCCTGGACCACCGCCAACGGATTTATTGTTTCGGGACAAAATCAGGCCAATCCAATCATCAACGAACCCGGTGTTTATGCCCTTACCGTCACCAACACCCAAAATGGCTGTACGGCGACTGACCAGGTGACCATTACCGAAAATATTGCGCCACCGATTCCCGCCATCGCCTCTCCGGCGGTATTAACCTGTGCCGCACCACAAACGGTATTAACCGCGAGCAGCGCCCCACTTAACGTTACAGCGGCCTGGACCACCACCAATGGCGCGTTTATTTCCGGTCAAAACACCCTTACGCCCACAATTAGCGCGGCCGGAACGTACATTTTATTGGTCGAAAATCCACTAAACGGGTGTACATCTACGGTTCAAACCCAGGTTTCCGAAAACAAAGTCCCCCCGGCAGTGGACGCGGGTGCAACGGTCATCCTTACCTGTACCGATCCCAGTTTGTCCCTGAGCGGCACATCGGCGACGGGTACCAATGTCGTATGGGCCACTACCACCGGTAATATTGTGAGCGGCCAAACGGGATTATCGCCACTGGTAAACCGTCCCGGCACTTATACCATTACCGCGACCAACGCCGCCAACGGCTGTACAGCCTCCGATAACGTGACGGTGAGTATTGATACCCTGGCACCCACAATTGCCATTACCCCTCCGGCGGTGCTCACCTGCCTGCAACAACAAATTCTGTTGCAATCGAACGTTTCCAACGCCGGTATTTCGTATTCGGCCATTTGGAGTACCACGCAGGGCAATATCGTCAGTGGGCATCAATCGTTAAATCCCGTGGTGAACCAACCCGCGCCTTACACCTTAACCGTGGTGAACCCCGACAATGGTTGTTCGGCGACGGCTTCGGTGGCGGTGGCTCAAAATACACAACCACCCGTGGTATCTACGGGACCGGGCGGCATTTTGCATTGTAACCAACCAACGTGGGATATTACAAGTACGGTAACGCAGGCGGGTACCAACCCGGCCTACCAGTGGACGACCCAAAACGGTGTCCTTCAGAACAATACCACTGCCCCAACGGCAACGACTTCGGCCGCAGGGGTGTATCGTTTGATGGTCACCAACTTGTCCAATGGCTGCACCAACACCGCTACTACCACCATTACGGCGGTATTGCCCCCGCAATTTGACCCGGTGGCCGTTCAGCCAACCTGTCTTTTGCCTTTGGGCAGCCTTGATTTTGGTACGGTGACCAACGGTGCCGAACCATTCACTTTTTCTTTTGACAATGGTAATACTTTTGGCCAAAATTTCATTAAAAACGGCCTCGCGCCGGGCGTTTACAGTTTGGTGGTGGAAGATACCTACGGTTGTACGGCCGAGGTAAATATGACGCTGGAAGAACCGGTGTACCCATCGGCGAGTTTACCGGCGTTGTTCCAAATTGAGCAGGGCGATTCGGTGCGTTTATTGCCGCAAACCTATCCTCCGGCCCCTTTGGTGCAGCAATGGAGTTGGACCGAAACTTTGCTTAGCCCGGTTCAGGTAGCACCCGGTCTGGAATGCGCCGATTGCCCCAAACCGTGGGTAAAACCGCTGCGCACCAGCCAATACACGGTAACCATTACCGATCAGCAAGGCTGTACGGCTTCGGCAACTTCGCGGGTGGAAGTAGATACCAAACGGAAAATTTACGTGCCCAATATCATTACCCCCGAAGGCGACGCGCCTAACAACAAGTTCACCATTTTTGGCAAAGGCGTCACCGATATTGAATTGTTGCAGGTATTTGACCGCTGGGGCGCATTGGTTTGGGAAGGCCGTCATTTGGCCGCCAACGATGTTAATGCGGGTTGGAACGGCACCAAAGACGACCGCCGCCTTGACCCGGCCGTATTCGTTTGGAAAGCCCTCGTTACTTTCCCCGATGGCACCAAAGAATTGTACTCCGGCGACGTTACCGTAGCGCGGTAGTTTTTTTACAAAATATTTTTACAATGACCCAGCCAGCACTAAACCGGTGTTGTCTGGGTCATATTTTTTACTTTACCCACGGCGCAACTCACGAATGATTTGCCTTGTAACAACAGCGAATTATGGCCCGCTTCGGGGTAACCGAGACCGTTGAGCGTTTCGGAAATAAGCGTCCGAATATCTTCCCCTTCCGAATCCACCGAAACAGTATTGCTTTCCGTATCCACGGTAACCTCCGAAATACCGGGCAAGGTCATTAAAGCCGATTTGATACTGGTGGCGCATCCGCCGCACTTGAGATTTTCAACGATAAATGAATTTTTCATCTTTTTATGTATTTATTGACAAATGTCGGCCCCAATAAGTACCTTGTGGGTGATAAAGGTCACTGTCGTACCAAATTTTCATTCTGTACGCAACGCCTTTAACCCGCCTACCTTTGCCCTGAATTAGAATAGACTTTAGACGAATTTTTTTCACTAATGAATTATGTACAAGCAGCAGAAGCCCTGCAAATTATTGAATCTGGTCATCGTGTTTATATTCATGGAAGTGCCTGTACGCCGCAGTTTATGCTGCACCATTTGGCCGAACAAGCCCCGCGTTTAAACGACGTAGAATTGGTGTCCATCAGTCTGTACGGCGACATCAAAATAGCCAACCCCGAATACGCCTCCAGTTTTCGCATCAACTCCCTTTTTGTCTCCGACGGCATCCGGCAGGCGGTGAATGAAGGCCGGGGCGATTATATTCCGGTGTTTTTGAGCGAAATACCCGATTTGTTTCGCCGCAAAATTCTTCCGCTCGACGTGGCTATTGTGTCCGTTTCGCCCCCCGATGCCCACGGGTATTGTTCGCTGGGCACTTCGGTGGATATTGCCCGCTCGGCGGTCAATTCGGCGCGGTACGTGATTGCACAGGTAAACCCGCAAGTGCCCCGCACCCACGGCGACGGCATGATCCACACCAGTAGTTTTCACGCGATGGTATTGGCCAATGCGCCTTTGCCCGAAGTGCAATACAGCACCAAAGTTGGCCCCGAAGAGATTAAAATTGGCGAATACATTGCCAACCTCATCGAAGACCGAAGCACCCTGCAAATGGGCATTGGGGCCATCCCGGATGCCGTGTTGCAGTGCATTCACAGCCACAAAGACCTGGGCGTACACACCGAAATGTTTTCGGACGGGCTGCTCCAACTCATCGAAAAAGGCATTGTCAACAACCGCTACAAAATAAATCACCCCAATAAAACCGTTACGGCTTTTGCGCTGGGAACGCGCCGCCTCTACGATTTTGTCAACGATAACCCGTCGTTTGCTTTTTTGGACATTGATTACGTCAACGAAGCCTCTATCATCAAAAGAAACAACCGGGTGGTGGCCATCAACAGTGCCATTGAAGTGGATTTAACCGGGCAGGTCTGCGCCGATTCCATTGGCACTTACCACTATTCGGGCGTTGGGGGCCAAATGGACTTTATGCGCGGTGCCGCCCTTTCGGAAGGTGGAAAACCCATCATTGCGCTCACTTCGCGCACCAAAAAAGGTGTTTCGCGCATTGCCGCGACCCTGAAACCAGGGGCTGGTGTTGTCACCACCCGCGCTCACGTGCATTACGTGGTCACCGAATACGGCGTGGCTTTTTTATTTGGCAAAAACCTGCGACAACGCGCGCAGGAATTGATCAAAATTGCCCACCCCGACGACCGCGAACAACTCGAACGCGCCGCTTTTGAACGTTTTAAAATCTTTTAGAACGTGTATAATATGAAACCACCCATTAGATTATGCCCACTAACCCTGAATATCACGGATTATCCAGCGCGGAAGCCAACCATTTGCGCAAAGAATTTGGTCCAAACACTTTAGAAAGCATTAAAAAAACCACCATTTGGCGCTCCATCGCCAATATTTTAAAAGAACCCATGTTCCTGCTGCTGGCCGTGGCCTGCGTCCTGTATTTTGTTTTGGGCGAACGTTCCGAAGCCATTATGATGCTCGTTTCCATTTTATTTGTGGTGGGCATCGAGTTGTTTCAGGAAAATAAAAGCGAACGCGCACTCGAAGCCTTGCGCCAATACGCCGCCCCCAAAGTAAAAGCCCTCCGCAACGGCCATTGGGTAGAACTCGATACGGCCGACCTGGTTCCCGGCGATGTGGTGGCCATTAACGAAGGGGCGCACATTCCCGCCGACGGTATTTTGCTCCAACAAAACGACCTCTCCGCCGACGAATCCATTTTGACCGGCGAAAGCCTTTCGGTTGAAAAAAACGAACCGAACACGAGTATTTTGTTCCACGGCACCATGATTACCACGGGCAAAGGCGTTATGCGGGTTACCGCTACCGGCAACCGCACCGAAATGGGCAAACTGGGCAAATCCATCGAATCCATTGAAAAAGGAGAAACACCGTTGCAAATTCAAATTACCAATTTGGTCCGGCTCATGGGCGTAGTGGGTATTGTGACTTTTTTGGTGGTTTTGGGGTTAAATTTGTGGTTGGAACACGATTTTTGGAAAGCCATATTGTTTTCCCTCACCATCGCCATGTCGCTCATTCCCGAAGAAATTCCGGTGGCATTCACCACATTTATGGGTTTGGGCGCTTACCGGATGGTGAAATTTGGCATTTTGACCAAACAACCCAAAACGGTCGAAAGCCTCGGTTCGGCAACGGTCATTTGCCTCGATAAAACGGGAACCATTACCGAAAACAAAATGGACATTGCCGAGGTATACGAAATTTCGGGGCAAAACCGCACCCTCGAATTCGCCCTTTGGGCCAGTGAAGACGACCCTTTTGATGCCATGGAAAAAGCCCTCAAAAAGCGGGCCGCCGAACAACACAACAACACCGACCTGCGCCACGGCTGGCAAATTGTTAAAGAATACGCCCTCGGCGGCACCCCACCCATGATGACCCACGTTTGGGGAAATACCAAGGGGGAACGTATTGTTGCCACCAAAGGTGCCCTCGAACGGATATTACAAGTGTGCAAAGCCGATGGCCCCACGCGGGCACAAACCCTGGCTCGGGCCAACGCAATGGCCGAAAAAGGGTACCGGGTGCTGGGTGTCGCCAGTGCCGCCGCCCCCTCCGGAGATGCGTTTCCGGCCCAACAGGATGAATTCCCGTGGAAACTCGAAGGATTGGTGGCCTTTTACGATCCGCCTAAAAAAAACGTGGCGCACGTGTTTAACTCTTTTTACAAAGCCGGTATTCGGGTCATGATGATCACCGGCGACCACGCCGCTACGGCCCTGAACATTGCGCGGTCGGTGGGATTAAAAGGCACCGAAAAAGCCGTTACGGGCCAGGAAATAATGGATATGCCCGACGAGGCATTGCAGGAAACGGTACGCAACACCCACGTTTATGCCCGCATGTTCCCCGAAGCCAAACTCCGCGTGGTAAAAGCCTTGCAAGCCAACGGCGAAGTGGTGGCCATGTCGGGCGACGGTGTCAACGACGGCCCCGCGTTAAAAGCCGCCCAAATTGGCATTGCGATGGGTAAAAGAGGCACCGAAGTAGCCAAAAATGCCGCCTCGCTGGTGTTATTAACCGATCAACTGGGCGGCATGGTAACGGCGGTAAAAATGGGCCGCCGCATTTATGAGAACCTGCAAAAGGCCATTCGGTACGTAATTTCGATTCATTTGCCCATTATTCTCACGGTATTGGTGCCTTTGTTGCTGCAATGGCCCTACCCGCACATTCTCCTGCCCTTGCACGTTATCTTTTTGGAACTGGTGATGGACCCCACCGCCGCCATTGCTTTTGAAAATGAGCCGGGCGATCCCAACATGATGCGAAAGCCGCCGCGGTCGGTATCGGCCAATTTATTTTCCGGAGGCGAACTGGCTGTTTCGCTGCTACAAGGTGCAGTTATTGCGCTTGGTATCTTGTTGATGTACCAGTACGCCGTGCATTTAGGTTATCAGGAACAAGGCGTTCGGTCGTTTGTATTTGCCACCATGGTTTTTTCCAACGTGTTTTTGACCTTGGCCAACCGGTCGTTTGAGCGCACCATTTGGCACACGCTCCGGTACAAAAACCGCATGATGCCCGTTATTATGGGCATTTCCATCCTGATGTTATTGGCCATTTTATACATCCCGGCTTTGGCGGGTTTGTTCCGAATGATGCCCATATCGGCACCGGCCCTGGGCTTGTGTTTGCTGGTGGGTATTGCCAGTACGTTGTGGTTTGAGGTGTATAAATTCGTTCGGGGAATTTTTCCGGCGTGATATTCGTCACACCGGAGCAGGGTGAAGTGCCTGTAATTTTGCAGCGACAAATTCACAGGGAGATATCACCACTTTAACCAGATCGTCCCGACTTAAAACACTTGACACATGAAATTAGACCTTCGTTTATTCCTTTTTGCTGCCCTTTTCCTGCTAAAAAGCGCCACCACCACCGCTCAAAATGCCCCTTTTGATATTTACCTCGAACCCTTGGACATTCCAACCCTGGGCGGGGTACAATCGTTTGCCTACGGTCAATACGACGGAAAATGGTTGATTATCGGGGGGCGGCTCGACGGATTGCACCGCCGGCAACCCTTTGCATCCTTCGACGTGGCCGGGCATAACAACCAACTATTGGTCATTGACCCGCAAACCTTGCAAAAGTGGTCGGCACCGTTGGCGTCACTACCCGTCGGTATCCGCGAGCAATTGAGCGCTACGAACATACAATTTTACCAGGAAGGGTCGTATTTGTACCTGATTGGCGGATATGGTTACAGCGCAACCGCCGCCGATCACGTCACCTACGATCAATTAACGGCCGTTCAGGTCCCCGAAGTCATTCATGCTATTGTCAATGGGCAACCCATTGGGGCATATTTTCGGCAAATATCCGATCCGAAATTTACCGTAACGGGGGGATATTTGTCCAAAATCAACCAAACTTATTACCTCACAGGGGGACAAAAATTTATGGGCCGCTACAATCCGATGGGGCCTACCCACGGGCCGGGATTTGTGCAGGAATACACCGAGCAGGTGCGCCGGTTTAACCTTCAGGACGACGGTACCCAAATAACGGTACAACACCTGCAAGCCTTCACCGATTCCAGTGTATTACATCGCCGGGATTTGAACGTCGTGGCGCAAATTTTGCCCGACGGACGCGAAAGCATCACGGCATTTTCGGGTGTTTTTCAAAAAACGGTGGATTTTCCGTACCTCAATTGTGTACACATTGACAGCAGTGGATACAGCATTCAGCCCGATTTTAACCAATACTACAACCACTACCATTGCGCCGTATTACCGGCCTACGCAGCGGGGTCCAACGAGATGCACACCGTGTTTTTTGGGGGGATCGCGCAGTTTTACGATAGTTTGGGGGTAATGGTACAAGATAACAACGCGCCATTTGTGCGCACCATCGCCCGGGTTACCCGCAAGGCCGACGGCACCATGACGGAGTACAAATTACCCGCCGAAATGCCATCGTTGTTGGGAGCGGGCAGCGCTTTTTTGCCCGTGGAATCGCTGCCGCACTATGCCAATAAAGTAATCAAATTAGACGAAATTTCGGCCGATACGACAATGGTTGGTTATATTTTCGGAGGAATTTCGAGTACGGCTCCCAATATTTTTTGGGTAAATAACGGTACCCAAAGCAGCGCCAGTAGCCGCATTTTTAAAGTATTTTTGATAAAAAATGCAACTACCGGCGCGCATCAACTCAACGACCAAAGCCGTGGTTATTTGCAAATGAAAATTTTTCCCAATCCGGGAAATGGTATTTTTAGTGTAAAATTCAACCTTCTTCAGCCCGAGGCTCAGGTCATTCTCACCATCACCGATGCGAAGGGGCAAACCATCAAAAAAGAGATACTGGAGCATCTTGCGGCGGGAGAACACGTTATTTCGCGGCAATTTCCGCAAATCAGCGTGGGTAATACCTACTTCGTGACGATCCAGACCTCGGACCAGCGGGCGACTTTAAAAACATTGGTGCAGGATTAGGCTACACCGTCATCGGCACGTCCATCAACAGAAACTCGGCGTCGCTATTGGCGGTAATGTTCAGCGTATCCACGTCCCAGATACCGAGGCCGTCGCGGGTATCCAGCACCTGTCCGTTGATGGTCACGTCACCTTTTAGCACAAAAGCGTACACGCCGTTGCCACTTTTTTTAATGGTGTAATCCGCGGAAGTGCCTTTGTCAAAATCGGCGAGGTGGAACCAGGCATCCTGGTGGATCCAAACGCCCTCATCGTCGGCGTTGGGCGACAAAATTTGCTGGAGTTTGTTTTTGCGATCTTCTTTTTTCAGCGTAATCTGGTCGTACCGGGGTTCTACGTTTCTTTTGTTGGGAAACACCCAAATTTGAAGAAACTTCACCAATTTATCGGTATTTTTGTTGTATTCGCTGTGAAAAATGCCCGTTCCGGCGCTCATCACTTGTACATCCCCGTTGCTGATGACGGTAGTATTTCCCATGCTGTCTTTGTGTTCCAGGTCGCCCTCCAACGGAATCGAAATGATTTCCATGTTGTCGTGCGGGTGTTTACCAAAACCCTTGGCGGCGGCAACGGTATCATCGTTCAGCACCCGAAGTACCCCAAAGTGCATACGTTCGGGGTTGTAATAATTCGCAAAACTAAAGGAGTGATAAGAGTTCAACCAGCCGTGATCGGCATGGCCGCGGGTATCGGCTTTGTGGAATACAGTGTTTGCCATAATTTTAGAATCAGTGTGTGGTAAATGGTTAAATCCGATAATGTCCAATGCTTTCAGTTCGTCAATTTCATTGCTCAGAACCGAAGCAGCGGAGCCGGAAGCGACAAAAATGCCGGTTCCCAATAAGCCCTTTTTAAGAAATTCTTTTCTGTTCATCGTGTTAAGACATGTTCGTTTAATGACACAAAGTTGGGGGTATTGTACCGGAAAAAACCATAACCTGGATTAAGAAAAAATGATTGTCCCGTTCCACCGTACGCCCCCGTAGAACCACACGGCCGTGTGGTTCCGCAATTTCCGCCCCAAATAACCAATTTTCATCACCCCCGCACACACGGCCGTGTGGTTCCGGAATTTCCACCCAAAAAACGAATTTTCATCACCCCCGCACACACGGCCGTGTGGTTCCGCAATTTCCACCCAAAAAACGAATTTTCATCACCCCCGCACACACGGCCGTGTGGTTCCGCAATTTTCCCCAAAAAAAACGAATTTTCATCACCCCCGCGTTCCACCGCACGGTAGAACCGCATGGGTGTGCAGAACCGCACGGCCGTGCGGTTTTACGGGGCCATTTTCAACAACCGCGATCGCATTTTGAACCGCACGGCCGTGCGGTTCTACGGGGACGTTTTTAATAACCGCGATCGCATTTTGCTGAAAAATTCGGGCGTGACTCCGATATAGGAGGCAATTTCTTTTTGGGGAAGTGCGTGTACCAGCGAGGGGTATTTTTGACAAAAATGCGCGTACCGTTCTTCGGCGGTCAAACTGAGGTTATCCAAGATGCGCTGTTGGTGGGCCACGAGGGAATTTTCGGTTAATACCCGAAAAAAGCGTTCAAACTTGGGCACTTGTTGGTACAACAGTTCCTGGTTGGTTTTGGACAACTGAAATACCATACTGGCTTCCGTGGCGCGAATGTTCAACTGGCCGGGTCGTTGCGCAAACAAACTGAACATATCGGCAATCCACCAGTCGGGCGGGGCAAAACTCAGAATATGTTCAAACCCGTTTTTGTCCACGGTATAACCCTTGAGGCAACCGTGGCAAACAAAAGTGGAGTGTCGGCACACTTTTCCTTCTTCGAGTAAAAACTGCCGATTTTTGACCGATTTTTCTTCCAAAAACCCCACAAACACCCGCTCCTCGTCGGGGGAGAGGTGAATGATGCGGGCGACGTTTTTTAAAATGAGGTCGAAATGCGACATGGGTTTACTGTTGAAATGGGTGTTGGGGCGCGCGTTTTTAGGCGCGCGCAAAAACGTTTATAATTCAATGATTTTATAATTGTATCGTTCCGTTGCCATACCATTGTTAGAAAAAAGAATCAACTCGTTCTTTGTATTGAATAACAACTGACTTCCAAATAAATCGTTTAGTTCTAAAGTATTCTCTACTTGCCATGTATCCACCTTAAATTTTAGAATTTTTGTTTTAAGGGTTGGATTAGAGATGGGCACCAGAGCATACAAGTATTTACCATCCGGTGAGAAGCAATAGTCTGAATGGTCGCGCCCATTCTCAGAATACAACTGGGCTACCCGATCTAAATTCTCGTTATAAACATACCTGTTACGGCCCATGATAAAATATTTGCCACCGGGGGCAACCACAATATCATGCGAATTCATGCTATTATTTGTAGCCCAAGGATTAACTTTAGAATATGTAGAGTCAAGCGCACCGTCGGTAGTGAACCTCAACCGTTGGATTCCGTTATCGCAAATTTCAAGAATTTTATTTTGAGAGGCGTCTAAAAAAGTTTGTACGTGATTTTGAAAATTTTGATACTGGCGTTCATACGCATGAGTCACGGTGGATATTTCTTCTACTTTTCGGATAGTCATTCCATACTCGGCGTTCTCATGCGTCATAAATACAAAATCGTTGGAAC
Organism: Chitinophagales bacterium; assembly: GCA_013298845.1. GTDB lineage: Bacteria > Bacteroidota > Bacteroidia > Chitinophagales > Saprospiraceae > M3007. The sequence goes on from JAAFJN010000005.1 coordinate 83,648, forward strand.
GTGCTCCCAACACCGACCAAGTTGGGTACGGGAGCGTAACTTTCTCCGATAAAACCATTGTGGGTAATTGATAGCGGGAATATTGGTAGGGTGTTTCCATAACCATTAAATACGCCTGCTCATTAAAATATTTAAACGACAAACTAAGCGTTGGAGGGACAGATCTGGGAATAAACATACTTCCCATTACCTTATTCTCATCTAGATTAATCAGTGAAATCTGGGTTGACTGATTGCCCAAGTTTACAACGACAACCACCCAATTAGAGTCAGGATGCGCCAGTGCCGATGTTGGAAATCCTTCCGCAGAAAAACCATCGTAGTTTACGACAACACTATTGCTTTCAATAAATTTCTCCGCTCCTACCTGTACATATACCTTATAATATAAACTGCGATAATAAACGGATTTTAATTCTACCAATTGCTCAATATCATCCTCACCAGAATCCAGTATAAACTTTACGTCAGGCAAATTAAACGGCGACAATCCTTTGTCAATGGGAGCCGGGGTGCGCACCACGATGAGCCGTTGAAATTGGACCGTACGCTCCAAATTCCACGACAAAACAACGCTGTCGCCCTCTATTGTTGCCGATAATTGAATGGGAAAGTCGCGATCGGTATCATCAATTGTAATGGCTTTCCGACACGAAAACCAAACCACACTGAGCAACGCTAGTGTAGTGCAGGAATAGAATAGTTTTTTCATCGTCAAAGACTGAATATGAATAGTTTGATTGTTTGCTAAAAAATTTTAAAACCGATACACCACAAAAACGCCGCCCAACACGGATTTCCGCACGGTATCAATGCGGCTATACGTGAGATTATCGTTCAGTTCCGGGAAATTTTTGAATTTACGCGCCGAGTCCCGATACCCCGTTAACCATTGAAAATTGGCTTCGGTTGAGATGCCCAAGCGGCGGGTTACCCAATAAGTAAGCCCCAAATGCAGGCCCGCACCCGTAAGATTTAGTTGGTTAATCTGCTCCACAACGTCGTAACCGCTGTCATTTATATCGGTATCGTTGGCGTAATGCAGCACGTAATCGGCACCAATTTGCACCGAAAAATATTTATTCAGGCGGCTTCGGTAATCCAGACCGGTGCGCAACTGCAACTCATCTTTATTGATCTCCCGGCTATCGGCAAAACCCTCAATGCGGTTCATCGTATGGCTGCGGTTACCGCCCGCCGCCGCGTGCACGCCCCAGTTTCCCTTGGCGACGCGCATGGACAATAAATAC
>JAAFJN010000005.1:84907-269960 GCA_013298845.1 Chitinophagales bacterium
AATCGGCGGCTTTCCGGGTGAGTTGTCGCAAAGCCGGAGTGGCGTTTAAGCCCACCTCAAAACTCCAGGGACCGGTTAACAACCCGACCTTGCCGGGCAATTCTTTAGACTCCCCGTGGCGGTGCCAACGACGCGGTTTAGGGCCTTTTTCCTGGGCGTGTACCGCCGTAAATGTGCAGAATACAAGAAGGATGGAAATGTAGTTTTTCATTGTTATAAATAGTTTAGATTTGAATTGTTTTAAAACTAAATCGCGTTGGTTCCTGGCCATTGGTAAACCATAACACTAACTTTTGATCGGCACTTAATACAAGGCGTTTGCCCTGTACGCCACTGAACGACAGTACATCTACGAGTTGCATATCGGCAATATTAAACTTGCGGATACGCGCCGAAAAATTAGGAAAAAACGTTTGATCAAGGGCATACACCGAGTTACCATCGGCCGAAAAACAATAGTCCGTTATGCTTGCCAAAGGATCTATTGGCACCATTTTTACCAGTTCCAACTCGTCGTTATAAATGGCTCCGCTAATGTTGGGAATAAAATATTTGCTATTGGGCGCAATGGGCATTTGAGAAGTGTAGGGCGTGTAACCCGTCAATCCGGCCGACTTCGAATATCCGGAATTTAAGGTACCCGTGGTAGTGACACTAAACCGAAGAACATCGTAAGGACTTACTTCAAGAATTTTACGTTCGGAGGCATTCAGGAAATATTGTTTGCGAACGTAGTAGTAGTTATTGGGGCGCTCAAACGCTTGAATGTCGTTTAAAATATTGCCCGTTTTGCGCACCGTGACCGACTTGTAGTAGTCATAATGCGTCATAAACACCAAATCACTTTCACTTTGCGCCAAAATAGACCAACTCTGATACGGGATTGTTTTTTCTTCCACCTGTGTCATTTGGGGCAATGCAAACCGCAAATACCGCTGCGAATTGGTGAGTACCTGCAAATATTCTTTGTTCTGATACCGCATAAACGTCGCGCTCGAATATTGAGGATCCGAAAAATCGCTGAGGGTTACCCGACCAATAATTTTGCGTTGGTTGAGATCTACAAGCACCAATTGTGGGCTAAAACTATTGGAAAACAAAGTCAAAACAACCCAGTTAGAATCGGGGTGGACAAACACCGATTCCGGGCGACCATCTTCGGCAAAACTGCTAAACTGAAGGCTGACATTATCACTTTGGATAAAACGCCCGTCAATTTGCAAAAAAACCTTGTAATACGCCTTGGTAAAGAAAAACGGCAGGGCTTCGGCAAACCGATTTACCGTTTCGTCGTTGGAATTGAGCAGCATTTGGGCATTTACCGGGTTCAGCGGTGAAATATTGGTGGGCATCGGTTCGCTGGACCGGAGCACAATTACCCGCTGAAATTGGGTAATTCTTTTGCTTTCCCAACTCAAAACTACGCTGTCGCCCACCGCAGCAGCCGTTAGAGCAATGGGGAAATTTTTGTCGGAATCATCCAGTGAAATGTCTTTTCGGCACGATAACCAAATACCGCTCAGCAAGGCCATTGAGGCGAGGAAATAGTGTAGTCTTCTCATAATTTTGGTGTAGTTAATGAAGTGAATAAGAAGTGAAATCAGCGCAAATATAAGGCCAAGATTGGGAGTTATTCCGTGTGGTAGGGACATTAACAACTACAACTCATCATTCCCCTCGCCGCTCTGCTCCTGGTGCGCCCACAATGCCTGAAACGTTTCGCTTTTTTGCAACAATTCGGCCAAAGTACCCTCGTCTTTTACCCGACCTTTTTCCAAAATGTAGATATAATCAAACTTGTGCAACAGGTGCAGGCGGTGCAACGACGACACAATAACCTTATCGGCAAAAGCCTCAAACAAACCATCGTAAATTTTGGCTTCGGTTTTGGGGTCTACGCTGCTCGTGGGTTCGTCCATCAGGATAATTTGGCTGTCTTTGGCCGCAAAAACGCCCCGCGCCAGCGCCAATCGCTGTTTTTGACCGCCGCTCAGGTTTACCCCTTTTTCGACAATATTACTGAGCAAACCATTGGGCAATTGGTCAATAACATCTTGAAAATGAACGGTTTTGCAAATTTGCGCCAATTCGTCGGGTTCAAAAGGTAAACCCAGCGTGATATTATATTCCAGGGTGTTTTCAAAAATTTCCGGCTCCTGCGGGAACAACGTCACCGAACCGGCCAATACATCCCAGTCTTCGGGTTGGTTTTGGTTGAGGGTCAGCGTTACGCCTTTTTCCGGCGGATACAAACCGCGCAACAGGGCCAAAATAGTACTTTTCCCGCTGCCACTTTCGCCAATCAGGGCAATTCGTTTCCCCCTTTTCAGCCGCAGGTGAATATCTTTTAAACCGGCAAAGTAAAAATCGGTTTGGGCTTCCGATTTGTTTTTGGCCCAATCGGCAAAACTATGGTGCGAAAAATGCAACCCTTTGATTTCCAATTCCTGCCAGTTGGCGGGCAAGGTTCTGGGTGTTTCGGGCAAATGTTGCGCCTCGTACGCCTGCAAAATCTTTTGGGCCATGGTCACGTCCGTGTGGTGCCGTACCACATCGGTGTACAAATAGGCCACACTGTGAAAAACGGAGGTAAAACGTTCCACAAAACCCACCAGCATCACTAGGCCGCCCAACTGAAACACCTGCCCGGGCACGTAATTTTGCCAAACGTAGCCCAATAAAATCACCACGTACACCACGCCCACCAGCATATCGGTCACGAACCATTTCCATTCGTTGACCGATACATTTTTTTTAAAGGGCGGCAAAATATCGGCCACTTTGCGCAGCAGCCCTTTTTCCATCCGTTTTTCCAAACGCAGCGTAATAACCGTAATAATATTGGATAAACTATCGAACAAAGTAGAGGTCACTACCCCTTCGCGTTCGTTCATTTCATTGCGCGTTTTGATGTAGGTTTTGTCAAAAATCAAAATAATCCACACCACAAATACGCCCAAAATGGCCGCCACCACGCCAAAAACGGGGGCGAAATAAATCATGGCCGCAAACGAAAATACAAATTTGAAAAAGGCTTGCAGGTACTCAAAACCACTTTGAAAAAAATCTTTAAGCGCTTCGTACGCCTTGCGCACCCGGTTAATGGTTTCGCCCGAGTGGTTGTCTTGGTGCCAACTCACCGGCAAACGCAGGGTTTTATGGTACATTTCACCCAAAAAATTCCGGCTGATATGAAAGGCCATTTCGCGCTCCATAATCCGCGCCGGAAAGTGAAAACCCCAATCGGCGAGGCGCACCACCAAATACGCGCCCCCGTACAACAGCGAACTGCGCCAAATACCTGCATCGTTCATTTGAATATCGTTTATGTACATCCCCCAGATAAACGGGTAGGTGGCCATCACCACATTGCTGCACATGAACAAAAAATAAATAAACAGATAACGCGCTTTAGAAGGAGTGTACTGCCAGGAAATGTGTAATAAACTAAAGTATGGGTTTTTGTTTAAAAAAGTACCGGTCTGCATAGTGGGGTCTAACGAAAATTGCGGGCAAAAAGTTCCCAAAACGGGCCTATTTCCGCCAGCGAATCAACTGTTCGGCAATCAGGAGCAAGAGCGCGGCCAACACCAAATATTGAAAATACGATTTCCACGACAACGAAGCCTGGGCTTCCACCGTGGTTTTGCGCAATTGCGACACGGCTTTTTCCAATTGATCCAGGGCGTTGCCGTTGTTCAGGTTGACGGCGATACCGCCACCCGCAGCGGCCAGTTCACGCAGCGCGGATTCGTTCACGGCGGTACGCACAATTTGGCCGTTATAATCTTTTAACAAACCACCGATGGGCGAAGGAATCGTGCTGCCTCCGGCGGTTCCCACGGCGACGGTGTGAATGGTCAAATCTTCGTCGGCTTTGGCTTTTTGGGCGGCGGCGAGGGCATCCGGGGTGTGGTTTTCGCCGTCGGTGACAATAATTAAAGCCCGTCCGGCTTCCGATCCCGGCGGAAACATCCGCGATGCCGTTTGAATGGCCGCTTCAAAATCGGTGCCCTGGTCATTAACGGCATCGGGGGCGGCATTGCGCACAAACATGAGCAAAATTTCGGGGTCGTTGGTCATGGGTGCCTGCGGGAACGCATCACCGGCAAAAACCAACAAACCAATGCGTTCGTTGCGCAGTTTTTTGATCAAATCCTGGATAAAAACCTTGGCTTTGCCCAAACGATTGGGCGATACGTCGTTGGCCAACATACTCCGCGATACATCCAAAGCGATCAAAATATCGGCGCTTTGTTGTTTGGCGGGGGCCAATTTGGTCATTTTGCGGGGGTTGGCAATGGCCACGGCGATGAGCGAAACAATCACCGCAAACAAGAGGTTTTTTAACCAAAAACGTTGCGGCGAAAACCCCAACAACAGGCGTTTTTCCAACTCTTTGGAACCCAAATGCTGCAACGTGCGCTGGCGCCACCACCAGTACCAGGCCAACATGCCGGCTTGTATGGCCAACACCCACAACAGGTGCAGCAGGTCGGGATTTTCAAATTTTATTCCGTTCAGCATCAGACAGTGATTACGCGTAAAGGCCCCCAGCGCAACAGCAATTCCACCGCCAACAGGCTAATGGCCGCACTGAGGAAATAAAAGAATAATTCGGTGGTTTTGGGCACCGAAGTTACTTTAATGGCGCTGCTTTCCAATTCGTCAATGGCAGCGTAAATATTTTGTAATTCGGCGGTGTTGTGGGCCGCAAAAAACTTGCCGCCCGTAATAGCGGCCATTTTTGATAAAGCGTTGGTATCCAATGACATAGGCCGCATGGCAAAGGTATAAGAGCCATCCATATTGCGGCGCGTGGGCGACTCCACCGGCCCGTCTTTACCCATCCCGATCACGTAAGCGCGCACGCCCAAAGCCTTGGCAATGGCCGCCGACTGAAGGGGCAAAATTTGTCCGGCGTTGTTTTCGCCATCGGTCATCAGGATAACAACTTTGGTGGTGGAAAGGCTGTCTTTGAGGTGGTTCACCGCCGTTGACAATCCCGAACCAATGGCAGTGCCGTCGGGTAAACGGCCCACTTGCATATTATTGATAAAAGCCGTTAGAATCCGGTGGTCTTGGGTGAGCGGGCATTGGGTAAAAGACGTACCGGAAAAAATGGTTAACCCGATGCGGTCTTGTTTGCGTTTACTGATAAAATTGGTGGCAATTTCTTTTACCGCCGACAAACGGTCGGGTTCAAAATCTTTGGACAACATGCTGGCCGACACATCCACGGCCAACATAATATCAATGGCCTGCGCGTCGGTTTCTTCTTCGTACCACAACAATTGGGGCCGGGCGAGGGCCACCATCAGCAAGGCCATCACGATCCAGCGCACCCATTGGAGCCAGTTGCGGGCGTACACCACCCACGTTTTTGCCCCCGCCATGGCCGCCATGCGTGATACCTTGAGCGATACGTGGCGTTGGCGCACGGTGCGGAGGTAAACAAAAATCAGCACGGGCAACAGGAGTAACAAAAAGAGCCAATATGGTTCGGCAAAGGTCATTGTGCAGTTTGTTTAATGAGTTCTTCGGAGCGCAGGATGTATTGTTCGTGGGGTTTATCGGCCCCAATATCCTGGGCGTATTTGGCCAAATCCGACTGGTCCAGAATTTTGCGCAGGTCGTTCATGCGTTCTTTGGGAAAACCGGTTTGGCGCAGCATGGCTTCAATTTCGCGGGTGGTAGATTCGGGTGCCGAAATTTGGTACCGTTCTTCGAGGTAATTGCGCACGATCAGCGATAATTCGGCGTAATATTCTTTGATATTGCCCTTTTGCCAAGGTCGTTCGCGGCTCAGTCGGGCCAATTCCTGCAAGGCTTTCGCGTGGGCGGGTGCGGGCGGTTCCACCACGGCGGGCGTTTCTTCCACCACCACTTGCCGGACGGCTTTTTGCGGGCGATTCAGGCGTCTTTTGCGTTGGATAAAAAACAAGACCAAGGCGGTAACGGCGATAATAAACAACGCCGCCAGGGCAAAATCGGTCCAAAGCCAACCCTCGGTGTGAATGCCCCGAATGGTTTCTAACTCATCCAAATCGCCCGATACCCGCACGGGCATCACGATCAATTGCATGGGGTTGGTCATTGCCGAATCGCCCGATAAGAGGCGTACGGCCAACGGCGGCACTTGCTGGTTAACGCTGTCAAATATAATTAAGGTGTAATTACTCACCCATTTTCCGCCCGATTGCTGCCAATTGCTGCGGCGAAGGATATTTTCTTCGGGTAAAAAAGCCCCCCACGCGGAAAAGTCCACGCGATCGGGTTTGGCGGCGGTACCGGAAACCAAAATCCGAAGCCCAATCGTATCGCCGGTTTCCACCGAAGGCCGGTCAAAAACCCCGGCTGCCGTGGCATTTTGGGCGAAAAGGTGGCCCGGCAAAACCAAGGCGACTATAAAAAGGAGTACAACGAAGCGCAAAATGTGATTATATTGTTTTAAAAGGGCCATCAAACTTTGGTTTCCAGGTTTCGCTAATGGCAAAAGCCCGGAATTTGGCGTTATCGGCCACTGCCCCGCTGAAATGTTGGTCCACCGTAGCCTGAAAAAGCGCCAGCCAGCGGTCGAACATCTCGTTGGTTAAAGGCACCAATCGGTGCAAGGCATTGTGTTTTTCAATTGGGTTTCCGGTGTACTGTTTACCTCCGAGCAGTAAAAACTCCCAAAAAGCGTACATCACGGGCAAGTGGTGGTCCCAATCAACCTGCGCAATATCGTTAAAAACGGGTCCGAGCAGGTCATCTTTGGTAGCCGCGTCGTAAAACGCGTTTATGAGCGTTTTAATATCCTCAATGTCGTGAATATCTTTCATGTTGTATAAATCTCCCCTATTTTTTTCGCGCAATCACCACCAGATCGGTTACTTCCGTTCCTTTGGCGCCGGTGTATGTTTTGCGTTGCAAATGTACAATTTCAAACTGCTGCGCGGTTAACGTTGCCGTCAAATAACCGGCTTCGTGGTAATACATGTACAATTGATCGCCCCGGCTCGATGTTTCTACCCCCGATTTGTTGTAATCGTCTTCCATCGTGCTCAAATACAACAAACCACCCGATTCAAGGCAAGCACCCGCGTCGGTAATTAATTGAATGGCGGCTTCGCGGTCGAGGTAAGGCAACGCAAAACCACACACAATTCCGTTGAACGTGCGGTGTAGTCCCACAAAATCGCGGCAATCCAAGACCATTATTTCGGCGGTGGGGTTGTATTTTTGGGCCAATTCCAGCATATTAGGGGCTAAATCGGTGGCTAATAACCGGGCATCGGGGCGTTTGTCCAAAATGTATTTGGTGAGGTTTCCCGGCCCGCAAGCCAATTCCAGCACGGCGGCGTCGGGCGGCAATTCCGCGCAAAAAAAATCGAGATCATCGGCGTACAACGTTACATCCATGTATTTTTCGGCGTACAAATCGGCGTATTTGTCAAATAAAGCGGCTACGGGTATCATGGTCATTCTGGATGACAAAGCCACACCACGGTTTTTAAGTGCATTTTGTGGGCTGGCTAGTATGTTTTTTGATATATGATTGATGATATATGATAGCAGATATCAGAAGTAATCACTCATCTTCTTATCTTCTTATCTCTCATCACTTATCTCTCATAAGGCGTTCTCGCCACAATAGAGCGCCCCAGCGTAATTTCATCCGCGTATTCGAGGTCGCCGCCAAAAGCCACGCCACGGGCAATACTGCTGATCTGGATATCGAGCGGCTGAAGTTTTTTGGCCAAATAATACAAGGTCGTTTCGCCTTCAATGGTAGGACTAATCGCCATAATAACCTCTTTAACCCCGCCTTTCTCACAGCGGCTAATCAAACTTTCAATGTTCAGGTCGTTGGGGCCAATGCCTTCGATGGGCGAAATAATGCCCCCCAAAACGTGGTACAGCCCCCTAAACTGACTGGTATCTTCAATCGCCATTAAATCGCGGATGTTTTCCACAACGCACACCAAAGAACGGTCGCGCCGCTGATCGGCACAAATCCGGCAAATTTTATCGTCCGACAGGTTATGGCACTCTTCGCACTCTTTAATATCGCGGCGCATTTTGATCAGGGCTTCCCCGAATTGTTCCGTGACGTTGGTATCCTGTTTCAGCAGGTGCAATACCAGCCGCAACGCCGTTTTGCGCCCAATACCGGGCAGCGACGAAAACGCGTCCACGCCTTTTTCAATCAGAGCAGAAGAGAAATTCATAGTTTAGAAATTACTCAGGTTCACATTTTTAAAATAGTCGGTTGCCCACAACGCCAAGATAATTAACCCCACCGCGATGCGATAATAACCGAACATTTTAAAACCATTTTTGGTCAAATAGGAGATAAATGCCTTAATGGCCAACATCGCCACCACAAAGGCCACCAAATTGCCCACGCCCAACAACATCCATTCGTGTTGGGTAAGTTGGCCACCTTCTTCGGTGAAATAGTCCCACAGCGATTTGGCCGTGGCGGCAAACATAGTGGGTACCGCCAAAAAAAACGAAAATTCGGCAGCGGTGGTGGGCGAAAGCCCCTGCGTTAGTCCGCCAATGATGGTCGCTGCCGAACGGCTCACACCGGGCACCATCGAAATGACCTGAAAAAAACCGATTTTTAGGGCTTTTGGGTACGAAACGTCGTCAATGGTGGTATTGCGCCGACTGCGTTTTTCAAAATAATCGTCCAAAAACAAAAACAATAAACCACCCGCAATGAGCGAACAGGCTACCACTACGATGTTTTCGAGCAATTGGTCAATGTATTTTTTGAATAAAAGTCCAAAAAATGCGGCGGGTAAAAATGCGATGAGCAATTTGACGTAAAAATCAAAGTTTTGCAAAAAACGCCGCCAATACAGCACCAAAACCGCCAAAATAGCCCCCAATTGGATGGCTACCGTAAACACCTTTACAAACGGGTGCGCGGCAATACCCATAAACGAGGAACCTATCACCATGTGCCCCGTGGAGGACACCGGCAAAAACTCGGTTATACCTTCAATAATGGCCAAAATAATGGCTTGCAATACATTCATTGCCCGCTATTATGCCTTTTTAAAAATACCGATAATCACCGCCACAAAACCCGCCAAAATCATCATGGGGGCCAATGTAATGCGCACCGGACTGTAAATAATACTTTCGTCCCAAACATCGGGGCTGGGTTGTGCACCGCCCGTCATGAGGCCCAAACCGAGGAAAACCAGCAATAAACCGGCCCCAAAATACATAAAATGGGTGCGGCCAAAGATGAAATCGGTTTTGCCTTCTTTAAAAATAGAATCGGAAGACGTGCCCGCCGGGCGCACCGGAGCGGCTTTTTGTGTATTTGAAGTAGCGTTAGCCGAAGAGGCCACTGGCGATTTTGCCTGTTGTTGTTGTTTTGCCATTATGTTATTAAGTATTTCTTTTAGTATAAATCTTCTAAACGCATCCGAAGGAATTTATTCACTACCCAACGGCTGCTTAAACCACCAATTAAACCACCCAAAGCGATCATTCCGAGGCAAATAGCCGTCAATATGCCGCTGTCGTGAATGGTACTGAGTTCCGGCATGGCATTTAAGCCCAGCGTCACAATGCCCAGCAGGCACACAACCGCCAAAACACCACTAATGAGGCCATTGATGAGGCCGCGTTTAACGTAGGGTTTTGCAATAAAGTGCCACGAAGCACCCACCAATTCCTGGTTTTTGATAATAAACCGGTTGGCGTACAAGGCCAGCCGAATGGTATTGTGAATCAGTGCCACCGCCCCAAACACCAATAATAAAGCGAGGCCCAACATGAACCATGCTATTTTTTTGATGTTTTGTTCTGCATTACCCGCCGAAAACGCCTCGAAGTGCAGATCCGACACTACGCTGTCCGATTTCATCAAAGTGCGCCATTCGGCCAAACTATCGGCCTGCAAAAACTCGGCTTTGACGTTAAACCGTACCACATCGCGCATGAGATTGGGTAAATCGGCCAAAAGGGCTTCATCACCGAGGTCTTTACGCATGGTTGCCGCCGCCTGATCGCGGGTAATAAACGTCAATGACTCTTTTTTCACAAAAGGTTGCGCCCGAACGTAACCCACAATCCGGGAAATTTCCGTTTCGGGGGTATCGGGTTTTAACTCCAGCCAAATATCCACCCGTTCTTTAAACAGTTCCACCAACCGGCTTCCGTACGAAGCCGTGAGGGCAAAAACGCCCATGAGTAACAGCACCAGTGCTACACTCAAAATAACGGATAAATAATTGGGTCGGTTGCGTGCCATAGGTTAAAAGAAGGGCAAAGTTAACACAAGCTTTTGAATTGGCCTATCTTTGCCCGCTATTGTTCGCCGCCGTCGCTACGATAACATTTTCTATTGTTGAGCCTCGTTGTGTGGCCCAACGTTCATTTTAAGCAAAATACAATACCTTGTTTACAGGAATTATCGAAACCCTGGGCACCGTAAAAAAAGTGACCCGCGAGCAATCAAATATCCATTTTGAAATTGCCTCCGAACTCAGCCACGAACTCAAAGTGGACCAAAGTGTAAGCCACAACGGCGTTTGTCTCACCGTTACCGCCCTCGAACAATACCCCGATGGCAGTACCGCCCACCGCGTAACTGCCATTGACGAAACCCTGCAACGCACCAATTTGGGGCATTGGCAACCGGGTTCAATGGTCAATATCGAGCGGTGCCTGCCTATGAATGGCCGCCTCGACGGACACATGGTACAAGGGCACGTGGATACCCTGGCCACCTGCATCAGCGTCGAGGATCGCGGTGGATCGTGGGTATTTACTTTCCGGTACACGCTCACTCCCGAACATATTTTGGTGGACAAAGGCTCCGTCTGCCTCAATGGCGTAAGCCTGACGGTGGTAAACCCCGTCGCGGATACTTTTTCGGTAGCCATTATTCCCTACACCTGGGAACACACCAATTTTAAAACGATTCAGGCCGGTGACACGGTAAACATCGAATTTGACATTATTGGAAAATACATTGCCCGCTACATGGCCCAAATTACACCCCGAGTTTCCGAATAGCCGATACCAATTTGTCCAATTCGTTGGTAGTAGAATACACATTGGGCGTTACACGTACGCCTTTTACCTGCTCCCAATCAATGCCCACCGCGTGGATTTTGGCATCGCGAAACAAAATATCCGCCAGTTCGCTGCCTTTTTTGCCCTCGATGCCAAATGTGCCAATGGCGCAGCCGTATTCCGGGTGCCTCGCCGTGAAAAATTTGATGCCGGGGACATCGGCAACCTGGTCCATCCAATAATTTTTGAGGTATTGCAAACGTTGCTGCTTGCGTTTGGTGCCAATAAGTTGTTGTAAATCAATGGAATATCCGGTGGCCATTTCGATGGGAAAACTGCGGGTTCCGAGATGTTCAAATTTCCGAATATCGTTACTTTGTGGTTTATCGGCGCAGGTTAAGGGCCATATTTTTTCAATTTTTTCCTTTTTAACCCACATCATGCCCGTGCCAATGGGCGCACATAACCATTTGTGCAAACTTGTTCCGTAATAGTCACCTCCCAAATCGGGAATTTTGTAATCCAACAGGGCAAACGAATGCGCACCGTCAATTAATACTTCGGCACCCGCTCTATGGGCGGCATCGGCAATTTGGCGGGCGGGCAAAATTTGACCACACCAGTTGATGATATGGGTGACGTGCACCAGTTTGGTTTTGCGCGAAAATTTATCGGTAAATGCCTTTACAATGGCGTTGGTATCTTCGGAGGGCAAGTCCAAATCCACCCAAACCAACTTGATTTTATCGCGCAATTCGCGTTGTTTCCAGGCATTTATCATGTTGGGATAATCGTATTTGGACAATACAACTTCATCCCCGGCTTCGAGCGGCAATCCAAAAATAATGGTATTCAGTGCCTCGGTAGCGTTGCGGTTAATGGCCACTTCTTCGGCATCGCAACCGCCCAATTGGGCCAAATTATAGCGCAATGGCTCGCGATTTTGGTCCAAAATACGCCACATATAATACGAAGGCGCTTCGCCACACATCCGATTGTAGTGATCCAAAGCATCCATTGCGGCGCGGGGCGTAGGGCATACACCACCATTATTAAGATTAATGATGTTGGGACTGGCGGCGTACGCTAACCGAATTTCGCGCCAAAAATCTTCTTCATCCGACGCAGCCGCGGCGGAAAAAACACCCGAAAAAGCCTGCACCGGGGTTTGGTGCAACGCAGAAAGCCCCAATAAAGAGGCCGTTTGTTGAATAAAGGAGCGACGATGCATATTGGAAAGCAAACTATTTTTGCGCCAAAGTAAAGCATTATTTCCCGGAAACCGGGTGCCAACTCCTTATTTTAGTTAAGAACTCTTAAAATATGGGTCACCCGGTGACAAAAAGAACAGCCCTACGTTTAGATACTGTTTGAATGCAGCAACTTAGCGCAACATTCAACCAATCATACACACACATTTTTTAACAAGTAACAGATACACAGTACAATGAACAAGCAAATTATTTTGTCCGGCCTTTTTTCTTTGGTGGCTACTTTTGGCGCATTTGCTCAAGAAGCAGCCCCGGTTGCCAGCCCTAAACCTGCTCAAGAGCCGGTGAAAGAAATGAAAAAAGAAAAACAACAAAGCACTGGTGTAGAACGTGCTGATGAAAAAACCGCCGGCAAACCCGGTAACGGCAATGAAGCAGTGAAAAAAGCGACCCAAAAGAAAATGGCGAAGCAAAAAAAGGCGAAAAAGCAGAATAAAGCCAACACTGCCCCAACGGAGCCTAACCAACGCGGTGGTAGCCAGGAAGGTCAAACACCAAAAGCCGAAAAACCGGCCAAAGCCCCTAACAAGAAAAAGGCGGAAACACCGAAAAATAAAAAGACCGAAGCCCCCACTACGGACCCGGTTAAATCACAAAAAGAAAGCCGCCCCGCCAACGGAGCCCAAAAAAATTAATTTGTATCACCGTATCCTGACTGATAATCAGGCACTCTGTCAAGAACCATAACACGGGTGCCTCCTTAAACCGATTTATACTGAGCGTCGCTTGATTTTGTGCATCACGATATGGGGATGCCCCAAGTTCTGTTCAAAATCTGCGGAGTCGAAGTATATAAGGCCGTCGCATTCAACTGCGGCGGCCTCTTTTTTTTTAAAACGGAATAACCGTCAAACCAATCTGAATGGGAATCAATTCGGGGCCTTCCCCTTTTTTAAATAACGGTGTGATTGAATTGGCCACGTAAAAATTAATGGGGCCGTATCCAATTCGGCCAATCCAGCCCAACCGGAATTTATTGAGGTTAAAATCATCGCGTACTTTGTTTTTGTCTCCATTATCTTCGTTTTTTGTTCGTTGATTGGCCCCGTATAAAAAACCTCCCGTTACCCCGGCACTCAGGTGGAACGAACGGCTCAAGTGGCGCGGATTTGATTCAATGTGCAGTTCAACCGGCACCGATACCAGTTGCGTCAACAACCGGTTTTTGCTAAACGGCGTTTCGGAAAGTACCGGTGTTACCACGGGCTGCTTGGGTTCAAAAACGTAATCGTTGATAAAACTGTAGTTCTGCCACTCGAAGTTTAAACCCTGAGAAATACTCACAAATCCCCTGCGGTCAACATTGATGCGCTGCTCAAATACCCGCCAGTTGACGTGGTACGAGCGGCTATAATCCAATTCGTACACGTCCAGCGACTGGGGCAAATTAAACGCATCGTTGTATAAATACGTGGTAATGCCCACGTCGAACATCATCCAGCGAATATTGTAACGGGAATTATTATTTGACCTACAATCCGAACATCCTTTCGACTTTGGCGGAGGGGTTACAGCGGTCGCTTGGGTACTATCCCCCGATTTTGTGGTGGTTACTGTTGTTTTTGTGGTATCCGATGCCGGAGCATCCTGCCCGTTAACGGGTGCCGCGCAATACAAAAAGGCAATGGCTATTAACTGATAAAATTTCATAAAAAAAGTGGTTGAATACGTATAAGAATGGCTGTTCCGGCGTGGCCATCAAGGCGGACGAAACGATCTAATTATGGATAAAAAACTGTTTTATTCTTCGGCGGATGAAAACAAACTCGGCATCAGCGCCGATATTTTTAACCCCTCATCGGGCAGGATCAACGAGCGCGGCGTCAATGCTTCCCGGAGCCGGAGCAGGGTCCTGGTCTCCAAATTGACGGCCAGCAAAGAACCAACCACCTGGGCTTTTCCCAAATCTACCACCGGCGGATGACCGGAAATAACCTCCGGCATTGCACGTGCAGGCAGCAAGGGCAGCACCGCTACATCACGAACGGGTGCAACTACCGGCTCCAACCGTGGCTCCTCCACCGGGCGAATGGGCTTGACTGGTGCTTGGGGGATAACGACATTGGCAGCCCGTTCCGTGGGAGCCATTACCACCGGTTGCGCGGCCATTGGAAGCGGCCGATTGGTGCCCGCACTACGGGTCGGCTGTACGGAAGGTGCTCCCGAAGGAACTGGCAACGGCCGGGTAGTTTCCGCATTTTGCGGTGCCGGAATGGCCACCTGCGCCTCCATGGGCACAACGGCCCGATTGGCCTTAAACCCAAACACCACCATTATTAGTACCAGCAACACCGCAGCCGCGCTGCGAATCCATACGGCGTAACGTTTCCACCCGGAAGCCACCGATAGCGGCAAGGGTTGTATTTTACGGCGTGCCGAAGCCAATACCTGCGCTACTTCCGGCGTGGAGAGGCCAGTAATGTCACCGATATCGTCGACCGAAAACTGTTCTACCGTCGCCAACATCCACACCGAACGTTCCATTGGAGAAAGTTGGGTCAGGTGCGCCGGAATTCCCTCGGGTGACGAGGGCGGAATGTTATTTTTATGCATGGTCAAGGTGCTTTTAAATGGTTTGGGTAACTAATTTTTTTCGGGCGCGGCAAACAATCACCGCCACGTAATCTTCGGTGACCGAAAGCGACTCCCCTACTTCTTTGTACGAGTACCCTTGGTGAATCATGTGAAAACACGCTTTTTCCTGCGGGGCCAACTGGGCCAAAATCCGGTCAATGCGTTGTCGGGTTTCCCAGCGGTCGGCCTCGGGCATAACGGGCGTATCCACAATAAGATCGGGCGAAGCCACCCGCGCCTGTTTGCGCAAAATATCAAACGCTTCGTTGTGGGCCACCCGAAACATCCACACCATGACGGCCCCCGCCGAGGCGATTTTAAAATCTTGCCGGAGCAGTTTGATCAATACATTTTGCACAATATCGTCGGCCCAATGCGTACCCGCCAGCCCTTCGGCGTAGCGTTTGAGGTCGCCCCGCTTTTGGTGGGCAACCTTACCAAATCCTTTTTCGGTGAGCCGAAAACCCTCGGCTTCTTCAAAAAAATCTTCGGGCAATAGTACTAGTTGGTGAGCCTTGTTCATGCCTTTTTTTATGGGCGAATGGTTGTTTTTTTGCGAAATATACTTCGACTTAGCGACGCTTGGGATACAACCACTTTGAGCCGCAAAATACGCGTTTTTACAATGATACCACAAGGACGAACAAGGAGGAGAGAACCTTACAAGGCAGGGGAAGTTTTTTTAAAGAAAAAACACTACTCCATTTTTTTCAAAAACTGCTCCATCGAAACGTAAAAATCAACGGCGTGCTGCTCCGTAGGTTCGAAGCGGGCAATGGTGGCATAATGGTCAAAAATAGACTCAATCTGAGCCTGCGGAACACCGCTGCGCTGCGATAATTTATAAAAATACTGTTCGTCCATGCGAGAGACCAAATCCGTTTCAGGGTCAACCGTTGCCGAAAGCCCGTATTTTTCCCGTATCCGCACCAGAAACAATTTCATGGCCTGAATGCTGATTCCTTTGTAATTGGCCGATTTGTGGTGCAAATCCGCAATGGTATTGATAAACTCGTACGAGGAATTTTCGTTTTTGGGTAATACCGGAATCGGGCGTTGCTTGCGGAGCGTCCGAAAAACAAGGTACAACAAACCCAATCCCAACAAAATATACCAAGCCCAGGCAAGGCTTTCGCGTTGTAAAATATAGGACAATAAATGATTTTCGGGTAACCGGTCGCCTCGGGAGCGGCTGTCGTTGCGCTCGCGGGTCACCATTTCCGGCACCCGGCTAAATCCGTCCCACCAAATGGGGCCTTCCGGCAAATGCGACAATACCCCGGCGGCGTAAGGTTGCATTTCACGGCGCAACAAATGAAAATTACTAAAACTCAGCGGTATGGTGTGCAATAAAAAACGGCCTTGCCCGTACGGAAATGCCGCAAAATTGATTTGCGAATCGCGATTAATGTACCCAATCGGGTAATTGGGTAACTCGGGACAAAATACGTCCGTTCCAATCGTGGAATATTGGTAAGCATCCGTGGGTTTGTTTTGCCGGGCAAAAAACACGGTAGCCGATGGTACGCTATCGGGTGAAATCAAAAATTGCGCGACCGAATCACCGGTAATTTGTTGGTAATCTTCCCATAATTCCCCTCCCTGACATTCTTCGTAATAAATCAGGTTCATCAGGTCAAACGGAATTGTTTTGCTGATAATGAGGGCGGTATTGCCATTTTTGACAAAATGCAACAAGTGTTGCGTATCGGCGGAATCCAAAAAAATACCGGACCCGACAAAAACATAGGAGCCTTTGGCCGTAGAATTCTTCGGAAGTTCGTCCACCAAACTTTTTTTCAACACATTCACCGACTGATTGGGAAAATACCCGTCGAGCATATTGTAAAAAATACGCGCTCCGTAGGGTTGTTCGCTTACTTCGCTGTACGTGTTTTTTTCCCAACCCGAATCATTCCATTCAAAACGGTTTTTGTTCCCACGGACACCGTAGTAATAAAACAGCCCGATCAGGAGGGCTGTTAGTAATAAAAACAGGTAGCGGGAACGTTGTTGCATACGGTTAAATGGCTTCTAATTTTTCCAATTCAGACATAATAAGGTGTACGCCCTGTTCGCTCATCGGGGTGAGCGGAAGGCGCACTTCGCGGCTACAGATATTCTGCAATTCCAAAGCGGCTTTTACGCCAATCGGGTTTCCTTCGAGGAACAATAACCGATAAAATTCCAATAATTTCGCGTTGAGTTTTTGCGCCGTGGGCAAATCGGTGCGCAACGCCGCGCGGGTCATGTCGGTAAACGGACGGGGTAATGTATTGGCAATCACCGAAATAACCCCGTCGCCGCCGCAGGTGACAATGGGTAGCGTCATAAAATCATCGCCGCTAAACACCAAAAAATCTTTGGGTTTGCCTTTGATAATTTTCATCACCTGGTACAAATCATTGGATGCCTCTTTAATGCCTAAAAACTTATCGCTGGCGTTGGCCAGGCGCAAAGTCGTTTCGGCGTTCAGGTTACAAGCCGTGCGACTGGGTACGTTGTAAATAATAATGGGCAAGGGCGATACCTCGGCAATGGCCATGTAGTGCAGAAATAAACCTTCCTGACCGGGGCGATTGTACGAGGGGTTACTGCTCAAAATAGCGTCAATACCCTCAAAATTAAACGTTTTTATCTTCTCTACCAGCGCTGCGGTATTGTTTCCACCAAAAACACCCGCCACCAACGGCACACGCCTCCGGTTCACCTTAATGGTAAAATCGAGAATAGAGCGGTGTTCTTCGTCGGTTAACGTTACCGATTCGCCCGTTGTACCCAGGCTCACCAGAAACTCTACTCCACCCGCAATAACGTGCTCGATAATTTTTTCCAAGTCATTCCAATCAATATTCCCATTTTTTTCAAAAGGTGTTACCAGTGCAACTCCGGTTCCTCTACAGCGCTGTTTAAGGTCTGACATGTGTGATATCTATTTAATTTTGTCCAAATAAAGCCGGAGTTGCTGCGCAAAAAACGGCACCCCCTTGTCGGCGGGAATTTCAATTTGCAGGTCAAAATCGTGGGGATTTTCGGTGTGCATCCCGATTTTCATGGCGGCTTTGTGCCGGGCGGCAATCCATTCCACGGGCAAAAGTTGTTGAGGATTTAACACCAGCAACAAATCCGTTTTTTCACCGATAAAAGCCAAGGCTTTTTCACTTTTAGGAGAGTAATCCCAATTGGTTTCTTTGGCAAAAAAGAAGGGAAAGTCCGGGGTTTTGGCAGGTGCTTTTTTATCGTTAAAAAAACCAAGTAATTTGATTTTTTTACCGTTTTTACCCAATTCGGCGGCCCAATCTTCTACTTCCTTGCGCGTTTTGTCGGTAGTGGCATCAAACGCAATGGCAATGGTGGCCGCCTTCTCCAATGAAGAAGTACGGCGGTCGCGTTTTTGGGAGGAGAGCCATTGCTTTATTCCGGCAATGGCACTCCTTTTTCTCAGGGATTTAAACATGCTGTATCAGTTATGAAAACGCCGCTGTTACCAACGCTTGCTGCTGCTGCTCGTGGATTTTCGGGAAACCCGTGGCCGGAGATGCCGCCAACGGACGACCAGCGTATTCCCAATCGTACTGGCGGTGGTTCAACAACAAATGCATCCAGGCTCCCATGTTCGCGGGTTCTTCCTGTACCCACACCGGACGACCAGCGCCTTTGTATTTTTTCAAAATTTCTTCAAATTGCTGCGTTGGGAACGGATACATCTGCTCTAAACGGACAATGGCAACATCGTCGCGTTTGGTTTCCTCGCGGCGGCGCACCAAATCGTAATACACCTTACCCGTGCACACCAACAAACGTTTCACCTTTTTTGGGTTGGCCGTGGCGTCGTCAATAATTTCCTGGAAGCGGGTACCTTGTTCAATATCCGCAATAGTACCGAGGTTAAACGGCGGGCGCAGGGTAGACTTGGGCGTCATGATGATCAACGGTTTCCGGAAATTACGCACCTGCTGGCGGCGCAAAATGTGGAAAAAGTTGGAAGCCGAAGTCAGGTTGGCCACCGTCACGTTGTTTTCGGCGCAACCTTGAAGGTAACGCTCCAAACGCGCCGAAGAGTGTTCCGGCCCCTGGCCTTCGTAACCGTGGGGCAACAACATCACCAAACCGCTCATCCGGCGCCATTTGGTTTCACCGGCCATTACAAATTGGTCAATGATACTGTGCGCGCCGTTGGCAAAATCGCCAAACTGGGCTTCCCACAACACCAAAGCATCGGGTGAAGCCAGGGAATAACCGTATTCGAAGCCCAATACCGCGTATTCGGAGAGCAACGAGTTGTAGATATAAAATTTGCCTTGTTTGGGATCAATACCGTCGAGGCGGTTAATTTTTTGGAATGTTTCCATATCCGCAAGGTACGCGTGGCGGTGGCTAAAAGTACCACGGCGCACGTCCTGGCCGCTCATCCGCACATCATTACCTTCGAGAAGCAAGGAGGAATACGCGAGCAACTCACCCATTGACCAGTCAATTTGACCGTTTTCAACCAGTTTCCGCTGATTTTCGAGCGTTTTGGCGATTTGTGGGATGGGTTTGAAGTCTTTGGGTGGTGTGAGGATATGGTTCAACAACCGATCAATCGTTTTGCGGTCAATACCCGTTTCCGGCGATTGGTTAAAGTCGGCGTCGTTGGTGGTTTCCACCAGTTTTTGCCAGGCTTTTTCGGTCTCCTGGTACACGTACGGGAGCGGATTTTGACGAATTTGGTCCAAACGCGCCTGCAAATTGGTTTTAAACGCCGTTTCCATTTCTTTGGCCATGGTGCCTTCAATGTCGCCGCGTTCGATCAATACCTGCGTGTATATTTCGCGAATATCTTTTTTGTCTTTAATAACGGCGTACATGTCCGGATTAGTGAAACGCGGCTCATCGCTTTCGTTGTGACCGTAGCGACGGTAGCACACCATATCAAGGAAGACATCGGAGTTAAACTTCTGACGGTATTCGGTGGCCAGTTCCATAGCGTACACCACGGCTTCGGGATCGTCTCCGTTGACGTGAAACACCGGTGCCTGCACCACTTCGGCCACCTGCGTGCAGTAGGTGGAAGAGCGGCCTTCGTCCCAACTGGCGGTAAAACCAATTTGGTTGTTCACCACCACGTGGATGGTACCGCCGGTGTAATAACCGTCGAGTTGGCTCATTTGGATCAACTCGTACACGATACCCTGGCCCGCGAGGGCGGCATCACCGTGGATGAGAATAGGCAAAATTTTATCGTATTCCGAGCCGTACAACGCATCGGCTTTGGCGCGCGAAAAACCTTCTACCACGGGATCTACCGCTTCGAGGTGCGACGGGTTGGGCAACAATTTAAGGTACACCTCTTTACCCGATGGCGTGGTGACCATCGAAGAAAAACCGAGGTGATATTTTACGTCGCCGGAGCCATAACTCTGGTCGGGCAACACTTTTCCTTCAAATTCGGTAAAAATTTGTTGGTAGGTTTTGTGGAGGGTATTGGCCAACACGTTCAAACGACCGCGGTGCGCCATACCAATGACCACTTCTTCCACCGGAATTTCGGAAGCGGCTGCGGTATTGATGGAGGCATCGAGGGCGGGAATCAGGGCTTCACCACCTTCGAGCGAGAAACGCTTTTGACCCACAAATTTGGTGTGCAAAAACTGCTCAAAACCCACGGCTTCGTTCAAACGGTCGAGGATACGGCGTTTTTTATCCAAAGTTAAACCATAACCGGGCGTTACCACGCGTGATTCCACTTTTTCGCGCAACCACATGCGGCGCTCTTTATCGTGAATGTGCACGTTTTCGAACCCGATGGTACCCACGTACAAATCCTGGAGGCGTTTCAAAATGGCGCGCAGGGTGGCGTTGGGCATGTTCAGTTCGTAACCGGCGGCAAAACTCGTGTCCAAATCGGCATCGGAAAGACCATAATCCGCCAAATCGAGTTTGGGTTTGCGGTCTTTGCGGGCGCGGATGGGATTGGTATTGGACAGCATGTGCCCCCGGTCGCGATAACCGTGGATAAGGCCCAATACCCCAAATTCTTTTTGCCAACCGGCCGACGGTGCGGAAGTAGAAGTGCCATTGGAGGAAGCATGGCCGTTGGCCGCTGTCATGGCATAATCGAAGCCTTTAAAAAAGGCCGCCCAATCCTGTTCTACGGAGGTTGGCTCAGCCAACCAGGATTGGTATAATGAATCAATATATTGTGGGTGTGCGTTTGCTACCGCTGAAAAATCTTTCATGTACGCTGATGACAAATATTATTTCAAAATCAAAAAATAGAGCTGTTGAATTCCAATGTTGTTTTTGACCAAAGCGGCCAAAACAGGGCAAATATACTGCACAAGGGCAATAGACAGTAAGGATTTTAAAATAAAAAACTTGTCAAAATTTTGTCTGCGGAGGGGTGGTGGTGGGGTGGGAACTTACAGCGCACGTCGCGCCTCCCCACTTAAAGGGGGACAGGAGGTGTGCGTGCGGAGGGTTGTCATCCCCCTAACCCCCTTCAAAGGGGGAATGGATTCATGGAAATTTGGCATTTTCGGCTTTTTGATGCTTTTTTCTCATGTTTTCCCCTTCAAATCAATAGCATTTTCGGTCTAATTTACGGTGTACGCTACGCCTCCCCCTTTGAAGGGGGTTGGGGGGATGAATGTGCGGGCGGAGCGTGGTCATCCCCCTAACTCCCTTCAAAGGGGGAATAGATTCGTAGAAATTTAGCATTTTCGGCTTTTCATGGCACTTATTTCTCACCCTGTTTATTCGATTTTTCAAACGCTTCTATCCAAGCCATGAGTGCTTCGGCGACGTCCCAGCGACACTCAAGGACTTCCCAATCAGAAAAACGCAGGACGGTGAAGCCGACTTCTTCAAGGTCTTTTGTTTTTTGGGCATCTTTTCTGGCGACTTCTTCTATTTCGTGCGTAATACCATCTACTTCTATCACCAACATTAATTCAAAGCACATAAAATCAGCAATGTATTTTAAAACAGGCCGCTGCCGATGAAATTGGTAGCCTTTCAAATAGCCTTTTTTCAGGACATCATTCCACAAATATATTTCGGCTTTAGTCGAATTTAACCGAAGGGTACGCGCATACTCTTTCAATGCTTTGTTGTAATGATGATTATTAGCGGGCGATGCTTTTTGCATAATTTTGACGCGAGTTTAATGTAGTGGTTTGTGCATTAAATACCAAAGGCTCTCCAAGACTGAAACAATCGGCCACGTACCAAGCCAACTGGGTTTTGCCGGTCAACAGCAGGGGCTGTCCGAGCGCAATGGCCACGTTCACCGCATCTAACAGCGCGGGCGAAGATACATAGTTTACTATGTGCACACTATATCTCCCATTTGGAAGGAAAACAGGAGGTGTGCGGGCGGAGCGTAGTCATCCCCCTACTGCCTTCAAAGGGGGAATGGATTCGTAGGAATTTGGTACTTTCGGCTTTTTGATGCTTTTTTCTCATGTTTTCCCTTCAAATCAATAGCATTTTCGGTCTAATCTACGGTGTACGCTACGCCTCTGCCTTTGAAGGGGGTCGGGGGAGATGACCACGCTCAGCCCTCCGGCTGTTCACTTCGCGATCTACTCGTCAAAAGGAATTCTCCCCTACAACACCGCACTCAACGCCGCAATATCCGCTGGGTCATTGTACACATTTGGCGAAATACGCACAAACCCGCCGCGCACCGATACCAGAATATTCTTTGCTTTTAGTTGTTGTTGAAGGGCCAGCGGATCGGCACCGTCGGGGAGTTGAATACCGAATAAATGTTGGGCGCGGTATCGGGCATCATCGGCCCAATAACCACGGGCCTGCCATTGAACTACTGCGTCGCGGGTAAGGTCGTGGCAATACGCCTGAATACTTTCCTGGCCCCATTCGAGCAGTTGCTCCAAGGCGGCGGTGCACATGGCCACCATAATAAAATTGCTGCTTTCGCCCACGTCGAACCGTAGGGCGCCGGGTTGGTAAGTAGCGCGGTAATTGGTTAAATCGGCAAAATTTTCGCTGTTTTCGCGGTTAATCCAGTTTTCTTCCAGCGGCACCCCGTTCCAAAAACGCTCGCTGAGGTACGCGTAACCAAACCCGTACGGCCCCATGAGCCATTTGTAACCGCCGCAAATGAGCGCATCAACGCCGAGGGCTTGTACATCGTGGGGTAAAGCGCCTACACTTTGGGTGCCGTCAATCACCAAAACGCCACCCGCCGCGTGGACTTTGTCGCTAATGGCTTTTAGGTCAAACAAGGTCCCGGTTGCCCAGTGAATATGGCCCATGGCCACCACGGCGGTGCGGCCGTCAATGGCGTCCAAAATACGTTCATTCCAGATTTGACCCCGGTTTTCGCGCGCTTCGGGCATGGGAACCGTGATGATTTCGGCCCCTTGCTCCTCCGCCAGCCGGAGCCACGAATACACATTGCTCGGGAACTGCGCTTCGGTGAGGACAATGGTTTGCCCCGGCTTAATGGACACATTCCGCGCCACAATCCCGATACCGTACGAAACGGAGGGGATAAACGCCACGTGTTCCGCCGAAGGGGCGTGAATCAATTGGGCAAATAACGCCCGCAACCGTTTTTTACCCGAAAAAAAGTCTTCGGGAGCAATTGAATAGGGGCGATTTTTGCGCGATACCGCCGCTAATCCTGCTGCTTCTACCGCTTTTAATTGCGGCGACATGTAGGCACCGTTAATATAATGGAGGTGCGGTTCGAGGTCGAATTTATCTTTTTGACAAAACATGGTGTGTTTTTGGTAAAAAAACGGTTTAGACATGCTCTTATGAAGCGGCGGGCTGCCACGCAATTACCGTCTGTTCCTGTTCGCCCAAACCTTCAATTCCCAACCGAACGTGGTAGCCGGGTTGGAGGTAACGGGGCGGATTAAAGCCCAAACCTACCCCGAATGGCGTGCCGGTGGAAACGATATCGCCGGGCAGCAGGGTCATAAACTGGCTGAGGTAATGCACCAAAAAAGGGATTTTATACACCATATCATCGGTGTTGGAATCCTGGAGGCGTTCGCCGTTGACGTCGAGCCAAAGGTGCAGTTGGTTTGGATTGGACACTTCGTCGGCGGTGGCCATAAAAGGACCGAGGGGCGCAAACGTGTCGCAACTTTTGCCCTTGACCCATTGCCCGCTGCGTTCCAACTGAAATTCGCGCTCCGAATAATCGTTGTGCAACAAATAACCCGCCACGTACTCCATCGCGTTTTCTTCGGCGACGTAACTGGCTTTTTTACCAATGACAAAGGCCAGTTCCACTTCCCAATCGGTTTTCACCGAATTGCGCGGAATCATCACCGAATCATAAGGTCCGCAAATGGCCGTAGTGGCTTTAAAAAACACCACCGGTTCGGGCGGAATGGTCATGCCGGATTCGGCGGCGTGTTTGGCGTAATTCAACCCGATACACACCAGTTTCGACGGGCGACCCAGCGGTTCGGCCCAGCGAACATCGGCGGGAACGAGGGGCAATTCCGTTTCGGAGGAAGCAATCTGGGCCGAAAGTTGGGCAATTCCGCCGTTTTGAAAGAATTTTTCGTCAAAATCATTGACCAAATGTGCCACGCTGCGGCGTTGACCTTCCGCATCCAAAATACCCGGTTTTTCCGCGCCGGGTTGACCATAACGAATTAATTTCATGCTGTTTTAGTTATTTAATTTTACAAAACCGCCGTCGATCGGGTAGTCGGTTCCGGTGATAAAGGCGGCTTCATCGGAGCACAGGTACAATGCCAGGTGGGCAATTTCATCGGGGGTGGCCATTCGGCCGATGGGTTGGGTTTTGGATAATTTTTCAAACATTTCGACTTCGCGCCCGGGGTAATTTTTGGCCAAAAAACCATCCACGAAGGGCGTATGCACCCGCGCGGGCGAAATGGAATTGACGCGAATACCTTCCCCAACGTAGTCTTTGGCGGTGGCAATGGTCATGGCCATCACGGCACCTTTGGTCATGGAATAAGCAAAACGGTCGGGTAAACCCACCAACGCCGCAATGGATGCCATGTTCAAAATCGCGCCGCCGCCGTTGTTTTTCATGCCGGGAATCACTGCGTGTAAACAGTTGTACACGCCTTTAATATTCACATTGTACAACCGGTCGAGGTCTTCTTCACTGGTGGTTTCTACGTTCCCAACGTGGGCAATACCGGCGTTGTTCACCAAAATATCCACTTTGCCAATCGCACCAAACACCGCTAACACGTCCGATTGCACGGCGACGTTACAGCGGTGGGCCTGGGCAGTACCGCCCTCGGCAACGATACCTGAAACTGCGGCCTGCGCGGCTTCTTCGTTGAGTTCCAAAATGTGCACCAAGGCTCCCTGACGGGCAAACAACTGCGAAATGGCTAACCCAATTCCACTGGCACCGCCGGTAATTACTGCTGTTTTTTTGTGTAGATTAAACATTTATTTGTTAGTGAAGAGTGAAAAACGAAGAGTGAAGAGTGAAAAACTTTCCCGTTGTAGAGCGTTCGTTTTGGGTGTTTCTATACTGAGTTGAAGAAAGAAATTCTTCACTCTTCACTTTTCACTAAATTAATGGGCCTCCAACCAAT
The DNA here is from genome assembly GCA_013298845.1 of Chitinophagales bacterium. Lineage (GTDB taxonomy): Bacteria > Bacteroidota > Bacteroidia > Chitinophagales > Saprospiraceae > M3007. The sequence continues at coordinate 110,337 of JAAFJN010000005.1, forward strand.
TGTTGCCTTCGCCGATTTCTACCAAAATGGGAACCTTCAGGTTGGGCAGGGCGTTGGTCATTTTATCCATAATGAGGGCTTTTAGGGCTTCTACTTCCGATTTATGGGCATCGAACAGGAGTTCGTCGTGAACCTGCAAAATCATGCGGGAACGCATCCCGGCGGCCAACATGGCTTCGTGAATATGGATCATGGCCACTTTGATGAGGTCGGCGGCGGTACCCTGAATGGGCGTATTGATGGCAATACGTTCGCTCATGGACCGCATCATACCGTTGCGGCTGTCAATATCGCGCAGGTAACGGCGGCGGCCCAGAAGGGTTTCGACGTAACCATTTTTACGGGCCGATTCTACGATATTGGTCATGTAATCGCGCAGCCCGGAATATTCGCGGAAATAGTTGTCAATCAATTCTTTGGCTTCGGTGCGTTTAATACCAAGTTGCTGCGACAAATTACTCGCCCCGGCCCCGTAAATAATACTAAAATTGACGGTTTTGGCGGCCCGGCGCTGGTCGGAGGTCACTTCTTCCAACGGCACCCCGTACACGCGCGCGGCCGTAGCGGTGTGAATATCCAACTGTTTTTGGAAAGCATCGAGCATGGCGGCGTCACCGCTGATTTCGGCAATGAGGCGCAATTCAATTTGTGAATAGTCGGCCGACAACAGCACATGGTCGTTGTCGCGGGCAATGAAGGCTTCGCGCACTTTGCGCCCTTCGAGGGTCCGCACCGGAATATTCTGGAGGTTAGGATTTTGGCTGCTGAGGCGACCCGTGGCGGCCAACGCCTGGTTAAACGATGTGTGTACGCGGCCCGTGCGGGGGTTAATCAACTGCGGAAGCGCATCCACGTAGGTGCTGCGGAGTTTCATTAGGCCGCGGTGCGCCAATATTTCGGCACAAATGGGGTGTTCTGCCGCCAATTCCGACAAAATTTCCTCGTCGGTGCTGTATTGGCCCGATTTCATTTTTTTGCCCGGATAAGGTATTTTCATCCGGTCAAACAAGGCTTCACCCACTTGTTTGGGGCTACCGATGTTAAAATTAAAACCCGCCATTTGCAGGACTTTTTCTTCCAATCCCAAAATGGTTTCGGCCAGTTCGCGGGAGTAATTTTTTAAAAAATCGGGATCAATGCGCACGCCTTCGTGTTCTACCGATGCCAATACTTTGACCAATGGGGTTTCTACTTCGCGGAACAATTTGACCAAATCGTCGCCTTTTTCGTGCAATTTGGGCATTAAAAAATCGCGCAAACGAATGGTGACATCGGCATCTTCGGCGGCGTAATCTTTCACTTTTTCCACCGGCACGTCGCGCATGGTGCCTTGTTTGCTGCCTTTTCCACCAATGAGGGTTTCAATTTTAATGGGCGAATAACCGAGGTAAGTCTCGGACATGTAGTTCATGTTGTGGCGCAATTCCGGCTCGATAAGGTAATGCGCCAGCATGGTATCCCAATAATTTCCGTAGAGTTCGCAGCCGTAATTTTTAAGAACAATGGCGTCGTATTTGAGGTTTTGGCCAATTTTCTCCAAAGCCGCGTCTTCAAACAGCGGTCGAAATTCTTCCACAATGGCTTGCGCGGCAGCCCGGTCGGCGGGCACCGGCACGTACCAGGCTTCCCCCGCCTGCACCGAAAACGACATACCCACCAAATCGGCTTGGGTAGCATCGAGGGCGGTGGTTTCGGAATCGTAAGCAAAAGCACCTGCTTTTGTCAAAATGTCGCGCAATTCAGCGCGTTTTTCGGGCGTATTGGCCAAATGATATTCGTGCGGGGTATTCTCAATGGTATCCAATTGGCGCGCCGGAACGGCCGATTCGGCGGCTTCCTCGCTGCCAAACAGGGACCCTTGCACGCCCGCACCCGTAGCCGCCGCTGCGGATTTGGAAGCCGGGGCATTGGTCGTTTCTTTTTGGCCCGAACCACCGGCCAGCGGGCTGCGCAAAACGGCATCGGCGAGCGAACGGAATTCCAGTTCTTTAAAAATATCAATCAACGCTTCGCGGTCGAACGTTTCGATTTTGTACGTCTCGGCGTTAAATTCGATGGGCGCGTGAATATCAATGGTGGCGAGCCATTTGGACAACGTGGCTTTTTCGCCGTGGTTTTTTACAATTTCCTGCTGTTTACCTTTGAGTTTATCCGCCGAGGCGAGCAAATTTTCGATGTTATCAAATTCGGCCAATAATTTGGTCGCCGTTTTTTCGCCAATACCGGGCAGTCCGGGAATATTATCCACGGCATCGCCCATGAGACCCAGCATATCAATCACCTGCTCGACCCGCTGAATACCCCAGCGTTCGCACACTTCTTTGGTGCCCCACACTTCCACTTCGCTGCCGCCTTTGCCGGGACGGTACAAAAAAGTACGGTCACTCACCAATTGGCCAAAATCCTTATCGGGCGTGACCATATAGGTCTCAAAATCCTGTTTTTCGGCTTGTTTGGCCAAAGTCCCGATCACGTCATCGGCTTCAAAATTGGGGACAATCACCACCGGAATGCGCATCGCTTCGAGGGTTTTGATGATCCAGGGAATGGCAAACGTAATATCTTCGGGTTGGGCTTCGCGGTTGGCCTTGTACTCTTCGTACTGCTCGTGCCGGAAAGTGCCGCCTTTGGGGTCAAATACCACCGCGATGTGCGAAGGCCGCAAATTATCGTCTTTGGTGTGCATCATATCCCACATAAAACGCAAAAAGCCCTGCACTGCCGATACATTCCAACCTTTGGAATTGAGCAATGGGCGCGTTATAAAGGCAAAATGCGCGCGATACACCAGCGCATGTCCGTCAAGCAAAAAGAGTTTATTGTGCATAAATTGTTGTTGTGTCTCTACGCGCAAAAGTACACTAACTCTAACGCCCCATTCCACTATATTAAACAATTTATTTTGTACTTTTGCGGCGCTTTTTTTGACAATACTATTTTTCAATCAAAAACAACACGACATGAAAGTTTTCAAGTTTGGCGGAGCCAGTGTGAAAGATGCCTCAGCGATCAAAAATGTAGCCAGCATTTTGGAGCGTTATAAGGGTAACCCAATCGTTATTATCATTTCGGCGATGGGTAAAACCACCAACGCGCTGGAAGCCGTTATTAATGCGCACGCCAAACAAACCGGTAATGCGCACGAATTGTACAACGAGGTAAAAGAGCACCACTACGCCGTTATGCGCGACCTTTTCGACGCTAATGACGAGGTGTTCACGACCATTAATGATACATTTGTGGAGGGTGAATGGGTATTGGACGAAGCGCCCAACGAAGATTACGATTACATGTACGACCAATTGGTGTGCATGGGCGAATTGGTTTCGACGCGTATTGTGAGCGCTTATTTGAATAAAGTGGGCCTAAAAACCCAATGGCTCGACGCCCGCGACGTGGTGATTACCGATAATACCTACCGCGAAGGTTGGGTGATGTGGGATAAAACCAAAACCAACGCCCAAAAAACGGTGCCGCCCATGTTGGCCAACGGCGGATTTGTGCTCACCCAGGGCTTTATCGGCAGCACCACCGAAAACTTTACCACGACGCTGGGCCGCGAAGGTTCGGATTATTCCGCCGCTATTTTCGCCCATTGCCTCGACGCCGAAAGCATGACCATCTGGAAAGACGTGCCCGGTGTATTGAATGCCGACCCGCGTTTGTTCGAAAATGTGATCAAACTCGACCGCCTTTCGTACAAAGAAGCCATTGAAATGACGTATTACGGCGCGACGGTAATTCACCCAAAAACCATTAAGCCGCTCCAAAATAAAAGTATCCCGATGTTTGTGAAATCGTTCATCAATCCCGATGGCGAAGGCACCGAAATCAGTAGTGATACCGAAGATACTTACCCACCCATTGTGGTCGTGGAAAAAAACCAGGCGTTATTGCACATCAGTACGCTTGATTATTCTTTTGTGGCCGAACACCACATGGCGCGGTTGTTCGACAAATTGGCAACGCAGCGGATTTTTGTGAATTCCATGCAAAATACCGCCATTAGTTTCACCATTTGTGTACCCAACGTGGCCGACCGCATCGAGAAGTTTTGCAAAGAAGTGTCCGATGAGTTTAAAGTAAAAAAAGAATCGGATCTGGAATTGGTGACGATTCGCCACTACACCAACGAAACCATCGAAAACCTCAAACGGGGTAAAGTGGTGCTTTTTGAAGAGCGCATCCGCAATACCATGCAGATGGTGGTGCGCAATGTACCGCCCATCGAACGCCGCGACGTGGATTTGGTGGGGTCAAAAGGGTTGTAGGGGAATTAAATAGTTGCTTTGCGGTGAAAAACGTGTATTTTCGCCGCACATTCTGCGGTGGTAAATTATGTACATACACGAAAGGGAAAATTGGACACACTTTAGTTGGGATAACGATACGTTATCGCCGGTTCTGGCTTCTGTCAGGTATTTGCAAGGTCGCTTATTGGGTCGAATGGAAAGTTTGGGGTTCGACTTTTCGGAACGAGCCACAATTGAATCACTCATATTGGATGTTGTAGACACGTCGAGAATTGAAGGCGAGTTTTTAAACCCCGAACTTGTACGTTCTTCTATTGCCCGAAAAATGGGCATTGAAAACACTGAATTTGTAAAAATACCCCGCAATATTGAAGGGATTGTTGATGTAATTTTGGATGCTACGCAAAATTTTGAACAACCGCTCACCGAAGTACGGCTTTGGGGTTGGCATAATTCACTTTTCCAAACGGGTTACAGTGGTTATCAGCCGATTGATGTTGCTCAATACCGTTCAGGTGGCATGAAAGTTATTTCGGGAAACTTCGGCCGAGAAAAAACACACTTCGTGGCACCATCTGCCGAGCGGGTACCACCCGAAATGGAAAAATTTTTACATTGGCTCAACCATGAAAACGGTTTAGATTTGGTGCTAAAATCGATCATTGCTCATTTTTGGTTTGTAACCATCCATCCATTTGACGATGGCAATGGAAGAATAGCCCGCGCTATTTTAGATATGTTTTTAGCCAAAAGCGATGGCAGTAAAATTCGTTTTTACAGTTTATCCAACCAAATATTTAAAGAACACAATCGCTACAACGATATTCTTGAAAAAACACAAAAAGGTACACAAGACATCACACCATATTTATTGTGGTTTTTAGGCTGCTTTGAAAGGGCGCTATTGGCAAGTGAACAAAATCTGGAAATCATTTTGGATAAAGCACACTTTTGGGACAAACATAAATCAATAAACATCAACGACAGACAACGGTTTGTTATCAATCATTTGTACGATAACTACACTCAACAAACAGGCTTTTTACGAACATCGGCTTATGCTAAATTAGTTAAGTGTTCCACCGACACCGCATTGCGTGACTTACAAGATTTGGTTTCAAAGAATATGCTTACCGCTGAAGATAGTGGTAAAAAAACAAATTACGTTATCGTCAGCCCTAAAGGCATAAGAATTCCATCAGCGCAAGCAAGAGATGGATTTTAGCTTTCCATGACGGAAACACTGTCGTCATTTTGACGGATATGTTGGATACCTCTTTTACTTCAACATAAAACCCTGTACCGGCCCGTTGCTATTCCCCACGAGCAAACGCCTCGCCCCTTTTTTATCGGCAAACAACAATAGGCTTCGGGCTTCTTTGGTGGCCCAAAAACCTGAATTGCGCGCATAAACGGGTTTAAAATTGCCTTTGCCATCGCCCAGGAGGATCAAACCATTACCGGCATCCAACGCGCCGGTTTCGGCCTGTTGCCCCAAATCGTTACCCACCCCGATCCAATCAAGGAAGCCATCCTGGTTGATATCCGTGGCCAATTGGGCATAGACGGGGGCGATTTGGGCTTCATTGGGCAGGGCGCGGGCCACAAATTTTCCGCCCTGATTTTCAAAATACATCGAGCGCAATTCCGTGCACGACAATTGCAGCGCGTTTTTCAAATCGGCTTCGGGAAATAAATCCGTAACGACCGCATTGGCGTAAGGCGTGTACCGCAGGAATTTTTTCTTTACGGCGGGAACGTGTTTTACCAAAATATCGCGGTAAGCCACGGGTAATTCTTCGCCGAATTGTACCAGCGTCATAATGGGATCAATGGTGTTGTTTTTGTCAAAATCACCGGCGTACATGCGCAGTGGCTCGGCGGCCGAAGCGCGGTAACGGCTGTTGTTGCCCAGGTTGCCACCGACAATATCCAGGTCGCCGTCGCCGTCGAAATCGGCGGCAATCACCGAGCGCCAAAGCCCTTTTATGTCGCTGAGGCCCACATTTGCGGTAATATCCGTGAATTGGCCCGACTGGTATTTATACACCAAAATGGGCGTCCATTCGCCCGCCACCAAGAGTTCGGGCTGGCGATCGCCGTCCACATCGGCCCATTGCAGGTCATAAACGATACCGCATTGGCCAAAAGCAGGTGCCACCGTTTTGGTGACTTCTTTAAAATTACCCAAACCATCGTTTTGTAATACCCGGCTGGCCGTTGCCATCGGATACGCACCGGGTTTGCACCAACCACCCACAAACAGGTCAACATCGCCGTCGGCATCGTAGTCGTGCGCGCTCACGGCCGACCCCGGCTCACTCACGTAAGGCAGTCCGTTGGAGCGGGTAAACCCCCCCTTGCCGTCGTTGCGGTACAGGCGAATTTGGTACGAAGTGGAACCAGCGTTGGCCGCGTTGCCCCCACTAACCACCACCAAATCCGCGTCTTTATCGGCATCCACGTCGGTAATGACGCACCCAACGTCTTCAAAACCGGGTTCGGCATCAAATACCGCCGAAGCAACGGGCGTAAATCCACCGTTGGCCGTTTGCACAAAAAGTCGCCCGCCCTGATTCGTGGCCCCACCCACAAATACATCGGCCAAACCATCGCCGTTAACGTCACCCGCCGCCAAACGGGGGCCGGGCGTTGACATGCGCCAGGGAATCAGTGGTTCGCGGTTAAAGTCCAAAAAATTATCTTCGCGGTGCACAAAATCGGGGGCAATGGCACTTTGCACCAACGGCTGCCCGGTGGTTGGCACAATGCTCCACGTTCCCGGTGTGGCGTTGGCAAGGGACAAATTAAGTCGCTGATTGACGGGCACATTTTCCTGTACTATCATTTTACCTTCGGGGAAACGTACTTCGAGGCGATCAATTTGCGTCAATTTGCCCAATCCAAAGTGCAGCATGGGTTCAACACTCGACATAAATCCCCGAACGGGCTGGAGTTCTTTGTAAAAAATTTGGCCCCCGGCACTAATTCGGGCTTTGGCCCCGAAAGCGGCGGCATTACCGGGACTACCCTGCAATTTGATCTGGAGCCAATTGCCTTTTTGGGTTTCCACAGCCGTATTTTGGTACACAAAAGCCGGATCACCGATATTATTCACGAGTAAATCCATGTCGCCGTCGTTGTCCAGGTCGGCGTAAGCCAGGCCGTTGGAATACGATTTTTCGGCCAAACCCCATTTCACCGAAACGTCTTCGAACGTCAGGTCGCCTTTGTTGCGGTACGCGTAATTGAGCAACCGAAACTGCGGAATAAGATCCAAAAAAGTATTAATATCGGGGATGGTCGTTTTATTCACCCGCCCCCGGTGGACTTTACTAATCGAATCGGAGATAAAATGTACGTAATCGCCGTTGTTGACATCGCGGTAAAAGCCATTGGTCACGTAAATATCCTGGTAACCATCGTGGTCGAAATCATCAAAAAGGCAACCCCAGGACCAGTCAGTTTGGAATACCCCGGCGAGGCAGCCAATATCGCTGTACGTGCCGTTTCCGTTGTTCAATTGCAGGATATTGCGCGTTTCCTGGCGGCTGTAACCGTAATCCATGAGCGAAAAGTAGCGCTCGGGGCGCGCATTCGACACGCGGGCTTTTTGCAGTTTATACTCTTCGGCCAACATATCCAGCACCAAAAAATCGTTTAAACCATCGTTGTTAATATCCGCCACGTCGCAGCCCATCGAGTTGTTGCTCATGTGCCGGATCATGGTGCTTTGCCGGTCGCTAAAAGTCCCGTTTTTGTTATTGATGAAAATGGCATCGGGTTCCACGTAGTCGTTGGCGACAATCAAATCGGGGTATCCGTCTTCGTTCACATCGCTGGCGGTGGCGCTGAGGGTAAAACCAAGATCGGCCAAACCGGCGGCGGCAGTGGCCTCTTTAAAGGTATTTTGGTCGTTGCGGTAAAAATGGTCGCTGTTGGCCAACGAAGCCGGGACGGCGTTGCGGCGCAGGGAGCCGTCGGGATTTTTAACCACATCTACGCTGTTTACGGCTTTAAAATCGGCGGGGTGATTGGTCACAAAAGCGTCTAAGTCACCGTCCAAATCGGCATCAAAAAAAGTAGCCGACGTGGAAGCGCCCATATCCGCGAGGCCAAATTCGCGGGCTTTTTCGCTAAAAGTATTGTTTTTATTGTTGATAAACAGCAAATTCCGCCTGGATTCGTCGGCAACCAAACCCGTTCGGCACAAATAAATATCCTGCCAGCCATCGGCGTTGACGTCGGCAATGGCCACCCCGGTTTTAATGCCGGCTTCGGCCGTTACCCCGGCGGCAACGCCCATTTCCTCGAACCGTAAATTGCCTTTGTTGAGGTAAAGTTTGCAAGCGTTCATGGTAGATGCAAAAAACACATCCTGCAAACCATCGTTGTTGATGTCAATAATACCCAGTCCGGCGCTGTTGTACAAATAAGGATAGTACAAAGAGTTGATATTCCAGTCTTCTTTTAAGGTATTTTGGAAATCAATTCCGGTGGCAGAAGCGGGCAGTTTTTTAAACAAGGCATCGGCGGGCGGCGTCAGGTCTTGTTCGTGCATATCGGGGATAAGACTGTTTTTCTTTTGTGCGTCGCTGCAAGCCAGCGTACCGATGGCCACGCAGCAGGCGAGTGCGATGTTCAGGTAAAAAGCAGATCTGTTCATTGCTGTTGTTCTTTCGTTAGTAAACGGCAGCAAAGTTATATATTTATTTTGATTATTGGGCAGTTGAGGGGGAAGATGCCTCCGTTACGGGTTATTCCGTTATGGTATTTTTTCTTCTAAACTTGGTCCAGTGAATATTGCTCCTCCATCACCAATCCACTATTTACCAACCAAAAAGTTCCGCAAACTCGCATCATACCACCGTGCTCGATAGTCAGTATTGTCCACTTTTAATCATAAACCCAAACCAGTTTGATACCGTAAGTATTGGTTGACGGCGCCACGAATAATTTTGCCACGAATTCCACCAATTAACACGAATTGTAAAGAGCACTACGATCATAAAAATTTGTGAAAATTAGTGACATTCGTGGCGGCTACGTTTTTAGTTTTTTTTAAAGTTTCATGAGCATCAACGCACTACTACCTGAGTTGTTTGAACGGTAGTACCCGCAATAGCCTTTACGACGTAAAAACCGGGAGCAATACGTTGCCCTTGAAAAGGAAAACGCAGCGTATTACCGGGCGTGAAAGTCGAATTAGTGCTCCAAATCAACCGGCCAGCGTTATCGTACAATTCGGTCCTTACCGTATTTTGGTCCAAATCAGTTGGAATAATCTCAATGGTAAATGCCCCGGCGTTCGGATTAGGCAAAATCCGCAAAGCCATTGTTCCCTTAGGAGTGTCGTTTATGGAGCGGTCGTTGTTGTCGGTGATATTTTCACCATCTTTACAAATAACGGCCGTTTGGGTTAACTTATGGCGAATGCCGCCTTCCGAAAGTTGGGCGTGCATCCGAAATACCTGACCGTGGGTGAACATATACATGGTAGAATCGAAGCCACTGTCCATGAGGTTCATCGTCATTTCGACCGGATTTCCGTCGCACACCGAGACGTGCATATATTGGCCTTTGCCGTGATTGGGTGCGTTATGGATGGGCGTATCATCCACGTAGTCATCGCCGCAAGGTTCCATTTCGTTCCATAATTCGTGTAGATTCAGGTAACTGCCCATTAAATGTACCAGCGTACGGCCCAAGGCATAATTATCGTAACCCTCCACCGCTTTTTCGGCGCGGGCAAAAAAAGCACTATTGAGCACAATACCGTCGGTGAGTTCCGGGCCACCCGGCATTTGGGCGTAACCGGCCAAACCGTTTTCCAAGGGTGCCACCCATACATTGCAATAATTAGTCACCGGCCAGGGATTACTGCCGCCCGTATCCCCCGATTTTAGGGCATTGTCCATTTTCCAGGCGGCAACATCGGACGCTACCTGAATAATGCCGTTGGTTGGATTCCCGCTGGGGTCCGACTCCGGCAAACAAAACCGAATCATGGGGAGGGCGGCTTTTTGCGCAAAACCCTGTTTTTGATCCGCCGGGTGCAAAAAAAGGATTTCTTTGCCCGTTTCATCTAAGGCACCGGCGTCTAAGGCAAAACGATAGGTTTCGTTGGTGTACGGATGCCTTGGCGTGTAAAAGTCATTGTTCAGGCACTCCAATTGTTTTAAAATATCGCCGGGTGTGATAGCACTGACCCCAACCAAGTGGAAAACAACCGGAATGGTAACGGTATCCGGGGTGCCGGAATACCGGTAATTAAAGGTTTGTACCTCATTATTCGATATGCTTTGCCGAAGTTCGGGGTTTGTTTTTAGCAACTCGGTCATATAGACTTGCGTCCCGAATATTCTTTCTTGTACCGGGGTGCTCGTATTGACGCCGGGTTCTTGCGCACAAAGGTTTGCGACTTGCAATAGCGCAACAAAGAGTAGTATGTTTTTCATAAATTTTGAATTGTTTTTTAAAATTTTATCTGATTACTGTGATGTCCCCGATACGTTCGGATTCGCTTCCGTCAAGGGTATTCCGGGCGCGCACTTTATACACGTACACACCGGGATTGACCAAACGCCCGTCGGACGTGCGCCCGTCCCACTGGCTATCGGTCGAAAAACCCCGGTATAATCGGTGCCCCCAGTTGTCGTAGATTTCCAGCAGGAGCAGTTCCACATTTTGCCCCGAAGGCGCAAATACCGCGTTGATATCGTTGCTTTCGGGGGTAATGATGTTGGGGAGGTATAGTGTGCTATTACAACCTGTAATTTCTATCTCGTCCGAAAAAACACCACATGGATGATTGGTGGTCAATTGATATACCCCCGGAAACGTCACCAAAAAAGAATCCTTTGATACCCCAAATGACCAACTATAATTAAATAAGGGTGACGTATTAGACAACCATATCGGGGTTTCTTTTCCGTTTATACACATACTTCTATCCGGTCCTATATCCACAACGGGGGGCACATACCCCACCACATTAACCGTGTCACGGACGGAGCAACCCTCGAAACTGGCTTGCACCCAAAACAGGCCGCCTGATTCAATGTCAATGTTCTGTGTCATTTCGCCCGTGTTCCAAAGATAAGTTTCCATACCCTCGGAAGCACTTATTGTTAAAGGGAATGCATCACAAACGCGATATTCGCCAGTTGTAGCAAAGGCTCGAACGTGTTCTACTTCATAAACGGATACATCATCTATGAAATAATAACTATCGTGATACTTCTGCGTGCCGTTTTGTCCGCCCAACATGACCAATGGATGGGTTTCGGCATCATCAAAAAAGTTGCCGATGGTAATCCATTGTTCCCCACCCATAGCCGTGTAGGTACCCACGACCCGTGTCCACCGGGAGGTGTCAGACACGATCCCATTCGCCACTACCTGCGGAGTGTACGGCAGTACGGGACCAACACCGGGCATACTAAAATCTTCAACCGCACTGTTGCTCAAATACGCGCCTATCCGATGCGTGGCATACAACACTTGTTCGTTGCTACCAGTGTTGTGAGCGGCGGGTCGAGCGTAAAAACCAATGCAATAATCATTACCGGCCGTCATGGGTGATAACAACTGCACTTGCAAATATTCCCGATAATTATAGTTACTCGATATTGTATCTGTTCCTACTAAAGTATAAATCCCGCAATATCCCGATCCTTTTTTTGCTTCAATATACCCCGCAAAATTGTTGGGTACATTCAACATTGATGCCTGGGTTGCACAAGCATGAAAATAATCCGAGGAGCCGGGAGTTGGCCGGACCCAGTCTCTAATTATTGGATACATGCTGCCCGCTGGCTCCACCGCCGAAAAATACCTTGGACACTCAATATAGTACTCAAAACTGGGGTTGGGTACCAAATTTAATTGAGCGTGCAAAAACGTTGCCGTCAAAATTAGCATTCCGATGAGTGACGATCTGTGCACTGTGTTTTTTTTATTAAATTCAACAAGTATTTATCAATTCAAACAATCGGCGAATCAACTGAAATGCTTGTAATACCGCAATTACACCTAAAATTGCATACAGGTAAATAAGAGTGAAAAACATTATTTTCATATGTGTCAATCTTTTACTACCCTGTTCATCATGTTTGAGATTCTATTTTTGATGGAATTTATACCTCACGCCACCAAGTTATCAGCATAAGATATAACCGTTATTTAACTTTAATTAAAATAATTTCATCGCTCTTGTTGTCGTATCTTGCATTTTTCTCGTAATAATCTCCAATTAATACCGGCAAAAAAAATGTATCAAGAGGCAACTTTACATCCATGGTGAAAAAATGTTCGCCTGCAACCCTTAAATTATTATACTTGTCGTATGCAACATACCACTTACTCGTATAATGAGTCTTACAAGAGTCATCAGTTTGAATAATTAATTGAAAATCCCCTCGGCTGTGATCTTCAAAAGGAATGGCTTTCCCATTTTCTCCATATCGCCATCGTTTTTCAATCCATATAGATTGAAAATTGCAATTGGCAAAGGTGTCGATAATTAATGAATTTTGGAGTGGCTTATACTCACAAAGAAACACGCCATTCTTTTTTGACATTTCAATGGAGTTTGATGCACCAGGCAATCCTTTATTGACATTAATGCAATAACTATATAGTAGGATTGTCAGGCTACCACAAAAAAACCTACTGACTACCTTTCGTACTACGCTTGAGTTGTTCATCCACATTTGTACCTTTATTATTTTCTTTAATTGATTTATAGCGATCATTTGGTACTGCTGGTAGTAGTTGTATAGAGCCGTCTGGCCCTATTGGAGTATTCACATAGCCTGGATTTTTCCCGATAGATTTTAAAGCATCACTGGCTACATCAATACAGCTTGCACCAACTACAGCGTAGTTAGAGGAAACCTGCTTTTGTGCTGCCACCTCCATTTTTTTATCTTGTTCGGAAGTTGTTGCGATTAAATACCCATTAGTATAAACACTACTCCCGTCTGGATCCAAGTTATCATTAAGATTAGCAAATTGATTAAGATTATCATAGTGAATATTCACCCGAGGGTTAACATCCGATTCACCTGATGCCCCGGAACTTCCAGTTGTACCATTTTTTGAATAGTAATCCCAACCATCTTTCTCATTTCCAATAAGTACAGCAGCATGACCTAAATTGCCTACATGATCGCGGGCAAGTAGCACAATCAAACTATCTCCGTTCACGTCAATTCCGGAGAAAGGCGCATTTTTGCAATAGTGGTATGGGTTATATCCAGGAAAAGAATCAACATATCTATCAATTGTAGAAAATCTCCCCAAACTCGCATCATACCATCGTGCACCATAGTCATACAAACCCAACCCAAAATCCTCATTTAATTCCTTGCCGTTGTACTGGTAAGGCATATTCCGTGCAGGATCGTCCATCCACGGGCCATTCATGGCCATACCAAAGGGGTAATAGTGGTTTTCCTGCAAAATTTCGTTGGTGGAAGCCGTTGTGGTGACATCCACTTTTCCATCGTTATTTTTATCCGTGAAGGTCAGGCGGGTATTGCCCAAATGGTCACGAATAGCGTATTCATAACGAAACACGTCAGCACTTGTTGTGCCGGTATTGGTATTCAATACCCGGCCTTCGGCGTGGTAAATACTTTCCATACTGAGCGTAACGGTGCTGGTGGTGCGGTACTCAATGCCTCCAACGTAATCCTGACGATACTGCAACGTGCCATTATCCGTAACGGTTTTGCGCAGTTTGCGTCCGCCGCCATCGTATAGCACATCAATTACTTTATTTCCCGTAAAGGTAAACTTAGTTGGTAAATTCATAAAGTTATACGTCACGGTCATGCCTTTATAAGGCTCACTGGTCATATTTCCATTGGCATCATAGGCATATTGAGCCGTAGTGGCCGCCCCGGCCGTGTTATTCCAGCCCTGTGTCTTGGAAACAGTGGGTGCTGAATCGGCTATTTTTTGTAAGCGATTGGTATTGGTATTATAAGTATAGGCTAAGTTATCAATCTCTCCGTCGGTCCAGCAAGTGGAGGTGGGCGATGCCTTAAACTTACCTCTACGGGTAAGTGCGGTGATATTGCCTCGTACGTCGTAAGTGAGGTTTTCGTTCCAAGCGTTGGTATTGTTCACTGCCGTACCCGCATCGTTGAGGTTATCGTAACGCGCGGCGGTCATTCGGTTAAGATAATCGTAGGAAAGCGAATATGCCTGTCTCTCTCTCCCCCTGGTCCGCCAGATTACTTGCGAGATATTACCATTTTTATTGGCCGTACCGGTGAGATTGGTTTGTAACTGATCGTATTTTAACTCTAGATAAAACAAATCATTTTGGTCAGGCGTACTGCTCGCCGCGCCGGGATTGGGCATCCCCTGTACCGTGGGGCAAGCCGGGAAACCAATATTGGCACCACCCATACCGGGGTTAATGGTTTTCAGCCAGCCCATGTCGTTATAGTCATAATCAAGGCTTTGCAGGTAATCGGCAGCAGTAGCCGATTTGCCAATATTACGTTCCTTGAGTTGATTTTTCCAATCATAATTCAACTGACTAATATTATGAATCGTTCCGGTTCCAATTTGGTGGGTATTGAGGGTGTTGCGCCCCCAATGGTCGTAATTATGCGTTTGGGTAATGGTTGTTGATGCCGAAGCCGTTTTTTTACTAACTCGGGTATCTTTTAACATATTATCCGCAAAATCATAGACAAAAGTAATTGATTCAGCGTTTAAGTCGGAGGGTAACAGGTAGTTATTTCCAGTGGTGGTACCTGGCCGACCAAAAGCATCGTATGTAGTATTAGTTTCTAACCAGGTTCCCCCGGTGTCAAATGATTTGGTTTTGTTTTTGGTCACTTTTCCCAATTGAATACCCGAAGTACCATATTGGGTTTCGGTGTATAAATCATTGGGAGTTAATGTGGGCGTAATGGGATTAGGAATAGTGCCACTAAATAAACCGGTTTTGATCACTCGGCCAAAATCGTCGTATTGGGTACACATCCATTTATTTTGAGCCAATAAATTACCATCCTGGCTCAATACCAATTGATCCCGATTGTTGTATTTCATGGATACAGAGGCCGCATCGGGTATTTTTTTAGTCAGCATATTGTCCGATTGGTCGTAACTATATTCAAAGTTCAGCGTGGTACTGGCAAAAGTAGAACCCGGCGGAATTACTTTATTAGTGCGATCTTTGTCATCATATATATAATAGGTATCAGCGGGGCCAGCATTGGCGGTATTTGTACGGCGCACCATGATGGTGCGTCCTTTTTTATCTTTGTAAGTAATGACCTGTTTATTGTCGGGATCAGTGACGGTTGTTTTAGACAATGCCCCCGCCGCATAAGATGTATTGGCCGTGTGGTCAAGTTTAACTTCATTGGCAATATTGGCCGAATAAGCCATTGTGGTGGCATACCACGATGGTGGAGTAGTTTTCCACAGGCGATTGAGTGGGTCTGCGTAATATTCAGTTAACGCGAAAGGTGTACCGGCTGGTATTGAACTTAATTTCGCCCCCGTATTATTTACCGATTCGATAGGGTTATAACTCTTGATAGTTCTGCCCCATTTATCGTATTCTACAGCCATAACAACATCTTTTTGGGCCGGGGATTGTTTTCGGTTAACAGTTTGGTATCCTCTGCCCAAGCCATCAAAATACTGAACCGACTCACGGCTCGTCAAACCACTGGTACCACCACCAGTAGGGGCCGATGAGAAAGTAGTTGTCGTTTTGATGTAGTTTTCCGCGAACGGATTTGGTGGAGTTGTCTGCCCTTTGTAGCGATACTCGTATTCACTAACAATATTGGCACTTGTTTTTGAATTGGCAGTTGTTGGTCTTGCCCAAGATTTGGTCAATCGGCCTAATTGATCGTAGTCATACCATATTTCCTGCCCGTCTGGTTGTTTAATTTTGGATGGTAATTTTGTCCCCGAATGATAATTTACTTCGGTGACGTAACCATTATACGTTTTACTTTGTAATAAGCCCGTCGTGGTCCATGAATAAGTTTCGGCTAACCAATTCGCCAATGTAAACGAGGCCGGTAATCCTAATGCATTATAACTATTCATGGTACCGCGCGTATCCCACCCAAATGTAGAGGCCGATGAGCCTACATAGGTCATTTCAAAATTGGCGTATTCACGGGGGCGTACAAAATCTCCTGCTGCACAACTTGTACTGCTCACAAAGGTTCCGGCATTATTAAAGGACGCAAATGTTGTACGTGTACCATTGGTTTGAGTTCCTCCAGTTCCATTTGAACCACCAACAAAAATATTCACTTCGTAAGGTTCTGCGATCATATTTTTATCCAATAAATACTGCTTAATAGAACCGGCTGAAAGGTCATGCACGTATTTATACTGCATACGGGTTTGTTTACCATCAGAGTTGACAGTCCATTCCGAGCGCGGTGCTAAAAATAAATTACTTGCGTCGTACGAATAATTTTTCTCTGTCACGACACCATCAATTGTAGAAGTTACTTTCGTTGGGCGCGGCGCAAAAAATGTTTTATGCTGGTAATATGTTAATACAGGTATAAGCAACGGGCCTGGAGTACATTGCATAGATATCCCCCTTGCTGAAAACATGTTGGCTGGCATTGATATTGTTCCACCAGCGTATTCGTTTTGAAGTACCTGACTACTAATTTCTGCATTGGTGGATGAATATGTTTTTGAAGATATCATGGCTCCTGCATCGGAGAGCGCACCTTGGGGAGGCAATGGAAATGAGCCAAATGGAGGATTGTATGGGACGGAAACCCTAAAAAAATATTCATTTTTACCATTCCCGTTAAAGGATTCAACGACTCTTTCGTATGATATATGATAACCATCCAAAGTGCTAAGCGGCACTACTGAAGATGAGGAAATCCCTAAATAGGTGTAGCCCATACCAGTAGGCCCGCCCGACATGTTAGCAGAACCTTGGTGATATGAAAGATAAAATGGTTCATAATAAAGCTTACCACTTGGTGTTGTTGAACTACCTGACGTCGTATATTCATAGGTTCTGATAATATCATTAGAGGTGTTTACCCCGTCCGAATTAGTCATGGTTTTAACCCTGAGTCCCCCAACAACTCGTGCAGTTGGAGGGCCAAATACGCGTTTGAAAAGACTAAATTCCCCTTTACCCCCCGATACTACTAATGTAAATGAATACTGTACATTCGGATTAAGGCTTGCATATAGCGTTGATAAAGGGATGAGACTAGTTTCTGCGATGTAATTAGGATTCGTTGTGGGTTGTATATTAAATGTATACAAACCCAGAATTTGGGGGTTTCCGACTGCACGTACTTCAACTGCAACCACCCAGATGCCATAAGGGGTAGATGGAATATTACCGTTACCAATACTTTGACAGTTTGAATTAGAGAACTTTAACTTAAAATATCCCTCACTAATATCATTTACATTCGAAAAGGTGTAATTAGTTGAAGGCGAATTTAAATTGGAACTACAACAATCGGTATTATTATATGCATAAGAGCAATTTGTCAGTACAGATGGAAGCAGTGGCTGATAAGATGTAGAACCAGGTCCTAATACTCTATTTGCTTCAAAATCAAAACTGGTATTTCCGCCGGTGGGGTAAGTAATTTTTGTTAATACACCTTTTTTCATACTCGTCTCGTCACTTTCTCTAACTACGTCAGATACCCAGGGATATACAAAACTAGCCGTTTGGGTTGGTACTAATACGTCATCATTATCATTACTGGTTGCGCCGTTTTGGTACCCCCAGTGATCTATTCTTTTCGATAAAAGGTTATCAACATTGTTTCCATTATACGTAAATGTATGTGGTTGACTAATAACTTCATTCGCGGTACAAGATTCAGTATTTAAAGAAAGCAGTCTCAGTTTTTTGCAATGTGCCGTTGAAAACAATGATCCCCCTTGACATTGAGGAGAGGAGGAGTCTTCAAAATAATCATACACTAGTTTGTACTTATTACACAATACACTTGCTCCTGATGAAATTGAAATCTCATCGAGCCGCTTTGGCAAGGCATTGTTTGTATTTAATTCAAAATGATCTAAGTCAATTCTGGTTGTATTTGCAGTAAAATCAACAACATCAATATTGCCGGTAATTTTTGTCAATCTTTGAGACGATAAATGAACAAAACCAAACTTTGTCCCGGCAATATTATTTCCACCGGAACAACTTGTAGTTTGTTGTGTCCCTCCACACTCAATGTATTCAAATTTGCAAGATGAAATTTGTTTAAACGCATAAAATTCCGATGAATAATCATATACTATATTGAACTTTTGGTCGGGTGTTTCAATTTTGAGTAAAAACCAACCACTACGATACGAATTACCCGCCACCGTTGTTGTCTCATAGGCCGTTTTTGTACCGTCTTTACCAAAAATATATCTAATCCCATTTGGGTCAATAATTGTAAATGAATTAAAGTTAGCCTCTGTAATGATTTTCAGGTCTTGTCGTGGTACAATATAAGGGATTTTATTTTTATCAAAAAGAAATTTACCCGAATATCCGGGAATACTAAACGTAAACATGTCTGGTTCTGAATCTAAAAAGCCTGCCGCCGCGGAAAGTTTTTGTGGATTGGAAATTTCTGCTGAATTGGGTAGATTTATTCCGTAGTCGTAATATCCGTTTCTACCTGTATTTTCGTCTTCAACATTCATAACAGCGCGTGATATATGCCCACCTGTTTGCAATGCCCAACCAGTACCTACCCAACTTGAGACTTCGGCGGATTTGATACCCGCAGCATGGTAACTCAGAGAAATAGGTACTGATAAAGGCCCGCTTGTCACAGTATGAATTGGAATACTAATATTAGGTACCCCTGTATGATAACTTACCGGAATTTCCCCAAATTTCCCGAAAGAGGTAGCCGTTGGCGACGGCATTACCACGTCTTTAACGTAGTTGTTGATGGGTTGTGACCAAATACTAATGGACAGTGACGAAAAAAATAAAAGAAAGGATAGTGTTCTGAAATTCATTTGTATAATTTAATTTACGAACAGGAGATTAATCTCTTGTTCTGGCAAAGAAATATTTTGATGGTGCAAATGTATACCCATTGCTTTCATTTACGCATCTCAAAATGGTCATAGGTTATAACCAAATCTGTCATATTTTATGACAAAGACAACTAAGGTGTTAATTTTTTACCAACCTTTAAATTCTGTTTCATAAAATTTTATTTAATTAATTATTTTATATAAATCATATTAACTTTTAAAATTTATCTTTCATTTCGGTGCCTGCATCTTGAGTACACAAAGATGAGATAACAAAGCAGTTCATATTTTCACGATATTTTGTGTGGCAAGCCAGCATATTTTTTGATTTAAAATCATTCCTGTCCTGCCAAATGACAAGAAAAATCATGCCGGATTAGAGATAGCACTGTTCAGGCGATTGAAATAAATTCTGCGGAGGTGTTCGCTTTCTTCGCTAATTTTCACGCTGTTTCGCCGGATATTTTGCATCCATTGTTGTGTATAGCCAACAAATGAGGGATCGGTACTATATAGGAAATTGGGGTCATCGAATATGGAATAAACCCCGCTGTGCTGGCTGCTTTCTGCTAAAATGGTAATATTACTGGGTGCCATGATGTTATGATACAACTCAAATTTACCACAAAGCGCATTGTTATGGGGCCCTTTTTGGCTGGCCAACCACTTAACGCCTTCCTTTGCCATATTATATTGGTGTTCACAGAGCGCATTTAACTGCTCTATAAGTACTTGTGCAACAACTGGGCTAGCGATTTGGCCCGTAGCCGTAAAATGGTGTATCTGTTTTACAATATTGTAGTAAATATCATCGGTCCAAAACTCAATACTTGGAAGAGCAGCATAGCCTTGTCCGATTGGGCGCATAAGTTCATCGTATAATTCGCGTTCGGGAAAAGTATCGGGATCGAATCGTATCTTCTCAGTATAAGGCAATTCCCAGTTGATGCGGGCGTAAGTAAATAATTTGAACAGGGCCAGTTCTCTGAAATTAAGGCAATAAAAAAAAGGCAATTCATCGGTAGAAAACCAGAGTTGAAGACCAGGCAACTTACTCAACTGCCGAAAATGGGCGTCAATATTACTCATAAATTCCCGTCCCGAACGCACGCGCCGTGTAAGAGCCTGCATCCTGAAATAGCCTTCCTGAGATTGCGAAGCAAACACAAGCTCGCTGTTGATTTGAAAATGCTGGATTAGTATCAGCAATTCTTCTAAACTTAAAGTTTTGGAGCCGTTGATCCGGCTATAGACCGCGCTTTTGTTAAGTGACAAGACTTCGCACAAAACGGGGAGGGCTTTTTTTTCGCCCATTTGGACCATTATCAGTCTAAACAAAGTTTGTTGTACTTGTTCGGTGGCAGTAATTTCCATGAATCGTGGAGAAATGAGTATTGAGATTGATGATTTTCCGGCAAAGATGGAAACAAAAAAGCAGAAATCCACAAATGCGCGAACATTTTGTATAAAAGGAGATAGTAAATTTGTGGCATTAAATTCTTTTACATCACAAAGCAAAAAACACCATGGATTTCTACGAAATTTTCAACTCAAAATCTCATAAAGTAACGCTACTGTTGCCTGTAATATTACTCCTCCATTTATATCCCTGTAAGGGATATGATGGTTTCTGGGTTCCGAATGTACAAATAGCGAACGTTTAAGTAGGGCAGTTTAGTTTCAAGAAATGATTTGGTGCTTCCGGCATCTAATGAAGAAACAAAATATGCTCTTAATATAAAGAAAGATACCCCTTCCGCCAAAATCCAGAAGATATAACTGCGCTTAAAACAACAATTATTATTTTAAAGGTCTTGCAGTATTAGAAAATAACCTTTGTTTCGGTTTATTCTATTCCAGCATTACAAATGTGGCCTCAAAGCGAATTAAAACTGTACTTTACAATCAATAACACAGGTAAAGTAGTATTCAACCTACGAGTAAGCTCTATCACTATAAACAAAAATTAAAAGACTGATGCCGAAAATTACATAGGTTATGTCTTATCTCTTTACATTCCGAGGATTCTTATACAACAAAAATATGATAAACGAATACAGTACTTGGGGATAGTGAATTATCATAATAAATTTAATTTAATTAAAATATAATAATATTATTTTTATAAAAATTTTATTATTATTAATAATTTAAAATATAATAAAAAAATTAATTATATGAATAGTATTCTCAACTCAATTAAAAAATTGCGGTACGAAAAAAACTGGTCCCAACAAGGGCTTGCCAATTCTGTACCCGGGCTGTCTCAACCGGTTTTAAGTAAAATTGAAAACGGCACCAGAACCCTAAAACCAAATTCAACATTGGCCATCCGAATTGCGGAGGCTCTTAATGTTAGCGTTGAGGACTTATTTAACCCGGATCTAAAAAAACAAATCAGTGAAGAAGTTGTAACGCGACAAGAGTTACTCCACTTACAAGAAGAAATGAAAAATCTAGCGCTTAAAAATGAATACCTGAGCCAAGTTATTGTTGAACTAACCCAAAAAAGTCAACAAATATTAGTTTTGCTAAGCGGAGAACCCGCACAACCCATTCTGATTTAATTGGTGTATGAGGAGTTTAACCTCCCCCCCACAAACAACAAACCCCAATCCAACGGATCAGGGTTTGTTACGGATACCATAGCGGATATTACCCGCCAAACATATCTCTCAACTTATCAAAAAAGCCTTTGTCCTCGCGTTCGGGTTGGGGCTTAAAATTGGGCATATCTTTTAGTTTTTCCAATAATTTGCGCTCCTCGTCGGTCACTTTTTTGGGTGTCCACACGTTGACGTGGATCAATTGATCGCCGCGCTGGTAACTTTGTACGCGGGGCAAACCTTTTTCCCGAAGCCGCAAAACTTTGCCGGATTGGGTGCCGGGTGGTATTTTCATCCGCGCTTTGCCGTCGAGGGTAGGTACTTCCACCTGCGCACCGAGAGCGGCATCGGCGATATTGAGGAATAACTCGTAAATGATATTTTGACCGTCGCGGGCAAATTCCTCGTGTGGTATTTCTTCAATGCCAATAATCAAATCGCCCGGATAACCACCTTTGGCGCCCGCGTGCCCTTTCCCCGACATGGACAACTGAATTTCGTCGTTCACCCCGGCGGGAATTTTGATGTCAATCACTTCTTCACCGTACACGCGGCCATCTCCTTTGCACACGTTGCACGGGTTTTTAATGGTTTGTCCCGAACCGTTGCAAGTGGGGCATTGGGTAGCGCTTTGCATGGCCCCAAAAGGCGTTTGTACAATGCGATTAATCATACCCGAACCCCGGCAGGTGGTACAAGTACTGGTACTGGACGAGTCTTTGGCCCCCGATCCGCTGCACGTATTGCAGGTGACCTGCTTTTTTACCTTAATTTTTTTATCAACGCCGGTGGAAATCTCCTCTAAGGTCATTTTTACCCGAATGGACAAATTACCGCCGCGTTCGCCCTGTGAACGACCGGCACCACCGCCCCGACGACCGGCACCGCCGAAAAATTGCGAAAAAATATCTTCTTCAAAACCCGCCCGGCGGAGAATATCCTCAAAATCCATGCCCTGGAAACCACCGCCACCGCGTGGCCCGCTGCCCATATTGTCAACCCCGGCGTGCCCATAACGGTCGTAAGCGGCGCGTTTTTGGTCGTCGCTCAATACGTCGTACGCTTCGGCAGCCTCCTTAAATTTCTCCTCGGCGGCTTTATCCCCCGGATTTTTGTCCGGGTGAAACTCAATGGCTTTTTTGCGGTAAGCCTTTTTTATATCATCAGCGTTGGCCCCTTTTGCGACGCCAAGTACCTCGTAATAATCTCGTTTTGCCATAACTATTAGATAAAGTGCCACCGTTTGCGGGCGGCCTTTGAGTCAATTATTTTCCGGTAACTACTTTGGCGAAGCGAATCATGCGCTCGCCCAACAGGTATCCGGGTTCCAGCACATCCACAATTTTGCCTTTTAGTTCTTCGTTGGGAGCGGGAATTTCGGTTACGGCCTCCTGCTGATCGGGGTTAAAGGCATCACCGGGTTTGAGGTCCAGCACCTGAAGCCCTTTGCCACGCAGGGTATTCACCAATTTGTTGTGAATGAGCACCATACCTTCGCTGAGACCGCCGTTTTTCTGGGCGCGTTCAAAATCATCCAATACCGGTAACAACGACGACAAAATATCGCGACCGGCAGATTGAATCATTTCCACGCGCTCGCGGGCGGTGTGGCGTTTGTAATTTTCAAAATCGGCGGCGAGGTACAGGTATTTTGCCTTGGCATCGTCCAATTGTTTTTGTAATTCTGCCAATGCCTCATTGTTGTCAGCCGTTTCGGGGCTGTCATTTTGGCCAGTGTTGTCCTGTTCAGTTGCCATATTTGTTTCCGTAACGTCCTGATCGGCGTTTGGTTCCGTTGTTATTTGATCTTTTTCCTGCATGGAAAATATTTTTTTAAAAAATTGTTGCATTAAATTAGCCTGCTCCCCTTGCTGCAATTTTTATGCCCTTCGGCGGATGGTGTCATTTTGGCAGAACCGCCAAAACGCCTTTAATAACGGTGCTCATCCCCGGTTCAGCGGCCATGGCGGTGGCAATGACCTCATCCACCGTCGTTTCTCGAATGCGCGAGGGCGGAAAAGCGACGTTGGTCACCATCGAAATCATCAGCACTTTGAGGCCGCTGTGCCGGGCGACCAGTACTTCCGGGATGGAAGACATGCCGGTGCAGTCGCTCCCCAAACCGCGCAACATGGCGTACTCGGCAGGGGTTTCCAAATTGGGGCCGGACAGCGCCGAATACACGCCTTCGGTGGCCCGAATGCCGTTGGCGCGGGCAATGTCTAATGCGCGTTGGCGCAAAGTGGCATCGTAGGTTTGGGAAAGGTCGGGGAACCGTGGCCCGAGGCGTTCGTCGTTGGGGCCGCGCAGCGGGTTCTCCGGCAACAAATTGATGTGGTCGCGCACAATCACCAAATCGCCGTTTTGTAAATGCGGATTTACCCCACCGGAAGCATTGGTGATGATGATTTGTTCCACGCCCAAGGCTTTCAGTACCCGAATGGGAAAGGTCACCTGTTGCATGGACCAGCCTTCGTACCAGTGAAAACGGCCCGCCATAGCCACCACGGGTTGCCCTTCGAGGTGCCCAAAAATAAGTTGACCCTTGTGGCTCTCGACGGTGCTGCGGGCAAAATGCGGAATGGACGCGTACGGTACCGCGCAAACGGGTACAATATCGTCGGCCAAACGACCCAATCCCGTTCCTAATACAATCCCGGTGTGGGGCTGAAAATCGGTGATGGTGCGCAAATACGCCGTTGCTTCGGCAATTTGGTCGAAGAGATTAAGACCGTCCATTAAAGAAACGCATTTTGTATTCGGTGCGCACTTTTCCGGTTTTAATGGCCTCTAATTTGCGTTGAATCAGGCGTCTTTTCAAAGGTTTTAACCGCTCGGTAAACAAAATGCCTTCCAAGTGATCGTATTCGTGTTGAATAACGCGGGCGTTAATACCGTTGAAAGTGGCCTCGTGGTGTTCAAAATTTTCGTCCTGCCAGCGGATGCGAATAATAGAATCGCGCTCCACATCGCCGCGAATATCGGGGATGCTCAGGCAGCCTTCTTCGTACGAGAAGGTATCGCCGGTTTCTTCAATTATTTGGGCGTTAATAAACACCTTTTTAAGAGGCTCGTCGTTTTCGCGCACTGTTTTGCGTTCTACTTGCGTGGTATCGGCCAAAAAAAGGCGAATACTGAGGCCAATCTGTGGTGCGGCCAGCCCCACTCCGTCGGCGTGGTACATGGTTTCCCACATATTTTCCAGCAGAACGGACAATTCGGGGTAATCAGGCGTAATGGGTTCAGCAACTTTTTTTAACACAGGCTGCCCCAGCGCATATATTGGTAATATCATCGTGTGTGCTTGTTCAAAATGGGCGGCAAAATTACAAAATCTTTGGTATTTTATGGGCTTCCTGGCAAAAATCTTGGCTTGATTATTGCAACGTCACTGTATCGCCGAACCCCGTTCGGCGCACGTCACGGCCCTAAAGAAATGATTTTGCCACCGTGGTGTACCGCCACCACCCCGTTCGGCGCACGTCACGACCCTGATGAAATGATTTTGCCGCAATGGAATATTTTAAACCATCGTGGCGTTTTTAAAAACTACTTAGATTAATCCCGGCGCATTTCGGCCAAACTACCTCATTCAAATGTATCGTCTGCTTATTTTTTGTTTTGTACTGATTGCAAGTCCGCTGGTATTGCGGGCAAATTGCGTAGCACCTTCACTGCTCGCCGTGGCCCAGGTAACCGATTCTACGGCCACCCTCACCTGGACCGACGTGGGCGATGCCTACGAACTGGAGTTGCGACGGGTGAATGAATCTTTTACGGGCGTACCTACGCACGCCATTCCGGGCGATCCGCCGTTTATGCTCTCGGCACTCGTTCCCGGCGAACAATACAAATTTCGCGTGCGCACCGTGTGCACGAGCGGCGGTTTTAGTTTGTGGTCGTTGCAACGGACTTTTGCCACTCAACTCAACAACGAACGGCCTTGTCCCCTCGATTTTACCCTGCGTGACACCACCTGTTCCACCACCAGCCAGTTTTTTACCATTCATACCCACAACGCGCCCGGCAACCAATTGGGCACCAATGTATTTATCAAAGGCCTGCGTTTGGTGTTATCGCATCCGTGGCGGTCGGACCTGCGTATGTGGTTGCACAGCCCCGATGGTACGCGCATACAAGTGGTAGGTGGCCTCAATGCGGGTGACCAAAACCTCGGTAACCCGACCGGAAACGGCAACTGCGGCCAATACCTCGAACTCACCGACGACGCCAGCGCTCCTTTGCTGAGTGCCGCCGCCGAACAAGATAATATTACCGGTTTTTGGCGGGCATTGAACCCGCTTTCCGGTTTTCATAACGATCAAAACCCCAACGGACTTTGGCAATTGGAAATTTGCGACAGCAAACTCAACCATACGGGTAAATTGCGGTTGGTTCAACTCATTTTTGAAGCCGCCATGTGCCCCGCTCCACCCGCTTTATCCTTGTCCAATGTACAAATTAACGGCGTGGACGTCGCCTGGGATACCAGCGGTTTGCAAGGTGATACCCTCGAAATCGCATATGGCCCCAAAGGATTTACCCCCGAAACGAGTGGAACGACCCTTTTGGTAGACGCCAGTACGCCGCAGCCCTTGACCCTGTACAACCTCGCGACGTTACAACAATACGATGTTTTTGTGCGCCAACGTTGCGCGCCCAGTGGTGTTTGGAGCGGTTTTTCGGCCCCGGCCACCTTTTTTACGGTGTGTCCGGCGGCGATTAGTGAATCTTTTGACAATTTAAATACCTGCCCAACGGGCTGCACCGATCCTTGTCCGCTGCCCGGTATTTGGCAAAATATGCCCGGCGACGATTACGAATGGAAAATCCGCAGCGGCGCGGGAATCACCTGGCCAACGGCGGGGCCTTCGGCGGCCAGCGGCGGGAGTGGGAACTATTTATTTTTCCGAAATTCCTGCACGCCGTCCGGGGCCAACGGTAAAAAAGCCATTTTGCGCACCCGTTGCCTCGATATTTCGGCCCCGGCTGGCCCACCTTGCCATTTTTCCCTCGATATTTACATGAATACCAAATTGGGGCAAATGGGCAGTTTATCCCTCGAAGGCAGCACCGACGGCGGCCAAACCTGGCAAACCATCCAAACCTGGAGCGGCAACCGGGGCAAACAGTGGCGGCGCGAATTTGTAAACCTCGCCGCTTACGACGGCCAAACGGCGTTGTTCCAACTCACGGCCACGGGCGTTTTTGGGGCTTACGGCGATATTGCGCTCGATAACCTGGTGTTTTACGGCGCAACACCCGCCGGTACCCCCGATTACTTTTTTTACCGCGATGCCGATGCCGACGGGTTTGGCAGTACCACCAACCGCATTATAAGTTGTTCGCCAACGGCGCCGGTTGGGTACATTTCCATTGCGGGCGATTGCAACGATAACAACGCCGCCATCCACCCCAATGCCACCGAAATCACCTGCAACGGCATAGATGATAACTGCAACGGTAGCGCCGATGATAACTTTATTCCCACGCCCGTTGTGCTCGCCGCGCCCTCGGTATGTCGGGGCGAAGCAGCGGAGTTGAGCATTGGTACGCCGGCCTTGGGGCAATATTTTTGGTTCGATGCCCCCACGGGTGGGCAATTGCTCGCCACGGGGACGGATTTAACGGTGTTCAACGTTCAAAATAACCTCAACGTGTGGGTCGTGGATAGTTTTGCCACGGGCGGCTGCGCGAGTGCGCGTACGCCGGTGAGTGTTCTTTTGCTCGAAAAACCCGACCTGAAACTGGGCCTTGCGCCCGAAATTTGTTTTGGTACGAGTCTATTGTTCAACAGTTTACAAATCAACGATATTGCGCAAACACCCGGCATCCTGACTTTTCACAATGCCTGGCCGGTGTCACCGTCGAACCAAATCAACGGCGGGGCCATTACTCCGATGGCCAATACGTTTGTGTACGCGCAAAAATTGGCCAATAACGGTTGCGCCGACGTTATTGTCGTGGGCATTACCGTACACGATTTGCCTTTTGTAGAAATCACCAATGGCGACAGTTTGGCTTTGTGCAAAGGAAAAACCATTGAATTAAATACCTTTGGTTCGGGCGACACGCCTTTAAATTACCAATGGAGCAATGGTTTTTTTCAAAAAAACGTCCAAATAACGGCCAATGGTACCGGATTTAGCACAACTACCTACACCGTTACCATCACCGATGCCAATGGCTGTACCGGCAAAGATGCCATTAAAATTACCTCTTTGCCGGGCGTGTCCCAAACCAACGTCACCGCCGTGCAAAACGTAGGTTTCTGCGGTGGTAACAACGGCAGTATTTCGCTTCAGGCCCTCGATGGTAATGCGCCTTATACCTTCCAATGGTCGGGTCCCAACCAAACCACCGGCACCGTCACGGGTGTTCCGGCCGGGGGCGGAACCATTGGCGGACTCACCC
Source organism: Chitinophagales bacterium (assembly GCA_013298845.1). Taxonomy (GTDB): domain Bacteria; phylum Bacteroidota; class Bacteroidia; order Chitinophagales; family Saprospiraceae; genus M3007. Next base: position 138,655 of record JAAFJN010000005.1, read on the forward strand.
AAGGCGGTTACCGCGTTACCGTCACCGATGCCACGGGGTTGGGTTGTTCGATGGTATTGCCCTCTTTTGTCCTCAACGCGCCGGGATTAACCGTTTCGGCCCCGGTCATTACCCAGCCGACTTGCCCCGGTGGAACGGGCAGTATCAGCGTAACGGCACAGGGCACCACCCCCGCGTTTTTGTGGAGCAACAGCGCCACCACCAATGCTTTAACGGCGGTTCCGGCGGGTACGTACACCGTCACCATTACCGACGGCGCCTGCCAACAAATTATCCCGGATCTAAAAATTACCGCTCCGGCGGCTTTTCAAATATTAACCAATAAAATCAGTGCGGTGCGGTGCAACGGCAACAGCGACGGCGGCATTGACCTTACCGTCACCGGCGGCACGGCACCGTACAGTTACCTCTGGAACGACTTGCAAACCAACGCCGACCGCACCGGCCTGAGCGCGGGCAACTACCGCGTCACCATCACCGATGCCAACGGCTGCACCGCCGTTTCTGCGCCTTTGGTGGTGACCACTCCGGCCCCCCTGCAAACAACGGGACAAATCACGCCCGTTCGCTGCTTCGGCGGCACCGACGGAACCATTAGCCTTGACGTGCAGGGAGGAGTGGGGCCATATTTTACGGAATGGAGCACGGGGGAATTTGGTCTTCAAGCGGGTAGTCTGGCGGCGGGCACCTACACGGTTTCCGTGGTGGATGCTCAACAATGTCCGGCCACCCAAACGTTTACGGTGGCGCAGCCCTCGGCCTTGCAAATTACCTTGATTAATGCCCAAAATCCCACCTGCGCGGGAAAAACCAACGGTAGTTTGGCCGTGCAGGTCAACGGTGGAGCGGGCAATTACCAATTAGTCTGGACCAATGGTGCCAACGCGGCCGCGCTGCAAAATTTGGAAGATGGCACTTACGCCGTATCGGTAACGGACGCCAACGGTTGTACCGCCGAAAGCCCCGAATTTACACTGATCGCCCCACAAGTTATTCAGTTTTTGGAAACAAACGTGGCACCCGTGGCCTGTTTTGGCGGAAATTCCGGGAGTATTGACCTTTCGTTATCGAGCACCAACAACATCGCTTCCTTAACAATGAACGGTGAAAATGCGGTTTTTCCCAAAAATTTCCTGATGGCCGGTGAATATCTCGTTGAGGTGATTGACGCGCTGGGTTGCGCGGCCGATACGCTTTTGCACATTACCCAGCCCGCTCAGCCCTTGTCGCTCAGCGTGGTGCAAGTGGTGGATATACCCTGTCACGGTACCCCTTCCGGTGCCGCCGATATTGTCACTGCGGGCGGAACGGCTCCTTACACCTACCTGTGGAATAACGGCACCACCACCGAAGACCTCGACGCGGCCGTTGCCGGCAACTACGCCCTCATCACCACCGACGCCAATGGCTGCCAGGCCGGGATCTTGGACATTATTGTATCGGAACCACCACCCTTGTCGGTAACGCCCTACATTGAGCACATTGGTTGCCTGGGTGCGCCCTTTGGCCGCATTGTACTGTCGGTGAACGGCGGTGCGCAACCGTATGCTTACCAATGGAGCAGCGGTGCCACCACGGCTACCCTGTTCAACGCTCCGGCGGGCCAATACAGCGTTAGCATTTTTGACCAATCTGGCTGTTTGACGGTGTACGATAGCATGGTTGTTTTGGACAAAAAACAAGATTTTTCGGTTGAATTGGCCCAATATCAACCCGTTTCCTGCCATTCCGGCGACGACGGGGCATTAACCGTAAAAGTGCTCAACGGCACTGCGCCGTACCAATATTCGTGGTCGGCACCGGTGGGTTTACACGCCAATATCAGTTCAGATACCGACGTTGCCGGGCCACTCGCGGGCGGGCAGTACCAGGTTACCGTTACCGATGCCGCCGGATGTTTCCGCTCTGCCGGGCCGTTTTTGGTGGAAGAAGCCCCTCCCGTGTTGATCCAAACCCCGCCACCGGCCCCCATTGCCTGCAAAGGCGCGGCAACCGGTGTCATTGCCGCAACGGCCGTGGGTGGTGTTCCTCCGTTGTCTTACGCCTGGTCGAACGGCACCACCGGTACGCCCGCCACGGATTTAATCGCCGGGGTGTACACCGTCACCGCAACCGATGTACGCGGCTGCACCACCGTTTCGGCGGCGGTACTCCTGATCGAGCCGGAAACAGCCTTGGCCATTATCACCGATGAAGTGCGTCAGGACGTCTGTAACGACGGCAGCGGGGCCATTTTCACCACCGGGACGGGCGGTTATCCCGGTTATCAATACACCTGGAGTATTTCGGGCAATAGTTCTGATGTATCCAATCTTTTGACCGGAACGTACGGCCTCACCCTCACCGACCAGCAAGGGTGCAGCACTATCCAAACCTGGACCCTGCAACCGCCGCCCAATCCCATGAGTTTGGGGTCTTATTCGGTGGTTCCGGTGGCGTGTAAATTTGCCGAAACCGGTGCCATTGAAGTGGGTATTGCCGGTGGCAACCTGCCTTTGTCTTATTTTTGGAGCAATGGCGGCACTACGGCCAATATCAGCGGGTTAGCCGCCGGAAATTACCGCGTAACGGTGCAGGATAATGAAGGGTGTTTAAAAGTATTCGAGGTGCCCGCCGTGACCGAGCCGGATAGCATTTTAAAAATTTCGTACACCTCCGAAAAGTTCAATAACAACTACAACGTCACCATTTTTTGCAGCGGTGGAACGCCAGGATACACCTTTGAATGGGACATGAACGCCGGTAACCAGAGTGGCGCCACGGCGTTTAATTTGCCGGAAGGTTATTACACCGTGACCATCACCGACGCGGGAGATTGCGTGCAGGTCGTATCGGTGTACGCCAGCACTTCGGACCAGAACAACCCGGCGACCGGACTTCATGCCGTTACGCTCAGTCCTAACCCATCGCGGGAAAACACAATGGTGCTTTTCCGGTTACCCGCCGAGTCAGGTGGGCAATGGCAACTCCTCACCCCCGATGGCCGCGTAACGTTACAAGGTTCTTGGGAAAAAGACGCGACACAAATCATGATTTTGGGCGAAAAACTGCCCAACGGCGTGCATTTATTGCATTTAATGGACGAAAAAGGCCAAAGTCGGTGGCTAAAATGGGTGAAATCGGATGGGTAAAAGTTATTCGTACGCCCGTGCTGGCGAACGGCTCCGGCCGTGAAATTGTCGGAACCAGGGTTTACAGGATTTTATCCTTCCAATCCTTTCAAATCGGAAAAACCCTAACTATCCAGTCGCTTCCCATTAACCTCGGAGAGGTCGCATATTGGTAGCAATGAATTGATAATCAATATTTTATGACCTCGGCTGAGGTCGCACATTGGTGTCATTTGGCAAATAAAAGCCACTTATGTGCGACCTCAGCCGAGGTCATAAATAGCAAGCAAGTCCAAACTTCATACGTTTTCACAGCGCAAAGTGGCTGGACTGTTAAGGTGTTTTTACTTATTTGTCGCCCCAATGTTGGTCAAATCAACCCCTAAAAACAGTCAGAAAAGAGGCTATTTCATAAGCATAATACTTCGGTGTTCGATGTTCAAATGTTCGATGTTCGATGTTCAAAAATTCGGTGTTCGACATTAAAAAAACACGTAACGAACCAGCCATTTCCCCAATCCTAATCCCCCTGTCCCCCCCGCACCAACACCCGCGCCCGATACACCCCATCTGCACTCGTCAGTTCCAAGGTGTACCAGCCCGCCGGTACGTCGCTAACGGGTATCGAATAAGCCCCACCGATTTGGTCGCGTACTACTGCCCCGTTGGCAGCAATCAATCGCGCCCGGACCGCCGTGATGCCCGACCAATGGATCCGCTCCACCGCCGGAACCGGAAATACCCGCACGTTCGCCGCCCAGGGTTCGGTGCTGCCCACCGTCCAATCCACCAATACCGTTTCCGAACGGGTACAGCCGTTGCCATCGGTGAGGGTAACGATGTAAGTTCCCGGCAATAAACCGCCGATGTTTGGGGTGGTGGCACCCGTGCTCCATTGCGCCGCGATATTACCCGTGCCGCCCGTGGGGGCCAGCGCGATACTGCCGTTGGCCAAATTCGGACCAGTCGCAGAAGTCACGGTGGCGTTGGCCCGCAACGTATCGGGGGCTGAAAACGCAATATTCCACGAAATGGCGCAACCAAGGCTGTCGGTCAGGTAACCGGAGTACACACCCGCGCCCAGATCCGTGAGTACACCCGTAGATTCGCCCGTCGCCCAGGTCCATTCAAACGGTGGTAAACCGTTGGCGGGTTGGATTTCGATTTGGCCGTCGTTGGTATTGTAGCACGATATTTCGCCCGTTTGAATATCCACCGAAAGGATACCCATGCGGTTGACCTGCGCCGTGCCCACGCCCGTACAACCGCGTGCGTCCGTGAGCGTGAGTGCGTAGGCACCAAAAACCAATCCCATCGCCACGCTGTCGGTGCTGCCGTTGCTCCAGTTGAACTGAAACGGCGGAAACCCACCGTTTACCACCGGGGTCGCCGACCCGGCAATAGCGGTACCACACAAAACCGGCGTCGTTTGGATACTCGCCGCCGGGGCCGGACTCACCGGTACTTCGAGGGTGAGCAACAAGGTATCGTTTTTGCCGTCGGTGACGGTGAGGGTATAGTTGCCGGGGGCCAAACCCGTCATATTCGCGCCGCTGCCCGTGACCGGTCCGGCCCATTGCAATTGCAAGGGCAAACAGGCGTTTTCGGGTGTAAAGAGCACGCTGCCATTGGTGCTGCCCACGCAGGCGGGTTCTACGGTGGGCGCGGCGGCCAGCCCCAGCGGCGTGGATTCGTAGGCCCCCAAGTCCACCGCTGCGCCTTGGATACGGGGGTTGCCGTTGAGGTCGGTGGGGCCAATTACCGCCGCATTATTCCCCCGGTTGATGGCCGGAGAACAGGGTTGAAGCCGTAAATCAAAGGAATCAGGTGCCACAAACTTAGGGTCGGTGTTCCAAAGGTTATCACTCATTGTCCACGTGGAGGTGTAGGCGGGTTGAGGAATACTGATGAGCGAATGGTGTATGGTTACCGGGGAATTCGCTAATTTGAAATTAGGCACATTAAAGACATTGTCTATGTCCCAGATTGTGTTGTCTATATGCAGTGAATCAGCCGAAAATGCATTAAACCTGACGTTTTTAAGGGTCGAATTGGTTACAACTAACTTAGCGGGTTGTCCCAAACTATAAAACCCAACCCTTGTTATGGTGTCACGAGGCAAAATGACTATGTTATTCAAATGGTATTGGGTGGCGGGAGAAACCAGTCTCATTCCATTATATAATAGACTTAAAATAACAACATTATCAAATAATAATCCATTTTTAGATGGCATAATAAAACTACTTGAAAAATTATCATCAAACAGACAGTTTCTTATTGTATCTGAATAACTATTTTGAGCATTACTGTATCCAATATCTTCCCAAAAGATTAACCCATTATTTTTTATCATTAAAGAACTATCCATCACTATATTGAAGTCATTATAATTTAATAGTGCGGGGTCCATGCAGATAATGTAGTAATATCCGGGATTAAAAATCGGATTTTCAACGAAATTGCTATTTTTAATTTTGATAGAATAATCAAGATCCGTCTCCTTTCGAATATTAAAAATATTGGCGCGCAAAACACTCCCGCTATTTACACTTGCTTTATTATTTTCAAACAAACAGGATTGTACCCAAAACTGATCTTTGTCCGCAATACATTCTATATCAATCAACCCGCCAAGCCGGTAAAAATTCTCCGTGAAATAACAATGTTCAAATGCCTTACCCGGATTGTTGGAATATCCACCTTGTTGCGAATAACACGCACCTTTAAAAAAAGCATAATTCCGGGTAAACGTACAAAACGAAAACCGGGGAGCAATCTGGTTGCTGCCCGTGCCATTGACAAATACCGCACCGCCATCCGTTTTGCAATAGTTTTTGTCAAACACGCAGTGGCGAATCTGGGGCAAAGCAACCCCGTTTTGCGCCATGATCAGAATGGCCGCACCGGAAGCACCCAATTGCCCCCAACTACCTCCGGGTTTATCGGCTTGGCCATTTTTGAATACCAGACCATCCACTACGGTGTTTTCGTCGGGATTGTGCAGGTACAGCAGGTTAAAACTGTTGTCTAAACTATCACCCGCTACCCCAATATCTCCGTCTAATACCGTCGGGTGCGTCGCGTAATCGCGCTCCTCAATGTTCAGTTCCGTACCGGCAAAACTACCGTACAACCGCACCCCCGAACTCAATTCAAAATGCGCATCGCGGTCATTGGTGGTCGTAGTATAATAAGTTCCTTCGGCTACCCAGATTTCATCCCCGGCTAAGGCCAGTGCCAGCGCATCGTGCAGGTTGGTAAACGCATCCGCCCAAGTGGCACCGGTATTGCTGCCTGTGGCAGTGGGGTTGACGTGGTAGCGGCTTTGGGCCGCGAGCGGGTGCGCAGTGGCGCAACAAATAATGGTAATAAGAAGTAGTTTACGTGTCATGGGAATGTTGTTAAAACCGCTCCCGGCTGGCCAAAACCAGCGCGGGAGCGGGGTAAAAAGTATTTTAAAGCCGAACGAACCGAATTTGCTGACGGTCGTTATCCGTTTGTACCTGAATGGTGTAGGTGCCGGGGGCCAACGGCACGGGCCATTGGGCGGATGTTATGGTATTGATACCTGTATTCAGGGTTATTGTTTTTTCCGACAATGGTTTCCCGTTCAGGTCCAATATTGTTATTGTTCCGGTCTGTTCCGTCGGACTCTGGATATTGACCCGGTAATGGCGCTGCGTTGGATTAGGATACACCGCTACCTCTAATCGGGGCGTGTTGACCGGGGCCGATTTTACCAAGTCCGCCGGGATATTTTCCCATTGTAGTCCAAATTCCTTGCCCGTTTGGTCAAATACCAAATTGGGAATCCCCTCGCTCCGGTTGGGTTGCAACAACGGCGACTCGGCGGCGATGTCCCGCAACAACCGCACTTTAATCTGGCACACTGGCACTCCGGTTGTCACCGATAAAGGTGCAACGGCATCCCACCAAATGAGCCGAATATTACCTTCGGCATTCAGGTTCCAGCCCCGATGTTCGGGTTGGGGCATCGAATGAGCGGGCCATTCCACCTCCTCGACGGCGAGTACATTCGGGTCAAAATTCAAATCCATTTGCCAGCCCTGAATATTGCCGGAGCGATTGGAAACCACGGGAATGGTGATAACGCTTCCTTTTTGGCCCCGGTGCGCCGGGGTGGCCATCGCCCACGGAGTTTGGTCGCGGTCTTCGGGGTATTTGATACTCATACTATCTGGGAGACTATGTGAGTAACTGATTGAATCTCCCAATAATGGAAATGAGAAGGCATTTTCACTGGCTTGGTTGTGCAGTTTTTTATCGAAAAAATACCCCGTGTGTTTTTTAGGCAAAGTCTGATAAGTGCCCAATATTAGTTTTCGTAATTCAGCAATATCAAAGGCCGTAATGGTCCCCGATGCATTGGCATCGGCGGCTAAAAGTTGGTAGTTGGATAAGGATTTTAACCCTAAAATATATTGACTAATCAAAATAAGATTCCCAATATTAAGGCTATTTAAAGGGGGCTGCTTTTGGAGGCTATCCACCAAAGTAGCAGATTGGCAATCGGCAACTGGTATTTGTAGGGTTGTTTGGGCGTACAGATTGTTGTTTACTCCCATAAATACAATCATTACTCCCAGCGCAACAAGCCGTAATACGCCAAGGGAGAAAAAAGTAAAATTATTGTTGGACATGATTTTGGATTTGTTTCAGGAAATTAAACAGCAAATATACCAACCTTTATGTAAAAAAATAATTTTTACAAAATATCTTACAATACATTTTAAGTAGGCTACCTAAAAATGTTACTCATAAAAACCGGCATACACACACAGGCGTAAGGTTCCAGCCGTGAAATTGTCTGAATCAGGATTTTCAGGATTATAGGATTTTTGCCCGTCGCAGCGTGTTCAGATTTTGGGCAAAAGACCCAACACTGGTAAACGGCTAAAGCCGGACGGGGCACTATGCATACCGCACCCCAATTTTGTCCAAAATCACCTGCAACGCCTCGGAAAGCCCTTGGGTAAAAGCGTGGGGAATCCGGTTGCTTTCGGTTTGGCCCCTTTCCAAACACTGCACCACGTGGGCGGCTTCAAATTGGTAGCCCCATCCTTCGTAGGGCATCTCCACGGTTTCAATACCCTGGTGAAGGTAGTGTCGGATGGTCAGTTGTTGGGGGTGATGAAACCGGCTGTGCAGGTGAATTTCGCCTTCGCTGCCGTAAATGGTGGCCTCCACGGGCGTATCGGCTGCAATGGAACAATGGCCCAGCGCCAATTGCCGATCGGAGTACCGGATGGTAAAAACGCAGGTTTCGTCCACGCCATCGCGGGTGAGGGTGGCGGCCGCCTGAATATCGTCGGGGCGGGCAATACCAAACAGGTCCTGAAAAAACAACAGGGGATAAATACCGATATCCAGCAACGCACCGCCGCCTAATTGGGGCGAAAATAACCTCGATTGGGCATTGTACGGGGCAAAAAAACTAAAATCGGCTTTGGCCGAATGTACCTGCCCAATGGCTCCCGAACGCGCCAGTTCAAGGGCTTTATTGTACACCGGATGAAACAACGTCCACAGGGCTTCCATCAAAAAAAGATTTTTTTCCCGCGCCAGGGCGATCATTTCCCGCGTTTGGTCGGGGTGCATCGAGAACGGTTTTTCGCACAATACGTGGTGGCCTTTGCGCAGGCACATCATCGTGTGTGGGTAATGAAAAACGTGGGGGGTGGCGATATACACGACGTCAATGCCGGGAAAATCCAGCATTTGTTCGTAGGAGCCGAAAGCGTGGGGGCAATTGAATTGTTGGGCAAATTCCTGCGCCCGCGCCAGGGTATTGGAAGCCACGGCAAAAAGTTGCGCGCCGGGCACAAAACGGAGGTCTTCGGCGAATTTTCGGGCAATTTTGCCGGGGCCGATAATGGCGAAATTGATCATGGGTGGTGGGTTATTTTGATACTAGGACAACAAGCCCGCCGAAAAAAACACCGCCGCCGCACCCACCACGTAACCACGGTACAACTCCGTGGGGGTATGGGCGCTAAGCGCTAAACGCGCCGTACCAACGGCTCCGGCCAGCAATACCGCCAACGCAATCAACACCGGCCAACTCAGGAATATACCCATAAAAGGCACCATTTCGGTGGCTTCATTCCAGGAAAAGGGCAGCAATATCAACATCGAAACAAAACCGCCCATGCCGGCCGCGTGTACGCTGATTTTGGTAAAAATATTCAGAAAAAAACACACAAACAGCGAAATGGTGGCACCTAATACAAAAGCCGTGTATAAAATGGGCGTTTGCGCCCCCGATAACAGGTTTTTAAACAACCACAAATAAAACACGCCCGACAAAATAAACGGCCCAATGCGCTCTTGTTTGTCCGATAATTGCCAGGTTTGTACCATCCCCAACGATTTCATCATGCCAATGCCCACTACCGGTAACAATACCGTGGACACAAACACCGCAAACAGGAGCAAAACGCCCCGTTGCTCAAACATATTCCCCACGCCAAAAGCATACGGGCTAATGGCCAACATCAGGAATAATACGTAGGTCAGTACAAAAACCGGGTGACCAATTACTGAAAAAAAATGGGCTATTGTGCGGTTCATACTACGACGCTTCTCGGGTTTTTAAAATTTTCTTTACGCGGTCCAAATCGCGTTTATTTTCGCGCTCTTTAATCACTTCGCGTTTATCGTACGATTTTTTACCGGTTGCCAGCGCCACGCGCAATTTGGCAAAACCCCGGTCATTGATAAACAATTTAATCGGAATCAGGGTATAACCTTTTTCCTTGGACTTTTTTTCTAATTTGCGCAATTCGGGTTTGCGCAACAGTAGTTTACGCGAACGGCGGGTCTCGTGGTTATTGTCGGTCCCGTGCGAATATTCGGCGATAAACATACTTTTTACCCATAATTCGCCCATTTCCAGCAAACACCAGGCATCGGAAAGGTTGGCATTGCCCGCCCGGATACTTTTAATTTCGGTACCCGTCAGCATCATGCCCGCGTCAAATTCTTGTACAAAATAGTACTCATACGACGCTTTTTTATTAAAAATTTCTACGTTCTGCTTTTTCTTAGACATTTCTCTTGTGTAATGATCGAAGCGAAAAGTGCGGACCAAACGCACCACGCCCACGCCTGTTTATTCGCTTTGCAATGCTTCTAACCGTATTTTGTACACGTACTGCGGCGTACGGCTGTACATGTCGCGGTACAGTTCCAGTGCCCGCAAATGGTGTTTGGTCGGGTGGTCGGCCACTTTCCTGATTTCAAAACTAACGGCGGCTTCTTCTCTTTCGTTCCGCGCCAGGTGTAAAAGTTGTTGCAAAAGGCTCAACGCCTCGGTGCGCCGACCATCGGCCATAAAAATGCGGGCTTTCAGCATATCGGCCTCGAAGGTGAGGTCGCCGTTACCCAAACCAATGGCAATGTTGCGGCCTTCTTCGTACAAAAGGGTTGCCGGGCCGGTTTCTCCTTTTTGAAGGTGTACCTGGCCTTTTTCGATCAAAGAATACCCCAACACCAGGCGGTTGCCCATTTGGCGCGAATAGTCAATGGCTTCGTTGTAAAAGGAGATGGATTTTTCCAAATCACCCAAATAATACCAGTTGTCGCCCAAGGTATTGAGGGCTTTGGCGATACCTTTTTTATAGTTTAACTCGCGGCTGAGGCGCAAATTTTCTTCAATGCACGTCGTGGAGCGTTCAAATTCGCCGGTAATGGACAACAAATCGCCAATTAACCCGTAAGCAATGGCGGTGCCCTGCTTATCGCCCATTTCCTGCGCCAATACCAAGTCGCGCTCGAAATTTTGCATGGCTTTGATGTAATCACCTTTTTTCTCCCACACCGAACCGATACAACCAATACAAATGGTCATGGTCAGTTTATTGCCCAATTCTTCGGAAAGCGCCAGCCCTTTTTCGAGGCAAAGCAACGCGCTGTCGAGGCTGTTTTTTTCGAGAAAAATAATCCCGAGGTTGGTATAAAGCGTCGTTTGACCTTGTTTGTCTTTGTACTGTTCACTAATGGTCAATTGTTGCTCCAACCACCGTACACCTTCGTCGTAATGGCCCTGGTTCATGTAAATCAGGCCCAAATTGGCCACAATACCCGCGTTTTCGGCCTCGCGTTGTTGGGTGCGGTTAATTTCGATGGCTTTGGCAAACCAACTTTTGGCGGCATCGTAGTTGCCCTGGCGGAAAAACAAAGTACCGAGGTTACCAAAGGTTTTGGAAATACCGATTTGGTCATCGGCGAGTTCAAAGCAGGTAACGGCCGATTCGAGGTTTTTGCGGGCTTCGGTGTAATCTCCGCGCAGCATGAGCAATTGCCCGAGGCGGCGGTTGGCGCGCCCAATCAGGAACCAATCGTTGAGCGCTTTGGCCTTTTCGAGGGCTTCCTGGTAGTCTTTTTCGGCTTCGGCCCATTGGCCAATGAGTTCGTGTACTGCTCCTTTACGCAACAGGATTTTGACCCGTTTTTTGCTTTTTTTACTAACGTCGCTCAGGTGTTTGAGCAGTTTTTCGTAAAAAACCAACGCCTGACGGTTTTGGAAATTGCGCTGCGCGTACCGGGCGGCTTTTTCCAAATATTTGTCCGTCTTTTTGTCCATTTCGGCTTGTTCGTAGTGGAACGCCAAATCCACGTAACGCTCTTCCGAATTGGGGTAAAGGCGTTCGATGGCTTCGGCAATGGACTGGTGGAGTTCGCGCAGACGGGTGCGCAATTGCATATCGTAAGCAGCTTCGCGCAGCAACGAGTGGCGGAAAATGTACCGCAATTCGTTCATAGCGTGCCAAATTTGCCATTTTTCGGCGGTTTCCACTTGTTCGCGGAGTACATTCTCCAAGTCGCCATTGCGCAACAAAAACTCTTCCTGACGCGCCATAACGGCCGACAATACCGGCAATTCGAACTCGCGGCCAATAACAGCGGCGGCTTTTACCGTTTCTTTGACCAGGCCACTCAAACGGTCAATCCGCGACATCATGATTTGTTTCACCGAATCACTGATTTGTACATCGCGGTTTTTGAGTTGAATAAGGCCCTCTTTTTCCACCAGCATATCACCCTCGCGGAAATAATCCACCATTTGTTCCAGATAAAACGGGTTGCCCTGGGTCATGCGTTGCAACAGGTCGTACAGTTCTTCGTGTACTTTCCCGTTGAGGCGGTTTTCGGCAAATGTGCGCAAATTGGCCGGCGACAGGTAATTCAGATCCACTTCGAGGTCTTTTACCCCGATTTCCTCCAGGAAATTGCGGCGAATGGGGTAATTGCGGCTGCCATCGTCTTCGTAACGGCTGCTGGCCAGCAACATAATGGGGTAACTTTGGGCGCGGCGGATGAACTGCATCAAAAACTCGCGCGACATGTCGTCGTACCAGTGGGTATCTTCCAGTTCAATCACAATGGGCCGGATCAGCGCCTCGGCAATAAAGAGGTTAGCCACCGCCGACAGGGCATTTTGGTAACGGCCCCGGGCGTCGAGTTGTTCCCAAAGGCCGCCGGGTTTATTTACACTCACCAAAGCCGCCAGCACCGATTCGGTACGGGCGATTTCGCGGCGCACCAAATCGGCCTCCGGGTGTGCACTTTGCGTGAGGTCGAGTTGTAGTTTGATAAAATTCCGGTCAAATTTTTCCGTGTTGATTTGGGAAGAATTTTCGGGACTTTGTTCAAAATAATTTTTTAAAAAATAAATAAAAGGGTTGAATGGCTTGCGCAAAATTTGGTCGCTTTGGCAATTGAACCACCCCAAAGAAGTGCGCTCACTGAGGGAGCGGCGCAATTCGTAACTCAAGCGGCTTTTACCAATGCCTGCTTCACCAAAAATATAAGCGATGCCGGAAAAACGGCCTTCTGTGAGCGGCGTACCAAAATCCACCAATTTTTTTAGTTCTTCGTCGCGGCCAATGTAAGCCCCGGCAAAACCCGAGCGCCCGCTGATGCTTCGGCCCGTGAGTTGGTACATTTGGATGGGGTGTTCGAAGCCTTTAAACTGACCTTCGCCCCGCGAACTAAACCGGAAAGTGCGGTTGCGCTGGATATTTTCGTCGGTGAGTACTTCGTCCCACTCGGCTTTCGACATCAAACGGGCGGCGAGGTTCACGCGTGCCCCCACGGCGGCGTATTGGCAGCGCTCGTCGGTACCAATTACCCCGGCAAAAGCGATGCCCGAGGTAATCCCGATGCGGTAGCGCGCACCGGTCAGGCCATTGAGGCTTTTCAGGTCATCGTCAATGGCGCTCACGTATTCGAGTGCGCGCTCGACGTTGTTTTCAAAAGAGACGGGTGCCCCGAAAATACTGAGCATAATGCCGCCTTTGTCCCCAAAATCAATTTCTTTAAAATAAGCGCCAAAATTGAGGCTATGTTCCAAAATGGTCGTTGCCAAATGGTTAAGCGACTGGTGGGAATCAACGCCGGTAAACGAAAGGAAAACGCTGACGACATTGCGGAATTCGCCGGTTTCGTTGCCCGAATACACGTCTTTGGGCAAAAACTCGGCCATAATTGCCGGGTCGGGCGCGGGTAATTCGGGGGCGCTGAATTGAGCGTGGGCGAGGAACGCCTTTTCGGGTAAAAACAAATGCCAACCGTCTCCCAAACTTTTGGCGGGTAAAATATTGGAAGGGAAGCGTTGCAGGAGGGCATCGTCACCTACCATTTGCAGGTTACCGGCTTTGGTTTGGGCATTGCCACAATTATCAATGGGCGTTCCGCGAAAATAATACGATTTGCGGCGATCGCCCACAATTCCCCAATCCACGCGGCCGAAAGACATCCCGATTTTGATCCCGATTTCGTAATTGCACAACGCACCGCCCGATTTTTTTTCCTGTTCAAAATGGTACAATGCCGATTGGGCGGTCGCGATAAAGCGCTGCCCAACCTGTTCAGAATCGTCGAGAACGGGAAAAATGGCGGTAAAACTATCACCGGCGAAATAGGGGATAAATCCACCGTTGCGGTACACCAACTGAACCGAGGGCTGAAAAATATCGTTGAGGGTAACCGAAAGTTCTTCGGCCCCAACGGCCCCCCTTTCCATGAGTGTATTGGTCAACTGGGTAAAACCACTCAAGTCAACAAACATAGTATAGGCGTTTAAATGCCCTTCCATGATGCCGGCGCGATAGTGTTCCTGAATAAAATGTGGTAAAAAATGCTTCACAATACTGGAGTGTGGTTCGGAGCGGGTGCGAAGTTACGGTTTTTTGTGGACATGGTTACTAAACGGGACGAACATAAAAAAATTGCCAACGTTACCAACCCTACCCAACCCTTTTTTCAAGTTCTGCGTTATTACCAATAACAACCAACAAATTACTGCTAACAAACGAAATTTAACCACCTTTCATTTGTATGAAAGTAACGCCCGAACTCTTAGAGTCTGCCCGACAAGGCGACAGAAAAGCGCAGTACTTGCTGTATAAGCAGTGCTTTCCCGTGCTTATGTCGGTCTGTGCGCGTTATCATTGTGGTGAACAAGATGCAGTAAGTGCCATTAATTTGGGATTCTTAAAAGTGATCCAAAGCCTCGACCGCTATCCGCCGGATGCGGTGTTTGAAGCCTGGATACGCCGGATTCAAATTAATGTGTTGATTGATGAATTTAGAAAAAACAAAAAGTGGCGCACCCAAGTCTCTCACGCCGATGACCTCACGGTGCCTTCCATTACCAAATCACTCGAACCACAATGGAACGAAGCCGATTTGCAACTGGAGGCCGGCTATATTGAACGGTTGCTACACCGATTACCACCCGTAACGCGGCAAGTATTTAACTTGTTCGCTTTAGACGGATTTTCTCACTCCGAAATTGGCAATTTGCTGGGTATTAGCGATGGTACCTCCAAATGGCACGTCAATTCGGCCCGAGCACAATTAAAGACCTGGCTGAGTCAGGTGAGTTAATACGCATGGAACATTTTGACTTAGACGATATGTTACGAAATGGTTTATCCGGCCAAACCCCCAATAGCCGCTTTGAGTTCAAAGAGGAATATTGGGAACAAGCCGTCGCCCTTCTGGAAGCAGATGAACGCAAGAAAAAACGCCGCCGCATTTTGGCGTACACTTGCGTACTTACGCTGTTGCTGATTCCGGCAGCGGTGATGTACTACAAAACGGCGGTAGTGACATCTCCCGCAACGCCGGTACCCGTCCCCACCCGTACGGAAGCCACCTCTATGGCGCAACATACCCCGGCTGCCGGCACTAATGACCAACGTGTATTGGCCGAAAAACAAAATCAAACCGTTTCAGCGCCGGTAAATAAAAAGTTAAATGATCAGGCAACCAAATTTACAACACCCGAGTCATTAATACAACAAACAACCATACAACAATCCCCTACTTTAGCAGAAGCCAAAAATAATAACCTACGCAATACCCAAAACACAACAGACAATATTCCTAAACCCCAAAAAAACCAAATTGAAAGCACCACGAAAAACAATAATCTCCAGCCGTTAACCCATACAATTTCAACGGCCCCTGAGCAATCGACAGTTTCCTACAACACCCAACAACCAGGCGCTACGGTTCATCCTTCGTCGTCTGAAATCAATGTAGAATACACGGCACCGGTAGCAGCACTCGCTGTACTACCCGTTGCCATAAATGCACCTGAATTGCCCGTTAAAGCACCCGTTTTACCCGCATTTCAGTTGCCTGCACTCACGGCCATCCCAACACCGATTACAAAAACTCACCGTATCAAGCCCTTTGAATGGGGCATCGTGGCCTCCGTTTCTACCCCATCGGGGTTTTATATTGATGAAAAACCGGGATTGGCCCTGGGTTCCAATGTCCGCTACCGCCTACACAAAAATATTTACCTTCAGGGCGACTTGATGTGGCGGCGCTGGAAAGGAAACGTTAATGCCCAGGAATACTCTCAATTGGCCGGAAATAAAGAACTTGGCTTGGATACGCTTCCCGCAGTTATAAACACCGATAACAATATTATTAACGACATTGTTACCAACAACGCAACAACGCAATACGATTTTGGCTACCTCAACACCGAAGTCGTGACCGTAGCCAACGAAATTCACCAAATTGAATTACCTTTAACCGTGCAATACCAATGGCGGCGATTTGCGCTGGAAGCCGGGGTTCAATTCTCGGCGAAAATGCTGAAGCGGGTCATTACGGAACAGTACCAGTCTCAAAGTCTGGCCCCAACCGCTCAAAGAACCGCTGCCGCCGCCTATTTTGAACGATTCACTTCCAATAGTAACCGCTTTCAAACGGCGCTCATCGGTGGAATTCAATGGCAACCGTTGAAGCACTGGCGCTTCGGCTGCCGAATCAACTGGAGTACCAGCAACAACGCCGGTTTGCGGTATAATGCCAATTTTTTAGACTCCACAAATTTCGTTAAAAACTATTCGGTATCCTCAACCCGAATGATGACCACCGAAGCGAGAGCCGTATACCTGTTCTGATTACACATGAAAAAGCATTTTTTTTTGTTCCTGACCCTGTCCGGCCTCCTGTCTGGCTGTTCCAAAGAAATTATTGACTCCGGTTTGTCCAACGACCCGGTGTTTACCATTGCGGGCACGCTTAACGGTAATGATTACAAAATCACCGCCGGTAAAGACAGCGTTTATCATTTTACCAATGTTAATTTTTTGCCGGATCGTGATATGATAGAGGCAACGGGTTTGTTTTCTGATCAAACCTGTCCCACCGGCGATTGTCCCGGGTCGGTTCGTTTTATTTTCAGAAGTCAGATTTCCCGCACCGGACTGGAATCCCAAATTGCCAATTTACCTTATTTACAAGATTCCATTTCGGGCGATGTTATGTATCCCATTACCATTACCCCAATCGCCGATACCACGCTGACCACAGTGGCATTGGTACTCAGTAATGGAACTACTTCGGTGGGCCGGATGCCCCTCCTAACCAACCTGTTTTCCAATGCTCCGATAACCATCAGTGTTATTTCGGAAATGGGTAACGGTACATACCTGAGCAGCAATACCACTTTTCTGCCCCAACACCCCGACTCGTGTCAGGCGATTGGCATTAAAGCAACGCTGGAAAGCGGTATCCTCAAAATGCAGATTAACCCGGCTTTGACCAGTCAATTTGGATATTCCTATTTATGGTCCAATGGTTACGCTGGCCCCGATTTGGAAGTGGATTTTTCGCCAGGCACCTTGTACACGGTTTCGGCAATTCCTGCTAACAACGCTTGTGCCGCATCGGCTACGCTCCGTTTGCCCAACGTAGAAAAACTCCAAATCAATACACCTACGTTTGAAGCCATTACCACGGGGGCTACTGCTTCTATTTTTCAGGAAGGGGTAGAAATTCAATGGACCAATGCTGAGGGGGTACAATTTAGTACCAGCAGTATCAACAATAATGAAGATTCTTATTTTATTGTGGAAGAAATTGCCCCCTACAAAGAAAATGAAAACGGCGACGCAACACTAAAGTTAAATATTCGCTACAAATGTGTCCTCGGTTCCGGCAATGTGACCGGCACCCCGGCAAATTCCGTTAACCTCACGGGATCTGGAGTGATTGCCGTAGGTCAACAATAATCTTTTACATTTTACGCACAAAAAAAACCGAACCGGACTTTTCCGGCTCGGTTACAATACGAAATTACTAAACACGGGTATTGTTTTTTTATATGCTTACAAACCTCTCAAAAAGGTTATGATACTTTGTTGATCAGAAATCACCGGACTTACCGATGAAGCACCATTGTCACTCACTACTGCTTCTCCGCTACCCAACCAAAAATGCGCGCCCGTACTGGATACCGTCACAAAACGAATATCCTCACCTACGGGGGCGTTTTCCAAACAAAACACCCCTTTTTCGTCAACCTTAGGCTGCATTTGCACCGTTACTGCCCCATTTTGCAAAAGGGCAAACACGCGTGTATTGTCGAGATAATACTGCTTAGGTAGTTTGACGCAAAAAGTAATGGAAGCGTTGGGTGTAATTGGACGAATTGCACTTACCCAACCCATTTTTTTTGTTAACAGTTGATAGCCCTGGTACGGCGACGCCGATCCGGCTACGGTCCAGGTAGCATTGTACACCGAACTAGCCGCCCCGGTTTCCCAAGCCGTCAACTTTTGCTGGGCATCGGGCTGGGCGTAGGCGATGGTGTAATTGGAGCCATTGGACGAATCCGGGATGTATAATTTGAGGTGGCGGTTAGTGTCGATGAGCAAATTTTTGGCATCGCAGGAAATTTTCACGTGTACCGCCCCGATGTGTTCCGTCAATTTATCGGCCTGATTCACCGCTGGCATTCCACGACTCAGCCAATCGCCCGCCCGCAATACCTCGGTCAATTCCACTTTAACGGTATTGCAGGAAGTACAGGGCTGGGCCGTGCCATTTTCCAGGGTAAACAAAAAATTGTTGTTTTCCAGTTTCACCCGCACACCACCCGGCGTTTCCAACGTGGTATCGTTGATCAGGTCGGCACCCTTTAAGGTAAACACAGTAGTGGTCAGGCTGGAAGGAACCGAACCCAATAATGCATCCAGTTCTTTTTGACTGTTGGCATACGGGTCAAAGGTTTCATTGTCTTTGCGGCACGCGGGCAGCGAAAGAAGCATAAAACCGATAGCAAAAAATGCTTGATAGTTAATTTTTCGATTAAACATGGTATTTTGTAAGTAAAATTGTTTTCCTAAAGTTTGATTAAACAATAAGAAGTTAAAAAATGCGGGAAACACCTAACCGTAAGCCAATCAAGTGATACCGTTGTTGTAATGGATATGTTTCTGTGGATATAGGTTTGAGTATGGCTTGATAATACGGCTCCGCAAAAATACGCATATCACGCCTGAAATGCCAGAAGAACTGGGCACTTCCTTCAAGACTTAGACCAGTACGCGCATTAAATACCTCAACACCAGAACTGGTACCCGAATTGAACGGAGCCGGATTAAATGTATCGGGGTTGAGAATAGCGCCTTTTTTCCAGAACAACACATTCAGCGCTGCACCTCCTTTTAACTGTACACCTTTACGGCCGCTGCGCCACTCGTAACCCAATTTAACCGGAATGTGTAACATTCCAAAACGATTGTATTTGGTAATGGTTTTTAACCCAAATACCGCATCAATGGTGTCTTGGCCGTTGTTTTCGGTAAAATACTGCACAAACAGGTCGTCTTTAAAACGCATCACCTCGGTGAATTGCTGGTATTGCAGTCCCGTTCCGATGGAATAACGCCGGTTCCACACGCGGGTAATACCCACCCCGGCTTGGTATCCCCAACCCATGCTTTCTGTTTCGAGGCGTTTTTGGCGATAGGCTTCCAATTCCAAATCGCCGCTTCGGTTGTCCAGTTGTTTAGCCGCCATGAGTGGCCCGCTGTACACATCCAGGAGCCAAGCATTGGGATTTTCGTCAAAATCGTAACAATTTTGCCGTTTTTTAATAATTTTTTCGGCCAATTCCACCCTTTTCAGCCGTTCGACCTTCGTGGTGGCTTCTGGCGCGGCGATATGAACCGGCAACATGGGCGTATTCGCCCGGTGGTTCACGGTATTTTTTTCCGGCACCGGAGCGACGGTAAGTGGTTTAATATTATCGGTCACTACGGTTTCCAGCGATACCGGTGTATGGTCCGGAACGGAAGCCTGATCGAGTTCCGGTACATTTTTGGAGAACTGAATTTTACCTTTGGCCGAGAAGGCGCGTCCGGCGACAGGCAGTGCGTCATGCCCTGCTTTCGCCGCATCAGGGGAAAGCGCTACTGGATTGTCGGTGGACGACAAAGGCTGATCATTGAGACCAATCTGGTTTCGGGCAGTGGCGCTGCCCGAGGAAGTGTCCACGCTGCTTTGCACCACCGTATCGGCCGCGTTGGGTGTAGGTTGGGTGTACATCCACCAGCCGGTGCCCATGAGGGCTACACCGGCGAAAGTAAACCACCAGAATATCACTTTCCGTCGTTTTTTGCGCAATTCGCGCTCTACCCCCGGCCACACGAAAGCGGGTGGAGGAACGGCGGCGTTTTCGAGGCGCTCGCGCAAAATCCGATCTGTTTGATGTTCATTTTGCATAATATTCAAATCAGTTTTTCACTGGTTTTAAGGCTGTATCCAATTGATCCGCGAGCCATTTGCGGGCTTTGGTTAATTGCGACCGCGAGGTGCTTTCCTGAATTCCCAGGGTTTGGGCAACTTCGGCGTGCGAATAACCTTCAATCGCAACCAGGTTAAATATAACACGGTAACCATCGGGAAGTTGAGCAATTAATTTTAATAATTCTTCTTCCGACATCCGCGAAATAGCGTCTGGTTCAATGGCTTTATCGGGCAATATCTCATAACCGCTTTGTTCCATATCAAACCGTTGGCGTTGATACGTTCTCAGCGCGGTATTCACCATAATTTTGCGAATCCACCCCTCAAAAGAGCCTTGAAAATGGTATTGATCCAATTTGGTAAACACCTTTACAAACCCCTCCTGAAGCATATCAGCCGCGTCGGCAGAACTGCGCGCGTACCGCAGACACACCGCGTACATTTTGCCGGCGTAACGCTCGTACAAAATCTGCTGATGCTGTGCGGAGCCGCGCAGACATGCTTTTATGAGTGTTTCTTCGTTCAATCTTACAAAAGAAAGTTAATGAGTTCGCTATTTCTACCGTTTCGGAGAAATAATACCAGGCAATTGTTTATTGGTCGCAGGTTTTGTACTTCGCTAAAATTGCCCGAAGATACACTTCTCTCTTAGATACAACCAAATGTTTCTGCGCTGCCTGAATATTTAAAAAAGTTTCTACCAACAACTTCTTAAAATAGGTTTAATTTTGCGGCTTCATTTCACCAATTTCACCCGCTATCACAGTGATATTTGATATGCCCGAAGTAAAATTATTCTCGTGTACTGCATCCGAGAGTCTCGCTGCCGACATTGCCGAACACTACCAAACGAATCTGGCCGATAAAACGTTGGCGAAATTCAGCGACGGCGAAATGCAGCCCATTATTAACGAAAGTATCCGCGGTTCTTTCGTGTTTTTTATCCAAAGTACCTGCCAGCCGCACGATAATCTGGTAGAACTGCTGCTCTGGATTGATTCCGCTAAACGCGCTTCCGCCGGTTACATTACTGCCGTTGTACCTTACTTCGGTTATGCCCGCCAAGACCGTAAAGACAAACCACGGGTACCCATCAGTGCCAAACTCATGGCCAACCTGCTCACCACCGCCGGTGCCGACCGTATCATGACGATGGATTTGCACGCCGACCAAGTGCAGGGTTTCTTCGATATTCCGGTGGATCACCTGCGCTCCGAGGCTATTTACATGCCTTATCTGGCCGAAACCGACCTGAGTTCCACCATTTTTGCCAGCCCCGACGTGGGTGGTGTAAAACGGGCACGGTCATACGCCATGCACTTTGGCCGCGAACTGGTGATTTGTGATAAATACCGCACCAAAGCCAATGAAGTAGCCTCCATGACGGTCATCGGTGACGTAAAAGGTGCCGACGTTATTTTGGTGGATGACCTGGTGGACACTGCCGGCACCCTCTGCAAAGCCGCCGATGCTTTGATCGAAAAAGGCGCCCGGTCGGTAAAAGCCATTTGTACCCACCCCGTGTTGTCGGGCAAAGCGTACGAAAACATCGAAAACTCAAAATTGACCGAACTGATCGTGTGCGACACTATTCCGTTGCGCCGCCCGTCGGAGAAAATTAAAGTATTGTCCACGGCCAAATTATTCAGCCGCGCCATTCGCAATACCATTGAGTATAAATCCATTGCGGCCTTGTTTTTGCAAAAATAAATGCAACTTACCCTCGCGCGTCTCAACGAACAACCGGAGATTTTTTACTCCATTCAGGGCGAAGGCAAAAGCCTTGGCGTACCCTCCGTGTTTGTACGCACCTCGTTGTGCAACCTGCACTGCATCTGGTGCGATACGGATTATACCTGGAACTGGAAAAACACCCGTTTCCCCCACGCCAATGACGCAACGCCGGGGTACCGTAAATTTGAAAAAAAGGACTGGATTGTCAAAATAGATATTGAAGCAGTGGCTGATCTGGTAGCAGATCAGCCCTGCAAAAATATCATTCTTACCGGCGGCGAACCGCTGTTGCAACAACCGGCTCTGGCAGCCCTCATGCGGGCGTTGCGCGCACGGGCCACGGGTTATTTTTTTGAAACCGAAACCAACGGTACAATGGTGCCCTCGGCAGAATTTGACGCCGATATTGACCAATACAATGTTTCTCCAAAATTAGAAAACAGCAATAATTCGCGAAAATTGCGCGAAAAACCGGCGGCTTACCACTTTTTTGCCCAAAGTTCCAAGGCAAATTTTAAATTTGTGGTGGCCGAACCCCAAGACCTCGATGAGGTACTGGAACTGATTGAACGGTACCAAATTCCCGCCGATAAAGTATATTTGATGCCCGAAGCATCCACCGCGCCCGTGCTCCAACAAAAACGCCAATGGGTAGTGGATATTTGTAAAAACCACGGCTTCCGGTATTCCGACCGTCTGCACGTGCAGATTTGGGGCGGAAAGAAGGGCGTGTAATTTTTCCTATAGCGTATTCGGCGTTTTTTCCCGATTAATAATGGGCAGCAACACCAAAGCCAGCACCCCACCCACAATATTGTAAAAAATCTGGATGGCGAAAAAAGAAATATTGGCGTACGAAAACGCATCGCCGCCGTTGATTTGATACAACGATAAACCCGCAATGCACAACGCGTGGTAGGTGCCCATGCCGCCGGGCGACGGAATCACAAACCCAAGGGTGCCAAACACAAAAACCATCAGGGCGGCTCCGGCGCTCAATTCGGCCGTGGGCGGAAATGCCTTGAGGTTAAAATAGCACTGAAGGTAAAACATCAGCCAAATGCCCAGCGATAATGCAATGAATAACGCCGGATTTTTTAACCGAAAAACACTGCGCAAACCATCGCGAAAACCCGCAATAATACCCGCAAATTTTTGAAAAACGACCAATTGCATCAATCGGTTACGCAATAGCCAAGCCGCGACCAACCCCAAAAATCCCAACGCCAAAATGGCCAACACAATGGGATTCGACAACAATCCGCCTCCGCTGCCACCCGATGGCCCACGGTTAATAAATTCCAGCAGTACCCCGCCCTGAAACAAAAACGCCAAACCCACGACCAGCCCCAAACACAAAAAGTCCATCAGGCGATCTACCACCATCGTACCCATAACTTTCTCCAACGGAATACGTTCGTACCGGGCCAACGAACCGGCGCGGACAACTTCGCCCATGCGCGGCAAACCCAAATTGGCAAAATAACCCAGTAAAATGGTGAGCATACTGTTGCTCAATTGAATTTGATAACCCATTGGCGCGTGCAGCATTTGCCAACGCAGGGCGCGAAACAGGTTACTGAGCGTAAACGCCAGCACAACCATTAAAATCCAACCGATATTGACCGTTGAAAAATCGTGCAGTAGTTTATCGGGCAAACTGCATTGGTCGGTGGGAACGCCATCCAAGCGGCATTGTTCCTGAAATGCCGTGTTCTGGGAGCGATACACCAAATAAAGGATAACGCTGCCCAAGCCAGCAAAAAGAATAAATTGTATGATTTTTTTCACGCCGCAAAGGTAGTAAACGCGTTTTATTTCACACCTTGTTAAAATGGGGCAATTTTCCCCTTTTATCCACCCGCTTCCAATTGTAACCGCAGATTTTTAATCATATCGGCACTCATGGCGTCCAAATCAAACTCCGGTTTCCAGCCCCAATCGCGCCGCGCCTGACTGTCGTCAATGGAAGCGGGCCAGGAATCGGCTATTTTTTGGCGAAAATCGGGTTTGTACGAAATGGTAAACTCCGGGCAAATTTTTTGAATGGATGCGTAAATTTCGGCGGGGGTAAACGACATACCGGCCAGGTTATAACTGGTTCGGATGGTAATTTTGTCGGCGGCGGCTTCCATCAACTCAATCGTAGCCCGAATGGCGTCGGGCATGTACAGCATGGGCAAAGAGGTATTATCGCGCAAAAAACACTCAAAATGTTTGTTGCGCACCGCAAAATGGTAAATATCCACGGCGTAATCGGTGGTGCCGCCACCGGGCATACTTTGGTAACCAATAATACCGGGATACCGCAGCGAACGCACATCGGTGCCGTAGCGGCGGAAATAATAATTGGCCCAATTTTCACCGGCCACTTTACTAATACCATAGACCGTTTCGGGAATCAAAACCTCGTGTTGCGGGGTATCGTAATGGTTGGCTTCGCGGCCAAAAACCGCAATGGACGAAGGGTAATACACTTTTTTAATGCCCTTGTTGCGGGCCACTTCCAGCACATTAAACAGGCTCGTCATATTAATATTCCAGGCCCAAAGCGGGTCTTTTTCACCGGTGGCGCTCAAAATAGCCGCCAAATGGTAAATCTGGTTGATATTGTGGCGGGTCACCAGAGCGTTCAGGGCTTCTCCGTCGAGGGCGTTTAGCACTTCGGTGGGGCCGCCGGAATCGGGCAGAGGGCGCAAATCGGACGCAATGACCTGGTCAGTGCCATAAACAGAACGCAACGCATCGGTCAGGACAGAACCAATCTGTCCACCGGCACCAATAATGAGAATTTTTTCTTTGAACATGTGGTGGTGGTTAGTAGTATATCTGGTGGGTTTCTCCGGGGGGGCTTTTGCGGCATTATTTACAGGGCCAAAGGTAATCAGAGAGTTCATATTTCCCCGAACGATACGAAAAATGCCACCATTCGGTGCGAATTCCCGCAAAACCCGCCGCTTCCATCACTTTTCGGAGTAACCGGCGGTTATCGAGTACTTTTTGGGGTAATTTGGTGTAATCGTAATGGGCTTCTTTGCCAAAAAAATCATACGGCGTTCCCATGTCCAATTCTTTGCCGTTTTTATCCACAATGGTCAGGTCCACGGCGGCACCCCGCGAGTGCATGGAACCTTTGGCGGGCGGTGTCACATAGTCGGGATTGGGCACTTTGTCCCAAAGGCGTTGCTGATACGGGCGCGGGCGGTAACAATCGAACATTTTTAAACCACCGTAACCCTCTTTTTTTAAGGCTTCGTGCACTTTTATGAGGGCTTTGGCCGCCGCCGGGCGCAAAAGACATTCGGGGCAATCGTAAATTTTTGCCTTGGTAAAATTATCCGTGGTAGCGTAGCGAATATCGAGTCGAATATCCGATGCCAAGTCTTTTACGCGGGTAAATTCGTCGGAAATTTTCGCCTTAACCGGAGTCGGGGCGGGTTTAGGGGTCCCTTTTTCGGGTTTGGGCGGCGGCGTTTTTTCCACTTTTTCAACGACAGCGGCCGACTTGGGCGGCGTGGTTTCGGCCGTTGGGGGGGCAGCCTCTACCGGGTCCGGGGTTGTTGTTGGCACCGTTGTATCTGCCGTAGCGGAGACCGTGGCGGGCGTGGTAGCCGGGCTGCCCGTCTCCGGCGTGGGGGTCGAATTGCAGGCGACGAAAACGAGAAAAAAGGCAAAATAGCGCATAAAATATTCGTTTACAGGTTAACCCCGCGTTTCCAAAACATAAAATCGTCCTGACCCAACTGCATGGCTTTGGTGTCCATTTCCCCCGATGCGAGGCGAATGACGTATTCCAAAATTTCTTCGCCCATTTCTTCCACGGTTTTTTCACCGGAAATAATGCCGCCGCAATTGATGTCAATAATATCGGGCATTTTTTGGGCCAAAGTATCGTTGGTCGACAGTTTTACCATCGGGCTAATGGGGTTGCCCGTCGCCGTACCCAATCCGGTGGTAAACAACTGAATGGTCGCTCCGGCCCCGGCCATACCCGTGGTGGACAATACATCATTGCCGGGGGTACACACCAGTTGCAAACCCGAAGTACGGGCATAACCACCGTACCCAATGGCCGCCGTAACGGGCGAAGTACCGCCTTTTTTGGCCGCGCCCGCCGATTTAATCGCGTCGGTGATAAGGCCGTCGCGGATATTACCCGGCGAGGGGTTCATGTCAAATCCCGCCCCGATGGCTTCCGCACGGCGGGCGTATTCGCGGCTGAGGGACACAAAATCGCTGGCTACATTATCCGATACGCAGCGGTTAATCAGTTCTTGTTCCACGCCGCAGAGTTCAGGGTATTCGGCCATTAAAATTTTTCCGCCGAGGGCCGCTAACAAATCAGCCGTGTGGCCCACCGCCGGATTGGCAGAAATACCCGAAAAACCGTCGGAACCGCCGCATTTTACCCCAATATTAAGTTGACTGAGCGGTGCCGGTGCCCGTTGAATTTGGTTGATTTGCGCCAATCCTTCAAACGTTTGCAGGGTAGCCGCCGTGAGCATATCGTATTCGGTGGCCCATTTTTGCCGTTCAAACACCAACAATGGTTTGGCAAAATGGGGGTCTTTTTCCAATAATTTTTCACGAAACAAATTCACCTGCGCGTGTTGGCAACCCAAACTGAGCACGGTTACGCCCGCCACGTTGGGGTTCACGCAATACCCCGCCAGCAAAGAGCACAGGTTTTCCGAGTCGTCGCGGGTTTCGCCGCAACCGCTTTCGTGGGTTAAAAACTTGATGCCGTCCACATTGGCAAAAAGGCGTTTGCCCGTTGTTTGCGCCGTTTTTGGGGCAAATGAAAAACCGTCCGTGGTGCCGTTTTTTTCGTAAAAATTCGCCAGATCGCGCACCTGATCGCGATAGGTATCGGGCTGAGCGTAACCTAATTCTTTTAAAAAAGCGTCTTTTAAAACGAGAATATTGCGATTTTCGCAAAAAACCAAAGGAATCACCAACCAAAAATTGCGCACCCCCACCTGGCCGTCGGGGCGGTGATACCCCATAAATGTCCGGTGGCGAAAACGCTCCACATCGGGTGGCGACCAGTGGTACTCGCCCTGCCGGGTTCCAAAGTTTTCGGCGGCGTGGCGCAGGTTATTGGTAGAAATAAGCCCGCCCGAGGGAATTTCGGTGGTGGCTTTTCCCACCAAAACGCCGTACATTCGCACCGCATCGCCGGGTGCAAGGGATTGAATTGCAAATTTATGTTTGGCCCCTACGGCTTCCTGGAGCACAATAGACTGCCCCTGAAAAGCGATGTGTTCGCCCGGTTGCAAATCTTGCAATGCCACCAGCACATTATCGGAAGGGGCAATTTTTAGCACTTTCTTCATGGCGGGCAAAGGTATAATTTTACCGTAAAATTTTTGTTCTCTCAGCAAAATCCTAATTTCGTTTGCATAAATATGACATTAGACGCACACCAACATTTTTGGAAATTTGACCCCATTCGCGACCAATGGATTGACGATTCAATGCAGATACTCCAACGCGATTTTTTGCCCGACGAGTTGACGCGTTTGTACGCCCAAAACAATATTGATGGCTGCGTGGCGGTGCAGGCCGACCAATCGCCCGCCGAAACCCGTTTTTTGCTGGACCTGGCGGCGCAATATCCCATTATTAAAGGTGTCGTGGGTTGGGTTGATCTCCGCGCCTCCGACCTGGAAGCGCAGTTGGAAGCGTACACCACGTTTCCGGCCCTGAAAGGATTCCGGCACATTGTCCAGGGGGAACCGGACGTCAATTTTATGCTTCGCCCCGATTTTCAACGCGGGATCGGGCTGTTGCACCAATACGGCTTCACGTACGATATTTTGATTTTCCCCCACCAAATGGGGGCAGCGCTGGAGTTGGTACGCGCTTATCCGCAGCAGCGTTTTGTGCTCGATCACCTCGGCAAACCCTATATCAAGGATGGTTTTCACACCGGATGGGCCACCATGCTGCGCGCTTTGGGGCAATGCGACAACCTCTGGTGCAAGGTATCGGGCCTGGTGACCGAAGCCGACTGGCACCATTGGACCGATGCCGATATGGCTCCGTATTTGGACACGGCATTTGAGGTTTTTGGCCCGCAGCGCCTCATGTACGGCTCCGATTGGCCAGTTTCGCTGCTCGGCGGGGAATACGCACGGGTAAAGGGGATTGTGGATCGGTACCTCAGTCGCTTATCGGAAACAGAACGTGGTTTGGTCATGGGGGATGTTGGAGTTGGTTTTTATGGCCTCAAGACTTCACTTTAAATAGTTTTAATCACTACATAACCACCCAACACATCTACCATCCTGTAACCGCCGATCTTTAGTCGGCGGCCATTGCGCCCGCTCTTTTGCATCTATCATCCTGACAAACATCACATCTTCGCGGCACGACAGGATGTGATGTTTGTCAGGATGATAGATGTAATGGTGAGTCGGCTTCCGCCCCCCGATGAATCAGGGGGTTACAGGATGATAGATGTACTTTGAGGGGAATGTGCCCATTTTAAGGAGTATAATACGTGTGGAATTATGGTTTCAAATCAACATTCGTACCGCTCAGAGACTTTGATCTACAGGATAAGTACAATGCCCTCAAGATACACCGTGCCAACTCATAGATTTACCCAACAAGATTGTACCTTTGCCGCCCCGTTAACAGCAGAATCATCGCAAAATTAACATGGCTAAAAAGCAACCCGCCGCCAAACCGGCCCCTTCAAAGGCAGTTAGCACCCCGCAACCGGAGGTAAAAACCTCGTTTTTTAATGGACTTTTCTGGCGTACGCACTGGATTCCGGCACTGCTCATGATGCTCGTGTCCGTTAACCTGTACTATGCTTCTACCAAGTTCGGGTACGTGCTCGACGACGAAATGGTCATTTGGAAAAACACCTACGTGCAAGATGGCGTGTCGGGTATCGGGAAAATATTCGGTGCCGACAGTTTTATGGGATATTTTCAAAAAAAGGAAGACCTGTATAAAGTAGAAGGTGGCCGTTATCGCCCTTTATCACTGGCGACTTTTGCGCTGGAAACCGAACTTTTTGGCAAAGACAAAGCCGATTTGCCCAAAGAAGCGCCTACCCGGGGCGTACCGACGGTGCAGGGCCGTGGTAACCCGCAAATTAGCCACTGGATTAACGTGCTGCTGTACGGTGCCAACGGTATTTTGTTGTACGCCGTGTTATTGGGGCTTTTCCCACTTTCCGACGGTAAAAAATGGTACACCAGCGTGGCGTTTTGGGCATCTATGCTCTTTGTTTTTCATCCGCTGCACAGCGAGTGCGTAGCCAATATCAAAGGTCGCGACGAAATTATGGCGCTCATGGGCAGTTTGGCCGCCTTGTACGCCACCATGAAATATTTTGACACCCAACAGAAACGCTGGTTGGCTTTTAGCGCCGTTTGGTTTTTATTGGGGCTTTTTGCCAAAGAAAATACCCTGACGTTTATCGCGGTCATTCCTTTAACCGTTTGGTTTTTTGGTCGGGTTCCGGCCAGTCGCGTTGCTACGGCAGCGGCACCGTTGTTGCTGGCGGCATTTATTTTTATTGCCATGCGCTACAATGCCCTCGGTTATATGCTTAGCCACGGGAAAACAAACAATGACCTGATGAACGATTCGTTCCTCGGGATGAACCTGGGCGAACGCACGGCAACGATATTTCTCACGCTGGGCTGGTACATCAAACTGTTGATTTACCCCTCGCCGCTTACCCACGACTACTACCCTTACCACGTTCCCAAGGTCAACTGGTCCGATTGGCGTGCACTCCTTTCACTGGCGTTGTACGTGGGCGGCACCGTGTGGGCTTTGCGCACCCTGCGCCAACGCAAGGTTCCGGCCTACGCTATTTTGTTTTTTATGCTTACGCTGAGTATCGTGTCCAACCTGTTCGTTTCGGTGGGATCGTTTATGAACGAGCGTTTTGTGTATATGCCTTCGGTGGGGTATTGTATCCTGGTCGCTTGGGCTTTGTTTGAATGGCTGCCCCGTTTTGCCGAAAACAATGCGGCCGTAAAATGGGCGGGTTACGCCGTTTTAGCGCCGGTTTTGGGCTTTTTTGCCTGGAAAACCCTGCAACGCGTACCCGATTGGGAAAATATGCTGACGCTGAACACTTCGGCGGTGATTGCTTCTCCCAACAGCGCCCGGGCGCAAAGTTTTTACACCACGGCATTGTACCAATACACCTATAATACAACGACCGATAAAGAAGAAAAACTCCGGTTGGTGGATACCATGGCCGTACACGCCAAACGCGCGTTGGACATTTATCCCAACTACGGCTCGGCGTGGGTGATGTATTGCAATATTGCTTTTGCCCGTTTTGAGCAGGACCACCAAATGGATCGGTTGTTTAACGAGTTAACGTATTGCCTGGAACACAACCCCAGCAATACCCTCATGCGCAACAACATTGATTCTTACATGAAATACCTCGCCACCAGCGGCGGAAATCCGAACAAAATATGCGCTTTTGCCTACCGCATTGGCTACGAGGAATTTTATAAAAAGCGCAAAGACATCAAATCGGCGTTGCAGTTTTTGAACTACGGCGACATGACCCAATGGCACGATGCGCGCCTGTACGATGCCTTGGTAGAAGTGTACACGGCCGCCGGACAACCGCAAAAAGCCGCCGAAATGAAGGCTAAAGGCGACGCGGCGCGGGCGTATTAGATCTGTAATGCACTTTGGTACAATTTTCGCAACAAGAGGGTTAAAACGTTGTTTAAAACTGGCCTGAAATTTTTCATCGGGCGCGTTTTAAAGAAAAAAAATTTGTTTTCTCAAATATCGCCTATATTTGAAGCAAATTCCTATGTTATGTTTCGAAAAATTGTACTCCCAATCATCGCGGTTATAGCGATCATCAGCACCACCGAGGCGCAAGTTGCCCAGGAACCACTGGGTATTATTTATAATTTTGAGACCACGTACAACCTCAAACTGACGACCAACCGTGGTTATGTCTTTGGTATGGAAAAAGGTCGGCTCCGCACGTACGATCGAACGACGTATTACCACTGGAGCATAGGAGAAATTCACAGTCCCCGCGAAGTACGCCAAAGTGCGCCGCCGCAAACGCGTTATCGTTCGTTTGTGTACGGCAAACAAAATGCCCTGTACGCGCTGCGTGCGGGTTGGGGGGTGAAACGGTATTTATCCGAAAAAGCAAAAGTAAAAGGTGTGGCCGTTGGGTATAGTTACTCCTTTGGCCCCACGTTGGGCCTGGTGAAGCCCTATTACCTGGCGCTGGCCTTGTACAGCCCCGACAATCCGCTGAACTACATCATCCGTTTACAGCGCTACAGCGACAAAACAGCCGAGAACTTTTTAAACCCCAATAATATTCTTGGGGCCGCGCCCTTTACACGCGGCCTCAACGACCTTTCCCTGCTTCCCGGCGGAAATGCCTCTCTGGCGTTTCATCTCGACTGGGGAGCCTTCGACGAACGGGTTAAAGCACTCGAACTGGGTATCATGCTCGATGTTTTCCCGCGCCCCGCCCCCATACTCGTTTCCGAGTACAACAGCCCATTTTTTATTAATTTCTTTGCCAATGTGCAGTTCGGAAAAAGAAGGTAAATTTTTTTTCCAACTGCCCCAACCCTTTCAACCAACCGCCCTGTCTATACCAATACAAACTCATTCTATATCCATTCTATTGTAGCACTCCCCCGGGCAGAAACTGTGGCCGGGGGATTTTTTTTGAAAAAACTTTTTTTAATTCTCCAATTAGATGTACCTTTGCCGCCCGAATTTCAAACCGGATTTAGACATGGGCGTTTTCTCTGCATATTCCCTCCCAGTACAGGGACTAAAAAACGGGATTCATAAGTACAACTACTTATTGGATGCCTCTTTTTTTAAGGAATTTGAGGCTTCTCCGCTAAATGAGTGTGAAATTGAGGTAGAAGTGGAGTTGGACAGAAGGTCCGACATGATGGTATTTCAGGTGGAATTGACGGGTTGGACGGCTGCTTTATGCGACCGCTGCAACGCCGGAATCCGGATGCCATTGGAAGGTTCGCACGATTTGTTTGTGAAATACAGCGAAGAAAAAGAAGAAGATGACGATGAAGTTATTTTTATCAGCCGCGAGGCTCCTTCTTTTAATTTGGCGAAATATTTGTACGAGTTTTCGGTGTTGTCGTTGCCCATTGCTAATGTGTACGACTGCAAAAACGACGAAAACCCGCCTTGCGATACCGAAGTTCTTCAGTATTTGGAAGGGAAAAAAGATAATGACGACGATAGCCCAAGCAGTTCTGTCTGGGATGCGTTGAAAGATTTGAAATAGTTAATTGTTTTTTCATACATCTGGTGAAATGGAAAAAAGTGCGTTTTGCTTTTTAACCGTTTTATCGCAATCATAATTTGAGTCATGCCAAATCCAAAATGGCGGCACTCCAAGCGCCGCAAACGTGCACGCCGCACACACGACAAAGCAGCAATGCCATCATTGACAGTATGTCCGGTTACTGGCGAACGCCACGTAATGCACCGCGCGTACAAGATTGAAGGTAACTTGTACTATCGCGGACAATTGTTGGTTCCGGCACGCGAGGCAGCGAACGCAGCCGAGGCTTAACCGCCACCCGGTCGTAACCGTCGTCAATTTTTGAGGAGGCTCCAGTCCCGCTCGTCGGGATCTTGTGGGGCTTTTTCTATTTGTGCAAAATTGAAATCTAACGCTTTATCTTTATGAAAAAAATCATTACAACAGACAAGGCTCCGCTGCCCATCGGGCCGTACAACCAGGCCACGGTGTTTAATGGCATGGTGTTTATTTCCGGCCAGATCGCCATTAATCCCGCCACCGGCGAGTTAGTGCTAGATTCTATCGAGGAGGAAACTAAATGCGTACTCAACAATGTTGCAGCCCTGCTCGAAGCCAGTGGCTCCAGCCTTGACAAAGTACTTAAAGCCAGTGTCTTTGTTAAGGATATGAACCAATTTAGCCAGATCAACGCCGTTTACGCCGAGTATTTCATGGCAGAAACCGCGCCCGCGCGCGAACTCGTACAGGTGTCCGAATTGCCCAGATTTGTCAATATCGAAATCTCTGTTATTGCCTTTCAATAAATTTTTTATCTAACTATGAAAAGTATTCTTTCCGGTATTCAACCGACAGGCGACCTCCACATTGGCAACTATTTTGGGGCGGTGCAAAACTGGGTACGCCTTCAGCAAGATTATGAGTGCCGCTACTGCGTAGTGGATTACCACTCCATGACAATGCCTTATAAAGCCACTCAATTGCGCGAAAATACCTGGAAAATGGTGTTTTACCTCCTCGCATGTGGCGTCAAACCGGAAAATCTTTTCATCCAAAGCCAGGTGCCCGAACACGTCGAACTCGGCTGGATCCTCAATTGCGTTACCTCTTACGGCGAACTCCAACGAATGACGCAGTTTAAGGATAAAAGCGACCAACTCCGCGAAAGCGACGGCGAAGCGTTCGTCAGTGTGGGTTTGTTCGATTATCCGGTACTGCAAGCGGCTGATATCCTGATTTACCACGCCGATTTTGTTCCCGTGGGTAAAGACCAGGAGCAACACCTCGAATTGTCGCGCAACATCGCGCAGCGCTTTAACCACCAGTTTGGCAAAGAGTATTTTATCCACCCACAGCCGCTGTTTACCGAAATACCTAAATTGCTTTCCACCGCCGATCCCAACCGCAAAATGAGCAAAAGCCTCGGCGAAAAGCACTATATCAACCTTTTTGGTGAAGAAGATCGCATTCGGAAACAGGTAAAATCGGCGGTGACCGATACCGGTGATACACCGGCGGGTGAAATGAGCGCAGGGGTCAAAAACCTGTTCGAAATTTTGCGCGCCTGCGGTGCCCTCGATGCGCACCAAAGCCTCACCGATGACCACAACAGCGGCGCTTTGAAATACTCGGATCTGAAAGAAGCAACGGCCAATGCCCTCGTGGAATTGATTACGCCGTTCCGCGACCGTCTGGCCGAACTGAACGCCGATAAACGCGCCGTGAAACAACAAATTCAGGAAAGTAGCGTCGCTATTCGCAAACGCGCCCAGCAAACCATTCAGGAAGTGCGGGAATTAACCGGATTGGCTTCAATCAAATAAAAAAAGCCCTCCGGGGTGTCCGGGAGGGCTGTGTTTCAATACTGGTTCAATGGCGTTGTTTTCATTATTAAAATCTGTTCATCGGATTATACATGGAAAATTGAACCCCATTCTAAGGTTTAAAAAACACTCGGTGGACTTGTTATACACTTCGACGTGTCGCCGTTCATCTGGTGTTTTGTTATGTCATTTAATGAAAAATCCCGTCGCGCTGTGAACAGTACGACGGGATTTTTTTTGCAAAAAAATAAATTTCCTTAAAAACGGCTGATTATTGGGTGATGATACCCTTAATCACCGCCAATTCATCGGTGCTAAACGCCATATTATTTAGCGCATCAATGCTGTTTTGCAATTGCTGCGGACGGCTGGCCCCCACCAGTACCGAGGTCACACGCGGGTCTTTTAACAACCACACAATGGCCATTTGCGCGAGGCTTTGGCCGCGTTGCTGGGCAATCTCGTTGAGTTGGCGTACTTTT
The DNA here is from genome assembly GCA_013298845.1 of Chitinophagales bacterium. Taxonomy (GTDB): domain Bacteria; phylum Bacteroidota; class Bacteroidia; order Chitinophagales; family Saprospiraceae; genus M3007. The sequence continues at coordinate 173,165 of JAAFJN010000005.1, forward strand.
TCTAATTTTTCGGGTGTAATTTGATTGGAGCGGAAATAACGCGCATCCCGCACGGCGCGGGAATCTTCGGGCAAACCGTTCAGGTAACGATCGGTGAGCAGGCCCTGTTCCAGCGGTGAAAACGCAATGGACCCGATCCCCTCTTGTTCAATGGTATCCAGTAGTCCGTTTTCTACCCAGCGGTCGAACATACTGTATCGCGGCTGGTGAATGAGGCAGGGTGTACCCAGGTCGCGCAAAATTGTAGCGGCCCGGGCGGTGTCTTCGGCGCTGTATTGAGAAATACCCACGTACAAAGCCTTTCCCTGGCGCACAATATGATCCAACGCGCCCATTGTTTCTTCCAACGGGGTATCGGGATCGGGGCGGTGGTGGTAAAAAATATCCACGTAATCGAGGCCCATGCGGCGCAGGCTTTGGTCCAGGCTAGCCACTAAATATTTGCGAGAACCGAGGTTGCCGTACGGGCCGGGCCACATATCCCAACCGGCTTTGGTGGAAATGAGCAATTCGTCGCGGTACGGCCGAAAATCACGGGCGAAAATTTGACCAAAATTTTCCTCTGCCGAACCAAACGGCGGACCGTAGTTATTGGCGAGGTCAAAGTGCGTAATACCGCGATCAAAAGCCAGCCGCAGGATGTGTCGGCTGTTCTCGGTATCGTCGGTATTCCCGAAATTATGCCACAACCCGATGGAAATGGCCGGTAGCAAAATACCGCTTTTACCACAGCGGCGATAAGTCATGGTTTCGTAGCGATCCTCGGCAGCAACGTAGTGGCCAGGCGCTTTTGCATCGTTAATACGCATGTTATTTTAGGTGAGTTTAGCCCAAGTTGGGAACGTGGGCAAATATGCATCGGATTTTTGAAAATGGGGACAAAATTTGCGCACGGTAGAGACGAGGCCTGCCTCGTCTACGCCACGATTGGTATTCTGCACGCCGTTTTAACCCCAATTAAATAGATAAACGGCAGAATCCACGGCACAAAACGCGAATGTGGCAACCATTCGTCCATTTCTATTTTGTTGATGGGATACGGCAGGTTTAAATAACCAATCCCAGACGAGACGAGGCAGGCCTCGTCTCTACAAAAAATCGTTGAATTGGTAAAATTTATCTTTCTCCCAATTGGAGGGATTATTTTTTATATAATTGTAAATACGTTCGTATTCTGCCTCATCCCTGATGATATGGTCGTGAAAGCGTGGTTGCCAGCCATTGGGAAATCCCAACCGATGGCGTGTTTGGTAACTGCCGATTTGTACGAACCTATAATAACGGATACAGACCCAGCCTTTGGGGATATTGCTGCCATTTTTTCGTTTTTACCCGGTTCGCGTTGTTGTAGAGCCTCGGCTCTACGGCTAGGAAATTCACATTCAGGTCCCTCGTCTATATATAATTCCAATAATGAAGACGTAAATAACAACCAAAGCAATAAACAACAACACAATCGGCCACCCCAAACGCCCAAAATGCAAAAAGCGCCAACTGTTTGATTTCCAAACAATTAGCGCTTTATTTTGCGGACTGGACGGGACTCGAACCCGCGACCTCCGCCGTGACAGGGCGGCATTCTAACCGACTGAACTACCAATCCTTGCTAAAAGCGACGCAAAGATACAGGCCCCACTTTCTGTTCGCCAAATTTTTTGAGCACTTTTTTTAAAAAAATTTTCACAAAATTAAAAAACGCCGCTTTTAAGGCCGTTTTTTACCTTTTTTGGGCCAAAAAGTCTCAAAATTGATGAAAAAAAGTTTGCGCAAATTTTTCTACGAAAAAATTCGTAGAAAAATTTGAATAGTACGAAACAATTCGTAGATCTTTGCGTTCTATTTTGACTTCGCTGGTTTTTCAAGTTGATCTAAAAAACCGCAAAGCCGAAGTATACAATTACTCAACAACTTTAACAACATGCAAAAACCGACAGAATCGGAACTGAATATATTACACATTCTTTGGGAAAAAGGAGCCAGTAATGTGCGGGAGGTGAACGAAGTCCTCAACGAAAGCGCCGTCCGGCAGGGTAAATCCGCCGAAATTGGGTACACCACTACCCTCAAAATTATGCAAATAATGTTTGAAAAGGGTTTGGTCACCCGCGAAGAAGACGGGCGTACGCACCGGTATTCGGCCGCCGTAAAAGAACAGGATACCAAAGGGTTGCTTTTGCAAAACTTCGTGGAATCTACGTTCCGGGGGGCCGCCATGGATTTGGTGATTCAAGCCCTGGGCGACCATACCGCCAACCAGGATGAATTGGATAAAATAAAGGCGCTCATTGCCGAAATGGAAAAAAACAACGATAAGGCCACCTAAATAAATAATTAAGCTATGAAAACCACCGACATTATTGTGGATGCCCTCGGCTGGATGTTATTACACAGCGTATGGCAAATTGCACTCGCCGGATTGATTCTTTCGGTGCTGCTCACGCGGTTGCGCACCACCGAACAGCGGTACACGGCCGCTTTCGCCACCCTCATGACCATTCTGCTGGCGGGTATGGCGACGTTGGGCTGGTACGCATTCCGGGCGCAGGAAAGTATTTTCCACCAAACACTTACACTGGATCAACAAACCTTTGTCGCAACGATAAAGATACTGCCGTCGGCTACCACCGATAATGCCTGGTGGAGCACCATCACCATCCTGATGGAAGAACACCGCACCTATTTACTCATTGCCTGGTTTACTGGTTTTGCCTTCTTACTCCTGCGCATGACCGGCGGCTTATGGCTATTGGGCCGTTTGCGCAACACCGCCGTGCCTTTACCCGGTCAATTTCAATACCTGCACGAGTTGGCCGCCGGTATGAACCTGAACCACTCCATTGCCATTTTACAATCGGCGTGGATCCACAGTCCCGTGACTTTTGGGTGGTTAAAGCCGGTCATTCTGATGCCAGTGGCGCTGGTCAACCAATTACCGCCCGAAGAAATTGAAGCCCTGATCCTGCACGAACTGGCGCACATTGCCCGCCGCGACTGGCTGATGCAATTTGTGCAAACCCTGGTGGAAGCCATTTTTTATTTTCATCCGGTGATTTGGTGGGTATCGTCGGTGGTGCGGTACGAACGCGAACAATGCAGCGACGCCAAAGCCATTTCGCTCATGCCCGATAACCGCCTCGCTTACGCCCGCGCCCTCCTGCGCGTGCAGGAACATGCGTTGGCAGCCCGCACCGTACCCGCCCTGGCGTTGGCCGCCGATGGCCATAATCGCCGTACCTGGTTTAAAAAACGCGCGCCGTTGCTCGACCGCGTTCAAATTATACTTTTACAATCTACACAACAAAAAAAGTCTATGCTTATGGAACGAATGCTCATTAGTGCCCTATTGTTGGCCACTTGCACCTTTTGGGGGCTAAAAGCCGCCCCTAAATTACCCGAAATCACCGAAGCCGCTACGGCATTTATTGGTGGTTTTGGGCCATTTCAAACCGCGCCGACGGACACGCTCCCACCGGCCAAGGCCAAATCCACCGAACGCATCTCGAAAGATGACGGCAAACAACAGGTGGAACTGGAACTCAAAGACGGTAAAATCAGCCGCCTGGAAATTGATGGCAAGGTGATTCCGCCCGCCGAATACACCCAGCACCAACGCCTCGTGGATGAACTGCGCAATTTGCCCGCACCGCCGCCACCACCACCGCCAGCCCTTCGCCGCGACGGCTCCGATTTCCCGGCCCCGCCACCACCACCCGCGCCACCCGCACGGGGTTCCTTCCCGGCTCCGCCACCGCCACCCGCTGCACCGTCTTGGGGAGGAGAACGTTATAGTTTCCCCGCTCCGCCACCGCCACCACCGCCACCAGCGGCAGCGTTTGCACCAGCCGAAGGTTCGTTTGTGTACGTTACTCCCGAATCACAAACCGTGGTGGTGAACCGCACCGATGGCAACAAAACGGTACTCACTTTAAAAGGCGATAACGCCGCCGAGGTAGTGATTGAAAACGGTAAAGTATTTATTAATGGCCAGGAATTAAAAGAAGGCCAGGAACACCTGCTGGCCAAGGGGGCTTTCCCCGAAGTGGGCGCGGAAGAATGGCTTCAATACGGGGCCGAAATGGACCAACATAACGCCGAAATGCGCCAACACGATGCCGAGATGCGCCAGCACGACGCTGAGATGCGCCAATTTGAAAAAGAAATGAAAGGGCAGGAAAAAGAAATGCGGAAGCAGGAGCGTGCCATGAAAGCAGAAGCCCGGGAAATGGAACGGGCGTACAACCGCGCCGCCTTCAACGAAGTTTATCTGGCACCTTTATCCAATGATTTCAGCCGGGTGTGTCTCAGTGAACTCCGCGCCGATGGCCTGGTTTCGGACCCAAATAAGTATTCCTGCTCTATTTCTCTGAAAAAAATGAAGGTAAACGGCAAAAAACAGCCCGATAACGTGCACCAAAAATACCTCGACCTGTTCCGGGTCTGCACCGGGCGTCCAATGGGCCCCAAAGACAACTATTCTTTTTCGGTAAACAAATAATTTAGTGATGAGTGAAAAGTGAATAATGAAAAGTGATGAGTTTGCCCGTCGTAGCGTGTTCTTTTTACCACTAAGATTCACTAAGCGTAGGGTGTTCATTATGAATATTTTAAAGAAGAAAAGCCATAGTGTCTTGGATGCTATGGCTTTTTTGATGCGCCCTGCATGGGCAAACCATCGGCGAAAGATGAGTTAGGAGTGATGAGTTGGGACAAATTTAATACCTTAAATAATTAACATGTTAAATTTATCCCTTTTAAAGGAAACGTCCAATCCCCTCATCACTCCTCTCTCATCACTCATTTCAGGCTGCTCAAAAACTCTACTAAATCGCGGATATCTCGTTTGCTGAGCACCACGTCCATGGCGGGCATACTCGATGGCAAATTATCGCGTTTGGCGATGCGGCCCACCGGAATAATCAGCGGTTCGGCCTGCGAAGTGGTTAAGGTGAGGGCTTCGGCGGTTTCTTTGACCACGACGCCGTACACTTTTTGACCATCTTTGAGTTCGAGCGCAACGCTGCCGTACCCCGGAGAAATCCGGGCGCTGGGGTCTACCAAGGCTTCCAAAATTTGTTCGCGGCTGAGCGTGGCGGCAATTTTGGTCAACGGCGGTCCCACGGCCCCTCCTTCAGCGTTAATGGCGTGGCAACGGGTGCACTGGGCGGCACCGTTGTAATAATAAATACCCCGCCCCTGATCGAGATTTCCGCCGTACAAGGCATCGAGATACGCGTCCAACGGCGATTGTTCGGGGCGAATTTCGGCCAATTTTTGCTTTAACACTTCCGAACCCGTGGCGGCCACTGCTTCCTGCAATTCCAAATTGAGGTTGGGCGATAACTTGCCCGCTTTTTTCTCCGCCACCAGGTTTTCGAGGGTAGTTAACGATTTATCAGGGCTGAGTTTCGACAATACCACCAACAATTGCTGCTGTTCCCCGATGGTTCCTTTGCTAAAAATGGAAGCCACCATAGCGGGCAATTGCGCCGCCGATACATTGTCGTTGTTCAATAAACTCAACGCCGTAGTGCGCACTTTATCGTCCGAATCTTCCATGCCCGATTTAATCAGCGATTCCATTTTGGCGTATTTTAACTGGTTTAATGCCTTCAAAATGGCCGATTTAACGTCGGCGTTGGTAGAACCAGCGTACAATTGGGCCAAACGCGCATTTTCGTCGCTAACACCCAAATTGGCCAACATCCGCGCTACACCAGCCACCGTTTCGGGGGTATTATCGCTCAATAATGCATTCACGTGGGGTTTTACGCGGTTTTGCACCGAGGCCAGGTTGCGCTCCATGTTGCCCCGGTAACGGCCATCCACGCGATCCATCACCGAAGGCACGGCCCAGGTACTCAAAGTCGCCAACGCCTCGGTGCGAAGGGCCGCGCTAATGTCTTTTCTTTTGGCAAAAGCCAGCACCATATCCATTTCCCGGTCACCACCTACGCGCAACGCCGCATTGAGTGCGCGGCGCAACAGGGCTTCCGATTGAAAACGGGTATCCTGCAACACCGCCGCCAAATTGGGGAGGGCCGCCGCAATGGACAAATCATCGTTGATGGCGCGGGCCGCTTCGGTGGCAATGTATTCGTCGCCGTCTTTCAAAAACTGCGCAACGCGGGCATCGCCCAAACGGCGCAAAACCAGCACCGCTGCCGTGCGCAAGGCTTTGGACGGGTTACCCGACAACGCCACCATTTCGTTCGCGGCCCCAATGCGCGTGAGCGCCAGCACTGCCGCGTGCCGCAGGTACAAGTCCTGGTCGTTGTTGGTGTCGAGGAGTTGAATCAGGGGGGCAATGGCTGGTTGGTACTGCGCCTGGCCCAACGCCTGGGCAGCAAAAAAGCGCACCCGTGGGCTGGAATGTTGGAGCATGGGCACCATTTGGCGGCAAACGTAATCCCAATTCAGGCCCGCGTCACCGAATACTTTAGCGGCCTGGGCCAAAATTTCGGGGTCGCTGTCCGTCCAGATCGCGTCAAATTCCTTGCCGTAGCGGGCGTTTTGGCGCATGAGTTGGCCCAATCCCCAAAGCCCGTGCAAGCGCGCCAACTGGTTATCGGTTTGTTTTAGGGCTTTTTGCAAAAGACCGTCTTCGCGTTTTTTGACCAAAGCAAACTGCGCTTTTTGGCGAATGCGCAGATCCGGGTAAAACAGCCATTGGTACAGGGAATCGGGTTGTTTTTTGTTAAAATTTGTTTTCATCAAACGGGCCGTTTCGCGGCGTTGGGCGGCGAGGTCGTTTTTATCATCGGCCACGTCAATTTTCCAAACGCGACCGTAGTTTTTGGTGTCCCAGCCGTTGATCCAGTCGGCGGCGTACAAGGCACCGTCGGGGCCAAAAGCCAAGCCGGTGGGCAAAATACCGCTCACCAAGTCCGTTTCTTCTTTCAATTCGAACGACGCGCCTTTGGGTTTCAGGCTAAAGGCCCACACGTGCGAGCGCGAGGGCATTCCTACAAATTCGACCACAAAAAACTTGTTTTTCCAGGCTGATCCGAGGGCCGTACCGGGGTTGTACAACATACCCGTGGGGCCGTTGTGGTACATTTGAATGGGCGGAATAATGTAGGCGGCCTGCCCTTCCCAGCGGGGCTGGTAGAGTTTTTCGTCCATCCAGACCTTATAATTGTTGTTGAGCGGGTCGGTGTATTTGCCGTATTGCCAATTGGAGCGCCAGCCCGCGTCGGAGCCTTCCACGATGTGCACGAGGCGTTCGCTTTCGCCGGGGTGATCGCCGTCGTTATCGCAGGAAATCAGGTTGCCGTATTCATCGAAGGCAAATTCGTGGGTATTGCGCAGGCCGGTGGCGAAAATTTCAAAATCGGAGCCGTCGGGATTGGCGCGGGCGATAAACCCTGAATTGGGATTTTCCCATTTTTTACCGTCGGCAGTGGTAATATTGGCCCCTATATCGCCAATATTCCAATAAATACGACCATCGGGGCCTTCGACGATGCCCGACATATTGTGGCCGCCAAAACCAATGTGTACGCCGTAGCCGTGGCTAATGGACGTTTTTTTGTCCCAAATTCCGTCTTTATTGCGGTCTTCGAGGCGCCAAAGATCGGGGCCGACGGCAATAAAAGCGTCTTCGTCGCGGACGAGAATACCCCCGGCGATATCGGTAATTTCTTCGGAAAAATCGCGGAGCACCCGCACCGATTGGTCGGCAAAACCATCTTTATTGGTGTCCTCTAAGCGCCAAACTTCCTCTTTTTCAACGGCCAGGTCGCGCCAATCGTGGCTGCCATCGGCGTTCAGGTCTTTGAGCCATTCGTTGGCACTGCTTTTTTCGGGGGCAAAAGTGCTGCGTAAAAAAGCGCGGCGATCTTCGACGGTCTGTAAAGAAATGGAGGCCGTCATCCAGTCCTGGTGCCCGCGAATGTCGAATTCTGAATTTTTTTGGCGTACGGTGCGCGTGAGGAAAAGTCGGCCCTGCGCATCGGTGGTAATGGCCACGGGGTCGGGCGCGAGTGAATCAGAGGCCCAAAGGCTGATCTTCAGGCCGTCGGCCAGTTTAATGGGCGTGTTTTCGCGCACCTGACGGGCGTTTTCGGCGATAGAATTGGGTGGGTCGTTTTTGGTAAGTTGAATACCGCGTTGCGATATTTTTACGCAAGAAACAATAAATAGGGTGAGAGCAATAAACGTAAATACTGAACGCATGAAATAGGTGTTTGATGGTAACTATCCCGCCGCATCCCGGCCGCCGCCCAAAATCGCCCATTTTCCCCCATCCTGCTTCGACAGGCTCTGCATGAATTCGCCGTTTTTCCTCGCCGTAGCGATGCTACGACTCGAAAAAAGCGGCTCGACTGGAGAAAAATGTTCTGATTTTGGGGTCAGGCCGTGAGCGGCGGGATAGTTACTTGATGTAGTCGGCAAAACTATACCAATATTTTAGTTTTCGTCGTAACTTTGCCCAATAATATCCGTAAAGCGTAAAATAATGCATTTTTAAAACCTTTTTGCGCGTTTTTTGAGAAACAATATTCAAACATTTATTATATGAAACAAGGCTTATTACTACTCTTCTTTTTTGTGGCCACTACGGCATTTGCCCAAACTAAAAAATTTAGCGTTGGGGTTTCTGGCGCGCCGTTTTGGTCGAGATATTTAAAAACGAATACATCCGTCATCCGGAACAAGCCCCAAGGCGGTTTTGGTTTTCAACCGGGCCTATTCGGCGAATACGCATTTTCCTCCCGACTGTCGCTTCGCGTAGGTGTGGGGTATTTGGGTGTGCCTTATAATATCCCCAGAATGAAATTGGTGTTTGCCCAACCTGAACCCAATCAACCGGAATTTGGGGCCATCGAAATAGATGACCAGTTTCTTTCCATCCCAATGTTGCTCAAGTTTTACCTTGGGGAAACCCAAAAATGGTATAGTATAGTTGGTACCGGCATTTGGATTCCCGTGGGTGTAAAGCAAAAATCTACTTTATGGTATCCCGACGGTTCTGTAACAACTAACTCGACTCGTTCTAATCCTACTACAGGCAGGCCCACCCTGCTGAATAGTTCCGTTGGTTTTGGATATGAATTTCACCTTACCCCCAAAATTCATTTTTTCCTGGAACCAACGGCGACCTTAACCTTGGGGTCTTTTTCCGGGTGGGATGTAGCCCTCCGCCCGTACACCGCCGGATTAAACACGGGCGTACGGTTTTAATGTCCAGCCAAACCCCGTTTGGCCCACTAGTTGTTATTCCGATCTTTTTATGCGATTAAATCAAATTTTTATGAAAAAAGCATTCCTTTTATTGTTTGTTTTTGCGGCCACTACGGCATTTGCCCAAAATTATAAACTCCGCGTAGGGGCATCGGTGATGCCGCTTTGGTCAGATTTCCTAATTACTAGTGGTGACTTGGCAAATGATGAATTTTTAGCCAACGTACGAAAGGCTTTTATTGGTGTGCCGGGCATTAACGCCCATATTTTTGCAGAAAGCCAGTTCAGCCAACGGCTGGCGCTTCGTATTGGTTTGGGTTATTCTCAAACGGGTGCCCGGGATGCTAAACAAAGCGGATTAATGTGGCCATCGCCCAGCCCAAGTAACCCAGATGCGCTCCAAAACGAATTGGTATGCAAGGATATTTCTGTACCAGTCACGCTAAAATTACACTCCAAAAAAAGTCCCGGGTGGTATGGCTTGGTGGGCTTTGCCAGTTGGTTTTCGCTTTCCCGCACTCAAAAAAGGACGTTTTGGTACCTCGATGGCCGTAAAGAAACCACAAAAAGTACCCCTTTGGAAAGTTACAAAAAAGTTAACAGCAACGCTATGTTGGGTTTGGGTTACGACATCCGCCTTTATTCAAAATTGCATTTGTTTTTTGAACCCACAATTACCTGTAATGTTTGGAGTATAACCGATGATGCCATCTTTAGATTCCGAACACTCACCATCGGCCTCAACACCGGCGTACGGTTTTGAGGCAGTAAAGACTTAACCGGCTAAAAACCGGCTAAAGGCGCCGATTTTTTGTAAAAAAAATTCAACGTTTGGCACATAGCATATAAACAAATACCTTTGGATGCCGAAACAGGGTGGTTAAGTCTTTGTTTAATGTTTAAAAAATGACCTCAAATAATGTAGCGTCTGCGGGCGAAAAAAATTTACAAATCACCGTCATCTCGGCCGGGGCCGGCAGTGGAAAAACCTACACGCTCACCGGGCGGATGATTGATATGTTGTCGAAAGGCGTACGCCCTTCGGCCATTATCGCCACTACTTTTACCAAAAAAGCCGCCGCTGAATTGCAGGAACGCGTTCGGGCCAGGCTGTTGGAAAAAGGCGAAAGCGAAGCCGCCAACGAATTGGGCAGCGCGCTCATTGGTACCGTGCACAGCATTGGGGTAAAACTCCTCCAACGGTTCGCCTTCGAAGCGGGGGTGTCGCCGCTGGTGGAAATTATTGCCGATGGCGACGAACAACGGCTGTTTAACGAGTCTTTGGCTCAAATCCTGACCAACGACCGCACCGACCGCATGAACCAACTGGCCGACCGCCTGGGGTTGTCGAAAAAAGGGTACGGCGAACCTTACGACTGGCGGCGTTCCATTCGCGACATCACCGATGTGGCGCGGGCGAATAATTTTTCCAAAGAAGTATTGGAAAAAAGCCGCGTCAACTCGTGGGAATCGTTCCGTGCGTTGTTGCCTCCGGTGTCCAATACCGATTTGCTGACGCTGAATAACCGCCTGATTTCGGCTATGCAACAGACCGTGGCCGCCCTCGAAAACAACGAAACCGATACAACGGCCGTCACCAAAGATGCGGTGGCGGCACTGCGCCAAATCGAAAATGACCTCAAATGGCGCGGCGAACTGTACTGGTACGAATGGATTCGGGTGGCAAAACTCAAAACCGGGGCCAAAAGCCGCCACCTCGTGGAAGACTTGCAGGAAGTGGCCCAGCAACACCTCGCTTCCCCCGATTTTCAGGGCGATATCAAGGCGTTTATTGACCTGGTGTTTGACATTGCGGGCAACGCCCTCTCCGAATACGAACGCTACAAACAAAAGCGTGGCCTCATTGATTACACCGACATGGAAACCTATATCAGCCGGTTGCTGCGGGTACCATCGGTGCGGGAAACCTTGCGCAACGAACTCGATTTGTTGTTGGTGGACGAATTTCAGGATACCTCGCCCATTCAATTGGATATTTTCCTGCAACTGAGCCAAATTGCCAAACACTCCATTTGGGTGGGCGACCCCAAACAAAGTATTTATGGTTTCCGGGGGGCCGAACCCGCGCTGATGCAGGCCATTATTGAAGCCACGGGCGGCATTCAACCCGACAATATTTTGGTAAAAAGTTGGCGTAGCCGCGCCGACATTGTGGAGGCAGTGAATGCTATTTTTGTGAGGGCTTTTGACAAAATGCCGCCCGAACAAGTGGTACTACGCCCCCATTTTACCCACGAAGATGACCAAAGTTGTTTTAAAAAACTGGCCCCCGACGTTTTAGACGACCATTCGGCGCTGGTGCATTGGCATTTTATCAACCAAACCGACGAAAAAAAGGCCACCAAAGACTGGCTAAACCAGTGCATTGCCGAACAAATTCGGGTGCTGCTGGAGCGCAAAACCCTGGTTTTTGACAAAAGTCGCGAACGCCTCCGCCCCGTGCAACCGGGCGATATTGCGGTGCTGTGCCGCAACAACAAAGATTGCGAATCGGTGGCCGAAGCCCTGCACCGTTCGGGCCTGAAAGCCGGTATTTCGCGGGCCGGACTGCTTTCCACCCCCGAAATTAAATTGATTTTGGCCTGGTTGCGCCGTTTGGTCAATCCCAACGACCGCCTCAGCGCCGCCGAGATTAAACTCATCAGCGGGGAAACGACGCTGGGGCAACTGCTGGCCGACATCACCAACGCCACCCCCGAAAAAAAATGGCAATCGCTGGAACTGGCCCCTCCCGGCACCGATTTGCACACCCGCTCCGCCGCCGAAGCCCTGGACCTGCTCATTGCTGAACTGGATATTCGCCGCAGCGCCGTGTATTTGGGTAACGCCGTGCAGCGGTTGGACAATATCGAAGTGCTGCGCCGCTACGCCGTGGAGTACGAATCGGCGTGTAACCGCTTGCACACGGCGGCTACCATCGGCGGATTTTTGTTGTGGCTGGGGCATTTGTCGGACAATAAAAAAGATTATCAGGGTAGCGGCGAAAGCACCGATACGGTGAATGTACTTACCTACCACAAAAGTAAGGGCCTCGAATACCCGGTGTGCATTTGCCACAACCTGGATGGGCCGCTGAAAGAACAAATTTGGGGAATTAATCTGGTGCCGGAACAAGCCCCGGACCTGAACGATATTTTGAGTGGGCGCTGGTTGCGTTTTTGGGTAAATCCGTACGCCGATGGTTTTAAAAACACCTGGCTGGAGGAGCAAATCCAACAATCGGAAGCATTTGCAGCGGCCACTACGCAGGCATTGGCCGAAGAAGCGCGGTTGTTGTACGTGGGCCTCACGCGGGCGCGCGATTACCTCGTATTTCCCACTACCAAAAAGGGTACGCCGTGGCTGAACCGCGTTTTTGCTCAGGGGAACCCGAATGCTACCGTACTGGACCCCGACAGCCCCGAAACGCCGTTTTTTGCCACCGACGGCCGGGTTGTTCACGCCCACATCGAACATATTTACCAACCTGCCGACATTGGTTTTACTTTTCCGCAGGAGCAGGACTTTCCGTTTTTTGCACCCTACGCGGGTAAACTGTTGCAGGAAAAATACCAAATAGCACCGGGTCAGGAAGCCGCGCCGGGCGGAAAAGTGTTTCAACCGGGTAATGTATCCCCTTTCTCCTCGGCACTCGACGTACCCGATGAACAAACCTCGGCCGTAGAAAAAGCCCTGATGGCTTTGTGTTGTTCGGAGCAGCCACTTCGGCCCGGGCAGGCCGTTGAGCAGGTGCAAATCCGCCGGATTGATGCCCTAACACCGGCGGTTTTGGAGCAATACGTCCGGGATTTTTGGACCGAAATGCGCCAACGATGGAACGGCGCGGCGGTACAATGCGGCGTGCCGTTGCGGTGGTATCACCAAGGGCGATTATTGGAATATTCGCTGGATATGGTGGTGCAGGTATCGGCGCGGGAATGGGCCGTGGTGTTGTTTGTTCCCAAAAACAAAACGGGGGCCAACGCCATTGGGCCAACGATGGGCTGGGTACAACAGGCACTGCACGATCTCCACCCCGATGTGCAGGTGCAGTTTTGGGGCGTTTCCGTTTTGGAGGGTAATTTGGTGGCGTATCAGCCGTGATTATGATTTGTTTGGCTACGCTTGCGGCGCAGTCGCTTGGATCGTTTATTGTTTTTTGCGGCGCAGCCGCTTGGATTGTTTATTGATTTGTTTGGCTACGCTTGCGGCACAGCCGCATGGATTGTTTCACACGAAATACAATTTCGCGCGAGCGGCGTGTGTGGGTGGGTAGTGATGGGTTAGGAGTGATAAGAGATGAGTGTTTTTTAACCAATTCAACCATTAAAAAACGGCAAATTTGCGCTACCTTTACCGCATAAAATACAATAAAACATGAGAATATTATTAAGTATCACCACCCTGGCGTTCTTCTTTTCGATCAGCCTTGTAACTGCCCAAAACGCGACGTTTACGTTGCCCAAACTCAATTACGCGTACAACGAATTGGAACCCAATATTGACGCTCAAACGATGGAAATTCACCATTCCAAACACCATCAGGCGTACGTCACTAACCTGAATAAAGCCCTTTCGGGTACCAAAGCCGCTACCCTCACGCTCGAAGATGTAGTCCTTACCGCCGGTCGCCGCAGCGATGCCGTGCGCAACAACGCGGGCGGTCACTATAATCATAGCCTTTTTTGGGAAATTTTGTCGCCCAAGGCCCAAAAAGCACCCACGGGCGCTTTATTAATGGCCATTGAAAAGCAGTTTGTGAGCCTCGATAGTTTGAAAAAACTCATGAACCAGGCGGCTTCTACCCGTTTTGGCTCCGGTTGGGCGTGGTTGATTGTAACACCCGATAAAAAATTGCAAGTGTGTTCGTCGCCCAATCAGGACAACCCGATTATGGATGTTTCCAAAGAACGCGGTATTCCGATTGTGGGCATTGACGTGTGGGAGCACGCCTATTACCTCAAATACCAGAACAAACGCGGCGATTACCTCACGGCCATCTGGAATGTGCTCGACTGGGGTACCGTGGGACAGAAATACGAGGCGGCGCTTAGTTCGCCGTTGTTGCTGCGCATCGAAAAAGATACCTGGACGGCCCTCAAAGATTTCCACACGGTGATGGCGCAAACGTTCCACCCGGCGGAAGAAGGCAACCTGAAACCGCTTCGCGAACGCAGCGCCGAAATGTTGGCCAAAGCCACTTTGCTACAAACCGCACCCATTCCCGCTTCATTTAACAAAGCGGAAATCAAAAAAGCCATTGGCGATTTGGTGAAAGGTGCCACTGATTTGGATAAAACGGTGCGCAAAAAAGGCAAAGACGACGTTTTATTAAAAAAAATCACCGCTTTGCACGATACATTCCACATTATCCAAGGTTTGTGTGAAGAATGAATCTTGAATTAAAAGACAAAGTGATTATCGTTACCGGCGGCGCGCGGGGTATTGGGGGCGGAATCTCCCAGGTCCTGGGCGCCGAAGGTGCTATCGTAGCGGTAGTGGGCCGCAACAGCGCCGATAATAAAGATATGGTGGCAGCGATTAAAGCCGCTAAAGGTCGGGCGTTTCCGGTTACGGCTGAACTCACCAAACCCAAAGATTGCCAAAAAGCGGTGGATGCCGTGGTAAAAAAATTTGGCCGCATTGACGGATTAGTCAATAACGCCGGGGTCAACGATGGTATCGGGTTGGCAAATGGTAATTACGCCGATTTTATGGCGTCGCTGCACCGTAATTTGGTGCATTATTACCTCATGGCCCACCACGCCCTGCCCTGGCTAAAGGAATCTAAAGGTGCCATTGTGAACATTGGTTCCAAAACCGCCGAAACGGGTCAGGGGAATACATCGGCCTACGCTGCCGCCAATGGTGGCCGTAATGCACTCACCCGCGAATGGGCCGTGGAACTGTTACCGTTTGGCATCCGGGTAAACGCTGTTGTTGTGGCCGAATGCTGGACGCCGCTGTACGAAAAATGGCTTAATTCATTGTCTGACCCGGCCGAAATGCTCCAAAAAATTACCCGGAATATTCCGCTGGAACAGCGCATGACCACTACCGCCGAAATTGCCAATATGGTCGCGTTTTTATTGTCTTCGGTTTCCTCCCACACGACCGGGCAACTTATCCACGTGGATGGCGGGTATGTACACCTCGATCGGGCTTTGTAAAAACAGTTGCTGCGTGGCTTGCAATGGAGCGGCCACTAAGTGAATTTTTTTTCAAAAAAAAGAGAAAAACGTTGGAAGAAGCAAAATGTACAGTATTTTTGCCGTGCTTTAGAAAAAGCATCATTTCACTTTGCAAAATAATGGCCGGTAACGGCGCATCATAAAGAAGTTTTCATTTGGTTTTTTGGGGTTATACAGGGTGCTGTCAGCAATGATGGCCCCTGTTCTTTTTTATGGCCCTTACGTTCGTTGTCGAACGGCTTCGTACAAACAAACACCGGCGGCCACACTGACATTTAAGGAGTCAAAAGTAGTGGCTTGGGGAATTTTGGCCACGGTATCGGCCATTTTGACCAATTTAGGATGCAGGCCATCGCCTTCGGCCCCCATCAGAATGGCCGTTGGTATTTTGAAATCCACGTCAAATACGGGAACTGAGCGGTCGGTGAGGGCGGTAGCGACAATTTGTACGCCACATTCTTTAAGATAATCGACGGAAGAGAACAAACTGCGCACGCGACAAAGGCGAATCCGGGCCAGAGCACCGGCGGAGGCCTTCATGGCTTCTTCGTTGGCCGGCGCGGCACCCGACTGAGGAATGACCACGGCGTGCGCGCCCATGACTTCGGCGGAACGGCAAATGGCCCCAAAATTGCGCACATCGGTGATGCTGTCCAGCACCAGTAACAAGGGTTCTTCGCCCTGTTCAAAAATCCAGGGTACTACTTCTTCGAGCGACAAAAAACTCACCAAAGAGAGCCAGGCGACCACGCCCTGATGTGCTCCTTTGGTGAGTTTATTCAGTTTTTCTTTCGGAACTACCTGCAAAGGAATATCGTATTCTTTGGCTAAATGGCGAAATTCCTTCTCCATTTCGCCCCGAAGCCCCTGCTGGAACAATACTTTTTCAACGGCCTGTCCCGAGCGGATGGCCTCTGCTACCGGATGATGGCCGTAGATGAGCATAATTTGTTAAATGTCTTAGATGTACAAATTTCCATTCAGGACATTTCGGGAAATCACCACTTTTTGGATTTCCGAAGTGCCTTCGTAGATTTGAGTAATTTTTGCGTCGCGCATGAGGCGTTCAACGTGGTATTCTTTTACAAAACCGTATCCGCCGTGGATTTGTACGGCTTCAACGGTGTGGCGCATGGCGGCATCGGAGGCAAACAACTTGGCCATTGCAGCGGCCTGGTCGTAGTCGCCGCCCTGGTCTTTGAGCAAAGCAGCGCGATACACCATCAGCCGGGCGGCCTCCACGTCGGTGGCCATATCGGCAATTTTAAAAGCAATGGCCTGATGCTGGCTAATGGGTTTACCGAAGGCTTCGCGCTCTTTGGAATACGCCACGGACAATTCGAGGGCACCGGCTGCAATACCGAGGGCTTGAGAAGCGATGCCGATTCGGCCGCCGGAGAGGGTTTTCATGGCAAATTTGAAACCAAATCCGTCATCTCCGATGCGATTTTCTTTGGGAACCTTTACATCAGTGTACATAATGGTGTGCGTATCCGACGAGCGAATGCCCAATTTATCTTCTTTAGCGCCGATGGTTACGCCCGCCCAATCGGTTTCTACGATCAGGGCATTGATGCCTCGGTGGCCTTTTTCGGGGTTCGTTTGGGCAATAACGAGGTGTACTTTGGAGGTTCCGCCGTTGGTGATCCAGTTTTTGGTTCCATTAACGAGGTAATGGTCGCCCATATCCACTGCTGTGGTGCGCTGTGAAGTGGCGTCGCTACCGGCTTCCGGCTCGGAGAGGCAAAAAGAGCCAATCCATTCGCCCGTTGCTAATTTGGGAAGGTACTTGCGTTTTTGTTCTTCGGTACCAAACGTTTCGATACCCCAGCATACCAATGAATTATTCACCGACATGATAACGGAGCAGGAGTTATCTATTTTAGAAATTTCTTCCATAGCGATAACGTAAGACAAGGTGTCCATACCGCCGCCGCCGTATTCGGGGCTGACCATCATACCGAGGAAGCCCAATTCTGCCATTTTACGCACTTCCGCCGTGGGATAAACCATTTTGGAGTCGCGCTCAATGACGCCGGGTTTGAGTTCGTTTTGGGCAAATTGTCGTGCCGCTTCCCGTACGGCGAGATGTTCTTCAGTGAGTTGAAACATGGTGAGGGCAATAATTTGATGTATAAATGATAAAAGGGCTGCAAAAGTACGGCGAAAGTGCTGATCATGGCTTGTTTTGTGGGAAAATAAAATAAGTATAAATTAGGCCCACCGGTGGTTGAAATAAAAATTTTAGACGCACAAAATAGCAAAAACCGAATAAATAACAATTCTTTTTTGCGTTGTCTCTCGATATTACGGAAATGGGGCTTATATTTGCGACATAAATCCGTTCCAAAAAATTACTTTTACATTCTTCAGCGTAAATTGTTATAGATGAATCAGCCAGCATCCAATGTGTTGCCGATTACCAACTTCATTTAATACCGCCATTCTTCGGTTACCTTCTAATCTGTCAGTGACCAATCTTAATTCTGTCGTAAAAACGAGGTTGCTGACCATTGACCAATTTATTATTTTTAAGATGAGAGTAAAAGACAGTGCTAAAGAGATTACAATTTTAAAAACAGCCCTCAAAATGATTGAGTCGGAGGGGCTGTCGGGATTGCGTATGAGTGACCTTGCCCGGCGTTCGGGGGTTGCTACCGGAACCCTTTACATTTACCACCCGAGTAAGGAGGCGATTGTCCAATCTTTGTATTCTTTTGTATTTGGGCAAATTTCGCTGGACGTCATGCGCGATCTGGACATTGACAGTGATATAAAATCCAGTTTGCGCCAGGTTTCCCTCAATTATTTGCGCGAATTTGTGGCTTATCCTGAGTATTGGGTTTTTGTTGAGCAGTACATGCGCTCCCCTTATGCGCAAGAAGAACACAAAAACTTGCTCACCATTTATGAATACATGGAGCCGATGATTGAATTACTTCGGGCTGGTATTAAAAAAGGGTCTTTGAAACCCGTTGATCCCTCTTTGTTATTAACCTTATCGCGGGGCGCATTGGATAATTACGGTTGGCGGTTGGTTTCTACCAATTCTTCCACGTTTTCCATGGAGGAGTTCGATACCGTTTTTGAAATTCTGTGGGATGCCGTTGCGGTTATTCCCCAAAAAAGTTAACCATAACCCTTTCCGGGTTACAATTGGCCATTTTCAAACGCAAAGGCTAACCCGGTTTTTTCCACAATTTCCAAAAAATCTGCGTCGCACTCCGCCCGAATGAACAAGGGCTTTTCGAGGTGCGGATGCGGAATTTCGAGGCTTTCGGCGTGGAGCATTAAACGCATTTTCAGGTCGTTTTCACGGAACCACTTGGTGATTTTTACGTCGCCGTGGCGGGTATCGTTGATGATGGGGTGGCGTAAATGGGCAAAATGTTTGCGAATTTGTTGTCTTCGGCCCGTTTCGGGGCGTATTTCAACCAACGAAAACCGGGCGGTGGGGTAACGTAACCCAATGGACCAGGGCATCTCCGACTGGCCCAGAACTTTAAAATGGGTGACGGCATCCTGGGGTTCGTCTTTGCCCGTTTCGGGGTCGGTTAAGGGGTAATCAATGGTTTGTTCCCATTCTTTAAAATGCCCCCGGACCACGGCGATATAACGTTTTTCCCATTTAAAATCCATGAGCAAGGTGCCGAGACTGCTGGCCGTTGCACTGTCTTTGGCAAATACCAATACCCCCGATGTGGCCCGGTCGAGGCGGTGCGTTGGGAAAATATGGGTTCCGCCCAATTGGTCGCGCAGAAGTTGTAACACAAACACGGTGTCTTCACTGAGCCGGGTACGGTGAACCAAAATACCGGGTGGTTTATTAATGGCAACGATGGATTCGTCCTCGTATAAAATATCAAATATCATGCGAGGCGGTATCAGGCGACGTGAAGTTCCCATTTAAGGCAATCGGCCTCGTAAATGACTTCTTTGCCCGTCAGGACAAAGGCGCATTTTTCCAACACGCGGTTGGAGGCACCATTGGCTTCCGAAGTAAACGCAACCAGGTGCCGGATACCGTGTTGGCGGGCGTAGGTGATTAATAGTTCGAGGGAGCGGGTCGCGTAGCCTTTGCCCCAGTGGATTGGATCAATTACGTATCCAATTTCGACTTCCCGGGTCACGTCCCAATTGGCGTGCCGGATGACCATGTTACCCACAATTTCGCCCGTTTCGGCGTTTTCAATCATCATTATTCCCATGTTGGGGCAGTTGGCTTTGTGGGCAAGCGTGTGGTTTACCCGCGCCCGTACGGGTGCTTCTTCCGTTTCGGCGGGGCGGATATACCGCATGGCCTCCGGATTACAATTCATCTTATAAATATGAATGAAATCGCGCTGGTCGTCGTAAGGGCGAATAATAAGCATAATAAACAGCAACAAAAGTACAGATTCCCTGCCAACTAAAGGAAAAATAAACGGTCTTTGCGGTACTTTTGCTTTTTAGCAACCACTTTAAACTATTTTTTACACGATAAACTATGCCTAATTTTAAAACACTACTTTTTGTCACGCCTTCTGAAACCAGCACCCAATGGGGATTATTTATCCTGCGGGTAGCCATGGCTTTTTTTATGATTCCACACGGCTACAATAAATTTAACGATTTAATGGCCGGTGGCGGTACCGATTTTCCCGATCCGTTTGGTGTAGGTCCGCAGGTATCGCTGGGACTCACCGTTTTTGCCGAATTCTTTTGCTCCATTTTGTTGCTGCTGGGTTTGGCCACGCGGTTTGCCTTAATTCCGCTGATTATTTGCGTGTTTGTTATTGCATTTAAAATCCATTGGAGCGATCCATTGGGCGATAAAGAGCACGCATTGCTGTATTTGGCGGGTTATTTGGCTAATTTTTTGGGCGGACCGGGTAAATTCAGCGTGGATGAACGCCTCGTAGGAACGGGGGAGAAGGGTTGAATTGGTTGGAAGGGTTGAATTTGTTGAATTTGTTTTGCCCGTCGTAGAGCGTTCGTTTTTTGTTGCCCGTCGTAGAGTGTTCGTTTTTTGTTTTAGGGTGATACCGCCCCACGATCACGGGCTAATCTGCCAAATCTTACAGATTTGGCAGATTTATTCCACGGAATTGAATTGGTTTTGCCCGTCGTAGGGTGTTCGTTTTTTGTTGTAGAGGGAATAGTTCATTAAAGTTTATCTCGTAACAGAGACACACTTTAATAAACTATTCCCTGTGAGGTGTTATTCCCGGATAAAATCTACCAAATCTGATAGATTTGGCAGATTGGCACACTCCCCGGATTGGCACACTCCCATTTTTCATTAAATTTGCACAATTGTAGCGGCCCTTTGTAAAAAAACGAACGCGCTACAACGGGTAACAAACGGGTACGTCACGACGGGCTAACGCACACGCAACAACGGGCAAAACAAATTCAACAAATTCAACCCTTAAAAACCCTTTCCTACAGCATACTTACAGTGCGCTCAACAAAGCGGGTAAGTTCGGGTCCACGGAGCATACCTTGCTGAAGCAGCGCAATATCCATCAAGTGTTGAGCGAGGTGGTTGCGAGTGTCTTCGCTGGTGGCTACGGCCAATTTTTGAGCGATCAGGCTGTGGTTGGTATTCACTACCACATTATAGGTATCCGGGAACATATCGGCGGCCCCATGGAACATTTGCATTTCCTTCATGCGGCGCATAAATTCCGGTTTGGTAATGGTAACGGGCGCATCATCGGGAGAAAGTGGTTTGCATTCAATACGCGCTTCTTTGTGGTCTTTTACCAGCCCTTCAAAAGTGCTTTTCACCGTTTCCACTTCTTTTTCGCTCAAAACCGAGGTTTTTTCCTCGTCTTTTTGCACCAAATTATCCAACGTATCCGAGTCAATCCGCACGAATAAGAAACCCGTTTCGGTGCGGTATTCCAACTGTTGCATCCAGTGGTTATCGAGCACGGTATCCATCGTGAGCACATCGTAGTTGCGGCGGCGGGCGGCCTGAATCAACGCATCGTGACCAGCGGGGTCATTGGTATAAATGGCCACCAGTTTACCGTGTTTGTCGGTTTGGAGGTCTTTAATTTTGTCTTTGTACTCATCAATGAGAAAATATTCATTGTTAGTATTGTACAGCAGCGCGAAATGATTGGCGCGTTCCCGGAATTTTTCGTCGGCCACCATCCCGTATTTCACAAAAACGCCCAGGTCGCGCCATTTTTCTTCGTAGGCTTTGCGATCCTGTTTGAACAACTCGTTGAGTTTGTCGGCCACTTTTTTGGTAATGTAGTCGCTGATTTTTTTCACGTTACCATCGCTTTGGAGGTAAGAGCGCGACACGTTGAGTGGAATATCGGGCGAGTCAATAATACCGTGGAGCAGTTGTAACCATTCGGGGACAATGTTGCGCACATCGTCGGTAACGAACACCTGGTTGCAATACAAGTGAATTTTATTGCGGTTGGTGTCCATGGCGTTGCCCAATTTGGGGAAATACAACACGCCGGTGAGGTTAAACGGATAATCAATGTTCAGGTGGATCCAGAACATGGGTTCCGGTGCCATGGGGTATTGCTCGCGGTAAAACGCCGTGTAATCAGCATCGGTGAGTTCGCTGGCGCTTTTTTTCCAAATGGGGTGCGGGTTATTGACCATATTGGGCACCTCGCGGCTTTCTTCCTTGGCATCTTCGCCTTCGCCGGTTTCAAAATATTCGGTTTTGGTACCGAACTGAATGGGCACGGGAAGGTATTTGCAGTATTTGTCCAATAACGCGTCGATGCGGTTTTTTTCCAAAAACTCGGCATTTTCTTCGCTAATGTGCAAAATAATGTCGGTACCCCGGAAATCTTTATCGGCGGGTTCAATTGTATATTCGGGAGAACCTTCGCAAGTCCAACGCACGGGTTTGGAATCGGGTTTCCAGGAAAGTGTCACCACTTCTACTTTGGAAGCCACCATAAAAGCGGAGTAAAAGCCCAGGCCAAAATGGCCGATAATGCTGCTGTCCTGGTATTTTTCGAGGAATTCGGCGGCGCTGCTAAAGGCAATTTGGTTAAGGTAGCGCAACACTTCATCTTCGGTCATACCAATACCCCGGTCGCGAATGATGAGTTGTTTATCTTCGGGTTTTAGAATAACCTCGATGGTAGTGTCGCCAATTTCACCCGATACTTCGCCCCGTTGGGCCAAAATTTTGAGTTTTTCGGTCGCATCCGTTGCATTGGACACCAGTTCGCGCAGAAAAATTTCGTGGTCAGAGTAGAGAAATTTTTTGATAATGGGAAAAATATTCTCGGTCTGGACGGAAATCGAGCCTTTTTGCATATAGATAAAAAATAGTTTTATGAATTGAATATTGTAAATAAGGTTTGCAAAGTTTGTGCCGTAAGTCAATACTGCGACAATTTGTCAGTTTTTGAAAAAAAACCGGAATGCCGAACGGAAAACTTGTCCATCCCACAAAAAATCCCTTACTTTTGCTAGGTTTTTAAAAAAACAAATTCATCACTAATTACGCTGAAATGGACTTTCCGAATATAGGAGATACTGTACCTGCTTTTGACGCACTAACCGAAAAAGGATTGGTGTCCTTTCCTTCCTATATCGAAGGCCGGTGGTCCATTGTTTTTGCGCATCCGGCCAATTTTTCATCGGCCTGGACCATGTATTCCACTTTTTTATCGCTGAAAGAACGTTGGTTTCTCGACCGGGATACGCGCTTGTTGGCCATTTGTAACGAACCCCTGGGGCATGATCATTTTACCGACAAAGTGCGGCGCTACATCGGCATTTTCCTTAAAGCGCCCGTGGTAGAAGATTTGGATTATCGGGTGGCGCATATTTTGGGTATTGCATCGGGGCGAAAAAAACACCCGGAGCACGACCGCATTGCTTACGTGATTGACCCCACAGGCGTCGTTCGCCTCATCTTGTACAACCACCTGAAACCCACCGTGGAAACAGCAGTGCTGCAATTGGAGAACGCTTTGGACTGCCTGCAACGCAATATCAACCCGCTGGAAAGCGTGGAATTACCCGTAGAAACCACCGAATTAGTGGAATTTAACGAACAATGTGACGCAATTGATAACTATAAACTAAAACCTGCCTATTTTCGCCGGGACAAAATTCATCCGAATTAGTCGGGCACGGGCATCAAAACGAAATTCTTCAGGTTCGATAGCCACCCGCTTTTCGGTGCTACGGTCCTCATTTTTTGATGCTTATGATAAAAAATTTAACAATTGCCGGCTTTATTACCTTTACTATCGCGCTTTTCCTCACGGTAGCGCAAGCCCAACAATGGATTAGCTTCCCCGAAACGCTGCTCTCCGCCCTGCGCTGGGCTTTTATCGGGATAATCTCGGTGCTGGCGTACCAAAAAAATAACCTCACCTTTTGGATTATGGTGAGTATGTTCCTCGGGGCTGAAATCGGTTATGATTTCCCCACCGTGGGTACCCAACTCAATATTTTTTCCAAAATATTCATCAAACTCATCAAAACCATCATCGCGCCCCTGCTCATTGCAACGCTGGTGTTGGGTATTGCGGGGCACTCGAACCTCAAACAAGTGGGCCGAATGGGCCTCAAATCGCTGATTTATTTTGAGGTAGTCACCACCGTGGCGTTGGTCATTGGTCTGGTGGCCATTAACTGGACCCGCGCCGGCGAGGGCATTTCCAAACCCAACAATTCGGTGGCTTACACGGCCAGTGCCGACGTGTTGGAGATGAAAATTGATACCTCCAAAAAAAATGAAGTCAAACTAAAAGCATACCTCGACGGTAAACAGGTCGAAATTGTGCAGCCCTCCAAAAAGCCCGACTGGAAGGAGTTGGTATTGCACATTTTCCCGGATAACCTCGCCAAGTCCATCGCCGATGGTCAGGTATTACAAGTGGTGGTATTTGCCATTTTGTTCGCCATGGCCATGATGTTTGTGGATGAAGGGCACAAAACCACGATGCTTCATTTTCTCGAAGCACTGGCGGAAATCATGTTCAAATTCACGGATTTCATCATGAAACTCGCGCCATTTGCCGTCGGAGGGGCCATTGCCAGCACGGTAGGCGAAAACGGCATCGGGATATTAAAAAACCTGGGGATGCTGGTCGTTACCCTGTACGGTGCTTTGGTGGTGTTTGTGCTGGTGGTCTTTGTCCCCTTGATGTTGTGGTTAAAAATCCCGATTCGCAAGTTTATCCAACACGTGAGTGAACCGGCGACGTTGGCATTTGCCACCTCGTCGAGTGAATCGGCGTTGCCCATGGCCCTCCGCAATATGGAAGCCTTTGGGGTGCCGCGCAAAATTGTATCGTTTGTACTGCCCACGGGTTATAGTTTTAACCTCGACGGTTCTACTTTGTACCTGTCGTTGGCCACGATATTTGTGGCGCAGGCGGCGGGTGTTGACCTGAGTTGGGGTCAGCAATTTATTATTGTGTTTTCGCTGATGCTGACCAGTAAAGGGGTCGCGGGTGTTTCGCGGGCGTCGCTGGTGATTTTGGCGGGCACCTGCTCGCAATTTGGTTTGCCCGACTGGCCCATCGAAATGATTTTCGGGGTAGATGTTCTCATGGATATGGCCCGAACCGCCACCAACCTCGTGGGGAACTGCCTGGCCACGGCGGTTATCGCCCGCTGGGAAGACGAAGGTGATTTTTAAGGGTTGAATTGGTTAATAGGGTTGAATTTGTTTGGCCCGTCGTAGCATACCCGGATATTTTTTAATGTAGAACACCGAACACCGAACACCGAACATGGAACACCGAACACCGAACATCGAACATCGAACACGGTAACGATCATGGGCTAATCTGCCAAATCTTTCAGATTTGGTAGATTTATGCCACGGAATTTTTTAGTCCGTTTGGCTACGCTTGCGGCACAGTCGCTCGGATTGTTGCACACGAAATGCAATTTCGCGCGAGCGGTGTTTGGAGAGATGAGAGAGAAGTGATGAGAGAGGGGTGGGGTGTTTGTTAAAATTTAAGTAACATCGCTAGATGCGTAAGTAACAAAAAACGAACACGTTACAACGAGCAACAAAAAACGGGTACGCTACGACGGGAAAAACAAATTCAACAAATTTAACCCTTCCAAACAAATTCAACCCTTCCAAACAAATTTAACAAGTTGTATGAAGCCTGTACTCTATAAAATTTTGGGAGGAACCACCGCCGTTTCACTAATGATGGCGGGCCTTCTGATGGGACAGAAGGATCCTCCCGAGGCACCACCGCCGCCCTTTCCGTACGTTCGGCCATTGGTGCTGAACGATACGCTGCTGAAGGCACCGATGGCCCCGCGGCAATTGTCGTCGTCGTTGATCAAGGTGGAACCTGATTCGCAGTTAAATGTGGCGTTTGCGTCGGAAATGTACCAAGCGATGAAGTACCAGGAAGAATATTTGAGCCGCCGCAGCGTGGACCGTTATCCCGTGCGCGGTATTCACAAAAACGAGTTGTTAAAAACGGTGCGGTTGTTGCAAACCAGTGCTTTTGAGCCGGGTGCCCTGTTAAAATATTTCGATTATTACCAGGTCAACACCGAACTCAAAAACGACCGGGTGCGTATCACGGGTTATTATACACCCACCATTAAAGCGGGGCGGGGACCATCGGCGGAAACGCCGGTTCCCATGCTAAAGTGGCCCAAAGAAGACCGCGATATTCCCGTTCCTTCGCCCGCCGCCATCGAAGCGGGCGCTTTGAATGGTTATAACCTCGATTTGGGTTGGGTATCGTCGCGCAAAGAACTGCGCAACGCTCAGTTGCAAGGTTCGTGTATTATCCAGTTCCCCGACGGTGACATAGATTTTTTGGGTTTTGGCGGCTCGGTGCGCGGCGACGGCGGGGCGTACGTGTTTTTTAAAAAAATGGGTAAAGAAGTTTTGGGTTCCGGCTCTTTTCCCCTCACGGCGGGTTATTCGGCGGCCATTGACCCCAAATTTATCCCCATTGGCGCGTCTTTATTGGCCGAATTGCCCGTTTGTGATAAAGCCGGTAACGTCGTAGATTACGAATACCGCATCATTTTTGCCCAAGACCGGGGCGGGGCAATTCAAACCACCAAGCGAATGGACCTTTACTGTGGCATTGGTGAAAAGGGCCTCGAAGCGGCCAAAAGGGTGAACAGTTACGGCCGATTGTGGTTACTGTTACCGAAAAAGGATTTTAAGGGTTGATAACATAATGGCAAAAACACGTACTATTTTCTTCTGTTCGAGTTGCGGCGCTTCTTCGCCCAAATGGATTGGCAAATGCCCTCATTGCAACGAATGGAATACCTACCAAGAAGAAATTATCCAAAAAGAAACCATTGCGGAAGAAAAACGACGCTCGTGGGCCGGGGCCGGGAAATCGGAGTTGGTAAAAGCAACGCCCATTAATGCCATTAAAACCGGTAATACCGTGCGGATTTCGACGCCCGACGGCGAACTCAACCGCGTACTGGGGGGCGGTATTGTGCCCGGGTCGCTGGTACTCATTGGCGGCCAGCCCGGGATCGGGAAAAGTACGCTGATGCTGCAAATTGCCCTGCACACGCCCATTAAAGTGTTGTATGTGAGCGGCGAGGAAAGCGAAGAACAAATTAAAATGCGCGCCGACCGCCTGCCCGCCGCCAAATCGGATTGTTATATCCTCACCGAAACCAATACCACCAAAATTCTGCACCAGGCCCAGGAATTACAACCCCAACTCATGATCGTGGACTCGATTCAGACCATGAGCACGCCGCACCTCGACAGCGCCCCCGGTGGTATCGCGCAGGTGCGTGAGTGCGCCGCCGAATTGCTCCGGTTTGCCAAAGAAACCAATATTCCCATTTTCCTCATCGGGCACATCAACAAAGAAGGCGATATTGCCGGGCCTAAACTGCTCGAACACATTGTGGATTGTGTATTGCAGTTCGAGGGCGACCGGCACAATACCTACCGTATTTTGCGGACCTTGAAAAACCGCTTCGGCAGCACCGACGAAATGGGCATTTACGAAATGCTGAGTACCGGTTTGCGCGAAGTCACCAACCCCTCCGAACTGTTACTCAGCCAAAAAGACGAAGACCTGAGCGGGTGCGCCATTTCGGCCACGATGGAAGGGATGCGCCCCATGTTGATTGAAACGCAGGCGTTGGTGTCAAAAGCCGTTTTTGGCACCCCGCAACGCTCGGCGACGGGGTTCGATATGCGCCGGTTGTCCATGTTATTGGCCGTTTTGGAAAAGCGCTGCGGTTATTTTTTTAGTATCAACGACGTGTTTTTGAACCTGGCTGGGGGTATCCGCGTCGAAGACCCCGCCATTGACCTGGCCATTGTGGCCTCGCTCATTTCGTCGCTGGTGGATGTGAGTATTCCGTCCAATATTTGTTTTGCGGGCGAAGTGGGGCTTTCGGGCGAAATTCGCGCCGTTTCGCGCATCGAACAACGCATTGCCGAAGCCGACCGACTGGGTTTTAAAGCCATTTATATCTCCAAATACAATCAAAAAGGTTTGGACAAAGGCAAATACAGTATCCGCGTGCAAACCCTGGGCAAGGTGGAGGAATTGAAACAGGCGCTGTTTGTGTAGTGGGGTTTATTTTTTGCAAATGTTTTTTTGTTAAAGTTTGGGAGGAAAGTAGGATTGTTAAGAGTAACGATCTTATATTTGTATAATTGAATAATTCACTGCAATTTTTCAAATCATGAGGCTACTTTAACCCACCCACCATGCGTCCATTTTTAACATTATTCTATACGCTGCTAAGCGGCCTTGCAATCGCCCAGTCGGGATTTAGCAATAAGATACTTCTGCCCGATGCAGAGTCTTGTACATTTGCCTCGATCGTTATTGACCGGGATACCATTGTTTGTTGGGGCGATGTTTACGGTACAGACCAACAGAAATGGGGTGTGTGTTTGGCTAAATTTGATACTTTGGGTAATTTAATCCAGATGACTACCGATTTTGACAGCACCGAGCAACAAACGGTGGACCCTACCTGCCAAATAACCCGTACTTCCGACGGGGGATACCTGGGGGTATCGTCCCAGGGGGAGGGAAAAAAGACCGCTGCGTACAAATTTTCCC
This sequence comes from Chitinophagales bacterium, assembly GCA_013298845.1. GTDB lineage: Bacteria > Bacteroidota > Bacteroidia > Chitinophagales > Saprospiraceae > M3007. The sequence goes on from JAAFJN010000005.1 coordinate 201,576, forward strand.
ACACGGGTGCTCTGGAATGGAAACATTTTTACCGCGAACCCAATTTTCAGGTGGCTATTGCGTACAGTTCCGAAGAAGTATCGGATGGGTACCTGTGTTTTGGATGGTACTCGATCAATAACGATGCCGAAAAGTTTATTATGAAACTGTCCAAAGCCGGCGAACTTTTGTGGTACAACAAACAATTAAGTATTTCAGGTTTAAACGATGGTGTTTTTGGTCGGCACGTAAAAACCGGGAATAATATCCTTTTGGGGTGCAGTCTTGCGCCAAATTCGGGATTTGATGTTTGGGCAAAAGCCGTTTTGACCGAAGTAGACAGCACCGGAAACTTGGTTTGGGAATGGGAAAGTCAAATATCCGACCGGGAAACCGGGATTACGGCCGTAACACTTTCACCGGACAGTAATATAGTGTATAGTGTAAGTAGATACTTTATCAATGCACTCAACGGTTACAGCGCAAAATTGAAATTTCGGTGCATTAATCCTCAAACTGGCAATACCGTGTGGCAAACCGAACTACCCTCTTTTGAATTAGGTTTAGAGAGCAGTAGCATTGTTGATGGGAGTGGATTTGATGCCATTGGATACCACGGTCACTGGTATGAGGGTTTTGTGGTACAGGGTATATTGGCCCATTACGACTGGAACGGTAACCTCCTTTGGCAACGTTACGACACGGTGCACGTGGACACCGGACTGGTAGTAAGTAGAAATAGACTCTATAATATGGCGCACCTGTCTTCCGGTTCTATTATCGGCGTGGGCTATATTGAAAGAAGCGACCCATATCAGCACCTGGAAGGTTGGCTGATCAAGTGGAGCGCTAACGGGTGCCTGGAGGAAAGTGATTGTGCCGTGGTGAGTACCCAGCAAGACTTGTCCAATAATGGGGCTGAGGGTTGGAAAAATTGGGAGGTGTACCCCAACCCGGCAACCGACCATACCTGGTTTTACCCGCCGGAGCCGGGGTCGTACCCAACTGGAGTGCTCCAAATCACCAACGTTTCGGGCGGGGTGGTACATCGGCAGTTGTTTGACCAAACGGCAGCCGATCCGTACAAAGTTTCTTTAACCACGTTGCCCGACGGGTTGTATTTTTACCAAATCACGGTGGACGGAGCGGTGCAGAAAGTCGGCCGTCTGGTGGTTTTGGGGCGGTAACGTTGTTTGATTTTCGTAAGTTTTCCTTTGGATTCCGTTACCGCGTTGGGGTGTTTCCTACCGACCTTTGCACCACAAATAACATCAACGCAATGCCCGAATATGGATAAAGTGGAAACCTTGGAGGAATTTTACAAACGTAAATTAGACTGGATGCCCGAAAACATCCGCTTTCCCAGCCCCTTGAAGTTCAGAAAGGCTTAAACTTTTCAACACATGAAAAAACGCACCTTGGGACAAAGTTCCCTCGAAGTATCGGCCCTCGGTTTGGGCTGCATGGGCATGAGTTTCGGCTACGGCCCCGCCGGTGACAAAAACGACATGATTGCGGTGATCCGCCAGGCGGTGGAAGAAGGCATCACTTTTTTTGATACCGCCGAAGTGTACGGTCCTTTTACCAACGAAACATTGTTGGGCGAGGCGCTGGCTCCGTTCAAAAAAGACGTGGTGATTGCCACTAAATTTGGCTTTGACATTGACCGCGCTCAGATGAAACACGTGGGTGTCAACAGCCGCCCCGAAAACATCCGGCGGGTGGCCGACGAGTCCCTCCAACGCCTGAAAGTGGAGGTGATTGATTTGTTTTACCAACACCGCGTGGATCCCAACGTACCCATCGAAGACGTGGCGGGTACGGTAAAAGACCTGATTCAGGCCGGAAAAGTGCGCCATTTTGGCCTCTCGGAAGCGGGTGCGAACACCATTCGCCGGGCGCACGCCGAACAACCGGTAACGGCCCTGCAAAGCGAATATTCCCTTTGGACCCGCCAGCACGAGCGCGAAATTATACCCACCATCGAAGAATTGGGTATTGGTTTGGTGGCGTATAGTCCGCTGGGAAAAGGGTTTTTGACGGGCAAAATGGACGAAAATACGCAATTTGCCACTGGCGATATTCGCAATATACTCCCCCGTTTCACCGAAGAAGCGCGGAAAGCCAACCAGGCATTGCTCGATTTGCTGCAACAATTTGCGGTGCGTCACAACGCTACGACGGCCCAAATCGCCCTCGCGTGGGTATTGGCCCAAAAAACCTGGATTGTCCCCATTCCGGGCACCACCAAAGGCCACCGCTTAACCGAAAACAACGGTGCCGTGGACATTGTACTCAGCGCCGCCGAGTTGCAGGAAATAGCCGCCGCAACGGCCCAAATTGACATTGTGGGCACGCGTTACCCCGAACAAATGGAAAAATCAACGGGTTTGTAACCCAAAACAAACCCGTCAAAACTCCCGATTTTTCCATTTCCGGGAATTCGGGGGTTATTTACACCCTTTTCGGCGGGTATCAATAATGTACTGAATTTTCCAGCCCTGATCGGTTTTTACCAATTGAAATGAATTGGTGCCACAATGGCTTACTTTACCGTTCAGGTAAAAAGTGTAGGGAGTCCATACCGTGGCCAACGACGCTTCGCTGTGAATCGCGTCGAACTCAATTTCTTCTTTAAATTTATCTTTTTTGGGTTCACCCACAAACGCCACAAAATCCGAAAAACGTTCGGTGTACAGTTGCATTTCGCCCTGTTTGTCTTTCATCCAGGTTTGCATAACGGGGGTGGGCATACACGTGCTCAGCAGCAGCGTAGTGTCCCCTTTTTCCATTCCTTCAAAGAAGTGGTTAATCACCGTTTTGATGGCTTTTTCGTCTTTTTGGGCCGTTAACGTCAACGGTAGCGCCGCAACAAGGCAGCAACAGGCAAATAATGTTGTGATTTTTATTTTCATGTTTAAATTATTTGTGGCAAAAAAACGCTCCATCCGCCCGCGCGGGGCTTTTTTTGGACAAAAACACCGCGCTTGGCGTATATAAATCGCATATTACCCCAAAAACGGCAACATATATTTGGCTACTCTACGTAGATGAGAGATTGAGTGATGAGATATGAGAGGAGACGAAAAGTGGTCCTTCGTTGTGTATTTCTTTAGTAAAAAAGAATAACAATAATGAAAAATGAGTCTTATCTCATCACTTCTCTCTTTTCTCTCATATCTCATCACTCCTCTCTCCATTTACTTTTTATCTTGTTTGGCAAATACCTTTTTCAAAAGATCGGTATTGCGGAGGCTGACATCGGAGCGGATGCCTTTTTCTTTTTGTTCAACGAGGTTAAACATACCGGCGAGGGCGGTTTTGGTAACGTGGTCGTCTAATTCGGGGTTGGTTTTGGTAACGAAGGGAATTTTGTTGTAGGCCGTTACGCATTCTTTCCAATAAGTACGGGCGTTTACTTTGTCCAAAGAAGCCTGGATAACGGGCAAAAACTCGGCGTAAAGGGCTTTTCCGGTGTTGGATTCGAGGTAGCGAGTAGCAGCGTCGGCATTGCCGGTGAGGATGGCCATAGCGTCTTTGAACGACATATTTTTAATGGCGGCGATAAAGATGGGTTTGGCTTTGATGGCGGCATCTTCGGCGGCGCGGTTCATGCGTTCGATCAAATCGGCTTCGGCATTGGCAAAACCGGGTACTGCTTTGAGTTTACCAGTTACTTTTTGGGCTTCTTCGGGCAAGAGGATTTTGTAGGCACTTTTGAAATAACCGTCTTTTACGGAAAGAAAATCAACGGCACTACCGACCCCGGCGTTGAGGGCTTCTTTGAGGCCGTTACCTACTTCTTCCTGGCTGAGATCGCCACTTTTTACTTCTTTTGCCATTTCTTTGGCTTTATTCATGGCACCTTTTAGTTGGGCCTGGGCCGAAAATGCCCAAAAAGAAGCAAGGACAAGGATGGAGATTTTTTTTAGCATAGTTTTTAAAAATTGAGTGTTGTGTAATGTCTGAAGGTTCTAAACGTACAAGTGCTAAAAATGGCACAATGCTTGCCCTACATTAAGCATACATTAACCAGATTTGAAAATATTTCGTACCTTTACGCTGTTCTTAAACGACCAGCAAACAGTCACCATTACGTTCTCACCCATTTTAAGTTTGCTTATGTTACGTGCTGCATTATTAGATATGTACAACGGCGAAGACAATCGGGGTATCCCGATGTTAAAAGCCTTGCTCAACCGCTTTTCCAACGACTTCAGTTTTGATCACCTCGACATTCGGGTGCGCAACGAAGTGCCCGGACTAGACTACGATATTTACATTTTTTCCGGCGGTCCCGGCGATCCGCTGGAACAGGATAAACCCTGGTGCGATCCTTTTTACGCACTCATTGAAACCTTGTGGGAGCACAATAAAAACGCCGAACTGTTGGGAAAATCCAAAAAATACGTGTTTTTCATTTGCCACTCCTTCCAAATTGCCTGCCATACCTTTAAACTGGGTCGGGTAACGGAACGCCGCCAAATGTCGTTCGGAACGTATCCGGTGCACAAAACGTATTATGGCAAAATTGAACCCTTGTTCAATGCTTTACACGATCCGTTTTACATCGCCGATTTCCGTCGGTACCAGGTAGTAGAACCCAATCGGGCGCGTTTTGGCGAAATGGGGGCTTCGTTGCTTTGTTTGGAAAAACTACGCCCGCACGTGCACGACGAACGCGCCATGATGGCCATTCGGTTTAGCCCGGAGATGATTGGCACCCAGTTTCACCCCGAAGCCGACCCCGAAGGTATGATGGCCCATTTTTTGAAACCCGAACGCCGCGCCGCCATTGAGCAGGAACACGGGCATACGCGCTACGAACGAATGATGCGCGACTTGAGTCACCCCTTCAAAATTCAACTGACTTTTGATACAATCATTCCCGGTTTTTTAAAAGAATCAGTTGCTGCTTTGAAAAAGGAAAAAGAATTTGCAAATCTTTCTAACTTCGCCGCGCTTTAAGTACGACACAAAATATGATCATTGGATTACTCCATGAGCGCCACGATAACCGTGTGGCCCTAACACCTTCGAATCTCGCCAAACTCACCACCACGGGGCTTTCTTTTTTGGTAGAAGAAAATGCCGGCGAGCGCGCTTTTTTTTCAAATGCGCAATACGCAGAACACGCTACGATAACCACCCGACAGCAGGTATTAAGTGATTCGGATATTGTGGTGAGTATTCACCCGTTACCCGCCACCGAATACCGCAAAGGCTGCATTGCCATTGCGCAATTTCAACCGTTTGTGGATACGGAAGTGGCCGATTCCCTAAAAAATGCGGGCGTTACCGCGTTTTCGCTCGATATGATACCCCGCACAACCCTCGCGCAGGCCATGGACGTACTGTCGTCGATGGCCGGTATTGCCGGTTATCAGGCGGTATTGCTGGGCGCTGGTGCATTAAGCCGCTATATGCCCATGATGGTTACGGCAGCCGGTACGGTAAAACCCGCCAAAGCACTCATTTTGGGGGCCGGGGTAGCGGGTTTGCAGGCCATTGCCACGGCCAAGCGCATAGGTGCGTCGGTGGAGGCATTTGATACCCGCGCCGCTGCCAAGGAAGAAGTGGAAAGTTTGGGTGCCAAATTTGTGGAAGTAGCCGGTGCCGTGGACGACCGCGGGGCCGGTGGTTACGCCGTGCAACAAAGCGACGAGTTTTTGGCCCGCCAACGCGCCGAAGTACAGGCCCGCGCCGCTAAAGCCGATCTGATTATTTGTACCGCGCAGGTGCGGGGCCGCAAAGCACCCATTCTGCTCACCGCCGATACGGTGGCACAAATGCGCCCCGGCAGCGTGGTGGTAGATTTGGCGGCTTCTACGGGCGGCAACTGCGAACTGACGCAAAACGACGCCACTATCCAGCACAACGGCGTTACCATCATCGGGAATTCCAACCTGGCGGCCAATATGCCCCAGGATGCGAGTACCCTGTTCGGTAATAATGTTGCTAATTTCCTTAAACTACTCATCGCCAAAGACGGCAGCTTGCAAATGGATATGAACAACGAAATCCTGAAAGGCGCCGGCATTACGGGTTAACTCATAACGAAAGACGAACCATGTTATCTTTTTTTCACGAACATCAATTGATGATATACCTGCTGGCTTTCAGCATTTTATTGGGTATTGAGGTTATTTCCAAGGTTCCGGCCGTATTGCACACCCCACTGATGTCGGGTGCCAACGCCATTCACGGGGTTGTACTGGTAGGAGCCATTATTGTGCTGTTTCAGGCGCGCGACAACGACTACGTTTCGATGGTTGTTGGTTTTATCGCCGTTGTTTTTGGCACGTTGAACGTGGTAGGTGGCTTTGCCGTGACCGACCGCATGTTAGAAATGTTTAAAAAGAAAAAGAAATAACCCCGCCCATGCTTTCTATTTATACGCTTGATTTGATTTATTTTTTGGCTGCATTGACCTTTGTTATCGGTCTTAAAATGTTGAGCCACCCCGATTCGGCGCGGCGCGGCAACCAGTTGGCGGCCGTTGGGATGGGTATCGCGGTATTGGGTACCTTGTTTTTACACCCTTCCGCCCTCAAGTTGGGGGAGGCACGCACCATGAAACTGGGCCTTATTTACGCTGCATTGGCCATTGGTGGCTGGGCGGGTTGGGCTTCGGCCTATCGGGTAAAAATGACGGCCATGCCCCAAATGGTGTCCCTGTTTAACGGTTTGGGCGGCGGTTGCGCAGCATTGCTGGCCATTGCCGAACTCAAATCGCTGTACGTACACCATTATCCAACGCCAACGGGCTTGTTGTTGGTGTTGTTTACCATGTTTTTTGGCGCGGTATCGCTGACGGGTAGTTTGTTGGCGTACGCTAAACTGGAAGATTTGGTCAAAGATTCGGCCATTACTTTGCCGCGTCACACCATTGTTAACCTCGCGTTGCTGGTGGTAATTTTGAGTTTGATTGGTTATATCGTGTGGGGCGCGGGCACAACCGGCCTGATGCTGGGTATGGTCTTGTTTGGGATCGCCTTGGTGTACGGTTTTTCTTTTGTTGCCCCCATTGGCGGTGCCGATATGCCCGTAGTGATTTCGGTATTGAACTCCTGCACGGGCCTCACGGCGGCGGCAGCGGGTATCATTTACGATAACCTGATTATGTTAGTGGGTGGTATTTTGGTGGGTGCATCGGGTAGTATTTTGACCATTTTGATGTGCAAAGCCATGAACCGCTCGTTGTCGAACGTACTCATTGGCAGTTTTGGGGCCGCCGCTACGGGTGGTGCCAAAGCCGTTGGCGATCAGGTGGTAAAGGAAGTATCCGTCTCCGACGCGGCGGTGTTGCTCAACTACTCCAAATCGGTGGTGATTGTACCCGGTTATGGTTTGGCGGTAGCACAGGCGCAAAAAATTTGTAAAGAATTAGATGATTTGCTCGATAGCAACGGCGTAGAAGTGCGTTACGCCATTCACCCGGTAGCGGGCCGGATGCCGGGCCACATGAACGTGCTTTTGGCCGAGGCCGACGTGCCTTATACCAAACTGTACGATTTGGAAGAAGCCAACGATTTTATCAAAAAAGCGGACGTGGCCATTGTGATTGGTGCCAATGACGTGGTCAATCCGGCGGCGTTAAGCGACCCATCCAGCCCCATTTACGGGATGCCCGTGTTGGAAGTTTGGGAGGCGCAAAACGTGATTGTGATGAAACGCAGTATGAAATCGGGGTATGCGGGTATCGAAAACGACTTGTTTTTCCACGCCCGCACCAAAATGTTGTTCGGCGACGCGAAGGATACTTTGCAAAAATTGGTGAGTGAAGTAAAGGCGTTGTAGCGTTGAGGCTTTTTTAGGAAAAAATGCGGCTTTGAGGGTGGAATTGTCCCTTAAAGCCGCATTTTTTTTGTAGTAAGTGTTGATTTGAGATGTATGACGCTTTTAGTTCGGGCAGGTTGACTCGGCTTTTGCTTTTTCCCACGCTTCTGCCGAAACTTGTTGTTTGTAGGCCAGCGTAATTACGGCATCTAATTTTGAGCAATAAAGATCGGTTTTGCCCAATTTTTTTGCTAACAACGCCTGATAACCCAACGCAGATATGGTTTCTAATGTTTGATTAATGGTTTCCAGCCAATTGAATGCTTCTTTCAAGGCTTTTTGTTGGTTGATGTATTGGGCATACTGCCAGCCAATGTGTTCAAGCACCACACGATGTTCCGCATATCGGAGTGAATCTCCCTGATAAATATCCTGATTAAGATTAGGTAATAATACCTCTTTTGACAGTTTGGATGTAAAGGATAGGTATTTGTTGTTTTGTCCGGTTTCCAATAAATAAAGCGACCTAAAAGCACCTTGTTTTAAAGCCGACTCCCAATCGGTTTCGACTACTGAGGCTACCAGCGAGCAATATAAATCGGCACTTTTATCACTTCGGGTTTCAATAGCCTTTTCGGCCAGTTCATCTAATAATTGACTGAGTTTAACCCTGCACCGTTTTGACTTTTTATTGGCCAATAAGTACTCGAATCCAACACCTTCAGTTTGATTAACACCGTTCACCACTAATTTTTCCGTTTCTGGAGATAAACGTTCTCCCTCCGAAAGCCCGCTTAAATAAGCCGAAAGAACGGTGTCATTTGGAATACTGAGTGATTTTCGCAGTTGAAGATAGGTTTTGACCATTTCAGGGTCACGGTCTCCTTGTTGCCAGCGTTGGTCATAAATAAGGACTGCGTTTTTATAATTAATTTGCTGTAAAACACCTTCAGCACGCCGCATAAAACCTTCTTTATTGGAGGCACCTTTAAATACCATTTCCGTTCTACCGGAAGGTAACAAAAAAACCAAAGTAGGGTAAGCAGATACGTTGAATTTGCGGGCTAATTTTGAATTTTTCCCTTTCTCCGCATCTACTAAAAGCGTAATAAAATGAGTATTCATGAACTCCCCTACATCGGGTTGGGTAAATACTTCATCTTTAAGCATCTTACAAGGCTGGCACCATTGGGTATAAATATCCAAAAAAATATTTTTACCCGTTCGTTGGGCTTCGGCTAATGCCTCTTCATAGGTTCCTTCAAAATATTCTACACCTTGTGCCTTGATGTAAAACACGTGTAAGGTCAGCAATAAGGAAAAAAGTATTGTGCGCATAAAATGACAATTATTGTAATCGTTCCTTGGTTTCAAAGTCAAACAACATGGGTTTATGGCCATTTGCAGGTGTGAATTTCATTCCTCTAAAACCCGCCGCTTCCAATGCATCCTTAAGCCGTTCGGATACCATAAAGACGTATATCATTTCGGCAATAAAAAACAAATCAAGATTTGCTTTTTCGGGGTTGATATACAGTTCCGAAACAAGAACGGATTCCTCCCCGCCTGAAGACTTAACGGTTTTATTGCGCTCTAAATTTTCGTGATACAATTTATAAAAATGTTCCGCAGAAGTAACCGTTGTATCCCTTTTTTTATACTTTGAAAAGGTATCAGCAATGTAAAAACTCGATTTTTCGTAATCAACAAAATCGTTATTGTTGTTCCAAAAATATAAATAATGATAAGGATAATTCTTTTTTCGGTAAGTGGCCTCCGTGGCATAATGTTGAAAGGTGCATAAATTAAAAGACTGCAACATATTGTACATTGGTTCACTTATTAACAAGGAACGAAGGCCGCCGCCGATAAATTGTAGCATATCCGTTAATCTCGCCTGGTAATGCACTTCAAAACTTTCCATTAAAAGATTATCGGGATATTTTTCCCCAGGTTTGGGAAATACGGTTCGTAACAAGGGTACTTGCCCCTGCAAAGGGAGAAATTTTTGGGTACACTGTGGGAAGTGGCCCAGTACGTCCGGATCGCAATCAATAATGTAGTAATTCATTTTTTATGGAGGCTCCTGCAATAATCGCAAAAAATTATTACAGGAGCCAAATTTATTAGAATGTGATACTATTTATGGGCAAATTAGGGCTTGCGTTAATCGCATTTTTCGCGTCATTTGCCAATTGTTGAATTTTGTTTAATGCCTCTACAGGGTTAAATGTCCCTGCCGATTGCATGCTATTTAGTAAAGCGTCGAGTTTGCTTTTCAGCAACTGATTGTATGCTGAATGCGACCCATTATGGCGAGACAAAGGTACGTTTAATCCGTTTAATACGTCATTCATATGGAACGCATTGGACGATGTGTTATTAGCAGCCATCTGGACAGCAGGGTGATCGCTAAGTTCCCAAGGTATAACATGGTGTGCCTGTTGCCCACTGGGAGTTTTCATTACTGTTCTTAATTGACTCCGATTGCCAAAGAAAATTTTACCACTTGCATCAACAACATAGCGTAAAGACATGGAATTCCCACCGGCATTCACTATTTTACGAGCATACTTAGCCCCAGTGCTAACCCAACCAACAAAAGGAAGTGAGGCTGCAAAACTTATTGCACTGTTAACTTTGTCTCCCTCAATCGCATACAATATACCATTAGCTAAATCACATACCTCTCCGGCCCCCGGTACCATTCCGAGTAAATCCATAGTCGTATGAATATCAGAAGATAGCGCAGACCACACGGCTTGAGCATATAACCAATATTCATTAGCATTAGGTTGTTGCACCTTTAGTATAGCGTACTCAAGACTAATTGCGGTCGTATAGCAAGGGATACAAGTAACCGAAGAGGGCGGCGGCAAATTTGCAATATTATCTATCTGCGAAGAGGTGATATTGTTGGATACAATATGTTCAATTACACTCTGTACAGTTGATTGGCTTTGATCTTCCGTAAGAGGAACTTGCTGGGTAAATTGCATCACACCCGCTAAGGCATCCGGATTACTAATCAACCATTGTACCTGCACCGACGTTAAACCCAACGTAACAAAGAAATCTATAAAGGTCTCAGAGTTTATATTAACACCTGCCGCACTCAATGCCTGAATTTGGGCCGTAGTAACGTTAATACTGTACATAGTATTAAAAAAATCGGCGCGGTCATTAGCAATGACGGTTTGCAGGCACGGTAATATAGGCCCGTTTAAATACTCTATTAACGCTTCATGTAGCCCCTCTGAATCATCCTCGCCCGGTAAATTACAATCATTAATGATGTTATTTAGTGTGGCTTGTGAAGAGTTAAAAAGACCAAAACGATCCTTTAATTTATTCACTATGGTCGCATTTTTCTTAGCAATCCCCTCAAAATCATTGATATTAAAGTAGTTGTTTATGTGGTTATTTAATATATCAATGTTAATGCCACCGCTGCCACCGCCAATCGGGTTTCCTCCATTGCCACCGCTACCATCATTTGGATCTGCCGGAAAGCCAAAACCGCCAGGAGGAGGTGTACCAGTTTCGATACAGTAAGAAAGCCGTGTTGGGTCATTAATGTAAATAACAAGTACCTGCCCAGGAGGACAATCAACTGCTTCATTACGAGAGGTAACCGCTAATTTAATACTGGCCGTCAGATACCCATCGTCAATCCGATACGAATGTACCATCTCACCTGACCAGTTGAACTGCGCCACATAACCATCAAAATTTTGAGAAAACTGGGTAGTAGCGTTGTAACTACTATCCGTTGTTACTACCATTAATCGAGAGTCCACAACCCCTTGGTCGTTTAAAAAAAACACCATGCTTTGGTTTTGGTACCGAAATACCGCCCCCGCTACCGGCACTCGCAAAATTGGGGTACTACCCTGATACATGATGGTATCTGCATAATCCCAATCCAATTTAATACCGGCCAAATAGTCCGTAATACTGGCTGAAAGCGAATCTTGTCGGGAAGAACTCAATCTCGCTTTTTGCTCTTCAAAACTAGACTTTGCGGCATTTAAGGTAAGTTGTCGGAATGTCGAACTGACGGAAAAACTGCTTGGAGCATCAGAAGGAACGTCGGTTTTTCTACAATCTGAAAAAAGGGCAATACATAGGAACGTCCCCAAAAGGGAACGAATAAGAATTTGGAAATTCATAAAAAAGATTTGGTTTAAAGGAAACACATGAAAACAGGCACTCGCGCGCTAGCCGTATTTTGGGAGTTTCCGGTGAAAGATGGGGCAAATATACAGCAAGTTTTGAAATGTGGCAAATTTGCCACAAGTTTTTTTTTATATTGAAGCATAAATTGCCTTGTGAAACACGTGAGGCACTCAGATGCGATAAAATCCTTTGGAATCCGTTTACGACAACTCCGTAAACAGAAAGGATTGACATTGGAAGAATTAGCAGGTCGGGCTGATTTAGAATACAGTCAGGTGAGTAGAATTGAACGTGGCATTATCAATACAAGCCTTAGCCAAATTATGGTTATTGCGGAGGCATTAGAAATTCATCCGAGTGAACTCTTTCATTTTGAAGCAACCACTACCCCGGAACCGTAACCTGTTTTTCCACGCCCGCACCAAAATGTTGTTCGGCGACGCGAAGGATACTTTGCAAAAATTGGTGAGCGAAGTAAAGGCGTTGTAGGGTTTTATATTTTACCCAAACAACTCCGTCGCCACCCGAAAAGTATTCGCGTGGGCTTCCACAATATCCGCGATGCGGGGCGAATAACCACCACCCATAGATACCACTACGGGAAGATTATGTTGTTGGCAAAATTCCAAAACGATGCGGTCACGCTCGCGGCAACCCTGTCGGCTGACGTTGAGTTTGCCCAATTTATCAGTTTCCAAAATATCCACGCCGCTTTGGTAAAACACAAAATCGGGGCGGAAACGAGCGTAAATATCCGGCAATTGTTCCCGAAGAATGGCCAAATACGCCTCGTCTTGGGTTCCATCGGGTAAACCAATGTCCAAATCCGATTTTTCTTTGCGCAGGGGATAGTTTTTTTCGCCGTGCATCGAAAAGGTAAATACCCGCGATTCGTTGGTAAAGATGGCGGCGGTGCCGTTTCCCTGGTGCACGTCAAGGTCCACAATCAGGATGCGGCGGTGGGGTTCTCGCGCGAGCAAATAATTAGCGGCCACGGCTTGATCATTCAGGCAACAAAACCCTTCGCCGCGATCGGCAAAAGCGTGGTGGGTGCCGCCCGCCACGTTCATGGCGCAACCAAATTGCATGGCGTATTCGATACCCTGCACCGTACCGGCGGAGATATGGCGGCCCCGTTCGATAAATTGGGGCGTAATGGGAAACCCGATGGCGCGTTCTTCGGAGCGGGAAAGGGTCACGTGAATGAGTTTATCCCAATATTCTTTGGTGTGGGTGAGCATGGCCACTTCTTCACTGAGGCGGTCGGGGTGAAAAAAGTGCTCGGGGGTGACCGTTCCTTCGTACAACAATTGCTCCCGAATCAGTTCGTATTTGACCATCGGGAAGCGGTGCCCTTCGGGTAATTCGTACTGATAAATGGGGGAATAGGCAATTTTTACCATAAAAGAGCGGCTGTTTTGCGTTAAAAACATAGAATAACAGCGGAGCGGCGGCAATGTTTTCAAGCAAAAAAATCGGGCAAAACCTTTTTCACCACCGGAGCCAATTATCTTTGCCGCAGGAATAAAAAACGGTTCTACAACATGCCTGCGTCATTTACCCAATATATCACCGTTGCGCCCCATCACCTCGATGGCAATCAACACATCAATAACTTGGTGTACCTGCAAATGATATTGGATATTGCGGGCGCGCATTGGCAGGATGTGGTGCCACCCGATTTCCCGGAACACCACGTGTGGCTGATCCGCCGACACGAAATTGATTACCTCGCGCAAGGTTTTTTGGGCGATGAACTCGAAATTACCACTTGGGTGGGGCAATTCACCAACGTAACGTGGGAACGCCACGCGACGATTACGCGCCGGAGCGACGGAAAAATATTGGCCAAAGGTATCAGTACCTGGATGCTGGTGGATATGCAGCGCCAACGGCCCATTCGCTTGGAAGCGGGGATTTGGGGGATATTTGCCTAATTATTTAAGCCTTAACCTGCTTTTTGCACCGATCACTGCAATATTTCACTTCCTCCCACACTTTTTCCCATTTTTTGCGCCAGGTAAAAGGCCGCCCGCAGGTGACGCACACTTTTTCGGGCAGGTTCGTTTTTTTAACTGAATTCTTCTTGTTCGGGGTCTTCATCGTTGAACATGTCTGCTTGTTGAAAATTAACAATCGGGCGCTCTTTGGCCGATTTACGGAAAGTGTGCCGGTTTAAAATACGTTCGTTTTCGGCCTGTACTTCGGGGCGTTCGCGCCATTTCCACAAAATATCGGAGGCATTACGGAGTGCCGTTGACAACTCCACCACGGGATTGGGATAATCGCGACCGGGTTGAAAATGGTAAAATTGTTGCTCCATTGCCGTCATTTGCCAGGGTTCCAGCACAAAAGGCGTTGGTAAATGCGCCAGTTCGGGCACCCATTGCCGGATAAATACCCCGTCGGCATCGTGTAGTTGGGCGTTGCGCAAGGGGTTATACATCCGAATGGTATTGATGCCGGTCATACCTGCCTGCATGTGAAATTGTGGGAAGTGAATACCCGGTTCATAATCCAAAAACTGCCGCGCCAAATGCCCCACACCCGCCTGCCAGGGCTGCCAGAGCGCGTGGGTCAGGAACGACACCAACATGGCCCGCATCCGGAAGTTGAGGTAACCCGTGGCGACCACACTGCGCATACAGGCATCCACGAGCGGAAAACCCGTTTGACCGGTTTTCCAAGCCTCCACCAACGCCGGCTTTAGTTCTTGCGTTAATCCATCGTAGCCCCGGTTGGTATTTTCAAATTCCATGCGGCATTCGCTTTCAAATTTTTGGACAAAGTGACAATGCCAATGCAGCCGCGACACAAAAGCGCCCAGCGGTTTTTCCAACATGGGGCGATTGCGCCGTGCTTTTTCCACCGCCTGTATCGCCTGCCGAATGCTGAGGTTGCCCCACGTCAGGTAAGGCGATAACCGACTGCAATGGGTTTGGCTCAGCAGTGGTTTAGAAATGTGCCGACTGTATCCCGCGTAACGCTGTTGCAAAAAATCGGTGAGAACCGCAATACCTTCCCCTTCGCCTCCCCGCTGAAACCCGGGCTGCGCCGTGGCCCATTCGTTTTCCAGTTGTTTGGGCAGTTCCAAAGCCGTTGGGGCCGCAAAAGTGACCGTTTGCAGTTGTTTTAAATCGGGATAAACGATGGGCGCGTACATACGGGCGTTCCAGTTTTTGTCCCAACCCCGGCGCTGAACGGCACCGCGTACCACGCCGTTGGTGGGTGTTTCGTCCCACCGGATGCCGTTGGTTTGACAATATTTTTTGACCGCCAAATCGCGGTCAAAACTCCGGCGGTTGCCCGTTTCTTCGTGTGAAAACAGCGTAGTGATGCGGTATTGGGTGCTAATTTGCGCCAATAGCGTCAAAAAATCGCCGTACAATACCTGTACCTGCAACTGCGGATAACGCGTGCGCAAATACGCGAGCGACTGGTACACAAACCGCCAATGGCGGGTATCCGCGTCGTAATTTTCCAGCAACGCGGGTTCAAAAACGTACAACACCAACACTTTGCCGCCGGTAGCGATGGCCTTTTGCAGGGGTTCGTGGTCGAGTACGCGCAAATCGCGTTTGAGCCACAGCAGCGCAATATCGGGGCGGGTGCTCATTTATTCAATTTCGCGGGGAAAAGAATCGGGTTTGGCGTACGTGAGTCGGGCCAATCGTTGGGTGGTATGGTAACTATCGAGGCCGCTGCACGTGATGGTGCCCGCTTCTTCCAAATCCACAAATCCGTCGGATTGTATGGCCCCGTCGGGTAACCAAACCCCGGTAATTTGCCCAATGATCAGGATAGTGCCGTTGATACCAAGATTAATTTTTTCGCGCATTTCCAAGGCAAAACGCACGTGACTTTCGGCCACAAAAGGCGCGTGAAACCCCGGTTCGTACTGCGGCGTAAGGCCGGTG
Source organism: Chitinophagales bacterium (assembly GCA_013298845.1). Classification (GTDB taxonomy): domain Bacteria; phylum Bacteroidota; class Bacteroidia; order Chitinophagales; family Saprospiraceae; genus M3007. The sequence goes on from JAAFJN010000005.1 coordinate 217,430, forward strand.
GCTTCAAATTCCGACGTGGTTTTGGGGTACCGCGCCGAGGTTTGGTGGGCTTGTTTGTAAATATCGGTATTCAGGTGATTTACCGTATAAAAACCTGTTTCCTCAATGTTGCTCAGGGTGTGCCGTTCCACCGAATCGGGGCGAAAAATAAGCCCGCACAGCGGCGGATTGGCCCCAATGTGGAACAGAGAGTTAAAAATAGCGAGGTTGGTTTGGCCCGATTGATCGGCGGTCCCCACCATAATAACACTTTTAAAACCGCCCAAAGAGTTAATAAAGGCGGCCCGGTAGCGCTGCTCCATTTGAGCAATATCGTTGGATTGAATGTGCATGTTCAAGGTTGTTTGGTGTATATAATTGTTTTTTGGGAAAATTGTTTGGGCGGAAGGCGCACATCTCGTCGCGGGCTGCTTTTAGTTGGGTATTTTTTTGGCCCCCTTTTACAAACTCACCTTTTTATAAAGCAGTTTCTTTTTGTCAAAAAAAGTGCCCGTCCAGGTACCCAATCCCTCAATTTTGTACGAAGGTGGCACGCCCATAATCGTTGCATCAATGCTGTGAATTTTGGCCCCCGGCGGCAGTGGTTTACCGAGTGCCTGCGTCTGGGCAGCGTGTTTTGTCTGGTAATCGGGAATGGTTTCGGTGTATTTGGCCAGTACATTGGCCATTACAATTTTGCCCGTTCCTCCGAAAATTTTGGTATCCACCTGATTGGCTTTTTGATCGGCATCGTCGGGTGATTTGGCTTTATCGCGAAATATGCGCGTGTATTCATCGGCGCTCACGCCATCGGGGGTAAAAAAGTTGAACCGCAGCAGGTATTCGCCCACGTCGAGGCTTTTTTGCGTTTTGTTTTCAAACGTTGCATCCACGATATAGTAATCGAGCGAATAATCAATGTTAAAAATATCAATGCCTTCGCTCTTTTTGGGTTTGTATTTGACCAGGTTATGCACCGTGATTTTGACCGATGCGTCTTCGAGTACCACCTCCACCGGAATGGTTTTGGTATCGGCTTTGGGCGTTGTTGCGGCCGCCGCCGGTGCCGCCGTCACAGCGGGCGCAGCATTGGCGGCGTACACTTTTGAGTCGGAAAAATCGTACCCTTCCGTGGTGCTGACCACGATATAAAACGAATTATCCGGCAAACCCTCGAATGCCGTTGTGGTGGTAAACGTACCAAAATCCACCTCAATTTTTTCAACCTTGGCGTGGCCTTTTTGCCCTTTATGGTTGATGTATTCCAGCGCATCGCCAACGCTCACCATCCCCTTTACCCCTTTGATGGAAGTCATAAAATGCCGTTCCGTTTCCCCAAAAAACGCCGTTGTGGTTTCAAACTGAACAGTAGGCGTCGCCGCTTTTTTAAGGGGCGCAAGATCAGGTGACACCAAAGTCTGGCCATTTTTGGGCGTAAAACCCAAGGCTTTAATCAACATTGGGTAACTCGACGATTGACCGGTTTTAAATTGCTCGCCGTACGTTTCCAAACGCGCAAAACCAATTTTATTATCCGGCAACGGAAAAGCCAACTGCGTAACGTCTTCGGAAATACTACCCGAAGTCACTTTAAAATTAGCCTGATATTGTCGAACATCGCCTTCTTGGCCAATTTCTTTTACATCCGAAAGGGTCAACCGGAGGTTTTGGGCCGGGAGCGAACATGAAAAAAGGCATCCTAATGCCCAAGTGAAAATACGAAAATATGGCATCATCGCAAAAAATGTTGCGCCGAACCCCGTTCGGCAAGCGTGCTGTATAAGTTGTGAATTGATGACCAAAGAACGCCATTTGTGAACATATCCGGATGGGCTTTTGGGAAAAAATAAACGAAAACCCTGAGAAACGCAACTTTAGATCATTTAGCGCCAAAAATTTGGCTTGAACCCCGTTTCTATTGTTCATCTTGTCGAGATTTAAATACATTTGCCACGCAGGGGCACAAGTGTCGCACCCATTTTGATATTCATTTTAAATCACCACATTTTATGTCCTCCAGACGTTCCTTTTTACAATCCGCCGCCGTCATTGGCGCTTCGGCCGTAGTGCCCGACCTGGAAAAAACCAAAACCGCCCAGGGGCCGGCCATTCTGTCCCAAAAACCAAAATCCAAAATTAACCTGGGCTTTATCGGGGTCGGGTACCGGGGCCAAAGCCACGTCGAAGTCGCCCTCCTCCGCGATGACTGTACCATAGTGGCCATTGCCGATCCGCAACAGGTAATGGTGGATGGCACCCTCAAAATGTTCGACGATAAAGGCATCAAACGACCCAAAGTGTACGCCAACGGCGATTACGATTACCTCAACTTGCTGGCCGATAAAGACATTGACGCCGTACTGATTGCCACGCCCTGGGAATGGCATACCCAACAAGCCGTGGCCGCCATGAAAGCGGGCAAATACGTGGCGACCGAGGTGTGCGGGGCGTTTTCGGTGGACGAATGCTGGCAATTGGTCAATACCCACGAAGAAACGGGCCAACACCTCATGTTTTTGGAAAATGTGTGCTACCGCCGCGATGTGATGGCCGTTTTGCAAATGGTGCGCGAGGGCTTGTTTGGCGAATTAATTCACTTTGAATGCGGGTACCAACACGACTTGCGCGAAGTGAAATTTAACGATGGAAAAAATGCCTTCGGCGGTGGCGTCGAATTTGGCGAAAAAGGTTTCCACGAAGCGCGCTGGCGCACCAAACACTCGGTGGGCCGCAACGGCGACCTGTACCCAACCCACGGCATCGGGCCGGTGGCGATGTACACCAATATTAACCGGGGCAACCGCTTTTCGCACCTGACTTCTACCGCGTCCAAAGCGCGGGGCCTCAACCATTACATTGAGAACCACCCCAACGGTGGCCCCAATCACCCCAACGCCAAAATTAATTTCCAATTGGGCGACGTGGTCACTACCGTGCTCAAAACCATCAACGGCGAATCGGTGATTATTTCGCACGATACCAACCTGGCGCGGCCTTATTCGCTTGGTTTCCGGGTGCAGGGCACGGGCGGTATTTGGATGGATGTCAACAAAAGTATTATGTTGGAAGGCAAAACCAAAGCCCACTCCTGGGAAGATGCCAAATCGTGGTTAGACAAATACGATCATCCACTCTGGAAACGCTACGGGGCCGATGCCAAAGCCGCCGGACACGGTGGTATGGACTTTTTTGTGTTCCACCACTTTATCGAATCTGCCAAAAGAAATATCGCGCCCCAAATGGACGTGTACGACGCCGCCACCTGGATGGCCATTACGCCCTTGTCGGAGGCCTCCATCGCCATGGGCAGCGCACCCCAGGCATTCCCCGATTTTACGCGGGGCCGCTGGATTGAGCGCAAACCCAATTTTGCGTTTGGCGACGAATTTTAAAAAAAATGGGGCTTTGGAACTTAAAAACCCACCGCTTGCCCGTCTTTTCGGCTTTCGGATGCCCCAAAATATACTTTGTGCACGGGATCAAAACGAATGGCCTGGTAACCGCCGTAGGCACCGGGCGCGGCCCAACCCACGCGGTGGCCCATTTGCATTAAAGCGCGGATGGTTTCGAACGGATAACCATCTTCGAGGGTAATTTGCCCCCCGTCTTTCATCCGTTCACCCGTCGGTTCGCTGCTCCCCTGATGATCCATCCGGGGAGCATCACCGGCCTCTTGGGCGTTCATGCCAAAATCAATCATGTTCATCAGTATTTCCACGTGACCGAGGGGCTGAAAACTGCCGCCCATTACGCCAAATGACATCCAGGGCTGGCCGTCTTTGGTAACAAATGCGGGTATAATGGTGTGAAATGGCCGTTTGTGCGGTGCATATGAATTGGCCTGACCGGGTTCGAGCGTAAACAACTGCCCGCGATCCTGCAACATAAAACCCAGTCCGTCGGGGACCATTCCGGACCCAAAACCACGAAAATTGGACTGAATCAGCGATACCATATTGCCTTCCCCGTCGGCGACGGTGAGGTAAATCGTGTCTCCGTCTTTGAGGTTGGGGTTACCCGCGTCGTAGGTTTGGGCGGCGCGGTTGGGGTTCATCAGGGCGCGGCGTTCGTTGGCATACTCCTCCGAGATGAGGCGTTGCACCAGACCCGGTTTCATGTAATCGAGGTCGGCGTAAAATTTGGCGCGGTCTTCAAACGCCAGTTTTTTGGCCTCGGTAAAGAGGTGCACGTGGCGGGGCGTGCCAAATTCTTCTTTTTTAAAGTCAAATCCCTTCAATATTTGCAACATCTGCAAGGCGGCAATGCCCTGCCCGTTGGGCGGTAGTTCCCACACGTCGTAGCCGCGATAATTGACCGAAACCGGATCAATCCACTCTGAGCGGTGATCGGCCAGGTCTTTGGCGCTCAAAAAACCGCCGTTATTTTTCATAAAACGGTCAATGGTTTGGGCAATATCGCCTTTATAAAACGCATCGCGGCCGCCTTTGGCAATTTTTTCGAGGGTATTGGCCAGGGCCGGATTGCGAAATACTTCGCCCCGTGCGGGTGCTTTTCCATTGGGCAAATACACCTCGCGCACGTTGGGGAATTTGCCGTAAGCGGCGTCCACCCTTTTCCACGAATGACTGGCTTCATCGGCCACGGCAAAACCGTCGCGGGCGTACCCAATGGCGTAACTGAGAATATCGGTCATGGGTTTGCGGCCGAACTTTTGGTGCATCTCGAACCAGCCATCCACGCAACCCGGCACCGATACGGGCAACGGCCCCAAAGCGGGAATAAACTCGATGCCGCGCCGTTTGAACGTATCAATGGTGAGGCTGTACGGCGACCGCCCGGAGGCGTTGAGGCCGTGTAATTTGCCGGTTTTTGCTTCGTACACAATGGCGTATAAATCGCCACCAATGCCGTTTACATGCGGTTCTACCACGCCCAAAACGGCATTGGCCGCAATGGCGGCATCAATGGCCGTACCTCCTTTGCTCAATACATCCAGCGCCGCCGCACTGGCCAAGGGGTGACTCGTGCAGGCAATGCCGTTGCGCGCCATTACTTCGGTGCGGGTAGCAAACGCGCGCCCTACCGGACGGTCCTGCGCGTAAGCCGAGGCGCACGCGAGGAAAAACAATACAATGAGTGTGTGTTTATACATTTTTACGTCTGAGAATACGTTGGATCAAAACGTTTTAAACTAACCAAAATACCGAGGAAAATGTTGTAAATGACGTTCATGGGCAACTGTAAAATGGCTTCTTGGGCGTAACAGGCCACGGCCAACATAAAACACCAGGTAGAAATACCGGCGTAAATGGTTTTGATCATCGGGTCCTGGCAACGGACAAAATAATACAGCCCCGTTCGCAACACAAAATAGTGCAACAAGGTGTACAGAAACAGGCCAATCCAGCCCAGTTCCACGCCCATGCGCACAAACGACGAATCGTGCGGGAAATGCGAGAGTTCGCTGTCGGGGTTAAACCGTTCGCCCCACACCCCGCAACTGCCCAAACCACCCCCCATCGGGTGCGACTGAATATACGGCTGGATCTTTTTTTGGTTGGCCAAACGCAGGTTCATGGAGTCGTCTTCTTTGGGTTTAAACGCCGATTGTATCCGGTAAACCACCCCGCTCGAACTGGATTTTAGCACAAATGCCGTTCCTAACAACCCAAAAAACAAAGCCGCAATAAATACTTTCCGGTTCAGGGTCATGGCCGCGTAAAACACCGCCCCCACCGGTACCAGCACAAACGCCGTACGCGTGCCGGTATAACCCATCACCCACATGGCCGTGATAAAACCCAGCCCCAACAATATTTTTTGGAAAGGTTTGGTTGGGCCAATGAACAACGCGACGCACATCATGGCAAAACAGGCCATTAGGATACCAAAGGTAGTTGGGTCGTAACAATACGACGGAATCCGCATCATGTTCCATTGGTAATACAATTCAAAACGTTTGGGATCAGCGTAAATCCAGGCTTCTTCGGCGGCGCTAAAACCCAAATACTGCTGTTTTAGCCCGTAAATAGCCCCCAAAAAACAAATCGCCAAAATAAATTTTAGCAAAAAAAGCAGCCCTTTCAGGTTGTCTTTAAAGGCATAAGCCCCAATAAAAAATACAATTTGCTGAATGGCCACGCTGCGCACCGTGTATAACCAGGCCATTTTGGACTCCGCGCCGGGGTTCAGTACCTGCAAAACATTGTAGTACAGCCACACCATTACCATGTACGACAAGGGCGTTTTTAAAAAAGAAAAATCGCGCTCGCGAATTTGCCGGAGCAAAATACCCGTGGCCGATACCAAGATTAATAAATCCAACAGGGTTCCAATGGGAGCGCCGGTGAATTTGGCCCCAAAAACCACCAGTACCGCCGTAAACAACATCATACCCAGGGCGGTAACCGAGTGGATCAGGCATAAAAAAATGAGTGGTAAACCCACCAAACCCCCAAATAATAAAGCGCTGATTTTCAGGTCGAATTTCGACAAAACCCACGACAGCGGCAAGGTGAGCAGGAGCAACAGCGCTATGCCCAGCGGGTTGTTCAGTTTCTGCACCCAGATGCGCCGTTTGGCCCAATCGGCCGCTTTTTGCCACGGCTTTTGGGGAGGAGTAAACATATTACCTGAAAACATGGCTAATCTTCGTAGTGCACAAAGTACATTTCAATGCTGCCTTTGTTTTTGGCGGCCACCAAACCGCGTTGTTCGCAATGGTATTTGTGTTTAATCAAATCGTAGGTGGCGCTGGAAATATTAATGCGGGTGGGTTCCGAGGCTTGCTCAATTCGGGAGGCAATGTTCACGGTATCACCCCAAATATCGTACGCAAACTTGTGGCTGCCTACCACCCCGGCCACTACCGGTCCCGTGTGAATCCCGATGCGCATTTCGAACACCGGTTTGCCCTCGGCGGCTTTTATGGCCATAAGTCTTTTGAGTTCGCGTTGCATTTCAATGGCGGCTTCTACCGCATTGATGGCGTGGGTATCGTTTTCAACGGGCAAACCACCGGCGCACATGTACGAATCTCCGATGGTTTTAATTTTTTCGAGGCCAAAACGCTCCATAATCGCGTCAAAAGCGCGGAAACACATATCCAATTCGGCGATGAGTTCTTCGGGTGATACGATTTCGGCGATTTTGGTAAATCCTTTAAAATCGGTAAATACCACCGTTACGGACTCGTACCGGACGGGTTTTACGGCGTTGTTGAGTTTGAGTTCGGCGGCGGCGGCTTCCGGCAAGATGTTCATGAGCAGTTCATCGGCGCGTTTGCGGGCGCGTTCGATGGTGGCATTTTTGGCCGCTAATTGCTGGTTGGAGCGCGCGCGCAGTCGGGCGCGGGTATAAAACAAGGCGGTGAGCAAGAGGAGTGCGACCACGCCGCCAATCAGGCCGTTGCGGGTGGCGCGGTTGCGCGACAGCACCGCGTCTTTTTGGGCCAGTTCCAGTTCGCGGCGTTTGAGGGCATCTTCTTTTTTGCGGTCGGCGTACATTTGTTCGCGGCGAATAAACTCGCGGGAGCGGTTTTCGTCGAGGCGGCGATAACGCATTTCGTCGTACATGACCCGGTATTTATACGCTTTTACGTAATCGCCCATGGCGGCAAATACCTTTGAAAAGTCTTTATACCCTTTTTGTTCGTATTTTTCGTCGCGCAGTTGTAAGGCGATGTCAAAGTATTTTTGGGTGTATTCGAGGGATATTTTGTATTTTTTCAGGCCAAAATAAATATCGCCGTAGCTATTGTACACTTCCATAACCCCGGCAATTTCATCCAGATGCACCCGAATACGATAGGCATTATTGAGGTATTCGAGGCCTTTTTGGTACAAACCCATGTGTTTGCACATAATTCCGAGGTTATTATAGGTTTTGGCTATCCCCGACGAGTCGTCGAGGTATTTGTACAAATCGAGCGCTTTTAGATACAGTGGCGCGGCCTTTTTGGTGGTATCCGGCAGATTTTTGCTGTTGCCCCATTCATCGTAAGCATTGGCCAAATTTCCGAGGGTACTGGCAATACCGGCGGTATCGCGATTTTTTTCGTACAACGCCAAAGCCTGCCGGTACAGTGGCAAAGCGGCATCAAATTTTTCATTTTCGTACCAAATATGCCCCAAGGTATTGTACACCGAGGCCAAATTGGTTTCGTCGTGTCGGGCTTCGAACAGGTAACGGGCTTCCTGAATGTGTTCGGTGGCGGTAATATAGATTCCCAGCGATTCGTACACCCCCGCAATATTGACTTCGGCGCGGGCCAGTCGGACGGAGTCCTTTATTTCCCTTAAAATTTGAATGCCTTTGTGGTGGTTATCAATGGCCTCGTACTTTTTCCCCATGGATTCCAACACATTCCCGATGTTGGTATACGTACCGGCAATAGCGCTCAAATTTTTGGTTTTTTGCCGAATGGCCAAGGCTTGTTTATGGTAATCCAATGCTTTTTGGAGGTCGTTTTGAATATCGGCGACCGTTCCCATTCCACTAAAAACATTGCCCACGCCTTCTTCGTACTGTAATTGTTGGGCCATTGCCAGGGCCGTCTCCAGGAGTTTTTGGGCGGCAGCGGGTTCGTCAAAATTAATTTCCCAGGCCGTATCAACGAGCGTATCCACCGCAGCAGTGCTGGCGGGTTGGCGTTGAATTTCGGTCAATAGTCGCTCCGCCCGGCTTTGTTGCGCAAAACTGGTATCAGCATACAAGAAAAACAACAGACTGAAAAGCAATAATGGGTTTTTCACGCCGGAAAGATAGGGTGTTTTGCGAAGACCTATATAATACCAACGCCTAAAAGTACCGCGAACACCATCATTAGTGCCGCTGTAATGTATTGGACGGTGGTAAAAGTCATTTTTTTCAAATAACGGTTGCCCACCCACGCGCCCGCAAAGGCGCAAAGTGTGGCCAACAACAATACTTTCCACTCGGCACCGAGGGCGGCGGCTTCAAATCGGGCAAAGTACAAAGGCAAACGTGTAAGGTCTACCATGCAGGCAATAACGACCCCGGTAGCGATATAGGCGTTTTTGTCCAAACCGGCATTGATCAAAAAAGCCGACCGCAACGCGCCCTGATTGCCGCTTAATCCGCCGAAAAAGCCGCTTGTCAGTCCACCCAGCGTTAGGTAACGGCGGGCAAATTGCAGGTTTTTGAGCACCGGAATGAGTTCCATAAACGTAAAAAACAGCATTAAAATGGCAATGACCACTTTGAGCGGGGTGATATTGCACACCCGGCTGCCCCATTGCCAGGCCATAATTGGCTCGATGTGGGTCAGGCGCGTGAGTAACCAAGCCCCCACAAATCCGCCAATGACCGACGGGATGCCAAACTGAAGAACGGTCTTTTTTTCGGCATTTTTGCCCAGAAGCACCAGTTTGAACAGGTTATTCAACAAATGAACAATACCGGTTAGGGCAATGGCCACGTGAATGGGAAAAAACAAACCAAATACCGGCGTTAACAAAGTTCCCAAGCCAAAACCGGAAAACAAGGTAAGCAGAGAACCCAAAAAAGCAACAATGGCGATGAGGTAAAGCATGATCTACAATTTTTATCAACAACTGCAAAAGTAACTACAACGTACTATTTTAAGGCTATCATCGCACATCCTTATTTACACACCCTCCAGTGAGCAATGGCCAATAGTGTTTATTGGGCTAATTTTAAAAAAACATTCGAAACAGAACACTTTTCCATTTCTTTGCGTTATATTTGTGAAAAAATAACAAATACGCACTCGAAATGCTAATAGAATTTAGTTTTGGAAATTTTCGTTCCTTTAAAAACCTTACCACGGTTAGTATGGTGGCGGCAAATATTGCTTCCAAGTACAAGGAATTAGACGAGTATAATGTTTTCAGTACCGAAAGTAAATTACGCCTTTTGAAAAGTAAGGCGATATATGGTAAAAATGCCAGTGGAAAAAGTAATATCATAAAGGCATTGGCCACCTATTTAAGCATTATTAAAAACTCGGTGAAGTTTGAAAATATTATTAATGAACTGGTGGAACCTTTTAAACTCCAGTCGGAGATGGAGGAAGAACCTTCTTTTTTTCAATTGATATTCCAACCAACAAACAGCACCACTATTTATCGTTATGGTTTTGAAGTACAAGCCGGAAAAGTTATTGCGGAGTGGTTATTTGGGAAATCCGGTCGGGTAGAAGTACTCTATTTCACACGCGAATACATGCAGGTGCAAGTACGCGAGCGCTGGTTTAAAGAGGCCAAAAAATTTGAGGGCTTGGCATCAACCGGAGATAATGAAATTTTCAGGGATAATTCTCTGTTTTTATCGGCGGTTGCGGCCTTTGGTGGAGTATTGGCCAAAAATATTATACAGGCTTTGAATTCAATTGCCGTTATTTCGGGCTTGGATGATTCTCGGATAAAAAACATTTTACAGGCAAAATTGCAAGATAAAGCCACTAGAGCCGAGATACTACAATTAATGCGTGCTGCTGATTTTGACATTGAAGATGTGGAATCGGTAGACACCGATGAACACGATTTTGTTGCCAAGGGTGATATCCCCGAAGAATTGAAGCCTTTTTTTGATATTGGAAAAATGAGAAAAGGCCCTTCATTTATCACCAAAAGGAGTGTTTTTAGCGCAAATGGTGAAAAAGTTGGAAATCTCTTACCTGATCTGGAAGAATGGGAATCAGAAGGGACCAAAAAAATATTCTTTTTATCGGTCTTTGTTTTAGACGCATTAAAATATGGAGAGACCTTGGTTATTGATGAATTTGATGCTCGTCTCCACCCTCTCCTAACTAAAAAAATTGTACAACTGTTCAATTCTAACGAAACGAATAAGAAAGGAGCGCAACTGGTTTTTGTCACCCATGACACCAATCTCTTAAGATCAGACTTATTGCGCCGAGACCAAATTGCGTTTGTTGATAAAGACAAATTTGCCGTCTCCGCATTGCGCACCCTCGTTGAATTTAAAGGTGTTCGTAACGACGCTTCTTACGATAAAGATTACTTATCGGGGAAATATGCCGCTACACCCTTTCTTAATCGCATGAATCAGGTTTTTGAAGATAATTAATATGGCACTTAAACCAACAAAGGCAACGGACCGTGACAAAGCCTGGAATCGCCGAAAGAAATACAATAATCCGTATAATATTGCCTCACGGGCACTAAATCGGTCTTTTTTGATTATTTGTGAAGGTAAAAATACGGAGGTTGAATACCTGCGAAGTATTCCGGCACCTAATGCTATTGTTAAAGTGGAGGGTGGATTTGGTTCCAAAACGGCACTAGTCAAAAAAGCCTTGGAATTTAAAAAGAAAAAAGAATATCAGGATTATGAAATTTGGTGCATTTATGACATGGATTATCGGGGCGAACAAGTTGGCCAAAAAGAAGACTTTAATGAATCCATAGAGTTGGCAAAAAGAAATGGGATGCACGTTGGTTACTCCAATGACTCGTTCGAACTTTGGTTTGTTTTACATTATCGTCGGATAGAGCAATCTTTTTTGAGATTTGACTATTACCGGATACTTAATGAGTTATGGGCCATGAGTGATTATGAAGAGGAAGGTAAAAAAAAGGGGTTCTGCCGCCATATTTACGATCTTTTACAGAATGACCCAAAGGCCAACGAAAGCCATGCCATAGAACGAGCAAAGCAACTTTTTTTTGAAAAAATTGATATGCCTTTTGCCGATCAAAACCCATGCACTACGGTATACCAACTCGTAGAACTACTTCAAGGAGGGGCATAAAACGCTTTCCTAATAATGCCGCGAATTACTAATCACATTGGCCGATGTCCACTCCAAACGCTCTTCAAACGGGCGTTGCCGCTCTGTGCAATCTTTTACCGAACAAATTCGGCAAGAATCGGGGGGAATACACGCGTCCAAGTGCACAAAAATCTCCACGTGGTGGTCGTACGCCTCATCAATCATGTGTTCCAGCGCCGCCGCTTCGTCGTGACCATCGCGCACTTGCAGGTACCACGGAATGGTCAGGTGACAGTCCACGTGCAGGGTATTTCCAAATTTTAACGTGCGCAAATTATGCACATCCACCCAGTTATCCCGGCGCACCGCGTTCAGCCGGTGAATAAGGTCTTTTACCAATGCCAAATCACTTTCATCCATAATTCCACTGACGGTACTGCGCAAAATGGAAACCCCTTCCACAATAATCCAAAGGGCGAATATTAACGCCACCGCACTGTCGATCCAGCCGATACCCGTAAAACGCAACAACAACAAACCCACAATAATACCCACCGTCGTCCAGGTATCCGACTGCAAATGTTTGCCGCTGGCCTGTAAAGCAATCGAATTATTGCGTTTCCCCACCGAAATACACCACCGGCCCAAACTATAATTTACCACCGCCGAAAAACCCACAATCAGCATACCCGCATCGAGGCTTTGTATTTCGTGGTGGTGTTGCAGGTTGATGAGCGATTCGTACACGATAATTAAACCGGCCACAATAATCAAAATACCCTCCAGCGAAGCCGATACCAATTCCGCTTTACCGTGACCGTAAGGGTGGTTTTCGTCGCGCGGGCGAGCGGCCACGCGCAGGGCGAACAATCCGGTAAAACCCGTGACCACATTAACCGTGCTTTCGAGGGCATCGGTGAGGATGGCCACCGAATTGGTGAGGTAAAAAGCGAAAATTTTGAGGGCAAACAGTACCACCGAGGCCATAACGACCCAAGTTTGTACTTTTATGTTGAGTTGGTGCGTATTCATGCAAAAAGGTAAATTGGAGGTTGAAACGGGCAATAGACCAAAGGTTTCCGGCGCGAAGGTACGCCATTAGCCCAATATGCCCTTTAAAAAAGAAGACCTAAGACCTTGGACAAAAGACCTTAGACGTTGGACAATAGACATCAGACAGTCTAACGTCTTTTGTCCAAGGTCTAACGTCTAACGTCTTTTGTCTGAGGTCTTCCGTCTGAGGTCTAAAATCTAAAATACTTGTACCTTTGCTCCTATGATGCAATACGAAACCGTTATCGGGTTGGAAGTACACGTCCAGTTGAGCACCCGTTCCAAAATATTTTGCGCCGACGATGCTGCATTCGGTGGTGCGCCCAATACCCATATCAGTATTATTTCAACGGCCATGCCCGGCACTTTGCCCCGCCTGAACGAAAAAGTAGTGGCTTCGGCGGTAAAAACCGGCCTCGCAATGGGCTGTCACATTGACCAGGCGTCGCGGTTCGACCGGAAAAACTATTTTTACCCGGACTTGCCCAAAGGTTACCAAATTACCCAGGATGCACGCCCCATTTGCGTGGGCGGCAGCGTGCGCGTGGGCGACCGCGACATCCGGATTCACCATATCCACATGGAAGAAGACGCGGGGAAAAGTATCCACGACCAAGACCCTCACTTTTCGTTTATTGACCTCAACCGCGCCGGGGTGCCCCTGCTGGAAATTGTTACCCAACCGGATTTGCGTTCGGCGGCGGAAACAGCGGCTTTTATGGACGAAATTCGCCGCCTCGTGCGCTGGCTCGGCGTTAGCGATGGTAATATGGAAGAAGGTTCCATGCGGTGCGACGTGAATATTTCGGTGCGGCCACTGGGCAGCGCGGAATTTGGACAACGCTGCGAAATCAAAAACGTCAACTCCATGCGGTTTGCCCGCAAAGCCATTGAATTTGAAGTAGCCCGCCAAATTGAACTGATCGAAAACGGCGGCAAAGTAGAACAACAAACCCGGGGTTTTGACCCGTCAACGGGCGCAACTTACGTGCAACGCGAAAAAGAACACGCCCACGATTATCGCTATTTCCCCGAACCAGACCTGCCGCCGGTCATTATTTCCGACGAACAATTGGCCAGTATCCGGGCCAGTATGCCCACTTTACCGCAGGAAACGGCGCGTACCTTCACCGAACAATACCAGTTACCCGCCTACGATGCGCAGGTGCTCACGCAGGAGCGCGACACCGCCGAGTGGTTTGCCCAATTAATTCAGGGCGAAAACGCGGCCACGGCTAAGGCATTGGCCAATTTGACCATCAATAAACTGTTGCCTTGGTCGGCGGAAACGAGCCAAGCACTCGCGGCCTGCCCGGTTCCCACGGCGCATTGGAAAGGTTTTGTGCAGTTGATTGAAAGTGGCAAAATGAGTGCTTCGGCGGCCAACCAAAAACTGTTCCCGGCCATGCTCGAACAACCCACCACCCCGCCCGATGCCCTGGCGCAGTCGTTGCAATTGCTCCAAAGTGCCGACACCAACTTTTTGGAAAATATTGTTAACGAAGTCATCGCGCGTTTCCCCGATAAAGTTGTTGAATACCAAAAAGGCAAAAAAGGCCTAATCGGGATGTTTATGGGCGAAATTATGAAAGCCGCCAAAGGAAAAGCCGAACCGAAGGCGACGCAGGCGTTGTTGGAAGAAAAGTTGAAGAGTGAATAGTGAAGAGTGAAGAGTGAAGAGTGAATAGTGTAGAGTGAAGAGTGAAGAGTGAAGAGTGAAGAGTGAATAGTGTAGAGTGAAGAGTGAAGAGTGAAGAGTGCTTTTACTATTTTTAAATACAAAACACAGCAAATGACAATTAAATTATCCAAAGTACCTACATCAAGTTATAGAGAAATATTTCGGTCACTTATTGGTAAACCCATTAAATTCATTCCCTTTTCCGTAAAAAGGGGTGGTGGGTTTCATTTTGACAATGAAAGGAGTGGTTTTAGCGGAGACCATATTTTTATTCCCCTCGAACTGGAAGGAGTTAAAAGGGGGTTTTCCCTGTTGCGACTTTCTTTTAAAGAAGATCCCTGGTCGGTTGTTGGGGCTTTGCCGGTTCTTCAAATGGCCGTATGTAAAGGCAAAGATCTGCACAAATTTATGACAACATTTCCGCAACCGCCGGAAATCATGTTAACGGCCAGTTTTAAGGAGGGAACCATAAAATCAATTAAAACCTACGGGAATAATGTACATGCCTGTCGGGTGGAGGAAGGCGATCCGTACCACAAAATGGAATACCAGGCGACAGTAGAACGACTCATCGCCTTTTTTATGGAAGATGGCCGGGTTTTAGCCATTACGCATCCGTATCTACTTGATCCGATACATGGTTTTATGGGATTAATCTTTGACACTGAGCAGCGTTTCAACAACTATCGCAGCGATGCACCCGGCGATTATGGCGATCCTCTTTTTGAGTTGATTGAAGTTTATGAGTGCATAAATCAAGAACAAATGCAATAAAAGTATGACTTTTTACCACATAACTTTAAATTCATGCGCTGATTTCGATGAGCATACAATTATTAACCGAAATCAGTTAACAAGCAGGATTAGAGCGACAAACGTTGGGTTAGTGTTTGGTAACTGGCCAATTGATGATTTGCTTATCTCTCATCCTGAAATTTTTTGCACCGAACGGTTTAAATCACTTTGGTCGAGTGATTACCGGCATTTTAGTGGTCTGGAATTTGATAAAATTACTCGAGTTTCAACCGACAGTAATTGGGCAGAAAACTATAAAGAGGCTATACCTGGTAACTATTGGCACGCTAACCCAATAGGTGTTCCTTTCGTGGATGATATTGCCATTTATTCAGATTTCCGTTTTTTGATAGTGTCGAAGCGAGCAGTTGATTTCATGCTTCAAAACCATGCAAGTGAAATTTTTGGTGAAATCATTGACGGCCCAATTGATGGTTATTTTTCCGAGTACAAAGAAAAATTAAAGTCAAGTAATTATTTGTACATTTTACCCAAATTGAAACAGACTTTGGCATAAACAAGCGTCCTGCGACGAGATGTGCATCTCGCACACCTTTTGCCTTTACTAGTCAAAACACTTATTTCTGCCGAAGGGAATCTAATATCGCTTTTATTTTTGCCCTACCATAAATTTCAACTTTTTCTTTCACAGTTTAAGCAACTTTCAACATGAAAAACTACTACTTCGCCGGGGTATTCACCCTGCTTGTTTGTTTTGCCCAGGCACAATCCAATCATTTTACAAAAGGTATGCTCGATTACGATTGGCCCATAACATCTATGGAGATTTCGGCCAAT
This sequence comes from Chitinophagales bacterium, assembly GCA_013298845.1. Lineage (GTDB taxonomy): Bacteria > Bacteroidota > Bacteroidia > Chitinophagales > Saprospiraceae > M3007. The sequence goes on from JAAFJN010000005.1 coordinate 233,416, forward strand.
GAAGACCATATTTTGTGCGTCCTGCGGGGTAGCCAAAACGGTGTTGGTTGTCTGGTGTACAACAACTTGGGCAATACTATTTTTGGGGCAAAAATCCGCGATAATGACTATTCTATCCCTTACCAACGTATGCAAGTACGGTTGAAAAACAACGCCATATACACCGTAGCCTCTTGGACGTACTGCGATTATTATCAGCAGCCCGCATTGGTCAAATTAGACAGCGCCTGCTCGGAAGAATGGCGCACCAACATCGAAAATGCGGGGGAATACCCTTGTTTTTTGCCGTCTGCCGATAATACTTGGTGGGTTATTCGCGATGGCGATACCCCTCTGAAATTCGATGACCAAACGGGCGCCCACCTCGAAACCGGCAATGCCGTAATTCCCGTATTTAATGACTATCTCGAATTGAGTAATGACCGTTACCTGACCTATGGCAATGCCGGTTTGGTCATTTACAACAATGATTTAACCCAGTTAGCCGCCGCGCCCTTAGCCATTTCCACCACCGATGCCGCACTTTTGCCCAACGGAAAAATAGCGGTTTTGCGCGGTACGAACTACCTCGAAGTGTACAACGAAGCGCTTGTTTTGGAAAAAGTAACCGCACTACCTCCAACTAACAATACCTGGCCTGCCAGTATCACTGTGGTTAACGATACCATCCAGTTATTGTACGCGGGCGAACAATTTACCGGGGCCGCACTGTACTCGCTTACCTTAGATGATTTAGGGTACGCGCCGCACCCCAACGAACACGCCTTTCAGGTCTATGATATGGAGGCCGTGGGTAACAACATGTTATTGGCAGGTGTAAACATGGAGCGGGTTATCGGTATAAAAAAAGAACCGCTGGCAAAAGCCTTCGACTATAATTTCTACACCGATGTAGCGGTAACCAGTGTAAAAGGTCCCGATACTTTATACGCAACCATTGCCAATTCAAGTATTTCTTATCGGTATTCCGACGTAGAAGTAACCGTTAAGAACAAAGGAAATCAAACAATTGAGGGCCTCAGATTACACGGTTTTTTGGACGAATACACTTTTATATGTCCAACCGAAGTATGGTACGATCAAAAGTTCTCCTTTGCGCCGCTACAACCGGGCGACTCCGTTACCATCGAGATACCAAAAATAGACTGGGGGTTACCACTTTTTTCGGCGAGTTTACACCACAATCTTTGTTTACGCGCCGTTTTACCCCAAGACAGCCTGGATGCCAATCCTACGGACAATACGGCGTGTTTGGGCTTAATTCCCGTCAAAACCACCGTATCTACCACTCAACCCGCGCTGGTTCCGGTCCAGGTTGCCCCTAATCCGGCGACCGATCAAGTGCGGTTAACCTTCCCCGAAGGAGCCTACCACCTTCAACTCACCGATGGATTGGGGCGTACGGTACGTACATTGGACGGTAGTGGCCAGGAGTGCATTATTCAGCGCAACGATTTGCCCGGAGGTTTGTATTTTGGGCGATTAGAACTGGATAATCAACGAGGCTATTTCAGGGTCGTTTTTGAATAAAAGAGACTTTTTGCCCTATTAAAAAGAGGGCATTTCGGGTGTACCCCGAAATGCCCCTTTTGACTTGGCTGATAATTCATAATTATTTTTTATTATTTAATACATACTTAAAGATAATTAAAAATGAAAAAAAATGATTTTACCTCGTTTACACTTCAATGTCCTTGGATTTTTAATCCAAAAAGTAGATTTATTTTCTCAAATGAAAATAATTTATCGTTAGGGATTTTTGAGTACGAAAACCCTAAATTATTTGAGTTACTTCGTAAAGCCCGCCTGCTCAATTTTCAGGTAGACGACCAGCATTACAGGTTATATTCTTGGGACACCAAGGCTGGAGAATCCTGTGGATGGCTCACAAAAATGGAATTGATAAGAAAAGAGGACTTCCCACTTAGTAAAACCCATAAAATTATAGCAGAAAAATTAGGTGGTATAACTTTTACATATAACTCCGATGACAACTTTTTAACGAATAGTCAAAGTCTATTTTCTCCGTCTATTTGCCAGCAAGGAATTGGTGATGCCTGGTCTGCATTTTATCTCCAAAGGCGCAAAGAAGATAACGGTTCGCCCCTAGAGCATGACGCCTGGATTGTATTTGGCAAAGAAGCGAGTGGTCACTACACTCTTTATGATCAGCAGGATAGGGTGTACATGTTTAATACCGACCCCGGAGAATCATATCTTGAAGAGATTGATGGTCAACCCAGTGCCACTTTTTTTCGAATCAAGAATGCGCATACACTCAAAGAATACGTGGAATTATTAGCGCAGCAATGGCTGGACTGGGTTCGTTGAGATAAAAAAGAGGGCATTTCAGGATTCCCCCGAAATGCCCTCTGCTATTTATTATTGCTCAAAAACCCCTGTAAATTAAGGATTTGGTAGCAACAATTTATTTACCTGGCGCTCGCCGGATGGCATTGGCCAAATGTACGTGTTGCTGCTGGATGGAATAGCCGCTACGTTGGCTTTAGCCGGGAATGGGTTGTTGAGGCGCATAATATCAAAGTTGCGCAAACCTTCACCCAAAAACTCGATGCGACGCTCTTTCAAAATAGCCGCTACCAAAGCATCGGCATCCGCGAAATCGGTCAAAGCGTAGGCTGTACCTTTTGAACGGGTACGAACAGCGTTCAACAAATCAACGGCGCGTTGGTTAACACCGTTTACGCGGGCTTCTGATTCGGCCGCTGTCAACAATACTTCGGCGTAGCGAATCATCGGACCGAAATCCGTTGATTGTGGGCCAGCGGCGAATTTGTTGAGGTATGGCTTGTTGTTGGTGTGGATAATGATCAAACCACGACGGTCGTCGCTTACCGCAAACGCCACGGAGTCCGCCACGATACCGCTACCGGCTTTGTTCAAAGAATACTCGCCGTTACCACGGGGAGCCGGGTTGTAGTAGTAACCCAAAGCGTTTTGAGTACCGGGCAGGTTGTTGGTGGTGAATGGGAAAGAGAAAATGCTTTCCGTAGTGGTGTAGTTAGTAAACACCGTTTTTACGTTCGCCTGCAACTCGTGCGCAACACCCGTAGGTGATTTGAACGGAGCCGCTGCCGGAACCAATTTGTTCGCTTCGGCCAAGGCATCAGCGTAACGGCCCATACCGAGATAAACGCGGGCTTTGAGCGCGATGGCCGCATTTTTGTGCGCACGAATCGTAGCAGAAGCCGGTGTTGCGGGCAAGTTGGTTTCAGCGAAGTTCAAATCGTCGAGGATTTGAGCGTACACTTCCGCAACGGTGCTGCGCGCCAGGTCGTTATCAATGGCCAAACGCTCCGCTTTGAGGCGTAACGGCAAACCAAGATTAGAACCATTACCGTCGGTGTAAGGACGGCAATAGATCAATACCATACTGTGGTAGCACAATGCACGGATAAAACGCGCTTCGCCGAGGTAATTGGCCAACAAGGCATCGTTACCGAGGTTGCGAGAGTTCGCCTGCGCACCCTCCAGGTAAATATTGATGGAGTTGATGGTTTGGTAACCCGCATTCCAGATATAGTTCACCTCGTTGGTAGATTCTACCACGGTGTGGTTCCAGGTTTGGAGACCCGTTACACCATTACCGGTTTCGTTGAGGAATTCCTCACCGCGTACGTCGGTAAATACACTGTAGCGGCTGCCCAGAAAGTTACCTTGTTTGCACTGTGCATAAATACCGTTCAACAAACTGAGGAAACGGTCGGGGGTTTCAAAGCTAACTGCTTCTGCCAATTGGTTTTCTGGCAATGCCGTTAACAATTCTTTTCGGCAACCAGTGCCACTACCAATGGCTACCAACAAAAAAGCAGCCAAAAGAGAGAATTTAGATATTGTCGTATTCATTTCGAATAATCAATTTTAGATTAGAAATTAAGGTTAAGACCCAACAGGAATGTACGAGACATTGGAACTGTGTTACGGTCAACGCCCGGTGTACGGTTATTGTTACCGTTAGAAGAAACCTCTGGGTCGGTACCCGTGTAGTTGGTAAACAAGAATGCGTTGTTTACGTTACCGTACACGCGCAAAGAAGAGAAGTACTTGCTTGCGAATGGGATTTTGTAACCCAAAGTGATATTGCGAATACGAAGGAAATCGCCTTTTTCTACGTTTTCAGAAATAGCAAATGCCGAACCGTTAGAAATATTATCGCCGAATACAACGCGTGGAATTGTACCACCGGTGTTGTTTTCCGTCCAGCGATTCATAACATCCTGGTGGTTGTTCCAGAAACGTTGGTCGCGCAAACCGGCTTTTGAACCGTTGTAAATAACGTTACCACCGGCGTAGTTCATTTGAACGTTCAAATCAATGTTACCGTACGTGAAGGTATTATCCCAACCACCGTACCATTTTGGCAACGCAGTACCTTGTACCACACCATCAGCCACCAATGAAGGCGCCGAAACTGCTGTACCATCGAGCTTAGTCCAACGGGTTGCACCACCAGCGTGGTTGTACTGTACCACTGTACCGTCTTTTTTCTGGAACAAACGACGACCATTTTCCGGGTTAACACCCAAAGTTGGTACAGCATAAATGCTACCAACGGCTTCTTCAATGCGGGTGATATTGGTCGTTTCCAAACCTGAAGTTGTGGCAAGGATATCGCTATCGTTGTACAGTTCAGTTACTTCGTTGCTCATGAACGTAATGTTCGGGCGGGTTTTCCAAGTGAATTTACCAGCGCGGACGGCTACTACATCCAATGCAAATTCGTGGCCTTTGTTTATCATAGAACCTACGTTGATTGGAATAGTGCTACCCGGAATACCACGAGAAGGGGACTGTGGTGCAAAAAGGATCAAACCATCAATCAAGTTGCTGAAATAGGTGTATTCACCCTGGATACGGTCGTTTTTGAAACCAAATACGATACCGGCATCAAATTTTTTGCTGGTTTCCCAAGACAAATCAGTGTTACCAGCCTGTGTCCAGGTAAATGTAGGTGCAGTACCGTACAAACCAGAGTTGTACAGGTATTGTGACTGGAAGTCGCCAATGGCGTTGTTACCTACTGTACCGTAAGATGCGCGGATTTTGAAGTAATTGAACCAATCACCGATGGTGTTTTTCCAAAAACCTTCTTCAGATACCGTCCAACCACCAGATACACCCCAGAAAATACCTTTTTGGTTACCTGGCGCAAATGCAGAGTATTCGTCCTGACGGAGGTTAGCCGTAACCATGTAACGGTTTCTGAACGCGTAGTTCAAACGACCGAAGTACGACAACAGGTAGTTTTTGGTTTGGAAGTTAGCAACCGGGTCAATTGTGGTAAAGTTACCCTGGAACGTTGAAAAAAATGGGTCAGCGATATTTGTACGAGAAGCACCCCAACCTTCAGTTGTGGTAGCCTGCTCTTCGTGACCAACCAAAGCACCAATCGAGTGAACATCACCAAAAGTGCGGTTGTAATCGAGGGTGTTTTGGAAGTTCCAACGGCGATTAGCCACTTGGATATTGGTAGCGTTACCGTTAGAAGACAAACCGTCACCGTGGAATGGGTGCCAGAACTGTTCGTTAGAACCGTTCAGGTTATCCACACCGTACTGCGTGCGGAAATTCAAACCTTCGATGATTTGGTATTGTGCAAATGCATTGGCCTGGATTTGGTTACCACCAGATACGTTGCGGTTCAAATCAATAATGGGCAGTGGGTTCAAGAAACCAACGGACTGTTTGTTTTTACCTACGCCCAAAGCACCGTTGGCTACGTTGTAACCCGACAAACCGGGCAAACGGTTACCATCAGCGTCGTATTTGTAAGGGTCAACCAATGGAGACAATACAAACGCCAAACGACCGATACCGGCAGTAGCAAACGCACCACCTTCCAAAGAACCCGTGTTAGGGGCTTCGTTTTTAGATTCGCTGTACGATACAGTACCACCCACTTTGAAACGTTTGGTCACTTTGTGATCGAAGTTCAAACGAGAGTTCATCCGTTGGAACGAGTTACCCACGATCATACCTTCCTGATCGGTGAAACCCAAAGAAAGGTAATACGTTGTTTTGTCCGAACCACCGCTGATACCCAAGTTGTGGTTGTGCGACAAACCCGTGCGGTAGATGTAATCGGCCCAACGCGTATCTACTTTATTACCGCCAATGGTATCGAGGAAATACTGCGGACCCGCCAAACTTGCATTGGCAGCGGCTTCGTTTTTGATCTCCAAGTACTGGTCGGCGTTCAATACTTCTGGTACGCGGGTGGCCTGCGTCCAACTTACCCAGTTGTTGTAGGTAAGGTTGGTTTTGCCCGATTTACCACGTTTGGTGGTAATCAACATAACACCGGCCGAAGCACGAGAACCGTAGATCGCAGCAGCAGCAGCATCTTTCAATACCTCTACGCTTTCGATGTCGTTCGGATCAATGCTCGACAACGGGTTGTTAGCCGCCGAGTTCTGAGAGAATTGGTTGGTGTACGTAGGTACGCCGTCAATAACGATCAATGGAATAGAACTCAGGTTGATTGAGTTGATACCACGGATACGGATAACCGGAGGGTTGTTCAATACACCGTTCGGGATATTGATGTTTACACCCGGTGAGCGGCCTTGCAACAACTGGTCAAAACTTTGAGCCGGTAATTGCGCAATGTCGCTACCCTTAATGGTAGAAACGGTTCCGGTGATGGTTCTCTTTTGCTGAGTACCGTAACCTACTACTACTGCTTCGTCGAGGGTAGTGCCGTCTTCGAGAACGAAGTCAACCACATTGCCCGTGCCCAATGGCAGTTCCATTGTGCTGTAACCCGTGTACTTCACTACAATTGTAGTGCCGTTGGCGGGTACTTCGAGAGTATAGCGACCATTGATGTCGGTCACTGTACCGCGGGTGGTACCTTTCACAAGAACGGTTGCACCTACCAGTGCTTCGCCCTCGCTACTTGTTACTGTACCATTGATGCTCCGCTGAGCCATAGCCGAAGCTACTACAAATAGCAGGAAGCATAAAGTTGTAATTATGCGATTCATACAATGAATAAATTTGGTGAAGAATTAAAGGAATAGTTTATTGTCTCATCAGTAAAGTGGTGGTTATTCTCTTAGATTGTCCTCAAACCGGGCGCAAAATTAGTAAAACTATCAAACGAAAAAGACATGCTATGGTCATTTTACTTAAAAACCCGAAAGATTCTAACAAACAAAGCCCACTTTTGTTCTTTTATGCCGGTTTTTAACCAAAAAAGCGAACAAAAATTAGTTGTTTTTTTTACCCTTCCTTGATTTTTATCGATAAAAATGCGCCGTTCGACCGAAAACAAGTAACCCCATTTTTATAAAATCTTTATACCACCCCTCCATTATTTACTTTTTCCTTCGACAATTCGCCGCACCTTTGCAGCGTCAAAAAAAACGTAAACGACAATGATGAAGGCCCAAAACACCCTGCGGCAAATGCTGTTTTCCGTGGTGGCAGTTACAGCGGTAGCGGCCATTTGTTACCCATTCACCGAGTTCATCGGGTACCGGTCGGTGGCACTTATTTTGTTGCTGGTCGTATCCATTCTGGCCATGCGGCAGGGGTTGCCCGCCGTTATTACCGCCGCCTTACTCGGGGCACTCATCTGGGATTTCTTTTTTATCCCGCCCCGGTTTACCCTCACCATTGGCAGCGGCGAAGATGCTCTCCTTATATTGATGTACTTTATTGTCGCTACGCTCAACGGCATTATTCAATACCGGCTGCGCCAAATGTCGCGGCTGCAATATGAAACCAAAGAGCGCGAACGTTCCATTAAATTATACAACGCGCTGTTTAACTCACTCTCGCACGACTTGCGCACGCCCATTGCGGCCGTTTTGGGCGCCGCCGATACCCTGAACGAAACCGATGTGCAATTATCGCCCCAACAACGCGCCGTGCTGTTGTCCGAAATCACCGGCAATGCCCTCCGCCTCAACGAACAGGTGGATAACCTGCTCAATATGTCGCGCCTCGAAGCCGGTATGATCCACGCCCGTAAAGCCTGGTGCGACCTGAAAGACCTCGTGTACGGGACCGTAAAAAAACTCATTCCCAACCCATCAGAATATCCCATTTCGATCATTATTCCGCCCGATTTCCCGTTAGTACAACTGGATTATGGCCTAAGTGAGCATATTTTGCTCAACTTGCTCAACAATGCCCGCCGACATACCCCACCCGGCACCCGCATCACCATAGAAGCGCGTATGCTCAAAATTTCGCACGGACATTTTGAGACCGATTCCACAAACAACCGTATAAAGCCCGTGAAAGAAGCAGATACCCATTTATTACAGTTGGAAGTTATGGACGAAGGCCCCGGTATTCCGCCGGAGGATGTAGCGCGTATTTTTGACAAATTTTACCGCTCCGAAGCCACCAAAGCCGATGGGACGGGCTTGGGCCTGTACGTAGCCGGTGGTTTTGTGGAAGCCCAAGGCGGTGAAATCAGCGTGCGCAACCGGCTCACCGGCGGCGCTTGTTTCACCATCGAAATCCCTACCGTTATATTAAGCCAACAGTTTCACGACAATGATTGATAGTACCATATTACTCATCGAAGACGATGCTTCCATCCGGCGGTTGCTCCAAATTGCCCTCGAAGCCAGCGGTTTTAAGGTTCGGCACGCCGTTTCGGGTAAAGAGGGTAAAACCGAAGCCGCCATGCACCAACCCGCGCTGGTGCTCCTCGACCTGGGTTTACCCGACGAAGACGGACAAGAACTGCTCAAAGCATTGCGGGAATGGTACACGCGGCCGGTGATTGTGGTCTCCGCCCGCGACGAAGAAACCGAAATCGTGCGCGCCCTGGATAATGGTGCCAACGATTACCTCACCAAACCCTTCCGAACCGGCGAACTGCTCGCCCGTATTCGCGCTGCCCTCCGGCTGGCGCAACCCGAAATATCAGAACCGGAAAAAAATTACGGCAGCCTTTGCCTCGATTTATCCGCCCGAATGGTGCGCAAAAACGGCGACCCCGTCAAACTCACCTCCACCGAATACGCTTTATTGGCCCTTTTTGTCAAAAATGCCGGTAAAGTGCTTACCCATTCCTTTATCCTGCGCGAAGTATGGGGACCGGGATACATTCACCACACCGAATATCCGCGGGTATTTGTGGGGCAATTGCGCAAAAAAATTGAAGATGACCCCAATCACCCCCGGTTTATTCTCACCGAATCGGGGGTTGGGTACCGTTTTATGGTGGATTAAACCACCTTTTATCGTTTGAACGTATAATTTTACAAATATGAAACACAGTAGTACAACCTCAAAAGTTACCGTCGGCACCTTGCTGGTGGCCCTGGGCATCATTTACGGAGACATTGGCACCTCCCCGCTGTACGTGATGAAATCTATCGTAGGAACCCGTCCCATCAGCGAATTGCTGGTGTACGGAGGTATTTCCTGCGTTTTTTGGACCCTCGTTTTCCAAACGACGTTCAAATACATTACCCTCACGCTCACCGCCGATAACCACGGCGAAGGTGGTATTTTTTCACTCTACGCCCTGGTACGCCGCTTTGGTTCGGGGCTGGTATTTTCGGCAATGGTCGGGGCCGCTACCCTGCTCGCCGACGGGATGATCACCCCACCCATTTCCGTTGCTTCGGCGGTGGAAGGATTGGAAAAAGTGGTGCCGCACCTGCCCACAGTACCCATTGTCATCGTTATTTTATCGGGTATTTTCTTTTTTCAACGATTTGGCACCCAATTAGTAGGCGCTACTTTTGGCCCGGTAATGGCCGTTTGGTTCGCCATGTTGTTTATTTTAGGCATCGTGCAGGTGGCGCAATACCCCGATATCGTGCGGGCATTAAGCCCCCATTACGCCATTCAACTGCTCACCATGTATCCACAGGGTTTCTGGTTGCTGGGCGCGGTATTTTTGTGCACCACGGGTGCCGAAGCCTTGTATTCGGACCTGGGGCACTGCGGTATTCGCAATATTCGCCTGACCTGGATTGTTGTAAAAATCAGTCTGGTGGTCAACTACCTGGGGCAAGCCGCGTGGCTATTGCACAATGGCAGCACCGATTTGGCGGGGCGCAACCCGTTTTTCGAAATTATGCCCTCGTGGTTCCTCATTCCGGGTATTTTAATTGCCACTGCCGCCGCCATTATTGCTTCGCAGGCGCTCATTAGCGGCTCTTACACCCTGATTTCGGAGGCCATGTCGCTCAATTTCTGGCCCCGGATGAGTGTGCGCCAACCGACGGAACTCAAAGGACAAATTTATATCCCAAGTATCAATTTGTTGTTGTGGGCCGGTTGCGTCGGGGTGATGTTGTATTTCCAAAACTCCGAACACATGGAGGCGGCTTACGGCTTGGCCATTACCCTGACCATGATGATGACCACCATTTTGTTGTCGTACTTCCTGTACCGGGTGCGCAAATGGCCGTTTTGGCAAGTGGGCGCAGTGGCGACCTTGTTTGGCCTCATCGAAGGTTCGTTTTTTGTGGCCAATTTGAAAAAATTCCCCGAAGGTGGTTTTGTCACCATCATCATTGGCGGGATCTTTTTCATCATTATGTACACTTGGTATTTTGCCCGAAAAATCAATAATGGCCTCGTGCGTTTTGTTGAACTAAAAAACTACGCCACTTTGTTAAATGACCTGAGCGAAGACGATGTAATTCCCAAGTTTTCGACCCACCTGGTGTATTTAACCAAGGCCAATAACCCCAAACACGTGGAAGAAAAGGTGATGAATTCCATTTTTTCCAAAAAACCCAAACGCGCCGACGTGTATTGGTTCCTGCACATTAACCGCACCGATGACCCTTACACCCTCGAATACACCGTGGATGAATTGGTGGACGATAAGGTCATTCGCGTGGATATCAACATTGGTTTCCGGGTGCAACCGCGCGTCGAGTTGTACTTCAAAAAAATTGTGCAAGACCTGGTCGTACGCCAGCAATTGAACCTCCACATTCGCCCCGACGGATCAACGCGGTACAATCCCGAACCGGATTTTAAATTCGTGGTGTTGGAAAAATTCCTTTCGGCCGAAAACGATTTTGCGCTCCGCGAAGGTTTGTTGCTCAACGGCTATTTCCTGCTCAAACACCTCGGCACCACCGACGAAAAAGCGTTTGGTCTGGACCGCAGCGATATTGTTATTGAAGATATTCCGCTCGTCGTGCAGCCCGCCGGGAACATTGTTTTGGAGTATAAAAAATAAAAATAGGGTTGCTTTTGGGCAAAAAGGTAGCCAAATAACATCTCCCGTCAGATATTATTTGGCTACCTGCTTTAGCCGATTTCAACAAATCGAAAACGGTGGTACTACATCAAACTTTCGATGGTCAAACCCGCGAGTAACTCTACGTCGCGTTGGCGTACCTGCGTGAATACTTCGCGCATTTTACAGGCGGCCTCGTCGGGGCAATCGTCGCAAGGTTTGTAAAATTTTAAAGAAACGCAAGGCAAAAGCGCCACCGGACCATCCACAAGCCGGAGCACTTCGATTAAGGAAATGTAAGCGGGTGGTTTTAACAAATAATAGCCGCCATTGGCACCGGCACGGCTATCCACCAAACCGGACTTTTTTAATTCGAGCAGTATTTGCTCCAAAAACTTCTTGGGAATGCGCTCTTCTTTTGCAATATCGGGGGTAGAAACAGTACCTGGCGTTTTTCCAAACTCCTTTCCAAGCCGCGTCAACGCCTTGAGTGCATATTTGCAACGTTTTGACATCATAACGGCGCGAAGGTACGGTGGTTTTTACGGCTTTGCGGGGCTATTTAATTAAAAATATTAACCAAACTTTTCATAACGCAACTTACACCAATGGTTGTGAGGCCGTACATCACCATCAAAATGGACGATCCTTCGGCGTGAAACAACATATTGAGGGCAAAACTAAGACCCAACATGCCCAACCCCGTGCAAAGCCATATCTGGCCGCTGCGCATGAGGCGTTTGTGGCGTTCCATATCTACGTCATTATCCAATATTGTTGGGTGGGGATCCTGGTTGGGTTGAGAAAATTCCATATTGTTTGTTTTTATTGTGAAAAGGTCATTTTTGCGCAATATTAAACAAAGTTTTGCCAAAGAAAACTTTGTTAACAAACGGTAGCCTCCAACGCAAAAAGGCAAAATGGGACTCGACAAAATTATTTTTTGCCCAAAGATTCCCATTTTACCTTTTTAAAACTTAAACGCTGTTTTTTCTTAAAATTCAAAATTTATTTTTAAAAAACTGCGCTCTAAAAAACTTTTGCGATAGTTTGTACATACCAACTAAACCAGCACCGCTAACTACTAACCGATCTCCAAACCAACCCTACCGAATCAGCGTCACTTCTCCCAAAAATTCGAATTGGGTCCCGCACACCTGAACGTTTATTTTGTACAAGTACACATCCATCGGGGCAGCCCGTTGGTCCAGGGTGCCATTCCAACCCGCTTCCCCGGCATACACTTCCTGCCCCCAACGGTTAAAAATCCGCAGGTTATACGCCTCAATGGCCGCTCCAACGGGCGCAAATACATCGTTATTAGCATCACTATTGGGCGTGAAGGCGTTGGGCATCTCAACGGTACAATCGGGTGTAATTACTTCTACTGTGAGGCTGGCGCTGGCCGTACAACCGTCGTTGTTGGTGACGGTGACAAAGTACGTGGTGGTGGTTGCGGGGGTGGCCACGGGAGCGGGACAGACAATACAACTAAGCCCGGCCGCAGGACTCCATTCAAATGCAACTGCATCGCTTTGGGCCACTAATTCCACTGCCCCTCCGACCTGAATTGTTGAACTGAAAGGGAATACATCTAATATTGGTGGAGCAAGTACAGTTATCGCCACTGAATCGTGGGAGGTACAGCCATCTTCGGTGGCCGAAAGCACTAATATGGTGCTTTCATCACTCGTAAATTCAGGATTAGGTGCTGAAGGATTAGACACCGCACTGGCAGGTGACCATAGTAAGGTTCCCACGCCATTCCCCAATAGCGACAAACTGGCACCGGGGCATATTTCGGCATCAAGACCAGCATTAGGGGCAGGGGGGAACACACCTGTGGTTACTACTACCGAATCCACGCCGATTCCACAAGTTGCGTTCGTTACTGTCACTGTGTAGGTGCCCGGAGTGGACACGGTAATGTACGTGGTTTGCGCCCCCGTGGACCAAGCGTAAGACATGGCATTACTTATTCCCGGTTCAAGGAGTAATGGTTGCCCCGAACACAAAGTTTGCTTAGCAGGACCTAAATTCACTGGTAAGGGTGGATCTTCATCCCGGCGAAACAAGGCATTGTCGAAATTGGGTAGCCCCCAAAAGTAGTCACCTAAATCAAACCGAAATACTTCATGCTCCACAAAAGGGCTACTATTGGGGCAGATGATGGCGGATAAATTTACGATATAGTCCAAAGCCGGTATCTGGACAAAATAAATTTTACCATCAGGTGCCAATTGCATGGCCCCATAGCCAGCATCCGAATAAGGTAAGTTTGTAACGGTCGTCCGCGAAGCAACAATATCTGTCGCAGTGAGGTCAAAAAATTCAAGCGTTGGTCCTTCAATGATTCTGAATAATCGTTTGCTGTTAGACGAAAATTCAATGGAAGTTATAAGAGCCGGTAAAATTAACGCTCCACCCAAAAAACCGGAGGATGGATCAAAAGGTACTAAACTTTGATTGAAGGCTATCCATTTGCCGTCGGGGGAGGCTTTAATACTTCCACCACTGTTAGAAAAGGGAAATAATTGAGGAATGCCCACCCCGTTGCTGTCCACTCGAAACACTGCAAGGCCATTGTCGCCATTGTTCACTAAAACCCAATAATCACTACCATTGCTATGCCTTATCACACATAAACCTTCGTAAGAAGGCACCAAAACGGATTCGGTATAATTAGTAACACCACCTAAACCGCCGTTGAGTGCCATATCCACCTCAAAATACGAAAAACCACGACCAAGAGGCTGACCGGGGACGCTGCCGCCCACGCTAAACTCGATCTCTTCCATAGTAAATAAAAAATACTTCCCGGCAGCACCCGGCTTTGGAATAATCACCGATGACTGAATTGCGCTGAACCCTCCACCTTCGGTAAAACCCATATCATACATAACTTCGTGGTTGCGATTCCATATCTTACCGGTAGACTCTCCAGCCACTTGTGGCGAGCGGCCACCGCCGTTGGTGTAGAACAGCAAATTGCCATTTTCGTCACAGATACTGGTACTCCCCTCGTAGGTCCACATGGAACTGGGGGTGGTAACTAAGGCGGTACCGCTGTTAAAATCGAGTGCAGCGCCTTTACCAAAATGCCAGATGTTGCCCTGTTTTTGGGCATAAAGCGTCGTTATCTGGCAAAAAACGACCCAAAAAATAGAAAACATTGTTTTTTTCATAGTCAGATTATTTATTTAAATTTATATAATTAAAATAATTTTTCAACGGGGTATCCTTGAACAACAGAAGGATGCCCCGTTGGCATTTTGTAACAATTTTTTGGGTACTTGAGTTCATAAGCCCCAGTCTAATCCCTTATCCCTCAACGCTACCGGATCAACGTCACCTCTCCCAAAAATTCGGATTGGGTACCGCACACCTGAATGTTTATTTTGTACACGTACACATCCATCGGGGCGGCCTGTTGGTCCAAAGTGCCGTTCCAGCCCGCTTCCCCTGTGTACATTTTTTGCCCCCAGCGATTAAAAATTTGCAAATTATAGGCTTCTATTTCCACTCCAACGGGCGCAAATACATCGTTATAAGTGTCGCTGTTGGGCGTAAAGGCGTTGGGCATGGTCACCGTGCAATCGGGTGGAATCACTTCTACCGTACGGCTGGCACTAGCGGTGCAGCCCGCGCTATTGGTCACGGTTACAAAATACGTGGTGGTCACTTCCGGCGTCGCTACGGGGTTCGGGCAGTCCGTACAACTGAGTCCGGCGGCGGGCGACCATTCAAAAGCCGTGGCATTACTCGTGGCGCTCAAATCCACCGAAGAACCTGCATCAATGATGATGGTATCACCCGGAGAAATGGTTACCGTAGGGATCAAAAAAACGGTAACTATTACCGTATCGCTGGCCGAACAACCGTTTTCGGTGGCGGTAAGTACCAGCGTGGTGGTGCTGTTACCATTAAACAATGGATTGGCATTCGTTGCGTCGGATACCACATTGGCGGGTGACCAAATCAACGTCCCTACGCCACTTCCAGACAGTGTTAATTCGTCACCGGCGCAAATACTGGCGTTGGTTCCGGCATTGGGAGCGGGAGGCAGCGCACCGGCCGTCACCACCACCGAATCTATTCCGATACCGCAGCCACCACTGGTCACCGTTACCGTGTAGGTTCCTGGCATTGTCGTGCTAAGTACCGGCGCTGTTGTACCATTCGACCAATTATAACTTGCATCGGGGAAATTGAGGGTTAAATCAACGGCTTGCCCATCGCACACTGCCCGATCTGGCCCCAAGTCTACCATCAAAGGAGGTTCATTTTCGCGCTTAAAAAAAGCATTATCAAAATTAGGTAACCCAAAAAAACTTTCGTTGTTCGTCACCTGAAATCCAAACTTGTTTTTTTCCAAAAATGGCGCTGCATTTGGGCAAACGATGGTGTTGACAGAAACCGAGTCGAACAAAAAAGAGGTACGTAAAAAATAAATTTTTCCGTCGGGTCCCAATTGCATTTGTCCGGGTAAAAAATCGAACCCTTCCAAGGTTTCCACGAGAGTTTGCGATGCCGCAATATCCGGTGCGTTTAAATCAAAATAACGAATCTCATCAAAGCCATCTAAAACAAAAAGTCGTTTGCTATCGGGCGAAAATTCGGCTGAATTGGCAATTTCCGACGTTAAAACCGGTGTTCCAAGCGTTCCTGTTGTCGAATTAAAAGGAAATACAGCCTGTCCTATACTTCTCACCAAACAAGATACCCATTGGCCATCTGGTGATGCTTTAATGGCCGCTGCGGTACCGCCGCCCGGCAAGTTCACCAACTGGGGCGTTCCAAAACCGGCCGATGTAAGTGGAAGAACCGCCAATCCGAAGGTATCATTGTGCACAAGTACCCAATAATCGCTGCCATTGCTGTGCCGCACCGCGCACAAACCTTCATAAGTAGGCAAAAAAACGGATTCCGTGTAATTGGCTACGCCGCCCAAACCACTATTGAGTGACATGTCTACCTCAAAATAAGACAAACCCCGCCCCAAAGGTTGGCTGGGAACTGCGCCACCCGCGAAGAACTCTACTTCTTCCATAGTTACCAAAAAATATTTACCGGCTTCACCCGGCTTTGGAAGAATCACCGAGGACTGGTAAGCACTGAATCCACCACCTTGGGTAAAACTCATGTCGTACATTACTTCGTGGTTGCGGTTCCATATTTTGCCGCTGGTTTGCCCACTCAATTGCGGCGAACGCCCACCGCCGTTGGTGTAGAACAGCAAATTGCCATTTTCGTCACAAATACTGGCACATCCTTCAAAGGTTTTCATGGAACTGGGCGTAGTGACCACAGCAGCACCGCTGTTAAAATCAAGCGCCGCGCCTTGTCCAAAATGCCAAACATTACCTTGTTTTTGGGCAAAAACATGCGTTGACAATAAAAAAACAACGCAAAAAATGGGGAACAATGCTTTTTTCATAGCCTGACTTTTTATCTGATAAATGTAAGAAACCAAGAAACAGGTCGTCTACACCAATTTATTTTATTTCAACAAGAATCATCCCTTTAAGTTTTTGGCCGTAGATAGCAGCCATCAGTTCCACAATACTACCTAATCAAGGTCACCTCTCCCAAAAGTTCGGATTGGGTACCGCACACCTGAATGTTTATTTTGTACACGTACACATCCATCGGGGCGGCCTGTTGGTCCAAAGTGCCGTTCCAGCCCGCTTCCCCGGTGTACACCTGTTGCCCCCAACGGTTAAAAATCCGCAGGTTATACGCTTCAATGGCCGCTCCAACGGGCGCAAATACATCGTTGTTGGCGTCGCTGTTGGGCGTAAAGGCATTGGGCATCTCAACGGTACAATCGGGTGGAATTACTTCTACGTTAAAACTGGCGCTGGCCGTACACCCGTCGTTGTTGGTCACGGTGACAAAATAGGTTTTGCTTATTTCCGGCGTCGCCACGGGATCGGGACAATCGCTACAACTGAGCCCGGCGGCGGGTGCCCACGCAAACACCGTGGCGTTGCTCGTAGCACTTAACCCCACCGATGCGCCCGCAATAATGGTAGAATCCATTGGTGCAACGCTAACAGTAGGCGTGGGAAATACTGTAATCACCACCGTATCGCTGGCCGAACAACCGTTTTCGGTGGCGGTAAGTATCAGTGTGGTCGTGCTGTTACCCGTGAACAACGGATTGGCAATTTCCGGATCCGATACCGCATTGGCCGGTGACCAGGACAGGGTGCCCGTACCGCTCCCGACCAATGGCAACTCGGCTCCGGCGCAAATATTGATGTCCGGACCGGCATTGGAAACCGAAGAACCGCCCGGCAATACCGCAATCGAATCAATTCCGGTTCGGCAACCACTCTCGGTGATGGTAACGGCGTAAATACCGGGTGTATTAACGCTGATTGTGGGGGTTTGAGCGCCAGTAGACCAATTATAGGTCGCATTACCGATGCCAGAATTAAGCACTACCGATTGGCCATTGCAAAGGGTAATATCATCGCCCAGGTTAACCGGAAGAACGGGTGCATTATCCTGCCGGAAAAAAGCATTGTCAAAATTGGGCAGGCCAAAAAAACTATTTCCGTTCAGTATTTCAAATCCAATTGCCTGTAACGTTACCGACGGCAAATCGTTGGGGCAATTGATGGCCGATAAAAATACTTTGTTGCTGATAAAAGACAGTTGAATAAAATAAATTTTACCATCCGGTGCCAGTTGCATTTGCCCGTTGACCCCGCCGGGAATGGACAAATTCGCGATAAATTGCTCCGAAGCACTAATGTCCGGCGCGGCGAGGTCATAATATTGAACGGTATCGTCGCCACTGATCGTAAACAAACGTTGGCTATTGGGCGAAAACTCGGCAAAACTTGTTATTTGTGACACAAATTGAGATGGCCCCACTGCCCCGGTTGCCGCATCAAACGGCATCACCGTATAACCGGTATTAAAACCCAAAATACCGATCCATTTTCCATCGGGTGATGCCTTAATCATGTTCACGGTGCCGCCGGGAATATTGACCAACATGGGCGTACCGGCCCCGGCGTTGGTAACGGGCAAAATTGCTAAGCCGGAATCACCGTTGTGCACAATGATCCAATAATCGCTGCCGTTACTGTGCCGCACCGCGCACAAGCCTTCGTAAGTGGGCACCAAAATAGATTCGGTGTAATTGGACACGCCGCCCAAACCGCCATTGAGCGCCATATCCACCTCAAAACACGACAAACCCCGCCCCAACGGCTGACTCGGAACGCTGCCGCCCACGCTAAACTCGGTCTCTTCCATGGTAAATAAAAAATACTTTCCGGCTTCGCCCGGTTTGGGGATAATTACCGACGACTGGGCCGCACTAAAACCACCTCCTTCGGTAAAACTCATATCGTACATCACCTCGTGGTTGCGGTTCCAGATTTTGCCACTGGACTGTCCGCTCAATTGGGGCGAACGCCCGCCGCCGTTGGAATAGAACAACAAACTACCGTTTTCGTCGCAAATACTGGCACTTCCCTCAAACGTCTCCACGGAACTGGGGGTCGTTACCACGGCGGAACCGCTGTTAAAATCGAGCGCTGCGCCCTGGCCAAAATGCCAAATATTACCTTGTTTTTGGGCAAAAAGCGGCGTTATTAGCGAAAAAACAACGCAAAAAATGGAAAATACTACTTTTTTCATAGTCTAATTTTTTATCTGATAAGTGTAAGATTGCCATTGGCGCGAATGGGGCCATCGCAGGTATTCATTTGAACGGAATAGAGGTACACGCCCGCGGGCGCGGGTTTGCTTCGGTAATTTCCGTCCCAATACGTTTGTGGATTGCGGGTTTCAAAAACAAGTTCCCCCCACCGCCCGTAAATCTGCATCAAAAAACCGTCGAGGGATACGTCGGTGGCTGCCACGCCAAAACGGTCGTTGCCTGCGTCGCTGCCTTGTTCGGGGGTAAATACGTTGGGGAAATAATACGGACACGGCGATTTGACCGCAATCACCACCGAAGCCGTATCGGTGCAACCATCGGAATTGGTCCCCACCACGGTGTACGTAATTGTGGCCGCCGGCGTGGCCAGCGGTGCGGGGCAGTCGGTACAACTCAGTCCGTCGCCGGGAATCCATTGGTATTCCGCCGCGCCGTTGGCGGTTATCGGTGTACTCGCTCCCGCGTCAATATTGGTCGTTGGCGTGGAGATGGACACATTTGGGGCATCAAACAGGGTCAAAACGACCGTGGCCGTGTCAAAACACACCCCTTTGGCGGCAATAACGGTGTACGCCTCCGGGGCATCGGCCAATACGCTCAAGTTGGTATCTGTTCCCACCAGTTCACCGTCGGCGTCCAACCAACGCAACGCCTCCCCACCCGATGCCGTGAGTGAAGCCGTTGCGCCGGGGCAAACCGACACGGGACCGTTCGTTTCCACCGTAACGCGGTCCCCTTTGGATACCACCCGAATGGTATCGGAAAAAACGCCGCACTCGCCCGACCACTGCACGGTATACGTGCCGGGTTCGTCCACCAACAGGGTCCGCGTAACGGCACCGGTACTCCACAGCACATTACCGGCGGGTACGGCGGGCAACAATCCCAAAACGAGGGTATCGCCGGTGCAAATAGTCGTATCACCGGGCAACAGCGCAATGCCATCAACGCTTTGGCAGGTGGTGGTTTCGGACAGCGGGAAATCGTCGACGGTAATTACAATGTTTTGCCGGGAAGGAACCGTTGCCGACACAAAACCCAGATCATTAACAACGGGCGTGGTGGTGGGCGTTACGCTGGTAATTTGAGCATTTTTGGGGCAACAAGAAGCCGTAATCCCCGATTTGCTGATATAAGCCCGCCGGGCTGAACCGTCGGCGCTGGTATCCGTCATTCCACAAATATACACTTGGCGCTGGCTGAAATAACCGCTGGCAGCCAGGTCTTGTCCCGGCCCGCCAAACGATAGGTGCGACAACAAATCGCCATCCGGGGTGACCAACAACACAACATTATCATCGTCCACCACCGGAAAAACCTGCCCGTTGGTCGTTGCCGCAATGGCCAGGGTATCGGGCGCAATGGCCGTCATGGTGTACGGAGCGAGGTTATAATCGTTTTTCAGCGATTTTTGCTTTTTGAAATTCCCTTCCGCGTCGAGGGTGAGCATGGTGAGGCGGGGGAATAAACCAGTATTGTTGTTGGCCTGGTACGCCGCAATGAACAAATCGCCGTTGGAGAAGCGTTGCCCTGCCTTAAAGTAGACACCATCGTTGTCGTATTTGTACGATTTGATCCACTGGCAATTGCCCTCCGCGTCGAATTTGGCCAATACGCCCAGTGCATCGGCGAGCGCAAAATATTGCCCAAGCACGTAAAAACCACCATTGGGAAGTGGGATGACATTGCCCAATCTGCCCGTCAGAACACCGGCTTCGTAGAGGCGTTCCCACACAACCTGCCCGGTAGCGGAGAACTTTACAATCATTAAACGGCTGGTCAAGGAAATGCTTTTTCGGCTAATTCCGATGGCGATAATTTCGCCGTTGGGCAATTTGGTAGCGCTGGCCCAATCGTCCTGGTCTTCGGGGGCACCCCACACCATTTCGCTGTCGAAAGTACCATCGGGTAACATCCGCACCACCGAAGCGTCAAAATAACCCTGAAAACCAAGGTTATTGTTGAAATACAACACCGAACCATCGTTCAGTGTAACCAAGGCGCGTGGCTCGCGGCCATACTGTAACTGTTTGCTCCATTGTTGGGTGCCGTCTTCTTCAAATTTGGTCAAAAAACTGCCCAATTCGGTGTTAGTACGGTAAATCCCCGAAGCGTACCAACCCGCCTGCGCCGGAGCAATACTAATGTACTGCAACAAACGATCACCCGAACTGTACGTTTTGGTAAATGACTGTGCCTGGCCGCTCAATGCACAAAGGCTGAACAGCGCAATAAGGAAAAAATAATATCGCATTGCTTAATTTTTTCTAAAATTTCTTTTTTACACCCACCTCCAACGTGTGCAAACGGGTGGATAATAATTGGTCAGGTTGAAGCATTTGTCCCTGCATGCGTCGGTAACCAACGGAGAAAATATATTTGCTGTACCCAATGGGCGTTTCCAGTCCGGTAAACCACCATAATTGCGGCTTTTCGTCCGAATTAAGGGTAAAATTGGCCCCGGCGCCGGCGCCCAAACGTATATAACGGCGGTGCAGTCGGAATGTGTAACCGGTTTCGGCGTTCAGAGCGGCCAGATTCAGGCGGCGGATTTGATCAACGGTGAACTCGGTGCGGGGGGTCACCTCGAACTGGTCATTCCCTTTGATGCTAACGTCAAATTCTTTCAGTGTGGCCACGTCGTAACGCGTTTCGAGGGGAATATTGGTCCAATTGGCGCTGAATCCTACGTCAAAACGAGTGCGTAATGCCCGCCGATACCCCATTCCCACCGAAATACCCGTGCGCTGCGGACTTACGCCCCGGCGCTGCCGGATCCGGGTGGCGGTGCGTTCATCGTAGGTAAGGGCAGTCATCGTTTGGCCCGTTTGGAGCACTTGAACCCCAGCCATCCAATAATTAAGCGGGCGGTACGGGGTGCGCAACCGATACAGGGCCTCGGCCGGAGGCGGCATGATTGGGGGATTGTTGCGCGAGGGCAATAATTGCATCTCCGTAGTGGCCAGCAAACTAATAGCTTTTACCGGAGCAAAATGCGGTGTCTCCGGGCTAGAAGCGGCAAAAACCGGGGTATAAAGAGCCGTTTCCGGGTTTGAAGGGGCAATGCCCGGTATATTCACCTTTGTTGTAACCGACGCGGACAAGGGCAGCGCCGCAATGTCATTCGGGCCAAGGGGCGCGTTTTTGGTGTGTTTCGTAAGGGTAGTCGCAGTCACGCTAACAACGGCAGTGCGCTCCGGATGGGCCAGGGCAGTTCGTACGGGTTTGCCGCTATACATTCGTCCGGCGAGGAAACGATGACCCACCACCTCGGACGCATGAGGAACGTATCGGGCCGCCCCCCGGCTATTGTTTTCCGGTAATAACCACCACCAGCCCCCCACCGAAGCGGTGATCAGTGCTGCGCCAAAGAAAAAGGGCAACCAAGGTTTCCGCCGCCGTTCGGGTTGAATGGCCGCCCGGATATTTTCCCAGGTTTTTTCTTCCGGCTCGGCTTCGTAGTCTTCCAGCAGGTCCGTTAGTTTTTTACGTAGTTCATCATCCTTTTTCATAAGACTTTATTCCTTTTTCGATAAAAGTTTTGCGTAATAATGCTTTTGCCCGGCTCAATTGCGATTTGGACGTTCCAACGGAAATACCCAAAACATCGGCAATTTCGTGGTGCTCAAAACCGTCAATCAGGTACATATTGACAATCATCCGGTAACCATCGGGTAATAAATTGATATAATGTACCACTTCTTCTTTTTCCAGCGCATCCAACACACTAAAGGCGTCGGCCTCTTCGGGTAATTCGGGGAGGCTATCCAGTTGATCGTTGGCAAAACTCAGTGATTTGTTTTTTCGATAATGATCAATGGCCGTTCGGATCACGATGGATTTGGTCCACGAATACACCGCCTCGGGATTTTTGATTTCGCCCATTTTTAAAAAAACTTTGATAAATGCTTCCTGAAAAATATCCTCCGCATCCACGCTGGTCCGGGCGTAGCGCCGACAAATACCCAACAGCCTCTTTTTATAGTGGTTATAAAAAGCAGTTTGGGCCTTTGCGTCACCTTTTTGGCAAGCCCTGAGCAGGTCCGTAGCGATGGAAAGGGACATTTTTATCCTTTATTTGCGCTTTTAAAACTGCCTAATGCATCAAAATGCGTAAAATAAGTGGTCTGATCTGCGGTAATCACAACGGTAAAACCGTTTAAAGAACCATTTTTCAAACGTATTAAACCGCGCGAAAATCCCCAACCGGGAAAATGGGTATCCAAATGACTTTCCACAACAACGGGCAATTGGGTAACATCGAAGTCCAATAAAGTAACCCCCTGCTCATTGGATCGGAGCAAGTCTTTGCTTTTCATAGTGGCCAACGTAGCCCCGGTGCCGTCCAGTTCAAAACACAACAAAAGGGAGGTATTGATTAACCCTACGTACCAGCGTGCGTTTCGATCTTCATCCACCATCAGGGTTGCGTGGTGAAAAGTGTGGTTGGGAAACTGCGAAAAAACCGCGTTGGCAACCGGCGTGGGCAAATCGCCCGGCTGCGCGACCTGATAACGCCACCATTTACTGGTTGTGGGAACCGGCTCGGAGGAAATATGACCGCCGAGGTGATCGAACGCCAACAAATAACGCCCGGTATCGGTCATCGCCTGCACCAGATGGCCATTTTCGACCAAAGACATGGGCATCAGGTGCTCTAACGTTCCTTCAACGATGGCGGGTTCTACGTACCGCGCCACATTTACCGGCAGCGCGGCCCCGTCGTTGTTGCGGCCCACGTTTTTGAGCACACCGCTGCTGTGGATAATGGTTTTGTATTGGCGATTATTGGCCCAAAAATTGGCGGAATACAAACTGTCGGTTTTCAGATCGGTCACCACAAGATTGCTGAGACCGCTGAATTGGGTATTCAGTGCCGATACCACCGCCGCCGGAACGGGTGGATTATCTACGGTATCATCCTCTATAACCTTGTCGCAGCCCGTTACTGCACCCAACAATAAGGTTAGGGTAAGTATTAGTTTGTGCATAATATCTGGTGTAAAAACGCGAACTTTTTGTTGTTGTTCATGCGTCACACCAAGGAGACGGAGCCGGGCTAAAATTGGTTGCACGGTGGGGCCGGGCCGTCTACCACTTCATTTCCACTGAAGTGCGTTTGGCGTCTAATGCCTCGGTTCTTTTGTTTTTTCCGGGTACAATGAGGTAAACCATATTCGTTTGGCCACTGAATTTTTCCAACATAATATTATCCCACACAGCCACGGTAGCGGGCTGGATATTGCCCAAAGAGGGGGTCGTAAATTGTACTAAAACCTGCTCTTCTTTTTGCCGAATGGCACTAAATTGTAAGGTCTGCTGCACGCCGTTGACCTGTAAACCAACGTGCTGCAACGCATATTGGCTAATGGCCTCGCGGGTGGGTAGGGCGGCTTTGGGATCGCCGGTGAGTGCCTCGGTGAGGTCATCGGTGAAGAGGTATATTTTTACGTCAAAATGCCGGTCGGAAGGTTCGTAAATCACCTCACAAATGCTCATTTTAAAGTCGTGGTCGGTGCCGTTAGGGCTAAAGGCCGCCAAAAACGACCCAATGCCCAAAAGAAGTGTAAACATGGGTAAAAGAGGGGTTTAACTAAAAATACCCTGCATCAGCAGGACTAAAGCGCCGCCGCCGCCGATACCGGAAACGTACAAATTCCAGTCGCGGTGCGCAAAACGAAACATGCGTTCGATGGCATAATGAAGGGCAAAAAAAACGGAAACAATGAGCAATTGCCCCACTTCAATGCCAACATTAAACGAAAACAGCGGCCACATGACACTGCCATCTTCGCCCATGAGGCTGCGGAAATAATTGGCAAAACCCATCCCGTGAATGAACCCAAAAAACAACGCAATGGCGTAGTTCCAACGTACGGCTTTGGAAAAGGTACCCTCGGTTGAACTGTCTTTGTGCAGGGTAACGTTGTACAAACTGGTGAGTACAATGGTCACGGGAATGAGGGTCTCGACCAAACTGGACGGTACTTTCAGGATATTCAGGCCCGACAAAACCAACGTCACCGAATGTCCGATGGTAAATGCCGTGACGAGGATCAGGATTTTGCGCCATTCGGTGACCCGGTACACGGCGCACAGGGTAATGATGAACAATAAATGGTCAAATGCGCGTGGATCGGCAATGTGATGGAATCCTAAATCGGAAAAAGTTAAAAATTCATTCATATATTGTGGAAACGGTTTTATGGCCCGTTTTTTATTTTTTGGGGAGATTTATACGTTTTTTTGGGGTATAAAATACGTCATCATCCATCGTGATGTAGGGGCAGGCCTTGTGCCTGCCCTAACCCCAGATAAAATGCCAGGATCGTGGTATTATCCGGTCACGGGGTCCGTGGATCATCCGATGATGGGCGGGCACGAGGCACGCCCATACATGGGTCCGTGGTGTACCCGAGATGGAGCGGGCACGAGGCACGCCCATACATGGGTCCGTGGTGTACCCGATGATGGGAGCAGGCACAAGGCATGGGGTCCGTGGATTATCCGATGATGGGAGCAGGCACAAGGCATGGGGTCCGTGGATCATCCGATGATGGGCGGGCACAAGGCCCGCCCTTACGGCTCCGGCTACGGCTACGGTTTTTTGGGGTCGCGTTTTTTAGCGCGTTGCATCATATTAGGTGCTGGCTTGTACTTATCCTTCTTATACACCTTGAAGAGCACCGGTTTTTCGGGTACCGGATAAGTGTTATTGGACTCGTCAATATCGGCTAATTCACGCCAGGGATCCATTTTGACGCTCTGTACCTGCTTTTCTTTCACAAATACCTGCCGGAATTTCTTTTCGTTTTTCCGCCAGATTTCCACCGGCACCCGTTCAATTTCCTTGGTACCATCGGCGTAAGTCCACTCCAAAACCAAGGGCATGACCAAACCACCTTTGTTGCTGAAAAACAACTCGTAAAAGTGTTTATCACCGTATAATTTCTCTTTTTCCTCGCGGGTATAAAGTTGGTCGAATTTCACAAACGTATCAATCGCCACGCTGTCGGCCGTTTCCCAAGGCTTATAAAACGTGTAAAAATCCTGGAGCGACGTATCCTGCTCCACCGGGAACTTGGTACCAGCTTCGCGGTAACGGGTTTGGGTTAAGGTCTCAAACGGCTTTTCTTCCGTTTGTGGAAACGTATTTTCCATGCGTTTAGGGTCGTTTTCCATGTCCACCCGTTTCCAAACCACACTGTCCATCGAAATATCCACGGCATCCACCCCAAAGAACCAACCGCGCCAGAACCAATCGAGGTCCATGCCGCTGGCATCTTCCATGCTGCGGAAAAAGTCGGCCGGAGTAGGGTGCTTAAAGGCCCAGCGGCGGCAATATTCCTTAAAAGCATAATCGAATTTTTCGCGGCCCATCACCGTTTCGCGCAAGATATTGAGCGCCGTGGCGGGTTTGCGGTAGGCATTGGAAAAATAATCCACAATGTTTTCCGAATTGGTCATAATTGGCT
Source organism: Chitinophagales bacterium (assembly GCA_013298845.1). GTDB lineage: Bacteria > Bacteroidota > Bacteroidia > Chitinophagales > Saprospiraceae > M3007. The sequence continues at coordinate 259,766 of JAAFJN010000005.1, forward strand.
CCAGGCGATCTTTAGGCTGGGCCATATATTCGGTAATTTTGTGCGGCGGGCCTTCGCCGGAATCGAAGTTATTATCCCATTCCTGCTCGGTGAGGTATTGTAAAAAGGTGTTCAACCCTTCGTCAAACCACGCCCATTGCCGTTCATCGGAGTTGATAATCATCGGGAAATAGTTGTGCCCAACTTCGTGAAAAATAACGGTCAACGCCGCATTTTTATCCGATTCGGCGTACGTACCATCTTCTTCGGCGCGACCGGGGTTAAAACAAATCATGGGGTATTCCATGCCGTTTTGGGCTTCCACCGAAATGGCCGTCGGGTAAGGATAAGGCACGCTGTATTTACTGTACGTTTTGAGCGTATGCGCCACGGCTTTAGTCGAATAACGGTTATAAATGGGGTACGCCTCTTTGGGGTAATAACTCATGCACATCACCTTTTTGCCTTCGCCATTGTCCACCGCCATTGCGTCCCAGATGAATTTGCGGCTGGCCGTCCAGGCAAAATCACGGACATTTTCGGCTTTATAGTGCCAGGTTTTACTTTTGGTACTTTTGGTGCTCGTTTCGCGGGCCTTTGCTTCGGCCAAGGTCACAATTTCGACGGGCTTGGTGGTCGCTTGCGCCTGGTTCCAACGTTTTAGTTCGGCGGGAGAAAGCATTTGCAAATAGTTTTGGCAAACACCCGTTCCACCCACGACAAAATCGTTGGGAATGGTGATTTTTACGTCAAAATTACCAAAATTAAGCGCAAATTCGCCCGTTCCGGTGAACTGGTCACTTTGCCAACCTTCAAAATCGCTGAATACGCACATGCGCGGGTACCATTGCGTTACGGTGTACAGGTCGTTGCCGTCTTTTTCAAAATGCTCGTAACCACCGCGCCCAAAAGTGAGGGTATTGATGCGGTCAACGAGGCGGTAACTCCATTCAATGCTAAAGTCGAACTGTTGCCCGGGTGCCAAAGGGCGGGGCAATTCGACGCGCATGACGGTATTGTCAATAAAATACTTGAGGGCCACACCGCGAATGTCTTTCACCGATTTAATGCGGTGGCCGTAATCGGTCAAATCATCCCACACCGAAAGCATCTTCATGGCGCGTTCGTTCATGTTGTTGTTCAGGTTGTGCGGGTGGGCGTGGTGGAGATCATTGTCGGCCGCGTGTTGGTTTTCGTCCAATTGCAACCAAAGGTAGCGCAGCGTTTGGGGCGAATTATTGTAGTATTTCAGGGTTTCTTTACCGGTTAATTCGCGCTTTTCGGTGTTCAGCGTGCATTCAATCCGGTAATCGCAGCGTTGTTGCCAATAATCAGGGCCGGGCGAACCGTCCATCGTGCGGTATGAATTACCGGTTGGCAAAACGCCGCCCAATTGCTCAAACGCGTGTCCGTGGTTGCTTTTTTCCTGCGCCGCCAATGTACCAGCGCACAGCAACAAGGATAATGTACAAAAGAAAAGGTATTTCATATAAAGAGTGGTATTGCTTGTTATCTCGTTTGATATGACAAAAGATGCCGCATGTGTGAACAAGGACAAGGTTTTAAATTATGGGTGGCAAATGTAAATAGCCGAAGAACAAAGCCGCTAAATGTTCTATTAATTATTGACATTGAGCGGACAATTTGCCGTTTCCATTGTATTTATGGTAAAAAAGTCCGAAGATATTGAACTAAACGAATCAAAAAATTTGTAGCAATTTTATAAAAACGATGCACTATTTTTCCGCTCCCCAAAAAATAATGGAACGGTCGTCGCTAACGGAAAATAGGCCGTTTTCATCCCAAATTAAGCGATTAACGGAATTAAAATGCCCTTGCTCCCGAATGGTATCCAACACTTTAAGTAAGCGCAGATCCGCCGCTGCCCAAATTTTGATATTTTTGTCTTTGCCCGCGCTGGCGATCCATTGGCCATTGGGGGATAAAACAAGATGATTGATGGTGCCTAAATGCGCGGGAATACTCATCTCATTAACGTCAACATCGCGCCACGACTTGAGCAGGGCGTCGCGCCCCCCGGAGTATAAAATGGAGCCATCGGGTGACCATAGCAGGGAAAAAACCGAAAATTGGTGGGCGTTTACCCGCTCTAACAGTTCAAAACTGCTGCGCCGCAGGTAATAAATGTAACCATCGCTGGCACCCACGACCAATATATCCTGCCGAGGGTTACTGGTCAAGCACCGCAAAGGCCGATTACTTAATTGAATACTTTCCACCGGACGTTTTTCACGCGGATTCCAACGCGTCAACACACCATCGCCACCGGCAGTAAAGACTTCTTCTTCCGCTAATTGCCACTGAATGGCGTAAATACCTTTGGAATGGTGTTGCACGTTTCGACCAGCCTCGGGGTGAGCGCGGTCAATCCAGTACAAGTGCCCCAACATATCCCCGATGAGCAGGAGTTGTTCGGGCCAATGCGGGGGAGAAATGTCCAACGCGTAAATCGGCGTTGGGGTTTGGGCAATAACGCGCCCCGTTTCGGGGTCATCCAATTGCCATTCGCTGATCCAGCCATCACCACCTGCCGCTAAAATACAGCGGGGCGTATGGCTTGGGGCCAACGTATAAAGTGCGGCGCGGTGCCCCGTACTTTGGTGGATTTTTTTAAACATGTACAGCCTGCAACAACGACTCAAACATACCACGGCCGTCGGTATTGGCCAGATCCGTTTCGGAGGCGCGTTCGGGGTGCGGCATCATCCCAAAAACGTTGCGTTGCGCATTGCAGATACCGGCGATATTGCGCTCGGCCCCGTTCGGGTTGCTTTCGGGGGTAACGTTGCCCTGCGCGTCGCAGTAACGAAACAACACCTGATGGTTGGCTTCCAGCGCATCCAAAGTGGCGGCGTCGGCGTAATAACGGCCTTCGGCGTGCGCAATCGGAATTTTTAGCGCCTGATCGGGGTTCAGTTCGCTGGTGATCGCCGATTCGGTAGTGACCGTTTTGAGGTAAATATTTTTGGAAATAAACTTTTGGTTAACGTTGCGCAGCAAAGCACCGGGCAACAAACCGGATTCGCACAAAATCTGGAAGCCATTACAAATACCCCAAACGTAACCACCCTGAGCGGCAAAGGCTTTTACCGCCTGCATAATGGGCGAAAACTGGGCAATGGCACCCGAACGCACGTAATCGCCGTAAGAAAAGCCACCGGGAAGAATGACACAGTCGTTGGTGGTAAAGTGGGCCGGGAGTTCCGTGTCCTTGTGCCATACTTTTTCGACGGGGCAACCCATTACAGTGCCCAATACGTGTACCATATCATCGTCGCAGTTGGAACCGGGGAATACAATTACAGCGAATTTCATCATAATATCTCGTGTGCGTTTGAAGCCGCAAAGTTGCGGAAAAAATGCCTAAACGAATAACAAACCCCCAAATTATTCTTCCTCTTTTACGGGGAAATAAACAGCCTTGACGGGTTGTTCACTCACGCGGGTGGGGAAAGTGAGCATAAAACTGCTGCCTTTGCCGGGTTCACTTTTTACGTCAATGAGGCCTTTGTGGGCCGTAACAATGGCTTTGACGTAACTTAAACCAAGACCAAAACCCTTTACGTCGTGGATATTACCGGTCGAAACGCGGTAAAATTTGTCAAAAATATTTTTACGCGCCTCTTTGCTAATGCCCATACCGTTGTCGGTAACGGTTATTTCGACGCCCATAGACACATCGCGGGTGCTGATGGTAATGATGGGTTTGTCGGGGCTGTACTTGTTGGCATTGTCGAGCAGGTTGTGGATCACGCTGGCGATATGGGTTGCGTCGCCCTCAATAATGGGGCGTTGCGCGTTGAGTTGGGCGGTAAGGGCACCTTCGCGTTTTTCCACCTGAAGGCTAAAATTGGATACCGCCTGATAAATAATATCGTGAACGTTCAGTTCGTCGAGGCTGAGGTGAAAATCTTTTTTATCAATCAGGGCCATTTGCAGTACCCGTTCCACCTGGCTGTTCATGCGCCGGTTTTCCTGCTTAATAATGTCCACAAACCGGCGAATTTTATCGGGAGTGCCCAAAATAATGGGACTTAAAATGCTGTCGGTCGCCAAAGAAATGGTCGCGATGGGCGTTTTAAACTCGTGGGTCATGTTATTGATAAAATCCGTTTTCATTTCGGAAAGTTGTTTTTGGCGGTAAATTACCCGAATGGTATACCAAAAGCAATACAAAATAATGCCCGAAAACAACACCGATAATACAAGTGGCCAAATAACACTGCCCCAAACGAGGCGGGTACGGTTGGGGAAATACAAAGACAAATAACCGGGCGATTCAGCGTCGCGCTGGAACATGGCCACGCGGTATTGGGAATTGTACAACGTCGCAGCGTTGCCGTGAGTTACCTGCGGGCTGCTGTCTTCTACCACAAAATAGCCGTTGACAATTACAAAACTATTGCGCTCTTTGGAATACACTCCAAACTGCCGGGCGGCACTAATACCCACGTTGTCAAACTCTTCCTGAATCCATTGGCCCAACAAATCGAGCGGAATCCGTTCGGAAAGCGGCTTGGTATCCACCAATTGGCTCACTTTCATGTACTCCCACATGTCCACGTTCGACTTATCGCGCACGGTATCCACGGGTTTAATGTCCTTAAATGCGGCAGTGTCCACGCGACGATAGGCATCACCACTTTCGAGGTAACGGGCGGCTTCGCGAATTTTACCAGCCGAGCGGGTTTTGTTGAGGGCTTCCACAACAGCGGCATTTTCGTAATATTCGAGGCGATCGGCCACTTTGTTCATGGCCCCCAAAACGAGTTTGTCGAATTGGTTTTCGTTCAGGCGGATATTCCACCCGATCCAGTAAATCTGGAGGCAAATAACCCCAACGAGGGCCAGGGTCATCATGCCGATAATGAGACGTATTCTTTGTGCATTCATATTTCCGGGGGACAAAAGTAAGCGGATTGTGACGGGGAAAGCGGTATTTAACCCATGTTTAACGTCAGCCGTACTTCGGGTTGTGTAAAAAGCCCATTTTGCGTGACTCCTGAATTTTTGGTTTTTACCCAAAATCCCACGTTCGACTCCTTCAGAGTCGTTCGATTGGAAGGCCCGCACCAACAAGTAATGACGAAGCCACACAGCGGGCGAGGCCACACCACAGCGAATGCACTAAAACACCGTTTTAAGCAATATTTACCATTTCACAAAAATATTTTAACAACTTTGTAAAACACTAATAATCAATTTTTTGCAAAAAAACATTTCCATCAAATGCCCCTTTCTGCGTTAAACTTTGTTAAGCCACACTGAAGGCCAATGCGCGCGCTTGTGGTTGAATAAATAAACCCGCTCTTTTGCAGTCAAATTTAAAAAATTAACGTTAACTATGAAAAAGACACTCTTGTTTTTTGCGCTCCCCTTCTTGTTTTTTACCCAATGCAAAACCCTCCGGGTAAGTGATTTTCACGCCAAGGCACCCTTGAACGAGCGTTTGCCCCGCATGGGTATGCAGGTGCATCAGGAGAGTTTTGCGGCGGCATTTGACCGCGAAACTTTCGCCAAAGGCTGGAATGGCAACGTGGCCATTCCCGGATCAGCGGGACCCAACGAATATTTTGCGCTCAGTGATTTACCCCTCGAAGATGTATTTTCGGCTTTTGGCAACGAAGTAAACGAAAATCTGGTGGAAAACCGGGGCGAGCGCTACGGTAATATTCGATTTAAACTGCTCAATTACGACCGCCGGGCACCTGGTTGGGGATATCAACTGGCATCGTGGGCCACACTCAATACCCTGAATGTGGCCGGTATGCCCCATAACCGCTACCGCTCCGAACTGGAACTACAGGTTGAAATTACCGATATCAACAAAAAAGTAATTGCCCGTTACAGCGCTCCCGGATCGGGTCGGGCTTACGTGGCGATGTACTACGGTTACCGTCCCGGCGATGCCTGGCGAAAAGCCAATTTACTCGCCCTTCAGGACGCCATGCAGGTCATTCGGCCCAAAATAGAAGCCGACGCGGGTGATTTGAGAAAAAAATTGTTGGAAACGGGTTCAAAAAAGTAAAAAAAAAGCAGGAACTGGGACTTTGGCACGGTAATTGTAATTAATATACTAACCTCAGTATTTTAATCCACGCTATCTTTGGTAGTTACCGCCGCCAAATTTAATCCTTCGACGGTTAAAGAAATAGGGCCAACAGTGGCCTTAAATCCGTGGAGAGGGGCCAGTTCCACTGGGGGGTAGGGCTGGCCTTCTCGCCACTAATTTTTCTTTACCGATTCGTATCCGAAAAAACTATTTTTATATAATCCCATGACGCAAACGGTAGGTCTCCATCAGGAAACCTACCGTTTTTTTGTGCGAAAATAAGGGAGTATTAGACTCTTTTACTCGTCGAAGCCAACGCTCCCGGTTTTCTGACGGGCAAATAATGCACCAACCCATAGTTGAGCAGTATTGTAGTGATGACCAATATCAGCAGCAATCGGTTGATACCTACGCTGTCCAGCACTACGCTCAGGGCAATGAGGACAACACTCACCAGGCACAAAATACCGGTTGCTTCCATGTGCGAATAACCTTTAGCCAATATTAAATGGTGAATATGTGATTTGTCGGCGTGAAACGGCGAATGTCCGTGCATCATACGGCGCAAAAACACCCTTAAGGTATCATAAATGGGCAAAATCATAACGCTGAGGGCAATCACCGGGGTGCAGTGAAAATACAACGAATGATTAGCCGGTAAACTTTTACTCAAGGTGATAAACTCAAAAGACATCACTGTACAGGTAAGCCCGATGAGCAACGAACCGGTATCACCCATAAATATTTTGGCGGGGGTAAAGTTAAATTTCAGAAATGCCGTTAGGGCACCTACCATCGCAATGGCCACCGTTGCCCACTCGATATAACCCGTAACAAAGAACCAACTGCCAAAAAACAAGGAGGCAATCAGCCCGATACTACCCGCCAAACCATTGATACCGTCAATGAGGTTGTAGGCGTTAATAATACCCACAATGGCCACGAGTGAAAACCCGGCCGCAACGGGTGCCGATAAATCGTGGATGCCCATTATGCCCCACCAATCGGTAATCATTACTTTGGCTTTGTAAATAAGAATCAGCGCGGCCAGGACCTGAACCGCCAATTTTTTCATGGGCGGGATTGGGACAAGGTCGTCGCGGGTGCCGACCAAAAACAATAAAATAATTGCAGCCAGTGTGTACTGCAATTGGCCAAAATAGGCCGTGGGGGTCCAGAGAATAATACCACAAATAACACCTCCAAAAATACCGATGCCGCCCAGAGACGGCGTGGGGGTGGAGTGGGCACTTCGATTATTAGGTTGGTCAAAAAGCTTACGCGTTTTGGCGACCGAAATAATGGACGGGATGGCCAGATAAGTTATTACAAAAGATGTAATAAACGCAAGTATTAGTACACTCATAAGATTAAAATTGGCGAAAAAAGGGATTATATGCCAAAAACACGGAAATAAATCGGCTAACAATATGAACAAGGGACTTTATTGCCAATTCATCGCCTTGTTGATCCGGTAAAAAATATCAGTATTTTGATACATACCATTGAAATATTTGGATCCGGGACCATAAGCAAATACTGGAACCATTGTACCGGTATGCGACTTAGTGGTATATTTAATTTCCAGGGTATCTTGGTTGGAGCCTTGTAATATTCCCATTCCTCCGGTTTCATGATCGGCGGTGATGATAACTAATGTATTTCCGTCTTTTTGAGCAAAATCAAGCACTTTACTAACTGTAGTTTCAAAATCTGACATTTCCAGCACTAAACCTTCTTTATCGTTGGCGTGGCCCGTCCAGTCAATTTGAGATCCTTCAATCAGCATAAAAAAGCCTTTTTCTCTTTGACGCTGTTGTAAAAAAAAGACACCTTTTTCGGCCATTTCTGGTAAATACATTCGGCCATTTTTTACCGACACAGGTTCGTCTATGGCGGTAAACCAGCAAAAAGGTTGTTCAGTATTCGTAATAACAGGTAGTGAATCGTGCTGATTAAAAAACATTTGATAACCAGCCTTTTTCATTTCCTGCACTAAGTTTCTATTGTCTTTTTTGCGTTGAATAAAATTTTTTAGTCCGCCGCCCACCAAAAAATCAATGTGCTGCCGAACCATCCATACTGCAATGTCTTCCGTTTCACCGCGCTGCCCAACATGGGCATAAAATGAGGCGGGTGTAGCGTGCGTAAGACTGCTACTCACTACAATTCCCGTGGCCATACCCAACGAATCGGCCATTTCCAACAGGGTTGGGCAAGGCCGTTTTTTCATATCTACCCCGATGGCACCATTGTAGGTTTTGCAACCGCAGGCAAAAGCCGTGGCCCCGGCCCCCGAATCAGTAACCAAATGTTTACCCGAATGCGTCGCTATCATTCCCGTCACCGGAAAACGTTCAAAAACGCTGCTGTGGTCCTTTCGAGCGTACATCGAGGCGGTTATTTGTCCCAGCCCCATGCCATCGCCCACCATAAAAATAACATTTTTAGGGGCGTGCTCTACTCCATCAGTGGAAGAACGCATGGAAAGACCTATGAATGAAAATATACAAAGGACGATTAAGAATAGTGTGAATTGGTTCAACGCAAACGAATTTTTGACAAAAAGGTGGACAAAGATACGATAAACAATGTACATTGCCCTAAATTTCTAATTTATTCTGTGTTAATTTATCTACCTTTGTTCACATGGAACGCCCTTACATCTATTACGATTTTACCCTCAGCCTCTGCACCACCTGTTTGAAGCGGGTAGATGCTAAAATTATTTTTGAAGGTAACGATGTTTATATGCTCAAACGTTGCCCCGAACATGGCCCCGAAAAAGCCCTAATTGCCACCGATGCCACCTATTACAAAAACATCCGGAATTACGCCAAAAAAAGCGAAATCCCCCTGCACTTTAACACCAAAACCCATTACGGTTGCCCCTACGATTGTGGCCTTTGTCCCGACCACGAACAGCACTCCTGCCTCACGATTGTGGAGGTAACCGACCGCTGTAACCTCGCCTGCCCGGTGTGCTACGCCGAATCGGCACCGCACCACGGCCGGCACCGTACCCTGGAGGAAATTGAAACCATGTTCGATATTGTGGTGCGCAACGAAGGCCAGCCCGACGTTATTCAAATCAGCGGCGGAGAACCTACCGTGCATCCGCAGTTTTTTGAAATTCTGGACATGGCCAAAACCAAACCCGTGCGCCATTTAATGCTCAATACCAACGGAATCAGGATTGCCAAAGACCGCGAATTTGTGCGCAAATTGGCCACGTACATGCCCGATTTTGAGGTGTATCTGCAATTTGATTCCTTTAAAAAAGATGTTTTGGAAACCTTGCGCGGCGAAGATTTGCGCGAAGTACGAAAAAAAGCCATCGAACACCTCAATGAATTTAATTTGTCCACTACCCTCGTCATTACCCTGCAAAAAGGATTGAATGACGACGAAATTGGCGAAATTATTCAGTACGCACTTCAACAACCCGCCGTTCGTGGCGTGACCTTTCAACCCATTCAGGTGGCCGGCCGTATTGAGGATTTTGACCCTAAAAAACACCGGATTACCCTCACCGAGGTGCGGCAAAAAATCCTGGAACAGGCCCCGCTTTTCTCCGAAGCCGATATTATTCCCGTTCCTTGCAACCCCGATTCACTGGCTATGGCCTACGCCCTCAAAACCCCGGAAGGCGTATTCCCGCTCACCCGATTCATTAACCCGCAGGACATTCTCGATAACTCCCGGAATACGATTGTTTATGAGCAGGACGAGCGTTTACAGGAGCACATGATACAATTGTTCAGCACCGGCAACTCCGTCGAATGCGCCTCCGATGAACTGCAATCCGTGATGTGTTGCCTACCTCCGATTGATGCGCCGGGGCTGGGTTATCAAAATCTATTCCGAATTATCATTATGCGGTTTATGGATGCTTACGATTTTGACGTGCGCGCCATAAAAAAATCGTGCGTACACATTGTAGGAAAAAATGGGAAGATTATCCCATTTGAAACAATGAACCTGTTGTATAGAAAAGATATGATGTAATGTTTGGCCGCGGAGCCGTTATTTTTTTTCTATAATTTCGGCCAAATACCGACTTTGAAACACCAAATTTTTGCACTCGGAGTCGGTCATATGGTACCAGGAACGAAAAGACATCCATACCGAAAAGGTGGTTAT
>JAAFJN010000050.1 GCA_013298845.1 Chitinophagales bacterium
TCCATTTTTCACACCAAACAATACTTTCTTTATGAAAAAACGCCCATTTTTAGTGTTATTTACCTTGTTGAGCGCCGTTTTCGGTGCTGCGGCCCAAAGTGCCGCCGTGATTTACCTGCGCAATCCGTCGTTTGAAGAAAAAGATTTTAGCCACCCCAAAGCATGGCTACTGCGCTGGATTAGGTCGATTGTGGGGGAGATTATGCTCTATTACATCAGTATACAGGCAGATTTTTTTCGGAAAGGGGGTAAATTGAAATATCTTTGTCGATTACAAATTACTTTTAACAAAAGAAATACGACTCATGGCTTACAAATTGCACCCCCTACCTCCTAAAACAGACCTTGAAACAAAGGAGATTCTACGAAAAGTGGCTTCTGCTCATCGTTACTTAGCGGAGTTAAAAGGTGTAGCTGCTACCATTCCGAATGAAAATATTTTGATCAATACCTTGGTGCTTCAAGAAGCAAAAGACAGTTCTGCAATTGAAAATATTATCACGACCGATGATGATTTGTTCAAGGCTGAATTATTTGAAGATTTAATCGGGCCTGCTTAAAAAGAGGTACAAAATTATGCTAAAGCACTCCGTTTTGGTTTTGATCATGCTCGCCAGCATGGATTATTGACCAATAACTTAATACTGAAAATACAGGAGATTCTTGAAGAAAATAAAGCAGGATTTAGAAAATTACCCGGAACTAATCTTAAAAACCAACAAACTGGCGAAATAGTGTACACCCCTCCGCAAGAATACGAAGTTATTGTTGGGCTAATGAATAATCTGGAGGAAATTATCAATGAAGATAATGTTTGGCCGGTTGATCCATTGATAAAAATGGCTGCTGTACATTTTCAATTTGAAAGCATACATCCTTTTTATGATGGGAATGGTCGGACTGGGCGGATTTTGAATATTCTTTATCTAGTTAACAAGGATTTATTAAGGTTACCCATTCTCTATCTGAGTCGCTATATCATCCGACATAAGGGGGACTATTACCGGTTGCTCCAGAACGTTCGGGATCATAATGACTGGCAATCTTGGGTGATTTACATGTTGGATGGAATAGAGAAGACTTCTATTGAGACAATTCAGACAATCAATCAGATTAAATCTTTAATGTCAGACTATAAACGAAGTATCCGAACCCAGTTTCCTAAAATATACAGCCAAGACTTGTTAAATAATCTTTTTCGCCACCCTTACACCAAGATTGAGTTTATTATGAATGATTTACAAGTTAGTCGTCCTACGGCAACCCAATATTTGGACAAACTGAGCGAAGCGGGATTGCTCGAAAAGGTAAAAAAAGGGCGTAGTAATTATTATGTCAACAGAGGACTTGTTGACATATTTATGAAGCCTTAATAGTATGTAGTTTCTGAGATACGCTTAAGTGGATATTGTGCAATAAGATTCCATCGTTTATTTGCTGTAGGCAACTGACGTGTAAAGATTTTCGCTTTTTTTTTACATGACATAACTGACGTGTAAAGATTTTTGCCTTTTCTTTACATATTCAAATGATCAATAACCATCAACGAATATCTCCATTTTTCACACCAAACAATACTTTCTTTATGAAAAAACGCCCATTTTTAGTGTTATTTACCTTGTTGAGCGCCGTTTTCGGTGCTGCGGCCCAAAGTGCCGCCGTGATTTACCTGCGCAATCCCTCATTTGAAGAAAAAGATTTTAGCCACCCCAAAGCACCGGAGATAGCCCAATCTTGGCTGGATTGTGGCGATAAAAACTACATGCCACCGGTAATACAACCGGGAAAATTTGGCATTGTGGCACCGCCAAGCGATGGTGACAGTTATATCAGTATGGTGATTCGCGCCGATGGCACGCACGGGGCTTTGAGCCAAGCCCTGGCGCAACCGTTGGCATTGGGTACAACCTATTTGTGGTTTGCCGATGTCTGTACGTCCAATACCATGACGAGTCCAACCCGATTGAGCCAAGGCCGGTCGGTTTCCTTCGATGCACCTGCTAAATTCTACGTTTGGGGTGGCAATACAGCCTGCGAAAAAGCCGAACTCTTAGACTCGACCGATTGGGTCAAAAACACCAACTGGAAACGCCATACCTTCACCCTGACGCCCCGGAAAAATAGTTATCAGTACCTCAGAATTGAAATTTGTACGGCGGTAAACGGCCAACCAACCGCCAACGGCAACGTACTGGTGGACAATACAACGCCGCTGTTTCCCCTCACCGCCAGCCCCACCGACAGCCTCCTGACGGCCGATTTTTTAAAAAAATGGTTTAACCCCCGCTTATTGTCCGAGCCGTGGAAAGGTGGCCCCGTCGCCGGTTCCCTGCACTTGGCCGACGGTTTAACTTTTGCCAAAAACGATAAAAGTATTAAATCATCCGGCACCGCGTCTTTGGAGGCTTTGGTAAAAAAACTTAACAAATTCTCGCATTTAAAAGTAGAAATTGGTGCCCATACCGCCGCTAACGTGGACAACGCCACCGAGGTTTCGGCCCACCGCGCTCAATTGGTCGCCAACTGGCTGATCGAAAAAGGCATCGAACCACAGCGGATTACCCACAAAGGTTACGGAAAAACCATGCTTTTTCTCTACGATGAAACCGCGCGAGGGGAGGAGGCGCGGAATTTGGTGGTGGTTAGGGTGGAGTAGTGGGGGGGGAACTAATAACTTCAAAAATAAAGCAACTACTGCATGCTTAAAATAAGTGAGGAAGATTGGTAAAAGTCAGTAGTTTTTTTATTTATTTGCAGTCGAAATTTTATTCAAAATTTAATAAAAATAGTTAAATGAAAAATTTATTTGTTTTGCTTTTGGTATTTATTTGCTTTACCGCTTTCGCACAGTCAGAAACCAATGAAGAGCCGATAAAGACCAAAATTGAAATTTTTATGGAAGGTAAAGGCACTCTTATTGAGACTTCCAAAGAGTCAATTGGAATGGTTGACAAAATGGAAATTATTGTTATTAAGTCGAAAAAACTGATTACTGGCGAGAAACTTAGCGGTTTGACACTGGGTGTTGTTATGATTGATGCTGATGAAATTGATGGATTAGTTCAGGCATTAAACGTTATGAAGGACGCTGTATCTTCTTCTAGAACAAGCCCCACAGAGATAATTTATAAATGTAAAACTGGGCTTGCTATTTGTGCTGGTTTTAAGTTAAGCCAAGGCTTTGGTAGTTCCGGATGGACATATTACATGAAGCCTCCAGGAAATAAAGCGTTTTCAAACTTAAGCATGAGTCAGGCAGAGTTTTTATCACTGTGTAGTTACATGGAAATCGCGAAAAAAAAGATGTAAAATTTTAGTCACTCTAACTTGCAACTTTGTTTGTAGTTGGAGTGACTAAACCATTCATTTCTCATTTTTATGAATCCTCTACACTACCACCAAACCCGTTTTTTCCCCCAACCAACTATGCTCCTTTTCAATAATAGTGCTCCATTTTTTTCGGTGAGTTACGCGTGTCAGGGCTTCAAGACAGGCAATATCGAGCAGTAGGCTTTCAAAAAAGTCAACGTCTTTGCGGTATGCTGCTACTGCGTGCGCACCTGTGATGGTTTTGAATTCTTCAAGGATTTTCAAGTCTCTTCCGGTTTGGCAAGAACCAATCAGGATATTTTTCCCTTTGAACTTATCGGCGAAATCCTCTCCTAAATCTTGTAATTGTATATACCCTTCTTCAAACCACAAAGCCCTTTTAGTGCCATGAAAAGCAAGATATAGGGTGTTATAAGTAGTGCTTTTTGATGCCGTTTGAAGATGATGGTAAAATTCTTGATGCGTAGCCGCCGTGCGATAAGCAAAAGGAATCTCCCTGGTTTTTTCGAGCAAATCCAAAGCGGGTAAAATGGTTAACTTGGACTTCGGTGATTTCTCCCATTCGCCTTCAATGGCGAAGATTTTGCATTTGGCTTTTGGGGTGCTATATCCAAGAGTTTTAGAGTCTTTCATAAATGTAGTATTAAAGTTAGTATGCAGCCGTTGAGTGAAAAGTTCAAGGATATGGCACTGTTCGGGCTTAAAATTCGACGTTGGGTAGGTTGGGAAAATACTTGGCACTAACTTTTTTATGTTAATTTCCCCCTCCTACCCTCGCCCCTCAAAACGCTGCTTATAATTCTGGTACAATATTTCCCGTACCACCTCTTTTTGTTTGCCTTGCGTGAGCAATTTGTAAAACTCAAAATGATCGTTGACGTAACTCAACAAAATTTCTTCAAACGCTTTACCAAATATAAATTGCCGGTTCGACTCCGAATTGTCGCCCGCAAAGGCTTCCTGAATGCCCTGGTGCTGCTCCAACCGCTTCTCCGCGTTGCGCAAATGTATCTTGTGTTCCTCGTTCATATCCACGCCGTAAGTGTCGTTGAGTACCCGAACAATTTCCGATAACATATCCAGCACTTCTTCCTGCGTACCTTTCCCCTCGCCGGGCGTCAATGGCTCCATCGGTCCGTCTTCGGCGGCTAAGGTGATGCGACCCTCCCAGGTTTTGGCCACCCGAAACGAATCCAAATCAATCGCACCCAAGATATGGTTGATGTCCTCCTGCTCCCGACGGGGCAGTTTTTTGTTGATGTATTGCAAAAACACAAAGAGTTTCTCCAAATCAACATCCGCAAAATTGGCAACCTGCGCAATATAACTGTACAAGCGCAGGTACGATTGAACCTTGGATTTGAATAAATCCTTTTGCTCCGGCGACGCTATTTCTTTAAACCGATCCACAACTTTGCCTACAATGCTCATGAATAGTTCATTGTCTTTGCTTTTGTCGTAAAAAATCCGCGCAAATTCGTCCATCTCGTATTGGGTAAATAGATGAAACCCGCGAATGTCGCGCTCCAGATCGTACAATAAATTCGGGTCGGTTTCGCCGTCGAGGTACGTGGACTGAAAATAGGGCTGAAAGGCCGCTAAAATATCGTCCGGCTCGTTCACAAAATCCAAAACAAAGGTGTTCGTTTTGCCGCTCATCGTCCGGTTGAGGCGGCTCAGGGTTTGTACCGCCTGCAAACCGCTCATCATCTTGTCCACAAACATGGTGTGCAGCATCGGTTCATCAAAGCCCGTTTGGTACTTGTTGGCCACAATCAAAATGCGGAAACGCGGGTCTTTTAACCCGTACGGAATGGATACGTTGCGGTCCAATCCGTTCAGACTGCTTTCGGTGTAGTCTTTTCCGGTATCCGGGTCGTGTACACTGCCGCTGAACGCACAAAGACAACTGTACGGAAGCCCTTTGGCGGCCATCTGACGGCGCATTTCGATCATGTACTTTACGCAATGCAGGCGCGAGCGCGTCACCAACATCGCACGGGCCACGCCATTGATGTTTTTGGCCGTATGGTGTACAAAATGATCGAGCATGACTTGTACTTTTTCCCGGATGGTGTGCTCCTGAATATCCACAAAATGCACCAATTGCCGCATGACCTTACTTTTGGGCACTTCGCGGTCGTCGGCTTCCAGTTTGCTGTGTAACTTGAAATAACGCTCGTACGTGCAATAATGCGCCAATACATCGTGCGTAAACCCTTCGGCAATGGATTGTCGCATGGTGTAGGTATGGAATGGCACAAAACGCACCTGGCCCGCTTCCGTTTTCTTCTCGCCAAAAAGTTCCAATGTTTTGCCTTTGGGCGTACCCGTAAACGCAAAATAAGAAATGTTTTTCTGGCGGCCCCGACTCTGAATTTCGCTTAAAACCGTGCGGTCAATATCGTCGTAGTCCTCGGTTTCGTCTTCGTCCGGCTCAGCACCGCCCAACTGGCCTTTGGTGAGGGCTTTTTTTATGTGTTTGGAGGTGTTGCCGCTTTGCGAAGAGTGGGCCTCATCAATGATAATGGCAAAATTGCGGTCGCCCAATTCCCCAATCACTTCGCTGATGACCGGGAATTTCTGGACGGTACTGATGATAATATCTTTGCCTTTTTCCAAATACTCCCGCAGTTGTTTGGAGGTTTTGTCCACCGGATTCACCACGCCCGTTGTTTGTTGCAGCGATAAAATGGTGTCGCGCAATTGTTTGTCGAGTACCGTCCGGTCGGTGAGCACAATAATGCTGTCAAAAATTCGCTCCGTGTCGGTGCTGCTGCGGTACAACGAGGCCAAAATGTGCGCCAACCACCCAATTTCGTAACTTTTGCCTGCGCCCGTGGTGTGTTGCACCAAAAAATTCCGCCCCGTTCCCTGCGCCATCACCGCTTTGCGAATGCTCCGAATGGCATCTAACTGGTGGTAACGGGGAAACAACAGCACGTCCGATTTTTCCTCCACTACCTTTTGTTTGTACCCGTCGTATCGGATTTTGGACTCGGATACCACCATCACAAAATTTTCAATAATATCGAGCAGGCTGCCGGGTTGCAAAATTTCGTCCCAGAGGTAATGTACTTTATGCCCGCCTTCAAAAATGGGGTTTTCAATGCCTTTGTTATAGGGCAACCATTTGGTGTTTTCCGATAGCCGCGACGACATATAGACCGCGTCGTTGTCCACACAAAAATGCACCAGACAACGTTTGAACTGAAAAATCAATTCTTTGTGGTTGCGCTTGTTGTATTGTTTTTGTGCGTCGGTGACTGTTTGGCCCGTAAAATGGTTTTTGAGTTCGAGGGTAATCAGCGGGATACCGTTGAGGCACAGCACCACATCAATGGATTGTTCGTTTTGGGGCGAAAAATGCAGTTGGCGCACCAGGGTAAACCGGTTTTTGTGGTACAGGGCACTGTGTTCGGGGTTTAGCCCGCTTTTGGGTTCAAAAAACACCATTTGCAGCGCTACCCCACGGTCTTTCACCGGTTGGCGCAGCACATCCACAATACCCCGTTTGCTGATTTGGTCGCTGAGGTACTGCACGATTTTCCGGTCGGTGTCGCCCTCGTACAACCGGGATAGTTTTTCGTATTGTTTGGGTTGGCTGTCTTTGATAAACGCCAACACTTCGTCGGGGAGCAAACCGAGGCGGCGGTCGAATGCCGTGTAATGCACCGAGCGGAATCCACTGGCCAACAACCGGCTTTCGAGGTGATCTTCGAGGTGTTTTTCGGTGTATTGCTGCATGGTTATGAGCGATATAAAAATTGATTCACCCGCTTGATATGCCATACCAACCGCTCCATCGAACCCAAATCGAGGGCGCGTTGGCCGCTGATCATGCTGGAAAAAAAGACGGGCGTACTGTACAGCGGACCATCGGTGGCAATGCAGTCAACGCCGAGTTCCTGGTCAAAATAAAAGTCTAAACCCATCCAGACTAAGTGTTCGGTCCCATCGGGATTTTTGTACCGCATTTTTCCCATAAGTTCCCGGGCAAAAGTATTGGTGACAACTATGATTTTGGGTTTTACCCGTTCCATAATGTTTTTGGCCAAAGCAATTTGGTCCAACATAAAATCCACGGCTCCTTTCTGCCGAAGCAAGTCCCGCACCAGACTTTGTTGGGTTTCTCGCACCACCAACATGTCCAAGTGGCCATAGTTCAGGGTCTGCGCCGGGCCTTGTTCGTTTTCACTGGTGATCCGGTGGCTGAGATTGGAAAAGGCTTTCCAATAAGGATGGTTGGCGGGCAGCCCAAGGTGTACATCGTAAAAGTTGGATTCCACAACCCCGTGGCGGTCGGAGGGATTTAGCCCAACGTACAGCAAGCCGCCCACAGGAATATGATCCACGGAATGAAAGCCGGGTTCCACTACCGGTTGTTGGGTATCGGGAAATACCAAATGGCCGTAGGGGCCGTCTTTTTTAAAAATGTCCCGGTATTGTTGTTCAAAATGCGCTTTTACGCTGAAAGTGTTCATCTGCTGTTGTTATTATGGTTAAAAACAAAACTAAGCGGTTTCGGGTACCCGCATCTTACCCGTTACCACCTCCGAAATTAAGGCCGCCCGGTATTCGCGCAACAATTCGATGCGACGCTCCTCCTGCCGGGCCAGCGCATCTATTTCGGCGGTTTTTTCGTCGAGGTAATGGGCGATGGCGTTTTGCTGGGAAAGAGGGGGGACGGGAATGGGGAAATTAAAAACGGCATATTGCCCCAAGCCAAACCTTGTTATCCCATTTGCTTGCGTTTCAAAGTAGTTCCGTGAGCCACTGAATTGCAAAAATCTGCCTAAGTAAGCCCCTGTGAGAGTAGTATTGTTACTGGAAATTATTGTTAAATGATAACCACACACTACATTTTCCAGATTGTCTGCGATGTAGCACGGCACACCAATATCCGAAGGATCCTCAGAATCTTTAGTAATAATAACGTCTCCTTGCGAAAGTTGAAATTTAATCAGTTCTTCCTTTGAGCAAGTCCCGGTTACAAAATTATAATTATTGGTAATTGCCTCATTTTTATAAGCATCAGGATAATGCACAATTTTTACAGAAAGTTCATCTTCATATTGATGGCGGTCAACAGAACTATTTCGAATGTATGAGACATGTTTGAGTTTTTTTAAATTCCACCCTTCCGGCACGTCCCCGATCCATTCCACGCCGGACGGATACAGCGGCACGCCGAGGGTTCCGCCCTGTTCGGGAGGCAGGTGGGTAAGGCCCTTGGTCACGGCGTGGTTGATGGTGGCGGCGCGTTGTTCGCGCAGCAGGGCAATAATTTTTTCGCTTTGCTGAATCAATTGGTCCACCTGCGCCGTTTTTTCGTCGAGGTAACGGGCGATGGCGTTTTGTTCGGCGAGGGGTGGAATGGGAATGGGGATATTAAAAATGGCATATTGCCCCAAGCCAAACCTTGTTATCCCATTTGCTTGCGTTTCAAAGTAGTTCCGTGAGCCACTGAATTGCAAAAATCTGCTTAAATAAGCCCCTGTAAGAGTAATATTATTGCTGGAAATTATTGTTAAATGATAACCACACACTACGTTTTCCAGATTGTCCGCTATGTAGCACGGCACACCTATATCTGAAGGATCCTCAGAATCTTTAGTAATGATAACGTCTCCTTGCGAAAGTTGAAATTTAATCAGTTCTTCTTTCGAGCAAGTCCCAGTTACAAAATTGTAATTATTAGTAATGACCTCATTTTTATAAGCATCTGGATAATGCACGATTTTTACAGAAAGTTCATCTTCATATTGATGGCGGTCAACAGAACTGTTCCTAATGTTTGAAGTGTGCTTCAATTTCTTCACCTCCCATCCATCCGGTATTTCCCCCATCCATTCCACGCCCGAATCTTTGTAGGCGGGGTATTGCGTTGTGTGTGGTGCGTGTATCATGGTTGTAACATGGTATGGTTATTTTTTAAAAAACGGCCAAAGGCCCACAGGGCTTCGTCCACTTGTTTAAGCGTGGTATTGCTCATATATCAAGCAGTTTTTTTAACAAACCATCAGTTTCCTGCTCCAGAGCGAGCAGGTCGCGGGTAATATCGTGCAGGGGCCGGAGGGGTTTGTACTGGTAAAAATATTTGGTAAAATTAATTTCGTAACCCACTTTGTCCTTGTCGCGGTCCATCCAGGCATTGGGCAGGTGCGGTTGTACCTCGCGGTCGAAATAAGCCTGAATATCGTGCCCCAGCGGGATCCGTTCGGTATCGCGTTTGGCGGAATCGGGTTTAGGTTGTCCGCTGCGGTCGCGAACGGGCGTACCGTCGGGTTGCAGTACGGGTTGTTCCACCGTCACTTTGGTATAACCGAAGAAGGTATTGGGGAATATTTTGCAGTGTGGCCCCTCGGCAAACGCCGTGTAGAGGTCAATCAGGTCCTGTCGTTGTTCTTCGGAAATTTCTTTGCGTTTGCTGCCCAGCGATTTTTTCATGGGTTTAAAAAAATCGGCGGCGTTCAGGAGTTGGACTTTGCCCCGTCGGCGGGCGGCTTTTTTGTTGGTCACTACCCAAATATAGGTACTGATACCGGTGTTAAAAAACAATTGGTCGGGCATGGCCACAATGGCTTCGAGCCAGTCATTTTCGATAATCCATTTGCGAATTTCGCTTTCGCCGCTGCCCGCATCGCCGGTAAACAAGGGGGAGCCATTGAACACAATGCCAATGCGGCTGCCGGTGGGTTCCATTTTGGAGATGAGGTGTTGCAGGAACAGCAAAGAGCCGTCGGAACTGCGGGGCGTACCCACAAAAAAGCGGCCGTTGGGGTTGGCGGCTTCGTTTTCGACGAAGGTTTGCTCCGATTTCCACGATACGCCAAAGGGCGGATTGGTGGCCATATAGTCGAAGCGTTGGCCCTGGAATTTGTCTTCGGAGAGGGAACTGCCCAACTGAATGGCGTCGGGGTCTTCGCCGGTGATCAGGAAATCCGATTTACAAATGGAAAAAGTTTGGGGGTTGAGTTCCTGGCCCAATAACCGGAGGTGGATATCGGGGTTGATGTGTTGTTTCACGTAATCCTGCCCGATGGTGAGCATCCCGCCGCTACCGGCGCAGCAGTCGAAGAGGGAGCGGACAACCCCGGCACCTTTGAGCGATTGATGGTCTTCTTCAAAGAGGAGGGCCACGAGCAGGCGCACGACATCGCGCGGGGTGTAGTGGTCACCGCTGGTTTCGTTGCTCATTTCAGAGAACCTGCGGAGGAGTTCTTCGTACACCTGCCCCATGAGGCGGTTATCCACGAGGTCGGGGTGGAGGTCAATTTCGGTAAATTTGTCAATGAGCAGGAAAAGTCGGTTGTTTTTGGCGAGTTTTTCGATGGGTTTTTCGAGTTGGAAATGCTCGATAATGTCGAGCACGTTTTTGCTGTATCCGTTGAGGTAATTATTGAGGTTGAGGCGGATATTTTTGGCATCGCCGGTAAGCCTTCGGAGGTCGTATTTGCTGACGTTAAAAAACGAGGTACCGATACTGCCGAGAATAATGGGCGTAGGGTCGTCAATTTTGTCTTTGTACTGTTGGTGGAGGTCAAAGACGCGGTCTTTATTGGGTTCGAGCACGCAATCGAGTCGTCGGAGGACCACAAAAGGGAGAATAACATCGCCGTATTCGTGGTTTTTGAAGAGACCGCGGAGGACATCATCGGCAATATTCCAGATAAAATTGGATAGTTCTTGAAACGTCATTAAAATAAAGGAGTCGTAGAGATATAAGATTAAACACCAATTGTGATGCGGGGGCAAATATAGTTTAATGTTTGTTTATTGGTGGGGTTAATGTTTTTTTTGGGGGGAAATAAAAAAAGTCTTTTTGACAAATCCACAAAAAAAATCTTAAAAATCGCTTTGCTTTTCTGCTAAAACATCTATATTTGCACTCAAAGTACAAACCATTACCCCTGAACAACTTTTTGTTTTAATCATAAGCCATTGATTGTTAGTTTTTTAACAGTCCCGTGGTCTAATCTCATGAGAAGTAATACTATGCACAACTTTCCCGAACGGCTACGCTCTGCCCGAAAAATGAACGGACTCACCCTCGAAGGACTGGCCGAAAGGCTGGGGCATCGGGTATCCAAACAGTCCTTAAATAAATACGAACAAGGTGCTGTAAAACCTGATCCTGATTTACTCTTACCTTTGTGTGAAGCATTAAATGTGCGGCCTGATTATTTTACCCGAACTAAACAGGTCGAAATTGTACATTATGAGTTTCGTAAACTGTCGAAACTTCCCAAAAAAGAACAAACCGTTGCCTTGGAAAAAACCCGGGATGCGTTGGAACGCTACCTTGAACTGGAAGAATTGCTGGGCATTGATGCGCCGGTACTTCCAACTATTCCCGGTTTGCCTCAACAAATTGCCACCCGAGAGGAGGCCGAAATAGCGGCCGATATTGTGCGTGAATACTTTAATTTGGGTGATGATCCATTGTTTAACATCAGCGAAATGCTGGAAGATAAAGGTATTCGGGTGATTGAAATTGAAGTGGACGATGCTTTTAGCGGAATGTCCACTACCTTGGAAAACAAGATACCCGTGATTGTTGTCAATGGTGTATTTGATAAATCATTAGACCGAAAACGATTTACCCTACTACATGAGTTAGCCCACCTGCTGCTGAATTTTTCCCCCGACATCGAAGATAAACTGGAGGAAAGGCTTTGTGATGCGTTTGCCGGTGCTATGTTGTTGCCTGGAATTAAAGTGAAGGAAATGTTGGGAAATCACCGGTCGGCACTGATGTGGAATGAACTGGTATTAATAAAAGAACTTTACGGTATTTCCGTCCGTGGTATCCTGTACCGTGCAAAGCAACACAGTATTATTACCGACTATGATTTTGATATGAAAATGCGCGAACTAAGCCGGTTTTATGGTCGAAAATCTGAACCAGGTCAATATAGAGGCGTAGAGAAGGCGGTTCGTTTTCGGCAATTATTGCTACGTGCTATTTCAGAAGAAGTAATTTCTATCTCAAAAGCAGCGGCAATTGATGGCAAAAAACTGGCGGATTTCCGGGAAGAATTAAACCAAATGAACAAACATGCGGATAGCGATAACTGATGCTAATATTTTTATTGACCTGCACGCTTTGGGTTGTCTTGGGTTATTGAAAAATCTTGAATTAGAAATCCACACTACCGACTTGATCATATCCGAGTTGTCTGATGAGCAAAAAAATGCGGTACTGGAAATTATAACAGTTGTTGAACCAATTTCACTTGATTTTTTGTCCGATGTAGAGCATGCCGGGGTGCCTAAGGGGCTTTCCGTCCCCGACCGTTCGTTGATATGGTACAGTCAAAATGTATCATTTTCGAATATGCTGATTCTTTCTGGGGATAATCTTGTCCGAAAATGGTGCAAGGCGAATAAAATTAACGTCTATGGAATATTATGGATACTTGATATTTCGGTCGAAAAATCTTTATTGCAGCACGCAGAGGCTTATATGCTGTTAAAACAACTAACAAAAATTAATCAATGGCTTCCATACCGGGAATGCGAAGAGCGCCTGGAAAAATGGGGTAATCAATCTGATTAATCACCCCTCCCAAACCTCCACCCCCAAATCCCACCAATCACCCTCCATCACCAACCGGATAACCTCATTTTCCAAGTCTTCCGCCTCCGCCGTGACGCTAAGGCTTCCGTTTTTCCATAATTCCTGCGTTTCCGGGGCAGTGGCATCGTAGGGGGCATCGAGATTGTGTGCCGCGCAGTAGTGTGCCCACAGCGTTGCGCGGGCTGCGTGACCAACGGTTTCGTCTAACGATGCCAAACGGTGCATCCAGTGTTCCAACGGCGGGTAAGAACCGCGCAGCAACGGACTGGGCAGGGTGAGATACACCTGCGCGGTTTTGGCCAGCGCGGGAATAAATACACGTGTGCTGAAATCTACCCACTCGGTACCTTCCATGCTACCAACAAATGTGCCTTCGGCGAGAATGTCTGCGGTTGTTTTCATGCGGTAAAAGTAATGGCTTCCCGTTTATTTCCCCCCAAAATTTTGGAGTACGTGACAAGATTCGGGCACCGTTACCCAACCCCGTCTGGCCCTTAGCGGTGCGGCCTTAGAAAAATCCCGATTTTGCTCCGTTGGAGGCCGATGAAGCCAAAAACTGTTTGAGCCAAACGTTATTTGCGGGGCGAAAGCCCCTGTGAGGGCGACCGGCGAGTTTTTTTGGCGCGGCCGGAGACGGAAAGCAAAATCGTAGGATTTTTCGTCAGCCGCGGGCTTTTTTGTTACTTTTTTGGCCCCAAAAAAGTAAGAAGTTGGCTTTAAAGAACAATCTTTTCACCAACTACTATTTTAAGGTGATATTGGTCAGAATAATAAATGGCCCCGATTTTGTCCCCCATCCAAAACTTTTTCCCAAAAAAAATCCACTCCCCAAAATCCAAACTTTCCTTGCCTCCGTATATACTTCCAACACCACCAAAAAGCAAATTACCCACAGTGACCAAATAAAAAACACCCACGGAGCATCCACCGTAAAACGTGGTCCCCGACATTCACTTTTACACTAAATATTTTACACAATGAAACGCTTTATTTTACCCTGGCGCACCTGCGCCATGCTGGTACTGGCATTCCTATGCGCTGTCCGGCTCCCTGCGTCTTCACACCGCGAAGCACCGCTCATCGCCAATGACCCCTTGGCCGATAACACCGATGTGTATGCCTTCCGCAGCCCCGACGACCCCAATTCCATTACCATTATCGCCTGTTATATCCCCGGCGAAGTACCCCACGGTGGTCCTAATTTTCACACTTTTGGCGAAAATATCCGCTACGAAATTCACGTGGACAACGATGCCGCCAAACCCGGCGACGAAATCACGTACCGTTTTACCTTTACCCGCACCAACCAGGACCCGTCCACGTTTTTCCGCGTTCGGTTGGGGGCCGAAAACCTGAAAACCCAATACAAATGCGAACGCAGCATGGATGGCGGCGTTACCTGGACCACCATTTACAACAACGGCCCGGTGCCACCGCCATTTATCGGCGCACGGTCTATTTCCGGCGGCGCGGGTCTTAATACCACCTACGATGCCCTCATTGCGCAAGCCATTGTAAATGCGTCCACGGGCGAAAAAATCTACTGCGGCCCGGCCGATGACCCGTTTTTTGTGGACTTGGGCGGGGTGTTTGACCTCGGTAACCTGCCACGCCAAAACGGTCCCGCCCGCGATGGTTTGGGTCAGTTGAACGTACACGCTATTTGCCTGCAAATCCCGATTCCAACCCTGCTCAAAACGGGTGTTGCCGCTACGCCGGTGAGTATTTTGGACCCCAATTTTGTAATCGGGGTATGGGCCAGCGCCAGCCGTCCCGCCACCCGCACTTTGGGTGCCAACAGCATCAACGACAGCGGAAACTGGGTGCAGGTAAGCCGTTTGGGTATGCCTTTGACCAACGAAGTGGTGATCCCGATTGGTTTTAAAGACTATTGGAACGCCCTCACGCCGTATCAGGAAATTGCCGATACCCAATTGGATAATTTCTTCTACAACCCCGAATTGGCCCTGTACATGGACGATGATTTGTTCGGTGGCGCGGTGCCTTCGTTTTCGGCCCTGCGCATTCAGCGAAATTCTTTGGGCGCTTTCGATTTTGGTTACGGCCAGGATGGTTTGTTTGGCCTCAAAGGTAATCCGGCGCTGGCGGGCACGGCCCTCGACGATGCCGTTTTTGGTACTTTATTGTTGCCCGGACCCGGAAAAGCGCGTTCGGTGGACCTTTGGCCCATTTTCCACACGGGTGTACCTAATGTGCAGCCGTACCAGTTGGCTACGGGCAAAAACGGCAATCCATTGGCGGCGGGTAAACCATTTATCCACAACTTTTTGCCCAACGGCGGCGATATGTTGCGCCTCAATATGGCTACGCCGGTAACGCCCCGCAACAGCCCCGAGTTTAGCAGCGAAGGTATTATCGCGGCGGCCGTGGCGGGTCTTACCCAGGCACCGTACAATACCAATACGAACATCGAAAATATCCCGAACATGGATGGTTTCCCGAATGGTCGCCGCCTCGAAGATGACGTGACCCGCATCGAATTGCAGGCCGTATCGGGTGTGGCTTTGGCCGCCATTGGCCTTTGGTACGACGATTACACCGCCGGTGGCTCGCCCGTGACGACCCAATTGGTCAATGTCCTTTCGTACAATACCGGCGTTGGTCAAAATGACCGTCCGTTCAAAAGTGCATTCCCTTACCTCGCTACACCTTGGAGCGGTACCGAAACCAATTAATTGTTTTTTCCAAAAAAATAAGTACAATGAATAAGAAACTCTTTACGCTGATACCAGCCTTGGTTGCGCTGCTTTTTTCAGCGCCAATGGCCTGGGCTTCCAGCCACCGCGAAGCACCGCTGATTGCCGATGACCCTTTGGCCGATAACGCCGATGTGTACGCTTTCCGCAGCCCCGATAACCCCAATACCATTACCCTTATTGCCACTTACGTACCGTTGCAATTGCCGCAGGGTGGCCCTAATTATTATAATTTTGGCGAAAATATTCGTTACGAAATTCACGTGGATAACGATGCCTCCAAACCCGGCGACGAAATTATTTACCGCGTGGTATTTTCGGTGGTGAATGAAGACCCCAGCACGTTTTTTAACATTCGTTTGGGCAAAATCAACCAAAAAATGACCTACACCCTGTACCGTTCGGACAACGGCGGTAACACGTTTGTGCCCATTTTGGTGAATATTCCGGTGCCGCCCACCAATATCGGCGAACGCAGCATTAACTCGCCCATTGGTTTAAATACAACTTACGATAAACTCGTAAAACGCGCAACGGTGTACGCTGCTACCGGCGAACAAGTGTACGTGGGTCCTTCCGATGATCCGTTTTTTGTGGACCTCGGCGGGGTGTTTGATCTCGGCGATTTGCCCCGCATGGATGGCTCTTCCCGCGATGGTTTGGCTTGCAAAAACGTGAGCACCATTGCCATCAAAATTCCCATTAAATCGCTGCTCAAACGCGGTGTTCGGGCAAATCCAACCAGTATTCTTGATCCTAATTTTGTGATCGGGGTGTGGGCCAGCGCCAGCCGCCAGCAAATTCGCACCCTCAACACCGACGGTACCGTGAATTACAGCGGTAACTGGGTGCAGGTGAGCCGCCTCGGCATGCCTTTGACCAACGAAGTGGTGATTCCGGTGGGTTACAAAGACTACTGGAATTCGCTCACTCCTTACGAGGAACTGAACGATACGCAGTTGGACAATTTCTTTTACAATCCCGAATTGGCGCTCTACATGGACGATGCTTTGTTTGGCGGCGCGGTACCGGCTATGGCCCCGCTGCGCATCCAACGAAATTCGTTGGGTAGTTTTGACTTTGGCAACGGCAACGACGGGCTTTTTGGCCTCAAAGGAGACCCGGCTTTGGACGGAACCGCTTTGGCCGAAAATGTATTTGGCGGTTTGTTGCTGCCCGGTGCGGGCAAACCCCGTTCGGTGGACCTTTGGCCCATTTTCCACACGGGAGTACCTAATGTGCAGCCGTACCAGTTGGCAACGGGCAAAGGTGGCAATCCGTTGGCGGCGGGTAAACCATTTATCCACAACTTTTTGCCCAACGGCGGCGATATGTTGCGCCTCAATATGGCTACGCCGATAACGCCCCGCAACAGCCCCGATTTCAGCCCGCTGGGTCTGGTCAATGCGGCAGTACGCGGCTTAACCCAAGCCCCGTACAACACCAACAGCAACCTGCAATTTATCCCGAACATGGACGGTTTCCCGAACGGTCGTCGCCTCGAAGATGACGTGACCCGGATCGAGTTGCAAGCCGTATCGGGTGTGGTATTGGCCGCCATTGGCCTTTGGTACGACGATTACAGCAACGGCAGCCCCGTTACCCAGGATCTGCTCGATGTGCTCACGTACACCACCGGTGTCGAAGCCAACGATGTGCCTTTCCGCACCAAGTTCCCGTTTGTGGCCCTGCCGCACGCCGGTGATGGCAACTGCGGCGGTCCTTTGGCCAGCGCCAATCGCCCCGAGTCCATGCCCGGAACGGGAATGACCGGCAGCGGCACCCTCGAACGCAGTTCGGACCCGGCTACTGCCGTGGAAGCCGCCATCTACCCGAATCCGGTAGAAGACGCGACGACCCTCCGCTACACCCTCACCGACGATACCCGCCTTGCCATTCGGGTGTATAACCAATCGGGCCGTTTAGTGACCGATTTGACCCAGGGTGAACAATCCGCCGGTACCTACGAGCAGGACATTAATGCCGCTGGTTGGCCAACGGGTTTGTATTACCTGAAAATAGAAAATGGCATTGCTACGCAAGTGATAAAGTTGTTTAAATTATAGATCGTTTTTTTTGTTTTGAACCCAAAAATAAATTGAAAATGCGTGTCTGCCCGGATGATTTTGCAAAAAAGAGTTCGGGCAGATTTTTACCAAATTTAAAAAAAATCGCAAAGGCGGCATTGCTTGTTTTCCCCAAAGAGCGGGTCTTTTTTGCAAAAAAATCTAAAAAATATGCTACGTTTCATTTTTATACTTTGCTTAATTTCCTCATTGTTTGCCTGTAAAAACCAAATGAGCAACAATGCCACAACGGCGGCTTCGGCCCTCGATATTCCGCAATTGCTCGATCGCCCCGAAGCCCTCCGCAACGGCATCGAATGGGATAACGTACAAAATTATTACGGAACCCAAACCACGGCCTTGCGCCAAAATCCCAAAAACTACGACGCCCGTATCAAATTGGCCGAGTGTTTTATTCAGGAAGCCCGCGTTACCGGCGAGCATCCGCATTATTATCCGGCGGCGTTGGCCATGCTGGACGTGGTGATTCAGGACCTGAGCGCCAAAACCAACGCCAGCATCAACGAAAAAGACCTGTATTTTCAGGCGTTGAGCCACAAAGCCGGGGTGCAATTGAGTTTGCACGATTTTAAAGGCGCCAAGGTTACGGCCACCTCGGCCCTCGCCCTCAATCCCTACAATGCCAATATTTACGGCTGTCTGGTAGATGCCCACGTTGAATTGGGCGAGTACGAAGCCGCCGTGAAAATGTGCGATAAAATGGTCGAAATTCGCCCTGATTTGCGCTCTTATGCCCGGGTATCGTACCTGCGCGAAATTCACGGCGACGTGCAAGGTGCCATTCAGGCGATGAAAATGGCCGTTGGCGCGGGTTATCCCGGTTACGAGCAAACCGAATGGGCGCGCCTTCAATTGGGGCATTTATACGAAAAATACGACGACCGCAACATGGCCGCACTCCAATACGAAACCTGTTTGCAGGCCCGCGAAAACTACCCCTTTGCGTTGGCGGCTAAAGCCAGTCTGGCCGAAGCCCAGGGCAAACCACAAGAAGCCATTGAATGGTTACAAAAAGCCATTGCCATTATTCCTGAAGTGGGTTTTTACACGGATTTGGCCAAAATGATGAAAAAAATGGGGAACCAGGCTGCTGTAGACACCCTGATTCCCCAAATTGAAGAAATGTACGCCGAGGACAAAGCCGCCGGTCACCGCGTGGCCTTGGAAGAAGCCGCTTTTCACCTCGACCTGACGGGCAAAGTGGATTTGGCCGCTTCGTTAATCAACGAAGAACTGGCCATTCGCCCCGATAATATTGACGTGAATAAAATGGCGGCGGCCATTGCTCGCCGTCAAAATCGTCCGCAAGATGCCGCCGCGTATCTGAAAAAAGCGACCCGCACGGGCGCAAAAGACCCGGAAATTGCGGAAATGATGTTGTAGCGTATTACAGTGATGAAAATATGTGTCAGGCCGTTTCTTCCCGGACGTGGGGAGGAGCGGCTTTTTTTATCGAAATTCGCGTATCTTTGTCCACAATAAGACCCGTAACGCCTATGCCTGCACGCGTACCCCAACGGGTTTTCTTTTTGCATGGAACAATTACTCGATAAAATTAATCGCCTAAAAGCCGAATACGACGCGCTTCGGCCATTGGCACCGGAGTACCAAAAAGCGTTGGAAAAAAAGTTCCGCCTGGAATTTAATTTTAACTCCAATCACATCGAAGGCAATACGCTCACGTACGGCGAAACGGAACTTTTACTTTATTTTGATGATACCAAAGGGGGACACACCATGCGCGAGTACGAGGAAATGAAAGCCCACGATGTGGCTTACCAATTGATTCAGCAATGGGCCAACGATCCGCGACCAATGTCCGAAGTAGAGATAAAAAACCTCAACGAAACCCTTTTGGTGCGGCCCTTTTGGAAAGATGCCATTACGCCCGATGGCCAGCCCACGCGGCGGCAAATTTTGGTGGGAGAATACAAACAACAACCCAATTCCGTCCGACTGGCTAACGGTGAAATATTTGAGTACACGTCACCCTTGGAAACCCCGGCGAAAATGCAGGAATTGGTAGCGTGGTACCGCAAACAGGAAGAAAATAACGAGTTTCATCCGTTGTTGGTCGCCGCTTTGTTGCATTATCGTTTTGTGTGCATACACCCTTTCGACGACGGAAATGGCCGGGTATCGCGGTTGTTGATGAATTATGCGTTGCTGAAACGGGGCTACCCGCCAGTTGTGATTAAATCAGCCGATAAAAGCAACTATTTACGGGCGTTAAACGCTGCGGATACCGGCGATACCGATTCTTTTGTTCAGTACGTCGGGGAGCAACTCATCTGGAGTTTGGACTTGGCTATTAAAGCCGCTAAGGGAGAAAGCATCGAAGAACCGGATGACCTGGATAAGGAAATTGCGTTGTTGCAGCGGGAGTTGTCGAGTAAGACAGAAGTGTCTAAAAAGGGAACCCCTGAAAACGTGGTAAAGGCTTTTGAGGAGGGTTTGATTGATGTTTTTCAAACCATTGAAACAAAAATAAGCAGCCTTTCATCCTCTTTTTTAGAAACAGGAAGGAGGTTTTTCCCAAATATGTATGATGCAAGTAATTCCTTAGTTATTCATCAAAAGGCATCAGACTGGGATGAACTGCGGAAGTGGCTATCAACGGAGGTTTTGCATCTCAAGCATAGAATGGCCTTATTTCAATATACTTATGAATTGAAAGGGTTAAAAAGTACTCTTCGTGCTGATATATTTGAAGTAACGTTACGTGTTGAATTTCAAGAGTTTAACTACAAAATAGGGGAGACACTTTATCCCTACGGCAAACCGCTCACCGAAGCACAAAAGCAGGAAATTATTCGCCCCATTATTAAAGATATTATTGAACGGATAAAAAGCGCGAGTGATCGAGGGTAGGGTGGTATAAAAATATTTGCCCTACCGACCAAGATCGCACCCGCTATGGTAGGTCGGTAGGGCACTGTTCTTAACGCCACGCACTCACAATACCGCACATCACGCACAACGTAATCA
Source organism: Chitinophagales bacterium (assembly GCA_013298845.1). Lineage (GTDB taxonomy): Bacteria > Bacteroidota > Bacteroidia > Chitinophagales > Saprospiraceae > M3007. The sequence goes on from JAAFJN010000050.1 coordinate 20,706, forward strand.
ACCAGTAGCCGGTATTCACCAATACCCAACTAAAGGGCTTTTTTTCAAAAATAGACAAAGTACCCAGCACCGGAAACACAAAAAACAGGCCGTACGAAATGCCGTGCACCACGCCGTGCCGGAACGTTTTCCAGTCTTTGGGGTTGCCGTCGAAATCAATGTTCGTTTGGTGCGGGTCGAGGAACTGTACGCAGCACCAGAACGCCAACAAAAAAGACATTCCGAGGCAAACCAGGTACATAATTGGTTTAGGGCCGTTACCCACACTTTCGAGGGTAAAGCCGTTGGCGCGCATCCATATGCCGCCGAGTACTTTGGGGTGGTAATAAACGAAACCGACGACCATCGGGATAAGTGTGGCGACGCCAATCGCCAACCAGTTGATGCCTTCCATAATTAACTTTGTTTTGATGTGAACAATAAAAAAACCTTCCAGCAAGAAAGGAGCCGTGAAATTATACACTTTTTGTGTTTTAAAAGTGTTTTTAAAACTTTTTTTCGTAAAAAAACTAATGCGTTGGTAACCCGTCCAGGCTAATTTGGTTTTTTTCGGCGCGGTAAGTGGCCAATCCTTCCGGTCCGCGGTTGTCGGCCCATTTGTGCAGTACATCGCGGTCTGCCTTGTAATCATACAACGGAACGGCAAATCCACACGAGGTTTGCACGGCGTAAATCCGGGCCAAAATGAGTTGGCGCGTACCGGTATAAAGGGGAAACTGCGGGCTGTATTCGGCCCACTCGGGCGTTCCGGGCAGCACCAATTGGCCGCTTCCGTACAGGCGCAAAATCATGGGTGGCCCGTCGAAAGCACAAAACATAAAGGTAATACGTTGGTTCTCCAGAATGTGCGCGGCGGTTTCGTTACCGCTTCCGGTCATATCCGAGTAGCCCACCAGCCCCGGCGATAATACCCGAAAACAATCCAACCCTTTCGGGGACAGGTTCACGTGTCCATCGGCGGCCAGCGGTGCCGAGGCCACAAAAAACAGGTGTTGTTGTTGGATAAATGTCCGGTGTGCGTCGTTAATTTCGGTGAAAATTTTGCCCATATTTCTTAATAATTTGTGGTAAATGTACAATGCACGGGCAAAACTTTCACAATAGTGGTTATTTTCGTTGGAGTAACAACGCCGATAATAAAGATACCACCAAGGCAACCGGTAGCGGTTCCATCAAGGTGAGCAGGAATTTGTACACCGGTTTCGCGTACATCTCCTGGTATTTGGCCATTTCAGCAGCGGCAGCCTGAATTTCCGCTTCCGGCTGTTGATTGGCGCGCATGGCATCCAGTGTCTGTTGTACGTATTGGTTCATAAAATCGGGTAACAGCCAGTTCGATACCATCATCCAGGCAACGGCGTAACAAACGCAGGAGATCAGGGCCATAATGCCACCCACTTTAAATGCCTCGCCAAACCCAATGCTGCCGTTGCGTTCTTCTTCGCGGTAAACGCGCACCCCGATAAACACAAAAAGCATACTGAGCACCATGCCGCCGTATCCCCACACCTCCATACCCCCGAAATGAGGGTTGTTGTGCAAATACAAACCCGTTCCCAGCATGAGGGCCGCCGCAAGCGCGCCGGAGATAAAACCGTACTTTAAAATAATTTTGTTCATTGTTAATGATGTAGTTTGCAAATGAAAAAATCCGCTTCCGATACAAAGCAGTAACGGGGCCAAAGGGACGGTCTTTGGCCCAAAAAGACCTCATACTTTCGGGTGATTTTACGAAAATGCGCTTTTTTGGGCGTTTATTTGCAAACTTGGCGAAGCCATTAATCCGATAAAAGCCCCAAGGATTTGACTTTTTGAATGGCTTGGGTGCGCCGTTGAACGTCCAATTTTGAAAAAACGTTGGAGATATGGGTTTTAACGGTATTGAGCGAAACAAACATGGCGTCCGCAATTTCCTGGTTACTCAGGCCCTTTGACAGGTATTGCAACACCTCCACTTCGCGTGGGGTAAGTCCCAGGCGGGCAATCACGGCTTCAGTATTGGTCCCCGCTGAATTGGGTAGGTTGAGGGGCAACTCCGGAGCCGGGGTGTGCCGCCGCGCATAATTCCAACGCCAACCGCCCCAAATACCCGCTGCGCAGCAAACGGCCGCCACAATACCCGTGTACACCGAATCGGCCCGTCGGATAAACAAAAAACGGTACTGCACGTACTGCATGAGCACGAGCAGTAAGCCCAAAACAATGCTGTACAGGATAATGCGGCGCATGGGCTGTAACAGCGCTAACAAAGATGCCATAATTTTAACCCAGTACTTTTCGAACCATATTGAGCGCGTAAGTGGCCGTCAATTGGATGTTTTTCAGGCGATCGCGTCCAAAAATATGTTTCGCCGCCAGCGTTTTTTCACGCGTGGCCACCGCCATCCACACGGTGCCAACGGGTTTATCGGGGGTGCCGCCGCCGGGTCCGGCAATGCCCGAAACCGCTACGGCAATATCAACGCCCAAGGTGTCCAGCGCGCCTTCGGCCATGGCTTTGACGCAGGCTTCGCTTACGGCCCCTTCCGTTTCGAGCAGAGATTTGGGAACGCCGAGCAATTTTTCTTTCATTTCGTACGAATACGCCACCACGCTGCCCGGGTAATACGCCGATGAACCGGCCACTTCGGTGAGCAAATGCGCAATATATCCCCCGGTGCAACTTTCGGCGGTGCCCAATTGCCAGTTTTTTTCGAGCAGTTTCCGCCCAATGACTTTGGCCAAAGAATCATCCTCGTAGCCATAGACCAAATCGGGGATAATGGCCTCCATTTCCCGGATTTTCACGTCCAGTTCGGCGTTGAGTTCTGCTTCGGCGGTGGGGGTGACCGGCCCTTCCCACACGCCCGTCAGGCGCAGGCGCACCTGTCCCAAGCCGGGCAAATAGGCTACTTTCAGGTGAGTGGGCAGGTTATCTTCAAATTGCTCGATGCGTTGGGCGATCATAGATTCTCCTTCGCAGGCCGTGAGCAGGGTGCGGTGCGCAATGGGGCGGGCTTGAAAACGTTGGACCAAACGCGGCATCACTTCCTGGGTCATCAGGTACTCCATTTCGAAGGGAACACCGGGCAGAGAAATATATACTTTGTTGTCTTTTTCGAACCACATGCCCGGCGCGGTACCTACTTTATTGGCCAAAATGGTGGCTTTGGTGGGCAACGTAGCCTGGTCGCTCATGGTAGGCGGCAAAGGGCGGTTAATTTTGGTAAAATAACCTTTAATACGCTCGAACGTCGGTTCATCGAGGTACATCTCCGATTCAAAATAATCGGCCAAAACCTTTTTGGTAATATCGTCTTTGGTGGGACCGAGGCCGCCGGTCATAATCACCACATCGGCGAGTTGAGCGGCGTGTTCAATGCCATTCCAAATGGCCTCGCGGGTATCGCCCACACTGCTGCGGCTGGTAACGCGTATCCCTTTGAGGTTCAGTTCGCGCCCCATCCAGGATGAGTTGGTGTCAATAATTTGTCCGATGAGAATTTCATCGCCAATGGTGAGCAGGTGTGCGGTCATATTTTTTTTATGGCAAATGGTTTATTTGCTCTTTTTTAAAAGTTGGTGCGCGACGGATATTGGTCCAAAATAAAAAACGGCCGTGTAAACGCCATCGGGCAAATATTGCAGGTGCAGTTCGTATTGCCCGGGCGCACCGGAGGTCCAAACGACCGGACTGGCAACCAGACGCCCCGAAGCATCGTATAAAAACCACTGATCGGGGATTTGTTCAGTTTCAATCCGGAAAAAATCATCCGACGGGTTGGGCTGTACCGTTATCACGGGCAAATATTCGTCCGAGGTATCGGAAATAAGGCTGTCGCGGGCAAATTCGGCCACAATGTGCGTATCCGGCGGCAAAAGTACGTGAATACTGTCTTCGTTTCCCCACGAGGGTTCCGACCAACGCACAAAATGCCAGCCGGGTTGAGCAACGGCCCGGGCGGGAATGGGAACACCTTTAAAATAAGTACCGGTCCACGGCAAATGCAGGGAATCCAATCGCAGGGTGTTCCACCGCAGGGTTCCGGCTCCGGGCGGATGCACGGCCAGCGTGACTTGGGTGGTGCCGGTGGTTTGGTCGGGAAATTTTTCCACGGCGTGTTGGAAACAATATTGGGGGCGGTTTTGCCAAAAAGCCGCCGTTTTTTCCACGTTTTCTTCCCAAATAGGCACAAACCACGCTCCGCCGCCCCAACGGGTCGAATGCCGCGTTATTTCGGGGGCGTACATGGCCTTAAAACTATCAAGCCGGGTTTCGACGCGTTCGTACCGAAAAACGGTATTCATTAAATCGGCAAAACGGTTCAAAAAACGCACCCGGTACCCTGGGTTTTCAAAAGCGCGCCGAAGCGGTAATGTACTCCAATCGGGCGATGAAAAATAAGTAAAAGTACTGTCTAACGCCCGGTCAAAAGCATTTTGGCCCGCAAAACCGGTGTTCCACCCCCCGGAAGAAGTGAGTAATCCGGTGGATAAATCAAAATCATACGGCAGCCAGATCCATTTACCGTTGGGCGTGCGTTCCCGAAACCGCCGCCAGTTTTTAATGGGCCAGTCCATGTTGTCCGTGACAATTTGGTAAATGGCGTAGTCCGTAAAATTGGCCATATCGGTCCGGACGGACAAACTGTCGAAATCCGCGTCGGTAACGCAGCGTTGGACCATAAGCCATTGCAAAAACTGCATCCAGGCAATCGAATCGCCTTCCATCGCCTTGCTGTAATCTTCGATGAGGTCCGGGTCGGCTGCCCCGTAATGGTGTTGCAAAAAACGGGCGTTTATGGCCTCCCGTACGTTGTGAATACCCTGAAACTGTCCGTTAAAATACACCAGTCCCGGCCTGAATGCCTGAAACTGGAGGTGTAAAGTATCCAAAATGGGCTGTATATCGCGGAAGTTGCGGCCCAAATCGGTGGTAAAAGCATCGCGGAACATGGTGACGTTCCAGTCTTGGCCGCTGTTGCGTAAAATCAGGCGGTCAAGCCCCGTTGCGTTGGGTTTTTGAAAAAAAGGATAATCCATGCTGCCGTTTTCACTTTTGAGCAGCAGGCTTTTTTGTGGATTGGCAAGACTGGCAACACCTTGCAGTTCAACTTTTAATTTGCCGGAAAAACCCGGTGTGCCATCGGGTTCAAACCATTCCATGTACACGGGTCGTTCTGCGTCGTACAAGGTAGAATAGTTGGTGTAAATACCTTTGATGGAATCAAAAAAATCGTCGGGGTTAAAACTGAGCGCAATGGTAGGGAAGGTGCCGGGCGGCTCAATAAAATAGTGATACGTCGCCACCGGGCTGGTGTAATGCCCGTCGGCAAAAGCCCGCGCCCGGAGTGTAGTATTGGCATTTATGACCAATGGGTACTGGTACAAAGAGTCGTTGTCATCGGGGTTTTTGCCGTCAAAACGCACGTAGATGCGGGCATTAGGCGTATTGCTGGCCAATTGAACAACAATCGAGTCACCGTAAAAACCGCCGGGAAGGTTGGCAAAAGGAATTTTGGCAAAGGGAATGACCTGCCCGGAAGCGCTATTATTGCTTCCTGGGGTGGCGGGGTAAGTTGCCTGCCATTCTGGACCGCCATCGGTGAGGCGGCTCCACGAAATATCGGGGGTTTGCTGGCCAAAACACACGTTGTCCATTAAGGTGCTATCGGGTGCCGATAAGAGCAGGCATTCTCCGTCGCCGTCTAATTTGAAGTTTGCGTGCAAGATACCCTCGGTGGGGGAGCCATCGCACCAAATGAGCCGGTAACCACCCGGTGGCATTAGCGTTAAGGTAGTATCGGTTCCGGGAATTTGCCACCGAAATGGTTGGTCGGGTTTATCGCTCAGGAAAAATCCGGCCAATTGCAGGGTGTCGGGGCTGGCATTGTACAACTCAATCCAATCGTCCCGGTCACCGTTATGATCACTGATGGAGGATTGATTAATGGCCATAAGTTCGTTGATTTTCAGCGATTGGGCCGAAACGAACATTGGGGCAAGGGCGAACATGATAAGAGTTACGAACCGCATAATGCAAGGCGTGGAGGCGTTTTGGCGGGCTTTGCGGCTCAAATTTATTGCATTTTATCAGGATTTACGTCCTTTTACGCTCGAAAGATTTGTACGGTCATGTGTTGCCTTCTCAAATGGTTTCTGATATTTTAATCATTTCGCATGGATGTACGAACTCGTTGAACAAAAAGGAGGTCAATGTCAAACATGCGTGCTACCTCTTCATCTTGGGCAGTGGGGTTGTTGAGGAGATAGTTTCGAAGCATTTTTTCTATACCTTTTTCTATACCTTCTTCCATACCTTCTTCTCTGCCTTGAAGAAAGTATTTACCAAAAATAAAAGGTGGTATTTGTTCTTTTTCCTCCGGGGAAAGAACAGTGTCAAGATTTTCAAACTTCTTCTGAATGGTTTCTGATATACTAATCATATACGTTATTGTGGCTTGAATGATATAATATTGTTCTTTATCATCTTTAAAGTCGCTGGCAAAAATAACGAATTTTTTCCAGTTTAGTTCCAAGTATTTTTCGTCGCGACTGTGTTTTAACGCAAGAAATACGTTTCTCAGTGCCCAAAAGCGCAGGTTTTCGATGGTTTCATCGGGTATTGCCGCTACGTCCAGGATAACGTAGTCGAATGCCGGAACGTAACGCAGCAACGCAAGGGGGGCCGATGGAAACAACGTCTTTGGAGTAGTGCGTTCGACGGGTTTGGAGCCGTGGTGGATAAGTATCGGGATTGAAAGCCGAAGTGGCTTTTTCTGCTTCCGGTCTTCCAGCCAAATATTGCTGATATAACGGTTAAGTTGTTCATAAAAGGCATCGTGAGGATCACTTTTATGCTCAAACAACAGACATATCCTGAACGGGTGTTTGTCTTTGGTTTCGCCTTCGTAACAAATATCCGCCAGGTTAATCTGGAGTTTTTCGTCAATAAACGAGGTGTTTGTGAGCCGCAGCGTATCAACATCTAATAAATCAAACAACTCCGGCCCAATGGCGTATTCAATGAGTTGCAACGCCAATTGACGGTGTTGCAAAATAGTTCGCACGAATTTATCGTGCGGTTGCTTCAAAAAATAACGAATATCTAACGGGTCTGTGATACGGTTGGACTTTCTCTTTTTCATGCATGCAAAGATAAAGCCTTTTGTTTTTTATAAACAAAAAATTTTAAACAAAAATTTCTAACCGCCCCGTTTTTTAGGGGCGTGTTCAGCATTGTCTGCCGAATACGCCCCTAAACCCGCGCTAAACCCCTAAACCAGGTGCGTTGGTGAGTGACATTATACCGTCTTTGAGCACAAATCCGGCCGTTGTAAAGTCGGTGGCCAGATCCAGGCTGCCATCCAAATCAATGTACCGGGTGTGCGGACAGGCAAAAGCAGCGTGCAATGCCGCTGTAATGCTGATAATACTCTCGTCGTTGCATCCCCAAAACAAATCAATATCGGCCTGTCGCGCAATGTTAGCAATTTCTAACGCGCCACGAATGCCACCGCATTTCATCAATTTAATGTTATAAATGCCAAAATGCAAGGGTTGTGTGGCCCATTGCAACGCCGAACGCGCGTTTTTGAGTGATTCATCGGCCGCAAACAAACGGCGTTCCTCCCAGGGCAATTCCAGTAAAATGTGTTCAGCGCCAACCGGAACGGGCTGTTCGGTCAGTTCTACCCGAGCCTGCCGGGTGCGGTCGAGAAAAAGCCGTATGGCCGCTAAATCATAGCCTTGGTTGGCATCCACCCGAATGGTAAAATAATCGCCGTGCCGTTCGCGCAATTTTAAAATGCGCTCAATGTCCTCTTCCACATCAAGGCCGGTTTTTACCTTTAGCACCCGAAACCCGGCGGCTTTGTATTCTTCCGCCTCTTCCAGCGTACCGGCCACATTTTTAATGCCGATGGTAATAGAAGTAGGCATTTCGGTGTGGTATTGACCGTAAAAAGCCACAATCGGGATACCAAGTAACCGCCCAAAAGCATCGTGCAGGGCAATATCTATGGCGGCCAACGTGCCGGGTTTGCCGGGAAACGCCGCCGCTACTTCGTCAATGAGTTTTTGAAAATGCCGGATATCGCGCCCCAACAGTTGGTTAATGGCCTCCGATTGAAGGTTACGCAGGGTTTCGTTGGCGTTTTCGCCCACCACACTGGCCGACGGATTAGCCGCTCCTTTGCCAATGATGCCGTTTTCCAGTTCTATCTCCACGTACACGCTTTGCATGTCGGTGACGGTTTTGGTCGCAATGGTGTACGGGCGTTTCAGGTGGAGGTTTTGGATGGATGAGCGAATGTCGGTAATCTTCATGCTGTTGAATTAAGCCGTCAGGCTTTTTAAAAGAGGTAATATTTTTTCAACGCCTTCTTCCAAAGGCAGCAGAACGGGGATACCCAGTTTGGTTTCGTAATATTGCTGAAATTCAAAGGCTTCTTCGCGGGTACAATCGCCGGTGTTCAGGGCCAGGGCAATCACTTCGGAGCCGTACATTTTTATCAGTTCAATTTCGCTTTCTACACTGGGGATTTTGCCCCAATCTAATTCTTCGTGGAAAAAAATACGTTTGGGCGCGTGTACCAAAATAACCCGTTTGGCATTGGCTGATACCAGGTATTCCGAACCGCAGGGGCCCGTTGGATTGCGCAACGACGATTGTCCTTCCAGCAAAATGACATCGGCGTTGGTTTCTTGGTAACAGGTCACAATGGCGTGTTCCAATTCGCCCGAAATAAAGTCATTTAAGGTCGAATCGAAAATAAAACCGTATTTCCCACCTTGTAACCAACCCGTTTGGCCCGTGTAAATCATTTGGGCGTTGATATTGGCCTTTTGACACGCTTCGGTGATAAAACGGGTGGTTGTTCGTTTGCCCATGCCGCAATCCATGCCCAACATGGCGATAATCGGGGCTTTTACCGAATAAATTTCACCGCTCCAAAAGTGCAAATCCGCGCGTTTTTTCGGACGTCGAACGTCAATGAGTTCCACCCCGTATTCGCGGGCCAGCGCTACCATATCGGGACGGTCGTTCAGGTAGTCGTGCAGGCCGTTTACAATCGAAATATTGGCTTGTATGGCTTCCCGAATGACGGTGAGCATCGGTTCCGGTAAAATCCCCCCGGATGTTGCTACCCCGATGATACAATATGTAACATCGGGGTGCAGTTGTTTTATAGCGGCTACTGAGGGCACCACCGGAATTCCTCTTTTCTGGCCATCCAGCACAACCCCGGCATCCTGCCCCTGACTGACCTCATCAATGACGCCCACAATTTTGTACCGTTCGCTGCTGCGAATAAGGCCATGCGCGGTTTTGGCGTTGGAAGTATTGAGTAAATTGGCGGTGAGAACAACGGCTTTTTTTAACTCCATAAAAATGTTTTTTAAAACTTAAATCCTACGGTCAATAACACATCGTTGGCGCTGCTTTCGGTAATGCCGCGTGGCGCGTCGGTACCGGCGTATGGCGTCACAAACCCGGTGGTGTTGGTGCGGCGGAATGCCAAATCCAGGTAAAAAGACGATTTGCGGATGCCGGCCCCTACGGTGATAGCGGTATTAAAATCGTCGGTACTGTCCGTAATGGGGTTGCCCAGCAGGTTGTAACCGGCCCGCAGGCGGAAAATATCCAATACGGCTTCGGCCCCAAATTTATAATTCATGGCGGGTTGTAAATCGCGACTGACCTGTGCGTTCAGGTCGCGTTCAAAGGCTTTGGTATCTGCGTCGTTGCTTTCTTTGGTTAAATTAAAATGCGCCGATGAATAATCCGTGTATTCCACGTCGGCGGTGATAAAACCGTATTTTTTGAACAGTACCGCACCGCCAAATATGCCTTTCCAAGGTGTACGCAAACCGTAATTGAACGGATCGGCCGCCGCGTTGTCGTTACCCGAATAATCAGCAATGGCCCCGGATGCGGTTTGGTCTTCGTAATTGTATTCCAGTTCGGCGCTAAAGTTGTCGGTCAGGTTAAAAAAAGTGGGGGAGTGGAATGCCCCGCCGATGCGCAACATTTGATTAATGCGGAACGTAGCGCCCAATTTGGCGTTAAAACCCACACCATTGGTGCGTAAATAATCGGAATAAGCCAAGTTATCAAAATACAGTACGTTTCCGTCGTAGCCACCACCGGGGTCGCGTTCGGTGTAGGTGGCATCCTGACGGTAGTTGACAAAAGGTACCCCGATGGAGCCACCAATCATGACGCGGTCCATGTAGTTACCGGCCAAAGAAAACGTCATTTCCCCGTGGTTGCCGCGTGTATTCACCGAGTGGGTCCGGTCGCTGGGCGCGTCGGTGCTGCCCAAAAAGTCGTAACTGGGTAACCCGTCCTGAAAATAGATGGCCCCTGCATTGTAGGCCAGTCCTTCTCCCAGCGGATAAAGCCCTTCCGGGTCGCCGCCGCTGGCTAAATACGGTGCTGCAATATCGTACCAATTGTTCAGAATCGTACCATTGGCGCGGCCTTCGTAATAGGTGTTTTGCGAAAAATTTGCGAGTTGGTTGTAGCCAAAACCAAAGTTGATGGTGCGCCATTTGGAGGACTCATCTTTTTTGGTATTGAACACTAACCCAATATTGGCGAACCGCAAACGGGTGGCTTCGTCGTCGTAACTTTCAGCGCCATTAACGTCCATGGTGGCGTTGGTGGAACTAAAATAAACGCCCGGCGTAAACATAAATTCGTCGGAACGGAACATGGCCATACCGGCCGGGTTAAGGCTGGCCGAACCGAAGTCGGCACCTAAAGCCGAAAAAGCACCACCTACGCCCGCCATACGCGCGGTTCCGTAGTTTTGAATGCGGGAGTAGCGCAGGGCATCACCGACATTTTGCGCATAGGTTGTTTGGTACATGACCCCTGCGAAGGCCATTAGCAAAAGATATCTCATAAAATAGTTGGATGATTTTTTTAAAAAATAAGGGGTGGAAAATGGTGATAATCACCGGTTTTCCACCCCTCCAAAGAGGAGTCATGATTGAGTTATGACTCCGTAATATTATCCGCGACCACCACGGCCACCACTGCTTTTGCTACTGCCGCCGCTGTTGCCGCCACCGCTGCTGCGGTTAGAAGAGCCACCACTGTTGCTGTTACTGCGACTGGGGGATGATTCGCTGCGCGACGGGCGATCGATGGAACGGCTTTCGTTGCCACCGCCGTTGTTACTGCGGCTTGGACGCGTTTCGGCGGGTGCACGTTCGGTGCGGGTTTCGCGATTCGGACGCGTTTCGGCGGGAGCGCGCTCGGTGCGGGTTTCGCGGGTCGGGCGTGTTTCAGCGGGCGTGCGCTCGGTGCGGGTTTCGACCGGAGCACGTTCAGTACGCGTTTCGCGGGTTGGACGCGTTTCGGTTGGCGTGCGCTCGGTGCGGGTATTCCGATCTGAACGAACTTCACCGGCGTTGCGGTCGGTGCGTTTGGGTTCAGTGGCACCGTTGCTGCGGTCTTTCACGGCGTTCGGGTCATTGGCGGTTGAGGTGCGACCTTTGCTGCGCTGTACATCGTTGCCGGGTTCGGCGTCGCGTACCACGCGGCCATTCTGGCGCATTAACTCCACCGATGGCACATCTTTCTGGTTAGTAGCAAGGCGACCGTTTTTTCCGTCGTTGATACGGGTAAAACTATTTACGCCAGTACCACCGCGACGCGGGCCAGTGTATGTTTTGGGCTGATAACCACCGTTGTTATTATTGTTGTTGTTGCCCCAGTAGTGGTTATTTTGCACATACACATTGTTGTAATACGGGTTATAACCATTCCAGGTCCAATAAGGATCGTAGTAGTAGTTGTTCATCACGCAGGGGTTGTTCCAAGGGCTATTCCAGCCACCACCCCAGCCATTATTCCAGCCACCGCCCCAGCCATTATTCCAACCACCGCCCCAGCCATTATTCCAGCCA
>JAAFJN010000051.1:0-11259 GCA_013298845.1 Chitinophagales bacterium
TTAGTAGTCTTTCAACCAGTAGCCAGTATGATGAGGATTGAAACTGGAAGACTTAATAATTATGGCAAACTGTGCTTATTTCTTTCAACCAGTAGCCAGTATGATGAGGATTGAAACCCCTCAAGGGTTGCCCACGCCTTGTGCCAGGAGTCGCTTTCAACCAGTAGCCAGTATGATGAGGATTGAAACAAATTTAGTTAAAAATGTTCCTAGCATAGTTAAGTGCTTTCAACCAGTAGCCAGTATGATGAGGATTGAAACTGCACTGGCTTTTTGTCAATGGCAAGCATAACGTAGGCTTTCAACCAGTAGCCAGTATGATGAGGATTGAAACTCCACGGTAATCACGCACTGGCTTGAATCAATGTTCTTTCAACCAGTAGCCAGTATGATGAGGATTGAAACTGTTTTTTGGTTTGTGTGAGATGAGTTTTAGTTTGCTTTCAACCAGTAGCCAGTATGATGAGGATTGAAACAGTTTAATAAATCTGTTCATGTCGTTTTAAATTTTGCCTTTCAACCAGTAGCCAGTATGATGAGGATTGAAACAAACTGAACATTGTTGTCAAACGCTGTTTTCCGTCAACTTTCAACCAGTAGCCAGTATGATGAGGATTGAAACAAAATCGGTTAATGTGACCTTGATTAATTGTTAGGTCTTTCAACCAGTAGCCAGTATGATGAGGATTGAAACAACTCTCCCCAATTTCCTCTTATCCCCTCAAAGTTTCCTTTCAACCAGTAGCCAGTATGATGAGGATTGAAACTGTTCTAAACGAAAAACCCAAGAGTTAACCCGCCGTATCTTTCAACCAGTAGCCAGTATGATGAGGATTGAAACGCTTTTACCGGTGAAAATTAGGCTATTAATTTGCTGTCTTTCAACCAGTAGCCAGTATGATGAGGATTGAAACCTTGGGAGTATTTTTCGTAGTAGTTGTAGGCATCGGTTTCTTTCAACCAGTAGCCAGTATGATGAGGATTGAAACTGTAGAAAAAACTAAATTCAAATAGTTTAAAAGTTCTTTCAACCAGTAGCCAGTATGATGAGGATTGAAACCGGATAATAGCCTTCGCGAATACGTACCGAACTTCGCTTTCAACCAGTAGCCAGTATGATGAGGATTGATTCTTAAAGGTAACGAATTCGTCACCTTTAAGAATCAGGGGGTTACAGGATGTGTTTTATGCATTTTGGGCAAAAACTTCAAAAATCAAAAATCCGTACTTTTGCCCCGCTATTAACTTTATCGGATAATCTTTACAAACTTATGCAAAAACGCATCCTCTCCGCCATCAGTCGCCTACTGTTTATCATGGTTCAATTGTTGCTAACGACCGTACTAAATGGCCAAAACACCAGTTATGGGGAGCGAAAAATCTTTTTTGGTGTAAAAGAGGACGAAGATCTTAGCGATCAAAAAATCTACGAAAAAGTGGCCGTTGGCGATCAAATCATTGCTTTTCGGAAGTTAAACCCGCCCTCTTTTACCATTGCGGAAGAGTATATCCAATACCAAAAAGATACTTTTTTGTACCGGGCCTATGCCGACACCGCACACCACGTGCTCGCCGAGGGATTGGTCATTTTTACCCATGAAGATGTTCTCAACGATACGGTAGTCATTTTTGACCCGGAAACCTACGAAGAGGTGTTTACGGTAACCCGGTACCGGCATCCCTGGCGATCAGGTTTTTGGCGAATCGAAACATCGGATGTTTTCGAAAGTGGTCATTACAAAAACAATGTAAAAACGGGCGAATGGTTTGTTCGGGAAAAACAAGGGTTTCAGGGAAATACGTCTATTACGATGATGCCGGGCGTAAAATATCCGAAGAGCCGGAAAACGTGCTGATTACCAATGATTTAAACAAAATAAAAAAGGCAATGGAGGGCATTTGGGGAATGGAATACCGTTCTACCAATCAAAACATTTATCTTCAAAAACAGGAACAACTCAGCGATATTAGGCCCAAAGGGGAAGGGTTTATTTTTTCTACCGATACGGTTCAACTTGCCCTGTATTTGAGGTGTGGAACGGGATTTGACGTTGAAGGATATCGTAAACATCAAAAAGGGCCTTGGATACTGGATGAGCACAATGTGTTGTCCATGCAAATTTTCCGGTACGCGGGTAAAAAATACCAAATTCAGTATTTGAGCCGGTATGAAATGACGTTGAAAAGAATGGAGTGAACCCTCCGCCGCTCCATCTCCACTCCATAGCGATGGGTTTGAAACCCATCGCTATGGAGTGGAGATGGAGCAACGGAGCAGGAACAGAATAAAAAACGATCAAAATATGGTCGTAACACGGCTTTTTCCTCCCCAATGGAATCAGGGGGTTACAGGATGACAGATGGTTTTTGTGCTTTTTTGGCAAAAACTTCAAAAATCAAAAATCTTATATCGGGGTTCTTACATCCAAACCCACGGGTATGGTACTTTTGCTTCAGAAACGTAATTTTTACGAACCAGACCTAATTTCATGCACAAACGTATACTTATCCTCTTCGCCTTCAGTCTGTTTGGCCTTGCTTGTCACAACACCACGGATTCCAACCAACCACCTTTACCGCACAACGGAGAAATCAACGACGATGGCAGCCCGCTCAGAGCCGCCAACAAAAAAAAGTACCTCGAACAACTCTATTTCGCGGCACCCAGCACCAACGTGGATTCCATTCGGGCCGAAAATCGCCAACGCAATGTTGCCCTGAAAAAAGCGCAACGAGGGGTGCAATCCAGAAACGCGGGAGAATCATTTGCCAATGGCCAACTGCTCGCTACCTGGCACGAGCGCGGCCCCAAAAACGAAGCCGGTGACATGCGTGTCATTGATTTTGTGCCCGCAACCGAAGATTTATACGCTATTTCGACCGTCGGGCACCTGTGGAAAGGAAACCTCAACGGACAAACCTGGTCCCTGCTCAACGACGATATTCAGTTGGAACCCGACGAAATTGAGGTGGTGCCCCACAACGGCGGTAACCGGATTTTTGCCATTTACGGTTCCGGTACCGACGATAAAAAAATTCGTTACTCCGACAACGAAGGACAAACCTGGACCACCGGTACCGGGTTTAGTTTTTATGACCATTGGGGCCGGGGCCGCCGATTGTACACCCTCAGCGACAACCAAACCCTGTATTACCTCGTGCATACGTGGTCGGGCACCCCCTGGGGCGAACTGTTTCAATTGTACAAAAGCACCAACAAAGGCGTAAGTTATACCAAAGTTTGGGATTCGCCAGTGGGTACCCCCGGCGAAGATGTGGACCTTTGGAAACCACACGGCTCGGACAATATGTACCTGATTGACAACCGCCAACAGAAATTTTACGCCATTACCCATAATTTTAGCACCGGTGCCACCACCGTTTCTACGCCGTTCAATTACAGCGGACAAGGCATTGCGCCGGGCGAAATTCACCTCAGCGGTCGTTTTAACAATGCGTTGGCCACCAACGAGTTTTATGTTTTCCAAAACAGCGATAAAAAAGCCTATAAAAGCACCAACGGCGGCGCGAATTGGACTTTTTTGAACACCGTTAATGAAAATGTGTGGGTAAAAGGCTGGTTGGCCGACCCCGACAACAGCAATGTGTACCTCGGTGGTTTTCAATTAAATAAATCCCTGAACGGTGGCAGTACCTGGCAGGAGCAGTATCCGCAATGGTGGCGCTATTACAGCCACAGCAAGGACTCCATGCACGTGGATATTATGAACCTGGAGTATTTTAAAAAAGCGAACGGTACGCCGTTTATCCTGATTTTAAACCACGCCGGCGTGTACGTTACGTACAATAATTTTGCCAGTACAACCAACCTTGGCCTCAACGACCTGAACGTGGTGACCTTGTACGACCAGAGCACGGCCAGCGACGGTTTTGTGTATTGTGGTGCCCAGGATAAGGGTACTTTTAAATTTTCGGGCAATTCATTGGCGAATTTTGACCAATTTGATACCGATAATATGACCACCGGCGACGGCATGATTGGCGTTTTTATGAACAGCGATCAATCCTTTTTTTCCATGATTCAAAATGGCACGGTGGCCTGTTTGCCCAACCGCGACGTGCGCGACTCGTATTGGTACGAAATTCCCGGCGACAACAAACCGGGCTGGATTAACCCAATGGTGCCGACGCCTAATTTTACCGACCGCAAAGCCTACGTGGCGGGCGGCAACCTGAACGGCGGATCGGGTTCGTACCTGATTAGCATGGCCGTCAACATCGGAACCAACAACAATGTCACCTGGTTACCCACCCAGTATAATTACGATTTTAGAGCCAATTCCGACAACGGGACTTCGGTGATAAAGGCCATTGGAACGGCCCAATCCAATCATAATCGCCTGTACGTTGCCACCCAAGACGCTACCTTTTTTTCGTCATCGAACCAGGGCAGCACGTGGACCAAACAAAATGGCGCTAACCTGCCTTCTACCATGATTCCGTGGGACATTAAAACGTCCAATGCCGATGCCAATAAGGTCTTTATCTGCGGTACGGGTTTTTCCAACAGCGGGGTGTACCAATCCACCAACGGCGGCAGTACGTTTAGCGCGTTAAGCACGGGAATTCCCGCCGCGACTTTTTACGAAATTACCTTGTCCGACGACGAGGCGATGTTGTTTGCGGCGACCTCGGAAGGACCGTACGTGTATATTTTTTCCGACAGCCGTTGGTACAGCCTGATGGGAGCAAACACGCCCATTATTGACTACAACACCGTGGACAATGTGGGCAACAACGTCATTCGATTTGGTACCTATGGCCGGGGAATTTGGGATTTCAAAATCAACAGTTCCCTGCCGGTGGAACTCGTCTCTTTCGAGGCCCGCAAGTCCGGCGACGCCACTACCCTATTGGATTGGGTAACGGGTTCGGAAATAAACAGCGCATATTTTTTGGTGGAACACAGCACCAACGGCAGTGTTTTCCAGGCGCTTGGGCAAGTGTCCGCCCAAGGTGCCCCCAACCGTACCACCAATTATTCTTTCCGGCACAATAACCCGGCTGAGGGTTTGAATTATTACCGGTTGCGCATGACCGATACCGACGGCCAATTTTCGTTTAGCCCGATAAAAGTCATTGATTATGAGGCCATTGGAAAGCAATTTGCGGTGTACCCAACGGTGGTTCGGCAGTTTCAACCCGTGCACATTGTGCCCCAAACGAACGCGCCGTATCAAGTCGAGTTCTTTCATATAAACGGCCAAAAAGTAAAAACCTTTGAACAAGAAGGAGCCTTTACTTTTGCGGCGGAACTGGAGCGCGGCATTTACATTTATCAAATACTATCGTCGGGCAATCGCTTTTTTGGCAAAATAATTGTAGAGTAAAGATAGCGTTTGAATACATTTGCACTACCAATACCCAAATCAGCAAAATTTATATTCTGATTTGGGTATTTTTTTAGTTTGAAAAATTTATTTCGGACAATCTCTTTTTTGAAAAAATCAGCAATCTATTTATCAATAAAAATTAATTCATTATGCAAAAAACAATTTTACTTTTATCTTTCTTGCTTTGGCGAATTTCCTTTGCCGTCGGGCAACCCATCGACATTCAACAATACTGCCCAACCTGCCCGAGCATCATTGAAGATATTTCCGTTTCCACTCATTTAAATGAAGTGAGCGGGGCAACGTACAACGATTTAGCCGATTCATTACAGGGTGTCTGCGGGGTAAATGTACACTTTGCCCACGAATACATTGGTGATTTGAAAATGACATTAATTTCTCCCGGCGGGCAGGAAGTACAATTAATTGGCCCTACCGGTTTTTTGGGTGAAACGACTAACAATAGTTGGAATGTTAACTTTGTGCCGTGTAATACAATAGCCGAACCCGACCCGGGTTTTGCCGCCACTTGGAACAACAACCAACCTTGGGCTAATTCTACGTCGGTTTTTTATGGTTCCTATTATCCTTTCAATGGGTGTTTGGAAACATTCGACACCGGCCCCGTAAATGGTGTGTGGCAACTGGTTGTTCAGGATAGTATGTCCCAAGACGTTGGCACATTTTTCTATTTTGATTTAAAGTTTTGTCGAGTAGTGGAACAAGAGGAAGACGAACCCCTTTTTATGGAATGCGTCAATTGCCCGCTTACACTCCCGGATTACACCAGTACTACCGCATTTGTCCAAGTGGAAGGTAGTATGAACAACAATTTGGCCGATAGTACGCAAGGAGTATGTGCCGTAAATATTAAATTTAAGCACGATTATGTGGGCGATTTATCGGTAAAACTACAATCACCGGCCGGGCAGGTAGTTGACCTGATAGGGTCTGTTTTTTTGTTTGGAGAAACGGATGATACCGTCTGGGACATTCGTTTTGTCCCCAGCGACACGGTCGCAACGCCCGATCCCGGTTTCCTGAAAACATGGGGCAACAACCAAACATGGGGCACTGGAAATACGTACACCGGTTCGTACTATCCTTTTGCGGGGGCCTTGGACTCTTTAAATACCGGGCCGGTAAATGGGATTTGGCAATTTATTTTTGAAGATCTACAAGAAGCGGATACTGGTTTTGTTTACACCGTTTCGTTGGAATTTTGTGATCAAACCGGTTTGGACTCCTTCCAAGTACTACCACCGGATGCATTGGGGACACTTGACACGGGCACATGGGATGCCGCCCTGCAGGACACCTCTTTAAATGCCGTGTACGTTAACGTATTTTGGGGCGATGGAACGGCTTCAAGTAATGTACTGGCTGGTTCGTTGCTCCACCACGAATACGAATTACCAGGCATTTACAACGCCCAATTAATTGCGGTGAATGCCATTGGTACCGATACGTTAAACTTAGTGGCCAATATTGAAGGCGCTCTTCCCAGTGCCGACGTTATTGTACCCTCCCTTTGGTGTAATTCCGGCACCCAGCGGTTAAAACTGGAAAACATGGAACACGTGGATGAAGTATCGTGGGCGTTTTATTACGGAATCCCCTCCATTGGCAGCGGTTCTTTTATTGATTTATTGTATCTCCAACCAGTTATGGACACCGGGACGGTGACGATTAGCAATAGCGTAGGGTCCGTTACCTACACTGTTTATATTAACGTGATTGGCGATCCATCCGCCACCTTTACTTACGAATACCTCAATGGTTTATACTATTTTACCAATACATCCAGTTGGGCCGATAGTCTGGCGTGGTACATTGACAGCCAGTTTGTGAGTAATGATTCTACCATTTTTATTGTGCCTCAGGTTGGGGTTACGTCCGCCGAAGTTGAGTTACTGGCGTACAATCCCTGCGGAAGTAGTGGATCCATTCAGGTCATCAGTTTGACGGACACCGAAGACGCCACTTTATTGGCCAACGGCATTCGTATTTTCCCCAATCCGGTGACTACAACATCACTGACGCTTGAAACAACCGCCAAAACAAGCGACGAATACAGTTGGACTTTGGTGGATGCCAGCGGCAAAACGCACGAATCGGGGCAATTTACCGCACCGGCGGGATTACAACAGCACGTGTTACCCATTGGCGAACACCCCGCCGGTGTGTATTGGTTGCAGTTGCAAAACAGTCGGGAATCGTTCCAAAAGCGGTTGATTATCCAGCATTAAAAAACACAATCACCACATACGCCACCAGTCCAACCCATTGTTTGCCACCGGTACTGCGATGGGTTGGGCGGAGGCTTGGGCTTTTTGGTGTTGGGCTTTTTCGAGCAATTTTTTCCACTCCGGTTTGCTCAACAAAGCATTGACCTGGGCCTTTAACGCAGCACCTTTTTCGGGATTAACCATCAAAACGTAATTGGCAAAACCCTGAATGGATTCCAAAACGTGGCCCTGTCCAAATTGCACTTCCGCGATACCTTTGGTTTCCAAACGGTGCAATACCGCCCGAAACTTTTTGAGTTTTTCGCGCGAAACGTTGGCTTTTTCGTTCACCACGACCCCGGTCACTTCTTTGCGGTGGCCGTTGCGCATCACTTTTATTTTGTCGGGATGCACCGTAAAGCCTTCATTTTCAAGAATTTGTTGGGCCTGCCAAAGAATACGATTTGTATCGTTGGTGTTACCTTTTTTGGAAAAAGTAAGATCATCGGCGTAGCGGGTGTAGTTCCAGCCCAGTGAACGCGCCACGCCTTCAAAACGGCGATCCATACCCCAGCACAAAATATTGGTAATGGCCGGGCTGGTGGGTGCGCCCTGCGGTAAACGGCGTTGGTCGGTGGCAATAAAATATTTGGTGCCATCCATTTCCATTTCGGCCACTTGCGGCTCGGTGCACAGCAGGGCCAGCACCGTGGAAATTTGTTCGGAATACCCTAAGGACCTAAAAACGCCTTTCACCCGTTGGTAAGTAACGGACGGAAAAAAGTCTTTCACGTCGAGGTTCACCACCACCGCTGCCCCAATGTGCGGCGCGGCATTAGTGACAATGGAGCGCGCCGGAACAAAACCGTGGGCCGCCGGATGCAGGCGGGTTTTGTTGAGTACGTTTTCCAAAATCCAGTGTTGAACGGCCTTTAACCGAGGGCCAGGAGCGGATATTTCGCGAAAACCACCCGTTTTTTTGGCCAATTTGAATTTTTTATAGTGAATGGTACGCGTCACTTTTTTATCGTAAGCCAAAAACCGCAGTTCATTCATCGAAACTTTCATGGCTTCGGCGAGGACTTTGAGGTTGGGAAATACCGGTAAACCCATCGCGGTCAGTTGTGCTTCGTCCGATTCGACATTGCGCAACCCCGCCGAAACACCGGGGCCTAACCACTGAATATCCTCTTGCATTTGCGCCGACCAACGCTCTGCCCGTTCGGCGCGCTCCCGATTGCGTTTTTCTTTGGTTTCACCGCGCCGTTTTTTGGCCTCGGCCATGCGTTGTTTGCGCAATTCGCGCAACATTTTTTGGCGGTCTTTGTATTTTTTTTGTTTGGCCAAAGCCTCCGACAACTCCGTTTCGAGGGTTTTGCGTTGTTCGCGCAGTTCCTCACTGAGTTTGGGCACACCCTGCGATACGTCCCAAAAACCGAGTCGTTTCATTTCGTGGAGGATAAACTCGTCCCGCCCGCCCAATGATTTTACGTAACTCCAAAGTTGTTCGCGATCCATATTTTGTGTGTTTTTAGTGGAAAAACGGTAAAAAATTAAAGGCGAGTGGCCAGAATATGCTCGCAGGGGCCTTGACGCAATTGGTTCATTTGGTGGAAGTTACAATCGCACACGGCTTTTAAGAGGCGTTCGTCGGCATCAATCCACAATTCGGTGCGGTGGTTGCGGTTTTTGTCCTGCACCACGGCCGAAATAATGCGGCCCCGACCGGCGGCGCGTTCTTCGCGTTGACTAACTTTTCCGGCCTCCACCAAAGCCGCGGCGGCTTCTTCGCGCGGATTAGCAAACCGTAAAGCATCGGGTGATAAGGGGTCCCGACTGAGTTCGCGCACACGCCACACCTGATGGGTCAGGTCATAAATAACGCGACCGGCCTGCGTGTAAGCACTCAAAGCACTGGCCACCGTATCGGTGCTGAGGTGAAGCCGTTCCGACAAACTATCGGTGCTTTCAAGCCAGTTTTCGCGCAGGGCATCAAAAACCAAGGCTTTAGTGGCCGTATCAACGTCGGCGCGGGGGGCCAACAAGTCAAAATTAGCCGAACGCGACCAGTCATTGGCCGTCCAGCCCGACATACCGAGGGTAAATTGCATATCGCCCATGTCGGCCTCAAAAAAAGCGGGCATACCCGTTCCCAACAAAGTAGCCCGAAAGGAGCGGGCCACCGGAATTAAACGTTCCAAGGTCAAAAGTCGGCGGCGGCCCCACATCCGAATTTCCTGCGATTGATAGCCGTGGTAACGGCTTCGGGGGCACAACAATTCGATATTCCAGGGTTCAAAAACGAGTTTTACCGGCGCTCCGGGTTCTAATTTCCAGCGCAAGGAACGCGGACCTTCGGTTTCTTTGTGGCGACGGAGTTGAAGGCAAATATTATAGACATCCATCGGGTGCAAATCAACGCGAGCGGCGGGCATGGTCATGGCCGAACTCACTTGCAAAAAGCCGCGCACCCACGAGTCGGGCAAATCAATTTTCACCTCTTTCCACGCGTCGTCGTTGGCCGTGGTGACTTCAAATCCGCTGGGGTCTACCTTTAATTCGGTGTCTTTCCAGGTGCGTATTTTTTGAAATTCGTTGTACAAGGTTTGGGAATAATCCACGTTGGTGGTACCGCAACGGAAACTGTCAATTTTTTGGAAAACATTGTACGAACAGGCCAATTTCCCGTAGGTGCTTTCATCTTTGCTAAAACATTCAAAAAACAACTGATCGGGGTGCACCGTAATCACCGGGTCGAGAATCCAGGCAATGTCGGGGGTATTTTGCCAAACGTATTGCCGATAGCGATTTTGGGCCTCCCAATAAGGTCTCATGAGTTTACCTTCCTCCGAGCGAATGGTTTGGATATTTTCGCGCAAATACCCGATGCGGGCTTCCAAATCGGCTATGTTTTCACCGGCTTTATGGGCCAAAAATTCGCCCAGCATCAAGTCTTCCTGGGTTTGTAACCATTCTTTATAAGCCGTTTTATCTTTGGCTTTAAACCGCAAATCGGAAACCACCACGGCATTCAGTGCCGAAATAGCCTCCCGAAACGGCAGGTGTTGCGATAATTTACCCACAAAAAACGTCGGTTGCCGCAAGGTATCGGGCGCAAACTGCATTGCCGTTCCCGTGGCTTGTTGGGTCACCGCCGATGAACCCGCAAATTTGTAATTGAAGCGCATGGCTGAAGTTAGTTTGTGGTTAAAATGGTGGTTGAATGCGGTGGGCAATGAACCAAAATCGCCATTACCCACCACCGACCTTCGAACGTGCTATGTTGTAAGCGAATCAACTCCCGCAGCCCAGGCTACCGGGTACTATTGTGTCGTTGCAGCGTCTTCGACGCAGTACCGGGCAACTACACAATAGTACCCGGTAGCCTGAAGGCTGCAACATGAAGATTCGACTTACAGACGAATGCGTAGTGTTGTCACCCGACTGCCGAAACAGCAGTCATAAAAGCAAGGTCTTTCATCAATTATTCAACCGTTGGTGTTTTCAATTGGTACAGTAATTCGAGGTATTTTTCTTTGTCTTCCACCACGGACGTGAGTACGAGGTTTTCGAGCATTTTTTTCACCATTTGGGCCGAAATAGCGGAGGTTCGGGCTTCTTTTTTCAAAAAATCGAACACCAGATTCCGGGCGGTGCGGGCTTTGTTTACCTGCATC
>JAAFJN010000051.1:11269-32581 GCA_013298845.1 Chitinophagales bacterium
GGGCGATAACTGCGCCAGGTATTCTGGTTTGCCCGCTGCGTAAGCCGCCAGAAATGGAGCGGCAAAAGCCTGTACTTCTACCCTGGGATGTTGGCTCAATTGCAACAAAAACGCCGGTCCATCATCGGGTTGCAGGTAAGTATTGATGATACTTTTACCAAATTCCTGCACATCGGGCCGAAGGCTGTCCATAACCTGAATCATGGTTTCCGGGGTCCATTCGCGGGTCGTAAAATGCGTTCGGAAATACCCGAAAGCAAAGGTGCGCACATCGTCCCAGGGCGATTCGAGTAGGCGCAGTGCATCTTCGCGTTCGTACTGCATCCGGGCTACGTTTTCGGTGAACATCCGTTGGGCGACCAGCCGAACGGCCAGAACTTCGTGCTCGCCGAGGCGAACGATATTCCGGACGGAAATGGAGGCGGCCGTAAGGTGTTCTTCTACCAGTTGTGCCGCCAGGGTATTAGCGGGTATATAATTGGCATTCAATAACTTAAACACCGTTTTTCGGTCAATGGAAGGAAGATATGTTTTCAAATAGTTGACTACAAACAAACGCTTTTCTTCGTGAATACCTGCTGTTTGCTCACGAGTCAATAATAGGTGTATGCAATGTTTCAAGACTGTTTCACCCCAAGTCGGCGCGTCGTTCAAATGTTTTAAAATAATGGTTTGAACGCTCCAACGCACAGCATTGCGGCGGTTATTTAATTGATCGAGCAGCAGCGCCCGACGTTCTTCCAAGGTATCCGGCGGGAAATTGGACAGGATAGTGATCCCTTTTTCCCATACCGGTTCGAGGCCGTGTTGCAGCAGCGCGGCCACTGTTTCATTGCTAAGTTGCGCTTCCAATGCTTCGCTCCATCCTTCGAGGGTATCGAGAATTTCGGCGGGAGTTGCCAGGTTTTGCTCCGGTGTGGCGGCATTTTTGGGCGCGTTTTGGAGCAATTGCAGGATGAATTTACCAAACAACACCTGCCGTTGCGTGGCATCCAGCGCAGTGATGATTTGGGGTTTTAACGAACGGGCGTACGCACGCACCTCCGGCGAAGCGTTCACCAACAACCGAAACACGAGGCCGGTATCGCTCAAAAAAGCACTCAGGTTTTGTTGCATCCATTCCATTGCGCGGGTTTGGACCACGGGAAGTGGCATATCGAGCATTTGAAGGATGATATGATGATCGAAACCACTTTTTTCAAAACGTTTTTCGAGTATATCGAGGGCAAAAGAAGCCGTGGGCGCGTAATGACTGGCCAATAATTGGGTCAACAAAGGCATATCAAAACGCGCCACTAATGCTTCACATTCGGGGTGTTGACGGAAGCGGCGCAAGGCAAATTCCTGCACCGCCGCTGCTTTGGAGGCTGCCATCAAATGGATAAAAGCCTGGGGTGTTTTGTTCCATCGGTCGAGGTGGGGTTCGTAGTGTTGGATTGTTTTTTGCTTATAAAATTGGTCGTAATCGGTTCCTTTGGATGTCCAGTTTGTATTGTTTTTAACCAACCTATAAATAGTATTTTCGCCATTTAACAGGTAAAAAAACGTAGGAAATTCGCCAAAAGCAGGGAAAACCGTTTCAACGTAGGATTCATATTGTCTGGTTTTGTGGTTGTAGTGATGTTTTAACACCTGAATGGGTTGGCTCTTGTGGAGGTTATCGTCAAACGCGAGCAAAATGCCCACGGCCATTTTTACAAAAGTATCGTCGGGTTGTTCGAGGGTTTCGAGCAAAGTTTGCAAAGTGCGGCGCACCAGCCAATTGCGCGTTTGGGTGGAATACGCCAAACGAGCGTTGGGTTCCGCCATTTCGGTGCGGGGATTAACGTAATTATAAACCCCGTCAATTGCCATATAACGCTCGGTTTTTCCACTCGAAAACGCGCCTTTTTCACCGCCAAAACGGCGCGCAAAAATCCCAAAAACCTCGGCATCGAGGCGCATTTCGGCCATTTTATACACCGACCGAAGCACCACAAAGGTGCCGGGACGGAACGGGGCGTTTTCCACAAACCACCGCACGGCGGGGCGAACGGCGGGCAGTTCGAGGGATAAAACGTAAAGAATTTCGACAAAAGAAAAATTGCTTTTGGGCCGATTATCCACGTAATCCTGCAAGGCCAGCCGGAGTTGATCGGCTTGTTGGTGCTTGACCTGGTGCTGAAACGACGGCGGCAACTGGGCAACCAGGGCTTCGCACCAGGCGGTACGCTCGTGGGGCGCAAAGAAGGGGGCCAGTGCAGCGTATTCAAAAGGCTGCACCGAACCCGCCGCGTTCATCCATTGGTTTAGCGGGGTTTTTACGGCCCGTTGCTGCTCGTCCGTGGCCATTCTGCCGCAGCGGGCAATGGCCCACCACAGCGAATAGCGCAGCATAGGTTCGTTGTTCGATTTGGATAATGGGAGCAACTGCACCAACGCAGGGAGCGCATCCGGGAGGGCAAGTGTACCGGCGCGCCACACCACCCGGCTTAGTTTCCAGTTTCGGGCCGCCTGTTCTTTGGGGGAAGTGACGGCCAGTTGCAAGTGCGCCAAAATGGCGTTATTGCGGGCTTTAATGTTCTTTTTTCCATAACTACGCCAGGGTTTTTCGGTGGGTTCCGCCGCGTACTGGTAGCCTTTTTTGGTTTTTTCGTCGAGCAGGTTTTTGAAGATTTTTTCGGCCGCTTCCAGCGAAACGGGTTGTTCGGTTTTGGTGCCGCTTTGTAAGGTTTGCCCACGGCGACCATATTCAAAATGTACGGTATGACCATCGCCGGAGGCACGCAATTGAAGGTGATACACTTTATCGGATTTTTGATCCAAAAAATGCAACCACACCGACTTTATAACTTCATTTTGCGCCCGAACACCCGGCACCGTAGCAGGGGTTTCCTGCGTAGTGTCTGCGTTTCCCAAAGTGGCCGCAGCGCCGAGTTTTTTAAAAAAGTCCAGTAAGCGCATTTTTTTTATGTTTTTTTGATAGCCTGAGGGGGCGGCCACAAGAGGGGGCGGCCACAAGGGCCGCCCTTACTGTAGGCGCCTACAGTAGGCGACTACGAGGAGCCCCCTCACTGTAGGCGACCACAAGTGCAGCCCTTACTGCTTTGACGATACAAAGATGGGGGTGAGCCAACGCAATCTATTTGCGTTGATAAAACTTTTTGTGTTTTTTTTTGAAAAATATAAACCACCTCATTTTTCACGTTAAAAAGGAGCCACCCAAGAAAAAGAAGCATAACATAACTTTTTACGGATATTTCAACTAAATTTGCCCTTTAAAACAACAATAATGATCATAGCCAATCCAATTTACGATACGGTAATTGAAGAATTAATGCGCAAAATTGCGGCCTTAGAAAACCCAAAAAAGTAGACAAAACAGACGCTTTTACACACGTTAATCAATGAACAGAACCGCAGGATTTACACAAGAAACCCCGTTGGAGATTGCTCCGACCGGTACATTTTTTGTCCTGATGGTCGCCATTGATCATTATACATCCCCCGATATTGCAACGCTGAAAAACCCCGTTTTGGACGCGAACAACCTCTTGACCGTCTTGCGCGAACGGTACGATCTCGGTATTCCCGGTACCGACAAAGCGCTAAATTTACGGGCTAATGACCCGCGTTACACCGACGATGCAGCCGCCCCCATCTGGGTGTACGATACCTTGCACGTCAAATGCCTGTACAACGAAAAAGCCACCAAAGGCGCCATTAGGGAACACCTGAAAAAGGTCTCCGAAGCCATCGGTCCCGACGACGCTTTTTTGATGTATTTCGCCGGACACGGCATTACGGAGAACAACGTGGGGTATATTTTGGCCCAAAATGCCGAAAAAGACGCTGACCAAACGGGCTGGCTCGATTTTGCCCAATGTTATAACCCGTTTACCAATTACCTCAAAACACCGGTTTGCCGCAACATGCTGCTTGTGCTCGATTGTTGCCACGCCGGGGCCGTGACTTTGGGCAAACAGGGCCAAAAAAACGCGGAAAAATTCGTGCGAAAAGTACTCACCTCCTGCGGACCGGACCGCCTCGCCGCGGATGGAGTCGCCGGTAAAGGCAGCCCGTTCGCCAATGCTCTGGTCACGACTCTAAACGGAAACACCCACCCCGTTTTGGGCATTTCGCACATTGCCGCAACCATTGACACTACGGTGCAAAACCAAACCTTTGGTAACCAATACATAACTTATACCGACTTGCCGACCGACCAGGTGGGCCAAGGGGATTTTGCGCTGCGCCTCAAAGGCGCCATTGCGGCGGCGTTACCCGCCCAACATTTGGCCGAAAGTTTTATTAAACACCTCAATTTCGACGACCAGAAGAAGAGTTTTAAAAAACATTTCCGGGCCATTGAAAATACTAATATTAATTTACATATTTTAACCACGTCGGCGTATAATTTTGACGTGCAACAACTGCTGCGCACGGTGCTGTTCGATTTTACCAAAACCTATTCGTCCATCAACCTCGATCCGGGCGACCCCATTGTCATTTGGCCCAATACCCTTCCCCACGGCGGTTTTTGGGAAGCATTGCAACGGTCACTCCACGGGGCCGCAGAGGGTAACAGCCGCGAAAATACCGTTAAACACATCGTGGATCGTTTGCAGGTCACCGAAGAATTTCGGAAAAAACCGTTTGTGATTGCCATCGGTTTTGAAAGCAGCATGGAGGCCGCCACCAAGGCGTTGGTGCAATTTGCGGTGGAATTTATGGATTTGTTGCACAAAGAAAAAAGCAAACGCGAACACCAGATTTTTGCCAAATTGTTCCTCATTTTGTCGGAATTAACGCCCGGGAAAGCCCAATTTCAACTAAAAGACACGTTTGTGCTGCCCGATAGCGGCCAATTTGGCATCGCGCCCATTGACCAGGTGAACAACAACCACATTGATAAATACGTGTTTGAGGAATGGTACACGCCCGCCGCCGACCAACTCGGGGCAACGTTGCCTCCCCTCACCACCGAAGATATTTTTCCCAACGACGACCATTCCTACGAAGTGTTGTCGTTTATTTACACCATTGCCGACAAACTCCACATTCCGCGGGAGACGTTGGTGCACAATTTAGGAATAATCAAATCGTAAGAAATATGCAGGATAAACGTCCACAGGTTAAACCATACAACCAACACGGCAAAAAAGGGTACAAATCGGTATTTGCGCAGGGTCCCGACGACCGTTTGACGGCATTTCAACCGCTGATTCCGGTGGCTGAATTCGATGCCGCCTCGCGTTCATTTGTGGTTAATTCGCAAGAGTCGCCCGTTGCGGGCCGCCCGATTGCGCCTTATTTGCCGTCCGATGATTTGGTAGAACTCGTGCGTTTGGCGCAAATTTTGCAAAAACCCGTGTTGCTCAAAGGGGAACCCGGCAGTGGAAAAACGCAATTGGCCAAAGCCCTGGCGGTGGAATGGTACGGCCACCATTACCAGCAACATTATTTTGAATGGCACATCAAATCCACGTCGAAAGCCGTAGAGGGCATTTACGCTTTTGACCATATTCAACGCCTCCGGGATGCGCAACTCAAAACCCACGCCGATGGTTCGCCCATTGATATGCGGGCGGTGAATTACCGCAAATTCGGGCCTTTGGCCAAAGCATTCCTCACCTCCCGCCCCGATGCGCCCGCCATTTTGCTCATTGACGAAATTGATAAAGCCGACATTGATTTCCCCAACGATTTGTTGTTGGAACTGGATGAAAAACGCTTTACCATTCCCGAAACCGGCGAAGCCTTTTCGGCCACTTACCCACCCGTTATTTTTATCACCAGCAACGACGAACGTGAACTCCCCGAAGCCTTTTTGCGGCGGTGTTTGTTTATGTACATCAAATTCCCCGAAACGGCCCAACTTACCGAAATCATTCGCGCACAAATACCCGGCCTCGTGGAAGAACACAGCGCTTTTGTGTCGGCGGCCATTGACCGATTTAACCAATTGCGCAAAACCATTGCCGAAAACCCCGCCGACAGCAAACGGGTTTCGACCGGCGAAATGCTCGATTGGCTCAACGCTTACCGTTACAATATTGAAGAACATTCGGCCCACGACCTGAGCAAAGAAGGGTTGGAAAAACTGCCGTTTTATTACCAGGCATTATTAAAAACCCTGCCCGCCGTGCGCGCGATTAGTGATAAATAAGGGGCATTTATACCATTTTTGGCGGGACTTATGCATCAAAAACAACACGAATACTTAAAACTTTTTCACAATATTGGGGATAATGATTTCAGTTTGCTGATGGGTAAACTGAAAAGCCGTTCGTACAAAAAAAACGACCTGATTACGGTGCAGGGACAAATCCAGAAGGAATTGTATTTTGTAAAAAGTGGCGTTCAAATGTCTTATTTCGACGCCGCCGAAAAAACCCACGTCATTGCGTTTACCTACCCACCCAACCTGTGCGCCATTCCGGAATCGTTTGCGTTCCAAACCCCATCGCCGTATTACCTAACCTGCCTTACCGACAGCGAATTGGACTATATTACGTTCGAGGAATTGCAGGTATTGTTTGATCAATCGCAGGAAATTGAGCGATTATTCCGCAAAATGACCGAAGCCATTTTGGCTGGGGTTATTAGTCGGCACATCGAAATGCACGCGCTAACCATCGAAGAACGGTACAAAGCCTTTGGAAAAAGAAGCCCGCACCTGTTACAAATTGTGCCACACAAGTACATTGCCTCGTATTTGGGCATTGATCCCACCAATTTTAGCAAACTATTTAACCAAGTAAAGTTGGTGTAGACCAAGATTTTGCCGCCGCCGGTGTATGACCTTTGTCCCACAAAAAATACCTTTATGGCAAAACATTGGCTCGATACCGAAGCATACCCGTTTGCAGCGCATTATTATCCCGTAAACGGTCATCAACTGCACTATATTGACGAAGGCGAAGGCGACATCCTGCTGTTTGTGCACGGCACTCCCTCGTGGAGTTTCGATTTTCGCCACCTGATTCTCGACCTGCGCCAACATTATCGGTGCATCGCCATTGACCACATCGGCTTTGGGTTGTCGGATAAACCGGCGCAATACGATTATTCGACCCAAAACCACGCCCGCACCCTGGAACGGTTTATTCGGGACCAACAACTCCCGCGTTTTACCTTGGTGGTGCACGATTTTGGCGGGCCGATCGGCATTTGGGCGGCGTTGCAATTTCCCGAAAAAACCGATCGCCTGATTGTCCTGAACTCGTGGCTTTGGAGCGCGAAAAACGATCCTGATTACCGGCAATTGACCCGCGTGCTGCGCAGCCCGTTGTTGCCTTTTTTGTACCGATATTTTAATTTTTCGCCCCGATTTGTGTTACCCCAATCGTTTGGTGACCACAAAATTTCCCGCGCAACGCGGCAACAGTACACGCGCCCGTTTGCCCACAAAAACCAACGCAACGGAACGGTGGCTTTTGTCCATTCGTTGCTCCATGACCAGGATTGGTTCGATGAAATTTGGCAAAACAAAGGCCCCATTGCGCACCGCCCTACCCTATTGATTTGGGGCATGAAAGACCCCGTGGTAAAAAGCCACCATTTGGAAAAATTTAAGTCCGGGTTTCCCCGCGCAACGGTGGTTACGCTGGACACCTGCGGGCATTTTCCGCAAGAAGAAGCACCAGAACGGGTGATTTCGGCGGTTCGGGCGTTTTTGACGGTTGATTTGTAAGGGAAACGAAAGCAAAGCGGACGAGGCAACTTTTTGAGTGCCTTGGGCATCATTGGCGGACACACTATTTTCCCGAAAAATGCACCATTTCCGCACCTTATTTCTGAACCTTCTATTCCTGATGGGCACCATCGGGGTATTTGCCAACGTGGGCGGTGTTACGCCGCGCCCCGGACTGATCGGCGACCCTATCGTATGGCAACTGACCAATATTTCCGTTGCCAAAGAAGAACTGTTTTTGCGGTTTTTTGAGCGCGACGGACAAAAAATGTGCGCGTTTACGGCACTGTACTACCTGCAAAGCGATACCAACCAAACTATTCCCGTGAGTGGGATATTTTACGGATTACGCACGGCGCAAACGCAGGTATTTTTTAACGATGTACCCGCAATTTCGGCGGTGGACAGCAGTAATTTTAAAAAAATTGACAGTTTGATCATTAGTGCCGTCCGCCGCGACGACCCCGATGCCTTTTGGTACGATTGGCGGCGATTGCAAAAACAGGCGTTTTCGTTCGTTTTTCAACCCGGTCAAAACAATGTTTTAAAAGTTACGGGCGAAATCACGCTCCTACCGACGCATATTTGGTACTACGCCGCCGGGGCACCGGTTTACACCAAACACCCTTTTTTGAACAAAGAACTGAGTAAAGGCGACGAAATTTTTCATTATTTAATTACGCCCATTGAAACCTGGAAAACGGTGGGCACCATTGAAGTGCACGTCGAATACCCGAACCATTGGAAACCCAATTTGGGGTTAAACGCGGCCAATATCACCCAAACTACCGCTAAAAACCAACAAATCACGCAGATTTTGGTGTTTAATGATTCATTTCCGCCCGTGTTTACGATTCGTTTTGAAAAAAAGCAAAAACACCTGTTTGTGGGCGGCGGCACCCTGGGCGTGCGGGGATTGGGCAAAGGCGCATTTGGTACCCGCGTGGGTTGGGAATTTGGGTGGCACCACGGTAGTTTCATGAATACTTTATTGGCGGTGGACTACGAAACCGATTACCGCAATTACCACCAGTTTTGCGTAACGGCCATGCCTTCCTCCCCGTGGTTTGGGTTTTGGCCCGGAGTTGGGGCGGGTATTGGGGTGCCCGTCCGTTTGGTAAACCAACAATTGTACGTGGGTACACGCCTTCGGCTCGATCTCAGTTGGGGGCTGTTTAACCTGAATTTCAACTGGGATTTTTTCCCAAAATTAGGAATCGAAGGGCAGTATACGCGTTATTGGGGAGGTAGTTTTTAAGGTATTTCCGGTGCCCATGCCGCGTCCGGCGGGCGGACATTGGCCGAATGACGGTAGAAAACCCAACGACGAAACGGCCCTTTTCGTCGTAAATTTTACCCTGCCCTGCTCCCATTGGGTACCTTGCTGTGCATTTTGCACAACCTGACAATGCTGGATTTCATCAAACAAAAAATAGTGGCGGCGTACGAAACAATGGCCGTGCGATACAACGAATTAATCGAACACAAACCGCACAACGCCTACTACGACCGGCCCAACACCCTCGCCTTATTGCCCGAATCCGTCAATGGCATGTCCATCCTCGACGCGGCCTGCGGTCCCGGTAAATACGCCGAAATACTACTATCGCGAGGGGCCAACGTAACGGGATTTGACCTTAGTCCCACGATGGTTCAATTGGCCAAGGAACGCAACCCCGAACGGGGGCAATTTTTTCTCCACGACTTTTCGCAACCGTTGGAAATGTTTGATAATGAATCGTTTGACGTGGTGTTGTGCGCCCTGGCCCTGCATTATATTCCCAATTGGGAGCCAACTATCCGGGAGTTTTGCCGGGTACTAAAACCCAATGGTCATTTGGTCATTTCGATTGAACATCCGTTTTTTGAATACACCTATTTTAATTCGCAAAAATACTTTGAAGTCGAACACGTGACCTGCACCTGGAAGGGATTTGGCCGCCCGGTGGAAGTAAACAGTTACCGGCGTTCGCTCCACGATTGTATAGCACCCCTGACCGGCAACGGCTTCTACATTGATCAATTGGTGGAACCCAAACCCGTCCCGGAATTTGAGGCCCTTGATCCCAAACACTTTAAAGAACTCAATAACTTTCCGGCATTTTTGTGTATTCGGGCCGTAAAAAGATAATATGATGATACAAAAACACTTTACACTCATTGGTTTTGTAACGGGGGTTATCCTGTTGTTTGTTGCCGCCTGGTTTTACCCCGGTGGTTCCGTGGTGGATCCGGCTTCGGTGGGGTACAACTGGAAAACCAACTACATCAGTAACTTATTAAACCCGGTGGCGGTGAACGGCATGAACAACCTGGCGCAGCCGTGGGCGGTGTTGGGCATATTTTTCGTTAGCGCCGGTTTTGGTTGGTTTTTTATCCGTTTTTCCGAAGAGATTGGCATAAAAAGCGCCGCCAACGTGATCAAATACGCCGGTATTCTGGCCACCATCGGGGCATTTTTGGCGGCCATTCCATCGCTACATGACGCGATGGTGATGTTTACCAGCGTGCTTACCCTGTTGATCTTTTTTTATTTCACGGTGCTGGCATTTCAAGTCCGGTTGCGCGGTTTGGCAATGGCTTCGACGCTGTTTTTAGCGACGTTTTATTGCACAACGTTTATGTTTTACGGCAGTTTTCGCCTCGAATACCTGCCAATTATGCAAAAGGTGATTTTTGTTTTAAAAATTGTTTGGGTATTGTGGCTCGAATATGGGGTGGACAAAACGGTTTTCCGCAGTTTAAAAGCGTAAAAATTGCTCGGCTTGGTGATCGTCCAAAAACCGAAAACATTCGCTCCGGTTTTGTGGATTTTGCTGGCAGCAAAGTAGCGTGGATAAGAGGAGGATATAGAAGTGATGTGTTGTTTTTAGTGGCATTTGTTAGATTATTTGCGGCAAAAATACAGGAATAATAGGAAATGCTATATTCATGTTTGTGCTATCCACGCGCGTCGGCGCGAGATTCGGGGTGAAAACCCAAATGATTTTGTGGATTTTGATCCAAACCCGTAGAGACGCGATGCCTCGCGTCTGCGCAAAATTGGGGGTGAAAACCCAAATGATTTTGTGGATTTTGATCCAAACCCGTAGAGACGCAATGCCTCGCGTCTGCGCAAAATTGGGGGTGAAATACCAAATGATGTTGTGGATTTTGATCCAAACCCGTAGAGACGCGATGCCTCGCGTCTACACGAATTCGGGGGTGAAATGCCAAATGATTTTGTGGTTGTTTTTCCAAACCCGTAGTAGACGCGATGCCTCGCGTCTGCACAAAATTGGGGGTGAAAACCCAAATGATGTTGTGGATTTTGATCCGAATTCGTGCAGACGCGAGGCATCGCGTCTCTACGGGAATTATCGGGAATGATTCATTCGATAAAATTTATCCTCCAACCATTTACTGGTATTATCGACAATATAATCAGAAATTCGATAATATTCATCCAATGATCGGATAACATGGTCGTGAAAACGGGGTTGCCAACCAAATTCAATTCCGCATTTTTTGGCGTGGGTTGTGACGGCAGATTTATATCCCCGAATAATGGACGCCAGATTTTTAGATTGAGGGGCAAATTTGTTTTTGTATCCAAAATCCATATCCACCGTAGAGACGCGATGCCTCGCGTCTACGCAAGATTGGGGGTGAAATGCCAAATGATGTTGTGGATTTTGATCCGAATTCGTGCAGACGCGAGGCATCGCGTCTCTACGGATCGAATCTGGAAAACCGGGCGTATTGTAGGCATTTGGCCCGATAATTACAATCCCGTGAATGTGATTGGGCATCACAATAAATTCGCCCAATTCCAAATTCATATCAGGGCGCAACGAAACCGATTTGTACCATTCCTCATGGGCAATTTTACCTATTTCGGTAGGTAGTAATGACGGAGGATGATCCATAATTTCGCCAAAATAATGCGCCCGATAACGGGTGCAGATGGTCACAAAATACATAGCCTCATTTGCATAATTCCAATTTTGTAAACGGGCAGAAGGTATTCTGTATTTGTTGTTAAACAGTAGGTTATTCATATGAATAGTTAAAAAATTTTATTACATACTTTGATCTTAGAATTTACGTGCTCCACGTGGCATGGATGTTCCAAAATGAAACGTAGAGACGCGATACCTCGCGTCTGCACGGGTTCTAAATATTTTTCCTCCTCCCCGCATCCCACCAATAGCCCGCCACCGACCCGGCCGTGTACGCGACAATATCGGACCATAAATAGCCGTGGCCCAACAGCAAACCACCAAAACCGGTATCGCGAAAAGCATCTAACCACGGGGTATGCCAGGCTTGTGAACCCTCGATCAACCAGCAAAATACCACCAACGCCAGGGTGAAAACGCGTTTATTCGAGGGCCAAAACAGGGCAATACCCAGGTAATACAACATCACGGCCCACAGGAAATCGCCGATCCAGACGTTGATAAAAAAGGGCAACCAGGCCCAAATGGCGCGCAAACCAAGCGCTAATACGATAATTAAACCGGCTATCGCGGCGTATCGAAAACGTTGTTGAAAATTGTACTTCACGAGCGTTTTTTTTTGCAAAGATCGTTTAAAAACAAACATTATCCCAAATATCCACCACCCGATTGGACTTATTTAAGGAAAATCATCCTTAACAGTTTACAGTTCGCCAAACCTTTTTAACTGATAAATGGAAAATAGCCCAATGGTAAACTCCGCAATAATCCCAAAAACATAACCATCCGTTGGCAAGCCATCGGTGAACAGGCTCAACATTCGTCCAATGCCGAGCGCCAACATGAACAATATGTTTAACTCCGTGGCTTTTGTCCAATATTCCGTTTTCCAAACGCCCAAAATCCATACCGACGATACGCCGACATACAACATCATATTCGCTTTCAACAAATTAACAATATCAATTGTATTTACCGGAATATCTAAAAACGCAGGCAAAACAGCGGGCGTACCGTAGATGATGCCCGTTGGGACTACAATCACGACGGAAACAATCAGGTGGATATTTTTTAAAATCCAGTTTGTTTTTTCACGCATTTTCTAGATAGTTGGGCATGTTGTTGGCTGGAGTTCGTTGCGCGTCTAACCGCCCACGAGTGGCATTAATCGCAAAAAAGAAATTTTGGCCACCTCATCCACGAGAATATTTTCTTCCAAATCGGACACCTGCTGATCGTTGACCAATATAAAAAAGCGGTTTTTCTGAAAAGCATCCAAGGCTACAAACACCTGTTTTTCGGCGTCCACGAATTTTTTGCCGCGTTTTTGGTACGAATGCGCGTTGAGTTGCGCCTCCGCTTCGGTGGGCTGAACGAGGGTGCGCAGACTGGTATTTTCCACCGCCGCGTTGTATTTGTCCACTTCCAAGTGTACCCGCGCCGAAATGAGTTCGCGCACGGTCATCATTTCGTTTTCCACCCGCAATTCGATGGTATGGAGCAGGTCGCCCCCGATGGATTCGTCTCTTAATGTGAGTATTTGCATTTTTTTATCTGTGTTTAATCTGACTTAAAATACTGCCGTCGCGAATTTTATCGTCTTCGGCCAATAAAAAACATTTGCTTAAAATCAACGTAAGCAAACTATCTCCTTCAAAAGGCAACCACACTTTTTTATCCACCGATGACGTATCCGCCGGAGCGGGCACAATGCACAAGTACTGGTCATTGGGTTCCATCAGGATATTGCCGCTACCGATATTTACTTTGTAAGTGCGGAATTTGCCCTCAATACGCACGTAATTACCCTCCAAACGGGCAATTTTGGCCAATTTGGTGCGCGGAATCATCATCGCCAAAATCCGCTTGCGCTCTTCAGAACTTTGGGTTTCGGAGAGGGAACCGTAGGCGTAATTCCGCCAATAAGTCTGTTGGGCTTCGCCGTTTGATTGCCAGTTCGGGTCGCTGCCAATGGACGTAATGGCCACAAAAAGGTCCACGTCGCGCATGATTTCGGAAAAAACCACGGGTGGCACATCGGTTAAAGGCACCCAACTCGTATCCGCGCCCGTTCGTTGAAAATGCACCCGCCCGGTGGGACTTACACCGCCCAACGGTGCCTGCGCAAGGTCGTAATCAGCGCGTAAACCAAAGGCCGGAATCGTCCGTTTGGGAAAAGCCGTATCGTAGTGTTCGTACACAAAATCCCAATTGCGCTGCGGAGCAATGGCGAGCAGGTTGTTGGTTTTTAAAATGTGTCCGGCGAAACGATTCGAATAATCGGCGGTATTCAACTCCGCTTCGGTGAGCAGATACACTTCCCGGAACGCCTGTTTAAACGGCTGCCGGATTTGTTGCGCCATCAAAAATGCCCGCCAGGTCTGCACTTGTTCTACCGTTGCCGTTGCCGGGTGCCAAATCCGAATGGATTGAATTTGGTCGGCTGCCGGGTAAACGATGATACCTTCGGGGCGTAACAGGCTATTTTCCAACGCCAAACCCGCGATTTTTTCGGTACCCAAATCAAATTCCCAAATGATTTTTTCGGCGAATAACCGCATCAAAGCGTGCGAACGGAAGCCTGGCTCCCACACGGCCCAGGTCCACGATAAATTGTTCAGCCACCCACCTTCGAGGCGTTGGCGCTGGGCCGAAAGGGTTTGTTGCAGCGATTTGTGCAGCAATTGCGTGGCTTTTAGTTCGGTCGCATGGCTGTTTTTAAGGGCCGAGGGCGCGGCTTTCATTTCATTGCCTTTGGGATCGAGCCATTGCAGGTGCGCTTTTTCGTTTTCAACAGAAATAATAGCGGCGTAATCGCCAATCATTTGTTCCAATTTTCCCGTTTGCAGGCCAAAATCATCCACGTGCATACTTTCCAATTCCGCTTCGCTCAGGCCCGCTTTGGCGCTAAATGACTGAACGGCTTTGTCCAACGCTTTTTTAAACCGGGGGTATTTGCATTTGGCGCGCATGAGCGAAAGTTGGGCGTACCCTTCTCCCACCCCCGAACCGGCGAAGATTTTTAACCCAATTTCACCCAATCCGGCGGCGCGGGGGCCTTTGCCCGGCACTTTGGCGTAAGCATATTCGGTCACTTGCCGCAGCAGGCCAAAAGTCTGCCGTTGGGGCACCTGCGACAACGCCCACATCATCCCTTTGATGGCTTCGAGGCGGCTTTCTTCGTACCACAATTCGAGGCGATACACGTTTTCGAGCAGATACGACACGGCTTTGGCGTAGGGGTCATCGCCCAGTTTTTTTTGTTCGGCGCGCAGTTTGGTGAGCCATTTTTCGCCGGGTTTGGCCCCGCCCGCGTAGGCCAGTAAATGGGCCGCCAGGGGTTGTACGGCATCGGCATCTTCCATTTTAGCAATGACCGTTTCGGAAAACGATTGAAACCGAATATCTTGCAAAACATCGCCAGGGTCGCCGGTTTTTTGGGCCAATTGTCGTTCTTTTTTGATTTCAGCGAGGCTTTTCAGGAGCGCGGGGGCCTGTTCGCGCGAGGATCTTGCAAAAAACGACAACTCCTCCGGCGTTTCGGGAAATACATCGGGGAATTCGTTGAGCATCCACGTCGTGACGAGGCGAACGTGGGTACCGGACATTTTTCGTTCGTTGCGGTGACGGGTTTTGCTCATGGCAACGGTTTGGCACGAAAGCCGGTACGCGATGCCCATTTTTGCCAAAATCAGGTTAATATCGCCGCAAAAACGGTCTTGCGTGGTGGTGAGTTCACGCGTGGAGCCGTCGGGCAACCGAAAAACGTAGGTTAATTCAAACGGCGTTTCCCAGGGATTATGGCTGCGAATGGGAACCGTTTTGACCGAAAGCACCTGCACGGCGTACACTTGCGAAAGTAGCAACAACACATCGTCAATCCATTCCTGCAATTGTCGGGCGCGGGTTTGTGCGTGCGCGTAACTGTATTCATCGGCCCCCACCAGCGACCGGAAACCGCTATTGCCCAATTTCTCTGGGGTGATGGTACCGGCGGCGCCCGATTGGGCAAAATGCACGTCAAGAATTTTTTGGTATTTACTCATAACCGCCGATTGGGTGAGCCAAGTGACCAATTCGTCGGGCAAGGGGGTTTGTTTTTGTTTTTGGGCAAAAATGCGCAGCAAATCACCGTGCGGCACGTTGCTCATGCGCAAGATCCGCGTGAGATCGGGGTAAGAAAAATCGGGGGAAAGTAGTTTTTTAACGACATTTTTATACACGTCGTTGTTCAAAGTCGCGTTGTCAAATTGCCGGTAAAACACCAACAAAGTGGTGATCACTGTTTTTTGCGCCACATCGCCGCGAACAATTTCCTGAAAAAGCGACAACGGCTCCGCATCGTATTTTTGGGCTTCTTTCCACTTATTTTGCGCCCGCAACTGCTCCTGCGCCGCCCCAATGTCACGAATTAGTTCATTGAGCGTTTGTTCGGCCGCACTGTCGAACCACGCAAGCGGAATGTACCAAGTGTCGGCCAATCGCTTTTTTTGCCGGTCGAGCGCGGCCGCGTACGGGGCAATCCAGAGAGAAACCTGATTTCGGAAACCGTAATTAAGGTAATACAATACTTCGACGGTTTCGGTGGCGGGCGGCCGGCGGTCTTTTTCGAGCAGCCATTGTTCCAGTACAAATTCAAAATAATCTGGAGGAGCGTCCCCCTTTTCGCCTTGTTTTTCCGGAAAAAAAAACTCCCGGAGTCGCCACGATTGCGGTTCATCGCCGCGCAGGCAAAGTACAATTACTTTTTCCGCCAATGCCCGGCGTTCGGGGCTGCCCTGCCACCATTCGGGCATTTGGGCCAATTTTTGACCAAGGTATTTGATTTCGTAAAAACCCGATTCGTTTTTGAAACGTTCGAGTACCTCATCACCCGCGTCGGGGTATTGGTTCGTCAGTGTACAGGTTTGTACTTCCACCAAAAACTTACGCATTAGTTTAAGCAGGAATTCGGGCGATTCACCGCGCAAACGGACATAATCAGCAATCAGGTCATTAACGATGGTGTACATATTTTTTGTTCTTTTGTAAAAAACTAGCCCGCTTTGGTGGAATTTGGGCTTCAAAACCACCCTTTTTTATTAGCGGGGCAAATATAAAAACATTTTGTTTAAAAA
This sequence comes from Chitinophagales bacterium, assembly GCA_013298845.1. Classification (GTDB taxonomy): domain Bacteria; phylum Bacteroidota; class Bacteroidia; order Chitinophagales; family Saprospiraceae; genus M3007. Next base: position 28,003 of record JAAFJN010000051.1, read on the forward strand.
TTAATTTTGGCTTTGAAAAAGTAGGAAGTTAGCGTGAAACGAACAAATCTTGCACTATCCACTGCACACGTATGATGTGATATTTGTCAGGATAGATATGCAATACTTAGTGCGCAATAGTAAACATCTTCCACCTGAAATCCGAGCCGCTTTGAGATGTCATCTCTCCGTACCTCCGAGATGCACATCTCGCCGCATGACGACAGCCAAATCCTGACTTATCTCACCAACCCCGTCCGGCCTTACCGGAGCGGCCTTAGAAAAATCCCGATTTTGCTCCGTTGGAGGCCGATGAAGCCAAAAACTGTTTGAGCCACCACCAGCGTCCGGGTCGCCAGACCCCGCTACCAACGTCCGGCGAGTTTTTTTGGCGCGGCCGGAAACGGAAAGCAAAATCGTAGGATTTTTCGTCAGCCGCAGGCTTTTTTGCCTACTTTTTTGGCCTCAAAAAAGTAGGAAGTTAGCATAAAACGAACAAATCTTGCACTATCCGCTGCACACGTATGATGTGATATTTGTCAGGATAGATATGCAATACTTAGTGCGCAATAGTAAACATCTTCCACCTGAAATCCGAACCGCTTTGAGATGTCATCTCTCCGTACCTCCGAGATGCACATCTCGCCGCATGACGACCATCCGGCCTTAACCTCCATACTACCCTACATCGAATGCAACCTTTTTTATTACCTTCGCCCTACCCTTTTTTAAGTTTTTAGAGTAAACATAAAAATTCGTCTAACATGAGAAAAATCCTTTTAGCGCCGCTCTTGCTGGTTTACGGTGTAGTAATTGCCCAAAATTTACCCTCAGAAATGCAAATTTCCTCCGATGGTCGTATGTTATTATTGGGCAAAAAAGCCAATACGGGGCTGTATGACTCCGCCACCATTCGCTCCATTTACCTCGATTTCCCCCAAACCAATTACTGGAGCCTGTTGACCAGTAATTACGCATCCCACACCGATATTTTGGCCAAAATGACGGTAGATAACGTCGTGTATGACAGCGTTGGCGTGCGTTTTAAAGGACAAACCTCCTATTCCATGTCGGGCAGTTCGCAAAAAAAATCGTTTAATATCACCACCGATTTTGTCAAAGACGGCCAGGATTTATTGGGTTACGAAACCCTCAACCTCAACAACGCCTTTCAGGATGCTTCTTTTTTGCGCGAGGTGTTTTTCCTCCACCAAATCAAACGGCACATTCCGGCGGCCAAAGCCAATTACGTGCAATTGTACCTGAATAACCAAAACTGGGGCCTGTATCCCAACGTGCAACAATTGAACAAAACCTACTTAAAAGAGTGGTTTTTTAACAATAACGGCACCCTTTGGCGCGCCGACCGGCCCAATGGCACCACCGGCGGTGGTCCGGGCGGCGGTCCGGGTTGGGGCGATGGTACGGCCGCACTCAATTACCTCGGCACTGATACCGCCACGTACAAACAATATTACACCCTCAAAAGCACCCAAAGCGCCACGCCCTGGGATATCCTCGTGGACGTGACCGATGCATTGAACAATACCCCTTCGGCCCAATTAACCGAAGTGTTGCCCGATTACATGGACGTGGACCGCGTTCTGTGGCACCTCGCCTCCGAAATTGCCTTCACCGACGATGATAGTTACGTGTACAAAGGAAAAATGGACTATTACTGCTACCAAGACGAAGTATCGGGCCTGATGACCACCCTCGAATACGATGGCAATAGCAGCATGGAAACCAACCTGGTTTCGTCTTGGGGGCCGTTTTACAACGCCAATAAGGTGAATTATCCGCTGTTGAACAAAATATTGGCCATTCCCGAATGGCGTCAGCGTTACCTGGCCCACCTGCGGACCATTATCGCTGAAGAAATGGACCCAACGGTTTGCCACGCCATGTTGGATAATTTTAAAGCCATGATTGACCCGTTGGTGCAGGCTGATCCGAAAAAAGCCACGACGTACGCGGCTTTTGGTACCGAAGTGAATGTGTTAAAAAACTTTATTACCAACCGCGTAAATGCCCTCAATGGCAACTCGGAAGTGGCGCAAGTGGCTCCGGTGATTAACAGCGTTGATTTATACAACAGCCAAAACGCAGCGTGGGTACAGCCCGTTAACGACGAAATTCCGTACGTGACCGCCAACGTCAGCAGCACCAACGGCATCAGTAAGGTGACCTTGTATCATACCGCTGGTTTGGCGGGTAATTTTGACAAAGTTGAAATGCTCGACGATGGTGCACACCACGACGGTACCGCCGGGGACGGGGTGTACGGTGCGGATTTGCCCGCGCAGGCTTTTGGTACCTGGGTGCGCTTTTACGTGGAAGCCGCCGCTAATAACACCGCCAAATCGGTGAGTTATTTGCCCACCGGTGCCGAACACGATGTATTTGTGTATCAGGTAACGACCCAAACGGTAGCGGGCAAAATTGTGATCAACGAAGTCGTGGCCGTGAACAACAACGGTGCCGTGGATGAGCAAGGCACCAACGAAGACTGGATTGAACTTTACAACATCACCACCGATGCCGTGGATCTTTCGGGGTATTTCCTGAGCGATAATGCCGCGAATTTGGCGAAATTTGAAATCCCAGACGGCACTACCATTCCCGCCAACGGCTACCTCATCTTTTGGGCCGACGAAGATGGCACCGATGGTCCCGATCACTGTAATTTCAAATTATCGGCTTCGGGAGAAACGGTGTATCTTTTAAACCCGGACCAACAGATTATTGACCAAACCAATTACGGTCAACAGGAAGCCGACCTCGCGTGGGCGCGGGTACCCAACGGCAGCGGGCCGTTTAAAATACAGGCACCCACCTTTAAAGACAACAACGAAAATATTTCCGGTACCAACGACATTACCGCCGCTGCGCCCGCATTTTACCTTGCGCCCAACCCGGCGCAAACGCAGGTAATCATCCGGATTCAGGAGTTTGCCGATAACAACCAACCCATCCAAATTTACGATGTTTTGGGCCGCAACAAGCAGGTCATTCAGCCCCAAAGTGCCTTTACCAGCGTCTCCACCAGCGATTGGGCACCGGGCATTTATTGGGTAAATTACGCCGGAAAAACGGAGAAGTTGGTCGTGCAACCTTAGAAAGTGTATAGTGAAAAGTGTATAGTGAAAAGTGTATAGTGTTCATTTTAAGGTTTTAAAAAAATATTTTTCACTTTTCACTATACACTTTTCACTACTCTACGCTTAGTGTATTCTTACTTTTCTTAGTGGTAAAAGAACACCCTACGAAGGGCAAAAAAGTCTTACGTCTAAAGTCTAACACCTAGTTGCAAGTACAATTAGCGTCCGAGACACTGGTGGCTGTGATGGTTAAAGAGCCGGGCGGCAAATTGGGTGGCGGACAAATCTGCACCGTTCCCCCGGTCGCCGTTGGTGAACTTGCGCTACCAGAATCCAACAGAACATTTCCCGGTCCAAACACATTATACGAAGCCGAAAACGGCGCCACACCCGTAAAATTGACCGATAAAGTGACGCATTCCCCCTGCGCACATACCTGCGTGGAAGTACTCGTAAAAGCCACCGTTGGTTGAGGCACCACAGTTACCGTCACCTCATCGGTATCGGTACCACAACCGGCACTGCTGACCGTCACCGTATAAGTCGTAGTGGCCACCGGCGATACCGTAATGGATGCCGTATTGCCACTGGTACTCCAGGCGTAAGTGTCGCCGCCGCTGGCCGCGAGTTGGGTGCTTAGACCCTGGCATTGCACCACATCGGGTCCGGCATCGGCCACGGGTGGGGTTCCGCCCAGATTAAACGTAATGGACCAACTAATCAGTAAACCCACGTCCACGGGAACATAATCGTTGATGTACAAAACCCAGTTACCGTCGGCGTTGGTGCCGTTGTAAGTAGATGCAAAAGTATTGGTGCCCAAAGGCGGCACGTTGGTGTACGGGAAATTGACACTGGTGGCGCGGCCCTCGGGTCTGAACGTGCCCGTGTAAGGAGGCGTACCCGAAGTGATAAAAGTGGGCGCACCATCCGAAAATATTGTTCCGGCATAATCATCACCCAGACCACCATTTCCCGACGACAAATCAAGTACTTGTCCGCCGGGACCGACCAGCAAAACGGCGAGATCACTTATCCAGGGGTACTGCACGTCAATGGTTACATTGTCAATCGTAACGCACTCGCCTAAAAGCCCCACTCCTGATACACTATTGCCAGATTGCGTAATACCCTGCATTTGACCGGGTGCGCCCGGCGGAATGGGCAAGCCACCCGTACCAGTGAACGTCACCAATTGGGCGGTTACCACTAATTGGGCAAATAAAAGAACGAATAATAGTGTTGTTGGTTTTTTCATAGCAAAAATAAAATATTTTACTATGAACCTCATTTTTGGACGAATGTTTGCCTCCAAAAGCCTTTAGGTAAAATTTGGACAAAAGAACTTGTTAGAGTGAAGAGTGTATAGTGAAAAGTGAAGAGTGTATAGTGAAAAGTGAAGAGTGTATAGTGAAAAATATTTTTTTTAAAACCCTTACAATGAACACTCTACGCTTAGTGAGTCTTAGTGTATTCTTACTTTTCTTAGTGGTAAAAGA
>JAAFJN010000052.1 GCA_013298845.1 Chitinophagales bacterium
GGAAACTTTTTTTACGTCAATAAAACAAACTTCCAAGTATGCCAGCTCACAAAACACCCATAACGCTCCGCCGTGTGGCTTTGTCTTTCAGAAGGAATCTACGGGATTGAAATATTGGGTAAAAAGCGAGGAACTAAAAGAGTGGCCATGTTGCACTTTGAATGCACACGCTGCATTTTGTAGTTTTTTTCTGAAAATCCTACGTTAATAGATTCCTCCTGAAAGACAGAGCCACTGAGCGTTGAGCGGTAGTCGAAACATAGCGGTTTTTTTTGTGCATTTAGTAGGTCGGGAAACTGTTTTACGTCAATACAACAAATTTCCAATACAAGTGATGAGGAAGGAGCGTTACGTACAACACTCCTCCTCATCGTTTTCACTACCTATCACTTATAATTATCACTAATGAACCATCATCACGTCTTCCAATTCTTCCAAGGTTTTTCCTTTTGTTTCTTTTACTTTGGATTTGACAAACCAAAAGCCCAAAAAACAAATTACCGCGTACAAATAAAATGGACCGTAAGTCCCCAATTGTTCCGCTAAAATGGGAAAGGTAAAGACGAGTAAAAAGTAGGCCGCCCACAGCGAAACGACCGCCACCGAGGAGGCCATTCCCCGGATTTTATTCGGAAATATTTCGGAAATGAGTACCCACGTAACCGGAGCCAACGACGTGGCGTACGTGGCAATGGCCAACAAAACCACCAACGAAACCCAACCCGCGCTGGCCTGGGTTTGTAACAAAACGGACAGAATCAGGTATAATCCGGCCAACCCGATGGCACCGTACAACATCAGGGGGCGGCGGCCGGTTTTGTCCACCAACCGCATCGCCAACAGCGTAAAAATCAGGTTGACAATGCCGATAGCAACGGTTTCAAACAATTGCCGGTCGAGGTTGGCACCTACCGATTCGAAAATGGTGGAGGTGTAGTTAAACACCACGTTGATGCCGCAAAACTGCTGAAATACCGCCAACCCAATGCCGACCAGTACGGCAGGTCGCACCGAGGGCGCAAAAACGGCGCGGTAAGAAACGGCACCACTACCCGCCAACGAAGTGCTGATGCTGGTCATGGTTGCCGCTACAAATTCGGGATGGCCAATTTTTTGTAATACTTTTTCGGCGGCGTTTACCTGACCAACTTTCATCAGATAACGTGGACTTTCGGGCAACCACAGCACCCCAATTAAAAACAGAACGGCGGGTACCGCTCCCAAGCCAAACATCCAGCGCCAAGTGTCGGGACCGTTGTCGGCCAGGCTGTAATTGACCAAATTGGTCACCAAAATCCCAATAACGATGGTTAATTGGTTAATGGCCACGTTCCTGCCCCGCATGTGCGCGGGGGAAACTTCGGCGATGTACAAAGGACTCAGCATGGAGGCCATACCCACCCCGATGCCCGCCATAAATCGCATCAACAGGAAAAACGACAGCGCAGGAGAATAGGCCATGCCCAGCGACGAAACGGCAAAAATAAGCGCCGCACAAATCAGCCCGGGACGACGACCGTAGCGGTCGGCCAGGTTTCCGGCCCACAAACTACCCACGATGCAGCCCAGGGCCAATGATCCCGTCAGAAAACCTTCCCACCAGGAATTGAGCGCAAACTCGGTGCGCAGAAAAGGCAAGGCCCCGGCAATCACGGCAAAATCAAAACCAAACAAATACCCGCCGAGGGCCGAAATAAAAGAAATGCCGAGAATATAACGATGATTAAAGTGGCTCATGTGTTGCGGTGGTTTTTATGGTTTGCTCATTCCTTTTAACAAATTAACGTCCAGTTCCCGGGTCGGGTTAAAGCCTTTGGACCCCATGTACGACAAAATGCTGTGCCGAATTTGCCGTGCGCCCAGTCTTTCGTTCAGGTTATTTGTCAAATCAATGCTGCAAACCATCAATTTCCCTTTGCCCACTTTTCCTTCAAAGGCCAGCGCCAGGCGGCGGTTTTCGAACCAGGTATCAATGGGCTGAATCAGAGCGGCAACGGTTGTTGGCCATTCGTCCATGATCATCGCCTGTGATTGGCTCACAATATCCTGCCATTGGTAATTGCTGTGTTTTTCGGTGGGAAAATGCCGGAACATCGGGTGGTTGGGGTCGCACAGAATGCCCAGGGTGTGGGGGGCTTGGCCGCTTGTCCAGGCGGTGTTCCAAAAAATACTGGAAAACCCGATTTGTACTTGTCCGCCTTTTTCTTTGCCAATTTGCCCGTAGGGTAACCAAAGTACCGACGCGCCATTGTTGAGTTTTTGCAAAATATCGGCGGTAAGTGTTGGCGTAATAATCACCTTGGCGCTCGGTTTTTCCAAGGTCAAAGCACTTGGATACACCCAAAATTCCCATTGGTTTTGAAAGGAGGTACCCGGCAAAGCCACTTTTAGCGTTAATTTTTGGGGCGTTTTAAAAGCCGCCAACGGCATTTTTATATTACCCACAAATTGGTTATTTTCGATGGCAATTTTGTCCATTTTAAAATTGCCTTCTTGTCGTTTCGCGCCTTTTGCGTTTACAATTTCCCAGTGAATGGCCTGGTTTTGCAGCGGAGCCGCCCCAAAATGAGCAATTTCGAGGGTGGCCGACAGGGTTTCGTTGTTTTGATACAAGAGTTTGGGCAGCCGGGCCAATGGAACCGTACTATTGCAAAACATGCGGTATTCGGGGCCGTTGGTGTATCCTTTGGTTTCGTAAAATGCATCCAATGCGCCCACCAATGCCGTTCCCTGGCCGGGGAAATCGTGCAGGCCGAGCAGTTGGAACCCGCCAAAACCGGGGGTACGCAATGCGGCTTCGATATCGGCTTTGTAGCACAAGGTTTGTAACCGCCCGGAGGCAAACAAAAAGTCTTCGGCTTGTTGGCCCATGCCGTTGGCTTCGAGGGTTTCTTTAAAAATTTCAAAATTGGTGGGTTGAAGCACGCCCGTGTATTTTTTCATTTCCTTAAAATTGGGGTAAGCGCACCATTGCCCAATTTCGTGACTGATATACGGTACTTTACTGGTTTTAATCAGGTCGCGCCAATCGTAATCGGTGCGCGGGCGCTGGCCGTTAATAATACTTTTATTGCCCTCGCCCCACCGCTGGATACGCGCTTCGTAACTGATGTGAAACTGGTTTTCGGGAATCATGGGCCAACCCGCCGCACTGGTGTACAAACGCCGGGGATCCTGGGTTTTAAAATGATCCACCCAACGCCCCAAAAATGCCGTTTGGTTTTTGCCGTCGGGTTCGTTACCGTACGACATCATACAAAAGGAAGGGTGATTGCCGTAATCGCGCAGTATACGCTCCGATTCCCGGTAGATAAAATCATCCACCAACCCGCCGGTCCCCACGGCGCTGCTTTGGTTGGCCCAAAGCGGACTTTCGACGTACAAATAAACGCCCCGTTTGTCGGCGGCCTCAAAAGCGGCTTTGGGCGGGCACCACGAATGAAAACGGAGGTGATTGAGACCGTATTCTTGAATGGTTGTAAAAATTTTATCCCACGCAGCCGCATCGGTGGGCGGGTATCCCGTTACCGGAAATGCCGCGCAATCCAGGTCGCCGCGCAAAAAAACCGGGCGGCCATTCACGGTAATATGAGTGCCCTGAACGCCCATTTCGCGCATGCCAAAAGTGGTGCTGGTTTCCGCGCCGTTGGTAGCCCCATTTTTGATTAAAACGGCGGTCAAACGGTACAAATTAGGCGAAAATTCATCCCAAAGTTGCGGTGCCGGAATGGGATAAATGACCTCAAGCCGGGAAGATTCGGTGTTGAATTGTACCGGTTGTTCAACGGCGGGCAAAGGCGTTTGGTCGTTTTGTAACGCCACGGCCCTAAGGATAATTTTGCCCGTAAATGATTGGTTACGAGGTTGTTGTAAAGTCAGCGCAACCCGGGCGTTTTTTTGTGCAATATTGGGGAATACCTGTACCTGCCCGATGTATTCTGGTTGGTCAGCCTGAAGGGAGATATCACCAACAATGCCGTTCCAATTCGATTGGGTATGGTCCGAAATACTGTGCGAATTGGGGCCTAAATGCAGTTTCACCCGATTGTCCACCCGAATGCAAATCGTGTTTTCGCCCTTTTGAAGATACGCCGAAACGTCGTATTGGTGCGCCGCCACCAAACTGTTTTGGGTGCCACAATAGGCGCCGTTGACGTAAACGGTAGTTTCCCAGTGGCAGCGTTCTAAATGCAGAATGACCCTTTTTTTGTCCCAATCGGCCGGAACCGACACTTTTTGGCGGTACCAGGCTGCCCCAACGTAATGGGTGGTGGGTTTGAGCCAAAACGGTATTTTTAATGCGCCCTCCCGGTATTTTTTGTATTTGGGGGAGAAAAAATAAACGCTGTCAATAATATCGCCGGTCCAGTTGGTTTGCAACGTAGGTGGTGTTCCTTTGCCGTTGGTGGCCAAAGAACCGGGCAGTTTGACCGTTTCGGAAAAGGTTTTTTCCCACCAATGCGCCCGAAGTCCCACGTCGGTGGGGTCTAATTGCAGGTCCCAGTTGCCCGCCAACGAAACGCTGGATTGTGCCGCTGCAATATGGGCGGTTAAAAGGGCAAAATATAGAATAATGTACTTTTTCATGGAATCAAATTTTTTGTTTTGTCGTGATTTGCGCCGTTAGAATAATCGGTTATACTGCATCATTTCGAGGTGAATAAGGCAGCCCTGGTGGTTAATATCCAGCGATAACGCGGCTTCAAATCGTTCTTTGGCGGTATCGGTGTGCCCCAAACCGAGGTGTCCCAAACCTTGCAAATACAGGCAATGGATTTTGTTTTTTACGTCCAAATCGGCGTCAAAAACGAGCAAATCGGGGAGCGAAACGGCGAAATAATCAATCAAAATATGATCTTCGTAATGCGTTATACCGAACTCTATCAACCGATTACATATTTCATCGGCTTTGGTGGGATTGCCTGATTTGCGCCAACCTAATGCCTGGTAAAATATTTTATCGGGTTGCGGGTCGTTGTAAAAAATGGCCTGTACCGGTTCGCTAATGCCTTCGGTGGCCCGCCGAAAATGAAGCAGCGCCTCGGCTGAATGCCCCAATTGTTCCAGGGCCAAACCTTTTAAATAATCAATGTCGTTTTCCTGGCTGTTGATGAGTTTCCCTTCGCCCAAATTGAGGGGGTAGTTTTCGGCGCGTTGCAACAAATCAAGGGCTGTTTGTGGGTCGCCCGACTGAATGGCTTGTTTGGCCAGTTCGAGGTGACAAATCAAAAACTGACCCACTACTTTCCCTTCGCCGCCTTCCCAGGGGTGAAATTGGAAGTGGTCAATCAATTCTTTGGCCTTCTGATAATGGCCCAGTTGGTTGTACAGGGTCGCCCGTTCGAGGTACAAATCATCGCGGTATTCGACCAAAGGCCGGTATTTTTCCAAAAGATCCAGCCGCTCCCGGTGGGGCTTATTGGTCTTTTTGTACAATTGGTCCAGTTCCATCAAAATACGCGCATCGTTGTCATCGAGGGAAAAGGCTTTTTCGAGTGAATGCAGGGCTTTTGATGGATTATTTTCTTTATTATGGTAGGCCAATGCAAGGTTGCGGTGAACGGTCGGAAAGTCATCGGCTAAAGCCACCGATTGTTCCCAATGTGCAACGGCCTCGGGGTACTGGCGTTTGTCGTAGAAGAAGTTTCCCAAATAATAAGGTGCTTTGGCGTCGTGGGGATTCAACGCCATAGCCATGCGGAGGACCAGCACATCTTCCAGCCGATTGGGAAAACAATAATCGGGCGAAGCGGCGGCGGCCCGGCGGAAATAAACAAGCGCTTCTTCGGGGTGGTTGGACTGCTGATAACACCAGCCGACGTAATAAAAAACCAGGGGAGAAACGGTTTTTTCGCCGTTTTCCAACAGTTGTAGCAACGCAATGGCTTCTTCGTTAGCACCCGCGAGGGCATAATCCCAGGCGTATTCGGTGAAGTTATGTTCCCAAGTGCGCGTTAACGCGTAAAATTTAGTTAATAAAGCCCCGGCATTTTCGGGGTTGGTGGTTTGCGCCAATAGATATTGTTCAAACAGGCAGCCGTAGTTGAAAGGGTCAATTTTCAGGGATGCTTCAATCAGGGCCTGGCACTCGGTGTTACGGCCCAATTTTCTCAAAATCAAGGTTTTTAAATGCCGTGCGGTATGGCTGTTCCAGTTGCGCACCAACGATTTTTCCACCAATTCGAGCGCTTCATCGTATTCTTTTTGCAAAACAGCAATCCGCGCCAGGTTCAGGAATCCCGCGTGTTGCCAGGCATCGCTCCACACCGATTTGTAAAAAGCATCAAACGCCGCTTCGTATTGCCCCTCGTAATACAAGGCCCAGCCCAGGTTGTAATACGCCTCGCCGTCGTAGGGGTTTGGGTTGCGGCGCGTGAGGGTGGCAATGGCCGTTTTGAAATAAGGGATAGCCGGTTCCGGTTTACCACGGCGCAACAACCACAGGCCCATGGCATTGTTATTGCGGACATCGTCGGGGTCGCGCCGCAAGGCTTCCTCGTAATAATCGGCTGCGACGTAAGTGGCATGGCGATATTGTTCGAGGTGCAGGCCGGTCAGGTAAAGTTGTTCGTTATTACTGGTTTCGGCGGGGCTTTTGGCGGCTTCAGCGGGGGAGGGGAGCGCTGCTTCGGAGGGCTGATCAGGTTGATAATGCACCAATATTTTGCCCGTTACCCGATCCGTAATCGTCACCCGCAGGTCTTCGGCGGGATGGGGCACCGGAAGGATAATGGTCGTGAGGTAAGGTGTTTCCGGCGAACATTTAATGGTTTTGGAGTCCACCGTTTCCCCGGTTTTGGTATTGGTAATGTATATTTGTATTTGTGGGTAAGGGGCCGTGACGTACAGTTTCAGGTCAATTTGGCCCTCTGAAACGTCAACGTTCAGGGCGGCTTCTTTAGTGGCGTTTTTGAGCAGCCCGATTTCGGAATAGGGCATAAAATACTGGCTAAACGTCTTTTCTTCAAAAGGCTGTAACCACGAAAAATCGGGTTGATTATCGGTGAAAATCCCCGTCATAAGTTCGATGTAAGGGCCGTCTTCGTCCGTCAGGTTGCGGTCCCAGGCCACGCCAAAATCACCGTATCCCCACGTCCATTGTTTTTTGCCCGGGGCAATGTGGTGGTTGGCAACGTGCAACAAACCACCCCTTGTATCGTGTTCGTAGCCCCCGATAAAATTGTATTTCGACGAAACCGCCATGTACGACGTGGGCACCGGAATGTTCGAATACCGCGAAATATCGGTGCCGGGCGCGTAATTCACCTTGTAATACACCCCTTTTGCAATCGGAAACTCCGATACATCGCGCCGCCCGTGGTCGAACACCGCGTGCACATCGGGGGGGAAAACCGATTGGTAATGTTCGCCTACTTTTACCGCCGGGTTGGCCCACCACAGAAAGGTTTGGGGTAAAGGGGTCCGGTTGTACACCCGCCCTTTTACTTCGAGGTAAGCCCGGTTGGGATACAGCGTAAATCCGGCCATGCCTTTGGTGTGAAACATCCGTTCCACCTCGTTTACCCACACCGTTTTGCTGCCATCTTCGTTTTCTTCGATGGTAAAATCAATGGGATCGAACGTGCTGGGGCGGTGGTGTTGGGGCCAGTTAAACTCAATACCGCCGGAAATCCAGGGGCCGGTAAGCCCCACCAATGCCGGTTTGATCACCTGGTTGTAATAAATAAAATGGCGTTGTTTTATTTTGTCAAATGCCATTTGAATCCGGCCGCCCAATTCGGGCAATACCATAATTTTCAAATACTTGTTTTCCAAAAAAAGAGCCGTGTACGTGCGGTCTTCTTTTTGGTCAAAAATCTTTTCAATGACCGGGTGCGGATACACCACGCCGCTGCTGCCCTGATAGACTCTTTTTTCCAAAAACATGGGGTTTTTCTCCGGTATCCCGATGCCATACGTGGGAATAACAACGGCTTCTTGCCAAACGAATACTTGGTCGGTGTGCATTGCTCGATATACAATTAATGGGTGGTCGTGTGATGGGCGGTTACCCGTTTTGTCATGTACAGGATGTGCTTTGTGGGCAACACTGCATTTGTACAGCGCAAAAGTCCAGCGTCGGCGGGTTTTTCAGGATAGATGATTTGGTGATAATGATGGATTATCTTACTATTGCGTTCAAATACGAAACGATGCAGGCACCAAAGAAAAAAGAAGGTTTTGAAGGGCAAAAAGCGATTGTTGTTCCCAAACGTATTTTGGCCGACCAATGCGAGCGCAACCGTTTGCTCAATAACTTGTACGTGACCGATATTGGTTATTACCCAAGGGCAAAATTTCATTACCGGCATCGCTCCAAGGGCGCGGAACAGTATATTTTGATTTATTGCCACGCCGGTATGGGAACGGCGACCATTGGCCAACAAAAAATGGACATCCGGCAGGGCGATTTTTTTGTGGTGCCCCTCCATACCCCGCACAGTTACGCCGCTTCCGAACACCAACCCTGGACGATTTATTGGGCGCATTTTAAAGGCGAAAATGCCCCCGATCTGGTGTCCCTCATCCAAAAACAAACGGGAAATAACAAGGGTAATTTGCGGTTTCCGGAGCGGACCATTGAATTGTTTGAAACCATTTACATGCAGTTGGAAAAAGGGTATGGCAGCGATCAACTGATGTATTCCAACCTGTGTTTTGCCCATTTTTTAACCACCTTTATGTACAATGAGCAATTCGCCGATAACGTGCAGGAATCGTCGGGGGACCCGGTAGCGCAAGCCATTGCGTATTTTCAAAACCACCTCGACCGCACGTTGATGCTGGAAGAAATTGCGGCCTCCGTACATTTATCGCCTTCTCATTTTTCCAATTTATTCAAAAAAAAGACGGGGTTTCCGCCCATTGAATATTTTAATCACCTCAAAGTGCAGAAGGCGTGCCAGTACCTTCGGTTTACTGCGTTGCGGGTCAAAGAAATCGCCAATTTGTTGGGCGTGGAAGATGCTTATTATTTTTCGCGGTTATTTACCAAGTTAATCGGGGTATCACCAACGGAGTACCGAGCGGGTAAACGATAGGCGTTGGTTTTCTTACCCAAAGTCAATGAATCAGGGCGAAATGGGCCTCTACCTTTGCGTCATAATTAAACAATATAATGATGAGCGCAACAATGAACGCCGCCGTTTACACCCAATACGGCACCCCCGATGTACTACAAATCCGGTCCATCGCCAAACCCAGCCCGAAAGAGCACGAGATATTGATCAACATCCACGCTACCGCCGCTACTTCCGGCGATTGTCGCCTGCGCAAGGCCGACCCGTTTGGGGTGCGGTTGTTTTTTGGGTTGTTTAAACCCCGATTATCGGTTTTGGGCGGCGTGTTTTCGGGCGAAATTGAGGCCGTTGGGGCCGGGGTAACCCGGTTTTCGGTTGGTGACCTGGTTTTTGGTTCCACTACAATGGCATTTGGGGCGTATGCCGAATACCTTTGTTTGCCCGAAACGGGTCCCATTGCCCCCAAACCAACGGCCCTTACCCATTCCGAGGCCGCCTCATTGCCATTTGGCGGGGCAACGGCCTTGCGCTTTTTACAAAAAGCCCATCTCCGCGCCGGGCAAAAAGTACTGATTTACGGTGCATCCGGGGCAATTGGTACGGCGGCGGTGCAAATTGCCAAATATTTTGGTGCCGAAGTAACGGCGGTTTGCAGCACCCAAAACCTCGAATTAGTGCGGTCGCTGGGTGCCGATCACGTTATTGATTATACCCAAACCGATTTTTCAAAAAATGGGCTGCACTTCGATGTTGTGTACGAAACGGTCAACAAAGCGTCGGTGTCGGCCTGCGCGGCGGTGGTAAAAAAAGGAGGTACATTGATCTTGGGGGCGGCCATGCTCCGGGAAATGTTGCAGGGCACGGGCTTTTCGATTCGCCGGGGTTTTCAATTGATTGCCGGACCCATTACCCCCGTTGCAGCGGATATTTTGTTTTTGCAAAAAATGGCGGAAACGGGCCACCTCAAACCCGTGATTGACCAGGAATACCCCCTTCAGCGCATCGCTGATGCGCACCGGTACGTGGAACAGGGGCGTAAAAGAGGGAATGTTGTGGTGTCCCTTATTCCGGGTACAGTTTATTGATTTTTGCCACAATAAACTCCATTTTGTTGATGCAGGTGCTGTATCTTTCAATTACTTCATCGGTCTCCGACAGGCGCTGGCTGATGAAAAATGCCTCATCGTAGGTCAAAATCTCCAGTAGATTAGACGTTGTATCGGACGTTCTTTTGCGGTTTTTTACAATAAAATCCAAAAAGTATTTTTTGCTGTCTAAATACCCGTCCGTACTGTTTAACAAAATGGGAATGTCTTCTTGGTAAAGGTCCATAATGGCCGTTTGAAGTTGGGGATCTTCAATGGAACTGATTTTTCCCGAGGATTTAAAACCTTCAAATCTGCCGTTGTTTTGGAAGAGGCGGGTCGAACTAAGTAACCAGTCATCGTGTTTGACAAATTCGGCCCGCTCAATCTTTCCTCCCTTTTTTATACTCGAAATAAATTCAAAAGTGGCTTTTTGGCCTTGATACGACATAATATCCTTGTTCATTTCGGCGATATCGTAGGTCAAATCACTTTTTAAACCCTGCAAAAACGCTTTTACATCTCGTTGTTGCACGAAATAAGCCCTTTCGTCATTAAGCCAAATAGAAATTGAAACCCCAAAAACAATGATAAAAACCTCCGTGACGGCTTTTTTTACCTTTTCTTTCCAGCCAGATTCTTCACTGTGCCAAAGCGTGTACAACCTTCTTATGTGTTTTGTTATTCTTGGATCTGCCATGTTTTAATCAAATAATTGGATCAAAGGTCGGGAATCTGTGTATAAAACAGTGGAGCAGGGGCATAAAAAAGGGAATGTAATGGTGGTTTTAAAAGGTTAAAAGTCGTTTTTTGCTATTTTTGCCCCAACTTAAACTTAATGCCTCGTTATTCATGCAAAAATTGACTATTCTAGCGGCGTTGCTGCTGCTGGCGTGCGCACACGTGACCGCCCAAAGTACCGACAATGACCCGCAAAACTATTTTAAACCCGTTAAGTGGCGCAATATCGGGCCATTTCGCGGTGGCCGTTCGGTGACCGCCTGTGGTGTGGTGGGCGATCCGCTAACGTATTACATGGGTACAACCGGTGGTGGCCTTTGGAAAACCGAAGACATGGGAACCACCTGGAATAATATCTCTGATGGTTATTTTAAAACCGGTTCGGTGGGCGCCGTAGCCGTGTCCGAAAGCGACCCCAACGTGGTGTACGTGGGTATGGGTGAACACGCTATTCGCGGGGTAATGACCCACCACGGCGACGGCGTGTACAAATCCACCGACGCCGGGAAGACCTGGAAAAAACTGGGATTAGACGCTACCCAACATATCTCGCGCATCATTGTGCACCCGACCAATCCCGATGTGGTGTACGTAGCGGCGCAGGGTGCCCTGTACAGTACATCGGCCGAACGGGGTTTGTTCAAATCTACCGACGGTGGCGCGACCTTTAAAAAAGTCCTTTTTGTGGACGAAAAAACGGGTTGCGTGGAATTGTCCATGGACATGACCAATCCGCGGATCATGTACGCCGCCATGTGGGAACACGGTCGTTTGCCCTGGAAAGTCATTAGCGGTGGCCCCGGCAGCGGTTTGTACAAATCCGTGGACGGCGGCGACACCTGGGAGAAGTTGGAAGATGGTTTGCCCAAAGAAAAAGGTAAAATGTCCATTGCGGTGTGCCGCTCCAACGCGCAAAAAGTTTATGCGCTCATCGAAAGTGATTCGGATAAAGAAGCGGGTGGTTTGTTTGTGTCCAACAACGCCGGTAAAAGTTGGTCGCGGATCACCAACGACCACCGCCTGATTCAACGCGCCTGGTACTACATCGAACTGTTCCCCGACCCGAACGACGATAATACGGTGTACGTTCTCAGTGCGCCCATGCTCCGTTCCACCGACGGCGGTAAAACCTGGGAAGATATTTCCAATACCCACGGCGATTACCACGATTTGTGGATCAATCCGCGCAATTCCAATAACATGATCGTAGCCGACGACGGCGGCGCGGCGGTTACTTTCAACGCCGGTAAATCGTGGAGTCACCAGGATTTGCCCACGGCACAGATGTACCGCATCAACGTGGATAACCAGTTCCCGTACCGCGTTTACGGCGGCCAGCAGGACAATTCATCGGTGTCCATTACCAGCCGTGAATTGGGCAGCGGGCACATAGGCCGCACGGGTTGGCATTCTTCGGCGGGGGGCGAAAGCGCGTTTTTGGCCTTTGACCCCAATAACCCACGTTACGTATTGGGCGGTAGTTACCAGGGCACCATCGAAGTGTTGGACAATGTTTCCAAAGGTAGCACCAATATCATGGCCGCGCCCATTCAATACCTGGGCCGCGACGCCAAAGACAACAAATACCGTTTCAACTGGAATGCGCCCATTATTTGGTCCAAACACGAACCCAATACCTATTACCACGGCGCGCAATACCTGCTCAAAACCACCGATATGGGGCGCACCTGGCAAGAAGCATCGCCCGACCTGACCCGCAACGAAAAGGATAAACAAGGCAAAGGCGGTGGACCGTATACCAACGAAGCGGTGGGAGCCGAAAACTACGGCACCCTGGCTTACGTTATGGAATCGCCGCTCGAAAAAGGGGTGATCTGGACCGGCAGCGACGATGGTTTGGTACACCTCACTACCGACGGCGGAAAAAACTGGAAAAACGTTACCCCGGCGGGTTTGCAAGAGTGCCTCGTGAATGCCATTGAGGTATCGCCCCATGATAAGGCCACGGCGTATATTGCCACTACCCGTTACAAGTTCAACGACCATACACCGGGCATTTACAAAACCACCGATTACGGCAAAACCTGGACAAAAATCACCACGGGCTTGCCGGATAATGCTTTCACGCGGGTTGTGCGTGAAGACAATGTGCAAAAAGACCTGCTGTTTGCGGGTACGGAATTGGGCGTGTTTATCTCCTACAACGGCGGTAAACAATGGCAACCGTTCCAATTGAACCTGCCCATTGCGCCCATTACGGACTTGCGCGTGCACCAAAACGACCTGATTGCGGCCACTTCCGGGCGTTCGTACTGGATTTTGGACGATTTGACACTGGTGCGTCAGTTCAAAAAAGACGGCAACAAAGGCGTCGTGTTCTACCAACCGGAGAGCGCGTATTTGGCCAATGGCCGCAGCGAACTCAACAAAACGGATGAGTCGTTCAGTGGGACTTCGGCGGAAGGCGGTGTGAATCCGGCCAACGGAATTGTGTTGTACTACCAATTGCCCGAACTCAAAAAAGGTGGTATCGTTACCCTCGATATCAAAGACGCGGAGGGGAATTTGGTGCGGACCATTACTTCGGTGAAAGATTCTACGTTTGAATCCTGGGATGGCGGCCCCGGTCCCGAACCACGTTTGAGCGCCGGAAAGGGCCTCAACCGTTTTGTGTGGGATATGCGTTACCCCGGCACCACCGGCGTAAAAGATGCTTATTTTGAGGTGAGTTACGGTGGACACAAGGCCATGCCCGGCAAATACACGTTTGTCCTCAACGCCAATGGAGAGCAGGTGAGCACCACGGCCGAAATTTTGCCCAATCCTTTGTACCCCAATAATATGGCCGATTACAAAAACTACCACGCCGTGATGATGGACATGGAAAACAAAGTCCGTTCCATGCACGAATACGTGGATAATTTGGCCAATAAACGCGCCCAATTGGAGGCTTTACAAACGCTGTTGGCTGGTCAAAAAAACAAGGCGGCGCTGGCCACGGAAATCGGGGCATTGGTGGCCAAAATGAAAGCCTGGGACGAAGACATGGTGCAGCGTAAATCCAAAGCCTACGACGACGTGGAAAACTTCCCCAATAAGTTCACTGCTGATTACATGTTTATGATGAACCAAACGGAAAGCGATATTCCCGTGGTTAATCAGCCTTCTTTGGACCTGAAAAAAGAATTGGACGCTCGCTGGGAAACCCTCAAAAGCCGCGCCACCGATATGTTGGACAAGGAAATCCCGGCCCTCAATAAAAAACTTTGGGAAGCCGGTATTGGCGGGGTTTGGAAATGAGAGAAAAGTGAAAAGTGAAAAGTGAAAAGTGAAAAGTGAATAGTGAATAGTGAAAAGTGTTGATTTTTAATGGTTTAAAAAATATTTTCCCCTAAAAACGAAATGTGTATAATCTGCAAAATCTGAATGATTTGGTAGTTTTATGCCACACACGACGTTGCATGTTCATTTTCACCACGGGAGAATAAAAAAAGTAAGAAACACTAAGTGCAGCGTGTTTTATTTGTTTAAAATATTTAAAATGAATACGCTACGCTTAGTTTATTTTTACATTAGTAGTAAAAAATAACACAAGGCCCGGCAATTCTTCACTCTTCACTTTTCACTCTTCACTCTTCACTATTTTCGTACACAATTTTAGTGTAGTTATCTTTTTCGTATAAAATACCAATTTGTTTATTTTGCTGGATGACCAAATCGGAATAAGCGGCACTACTGGCACAAATGACGCGGGAGATGGGCCACGTTTTTCCGTCGTCGTAACTGATGCGCAACGTGAGGTTTTCGCGTTGGGATGTATGGTTGAGGTTGGAAAAAAGCAAAACGTGCTGCCCTTTGGAATTGGTAAATTGGAGCATACTGCCCTGGCAAACGGGATCGGGTAGTTGTAGTTCGTTGTATATGGTATCCCAGGTGGCACCGGCATTTTTACTAAAAGCCAAAATCCGGTTTTTATGGTCGCCCGATTGGTTGCGAATATTCATTAAAATACCGCCGTTAGACAGTTCGGCAGCGGTACTTTCGTTACTACCCGGATAAGGAATGGAAGGCGTGATAGCCCACGTTTTGCCGTGATCGTCGCTGTAAAAACCGTGGGCAAAATAGTCGCGTGCCTGCGCTTTAGGCGGCCCCTCGGAGTGGTTGGCAGGGATAAAAAGCCGCCCTCTGTGTGGCCTTTTGGTGAGTTGCAAAGCGTGGCCCGGCGTATTGGCATAACTGCGCCAATCTTCTTTGAAACGGTACGCCGAATCCACCGCCGGATGGTTGGGTTTAGACACAAAACGCGTGATATTGACCGGTTTTGACCATGTTTTTCCGTAATCGGTGCTCGTTTTGTACCAAATTTCCCGCATGGCTTTTCCCTCACGCACTGCTTGTTCGGAGGCCAGGGTTCCCGTGTTGTAAAACAGAAACAAACGCCCTTTTTTGTGTTTTTTATCTGTCAAATCATACACCGGTGCCGGATTACCCGCCTGAAAGGAGTCATTCTCGGCCACGATTTGCAGTGCACTCCACGTTGCACCGTTATCGCGGCTTCGTTTGAGCACAATTTTTACATTACCGTGGTCGGCACAACTTTGTTTTCGGGCTTCACAAAAAGCCAATAAATCGCCGTTGGGGGCTTTTACAATGGCTGGGATGCGGTAACACAAATACCCATCGTCGCCGTTGGCAAAAACGGTGGTTTGCGCCCAACCCGTGAAACCCGAAAATAAAAGCAGCGCCACCAATGCGCCATAGATGTTTGCCATGTTTGAACGGTTAACTGTTAAATATTGGGGCAAATGTAACCCGCGTAAAAGTTAACACAACCGATCGAAGCAGCATTTTGAAGCCGGGTATTATCTTTGTTGTCATTAAATACTGTTTGACAATGCGATACAAATACTTTTTTATTTTCTTATTACTGGGTATTTACTTCCCGCTGGCCGCTCAAACGCCGCTTTCATGGTCACTATTACCCGGTATTAAAGGAGGCGGGTGCCAAAGTATTGTTTATGATACCGAAACAAAAAACTTGTTCATGGTGATGGTGGACGGCCTGTATCGCTCCGCTAACGAAGGTGAACAGTGGGAAAAAGTACTGGAACTGGGGCAAGGAGACTTGCCTTTTCGCAATATATACGAGGTAGATGCCTGGGAAGGCCGGGTGGCCGTGCTGTTGTATTCGGGGGAAGAAACCCCGATTTTATATTACAGTACCGATACGGGCACCACTTGGGATACGGTTGGTTTACCCGCTGGTTCGGCTTCTTACACGCCTATTTTACGGCGAATTGCCTTGTACGAAGATTGGATTTTACTCAATTTCGGGCCGGGAGAAGGTGTCTATTATTCCACCGACGGCGGACAAAACTGGACGAAACCGGCCTTTTTTCAAGCGGCGACGTTTAGTTT
Organism: Chitinophagales bacterium; assembly: GCA_013298845.1. Lineage (GTDB taxonomy): Bacteria > Bacteroidota > Bacteroidia > Chitinophagales > Saprospiraceae > M3007. The sequence goes on from JAAFJN010000052.1 coordinate 16,226, forward strand.
GGCGACGCCACCTAATCCTTCTTTGATTCGGGGCAAAAACCGTTTGTATTTGTATTCCTTTTTTCAAATTTATTATACCGATGGCGACCCGGAACAGTGGGACACTTTACCACTTCCGCCCGGCAATATCAACCCGGATTTGAGGTTTGCCAACGGCAGCAATGTGCTGATTTTCGACTATAATTCCGGTTCGTATTTTGCCACCACCGATACCGGTTTGTCGTGGGAACCGGTTTCGGTGCACCCCGCCGTTCACGATGCTTCTTTTTATTTCGGACAAAAAGGCGATACCCTGCTCACCGGTACCGGAACGGTTTTTCGTTCGGTTTTTCCGTTTACTACCGTTACGCCCGAAAATGGTTTGGTGGCTCCGACGTATACATTTAAGCCATTTTGGACGGATCATTATTTATTGGGTACCCCCATTGCCGGGGGCGGTGATAATGGTCTGTATTCCGCGGGGGGTAACGGATTGTACCGCATCCGGACGGATGGCCAGACACCAACGAATTCTTTTGCCAACAACGGACTGCCCGAAGGATCGGTTCAGCAGTTTTTACCAACGCCGAAAGGTATGGTTGCGGTTGGGCCAACGGGTGTTTTTCGGTACCGGGAAACGGCCCAACTTTGGGATACGCTTTGGCTTCAAACCCAAATGCCGTCTGAAATACGTTCGTTTGCCGCCATTGAAGATACTTTTTTGATGGTGGGCACCAACGGTTTTTTATACAAAGCCATCGGGGTGGGTAACGCATTTCAACCCGATTTTTCCTACGTTCTATGGATGCCATCGGATATTCCGTTGGAGCGTTTGGTTTTTCTGGATAGTGTGTTGTACTTGTTTAACCCGTACCGCAGCGTGTATTCTACTGACCGGGGCATTTCCTGGACACCGATTGAAGATCCGTTTTTTATTTTTTACCAAAATATCGTGGGGGCCGACGGCCATTTTTTAATCGTTTATCGCAATGCTTTCTCCATATTGGAATGCCATATTACCCACGATTGGGGCGCTACCTGGACGTATTTGCCGGATATTCAACCCGATTCCGAAACGCGTGTGTATTACGCCAACGGCCAATTTTACGCCTTTAACGATGGGTTTGACGATGGTCAGCCATTTTTGTGGCGGTCTTTGGACAATGGGTTTACCTGGAGCCAGGCACCCGGCGTTCTTACCCCCGACTTTACCATTGCGGGTGTACATCCGGTGGTGTTTTCCGCCGAAGGTATTTTGTATTTTGGGCAGGTGAGGAGCAGTTTTTTCGCATCCGGTGATTTTGGCGATACGTGGACCAATATCTCCGGCACCGGTGACAATATACCGGCGGTGGGGATGTTGGCGTTGGGGGCACACGATGGTTATTTGTACATGGGCACCGGTTCGCTTGGCGTTTGGCGTGCGCCGCTTGTGGTGCCGGTAGATGGCCATGAACCACAAAACCGGGCTTTGTCCATTACACCCAATCCCGTGCGTAATTACCTCCACGTTACACTCCCGGACGCACAGCCGCGCACTTATGTTGTGTACGATGCCAATGGCCGGCTTATAGCGCGGGGGATTATTACTTCCCGGCAGCCCATTTCCGTTGCTGGATGGCCCTCCGGTAACTATTGGCTTTGGGTCGAAGGCGGATTCGCCAGCCATTTCGTCAAATCCGAATAACCTGAACCTCAGTGCAAACCGTCCGTTTTTAGCCGCTTTTTGTTCATAACCGGACAGTTGTATTTTTTGTAAAATGTTGATTATCAACTGTTTTTCCAAATGGCACGCCTATTGTTTTACCAATAGTCCATTCATTTTGCAAAAAGAAAAACAATGCTGTTAAACAATATAAAAATCGCGCTGCGTACGTCGGCAAAAAATCGGTTGTTTACCGTGATTAACGTGGGAGGTTTGGCCATTGGTCTGGCCGCCAGTTTGCTGTTGGGTTTGTACGTGTATTCCGAATTATCGTTCGACCGTTTTCACCAAAACGCCGACCGGATGGTGCGCGTGGTTTTTCGGGCCGATATCAACGGCGGGAAAGTGCGGGAACCGTTTGCGATGCCTCCGGTGGCGGCGGCTTTGCGCAGCGATTTTCCCGAAGTACAAAATACCACCCGTTTGCGCAATGCCCATACCATGACGGTGTTGCACAATAACCAAACCTTCCGGGACGCGAAAATGGCCTTTGTGGACCCCAATTTTTTTGAATTTTTTACCCTGCCCGTGGTGAATGGTAGTCCGCGCCGGGGCCTGGAACAAACCAACGCGGTGGTGTTGTCCGAAACCTGGGCCAAACGGCTTTTTGGGGCCGAAAACGCAGTTGGCAAAAGTTTTACCATGAAAAATTGGCGCGACCCGGTGCAAGTAGTGGCGGTGATGAAAGATATTCCGGCCAATTCACACTTTCAGTTTGATATTTTGCACACCATGACCGGTATGCCGGAGGCACAAAGCGACTCCTGGATGCAATCGGAGTTTTATACCTATGTCCTGTTGCCCGAAAACTACAACTACCGGCAATTGGAGGCCAAACTGCCGCAACTGCTCGATAAAAACATGGGGCCGCAGTTTCAGGCGGGTATGGGCGTTTCCTTGTCGGAGTTTCGGCAGGCGGGCAATCAAATTGGTTTGTTCCTGCAACCCCTCACCGATATTCACCTGCACTCCGATTTTACATTTGATCTCAGTCCCGGCGGCGACGTGCGGTACGTGTGGTTATTTGGTTCGGTGGCGGTGTTTTTACTGCTGATTGCCTGCATTAATTTTATGAATTTGTCCACGGCCAGCGCGGCGCGGCGGGCCAAAGAAGTAGGCGTTCGCAAGGCCATTGGTTCGTCAAAAGCGGGTTTAATGGGCCAGTTTTTCACCGAATCCATCCTACTTTCGGCGGTTTCGTTTGCATTGGCCTTGGGCGTTGTGTACGTGGCGTTGCCTTATTTCCGGTCTTTTACCGGTCTGGCCTTGCCCCTCGGTTTTGCCGGAACTCCCGCCTTTGCCGCCCTGATGCTGGCGTTTATGTTGTTGGTAGGTTTGGTGGCGGGTAGTTATCCGGCGGTGCTGTTATCGGGTTTTAAACCGGTGTCGGTGCTAAAAGGCGGTACCACCACATCGGGGTTTCACGCCGGATTACGCCGGGGATTGGTGGTATTTCAATTCGTGATTTCGGTGGTGCTCATGATTGCGACAACCGTTGTTTACCGGCAATTACAATTTATACAGGAGAAAAAAGCCGGTTACGACCGCACGAATGTGTTGGTATTGGAGAATTCCGGGGTTTTGGGTCAACAAGAAGGTGCTTTCCGCGAATGGCTCGCGCAGGATACGCGGGTGCAAGGCATTACGACTTCCACGTTTAAACCAGCCGGACCGAGCAATAACAACAATTCGGTGGTCTATCCCGACGGCAAATCGGACCAAATGATGCGCACGTTACGGTATAGCGTGGACGAACATTATATCCCCGTTTTGGGCATGAAAGTGCTGCAAGGGCGCAATTTTTCCCGCGAATTTGGCACCGATTCATCGGCGATCATCATTAATCAGGCGACGGCAAAAGCCTTTGGCTGGAACGAAGCGGAAGCCATCGGGCACCAATTGACGTGGACCAACCGCAAAAAGCCCGGCTCCACGTACACGGTCGTTGGGGTGGTGGAAGATTTTCACTACAAGTCCATGCACGAGGCCATTGCGCCGTTGGTGATGGTGCTGGAACCGGGCGGCGGGTTGATTTTGAAAGTAAAATCGGGGGAAGCCGCGCCGCTGTTGTCGGCCATTGAGCAACAATGGAAACAAACCGGCACCGACGAACCGCTGGATTACGCTTTTATGGACGATTATTTTATCCGCACGTACGCGGCGGAGCAAAAAACGGGCGTATTAATGGCCATTTTTGCGGGTTTAACCATCTTTATTGCGGCTTTGGGTTTGTTTGGGCTGGCGGTATTTGCGGCCCAGCGGCGGGTCAAAGAAATTGGGGTGCGCAAAGTTATGGGCGCTTCGGTGCTGGGCATTACGGGTTTGTTGGCTAAGGAATTTTTGCAACTGGTAGCCCTGGCTATCGTGATCGCCACGCCCATTGCCTGGTACCTGATGCAGCGCTGGTTATCGGATTTTGCCTACCGCATCCAAATCGAATGGTGGGTGTTTTTGGTGGCGGGCAGCGGTGCCATCGTCATTGCTTTGTTGACGGTCGGTTTTCAGAGTTACAAGGCGGCGTTGGTGAATCCGGTGGAGAGTTTGAGGGGGGAGTAGGGGTGGGACGGTTGTCAGCCGCGATATGTCGTTATTGGAAACACCTTTGTCCGCTTCGATAAAAGCCATTTTTAAACCCTCATCTTCGTTGGTAAAATTTTCACAAAAGGGATTCAATACCCTGCAATAAAGAGATGTTTGGCCAGCACAAATTGCTTGCTGTATTTTTCTTTGATGAGGTCTACCAATAAGAACATCGCTGCATATTCGTCCGGATAAACGCCCATTTTTTCGTAGGAATGTAGGAAATTAAGTGCCAATAGAGATGTATGCTTTTCAGTTTTAAGCGGATAGCCATGGTAAACAACTTGGGGATAAATCCCTTCAATTGCAAAGAAATAGTTATCTTCCAAATCTTTCAGTTTTTTCTCCAATTGATCGCTTGCCAAGGGATACTGGCTGAGCAAAGAATTGGTTTTTGAAACCTGCAATTTCAAGTCTTCGGCTGTCATCTGTGTAGCATAAAATTTGCCTTTAAATTTTGCTTCATAAAGGTTTCGCCATTCTTCAAAAAAGACATAAGCAAAGTTTGAAAATTCCTTTTGGACAACTTTATCGGGTAAAGCAAACGTTTTCTCATGATATGACCAATCTAATCTTTGTCCATTTGGAAGCAATGGGCTAAATCGTTCAATCCAATTGGTACTTTTTAAGATAAAATCATCGCCAAAAGTGCTGATAAACTGATTTTCAAGGTCTGGATGATCTTGTATTGATATTTCAAACGGTGTCAGTATGTGGTAGTATGCTGCCATATTGATGATTGGATAAAATTAGCAATGGATGGAGGTAGAAGTTGGCTTTGTGGCGAAGCATTTTTTTCATCGCCCAATCGAATCGGATTCGTTTTTTAGCCATTTTTTGTAAAAATTGCCGCAAAGATAAGGACTTTAAGTTGATATGTCAACTTGTACTTAGTGACCTGGTCATGTACCTGATGCAGCGTTGGTGGGCGGATTTTGGCTGCGGTATTCAGGTTGAATGGTGTTTTTGGTGGCGGGTCTGTTGTTATTGTCTTGCCAACTTGACCATGGGCGACGTGGCGGCGAGCGTTGGTTTTGCGAGCGGGCTTTCGCCGCCATGTGTGACCATGTATTGTTCTTGGTTTATTTATTGTGTGGGCTACTTTGGCAACTGTGATATTTTATTTCCATCCCCACTTATTTTTATATTTCCATTTCCACTTCCATTAATATTTGTCATATGCGTCTTAATTTCTTGAACTTTACTCGCTTGTTCTTTTGTAAAGCGATTAGGTTTGTCTAAACCATATTTTGATGGCAGTTGGTGAATTTTATTTACGATTTCACTTTTTAAGTTTAGGTTGCCATTTCTTATTGCATCAAGGTGCAATATATGCAATTGGTTGTATTCGTTAATAAAATTATCAATTTCAGGAAAATTTGATTTAATATCATTCGCCATGTATGTTATTGTCTGTGATTTAAATTCAAGAGTTTTAATATACTCTTCTTTTTTTACTAATTCATTTTGATAAATTTTAATTTGTCCATAAATTATTTTTAATTGCCAACAAAGAAGGAAAAATGGAACCAATAGAACAACGTATATTAATTTGTTTACTTTGTTTTGTATGGCATATTTATGAATTCTATCTTCCATGTCATATTTCTGAGTAATTGAATCTAATAGACTCAATGAAGCATGGTTAATTTGGTTGCGAAAAATGTCTGCTTCCTGTTGAGTAATGGAATACTCAATTTTTGATTTTTTTTCCAATTCACTAAATCGACCTTGAATCAGGATTGCGGTATCCAAATAATTACTTTTGGTATTTTGTAGTACTTGAACAAGCATATCAAGTGCCGCCTTTGTTTCGCCGCTTCCAATCAGCAATTTTATGTTATTTATTTTTTCAATCATTTTTTATTTTTTTACCAAGAACTACCCTTATACGCAACAGCGACAAATTAAAACACGCAGCGTATTTTACTTTGTCGCTGTTGCGTATAAGTAACTCTCGTCCGCACCAAAAACCACCGTCCCGCAACCTACCAAAGGGAAGGCTGCGGGACGGTGCAAAATGGTTATGACGGTGCAAACGATCATCAGGGTAAATGGTTATTGCGACAAAGTTAACTCCTTTTTTAAAACTACCAAAATTTTATAACTCATTTTTTTACATCTTCAATTCATCCGCTTTCCTAAAATGACCATCTCTCATCACTCATCACTAACTAATCTCCGGCCGGATTAGTAAAATCCCTTTGATCGGAGTCGCCTTCGGCGGATGCATTGAGCATGGCGAGGCTGTTTTGGAGGTTGGATATTTCTACTTTAGAGGCTTCTAATTGCAAGTGGAGGGCATTGCGTTCCTGTTCGAGTTGAGTGGAGCGGGTTTCCAATTGTTGGATTTGGTTGAGCATACCGGAGAAATCGCGTTGGAGGCGTTTCCAACCCTGTACTTCTTCGTGGAGGCGGGTAATTTCGGCCCCAAATTGCTGGTCGCGGATCCGGAGAAAACGGATATTTTCTTCCAATAGCATGACCTTTTCAACGGCGTGGGCGGCTTCGGCCTGGGCTTGGGCCAATTGCGCGGCCGCTGCCTGTTTTTGGGATTCGCGGGTAGCGCTTTCCAAATCCAGCGCGGCGAGTTGCTGGCGAAGGTGGGATGATTCTAACGAAAGCCGTTTGATTTCGGCGGCTTTTTGGTCGTGCTGATTTTTTAACTGGCCGTACAAATGCGCAACCGATGCGCGTTCCTGCTCGCTCTGTTCATACGCTTGCAAGATAGCCCTTTCGCGCCACGAAGCGCGCAACGACCAACCTAAAACGATACCGATGACAGTCGCAATCGTCCATATTAACCAGTACATTAAAGGGTCCTGAATTAAGGCGTCCATGCGTTATTGGATTATTTTGTGACAAAAGTAATGTGATATTTGCAAAAAGTGCGCCTTTTTTTATAATAATCAATTAGTTAGGTGTTTTTTTGCACCGGTATAGACGCACGCTTGCGCCCAAAGCCACATTTTTTCATCCATAAAATTGATCGTTTTTTTGCCTTTTTTATCCAAAAACCGCCGCTTTTTTACCCTGATTCTACTATTTTGGTGCACGCGCCTGTTTGCCCAAAATAATATGGATTCTACCCAAATTTTTTTTGTAAAAATTGATTCCATCGTAGTTGAGGGCAATAAAATTACGCGCAAACCCCTGATTCTCCGCGAATTGGATATTCAACCGGGCGATTCTATTGCGGTAGATGAACTCGACAAAATCCTCCTGCGCAACCGCAACCGCGTGGTTAATCTGCAAATATTCAACGATGTTACCTTTGTGGTCTCGCGCTGGAATTCCCGCGACCACGTGAGCCTCCGCCTGAAAGTGCGCGAAGCCTGGTACTGGTTTCCATCGCCCGTTTTTGAACTCGTGGACCGCAATTTTAACGTGTGGTGGACGGAATTTAACCGCTCGCTCAAACGCACCAATTACGGCGGCGATTACACCCAAAAAAACATCACCGGACACGCCGATATTATGAGCCTGACCGCCACCGCCGGGTATAACCAACGGTTTAGTGCGCGGTACCTGACGCCCACCATCAACCGAAAACAAACCATCGGGATGCAATTGGCCTTCACGTACGCCCGTACGCGTGAGGTGGCCGTGCGCACGCTGAACAACAAACTGGTGTTTTTTTCCAATCCCGAAATCTACGCCATTCAGCGCTACACCGGCGAACTGAGCCTGACCTGGCGACCAGGGCTTTTTCACTTCCATTCGTTTTTGCTCGAACACCGTTACACCCGCATTGCCGATACTATTGCCAACGAAATTAACCCCGATTTTTTCGCGCCGGGTGTTACCACGCAGCAACACAATAGTTTTGTGTATACGCACTCGTTCGACAACCGCGACATTCGCGCTTACCCGATGCACGGCTGGAATACCTTGTTTGAGTTTCGGCAAAATGGATTGTTGCCCGGCGACGATTTGTTTTTGTCCCGGCTGCGTTTTGAGGCGAGCAAATTCACGTCGTTTAACAAATGGCTGAGTTTGGAAACGGGTATCCGACTGCGGTACAGCCTGCCCCGGCGAAGACCACCTTATTTTAACAACCAATCGCTGGGTTACGGTGCCGATTTGGTGCGTGGTTACGAATATTACGTGATGGATGGTTTGGATTTGGGCGTGGTAAAAACCTCGGTGCGGGCCAAATTTTTTAACCGCGATATTCACTACCCGAAATTTATCAAAAAAGTCTGTTCGCGGTGTAAGTTTATCGGGACGGAAGCCTACGTCAGCATTTTAAACGATTTTGGGTATGCTTACGATCCGTGGTTCTTTAATAACAATGCACTCACGAACCGACCGTTGTACGCCACCGGGGTAGGGTTAGACCTGGTTTTTTACAAACGTTCGCCCATGCAAATCGCCTGGATGCAAACTGTCACCGGGCAGCAGGGCGTGTTTTTTAGAACCCGTTTGTAGGTTAATAGTCCCATTTTTTGGGCAAAAGGGCTTCGCGGGCGTAAGCGGCAAGGGGCGGAATTCCGTAGATAAGTTCTAATAATTCGTTCAGGTCGCGCCGAATTTCGAAGTAATAATCTTCGTGTAATTTGGGTATTTTGGTCAATAATTGCTGGATTCTGCGCACCAAATAAGGCGCGAGGGTATCGAAGCGGTTCATCTGAAATTTGGGCAAAGTGTCTTGGTTGAGGCGCAGGCCCGTGGTGAGTAAAAAAATGGTGAGCATCACTTCCCCAAATTTGTCTTTGGTGATTTTGACGTGTTCGGTGATGAGCGGATTCAGGTGTTTAAAATCCATCAGCAAATAACCCGGAGACGTTCTTCCCGCTGCGGTGAATGCAAATATTTTTTGTATTTGTTCTCTAATTTTATCGGCGCGGTTTTCGGTCGTGGCACTGTCTTCGAGCAACGTAAATTCCAATTGTTTTACCAATAGTTTATCCTTCGTCACCAAGCGCAACAATAGTTTGTCTTTGTCTTTGGCGGGGAGCCGCAAGATGGCCGTTTTTAATTCGTCGGATAATTTTGTTGCCATGTTTTGTTGAATTTGTTTTGCCCGTCGTAGTGCACTCGTTTTTTGTTAAGGAGCGAATACAATCGCGCAAACATACGAGGATTTGCCTATTGCTTTAACAGAATACAACTACAAGATACCCCTCGCTTCCCCTATCTTCATTTTTCACGCTTCACTTTTCGTTTTTCACTTTTCACTTTTCACTTTAAAACAATTGGCGTTACCTTGCGTTTTGATAGTAATACTTTCATTTTTTGACCATTTAAACGCCATGAACAAACTTGTTGTCGTCCTTTTATTGTCTTTTTTTAGTTCCTGCCCCATTTTTTCGCAAGATACGCCCGTAGATAGTGAGGAAATATTGCAATTGGTCGAACGCACGGCGGTCACCCTCGAAACGCGCCTGAACGACGCGGTAAGTGTGCCGGAGGTATCGAATTTGCTGATTAAACTCATGGAATCGCACGAAGATTTTAACACCATTGCCTTGATGGGGCTGTATTGTCACGGTGCGCGGGTAGCCGCCGAAATAGGCCGAAACCAATGCAATTGGGTGCATTTTGTAAAAGAAAAAGACGTTACTTCGCTCCTGTTGCGGGCGCAGGAGGCCCGTTTACAAGCCTTCAAAATGCGCGATGCCGTGGCGGCCTGCCGATTGGCAAATGCGCAAAAAGGAAGCGAAAAAACGCTGTCCATCGCCGATGTTATGCGCTCTAATGCCGAACAAATTGAAGATGAACTCACCGACGGGCTGGCGTCGAAAGATATGCACATTTTGGCCCAAAAGATCGAACACGCCGAACAGGTGTTTTACCAAAATGATCTGCTGGCCTCGAAATGCCGCAGTTGCGCAGCCCTGGTAACGGCATCCAAGGCCGGTTGGCAAGCCTGCGCGGATGCCCTCATGGCCAAAGAATGGGCGGATACGGAAGTTTTGGTGAAAAAAGCCCTGTCTTTTTCCAAGGTTATCCGGGAAAAAGCGGGGGAGTGTGGGGTGTTTTGAGGTAGGAACCTCGGCGTTTCTGTGCCCACTTGGGGGAATTTGATTGTTTTTTCTGTCTCTGCCCTGCCGTGCCCGCCCGCTGGGTGCATTAATACCGCCGTGTTTCGGCTACCGCTCAACGCACAGTGGCTTTGTCATGCAGAAGGCATCTGATTCTCGTGGGAAATGCGCGGTGAAATGAGGGAATTTGAGTTGCTCTTTTCACATCATACTGGCGAAGCGGTTGCCTTCGACTTCGCTCAGTCAACCGCGGTCACAATCGTCCTTGTACTGGTAACTTGGCTGAAAATTATCCCACAAACCGCGTTACCCTGAGCGGCAGCCGAAGGGCAATCCTCATCATACTGGCGAATGGCTGAAAGCGGCGATGTTCAGCAATCCCATGCCCGCCTTGCCCACCCGCTGCGTGCCTTGCTGCCGCTGTGTTTCGGCTACCGCTCAACGCACAGTGGCTTTGTCATGCAGAAGGCATCTATTTCTCGTGGGAAATGCGCGGTGAAATGAGGGAATTTGAGTTGCTCTTTTCACATCATACTGGCGAAGCGGTTGCCTTCGACTTCGCTCAGTCAACCGCGGTCACAATCGTCCTTGTACTGGTAACTT
>JAAFJN010000053.1 GCA_013298845.1 Chitinophagales bacterium
CGTATTCCCTGTTACCCCAACACCGCTAAATACACCGCCCGCCGGATTGCCCGTCAGGGTGATGGGAGCGCTGTTTTCGCACAATTGCGGATAGGTTCCTGCATTTACCGTTGGCAACGGATTCACCGTGATTGTCGTTTGGTCGCTGTTCGTACAGCCGTTAATATCCGTAAAAGTGTAGGTGATAATTTGAGTACCAACGGCAGGGTTAAAGGTGGTTCCGCTCACGCCAACGCCGCTAAACACACCACCCGCCGGGCTTCCGACGAGGTTGACCAATGGGCCATCCACGCAAACGGGCGCGTAGGTACCCGCATCCACCGTGGGCAACGGGGCCACCAAAAAACTTTGGTTGGTAGAATTGGTACAACCATTGGCATCTGTGTACGTGTAAGTGACCGAGTATTCGCTGCCCGCCGGGATATTTTGGGGAAAAATGGTATTACCCACCAAACCACCGCTCGGCGCACTGGTGCTAAAAGTACCACCCGCCGGACTGCCCGTTAACGTAAACGGGGCCGCGTTGGCGCACACTAAGATGGGTAAACCCGTAAAACCCACCGTCGGCAACGGCACAACGGTAATGGTTGCCGAGGCGCTGTTGGTGCAGCCGTTCGCATCCGTATACGTATACGTGATGGTTTGGGTACCAAAACCCGGATCAAAAGTAGTACCCGTTACCCCAACACCACTAAATACACCACCCGATGGGCTGCCCATTAAGGTAATTGGGGCCGCATCCGCGCACAATTGCGGATAGGTTCCTGCATTTACCGTTGGCAACGGATTCACCGTGATTGTCGTTTGGTCGCTGTTCGTGCAGCCATTAGCATCCGTAAAAGTATAAGTGATGGTTTGGGTACCAAACGACGGGTTAAACGTTGTTCCAACAACGCCGGTTCCGCTAAAAGTACCACCCGCCGGAGTTCCAACGAGGTTGACCAATGGGCCATTCACGCAAACGGGCGCGTAGGTACCTGCATCCACCGTCGGCAACGGAGATACAAAAAAACTTTGGTTGGTAGAATTGGTACAACCATTGCCATCCGTATAAGTATAGGTCACCGAATATTCACTGCCCGCCGGGATATTTTGGGGGAAAATGGTATTGCCCACCAAACCACCACTCGGCGCACTGGTGCTAAAAGTACCACCCGCCGGACTGCCCGTTAACGTAAACGGGGCCGCATTGGCGCATACCAAGATGGGTAAACCCGTAAAACCCACCGTGGGAGGGGTATTCACCACAAACTGCTGAGTATCGGCCGCAATACACGACGGATCGGATGCTGTGTAAAATGCGTAGATAATATCATAAACCGTGTTCACCGGCACCAGGCTAATATCCAGATCAACCACGTCTCCCGTAAACGAAATTCCGGGAATATTGGTGGAAAAAGAGCCTCCGGCTGGTACACCGGTGAGGGTTACGATTCCATCATTTTGGCAATAACTCGCATCCAAACCACTAAAACTAACCGCCGGGACCTCTATGATGTAAAATTCGCGGGTCACCGTATCCACACAACCCTCCGGCGTTTCGAAGGCGTAAAACAAGGTGTAAAAATTATTCGGCGGCACCTGCGACGGCGTTAATACATTGCCCGAAAGACCAGTGGGCGCATTGGTAAACAAGGTACCACCCGGCGGATTCAACGTCAACGTATAAGGCGCGTCATTTTCACAAATAAACGTACTCGGTAAACCTTCGATACTCAAAAATGGCACTTCGTTGATGATAAAAGTCTGGGTATCGCCCGCAGCACACGGCGGATCGGAAGCCGTTGAAAAGTTGTAAATAACCTCAAAAGGTGTATTCGTCGGCACCAGGGCCAAATCTATATTTACCACGTCGCCGACTAACGTCAAACCGGGGATATTACTCGTAAAGGAGCCGCCCAATGGACTACCCGTCAGCGTGATTACCCCCGATGCGCCGCAATAACTCGCGTCCAAACCGCTAAAACTAACGTCTGGGACCTCTATGACGTAAAATTCGCGGGTCACGGTATCCACACAACCCTCCGGCGTTTCAAAGGCGTAAAACAAGGTGTAAAAATTATTCGGCGGCACCTGAGACGGCGTTAATACATTGCCCGAAAGACCCGTTGGCGCATTGGTAAACAAAGTACCACCCGGCGGATTCAACGTCAACGTATAAGGCGCGTCATTTTCACAAATAAACGTACTCGGTAACCCTTCGATGCTCAAAAATGGCACTTCGTTGATGATAAACGACTGGGTATCGGCAGCAGCACACGGCGGATCGGAAACCGTTGAAAAGTTGTAAATAACCTCAAAAGGCGTATTCGTCGGCACCAGGGCCAAATCTATATTTACCACGTCGCCGACCAGCGTTAAACCGGGGATATTGCTCGTAAAATTACCGCCCAATGGACTACCCGTCAGCGTGATTACCCCCGATGCCCCGCAATAACTCGCGTCCAAACCGCTAAAACTAACCGCCGGGACTTCTATGACGTAAAATTCGCGGGTCACCGTATCCACACAACCCTCCGGTGTTTCGAAGGCGTAAAACAAGGTGTAAAAATTATTCGGCGGTACCTGCGACGGCGTTAACACATTGCCCGAAAGACCAGTGGGCGCATTGGTAAACAAGGTACCACCCGGCGGATTCAACGTCAACGTATAAGGCGCGTCATTTTCACAAATAAACGTACTCGGTAACCCTTCAATACTCAAAAATGGCACCTCGTTGATGATAAAAGTCTGTGAACTGCTGGCAGTACACGGCGGATCGCCGTTGGTAATAGTATAAGTCACGGTAATAGGAATACCCATCGGCACCAGGGATAAATCCAACACATTGTCCGTAAAAGGATTAGTGGGGGTATTGGCCGAAAATATCCCCCCAAACTGGTTAGGCGTTAAGGTTACCAAACCGGAATTGGAACAATACGAAGCCGCCAAACCGGTAAAAACGGTATCTGCAAATTCGCCAACCACAAAAAACTGCGACACGGTATCGGTGCACATGCTGGTATCGCCGTACATGACGGCATAAAACATGTCGTAAGTACCGGGGGGAACCTGCGCCGGAAACAAGGTAGAATCCACCAGCCCCGAAGGCGCATTGGTAAAATAAGTACCCCCGGCGGGTGTACCCGTCAACGTCACCGGCGGATCATTGGGACAATAATAGGTTTGTTCCAATCCGGTGAAACTCACTACGGGCGGCGGAATCACGTACACCGTTACTTCGGCCCCACCGGCGTTGGTTTCCACAAAATACGTAATGGTATCGGTCGGATAAGCGTACGTATTGGCCTCGTTGGGGTTACTTAAACTATCGGTGGGCATCCAGGCAAAAAACGTTGGCAAATTGCCCGGATCATCGCCAATGACCCGCAACAAAACGCTGTCACCCAGGCAAATACGCGGGTTGGCAGGTTCAATATGCACTTGCCCCATCACATCGGTGCAAGTTAGCACCCCCAACAGCAGCAGCCCCGCTACCGGGTTTTTTATATCAAAAAATGGCCAGCAGTTTTTCATGATAAATTTCTTTTGAATTATTATTTCTTTACAAAAACAGTTTGTGGCGGCGTTAATGCGCTGGTTTTGCCATTTTTAAAAATAACCATCACGGCGTATTGGTACTGCCCGTCGGTCTTCGATTTGGGGTCGGAGAATTGGGTAGTATTGCGGTCGAACAACCGGTAACGCATCATAGGGCCGGTACCCACGGCGCGATACACCGAAAAGGAATAATCTACTTCGGCCAAAAAACCAGTGACCGGCGGCGCATAAGCCCAGCGGAGTTGAACGGTTTTGGTGGAATCCGAATACGCAGCGGTGAAGTTTTCGACATTGGGAATTTGCGCCCCAAACCAGCGGCGGCCTTTCACCGGAAAAGCCCAGTCGGAGGCCAACCCGGCATCGTCAATGGCGCGCAGGGTATATTCGTACAACACCTCTTCGACCGCCGAAAAATCGGTAAAAGCAGTGTCCCTTGGCCCCAAAATAGCCAATTGTTCCCAAATCGAATCGCGTTCGTACGGGCGGCGGTACAATACGTGCTGGCTTACATCTTCGCTGGAACTGGGCTCCCAATGCAAACTAATGAGGCTGTCGTTCATCGTCGGATACCGCAAAATGGGCGCAATGGGCGGCAACACATCGGGTTTTTGCACCTCCAGCACCACCGAAAACTCAGAGCGGTTGTGGCTCAAATCCACCGCCTGAATTTGGTAATAAATCCGCTCCGACATGGTGAGTAATTCCACCGTATCGCGGAACATATTCACAAAAATGGGCGTTGCCGTCAGTTGGGTTAATTCCGCATCCGGGTCGTTTTTAAAATAAACGCGGTAACCCATCAAATCCACTTCGGTGTTGTGTTCCCACACGAGGGTGACCACGCCGGTGCTGTCCACCACGTAGGCCGGATTCAGGGGTGCGGCGGGGGCTATGTCGTCAATGA
The DNA here is from genome assembly GCA_013298845.1 of Chitinophagales bacterium. Classification (GTDB taxonomy): domain Bacteria; phylum Bacteroidota; class Bacteroidia; order Chitinophagales; family Saprospiraceae; genus M3007. Next base: position 4,445 of record JAAFJN010000053.1, read on the forward strand.
CGTGCATATACAGCGGAAAAGTGCTGGTTTCGTTGCCTTTTTGGTCAAATGCCTTGAGGAGGTAATAATGAATTTTGCCTTTTTCCAAAGGTTTTGGCGAAACAAACTGGCGCGTAACGGGCGGCAAAATGGTCGAAATTTGCACAAAAGTGCTATCGGGGTGGCGGCTCTCCCAAACGGTAAAACCGGCCAAATCCTCAATTAATTCGGGTGCTTCGCCCATTGACCATTCCAGCGTTGCCAAGTTGGTTTTTTCGTCCACTTTATTTTGCAATACAACGGGCATGGGCGGCGGGGTTAGGTCTTGCGGATTGGCACTCACGTAGGCATAATCCGAAAAATCGCCAAAGGCCGTTTGGCCACTCACGCGGTACTGGTAATTGATACCGTTATCGGTGCTGTCTTTAAAAATGTAATTATCCGGCGATTCCTCCGGTGGCATATCGTAGTACCGGATGCCCGTTTCCACCGGGCGGGTGGTCGCGGCGGGGTTATCGTTATCCATAAAAACAATCACGTCGGAGGTGCGTTTTTGCCAGGTTTTACCGTTGTCGGCGGAGCGTTCGATCCAAAAACCGGAAAAAGGGTTGGTGCTTTTGGGCCAAATAAGTTTTACCTCTTTGTCGCTCGCTTTGGCCGTTAAACCTTCAATTTTAGGGTTGGTGGCCGGGTCATTTTTTAATATTGTAATAAAAGAACCTTTCAAAGCCGAATCGAGCGGAAAAACGGAATACACATAAATTTGGCCGGGTTTTACATCCCGGTCCACCCAACGCAAACCCATCAGATTGGCGGCCAATGCCGAACGGTCGGCCATGAGTACCCCAAAACCGAACCGCATATTGCGCACCTGGTTGCGCTCCACAAAATCGAGGCTGCTTTCGCTGGCCTCGGAGCCGAAACCTTCGCCATACAAAGCCTGAGCAGCGACCATTGCCGCGCTGTCGGTTTCCTGCACTTTGAGCATAATGGTGTCCAAAGGCCAGGGTTTTACGGGGGACAGCGAATCGGCGAGGGTTTTAAACGAACCCGCGACTATCTGCCCATTCTTGTCCAATTCGGCGCGTTTTACGACGTAACCGGTTTTGTTGAGGCGTTGCCAAAGATCCACCGTGGTGGGTGCCCAACGGAGTACAACGCTGTCGCGGTAGGCTTTTGACAATACCGCTACGGTGCCGGATTCGATACCGGGCGTTACCACGTCGCGTTGTTTTTTGAGTTGTTCGGCGTAAAAAAGCAGGCTATCGCGGCTATACCCGGCCTCGGCGAGTTTTTCGACAAATTCGGGGGTTTTGAGGGCCGTTTCCAGCGGCATACCCTGCTGTTCGAGGGTTAAAAGGACTTTTTGATAAAAATTAAGTGTATCGGGCGGTGGTGCAGCGGCCGGGGTTTGGGCCGTTACAAGCATCGAACAACCTAAAAGACCCACGATCAGGAGTATTTTAGGGATATATAAAGCAACATTCGTGCGGTGCATCATAGTTTCGTAAAAATAAATTTGTCAATCAAATTAGTACTGCCCATGTTACTAAAACGCAGTTGGTAAGTGATGTTGAATGAAAAACCCGTACCAGCGTTCATACTGAAAGTTTCGGTCAAACGCGTTCCGTTGATGGCGAAAATCCGGTAATCTGTGGCGGATGCGGGCTGCAACATAAAATGAAACGACGAACTACCCGGATTTGAAGTCACGAGGGTGTTGTTGGAAATACTGCATATTTTACTGGAAGCCGGATGCCAAATTTCGTAATTTCCGCTCACCAACCGACGAAGATAAAAACGCGCCGGATTGGTGGTTCCACTCGTAATTTCGTTGTTTTGTAACCTCAGTTTTCGGTTTGATCCCGACACCCTGATTTCGTAGGTACCGGTTAAATTATTGGAGAAATCAACCGGTGGTGCGATGGGCATGATACGCCAGAACTTTTCCAAATCAGCAGCATTGTTGTTTGTTTTTACAACACTTGCTGCATTGGGTTCAAAAATTAATTGATCGGCTAAATACTGGTTTAACGAATTAACTTTGATTAAATAATTCGCCCCGGCAGTTTCAAATGTGACCAATGTTGCGGTGTTGGTGCTACTAAAAAGTTGACCATTGGTGATTTGGCACCGCATCCGCGTTCCCTGGTTCCATATTTCGTACATGCCACCCCGGCGGTATCGGAATACAAAGCGGGAGTTCAGGTTCCCTTGGCCATTTTGCCCAAGTGCTACGTTGGTTTTCCCTGGTTCTATCATCCAATTGAGTTGAGTAGCTTGTGATTGTAACATCACCCCGGTGGGAAACAATGGATCGGGCGCAGTACCGGTCGCTTGTCGTGAAAACACCAACTGCGCGTCTTCAGGAGCCGGATTGGCACTGATTTGCGCCAAATAATTGAGCGGACCAAGATCTACCTCAAAGCGCTCGAACAGGATTTGATTGGTTTGGGCAGTGCTTATTTGGTAAAAATTACCCAAACGTATAATTTTGAAACGATCAGCGCGGTTGGGAACTACTATACCCGCTTCAACCGTCCGGAAAACGCTGCCGTTCACAAGTGCCAATTTGCGCTGTCCATTAGCACTCAGGATTTCAAATTCCTGGTTGGCCCGTGGTTTTAACACCCACGAAAACGGCAGGTTATTGGAGGCAATTCGGTTGCCATTTTCCAAGTCGCTCAAATACCGTTCACTTCCGTTGAACCGCATAAACCATTTGCCGCTCAACTCTTCGCCAAGATTTGGGACCAATGTTTCTTTTAATTCAAAAATCGCATAATCGTCGTTGGCATTGGTAACACAGCGAATGGGCTGCTCCATGCTATTGCCCGAAGCATTAAATACGGCACTTAAAAAGAGGTTGTTCTGGCGGCTTTGAATTTTGTAAGCAAATGCCGATTGCTCCACCAAATTAAACAAATACGCCTGCGGTGAAATACCCGCCGCCGGTGCGATACTTAGTTCGCCGTTGGACGTAACGTAGAAGTATTGGTTGGTAGCCGTATGTTTAATTTTATAAGCATTATCGGGTTGTGGCTCCAAAACAAAGTTGAGTGCGTTCTCATTGTTACTTTGCCATACGGCTTCGGGCCTGCCATTCATGGACAACGACCAATAACGGCCGCTGGCGCGTACCATCAGGAAACCTTTGAGCGATACATTGGCCGGAGGCGTGTACGCGGTACCTAACCTGAACGTTTCGGCCGTTGAACTCGTACTCAGGTTGCCCATTGTAATTTCATCTACGGACGAATTGTTACAACGCAATTGGACCAAATTGGGACCTTGAGACAGTACATCAAACAACTTTAGTTCGTCCAACAACCCACCCGGCTGATTTTCGGCGGAGAATCGGTTGGGGGTACCGGCTTTTAACCAAACCTGTTTTTCATTTTTGCGGCTCCAGATTTCGTATTTTCCATTGGCGCGCCGTTTGAAAACAAAATGCAGGGCAGGGTTATCGGCGGGGGGCCAGGCGGTTTCCACGATATTACTGTTCGACAGTGCCCAAACCCGACCGTTATTGGGCAAACTAAGCACGTAGTCGCCGCTCAGGTCTTCGATGGTGGGGTTTTGGTACGCTGTTTCGAGGTTAAACACGCCATATTCGGGTGTAAGGGTTGAATTACCCAAAATTTGCCGGTGCGTTGGCCCCAACAAAAGATCGAAATTTTCGTACAAAAAGGCGTTGTTGGCCAGGCACGACAGGGTAAAGGTGTTGTTACCCACCGGATTCAGTTTGAACAAATAATTATTAGCCGGTACATTCGCGTCTTTGGTCGAATAGGTGCCATCGGCCTCTAAATGCAGGTATTTGCCGTCGTTTTTCAACTTAATTTTGTACGCACTGCTGGCGGACTGGTATTCGAAAATAAACTTGAGCGCATTGCCCTGGTCTTGCCGTGAAGTGGTTAACACCGTACCATTGTAATGAACGTATCGCTGGTTGGCCACCGAACGCAACAAGTATTCACCGCTGAGATCATTGGGGCGCAAATAAGCCGTTTCCAGCGAAAACAAGATTGATGCAGTAATTGAATTAATCAAGGAATTGGCCAACCGACCGTCACTCAATACCGATAAATACCTGCCACCATTGATGATGCGGAAACTGTTGGTATATTTAGCCACATTGTACAACGGCACCAAGGCATCCGTTGGCGGATTTACATTCGCGTGTCCGGTTAAAATGGGGTATTGAACAGCAAGACCATTACCCAAACTCCAAATTTCGTATTGGCCATTGGCACGTCGTTTAAATATGTAACGAATAAAAGCATCATCGGCCTGCGAGCGGTTATTGGTCAGCAAACCACCGTCGGCGGGGGTGGCCGCGTGGATATAACGCCCCTGGTTTTTTAAATACCAGGTCCCGCTAATATTTTCGGGCGGAGCAACAAAGGTCTTTTGCAACAAAAACAAACCATAGTCATCCACAGCATCAAATGCACTCAGGATTTGGCCGTGTTTCGACGAAGTAGTGTTGAGGTCAAAAAATTCGGACAAAAACTGCTGATTCGCCAGGTTTTTGATCGAAAACGTTCCATCGGCACCGGGTGCAAAACTAAACTGGTAATAATTATCGGGCAAACCCGTGGCCGGGGCCGTGGTAAATGACCAGTTATTAGCGGCATCCAACTGCGCGTGCAGGCGTTGTTGGGTGGTTTTGTCCTTTATCTCGTAAATATCACCCGACCGGCGTTGCAATACGAACCGGCGTTCGGTACTTCCCACCCGGACGGTGCCATCGGGGGCAACTGTCCAGTAACGGCCACTGGCCTGCGTTTGTAGTGCATATTCGCCGCTCAGATTAGTGGGCACTGCCGGGGGCTGCGGGATCAGGTAAAAGTCGCTGTTGGCATTGTTGTACGGACCAACGTTGATTTGCCCGTTTCCGGGATCCCTGAAAAACATATCATTCAACGCCGGATAGTTAATTTTCACCGAACCATCGTTGTTTCGGGTAATCATAACATTAGACAATGGCTGACCAGCGTTCGTCGTCGCATTTTTAGTGAGCAAACCCGTTGGATTGGCCGGTGGTATAAGCACCATCATTCGGGCATCGTTCTGAGGCGATGAAATGGTGTGTCTTCCGTTGTTAGAGGGCCGAATAGAAAAAAGATTAGGCGTTGAATTGGTATTGATAAACGGCGAGGTATTAACCACATTATAATCCCACCAAAACTGACCCGTGGCTTTGTTCCGCACCGAGTACCAACCATCGTAGACGTTGGAAGCATTATCGGTTTCGCGCAAATAAAACACCGGATAATGATCGTTGGCACTGGTACCACTCAACAGTTTTTTATCATTGGCCGCTCCTGGCTCGAAATGTTCGTACAAACGTTGCCCGGAGGATTTATGCACAATGCTCCAACCATCGCCATCGGGCGTAATGGTAAATATTGTATTATCGCCGGGTGTGGTGCCGCTAAAACGGTATCCTCCGTTCGTGATAGGGGCCAAACACCCAACATCCGTCATGGTACGGCACCAAATATCGTAATCGGTACCACCGTTGCGCCGCCGCAGTACAAACTCCCGCAGCCCCGTCTGGAATTCGGAAAACTGTGGATTGGTCGGGTCGTATTGCAGGTAACGCTCGCTGCCTTTGGTTTGAATAAAATAGCGCCCACTGAGGTCGTTAGGTTCCACAAAAAGATCGGTATTCCCTACCCCGTCGCTGTCTTTTTCCTGAATAAACTCGTGTCGGCGGTATTGGCTTAGCCCCGGTAAAGCATTGGTAAACGCCGATTTGATGGCCCGGTGATCGCTCCCCAAGTTGAGGTCAAACATTTCGTACAAGATCCGGCTGCTGTTATCCGACAAGCCATACACATTGCCACCAAGGCTGGTCAACACAAACTGCCGGTTAGCAGCGGGCTGGGTGGAATTGTCCGACCGGAAAGTATTCCCGTTATTGGTAAAGTAAACCCGCGCCTGCGTTTCCATATTCCAAATTTCGTACCTGGAACTGGTGACTTTTTTGAGCATAAAGCGGCTTGCCGACGCGTTTTCCTGGGTTACAGTGTTAATGGCACCGCTATTTTGGTTCCAATAACGGCCACTGCCTATATTACGAATCAGGTACACACCGCTCAAGTCATCGGGAGGAATGTAGGTTCCGGCCTCGGTTAACACAAATATGGATTCGTCGCTGGTGGGTTTTGTGGTAGAACCCAATACGTAGCGGTGCTGCACGCCTCCTAACAAATCAAAGTTTTCGTACAGCCACGCGCCGGTGCGTTTATTTTTCCAACGGTACTTGTTATCGGCCACGCGTTCGGGGAAAAACAGGTAGTGGTCTTCACTCAAACCTGATACCGTGTTAAAAGAATAAATCCAGTCAGCATTATTGGAGGTTGCGTGGAGGCGTTTGCCGTCGGTGGTAATAAGGTCGTAGAACCCTCCGGCGCGGCGACGCAGGCGAATATGTGCACTGGTTGCTTTGTTGTCTTTGGTGGTGGCAAGTGCCTCTTGGGGGCGGTCGTTGCCGTTGTACCAGTAGCGGCCATTGTTTTCCACCCGAACCCGGTAATTTTGGTTCAAATCGGTGGGTGGGGCCTCCCAGGTTGTTTCTAAGGTAAAGCGGTCATAATCAAAATATTCGCCGCCGCCCACTTTCAACTCTTTGGTGGCATGGTCTTCGTACACAAATGAATTTTGACCCGCCAATTGAAATTTGAAGGTATTGTCACCCAAGGGAACAATGGTAATTTCAATTGGTGATACAAATAACAAGAACAGCCCGGCACTTAACCTGCCGCCCGAATTGACAAACACCCGAGGAGTCCCAAAAAAACCTGACGATGAACTCCACATCCCATAATTCCCATTTGCCAGTCGGCTTAATGTGATGCGCGCGTTGGCATCATCCGTCTGATTGTTAGTAGTTAACGGATTGGCCGCCGTCGAAACGACCCGTCCGCTCCCCACGTTGCGAATATAATACGTGCCCGAATAATCGGTATAACTGCCACTGGTTTGCCCAGTGCGGTTAAATGCCAGGTTGGCCGTCCGGTTCTGTTTACGGTACCGCAAACGGAACAAATCACCGTAACTATTGGGTACATTATCGTAGGAAAATATTTCGCTGAGTTTTTGTAAACCATTGTTGGTTAATGTTACTTTGTGCCGCCTTGACATTGTTATCGATGCCCAGTGCATCTGCATCAACCGATAAATGGTCGCCGTTCGCGGATAAAAACGCAGGCCCAGTTCCGTGGCGTTGGGTTTGGTCGTTGGGTTGGCGGGTAAAAGATTTTGGCCAAAAAAACTAATCAAATATTGGTAAGAAGCTTTTGGAATAACCGATTCATCAAACGGAAGCGTATTGTTTTTTTCGTAATTCCGATAATTCGGGTGCGTCTCATTCATATACTGGTTAAAACCCGTATTCCAACCGTATTCGGCAAAATAGGCCAGTTTGCTCATCTCGTAAAAATCAAAACCTTCGGTGATATCTTTCAATCGGTAACTATGCTCATTTAGATTGAAGTTTGTAAAAAATAATGACCAGATAACGTAATAAGTAACCTCATCCCATTCAGTTTTTACCGGATAACCGGCAAACTCGGCGTTCACCTCGTTCATCATGGCCTGCGTGAGGTTACTGCTCCAATCGCTTTTTAACTGCGTAAAATCCTGGCTGTTGTTGAACAAATAACTGTCACCTACCGTCAGGCTAAAGGCATCAGTATTAGCCAATTCCGGGCGACTGGCCCCCAATTTTTCCATAAAATTATTGTACTGGCTCGTCCCAAATTCCGATTTGTACAAAATCCGCTCCGGTGCCCCGGTGCTAAACTGCCCGGTGAGCGTTTGGCTCGACGAAGAAACGGTGTAATCGCCGCTACCGGTCGTTACTACGGTATCGCGTTGCGTGGTGGCAACAGTGTAACTATCGCCATTCCGAATGGGTTTGCCCACCAGTTCGTAGCGATACACTTTGCCTTTTTCCAAATCTCCCGAAAAATCAGGGAAGCCAATGTTTTTACCGTTGGCGTCGATATTTTGCGAAACCGCCAAGTCAAAATTAAAACCAGAACCGCCAAAATTCCAGGCAGTACTCATATTTTTTACATTACTGACCGCCGTAGCCTTGGTGGGCTGTTGAACCGCGCACGGCCCCTGTATGACCAGGGTACACGGTATCCGGAACCACGCAAAAAGCCAGTCCCAAAAAATATTTCCTGTTCGGCAGGGATTCATGGTCTCCTCTTTCGGGTCGCCCACGGTCTTGCCCCATTCAGGTGGTGGTACGGCCAGGAAAGGTTTTTCGGACACAACGCGGTTGGTTACCACGTCGGTTATTCGTAAGAAATAGTCGTATTCTACAATATTTTTGTCGCAGGGTTTAACATCCGTGGCGAGTTTTTTGGGGTTAAATAAATACCCCCAACCTTCTAATTTTAACGCGATCCCCCCGCCTTCGGGGTTTTCGTAGAGGCAATAATTAATGGCCCCGTACTCCGGGTAAGCGGCCAAAATGGCTTCTTGCGGCAAAATGGTCGGGCGGTTGGCGGTTTTAAACTTAATCACTTTAGTTTCAAAATACTGCGACTCATTGCCATCTTGGCCTTTTATCATCACATCGCGCCACGTCGGGTTATCGCGGGTTTGTTGTTTCCAACTAACTCTTAACGTAAAAGTGTAGTCGCGCCGTTCTTCCATCAAACGCGTTGAGTTAAATTCCCCTTTGTTGTACACCCCGGTGCTACCTACGCCTATCCCGGATCCATTCAGATAAGTCCAATTACCGGCGGGTTGAGGTCCCGAAGTAAATGCCGCCGTGTGCACCACTGGCATTACCTTTAAACCGTCGTCGGATTCTTCCGAAAAGTCCATCACGCCGTTGATGTTTTCCAAAAACGAGGTGACTACTATTTTTTCGCGGAACACTGGCACTTCCTGCGTGCCATCGGTGGGCAAAATATCACCAATGACTTTGATTTTTGCTACCACATCACCCGCGTCCAAAATATTGGGCGTTGGATCGCATTTTTCGCCAAAATCTACTTCTAATTTAAAACTGCCTTTTACCAAACCACCCAAAATGCGGTACCGACCGGCAATTTGCGCCATCATCCAGGTGGGGTTGGGCAATTTGGCTTGCACCAACGCCGCCGCGCTCAACGACGCAATGGTATAAGTGCCTTTTTTAAACAACAGATTCACCCGTATTTTTAAATCTCCCCGAATAGCCCCGTAAATATTGCCCTGAATGTACCAACCGTCAATCCCGGTCGGGTTGTGATTCGCGCATTGGGTTTGGTTCAAAATAGCGTCAAAACCCACCGTAAAATTCACCCCGACCTGGATAATCCAAATCTTTTTATTCACGCCGTAGGAATATTTCATGCCCATCAAAATACCGTTGCCGTTCATCAACTGGTTAAAGTTGAGGCTGTTGCTGCCCTCAAATTGTTGCAACATCGGGTCGTACTCGCGCAGTAAAGGCAAATCGCGCTGCCCCGCCGGTAAACGGTTCAGGTTACCCGCCACAAAATAACTGCTCACCGATTGTTTGGGCATTGGGCCTAATTTGAACGTCAAACTCATCCGGCGACTCAGTGGCGGTGCCCCAATGGCAATGTACCAATCGCTACCCTGGCCCGGTTGAAGGTTGTAAAACATGGCCACGCTGCCACCGCCGTACAACATCGTATCGACACTTACCTTTACTGCTACCTTAATACTGCCGCTAAACGACAAATAACGCTCCACGTGGTTGTACGTAATATTGGCCCTGCCAGTTACTTTGGCTTGGCTCCGTTGCGCAATGGGGGCCATAAAATACGACGCTCCGCTCAACGATACCGTCCGTAACCCGAACGGACTGGTGTTAAACTCTACGTTCAACGTCAGGTCCATATTGGCCGTAGCGGCGTTCGGGTGGGTACCCAAGACCACCGTGGCATTTACCCCAAAAACATCTTTTTGCGGCACGTAAGTACACGACAAACCCACCCCGGGCACTTCGTACCCCGAAATATTGGGGTCCGCACCATCGGCAGGAATGGACAAGGATCCTGAATTGTTGGATACATCCAGCCCCGATGCCGAAGGCAAAGCCGTACTCTGGCTCATGTTGTAATAAGCGCCACCGCCAAAACCGTACACCGCCAACGGGGCTGGTCCGAGGCGAATACCGCTGGCAATGGTCGCCTTCGCATCGGCGAACCAATACCGGTAATCCAGGGTGTTATCGGCGCGGTAAATGGAACCAAACTGCGCAACCACATCCACCGTAATGCCGGGTTCTACGGCCATCACCAAAAATCCTTTGAACCCGTCGCCGTAGGTCGGGTGTTTACTAATCACTACCAAACCACCGTACAACGATACGCCGCCAATGTTGATCGGTTGCGCTTTGCTGCCAATGGTAATGGCCCGCAATGCAATCGAATGAAACGTAAGAGCATCCCAAGGTGCAGAGGTGATGATTTTGGTCGGGTCAAATTTCCCTTTGATACTCAGTGCCGCGCTACCCGTGAGGCCCACGCTGGGGCTGGTAAAGTTAATGGCAACCGTAAAATCAAGTTTTTTGAACTCCCCTTCGCTGCCAAACTTGATATTCCGCACCGAAATGGGGAAACCCTTTATCTTTTGCGGCGGTGAAGAGGCGCCACCCTCTTGCACCGGGGCATTTTGTGCCGGGGCATTGGGCGTATTTTCAAAGGTTTGACCGGCAAACGAAAATGCCCGAATGGCCATCGTTTGCAAACCGCCCGACCGGTCCGTCCCGACGGGGACTACAACCTGGTTGGTCACCGCGTTGTAATTGAGCGTCAGACTTTGAAAACCCAATTCCGAAAATTTAAAATCAACGCTGGCATCGGCCCCCAAATCCACGTTAAATTTGCCATTTAAGTGCGCGTAAGGGATAAATTTGTTCGTTTGATACCGGAAACCGGCAACAGAATTGGTCAATACCATTTGGGCATTTTTTAACAAAGGCACCGTAAACGTATCGTTCAAATTCATTTCAAAAAACAAAGAAACACCCCCGCCCGAAGCCGCTGCATTCCCGCTGGTATTGCTGCCGCCGGTGGCGAAATTAAACCGCGCCGTGTACGGAATCTGTTCTTTCATCAGCGGGATATTCAACTGCCCGTTGATGTTAAAATTCACCGGCGAACTGCGGCGCACGTACAATGAAACGTCCTTCACATTAATCCCCCAACCCTCCAAACTGCCGCTGGCCAACGTGGGGTTACCCACCACCATAAACCGGGTGGTAATGCCGTATTTGCGGTCGTAAATGAGGTTTTTGGCCTGCAATTCGATGCGCGAACCGCTGTTGAGGGACAAACTGGCCGGTAATTTCACGGCGATATTTTGCACAAAAAAACCGCGCCACAACAGCACATTAGAGCCGTTTTTGGCCTCGTTCACGTACGAAACACAGGCCGTATCGGTGGGGTTGGCGGTATCGCTGTAATCAATAAAAGCGTTGCTGACGGTAAATTGTACGTCGTCAACGCCCACAATTTCAAACGGACCGTTAAAACTTACGGCGGCCGTAAACTGCCCCCAAATTTCGGTATCAATCGAAAACCGGGCAATTACCTTGTTGTTCGGGGCGGTTTGCCCAACGAGCCGCAGGTGATTGGTATCAAAATGGTATTCGCCCTCCAAATGGAACCCTTCAAAACCATCGCACGAAAAAGTGACAAAAGTGCCGGTTTCGTTATCGGGGTTAAAACTTTTAATTAAAATGGGTAATTCATCGTCGCCAACGGTTTGTTCGCCGCCGTTGAGCAACATTTGTGCATCGCACCATTGCGCACCCGCGTCCGTGAGCGCAATGCGTTCGCCGCTAAAAGCCGTCACGCGCCCGTCGGGGTTTTGCACGAGAAAACTGGCGTTGATCCAGGCCGCGTTCTCCTCAAAAACGAGTTCCGACAAAATCATGTCGTGGCCATCGAGCCAAAAACCGGCGGCATTGAGGTCGTCGTTGAGGCTACGGGGCAAATCGGCGTTGGCCGCCGCCAGGTCCAAAAACGCCGCCGCTTCATCCGCCGTGTTGTGGTAATTGGGCACGGTGGCACCGTTGGAAATGGCCCGCACCGTACCCGATTGTAACGTGCCTTCGTCGCTAACGCTGATCCCGTCGAACGCAACGCGCACCCAACTGCGCAGGAGCGGCACAAAAACCGTTCCTTCGCCCGTGGCGGCATCGGCCCGGTTTTGTTCCAAACGGGTGATTTTCATCCGAAAAGCCCCCATTTGCACCTGGTCTTCGAGGTGCAATACCGTGGTTGGGGCACCGTTTCCGGCAACCAATGGTGTAAGAGTTCCTCCTCCGAATACGAAGAAGGCGAGCACAATGAATATAAATTTTTTACCCATGACAGTCATGCGTTGTTGCTGGTTTAGTGGAGATCGTTGGATAATCCGATTTTGATGTTGTTAAAATAAATGCCGCGCCGGTCAATGGGCAATGCCGCCCTAAAACCAATTTCTTCGCCGTCAATCACTATTTTTAAATCGGCGTTCATGGTTGCCGTTCCGTTGGGTTTAAACGTGATACCCGTTATGATAAAATCAAAGGGGCTTTCTTCCGAACCACCGGCCCCCTGCACCGTGGGCAACACGAGGTCGAACGGCAAGGCACTGCCAATGGACGCCAAAGCATCTACCAACGAAAAAGGGAAACTGAAACTGCCCGAACTGTTGCCGGGCGTGGTGGTGTAATTGGGCGAGCCGGGTACCGGAACGATCTCAAAAGTGGAGGCCAAAAACGGCACCTGAATGCGGTTCACCGTTGGCCCCACCGTAAATGGTGCGGGGTTGTTGGGGTCCGCTACGCAACTCATTTGCGGGGCATTCACTTCAAAAACAAACTTGCCAAACCCGTATTTGCCCGTTAATGGGTCTTTTTTGGCCCAAATACCCAACGTACACGACAATGGCGCGGCTCCCATCGTGAATTGCAAACCCAAACCATCGTAATTGATATTGTTAATGGCAATGACCTGATCGTACAAATCCATCGCATCGAGGCTGATTTCGTGCCCACCGAGGGTAATGCCGCCTTCTATTTCGTAAGCATCCAAACCAAATCGCCGACCGGCGGGCAATTCGGGGTGATTGATTTTTAAACCGTAAAACGAAATGGCCGGTGGTTCAAAGGCAAATTCCATTTGCAACAAATTTTCCAAAATGTCAATGGCATCCATCAACACATTGTCGCCGGTGGAAGCAAAATCGTCGCGGCTCACGTCAATGCCAATTTTACCGTACAAATTGGCGTAAGGTTTAAAAATCCGGCGGTTGGCAATAGTAGGGTGCGGCGCCGACGCCAATACAATTTCGCTCGACGGCTGAATATCCATGTAAGCGTGCAGGGCACTGATGGAAAAATGCGCGGTTTCGAGGGGTTGTAATTTTAACGACCAATAGCCTTCAAAATCTTTTTCAAAATGCCCCACGTACGGCATGGTGTTGTCCATTAAAGGCATCACGATACTGCCCGCCAAACCACCGTTGATGAGTTCGTTGGTCACCACCGTTATTCCCACGCTGTCGAGGGCAAAACCCCAACCCGCCACGTTGCCATCAATCAAATTGTTGCCAAACAACGAAAACGAAATGCCTTGGTTGTCCATCAACAAATGCTGGCAGGTTAACGTAGGTGCGCCCGCCGACGACATGGCAAACTCGGGCGGCAGGGTAATGCTCAGGTTGGGCATGTAAAAACCCCGCCAGCGGTGCGGCTCATTGGGCACGCCACCGTCGTCGTAGTTTTCGGGAAATTGCATGGTCACCACGTTGCGCTCGCGCGAAAAATCAATGTACGCGTCGGAAACGGTCATTTCAAAACCCGTCATGCCGGGAAACGTAAACCGGCCCATGCCCTGCATTTCGGCCATAAATTCGCCCCATTTCAGCGAATTAACGGTAAAAGTAGCCGTTACCGGCGTTTCCGGGTCATCAATGGATTCGATAACATCCCTGGAAAAAGCATAACTGGCCTGGAGATTAAACTCCAAAAAACCTTTGCAATCCATCCGAATAAACGACCCCGTATTGGCCGTGGCATCGTAGGCTTTAAACACCAGCGGATTCAGTTCATTGATGGGCTGAAACTCAAAATCGCGGGCCAAACCCACCGCCAAATCAAAATTGGCCACCCCGTTGGGCACCAGCGTAAGGCCGTCGGCCACAAATTCGATGAGATCGCCGTTACCCGTGTCAAAGACCACTTTGGCGCGGGCGGTGGCTTTTTGCGGGCCAAATACCAACCCCATGATAATTAAACCCTGGTCGCGCTCATTTTCGCCGTTGGCTTTTTTACCCAATACCACCGGCAAACTAAACTGGTTCATACCCGATACCATCGCGTCCACCTGACTTTGGACATTGGCCAAAACTCCGCCCAAATTTGGCGAATTGAACAAACCCGCGTCGCCACCGGTAATAACATCGCCCGATACCACGCGGCCCGTTTGGTCCACCTGTACATTGTTAAAAGTAACGCTCAATGTCTTAAACGGCCCCAAAATATCTACATCTACCGTTCCGGTGCCGGAAATGAGGCCCGTGCCGTTGTCACTGGCGAGCGGATAAGTGGGTTTTAAGGTAAATTGACCCACTTTCAAAGTACCCGATACCGGCGCACTCGCGAAATTGGACGGCGAAGGATCAATAACAATGGGAGGAATATTGGTATTACAACCAAAAGCCACGTCCGGCGCTTCAAACTGAATATCGAAACCACTAAAACCGTAGCGGGTTTTGCCCGCAATTTGCTCTTCTTTAACCACCAATGTAAACTGCACACTGGGGCTTAACGCGCCCAAAATATCCTTGGCAATGTCCATTTTCAGGCGGAAACCACGCGGCACAAGGTTCGACAACGCCGCCATATTCATTTGCGACAAATCGGCGGCGGAGAGTTTGGCAAAATTGACGGAACTCAAATCGGCCGTTACGCCCAAAAACTGAAACTGGGCATTTTGCGGGATAATTTGTTCGATTTTGAACTTATCCGGGGCACTCAGGTCAATTTTCATCCCCTCAAAGCGAATACCGTCAATGTTGAGTTGAGGCACCAACGCACCCAATCCCAGTTCCGTTGCGGCCTCTTGCAAGGCTTGAATCTGGGCCATGACCTGCCCCACAAACCCCGGATCGCCCTGGGGAGCCGCCGCCGTCAACAACCCGCTGAGGTTGGCTTTGGGCGTGTCAAAAACGCCGTTGGTGCGGCCCACGGTAATTTCGCTATCGTCGTCAAATTCAATGCGGGCGCGCAGCAAATCAATGGTTACCACATCGGGGGCGACCCGGAAACCAAAATCCATTTTTCCACTCGAAACACTCGCCGTATCGGGCTGGAAAAAGCCTTCGTATTGCAGGGCTTCTTCGTCGCGCATGATGGGCAACCGCATTTTTCCTTTAAAACCGCTGTTGACAAACGAATTGGCCGTGATCTGGAGCCAGGCGCTGTCCATCGAATACCCCCAGCCGCCGAGGTCTCCCGTGGCGAGATTAATCAGGTTTTCGGCAATAATTTGGCCCGTCATGCCATCGGTATTAAACAACACGTTTTGGCTGCGCAGTTTAGGAATGGCCCCTCCCGCCGACTGTTGAAAAATGGGCGGCAAAGTGACATCGGCGGCGGTGATGTACGCGCCTTTAAAATTATTGTTGGCGTTGGCCGCCGGGAAATTATCGGGAAATACGAGGCCGTCGGGGTTGCGTTCGGTGGAAAAATCCAACCAAATATCGCCCACGTGAAACGGAAAATCGGCGGCACCGGTCACGTAAAAATCTTCGGGGCCGTCCACTTTTAACAAAATATCGTCGAAACGGCGGGTGCTTACCGTAAATACCCCGCGCACCTGCCCCTCCGGGTCGGCCACGGGCCGCACGTAATCGCGGTTAAAATCGTATTGGCCTTTTAGCACAAATTCATCAAAACCTTCGCAATTCCACGAGGCAAACGTGCCCATTTCGCCGTTGGGTCCCAAACCTTTAAACGTCAGCGGCACGCCCGCATCGGCAATGGATACATCGGTGAGCAGCGAAAGGGTGGGCGCGGCCAGGGCCAAACCACGGGGTTGGAAACAAAGCCCTTTTACCCCAAATTTCACCCAGGTGCCGTTGGCGCTGAGTTGGGTGGCCAGCACGGCGTTCAGGTTGGCTTGCCGGGGCGTAAACCGAATCCCGGTGACGGCTACCGTGGTCCGCAGCGGCGTTCCGGGTACTTGTTGGTCCAAACCAATGGGCAAACCAATCGGAATGGCGTTTTGCTCGGCGGTATTTTTGAGCAACGACACCAAATTCGGCGGCCCCGATACCCCCGGATTGTTAAAATAATCGGTCAATGCCTGCGCGGTTCCGTCGGCAAAACCCGTGGCGATGCCCGCCGCTGCGTTGCCCAATGTCGTGGTGTTAAACGCCGAAAACAGCGACGGAATCAGGTTGGTATTGGCTTCATCGGCAAATACATCGCCGTCAAAAACGCGCCGTTGTCCATTGACCCGAATATTGCTAAAATTGACTTTTATTTTGCTAAACAAATACGGTACGTAAATGGTACCGGTACCAGCGTAACCGCCCTGGCTATTGGGCGAAACGGCCGTAAGGGTGAGTTTAAAAAACCCAATGTCCAATTGGTCATTAATGGATAAAATATCGTTGGTGGCGTTGGACGAAATGGGTTCGCTGTACGCGCAATCGCCCCCTTCGCAGGCAAACAGCGGTTCGCCCAATTGGCCGCCATTTTCAAAAGCAAACGTACAAACGAGGCTGTAACCGTTGTTCATAAACAGGTTGTAGCCGCGCCCGTCAATGGCCCGTACCCGCCAGGCGTACAGGGCATCTTGTTCCAACGGCGGGTCTTGCCCTTCGAGGTATTGCACGGTGGGTTGTTGCACCGTTTTTTGCAAAATAATCGTGGATAGGTTAAAGCCGTCGTTGGGATCTACCACACCCGGAAACAATTTGACCAGCGTGAACTCGTATGAAACGTTGGTGGGCCGGTTGGGCGACAACAAGTGCATGGGTGTCCACGAAAAAGTGCGGTTCAGGGGCGAAGTCCACGGCAACAGGCTGCCACAAGCCGGGCTGTTAATCAACGGCGGCTGGGCCAGTTCAAAAAAACCGTTGGCGCAAATACGGTCCGAAATGGGCACACCCCGCGCTACGTCTATCACTTCGATACAAATGGAATTGTAACCGCTGGGCAACAAATCGCCGGGTTGGCCATTGCCGGAAAGGCTTTGCAAATTGGCCGGATTGAGGTAACCCGCCAAATCGGCGCCGTTGAACATTTGCGGAATTTGAGACTCCAGCACAATGGGCGGCGGCGCGTAGTTGGGGTCGGTCACCAATACCGGATTGCCTTCGTTTAGCACCGTTACCCGAAACCGAACCAACCGCGTGGGTTCCACCGGATCGGTAAGGGTCATCACAAACATAATATCGTCGGCGCGGTTAAACGTGTATTCCGACAGCACCAGCGAGTTGGGTTGTACCAGCGTGGCATTTACCCGTACCGGATAAACCTGCTGCGCCCACAACGTTCCACAAGTGCACAAAAGCAGTAAAATGGCAAGTTTTTTCATCGTGTACGTGGATTAAAAACTGTAGATATAATTTAACATGCCGGTGGTTTCCCTAAAATTGGGCGATTGCGAACCGGCGTTGGTTTTAAAACGATAGAGGTACATCAGGCTCACGTCGAGGCGATGGTGCTTATTGATGCTTAATGGCGAATTAAAACGCCCGTTAACCGTTTGGTTATCAATGTTTTCGCCAATGGAATTAAAATAATTGAGGTCAAAACCCACCGACCATTTTTTGGGAATCACCTCGCGCTGTACGCCCCCACCCACGCCGTAACGCTGCACCCGCAAATTGCTGAGTTCGTTTTCGTTGTAATTCAATCGCCCGTTGATGCGCCAGCGGTCTTCGGCGGTGGAAAGGGTATAGTTGAGGCCCGTGGTAAACATATTTGATGCCGCACTCAGGTCCACTTCCTGCACGTCGTCGGTAACGCCTTCGAGGGCAATATTGGCCGAAAAAGTGTGGCGACTTTTGCTTTCTCCGGTAAGGGTATAACTGCCGTTCAGGGCCGTTTGGCGGGTAATGATCACGGCGTTCAAACTATCGAGATCGAGGTTGAGCACGTAATCAATTTTGGAGGTATAATTGGAGTGGTTCAGGCCAATATTGAATGATTTTACGGCGTAATTAATGTCCAACGAACCAATAGTGCGGTTAAATCGGGTGGCTTTGGTGCCGCGCAGGTTGTTCCGCTGAATACCGCCACTACCATTGACGCGGACTTTATTTTTAAACAGGCCAAAACCCGTGTTCGCCGTCATATTTTCGAGGTCGTCGTTGAAAAAATAGGCCCCGAGGGAACGAAATTCGGGTTCAATGCGGCGGTAATTCAGGCCCAACGAAAACACTTCAAACTGGTATTGCGCGGTGGTGTTGAGGGCGTATCGGTACACGGTGGACGTGCGTTGTTGCATCACAAACGTCGGGTGAATGAGGTGCCGCTCCGACACGACGGGGTCCTGGGCGTTTTTGGAAAAAGCACTCGACGAAATTTCCAAGCCCAACCGTAGGCGTTTGAGTACCGTCGCCTGCCCGTTGAGCGCCGTTACCATATTTTCATTTTGAAAAACTTTGGCGGAATCCAAATTGGTGGGCAAGAGCGAGGGCGTGCCATCTTTGGCTTTAAAAACAATCAAATCCAAAAAATTAGTACTGGTGCCGTAACCCACTTTGGCCCCCCAGCCCGTGCGGTCAAATACCACGCGGTTGGGTTGTAACAGCGACAAATCCTGGGGTTCGGTGCGGGCCATGCGGCCATAAAACCCACCGAGCCGCCATTTTCCGGGGTTTAGTTCGGTACCGGCCCCCAAAAACATGTGGTTGGCCACCGACAAAGACGAAAAATTCATGGAGCGGTGCCCGAGGTGGAGTTTGGCCCATTTGTAATAAGGACTGGCCCCAATCCGGGTAAACCGACTGGTGTAGGCATTGGAGTGAAACGGGTGCGCGTAGGTGAGGTTTTGCGCCGTTGCCAAGGCCGAAAACGGAATGTTGAGGCGATACACTTTAATATTCACCTGCCCGTTCAAAAACCAGATAAACGGCGATTGGCGGTTCTCGATTCCCGAAGCGAAATAGGAACGCGTATTGAGGCCCAGATTACCCGTTATTTTGAACGGATCACCTTGTTTAAAATCTTTAAAAAAGTTTTTTAACCCCTCTTTTTGGGTAAACTGTTCGACATTTTGCCCCAAAACCACGGTGGTCAACAGGGAAAACACCAATACGATGGAGTAGCGTTGTATCATAAGAACGTGTTGCGTTTTTCGTTCGTGAGCGACAATTTGCGTTGGTCAAAGTCCATTTTTATTCGGCGGAAACCTGCGCCGGGGCATCATCCAAACTCAATAAATCCTTTCTAACGTGGCGGGCGCGGAGTTCGGGAAAATGCCCTCCGTATTCGGTATATACCAGATAATAACTGGGGCAATCCATCAACTGATATACGTCGCAGCCGTTGTAGGGATAATACGCCAGCGCAAACGGCGCATCGGGTGCCCAATAATTACCGGGATACGATTCCATACGTTCGAGGGGCGTACCATCGTCGGGTACCAGGCGACCGAGGTAGTGCATAAAGTCTTTTTCAATGCTCAATTTGGCCCAGGCGCGGTAGCGTTCACAAATCGGGTCGCACTTTTTCACCACCGCCTCGTCGTCGGAAAGTAAAGCGATGAATGCACTCCAGGTAATGGTTGTTGGTTCCATGCGATTAAGGTTGTTTGACTTTTACGAAATTAAACTGTGATTTCAGATGCTCAATACTTTTGTTGTGGGTAATGGGCCGGTTGGGGTCGGCGCGGTCGGTCACCACGCATTCGAGGAAACCGCCGGAGGTACGGGCTTCGGGCTCCCAGAGCGAATTGGCCCCAAATTCGTTGCCAGTGGGCAATTCAAAAAAGTATTTCGTTTTGTTGAGGTAAAAAACATAGAGTTCATCTTCCCGCCCGGTAAGGGTGCCGCGGGTGTACCCCAGGGCATCTTCGATGGTTTGAACATTGTTGGAGGCCCGGTAATCGGCAATTACTTTGTCCATATCGGAGCGCAACATGACGAATTTTTTGAGCGGAAAAGCCATGTAACTGCTGTTAGGGTCTTCAATCGTGCTTTTTACCACCATAAACGCGCCGCCTTCGGTGTTGAATTTTTGCAAATGGTTTTGTACGTACGGCGGAATCAGGTATTGGGGTGGATTGGGCCGCTGACCTTTGGGAATGGTGCGGACTCTTTTGTTGTCCCAATTGGTTTTGTAAATTAATTCTTTGTACTCGTAGGACGTATGCAGGGTTTCAGGGTCTTTGTTGTGCGCGATGGTACGATTGGGGTCCGTTTTATCAATCAAAACGCATTCCCGGAATCCGCCGGTGGTCTGGGCACCCGGCTCCCAGAGGTCGTTGGCTCCAATTTCGCGGCCATTGGGCAGTTCAAAAATAAACTGGGTGGTATCCACGTAAATCACGTGTATTTCGGCATCCATCCCCTTTAAATCGCCGCGTTTGTATCCCAGGGCATCTTCAATGTCTTCCACGCGGCCCGTTTGCAGGTATTTGTTGACGACTTTGTCCATGTCGGAGCGGAGCATCACAAATTTGCGGGGGGCGAAAGTGGGGTAAGGGCTGGTTTCGAGCGTTTTTTCCACAATCATAAAAGCACCACCTTCGGTTTTAAACCGTTTGAGATGGTCCGTAATGTACCATTCGTTCAGGTACACCGACGGATCGGGACGGGTAGGTTTGGTAAACTCCGTCAGAACTCTCGATTTGGACCAACCGGGTTTGTAAATGCAACCATCGGCGACTTTGATGGAAGCGTACTGGCTTTGTAAATGCGCAATACTTTTATTATGGGTAATGGGCAGGTTGGGATCGGCTTTATCAATGGCCACGCATTCGAGGAAACCGCCGGAAGTGCGGGCTTCGGGTTCCCATAGCGAATTGGCACCGGCTTCGTTGCCGTTGGGCAATTCAAAGTTGAACTTATTTTTGGTAATATAAAATACGTAGAGTTCGTCTTCTTTTCCGGCCAATTCGCCGCGTGTGTATCCTAAAGCATCTTCGATATCGGTGATTTGGCCAGTCTGATGGTATTTGGCCACTACTTTATCCATATCGGAGCGGAGCATCACAAATTTGCTCAGCGGGAAGGAATTGTAGGTTCCGTTTTCAATCACACTTTTTACCACCATAAAAGCGGCACCTTCGGTATTAAAGCGTTGCAAATGGGCATTTACGTACTTTTCTACCAGGTAATCGGGCGCATTGGGGCGGGTACCTTTGGGAATATCGCGCACCCGTTTGTTGTACCACCCTTGTTTGTAAATGAGTTCTTTAAAATCAAAAACGTGGAGTGCTTCGGGGTTTTTATTGTGCACAATGGTGCGCGCCGGGTCCACTTTATCCACAATAACACACTCCCGGAACCCACCCGAAGTTTTGGCACCCGGTTCCCACAGGTCATTGGCCCCAATTTCGTTGCCGTTGGGTAATTCAAATTTATACTTTGTGCTGTCCACGTAAATAATGTGGATATCAGCGCTTAATCCTTTCAAATCGCCCCGACGGTAGCCTAAAGCATCTTCGATGTCTTCCACGCGGCCCGTTTGGTAATATTTGTTCATTACCTTTTCCATATCGGAGCGCAACATGACAAATTTACGCAGGGGGAATGCGTTAAAAGTGCCCTTTTCAATCCAATCTTCCACCACCATAAAGGCACCACCTTCTTGTTTAAAGCGGTTGATATGGTCGGTAACGTACGTTTCGGTGAGATAGGTTGTTGGGTCGGGGCGGCTGCCTTTGGGGTATGCCAACACGCGCTCTTTGTTCCAGCCGGGTTTATAAATGGACGAACTTCCGGTATTATTTGTATTGCTGGTGTTACTACCGGAGGAGCCAGAACCTGGGTTAACGGTCATGCCGCTACCCGTGCCGCCAGTGCCGCCGCCAGTACCACCAGTGCCACCGCCAGTGCCGCCGCCAGTACCGCCGCCAGTACCACCTGTGCCGCCGC
>JAAFJN010000054.1 GCA_013298845.1 Chitinophagales bacterium
ACGACGTTCGCGCTGTGGAGTTTGCAAATTTTTTGTCTTGTCGCTTTGTTCATTTTTCATGCCGAAAGATAATGGTTGGGAGTGGAATTCTCAACTCTCTATGTCAATGCTTTTCGGGCATGTCCATTCACTCTTCACTCTTCACTCTTCACTCTTCACTTTTCACTCTTCACTTTTCACTATAATTTGAACAAATTCTTCCCCAAAAACGTCTAAAGTCTGATGTCTTTTGTCTAACGTCTAAAGTCTGACTGTCTAAAAAAAACTACTATGTCAAAATTGTACACCATTACCCTGTTTTTTGTTGCGTTTTTGGGCCATTTTGGCCACGCGCAAGGTTTTTATTTTGGTTCCGATCTTTCGTATGTGAACGAAATGGAAGATTGCGGCGTCGTTTACAAGGAAAACAATGCGCCCAAGGACCCTTATCTCATTTTTGCCGATCACGGCACCAATATCGTGCGGGTGCGCCTGTGGCATACGCCCGCCTGGTACGATACCCTCAACGCCGGTAACCGCTACTCCGATTACGCCGACGTGTGCCACAGCATTATGCGGGCAAAAGCGGCGGGTATGCACGTTTTACTGGATTTTCACCTGTCCGATGTGTGGGCCGACCCGTCCCGGCAAATTGTTCCGGCGGCTTGGGCTGGGGTGGTGAACAACCTGCCCGTTTTGCAGGATTCTTTGTACAATTACATAAAAAACACCCTCACAGACCTGCATTCTAAGGGGCTTTTGCCCGAAATGGTGCAGGTGGGCAACGAAACCAACCGGGGTATTATGCTCTCCGAGCAGCAGAACAACGCGGGTTGGCAACTCAATTGGTCCCGCAACGCCGCCCTGTTCAAACGCGGTATTCAGGCCGTGCGCGACGTGGAAGCGGCCACCGGACAAAATATCAAAGTGGCATTGCACGTTGCCGATCCCGCCGATGCATCGTGGCTCATGAGCGGTTTTTGGAGCAATGGTGTCAAAGATTTCGACATTATTGGGTTGTCGTATTATTGGGCTTGGCACCAACCCACCACCATTCAACAAACGGGAACTATTATCGAAAACCTCCGAAGTTTGTACGCCGGAAAAGAGGTGATGATTTTTGAAACCGGCTATATCTGGACGACCCAAAGCAACGATAACGCCAATAATATTATTTCGGCGACCCACCCCAACTACCCCGCTACCCCCGATGGGCAACTCAAATGGCTCACCGACCTCACGCAGGAAGTCATTAACAGCGGCGGAACCGGCGTCATGTATTGGGAACCGGCGTGGGTATCGTCCACCTGTTATACCCCCTGGGGCCAAGGTTCCCACCAGGAACACGCCACTTTTTTCGATTTTAGCAGCAATATGTTGCCCGGTGGCGGTATGATTTGGCCCGAACACGATTTTCAAAACCTTCCGTCGAGCACCAATACGCCCAATGCGCCTTTGCAGTACCGCTGGGCTTCGGTTGCGCTGGGTGGCGGTCAGCACCAGGTTTTTTTGGCAACCGAGGGTTTTTCGGTGCACGATGTACAGTTAACTTTGCTCGATACCAATGGCCGTACCATACAAACCAGCCCGGTTTTTGACCAATTGAACTGGAATAAACGTTGGGGTGTTCGTACGCCGGGCACGGGCATGTATTTTGTGAGTATTCGGGCAAAAGAAGGGAATTGGGTAGTGAAGATTGTGAATAAAAATTAATTGGACGGAAGACGTTAGACAAAAGATTTTCCGGCCATCGCCTGTCCCGCGACGAGATGTGCATCCCGGAGGTACGGAGTGGATGACATCTCAAAGCGAAACAGATTCCTGGCCAAAGACATTGGCGCCCATGCAAGGGACACGGATTTACACGGATTAGACACGGATTTACACGGATTTTTGAAGTTTAAAAAACTCATTTCTCATCGCTCCTAACTCATCACTCCCCCACCGCAAGCGTAGCCGTACAAACCGAACCAGCATGTAGCGGCTTTTTTTGCGTATTTTGTGGGTTTGGGCAGTATGTTTTTTTGATTTAAGAATTCCGATCTAAGATTTTTGATTTTTGAAGCACCCCAAAATCCTGATTCAGACACCCCTACTGTGACCCCAGCACAGTAGCCACAAAACGGCCCCACCCGAAGCGTTCTTTTTCTTTTTTAACGCCTTCGGCTAAAGACGCGGTGCGGTTGTTTTCAAAAAAATCGCGCATGGCCGCCGCAATGGCCGCTGGTTCTGGGGGCGTTACGTAGCCGGAAACGCCGTCGGTGACAATTTCGGGCAGGCCACCCACGTTGCTCACCAGCATGGGTTTGTTAAAATGATAGGCAATTTGGGAAATACCGCTTTGGGTCGCGGTTTTGTAGGGCTGCACCACCAAATCGGCGGCTGAGAAAAAGGAGCGCACCTGCTCCGAAGGAATAAAATCGGTGTACAAATGCACGCGATTTTGTAATTGGTGGGTTTCGATCAATTGCGCGTACCGATCCCACGGCTCGTAACATTCGCCCGCAATCGCCAAATGCACATCCGGGGTTTGGGCCAATGCTTCCAGCAAAATATCCAAACCTTTGTACGCCCGGATAAACCCAAAAAACAAGGCTAAAGGGGTGTTTTGGGGCAAGTTGAGCGCCGCACGGGCCGCTTCGGACGGTTCCGGTTCGCCGTAATTATCGTAAATGGGGTGCGGGTTAAAACGCACCGGTTTGTTGGTAAACTGCCGGATTTCGTCTCCCACCGAACGCGACATCACCACAAAATCGTCGCAGGCACCCGTGAAATACCGCGAAAACTGGTAATCGCCGGGGCGTTTTTCGTGGGGAATAATATTGTCGGTAATGGCCGTAATGCGGGCTTTTTTGGGCGAAAACCATTTAAAAATCCGCAAAATCGCGCCGAGGCACGGTCCCATAAACGGCAGCCAATACCGAACAATGACCGCGTCGGGGGCGGCTTGGGCCAGTTGGCGACCAACGCGCCACCAGTTGAGGGGATTCACGGAGTTAATGACCGTGCGAATGGTGAGGCCCGCCGGGGGCGGATCGTCGCTGAATTGGGTTTTTCCCGGAAACAAAAAAGAAGGGTATTGCAACGAAAAACTGTACACTTCCACCTCGTGCCCCGCTTCCTGAAGTGCCAGCGCCAGTCGTTCGGACAAGGCCGCAATGCCGCCCCGCAGGGGATGCGCCGGTGAAATAACCACAATTTTCATTTATAAAACGCCTAATTTTTGTAAAATACGCCCCAATTCATCGGCATTTTCGGCCAAATAATCGGCTCCGGATTCCAACAAACGCACTTCGTGACCCGGTCCCACGTGGGTAGCCCCCAAAAAGCCTACCACCCGGAGACCGGCGGCTTTAGCGGCTTGTACACCCGTCGGGCTGTCTTCAATCACAATGGCCTCGTGGGGGGCAACGCCTGTTTGTTGCATGGCGTAATGATAAACGTCGGGGGCTGGTTTGGGTTTTTCGACGTGTTCGGCCGAAAACACGGTGGCGGGCAAATCCGATAACATGCCCACGCGTTCAAAACAACGCTCCACGTGGCGCACCGAACCGTTGGAAACCATACTTTTCGGGATTTTTACGGCCCGAAACAAGGTATCCATGCCGGGAATCACCGCCAGGTGGTTATTGAACAAATGCACCACATCCTGGTGTAATTCGGGCAAAAAATTGGGCAATTCGATGTCGTGTTCCTCCTGAATCAGCCGAAATATATCGTGTTCCAATAAACCGGGGTAACGCATGGAATAGGTGGCCACGTCCATGTTAAGGCCATGCATTTTGAGCCGGGCCAACATGGCTTTCACCGCCAAAATTTCCGAATCTACAATGGTCCCGTCGTTGTCAAAAAAAATGTGTTGCATGAGCATTTAGTCAATTTGCGCCACTTTATCGAACAGGCGCAGGTACCGCGCGCGCAATTGGCCAATCCAGAAGCCCAGCAGCGTCCAGCCGATAATGGCCGGGTAAAACACCATCCGCATGGTATTGTCCAAATCCTGGCTACCAAAGGCCGGGTTGCCCGTAGCACCGGGGTGCAGGCTGGCAAACATACGCGGAACGATGTATAAGAGTGGAATGAGTGAAGAAAAAGCAAAAATATTGTACACCGCGCCCAATCGAGCACCTTTTTCGTTGTCTTCGAACGAACTGCGGAGGATAAAATAAGAGAGGTAAATGAGCAGCGCAATGGCCGTGGTAATTTGTTTAATGTCGTTGTTCCACGGTGCGCCCCAGGCGTAATTGGCCCAAACCATACCCGTAAATAGCCCTAAAAGTCCAAAAAGTACCCCGATTTCGGTGTACGCCACGGCTTTCCGGTCCGATTGTTTGTTGCCCGTGCGCAGGAACTGAATGCTGTGCCACACCGAGGCGATAAACATAAACATCAGGGCAAACCACATGGGAACGTGGTAATACGTGTTGCGAATACTTTCGTAAATAACGTTTTGATACGGGAACGACATACCTTTTTGCACGTGCAAATTACCCACCGGATGTTGTTGCCAGGCACTCATGTCGCCGGAGGCACCTTCTTGTTGGCGCACTTCGATACCGGCGGGCAGCAGCGAGGTGCCTGCCGAGGCGTGGTCCACAATAACGTTCAAAAATGTAGATGCTTTGCCATTGGGTAACAAAGTGGGCAACACAAAACGCGCTTCCAATTCGCGGTCGTTGATGGCCTTTACGTCGCTGCCCGCCACGGCGTGTTTTTCGTCAAAGGTAAACCAAACGCGGGTGGGCGCGTCGGCGGGATGGGTAAATATGGTATTGTATCCCGAGATCCGAACCTGAATGGTATCGCCGGTTTTGGCAAACGCCGGACTAACGCTTTCGATCCCCGATTTGAGCGGGACAATCATCCCGACAATCAGGGAGTACAGTATGAGGGCAATGGCGAGATATTTCCAGGTCATTTTTTATTTTTTAAATGTGCTGAGGGCAAATTGTTCATTGGTGGAATGACGCGCAAAAGTACTGACATGTTGGCTCTAAGATTTTAAAATTGAAAAAATAATTGTGTAAACTTTCTGTCTGATGCCCCTTACCGGCTACACGGCGTGCGAATGTACTCATCTCCGGATTACCTTTGTGGCCAAATTGTACCACATGCGCCAACACATCGAACAACTGTACCAAATTTCCCAAAAGCCGGAGCGGCTCATTATCGGACTCATGTCGGGCACTTCGCTCGATGGCTTGGATGTGGCGCTTTGCCGAATCAGCGGGAGTGGTAAAAATACCCGCGTTACCCTCGATGCTTTTCAAACGGTGGACTACGATACGCATTTTAAAAACGAAATTCGACGGGTTTTTGCCAAAAAACAAATCGAATTCCAGCATTTGGTATTGTTAAACGCCATTATTGCCGAACGCCACGCCGCCATTGTGCGGGCTTGTTTGGACGAATGGGGGGTACCAGCGGCGCAAATTGACCTCATTGCCAGTCACGGCCAAACGGTTTTTCACGCGCCCCGCGTCTTTCACCAAATGGTCGAATATCCCAACGCGACCTTACAAATTGGCGATGGCGATCATTTGGCCGTGCGGACGGGCATTATCACCATCAGCGATTTTCGGCAAAAACACGTGGCCGCCGGGGGCGAAGGGGCACCGTTGGCGTTGTACGGCGATTATTACCTGTTTTCCGATCCCCGCGAGCACCGTATTTTGTTAAATATTGGCGGTATTGCCAACTACACCTGGCTCCCGGCGCACCAGGACGCCCGGCCTTTTGCCACCGATACAGGCCCGGGCAATACCCTGCTTGATGCGTTTGCGCAACAGTATTTTGGGGTGCCTTTTGACCAAAATGGTTTATTGGCAAAGGCCGGCATCGTAGATCGTACGTTGGTGGATGACCTCAAAAAAGACCCTTTTTTCGCGGCACCTTTGCCCAAAACCATTGGGCCAGAGTTGTTTAGCCCGGCCTGGGTAACGGAAAGCCTGGCGCGGTTGCCCAAAGGCTCCCCGGCGCACAATCCTCACAACCTGATGGCGTCATTGGCGACCCTCACCGCCGAAACTATTGCCGAGGCAGTGAACGCGGGTACGGCAGGCCAAACGGGCAGTTTGTACCTCAGCGGTGGCGGTGCGCATAACCCGGCGGTGACGGCGGCGTTGGCGGCTTTATTGCCCGGCTGGGCCTTGCACCCCATGGCCGACATTGGGGTGCCCGGCGACGCCAAAGAAGCGGTGCTGTTTGCAGTATTGGCCAACGAATGTGTAGCGGGAACCGACGTTACCAGCCTCCGTCCCGGGGTAACGATGGGTAAAATTTCGTTGCCGGGGTAAAAAATGCTATTTAAACAACCCGATTATCGGCTGTTTTTCAAAAAAGAATAAAAATTTTTTTCTGAGGGTTTTTTAGTCAAAAAAAGTGTAATACCTTTGCGATGCAATTTTTTTAATCCTTGCAAAAGTCGGGTTCCGATGGACGCAAATATTGTTATTTGGGATATGGGAATGTATGGATTGTACATTCCGGACTTTGACCCTTAATTATCTTATTCGTAATTAGTATAGCATTAGTATGGCCTTGAAAAGGCCATGTTTTCTCTCCGTTAAATTTTGTAAAAACCGTAACTGACGTTGTGCTTGCCAACAAGCCAATGGTTCGTATGTATTGCTTTTGCGCCAATTGACATTGACGCAAAGAGGCTTTTTTATGCCCAAAATGCGAGATGCGGGTTTGTGCGGTGATTAATTAAATTATTTTATCTCTTAGTCTTTTTTTGCCTTCGTAATGGCAAAATTGAAACATTGTTATACTGTATAGTAATTTTATGAAAAGGTATTGCACCAATTTATCTACATTTTTTTCTCTTTTTTTAACCCTATTACCTTTAAAATATCGGATGAAATCGCTTATTACATTTGCCTTGGTGACAGCCTCGGTAAGTGTAAATGCGCAGATATCGGGCAGGGTTTTTCGCGACTACAACGCCAACGGCACCCAAAATACGGTACCGCCGAACGTAGAACCGGGGGCAGCCGGGGCTTTGGTGAACGCCTACAACGCGGCCAATACATTGGTGGCATCGTTCACGACCAATGCCACTGGCGATTACAGTATCCCATCGTCGGGAACGGTGTACAATGGCACGCCCGGGTCAAACACGGGTTTTGTGGCTTCCGGTACGGCGGTGCGCCTGGAATTTGTACTTCCCACTACCAATGCCACTGCAAACGGTGCATTGGCGGGCGTTGACTTCCCTTCCGCGCAAGGCAACAGCCACGGCACATCGGTGCAATTTATCAACGCACCCGCTACTTCGGTCAATTACGCCATTAATAGCCCGATGGATTATTGTGACTCAACGCCGTTTCTGGCGGTGGCTTACCACGAAAACGGGACCGGTGTGGGCAACAACAACGGGGTCACTTTTGTATTTGATTACAACGTGACCAGTGGCAGTGCCGCCCCTTCTGCCGACGCCGATATGACGGCCAATAATTTAGGTTGTTTGTTTGGTGCAGCGTATGCCCCCTCCCCAAAATGGCTTTTTCAATCGGCATTTCTAAAACGACACGCCGGTTTTGGCCCCCGTGGTATTGACGGGGTGTACGTGAGTGATTTGTCCAATCCGGCGAACCCTTCCATTTTGGGTGGTTTCGATTTGCAGGGCGTAGTACCTTCCAATAGCAGTACGGCGATTGATTTGGGAAATGTTACCCGGCAAAGTACCACGCCATCGGGGGATAACTACGTTCCGAATGACCGGACCCAGCCGGGCCGCGACCTGGATGCCTTTACCAAAGTGGGAAAAGTGGGTTACGGGGACATTGATATGAGCGAAGACGGAACGGAACTTTGGTTGGTGAATCTTCACCAAAAAAGCCTGATCAGCGTTGATTTACTGGGTTGGTCGCCGCTGGCCACCAACCCCAACTTGTTACCTTCTTCGCGGGTGAGTACGTTTCCCATTATTGCGCCGACCTGTACTAACGGGGAATTTCGGCCGTTTGCGCTCGAATTTAAACGCGGTAAAGGTTACGTCGGCGGCGTTTGTGACGCTTCGGCTTCCGGTACGGTTCAAAATCCGGCGGGTTTATCGGCGGTGGTGCTGGAATTTGATCCGGCCAACCCCACGACATTTACCACCAAAGTTTCAACGCCTTTAACCTACAACCGCGAACCGTGTTATCGCGGCGGCTCCGCGATATTGTCGGGTAACTGGCAACGCTGGACCAGCAATTGGAACGATGTAAACGATATTAATTTTTACGAGTTTGTTTCGGCACCGCAACCCTTGTTTTCGGACCTTGAAGTGGACGAACGCGGCGGTTTTGTCATGAGTTTTGCCGACCGTTTCAGCCACCAGGTGGGCAATGTGAATTACAAAGGGATTTCGGGCAACACTGATTTGGTGCGCGGATTTGCCGCGGGCGATATTTTATACGCCAATGCCGCCGGGGTATTGGAGTCGGGAGAAGCCGATCCGGGCACCCCACCGGCCGTTGCTTCGGCTTCGGGTTTGAGTGCTTACCCCAGTTTTTCGGCCACGGATGGTGCTTTGGGCACCGGGGAGTATTTCTGGGGCGATTATTTCGTGAACACCGGCAATGCCACTGGCGAGGGGCACTACGAAAACATGACCGGTGCCACTGCGGCCATTGCCGGTCGCGGTGAGGTGGCAAGTATTGTGTACGACCCAACGACCTTTTTTAGTCAGGGTGTACGCTGGCTGAACCTGACAACGGGTAATCTGGCACGGTCTTACCTCGTGGCCAATTCGGATTTTGGCAGCCCGGTGGGTTTTGGTAAAGGGGCCGGTATGGGTGATATGGAGGCCCTTTGTGATCCGGCCCCGCTGGAAATTGGTAACCGAATCTGGATAGATACCGACCAGGATGGTATTCAGGATGCCGGTGAATTGGCCATTTCTGACGTTACTTTAGAAATTTACGCCGATTTTAACAACGACGGAACCCCCGAGGGCGGTGCGTTGGGTTCGACGAATACCGGGACCAACGGAACCTGGTATTTTAACGCGTCCAATATTGCGGACGGCGACCCAGGGGTATCGGGCAATCAGGTGGGGCTACAACCCAATAAACGTTACCTGATTCGGGTAGCCACCAGTGACTGGTCCGGTGGTGTGGGTGTTGGTAATTTGGCGGGTTATTTTCTCACCACCGCCAACGTGGGCGGGGCCGGTCAACCCGATGTACGCGACAGTGATGCCTCGTTGTCAGCATCGTTCATTCCTACTATTTCGTACGAAACCTCTACCGCCGGGCGGAACGACCACACCTTGGACATGGGCTTTTTTAACTGCCCCAGCCTGTCGAACCCTTCGGGAATGCAAACCTTGTGTGAAGGCAATGCTGGCGCAGCCATTACCGTACAAACCAACACCAATTTGTCGAACAGCGTGCGTTTTGTGCGTTTTAACAGCGATCAAATGGCCGGGGCATCGCCCACAACCACCGAAGCGGCGGCTATATACGCGGGAACGGCCGTGGCTACGGTTACGCCTACCGGCGGCGCGGCCCCGTACACGGCCACTTTAAGCACCGGCGCGGCGGGTTGGAATGCGCTGGCCCCCGGCACTTATTACGTGTACGCCATTCTTAACCCCGACCAGGGCGCAACTTGTCGCCCGGTGCAGGAAATAGTGGTGACGATAGTGGATAAACCGGATCTCGTGACCAATAACCTGGTGCAGTGCGAAAGTGCAGCCGGAGCCGGAGCGGTGGTGAACCTCAACAACGGCGTTCAGAACCTCGACGGGGCGACATTGAGTTTTAGCGAAGGTGGTACTCCCATTGCGAACCCGGCGGCGGCTACTTTGGCCGTTGGCGTGCATACCATCCAACTAACGGCCAGTTCTGCGCTGGCGGGATGTACTTCCACGGCCACTTTTACCGTAGAAGTGCAGGCTTACCCAACCTCGGTGGCGTTTTGCCCCGGCGACTCCTATGTGCTCACCGCGCCCGCCAGCCTGACCAATGTCATGTGGTACCGCAACAATGTTTTGGTAGGATCGGGTAGTAATTATACCGTTACCCAACCCGGTTCTTACAACTACACCGGAACGGGGTCGCACGCCTGCGCAACGGGCAACTGTTGTCCGTCGGTGTTTGCCAACGGACCTTGTTACGATTTTGGCGATTTACCCGCCGGGCCATACGCAACCACACTCGCGCAGGGTGGGCCTTCACACGTGATTACGACGGGTATTCGGTTGGGCAATACCATTGACAGCGAAACCAACGGCCAGCCCAACGCAACGGCTACCGGCGATGGCAGCGACGAAGACGGCCTAACTGTACCAACGCTGGTGCAGGGGCAGAGTGTTGTTTTTCCCGTTACCGCCACGAATACTTCGGGTAGTGCGGCTTATTTAACTTTGTTTGTGGACTGGAATGCCGACGGCAATTTCAACGGTCCCAGCGAAGCCGCTGCTCCGATTGTGGTTGCGGCAGGTACGTCCAACGGGTTGTTTGCCGTTCCTTATTTTATCCCGATGACGGCCGTTTTGAGTACTGATTTGGGGATTCGCGTTCGGTTGAGCACCCAAAGTGGCCTTACCGCCACGGGCGCTGCCTCCGATGGCGAGGTGGAAGATTACCTGGCGCAGGTGCTTTGTTTGGAGCCAACGCTGACCACCACCAACGCCACCATTTGTTACGGAACGCTGCTGGATATAAGTACTTTGGTCACGGGTAATACCCCGGCCGGTACCCTCACGTACCACCTGACCTCCGCAGATGCCAACACGGGGGCCAATGCTTTGAAAAACACGGTGATTGTTGGGCAGAACGCAGCGACGTACTACGTGCGCAGCGTGGTGGTGCCGGGTTGTTTCAGTACGGCGTCCATACCGGTGACGGTGAGCACCCCGCCGGTATTAACGGTCACCAACAGCGCGATTTGCGTGGGCGGCAGCATTAATCTGGCGACGCTGGTCACTAGCAGCGGCGGCGGTACCTTGTCGTATTTTAGTAGTTTGGCCAATGCTCAAAACAATGTAAATGCGTTGGTTTCGCCGGTAGTGGCTCCGGCTTCGGCGACCAATTATTTTATTCGCAGTACCAATGCGGCGGGTTGTTATACCATTCAAAATGTGGTGGTATCGCAAATTGCGGCCAATTGCGGGGCGATACAGATGACCGGGCCGAATTAGAAATATCGTGTTCCCCGCGCATCCGGAAACCTTGTGTTAAGGCACGGGGTTTTCGGATGTTTTTTACAAAATCTTTTCTTATCCGTTAATTCATGGCGTTCATCTCTCCTTAGTAGTGTTTGTCTTTGTTTTTGTCTTTGTGGGTGCTGGTTAATACTACATTTATGTGTAGTTTTCAACTTGTTTTTGGCCTAAAAAATTTGCCATTTGTTGAAATTATCGGCTTTTAATCCAAATTGTTATACTAAATTTTTATTACAACGCTTTATTTTTTGCTTTTACATCATGCCAATGGTATGAAGGGTCATTGAGTTTAGCCGAGGTATCTGAACACTATGAGAAATGAATTTTTCGTATCGTTACGCGCGAACGCTATTCAACCGTTTATCGGGTTAATTACAACACTATTTTTTATATTTTTTGCTTGCCAAACGGCCACTGCACAACTTAGTGGTGTCGTTTTCCGGGATTATGACGGCGACGGTACCCGCGACAATAGCACAACCCAATTGGACCACGGTATCGGCGGCATTACGGTAAAAGCCTACGATGCCAATGACCCAGTTGCCACACCCACGGCAACGACCACGACGGCGGCAAACGGTACGTATTCCATGTCGGTTCCGGCCGGATCGTACCGCGTGGAATTCTCTTGGACGCTTACCTGGCTGGAGCCGGGGCACGCCGGTGGCACGACGGTACAAATGGTAACGGCTCCCTCCAGTACGGTAAACTGTGCGGTAGGTAATCCGGCGGATTTTAACCAGGGGAACGTACAATTAGTTACAACCCAATATATGCGGGGCGATTTGGCCACCATTGCGGGCAATCCGGGCATTATTTCGTTGTTCAACTCCGACGGACAATCGTCGGGAACGGCGGCAGATGCTACGGTGACCGACTACCCAGTTGCGGTGGATGGTGCCGATATTGGCTCTACCTGGGGTTTGGCCTGGGATAAAAAGCGGAACCGGATTTACACTTCCGCGGCGGTAAAGACGCAAGCCGCGATGGGACCGAATGGTATCGGGGCGATTTACGTCATTGATAACAGTGCAAATACCAACACGCCGGGCACCAGCAATCAGGTCACCAGCGCCTCCCTTTGGCTCAACCTGGAGGCTCCGGCAATTAATAAACAATTAGGTGTTGATCCATACTCGGTAGAACCTTACACCGATGCCTTCAACGACGAAGCATTTAAATCGGTGGGTAAACACGGTTTTGGTGACCTTGAAATATCCGAAGATAATAACACTTTGTATGCGGTTAACCTGTTTAATCGCTCGGTCTTGGTCATGCCCATTGCAGCCAACGGCGCGGCTCCCACTTCGGGCGCGGCCATCACGGAGGTGACCATTCCGTCACCAGCCTCCTGCACCGATATTGTCCGGCCTTTTGCGTTGCGTTACCGCGACGGAAAATTGTACGTTGGGGCAATTTGTACAATGGAAGGCGCTATTGCCAATCAGAATACCCGAAACACTACGGTGAACAATGCACGGGCCGGTTTGAAAGCCTATGTGTTTGAGTTTAACCCAACGACCAATACGTTTGTAAGTACGCCCGTTGTGGAATTTGATTTGGACTACGAACGGACCTGGGGTGACCAGGAATTACCGGCGGCGTGGCATCCGTGGTTTGACCGTTTTTGTTCAACGATGTTTTTTGGCCTTAATGGATCGGATCGTTTTACGTTTCCACAGCCGATCTTGAGTGATATTGAATTTGACGGTTGCGATATGGTATTGGGCTTTACCGACCGGATGGGTAACCAGTTTGGTAACGGATCGGCACCGCAAAACCGGTTGGCTAACGGTTCCACCTCTTCGGGTTGGAGCGGTACCAATGTACGCGCTATTCCGTGCGGTGAAATGGTAATTGCGGGTCTGAACGCTTCGGGCACGTGGACGGTAGAGGGCGATGGGAGTGTGACCAGTGTGTGTGGTAACCGAACGGCGCCCAATGGTGACCCCCAAAATCTTCGTTCCACGCTGCCTTCTCCGTACGATGGTCACACGGGTTCCGGCCCTGGCGGCTCGGAATTTTTCTGGGGCGATTACTATTCTATGAGCCACAACGAAGTAACGGTAGGTGCATTAGCGGTATTGCCGGGGCGGAGAGAGGTGGTTACCACGGCATTTGACCCATTACAGCACGTCAGTTCCCAATTTAGTATTGGTGGTTTAATGTGGATGAATACCAGCAACGGCGATTACAGCCGGGGTGTAAAATTATACGACGGAAACGGCCTCTTTTTTGGGAAAGGCGCCGGTTACGGCGACGTTGAGTTTTTGCTCGGCAACGCATCGTTGGAAGTGGGTAACGTGGTCTGGACGGATACGGACGCAGATGGCGTTCAGGATCCCGGCGAACCGGGCATTACCGGAGTGACCGTAACGTTGTGGCGGGAAACCGCACCGGGTGTGTTTACTTCGGTGGCAACCACGAATACGGGCACGGGCGGCCGTTATGGTTTTTCGCGACTGGCATCGGGTTCGGCACCGGGGGTAGCGTACAACGTTAGCCAATTGGTCGAAAACGAAACGTATCAAATCCGGTTGTTGACGACGCAGGCCTCGGTATCGGCGTTGTCGTTAACAGTGGCGAACAGTGCGGCTTCGGGCGGGATAACAACGAACGATAATATCTTGGATTTGCGAGATTCGGATGCGTCCCTGTCGGGCACCAACGCGGTGATTCAGTTCACCACCGGTGCGTGGGGTGCCAATAACCATACTTTAGATTTTGGTTTTATCAACTGTACCGTACCGACGTTAAGTACAGCGGTAACCAATGTGGGTTGTAACGGAGCCTCTACGGGCGGTATTAACTTAACCGTCACCGGCGGAATGTCACCGTTCACTTATGACTGGTCCAACGACGGGGCCGAAACCCCCGATAATGACGCCGAGGATTTAACCAGTGTAGCCGCCGGAACCTACACCGTTACCGTAACTACCAACGACGGTTGTGTCGCCACTACTTCGGCCACCATTACCCAACCGGCGGTGTTATCTTTAACCGTTACACCCACGTCGGCAACTCAGTGTACGCCGCCTAATGGCTCAATCAACCTCACTGTTGTGGGAGGGACATTGCCTTATACCTACGACTGGAGCAACGACGGGGCCGAAACCCCCGATAATGATTTGCAAGACCTGACTGGAATTGCCGGAGGAACCTACACGGTTACGGTAACAGACAATGCCGGTTGTGTGGCGACCATATCGGCGACCATCACCTCACCGGGGGCACCCACTTTAACGGGTGGTTCGGTGTGCGTAGGTTCTACCATAACGTTAACAGGATCGGGTACGCCCAATGGCTCCACACCTTATTCCTCTTCTAATCCGGGGGTAGCGACGGTTACCAGTGGCGGTGTAGTCACGGGTATATCGGCGGGAACTACAACAATTACTTATACCAACAACAGTGGGTGCCAGGCAACGGCGACGGTTACTGTCACGGCGTTACCTGCTGCCACGTTTACCCAAACCGCCCCTACGTGTACGGGTACTACGGCAAATAATAACGGTCGTATCGCTTTTGCAACGGCTACTAATGTGACTCATTTTGGCATCAGTACAGCGGGAGCAGCCACCTATGATGGTCCGGCGTATCCGGCTACGGCTTTTACCGCAGTTGGGCAAAACGTATCCACAAATATCCCGAATACGGGAGGTACCTACATAGTAAGAGTGTTTAATGGCAGTGCCTCGTGTTTTTCTGATGTGACGGTCTCCGTAGCGGCGGTAAGTTGTGCGATCACCTGTATTCCGCCGGTTATTTCAGTGATTCCGGGCACGGTGTGCGTTGGAACCAGTATTGACCTGAACAGCCTGGTAACCGGTAATTCTCCCGCCGGGACATTGAGTTTTCACGCGACTCTGGCCAATGCCAATGCCGGGACTAACCCTTTAGTAAACACGGTTGTCAGCCCGTTGGCGAATGCCACTTATTACGTGCGCAGCACCATCAACGCCACTTGTTACAGCGTGGGTACCCTTTCGGTGACGGTGAGTACGCCTCCAACCTTAACCGTAAACAATGGTCAGGTTTGCGCGGGTGGTAGCATCAATTTGGCCACGTTAGTCACCAGCGGCGGCGGCGGCACATTGTCGTATTTCACGACTTTGGCCAACGCCCAAAACAATACGAACGCATTGGCTTCATCGGTAGTGGCACCGGCTTCGGCGACCAATTATTTTATTCGCAGTACCAATGCTGCCGGTTGTTATACCATTCAAAATGTAGTGGTGTCGCTAGCGGCGGCGAATTGTGGCGCGATGCAAGTGAGTGGGCCGAATTAGAAGATAAGCCTACCCGAACACCTGATCGGGGCGTTCGGGTAGGCTTTTAAAGTAGTTTGAGTGGAGGATGAAAAAATAACAAAGTCGGCGTATTGTTTTTTCTAAAAGAAAAATTACCTTTGCGGCGTAACTAAGTTGTATTTTATATTTTAATCCTCTATCAAAAACAGATTCAATGTTTTTGATTTTGAAAAGTGGCAAACAGGGTATCTGAACGAATCCTCACCGTTGGGCGAATTACAGCCCAAACATTCCACTTTTATACTTTTTGTATTGCATCACATCGTGTTGGGCAGTAATGCTACATACGCGCTGTGCATACCTATTTATGGTCTTTTTTTCAGCCACACCGGTTTGAATTTAGGCTGTATTTTGTGCGTATGTGCGTAACATTTTACGCTGAAATAAAAGTTTTAAAACATTGTTTTTCAGTGTTTTAAAATGGTTTTTCTGAGGGAAAATGTCATGGATGAGGGTATGAAAATTCTAATTTTGAATAGTATATTTTCAAAATGCTTTCAGACTTTTGCAATTGCTAAATTTATTTAATCCTAATGCTTATTCTTAAACCGTAAAAACAAAACTCCGACAATACAGTAAAGAAAAATTGCCTTTATCGGCTTTTAATGCATAAGTAATCAACATCTCTATGAAAAGTAATTGTACAAACTTGTTCTTTTGGGCAGCCCTTTTTATTTCCATCTTAACCCTTCTCATTGGGGAAATATGGAATATGGGGTTATCTACAACCCTACCTGAAATTGTATGGATGGTTGCCGTAGTGGCAATTATTTTACCAACGGTTACGCACTTGCGGACCAATTATTTACGAAGATTATTGCTGAAACAACGGCGATATTACGCAGACAATACTCGTTTTCATGTGACATCGGTATTGCAAGAGCAAGTTGTTGGTATCTCTGCCAGACTATTATGGTTCAAACATTTGCGCCATTTAGCAGGAGCAATTTTTACTTTTCATCTGTTAATAGCATTTTTGGGAATATTGCCAGTTAATACGGCAACGGCCCAATGTCCCGGAACACCGGCAACTTCTATTGGAGGAAAGGCTTTCCGTGATCAAAATTTTGATGGAGTAGATGACGGTGGCACAGGTTGGTCCGGAGTAACGGTGATGTTGTACAATAGCACTGGGTTGGTTGCTACTACTTCAACCGATGCCAGTGGTAATTACGTGTTTTCTGGTTTGACCTTTGGCACCTACCGGGTAGAATTTTCTACCTCAAGTGCAGGCATCCCCTTATCCACAACTCCAAATAGCAGCAATCAGAGTTCTGTTCAATTTTATAACGCAGGAACCTGTAGTGCTAATATTGGGTTGGGTACCCCTGACAGTTATTGTCAGGTTAATCCGATGGTTGCAGTACCTGTATATGTTGATGCGAGTGGGGCTGGTACAACCCAGACTTTTGTAAAATGGTCATATAATGATACCGGAACCTCTTCCTCGAGCACCGCTAAACTTGCGGAAAAAAATGCCGTAGGTTCATTGTGGGGTGTTGCTTACAGCCGGTCTCGTAATGTGATTTATTCTTCTGCTGTACTGAAACGTCATATTCAATTAGGCCCTGATGGCTTGGACGCTATATACACGATCAATCCTGCGACCAACGCACCTGCTATATGGTTGAATTTATACGACGATTTAGGAATTCAGGTGAGTGCTGTTGCCACAAACTTTTCTTATGCAACCAACGCCGCAAGGGGAGTTGATGCCGATCCAAGTAATGACCCTGCTGCTTATGCGGATGCAGGAAAGGTCGGTATTGGCGACATTGAAATTAGTTCCGATGAAAAGACCTTGTATGTTGTTAATCTTTATGATAAAAAAATATACATAATAGATATTGACACAAAGGCGTTAATCACTTCATACGCTATTCCTAATCCCGGTTGTTCAAACGGAACCTTCAGACCGTGGGCACTGGGTAAATATAATGAACAAATTTATGTAGGTGTAACCTGTGACGGCAGTAGTTCTGGCAATCCCGCCGATTTATCGGACAATTCTGGGGTTAACAATTTGAGTTCATCGGTATATCGATTGAACTCAGACGGAACGTTTACATTAGTTCTGACTACTCCTTTAAATTATGAAAAAGAAGCGGCTGCAAGGTATCAGGGGGCCTGTTATCAAGCCGGCCTTCAAAGATGGAAACCTTGGACTGATGTATTGCCGGTCACTTGCGACGCCGGATCCTTAATAGTATATCAAACCCCACTGCTCACCGATATTGAATTTGCGGATAATGGTGGTATGATACTGGGATACCTTGACCGTACGGGGCTTCAGGTGGGCAGCGAGAATTATGGACCTACCGGTACTGCCCTGTTTAGTCACGACGCCGGTGGCGATATCCTGTACGCATGTTACAATAGTGGTACCGGCGTTTGGACAAACGAAGGCGCTGGTTGTACAAACCAAGCCGTTGCCGGACAAACAAACTCCGGCGGCTCTGCGGTGGGTGTTACGGATAATACCGGTTATTTATATCCATTTAATGGGCCAAATGGCGCTGCTAAATTTGGTGAATATTTTGAGGGGGATTATTTCACGGCTGATGGTGATTTCCAGAATGGTTTTGGGGGCACTCCATTATCTTTTGATCCAGGTCACCCTGAAATCGCTATTGGAGGACTTGCGGTACTCCCCGGCTCTAATCAAGTAGTGACTACCGTTTTTGATCCTGTCACCGGAGCAACAAACTACGCAACGGGCGGTGTTATAAAATTAGACACAAGGTCAGGGCGGAGAACAGATGTGGGTTATCAGATTTACCCAATTAATGGATTCAATGCCGCAAAAAGCGTTGGTCTGGGCGACTTGGAACTACTGTGCGATGCCGCACCAATAGAAATTGGTAATCGCATTTGGTTTGATACCGATAAAGACGGTATTCAGGACTCCGATGAAAATCCGGTGGCCAATGTCGGGTTAGAGTTATTTGAAGACTTTGACAACAATGGCATCCCCGACGGCTCTGCAATCGGTATGACCACGACCACGGCTAACGGTATTTGGTATTTTAATAATACCAACGTAACGGATGGCAACTCCCAAGCCACAGGGAACCAGGCTGGTCCACAACCCAATCGTCGTTATTTAGTCCGGGTAGCCGCTGCAGATTGGTCCAATGGCCAAGGCGCTGGTGATTTGTCCGGCTATTCTCTCACGGCGGCTAATACGGGTGGAGCCGGACAAACAGATGTACGTGATAGCGATGCTACTCTGTCAGCAGGTATTCCCACAATTTCTGTATTGGTTGGTGGCCCGGGTCAAAGTAATCATACCTTAGATATGGGAATGATATCGTGCCAGTCTATTCTGAACCCATCAGGTCTCCAAAATATTTGTGAAGGTAGTGCCGGATCAAATATCACAGTACAGTCTAACCTCAACACTGCCAACAGCATCCGCTTTGTACGTTTCACCGCCGACCAAATGGCAGGTGCAACCCCAACGGATGCTGAAGCCGCTAATATTTACGCCGGTATCCCCGTAGCCACAGTAACCCCAACGGGTGGTGCCGCCCCATACACCGCTACCCTTACGGCAGCGGCGGCGGGCTGGACTTCTTTGGCTCCGGGTATCTATTATGTCTATGCCATTATCAACCCCGATCAGGGTGCAACTTGCCGCCCGGTACAGGAAATAGTGGTGACCATCGTAGATAAGCCGGAAATCACGGCCAACAACAGCACGGTATGCGAATCGGCTCCCGGTGCCGGTGCCACGGTAACGCTGAGTACCTTGGTGCAAAACCCCGACGGTGCTACCCTTACCTTTACGGAAGGTGGCAACCCGGTGAGCCAGCCATTGGCGGTAGGTGTTCATACTATTGTTGTGGTCGGTACCTCTCCGTCGTTGGTGGGTTGCTCTACCTCTGCTACATTTACAGTAGAAGTATTAGCCTTCCCAACGGCGCAGGCCTTATGCCCTGGTCAAACCTTCACCTTAACGGCTCCGGCGGGCCTTTCCAACATCGTTTGGTACCGCAATGGCGTAGAAGTGGCGCAGGGCAATCCGTACACAGTAACGCAATCGGGGTCTTATACCTATCAGGCGGTAGGAGCAGGTGCTTGTACATCGGGTTCTTGTTGCCCCGCCGTCTTCAATGACGGCCCTTGTTACGATTACGGTGACTTACCATCTAACACCTATAATACAACCACAGCACAAAACGGTCCATCGCACGTGATTACACCTGCGTTGCAAATTGGTGCTGTTATTGACTATGAAACCAATGGTCAGCCCAATACACTGGCCACGGGTGACGGTGCCGACGAAGACGGTGCTACTTTCCCGCCCATGTACGCTGGCCAACCTGCCAATATCACCGTTAACGTCTCCAACACAACCGGTTCGGCGGCAACATTATACGCTTTTGCCGATTGGAACAAAGACGGTTTGTTCACCGGCCCCAATGAGGCGGTAACAGTAGCGGTGCCCAATAATACCAATGGTGCGGTAATAGTCCCATTTGTTATCCCGGCTGGTGCAGTAACCGGAATGGATTTGGGTATTCGTTTCCGTTTAAGTACAGATGCTGGCCTTACGGCCAACGGTCCGGCGACCAACGGTGAGGTAGAAGATTACCTCCGCGAATTGTGCGATTTGGCAGTAATAGTTTCTGGTCAGGTTAATGTTGCTTGTAATGGAGGAAACAACGGTTCGGTAAATATCACCGTAACCGGAGGTACTTCTCCTTTCTCATATGATTGGTCAAACGACGGTGCCGAAAACCCCGATGATGATATCGCCGATATATCTGGTCTTGCGCAAGGAACCTATACAGTTACAGTTACGGATGCCAATGGTTGTACTGCAACTACCTCGGTAACCATTACGCAACCAACAGTGTTGACTAATGCCATCAGTGGTATTGTTAACGCCAACTGCGCCGGTGGTTCTAACGGTAGTGCAACGGCCACGGCTACCGGAGGCGTAAGCCCTTACGACTACGCTTGGAGCACGGGTCTTACCGAAACCAATGTGGCTGCTTCTACGGTAACGGGTTTGGCGGCCGGTGGCTACAACGTTACAGTAACCGACGCGAACGGTTGCACAACGGTAACGGGCTTTACCATTACCGACCCAACCGGGGTTACATTAACAATTACTTCGGTAAGCAACGAAACTTGCGACGAGTTAAACAATGGTTCCGCCAGCGTGACTGCTTCCGGTGGTACTACACCTTATACTTTCAACTGGAGCGGTGGTACGGTGGCATCAGTTAGCCCATCCAGCACGGCAACCGGATTGGCGGCTGGTACTTATTTGGTAACCGCTACGGATGCTAATGGTTGTTCGGCGGTTCAAACCATCGTCATTGCGCAGCCTACGAATCTGGTCGCTCAAATGATTGGCTCTACCAACGAATCTTGCCCCGCCAACAACGACGGAACGGCAACTGTAACGGC
The DNA here is from genome assembly GCA_013298845.1 of Chitinophagales bacterium. GTDB lineage: Bacteria > Bacteroidota > Bacteroidia > Chitinophagales > Saprospiraceae > M3007. Next base: position 20,869 of record JAAFJN010000054.1, read on the forward strand.
AACGGGTGGAGTTACTCCTTATACTTATAACTGGGGTGCCGGCGTGGGTGCGGCTCCTACAATGGCTACAAATACTGGCCTTGCAGCCGGAACTTACACCGTTACGGTCACAGATGGCAATACTTGCACCGCAACGGCCAGTGTAACCATTACCCAACCAACGGCTCTTACGGTAACCACTGCCGGAGTTAACCCAACGTGCAACGGCGGTAACAATGGTACTGCCACGGCAACACCAACCGGTGGTACTGCGCCTTACTTATACCTGTGGTCTAATGGTTCGGCGAGTCAAACGGCTTCGGGCCTTACTGCCGGAACATACACCGTTACCATTACGGATGATAATAACTGCACGAATACGTCCAGCGTTACGTTGGGTCAGCCAACGGCGGTGACGAACGTAATCAGCAATATTGTCAATGCCGATTGCGCGGGCGGTGATGATGGTTCGGCCACGGCTACGGCTTCCGGCGGTGTTGGCCCCTATGATTACGCGTGGAGTTACGGTTTCACCGAAATGAACGTAGCAACATCCAACGCGACGGGTCTTGCTGCTGGCGGTTACAACGTTACTGTCACCGATGCCAATGGTTGCACAACGGTTACGGCCTTCGAAATTGCCGATCCAACGGGTGTAACATTGGTGGTAAACAATGTAAATAATGAAACTTGTGACGAAGCAAACAACGGTACAGCCACAGTAACTGCTGCCGGTGGTACTGCTCCTTATACTTTTAACTGGTCTGGTGGTACTATTAATACCGTTAGCCCATCCAGCACGGCCACCAATTTGGCGGCTGGCACATATCTTGTAACCGTTACGGATAACAACGGTTGCACGGCGATCCAAACCATTGTAATTGCGCAACCTACAAATCTGGTAGCGCAAATCGTATCCAGCACCAACGAGACGTGCACCGCCAATAACAACGGTACCGCTACGGTTACGGCAACGGGTGGCATTACACCTTATACTTATAACTGGGGCGCAGGAGTTGGTGCCGCACCCACCTCTGCTTCTAATACTGGTCTTGCGGCTGGTACTTATACGGTTACAGTAACTGACGCGAACAGTTGCACGGCAACCGCCAGTGTAACAATCACGCAACCAACGACTTTGACGGTAGCCATTACACCCGGTGCAAATACCAGTTGTGACGGTGGTACATTGAGTGCTGCGGGTTCTGGCGGCACAACGCCTTATACTTATGCCTGGAGCAATGGTGCTGCCGGTGCTACGGTTTCGGGTTTAGCGCCCGGTACGTACACCGTGACCGTTACGGATGCCAATAACTGCTCTGCTACGGCTTCGGCTACAATCGCGGTGCCATCGGCGGTTGCGGTAAATGTAGGTACAATTGTCAATGCCGATTGCGCCGGTGGCGACGATGGTTCTGCCGTAGCGGTAGGAACCGGCGGTACAACGCCTTACACCTTTACCTGGAGTCATGGTTTCACCGAATCGGGTGTTACTTCTTCCAGCGCAACGGGTTTAGCCGCTGGTGGTTACGTAGTGACCATCACTGACGCAAACGGCTGTACTGCCATTGATGCTTTTGAAATTGCCGATCCAACGGGCGTTGTTTTGGTGGTGACTGGCGTTACCAACGAAACTTGTGATGAAGCCAACAACGGTACCGGAGCGGTATCGGTAAGTGGCGGCACTGCGCCTTACACCTTCGCCTGGAGCGCGGGTACTGTTGTCAGCACGCCCACTACCAGCACGGCCAGCGGCCTTTCTGCGGGTACTTATCTGGTTACTGTAACGGATGCCAACGGTTGTACGGCGGTGCAAACAATTGTAGTAAACCAACCTACGAATCTTATTGCCAATATTATCAGCAGCACCAACGAAACCTGTCCGGCTAATAATGATGGCACATTGACGGTGAGCGCAACCGGTGGCACCACGGCTTACACGTATGCCTGGAGCAACGGCGACAACGGTATCACTGCCGATAACCTGATGGCGGGTACTACCTACATGGTTACAGTTACCGATATGAATGGTTGCACAACGGTAGCCAACGGGGCCATCACGGAACCAGTGGTATTGACCGCAGCGGCGGCAGCGACGTCTGCATTTAATGGATTTAATATTTCTTGTAACGGCAGTGCCGATGGTGCGGCTATCGTAAATACAACGGGCGGTACGGCTCCTTTGTCTTATGCTTGGTCAAATGGTTCCTCCGACCGTCGCATCATGGGACTTACTGCCGGTACTTACACGGTAACAGTGACTGATGTAAACGGTTGCACGGCTACTTCAAGCGTTACACTCACGCAGCCAACTCCGGTTACCAATGCTATCAGCAACATCATGAATGCGGATTGCGCCGGTGGTGACGACGGCAGTGCTACGGCTACGGCTTCCGGTGGTGTAGGCCCTTATGACTATGCCTGGAGTTACGGATTTACCGAAACCAACGTTGCTACTTCCAACGCGACGGGTCTGGCCGCCGGTGGTTATGTTGTAACAGTTACTGATGTAAATGGATGCACCACTGTTACTTCGTTTGAAATTACCGACCCAACGGGTGTTGCCTTGGTGGTAAATACAATCACGAACGAAACTTGTGATGAATTAAACAATGGTACCGCAACGGTAACAGCCAGCGGCGGTACTACACCTTATACGTTCAATTGGAGCGGTGGAACAGTTGTAACTATCAGTCCTTCCAGCACAGCCAGTGGTTTAGCCGCCGGCGTTTATCTGGTTACGGTTACGGATGCAAACGGCTGTACGGCGGTTCAAACCGTTGTAGTTACGCAACCTACGAATTTGGTTGCCCAAATTGTGGCTTCTACCAATGAAGGATGCGCGGGCAACAACGATGGAAGTGCCACGGTTACCGCTACCGGCGGTATCACAGCCTACACCTATAACTGGGGCGCGGGCGTAGGCGCTGCGCCTACTATGGCTACGAACACAGGCCTTGCTGCGGGTACTTACACCGTTACAGTTACGGATGCAAATTCTTGCACCGCGACAGCTAGTGTAACCATTGGTACGGTTCCTGCTTTGGTGTTGACAACAAGTTTCCAAAATGAAAATCAATGCGGCCACAACGATGGAACAATTGATTTGACTGTAAGTGGCGGTACTGCTCCTTACACATACGACTGGTCAAATGACGGTGCCGATACGCCTGATAACGACCAGGATGATTTGGCAAATCTTGCTGCCGGTACCTACACAGTTACGGTAACGGACGCACGCGGTTGTTCTGCTACAAGAAGTGTTACCATTTCTTGTACCCAACCAGCCTCTATTGGTAACTATACCTGGATAGATAACAATGCGAATGGTATTCAGGATGGTGGCGAACCGTTCTTACCTGGTGTTGTGGTTATTTTAACGGGTACCGACAACAACGGCAACGCTGTAAACCAATCAACGACCACCAATGCAACGGGCAATTATCTTTTTGATGACTTGTTCCCCGGTACTTATAAATTAACCTTTATCACGCCAGGCGGAGGATACGTTCCAACGAATGCCAATGATACCGACGGTACAGACGCCAACGATAGTGATGCTGATCCGTCTATGGCCGGAATGACAGCCAACGAAACATTGATCGCGGGTGAAAATAACCTGGATTACGATGCTGGCTATTACATCCCCGCTTCTATTGGTAATTTTGTTTGGTATGATTTGGATAATGACGGACAACAAGAGACCGGTGAGCCAGGTTTGCAAGGCTTTACAGTGGTGTTAACGGGTACTGATGGCCAAAACAACCCAGTTTCTCTGTCAACTACTACTGATGTAAACGGTGCTTATTTGTTTGAAAATCTCGTTCCGGGTACTTATAAATTGACCTTTACTGCCCCAAGTGGTTCTCCTTATGTATTGTCACCACTAAATCAGGCATCAGGAAATGATGCTGCGGATAGTGATGCTGATCCGTCTATGGGTGGAATGACGGCTAATGAAACGCTAACATCGGGTGAATATAACCCCACTTACGATGCGGGTTATTACATCGCAAATATGTCTATTGGTTCAACGGTATTCTATGATGTTGACAATAGCGGTACACAAGAAGTATCCAATCCATTGGAAGATGGTATCGCGGGTATTACGGTGAATTTGTATTTGGATGCTGATAACAACGGTACTATTGCCGGAGCAGAAACTACACCAATTGCTACCGATGTCACTGATGCAGATGGTAACTATTATTTCGGAGGTCTTGCGCCTGGTAATTATGTGGTAGGTGTTCCAACGTCTCCAACGGATGCACCGGTATCCTCTGGCCCAACATCGGTAACGGATGATAATATTGATGGTAACGATGATGGTACTTTGAATGCACAGCCGAACCTCAGTGGTGTTGTTGTTTCATCTGTTATTAATTTGGCTCCAAATAGTGAGACTGTCAACGAAACGGCTCAGGGTGGTGCTCAGGATAATGTATCGGACACCAACGGTAACATGACGGTTGACTTCGGCTTCATTCCAAATATGTCCATCGGTTCAACCGTATTCTACGATCCAAACAACAACGGCTTGCAGGATTTGGCGAACCCATTGGAAGATGGTATTGCGGGTGTAACGGTGAACTTGTTGTACGATGTGGACGGTAACGGCACGATCGAACCAACGGAAATCATCGCCAGCGCGGTAACAAACGTGGATGGTAACTACTACTTCGGCAATTTGCCATCGGGCAACTACCAGGTATCGGTACCAACACCGGCGGCAAACGCAC
>JAAFJN010000055.1:0-16711 GCA_013298845.1 Chitinophagales bacterium
GGAGAAAACGACTATTTTGAAGCCGGCACTTCGGATTTTTCAAGGTATGTGTTCGTTCCGTCGAGCGTACGGGTCAACGGCTGGTACAATTCTGATTACCGCAAAAAACTGATTGCAAACTTGTTTTACAGTTATCGCCGGGTAAACGAGGATGGGCGGTACAGTGCGTCTTTGTACGGAGGGTTGCGTTGGCGCGCTTCCGCCAAATTGACCATTGGAGCAAATATCGGGCGCGATTACAGTCAGAACAACCTGGGCAACATGGCCTATTCTACGGGAATATTGCCCGAAAGTACCGGTTATGAATTGTTAACCGAAGATCAATTGCAAAACGGCATCTTTTTGGGTTACCGCAATATCAGCGGCTGGAACAACGATATCGAAATTAGTTATTCATTTAACAACAAAATGAACCTGTGGCTGTACGTGCGCCATTATTGGAATCAGGTGCAGTACACGAACTTTGGGATTTTGGACAACAACGGGCATTTTTCGGACATTGGTTATTCGGGTAAAAATGAAATTGACGAACCCATCAACGACGAGTCCGTCAATTTTTTCAACATTGACCTGGTGTATACCTGGCGATTTGCCCCCGGCAGCGATATTTTGGTCACGTATAAAAACGGCATTTCCTCCTATTTTAACGGCAGAGAGGCTGGACACACCTATATACATGATGTAGGTCACCTCAACCGATTTGCCGGTCAAAATACCTTATCCGTAAAAGTGCTTTATTTTATTGATTTTGAACGTTTTGGGAAGCAACGGAAATAGGATATTGCATCGTTACGCAGTGCAACGACCCGTGCTGCTCGATCAACATCCGGCAATTAATACCAATAATTTCACGATCCGGGAAAACCGGCCGCAGCGCTTCTAAGGCTGTGTAGTCTTGTGGTACACCATAAGTAGGTACCAAAACTGCGCCATTGATGATCAGGAAATTGGCGTAAGTGGCGGGTAAACGATCCCCGTCGGCGCTGTAACAGGCATCGGGCCAAGGCAGCGGAACCAGGTGATAAGGTTGACCGTTCAATTGTTTGAGTAATTGTAACTCCTCTTCCATTTTTTTCAAAGCATCGTAATGTTCATCCGAAGTATCGGGGCATTGGACATAAGCGATGGTATCGGGTGCGCACAGGCGCGCGAGGGTATCAATGTGAGAATCGGTATCGTCTCCGGCCAAATAACCGTGATTCAGCCAAAGGATTTGTTGGACACCCAGCAAATCCTTTAATTTTTGTTCAATTTCGGCTTTTGACCATTGCGGGTTGCGGTTGAGCGACAGCAGGCATTCGGCGGTGGTGAGCAGGGTACCTTCGCCGTCACTTTCAATGCCCCCACCTTCGAGGATCATGCCGGTGTATTGGTGTTGGGTTTGTGGCCCAAACACCCCGTTATCCACCAATTTTTTGGTAATGAGATTATCCTTGTCCGACGGGAACTTGAGGCCCCATCCGTTGAACATAAAATCGAGGATGGTGGGTTGGCCGTTGTCGTCTTCGACGGTAATGCCGCCGTGGTCGCGCGCCCAGGTATCATTGGAGGGAATTTCCTGTAGAATAATATTGGCCAATGATTTTTGGTCAAAAAGAGCGGCGACACTTTGGGCGTTTTGGCAAACGATAATTACTTTTTGGAAACGGGCAATGGTAACGGCGATTTCGACAAAGCAAGGTAAGACTTCCTCCAGCAGATCGGCCCAGTCGGAATTTGGGTGTGGGAACGTCAATTGAACGGCCCATTGGGGTGCCCATTCAGCGGGTAACTTGTGCATTATAAAAACAACATTATTGATCCGGGCAGCCCGGAAGTGCGATATTGCCATTTTGGCGGCGCAAAGATAGGATAAGAATTAGAATGTGCAATTTGGAATGGCCGCCGAAACTCAACAGGATAAAATTTTATGTTTGGGCGAATGGAATTCAAATTCAGAATATAATTTGGCGTTTTTTTTTCTTAAAAAATTTGGGGAAAGATTTGCCGCCGATAACAAAGGAATATATACCTTCGCGGCGCAATTAATTATGACCACCACTACTTGTATATCAAGCATTTTATCCAGCCGTACCAAAAAAAATAGGTTTACCAGGTTTTCTCGTTCTACTTTAATCTTAAAAGACCAAAGAAAATTTCAAAACTCGACTCACTTACTGTGACGTATATTTTATTCACTAAACTTAACTCAATTTCGTATGAAGTTTTCTAACACCTTAATGAAGGGCAGCCTTGTGCTTGCTCTGTTGGTGATGTTGACTGCTGCGGTTTCAGCACAACGTACCGTAAAAGGTAAGGTTACTGATTCCGAGACCGGCGAAGGTCTCATCGGCGCAACAGTAACAGTTGTTGGTACTACACGCGGAGCAAATACCGACATCGACGGTAATTACTCTGTAGAGGTACCAAATGGCGCAACCCAACTTCGTGTTGCTTACACTGGTTATGCCGAGCAAGTGCTCGCATTAGGTACAAGCAATGTAGTTGACGTAGCATTGGTTTCAGGCACTAAACTGGACGAAGTAGTCGTAGTAGGTTACGGTACATTAAAAAACCGTGAAATTACCGGCTCTGTGTCCAGCGTTAAGTCGAAAGATTTTAACAAAGGTGCGGTAAACGATGTAGCAGGCCTGATCCAGGGTAAAGTACCTGGTTTGGTTGTTGCACGTGCAGGTAATGACCCGAACGGAACTTTTAACCTCCGTCTCCGCGGTTTGTCCACTGCCAGCCAAAGTACTTCTCCATTGATTGTTATTGACGGCGTACCTGCGGCTTCACTGCGTCAGGTTGACCCTAATGACATCGAATCTATTGACGTATTGAAAGACGGTTCTGCCTCTGCGATTTACGGTACCCGTGCATCTTCTGGTGTAATCATCATCACCACTAAAAAAGGTGCTGCTGGTCGTTCTTCCGTTGATTACCAAGGTTCTGTAACAATGGAGCAAATTGCCAAACAAGTACCTATCATGTCGGCGGATGAATTCGTTAGCATTGCTGGTGGCACTAACTTGGGTGGTAATACCAACTGGATTGACGAAGTATCTCAAACGGGTGTTTCTTACATCAACAGTTTGAACATGAGCGGCGGTTCTAACAAAACAACGTACCGCGTTTCCATGAACCACCGTGACGTAACAGGTATCGGTCGTGGCACTGGTTTTAAGCAGTACAACGCTAACGTAAGCCTTCAGCAAAAAGCATTGGGCGATCGTTTGACATTGACGGCCAACATGGGTGCTTTGAGCCGTGACGCGGACCTTGGTTTCGCCGAAGCATTCCGTTATGCTACAGTGTACAACCCAACTGCACCAGTTCGCAGCGACGAAGCACGTTATGCGGCTACGGGTGGCTACCACCAGTTTATCGGTTCTTTCGACTTGTTTAACCCGGTTGCGATTATTGAGCAAGGTACTAATCGCGACAAAATTGGCAACTTGTTTGGAAACCTCAAGGCTGATTTGACATTGGCACCAGGTTTGACCGTTAGCGCGTTTTATAACCAAACTCGCGACAACATTCGCCACACCGAATACTACAACAAAACGGCTTATTTCCGCGGTCGTAACGGCCAAGGACAAGCGTTCCAAAGCCAGGAAGACCGTTTGAACGAATTGTTCGAATCTACCTTGAACTACGAAAAAGGTTTTGGCAAAGTAAACTTCAAAGGTTTGTTGGGCTATAGCTGGCAAGAGTTCCAGGAAAGTGGTTTCGGCACTTCTGCCGGTAACACTTTGTTGGACGAAACTGGTTTGGACGATTTCAGTTCTTTCATTGATTACTACAATGGTTTGGCGATCCCAACTTCATTCCGCAACCCCGACCACCGCTTGATCGCGATGTTTGGCCGCGTAATTTTGGGCTACGACGACACTTATTACCTGACGGCTTCTTTGCGTCGTGAAGGTTCTTCACGCTTTGGTGTGAACAACAAATGGGGTTTATTCCCAGCGATAAGCGCCGGTGTTAACCTGAACAAATTGTTCCTCGGTGAAACATTCGACAACTTGAAATTCCGCGCTGGTTACGGTGTAACCGGTGGTTTGCCCCGCGAAGGTGCACTTTCTGTAAACCGTATGGGTTCTTTGGGTTCATTCTTCTACGACAACGGCAGCTATCGCCTCGCTTACGGTCCGGTTGGCCCCAATGCTAACCCGAACTTGAAATGGGAGAAAAAAGCCGACATCAACATCGGTATTGACTGGGCAGTAATGAACTATCGCCTGAGCGGTAGCATCGAATACTACCAGACCAACACCACTGACCTGCTGTATCCATTTAACGTACCTGTTCCACCAAACTTCAGCCCAATCACTTGGTTGAACGTAGGTGAATTGAAAAACAACGGTATCGAAGCATCGGTTAACTACAACGTATTTGATCGCGAAAGCAAATCATGGACAACTGGTTTGACCTTCTCAACGTACAACACTGAATTGGTTGACTTCTACCAAGATTTCACATCTATCCAGATTGCCAACGTAGGTGCACCCGGTTTGAACAGCGAATTTTACACTACAATCGCTAAAGGCGAGCGCATTGGTAACCTCGTGGTACGCGATTTCGTACGCGTTAGCGAAGAAGGTAAATACGTTTACCGCGATGCTAACGGTGCAGAAACAACCGACCCAGGTAAAGCCGCTAACGTAATTGCCGGTAACGGTTTGCCACGTTTCGACTTGGGCTGGACGAACTCTTTGTCTTTTGGTCAGTTTGATCTTCAGTTCTTCTTGCGTGGCGTATTTGGCCACAGCCTTGCTAACGAATACCGCGTATTCTACGAATCACTTGACCCTGGTACAACTACCTGGAACAAAGTGAAAACGAAATACTTCGACGAGAAATTGACTTCTGCTAACGCAACCAGCAGTTTCCACGTTGAAAAAGCCGACTTCGTTCGTATGGAAAACATCACTTTGGGTTACAATGTTAAGTTGCAGCCTGGTGCATGGTTCACAAAAGCGCGTATCTTCGTAAATGCGCAAAACCCATTTGTAATCACTGGTTACTCTGGTGTTGACCCGGAAGTTCGTTTTGGGGACACTGGTTCGGTGGACAACGGTGGTCGCCCAAGCCTGTTTGCTGATCCATTGGCACCTGGTATTGACCGTCGTAGCACCTATTTCCGTGCACGTGCATTCACATTTGGTGTAAACTTTGGCTTCTAAGCCAACTTTGACCAATTTATACTGAACATCGCTAAGTTTTGTGGGTAGCAATGGGGCAAAGTCCCGGATTTTTATGCTCAAAACTTACGTAATCGAAGTATATGTTCAACGAATTTGGCAAAATATTGTTAAGTTTGTAAAACATTCACTAATTTTAAACTTATTTATCTAATATGAAAAAGATCACCTTGGTAGGAAAGATTGTGATTGCTGCCCTTGCAGTAAGTCCTTTCAACTCCTGTACTAATCTGGATGAAAATCTTTACAGCCAGATTGAGACCGAGAACTTCTTCCGCAACGAGGAAGAAGTAAAAGCGGCAGTTGGTGCTGCTTATACCCGCCTCTATGGTTTGATGAACCACGGCAACTATTTCTCTACGCAGGAGGTTAACTCCAACGAAATTTTGATCCCACAGCGCGGTAATGACTGGTTCGACGGCGGACAATGGATCAATACACACTTGCACACACAAACGGGTATCGAAGATTGTTACAACAACTCTTGGAACTTCCTGTATGGTGGTGTAAACACTTGTAACCGTTTGATCCTTCAGGTTGGTCAGGCAAAAGACAAAGGCACCCTTGCCAGTGCTACTGCCGATGCTTACGTGAGCGAATTGCGCGGCTTGCGTGCGTTGTTCTATTTCTGGTTGCTCGACTCTTTTGGTAACGTTCCTTTGGTAGACAAATTTGACGTTCCAGCGGATTTCAAACCAGCGACTGCTTCACGTCAGGAAGTGTACAACTTTGTAGAAAACGAATTGAAAGCCATTTCAGCCACGTTGCCTAAGCAGGCTGGCGGTGCTTACTACTCTCGTTTCACCTACTACGCTGCACAGGCGTTGTTGGCTAAATTGTACCTCAACGCAGAAGTGTACACAGGTACTGCAAAATGGGCGGAAGCCGCTGCGGCAGCCGATAACGTAATTGCAAGCGGTCGTTTTGCGGCGGCTCGTACTTACAAAGAGAACTTTATTACACAAAACCAGGGTTCACCAGAAATGATCCTTGCAATTCCTTACGATAAAGTATTCGCAAAAGGTTTTAACCTGCCACAAATGACGTTGCACTACGCCAGCCAGGCGACCTTTAACCTCCAGCAACAGCCTTGGAACGGTTACTGTACCGCAACTGACTTCTACAACAGCTACGCCGATACTGACCAACGCAAAAAAGATAACTTCTTTGTTGGTGCTCAAAAAGCATCCGATGGTGTTACTCCGTTGGAAGATTCTTCATCTGATGATCCAGATGGCGCACCATTGAACTACACGCCAGAGATCAATGAGTTGTTCCCTAAATGCCAGCGTCAGGCCGGTGCACGTATCGCTAAATTTGAGTTCGAAAACGGTGCTACACCCGATTTGAGCAACGATTTCCCGATCTTGCGTTTTGCTGATATCTGGTTGGTAAAAGCCGAAGCCGAAGCCCGCGCTGCCGGTAACTGGGACTTGGTATTAAATTACACTCAACCATTGCGCGAGCGCGCTGGTTTGCCTAACCTTTCTGCCGGTGTAACTGCCGATGATTTCCTTGCTGAGCGCAGCCGCGAAATCTTCTACGAAGGCTGGCGTCGTTCTGACCTTATCCGTTTCGGTAAGTTCAGCGAACCAAAAGGTCTCCGTACAACCGCCTCTGCTCCAGAGCGTGCGTTGTGGCCAATTCCAAAGCAACAGCTGAATTCTAATCCAAACCTGGATCAGAACCCTGGTTATTAATTCATCGGCGGCGTAACCCGGTTACCCGCTTTTGAACGATTCCAATTCTGAATCATATAATATCTACATGGGTCATTTCGGTTTCGGCCGGAATGGCTCATGTGGTTTAAATCCCCTTTTTTAGGTCGTTTATCACGGAACAACATCATCATTCACGTCATTTTACTATGTTTATCGTACTTCATCGCAATTCCATTCTATACACTTTAATATACACTTTTGCCCTTGTTCTAATGGTTGGTTTGGTTTCTTCCTGTAAATCCGAATACGAGCAATGGGTCAGCAAAGAACTTTCGACCGGCGTGCGCAACGATAATTTAATTTTGGGCATTTATTTTGGCATGACCAAAAATGATTTTTTCCAACACTGTCTCGAACTTAACCGTCAAAGCACCATTACCAACGGTCCCGAAAACAGCACCGCCGAAATCACCAAAAATGGCTTCAATGAAGATATTGCCATTAATTTCTACCCCGATTTTGAGCAAGATAAAATCCACATCTTTCGGATGTATTTTAATTACAGGCAATGGTCGCCCTGGAACAAAGAGTTTCACTCGGATAAATTAATGCCCGTTGTGGTAGCCTACCTTTCCAAAACATTTAATACTACTTTTAAAGAAATGAAAACGCCCAACGGAAAACCATTTTGGTTAAGCATTCAGGGGAACCGCCAGATCCGGGCGTTTATTAAAGATGATAAAACCATCAATACCGATATTTCGGACCTGACTGTTACCGCCAAAAACCCTAAATTACAACCCGAACACCCCCGAGTAACCCAATAATTTCAGATGATACAAAACCTCACTCCGGCAACTATTTTTTGGTGTGCCCTGGTGCTATGGGGCTGCCAATCCGCCCCCGATACCCACCCGAACAACGGCACAGCATCCAGCCCCATACAACTGACGCTGCTGGAATCTGCCCAAACCGGCGTGGATTTCGCCAATATGGTGCCGTACAATGACACCTTTAACTGTTACACGTTTCGCAATTTTTACAATGGCGGCGGGGCCGGAATGGGCGATATCAACAACGACGGGTTGCAAGACCTTTTTTTCTGCGGTAATATGTCGCCCAATCGGCTTTACCTCAACCTGGGCAATTTTAAATTTCAGGATATTACCACCACCTGCGGCATGGGCTTGTCTTCTACCTGGACCGCCGGGGTGGCTTTTGCCGATGTCAATGGCGATGGCTGGCTGGATATTTACACCTGCAAATCGGGGCCACTGGGCGGGGCCAATAGACACAACGAACTCTTTATCAACGGTGGTGCCGACGCTTCGGGGAAATGGAGTGGGCAGTTTACCGAACAATCGCAAGCCTGGAAATTAGATAACCGGGGGTTGAGCACCCACGCCGCTTTTTTTGATTACGATCAGGACGGCGATCTAGATTGTTATTTGCTGAATAATTCCGTGCGCAGCGTGGGCGGGTACGACTATCGCCCGGGTCAACGCAATACCCCCGACCCCGAAGGCGGCAACAAATTACTGCGCAACGACGGCGCATCTTTTACCGATGTCACCCAAAAAGCGGGTATTTACAGTTCCGCCATTGGTTTTGGCCTGGGCGTTACCATTGGCGATTATGACCTCGACGGTTGGCAGGATATTTTTGTATCCAATGACTTTTTTGAACGCGATTATTTGTACCACAACAACCAAGATGGCACGTTTAAAGAAGTACTGGAAAGTCAAATGGCCGAAATCAGTAAAGGTTCGATGGGCGCTGATATGGCCGATTTGAACAATGACGGCTATCCCGAAATATTTGTCACCGAAATGACGCCCCCCGACGATGCGCGGTACAAAACCAAAGCCGCTTTCGACGATTGGAACGCTTTTTCCTTGATGGTGCAAACGGGTTACCACCGCCAATTTGGTCGCAATGTGTTGCAACTCAACCAGCAAGGTCAATATTTTTCGGAAATTGGCCGAATGGCCGGTGTGCATTTTACCGATTGGAGTTGGGGCGCTTTAATTGCCGATTTTGACAACGACGGCCTAAAAGATATTTTTGTGGCCAACGGCATCGGGAAAGATTTGCTCGATCAGGATTATACGAATTTTTACGCCGATCCGGCCGCCGTGCGGTCTGTTTTGCAAAATAACCCGGGGCAAGGTATCAAAACATTGATTGATAAAATGCCCTCACAAATGATTGCCAATTGCCTCTTCCACCAAAAAACCAACGACGGGTACCCCGTTTTTGACAATATTGCAACGGCCGCCGGTGTGGGGCAACCTTCGTTTTCCAATGGTTCGGCGTACGGTGATTTGGATAACGACGGCGATTTGGATTTGATCGTCAATAATGTAAACGCGCCGTGTTTTATCTACCGAAACGAAGCCGACAAAAACGGCAATAACTGGTTGAAAATCAAAGTAAAAGACAGCACCAAAAACCCGTTTGGACTGGGTGCTAAAGTTCAGGTCGAAGCCGGAGGAACGGTTTTTTACCAGGAAATCGCTCCCATGCGGGGATTTGAATCCTGCGTGGACCCCCGCCCCAACATTGGAATGGGCAAACACGCGGTGGCCGAACGCGTCACCATTACCTTTACCGGCGGTCGGCGCGTGGTATTATCCAACGTAAAAGCCAACCAAACACTGGACATTGATGCTGCCACTGCAAGCGCATCCGACGTTGCCCAGGTGCCCGCCACTCCCCTGCTCCAGGCCGAAAAAGCCCCCGGATTTACGTTAACCGAAGCCGAATATTCGGATTTTGACCGTGAACCGTTGCTGTTTAGCATGTATTCGACCGAAGGTCCCAAAATGGCCACTGCCGACGTGAATGGCGACGGACTGGTGGATATTTTTATTGGTGCACCAAAGGGACAAGCCGCACAATTGTGGTTACAAACCACCACGGGGAAATACCAGGCCAAGCCGCAGGCTGCTTTTGGGCGGGATGCTGGTTGCGAAGACAGTGCCGCCGCTTTTTTTGATGCCGACGGTGATGGAGACCAGGATTTGTACGTTGGTTCGGGCAGTAACGAACTCGAACCCGGCGAAACTGCCTTGCAAGATCGCCTTTACCTTAACGATGGCAAAGGTAATTTTCAACGCAAAAACGACGCGCTAATGACCGGTAAACCCTTCTCAACGGGTTGCGTGGCACCTTGCGACGTGGATATGGACGGCGACATGGATGTTTTTGTGGGCATGCGCATGGTGCCCGGGCATTACGGACAAAACCCAACGTCCTTTATTTTAAAAAACAACGGTCAGGGTGTTTTTGAACCTGCCGTACGCGATTACCCCGAACTCCGCGAAATCGGCATGGTCACTGCCGCAGCCTGGGCCGATATGGACAACGACAACGACCCCGATCTTGTGTTGTGCGGCGACTGGGAACCGGTGCGCATTTTTACCAACCAACAAGGCCGGTTAATCGCAGGTTCACCCGTTATGGAGGGCATAAAAAACACCAATGGCTGGTGGAATACGCTACACGTGGCCGACTTGAACCAAGATGGCCGCATGGATATTGTGTTGGGTAATCATGGCCTGAACAGCCGTTTTAAAGCCCGTGAACCGGAACCTTTGTCGTTGTACATCAGTGATTTTGACAACAATGGCCGCGACGAAACCATTCTTTGCCAGTACAACAACGGAAAATCATATCCGGTAGCGCTGCGTACCGATATGGTTCGCCAATTGCCCATGTTGAAAAAGAAATACCTGCAATTTGCCAATTACCGGGAACAACAAATCGAACAAGTTTTTGACGCCCCATTGTTGACAAAAGCCCTTAAAAAACAAGTCTACACCCTCAGTTCCGCTGTCCTGCTGAACAAGGGTGACCTGCGATTTGACTGGAAACCCTTGCCTTCGGCGGCACAAACCAGCCCCATTTACGCCATTGCAACGCTCGATATCAACCGCGACGGTCACCTGGATTTGGTATTGGGCGGCAACCATGACCGGTGCAAACCCGAAACCGGTATGTACATGGCCTCGAAGGGAACGGTATTATTGGGCGATGGAAAAGGCAATTTTACACCACTCGCCACCAAACAAAGCGGTTTTATGGCGGAAGGGTGCATCCGCGACATCAAAGTGATTAACCAACACCTTGTTGTGGCGATAAATAACCGCCCCGTTCAACTGTTTGCGTTAAAGCAGTAATGATACCAACAAGTACAGTGCGATCGGCGCAAGGACCATAATCATACCCAAAATAATGGCGGCGCGTGAATCGTGTCGGGCTTTGCGTTCAAATTTGTAATCTTTCAACTTTTTAAGTTTGCGCAATACCCGCTCCGCTCTAAAAATACCAATTGCAATTAAAATATAGCCGGGAATACCGTAAATACTCAGCGCCCCGATGATAGCGGTACCGATAATACACAATACCAACGCTCTGCGCGCTTGCCGCCCAATGGGATCTTTGCGGTATAGTTGTTTGTAAGTAAGGGAGGTGTTGTAACCCAGACGCGCCACTTTATCCATCGGAAGGGTGTACCGATCATTTTCGAGGCTGTCGCATTTTTGGAAAACAACGAATTCGTTGTTATCATCAATGATGGTAACCAATCGAATGGTACCATCTTTTAAATACATCGTGTCGCAGCCGTCCTTCGAGGCATTGGGTGTGCTAACGGGTTTCAAGGTATCTGTTTTACCCAAAAAAGGGCAGCACAACAACAGTGCAAATAAGATAGCAAAGGTAGTTTTCATAAAAAAATCAGATGAAAAATAAGATAAGAAAAAGAAGAATAACGATCAATATAAGCAGGTACAACGCCACAATACTCACCATTGTAATGGAAACAATGAGCGAAAAAAGGGACAGCCTGTAATATTTTGAAAATTCTGGTCGGCGGCGGGTGGCTTTTGTTGCTCTTATGGAATACGCCATTCCCGCAATTAAAAAAGGCACAGTGAGCAGCAAAAACCAAGGGCTAAACGCGAAGGAAAACAAAACCAAAAATGGCGTCCCAAAACTAAATAATGCGGCAAGTTTACTCAGTCGTTTGGCCCGGCGACGCTCATGTTCACTATCTACTTTTACCGCATCCGTGGGAATTTCGGCACTGAGGGCACCTGTAATTGTGTCCGCCGGAGGTGTTGTAGCGACACTGTTAGGGTCCGGCTCTATTTTTATGTTCACCTCTTTACCACGCCGGATTTCTTTAATGTTTTTGGTGGTGATAAAACGAGTTACCGCCGAAGTACTGTCACCGCAATACTGGTAACGCACCCGTTCTCTGTCCTGTGATACAATACGGACAATCAGGGTTTTACCTTTTTGGGTTAAAATTGTATCACAATCCGATTGTACCGGTAAACTTGAAAACGCCGCTAATTGGACATTGGCGGAAAAGAAGAGTAGTAATAGTAAAGTAAGAAAACGCATATCTTTTTTTGAGTTTTGACGCTCAAATGTAGATATGCGTTTGCTAAAAACAGATCTAAATTCGTTTTTTTTAGAAAATTTTAATTACCAGGCCCCCTAAACTCAATAATATTCGCTTTTTCGGATGAAAAACCCGAAAGTGACCAGGCAAATGTTAACATGAAATAACGGCTCAAATTACGGGTTCGCACCTCTTCCACGTAGTTGAAACGGGTATTTCGGGTGATTCCCACGTTTTGATTCAACAAATCAAATGCACTCAATTTGATTTGACCCTTGCGGTTTTTCAACACGTAACGGGTAAGGCTGGCTCTCCACAGCGGAATTTGTTGCGCTTCGCCAAAGGTTTCTTTGGAATAAATGGTGTAATCGAAACGGGTACTCAACGCCCATTTTTTACCGGGATACCATTCTAATTCGGTAAAATAACGCTGGTTTACGTACGCCTGGTTCAGGTTATCACTCACCGAATACCGCACGCTGTTGTGCGACAAACGGGCACCAATGCGCGCATCCAGGTATTTCTTTTTCCGGTTATCCAATTCCACATCGAGGCCATTGGTCCAGCGGCGGGTACTGTTTTCGGCGGCATTGATAAATAAAATCCCCCGGTTCAACGTACTGTTCAGGTTTACACTCAGGTTTACTTTTAGCGGTCGTAAAGGGTGACTAAATTCCGCGTATTGGGATAGTCGCCAGTCATTTTTTACGTTTACGGGTTTTACGTTGGTGCGCAATAATTCATCTACGGTACCGGCATTGGTGATTTTATCGAGGGTAAACTCGACATTTGCCCCCAAAAACAGCGCCATATTGGTAAAAGCATCAAAACGCATCAGTCTTGCATTCAACGCGTGAACGTATTCTGGTTTCAAATCAGGGTTACCAGTAAAGGTATTGAGCGGGTTACTGTTGTCCACCACCGGTTGTAATTGCTCCAGCGATGGTTCGCGCAACTCCGTATTGTAATCGGCATCAAAATTAAAACCGGCTTTGGGTTCGTAATGGTAAAATACGGAGGGCAATACCCGAACAAATCGCCGGGTAATGGGTGTATTTTCCACGTCGAGCAATTGCCCGCTCAAAACGGATTGCTGCACAACGGCACCGACCGTCAATTGGAATGTTTCGCGGTTAATGGAATAGTTCATACTCCCGCGCTGATACGCATAGCCCCTTTTAAAACGATTGCTCAATTGTGGGTTAAAAATCTCCTGGGGCGTGGCGGCAAACAACGTATCGTAAAAGAGTTTATCGGTGTTATTGGCGTATTTTCGGCCCGAAACCCGCCATTCCAGGTATTGTTTTTTGCCCAAAGGTTCGGTCCAGGAAACGCTGCCGCCCCAATTGGAAGCATCATCGTTGTACAATTGTCGCTGACGGGCCGGTACCACCAACTGCCCCGAATCGGTGTTGAAGGTGTTATCGGCCAATAAAAAACCAGTGCGTTCATTGTCGTTTTTTTGGAACGAAGCATCGGTGACCAACGAGCGGCCCCGGCGATTTAGTTTCCGTTTGTAGGTCAATACGGCATCGCCGCGCAAACCGGTTCCCTGCGACGCGTAATTGCGCATGACGCTATTTTGCAAAATACCACCTTCACCGTACGAAACACCCGCGCTGTTTTCGGAAAAAACCGCGTCGTTGAGTGCCCACCGCGAGCGCAGGGTAATGTTTTGGGCCGAATCCAATTTAGATTTCAGGGTAAGGTTGAGCCGGTGACCGTTGTTGCGGCTAAACTGGTCCATGTCATCGGTAGAATTAAAGGCCCTGCTACCGCCCAAATTTTCTCGAAAACGCATTTCGTCGAGATCACGAGCCAAGCGGTTATAAAAATAATTAGCGCTGATTTTGGTCTTTTTGGAAAAATCGTGGTTGAGGTTGAGGCCACCCGCCCAGGCCGTGGTAAAACCGTTGTTCAGGTTTTGCCCCATGCCGGGTATCCCGCCACTATTGGCATCATCCAATGAAAAACGGACGGCGCCGCCGTTGTTTTCGCCATTCAAAAAATTGGACAAACCACCCATAAAACCGATATAATCCTGAAAAGAAAAGGCTTCCTGGTTGATATTGTTCAAGTTGCCAATGGCCGACAACTGGGTACGTCCCGTAAATTTATTAACGTTGAATTTGCCTTCATAACGGTCCGAGGTGCCGTATCCGGCGGTGGCATTACCAAAATAACCCGCTTTGGCGTTGTCTTTTAACTGGAGATTAATGGTTTTTTCTTCCTGCCCGTCGGCGATACCGGTAAATTCGGCGCGTTCCGATTTTTTGTCAAAAATCTGCACTTTGTCCACCGCATCCGCCGGGAGGTTTTTGGTGGCAATTTTGGGGTCATTGCCAAAAAACTCTTTTCCATCCACCATAACACTGCGCACTACTTCGCCGTGGGCTTTGATGGTGCCGTCGCTTTGCACTTCCACGCCGGGCAATTTTTCCAACAAATCCTCCACGACCGAACCGGGCTGGGTGCGAAACACCCCGGCGTTGTACGTGATGGTGTCGTTGTTGATGCGCATGGGTGTGCGGTCGGCGGTAATATCCACGCCGCCCAGCAGTACGTTGGCGGGCAGGAGTTGAATTTTGCCCAAATCAATCACCGGACGATCTCCCTCGACGGTAAAAGCCTGGTAATACGCCTCGTAGCCGGTGTAGTTGATTTGCAATAGATAATCGCCTTTTACGATTTTTTTGAGGTTAAAAATGCCGTCGGGACCAGAAGTGCCAAACGATGCAATAATGGAATCTTTTTGTTCCATCAACACCACGGAAGCAGCGGGCAGGCCAACGCCGACGGAATCGGTTACCATACCGGTAAGATTGGTTTTTTGCGCCCAAAACACCCCGGGAAGCAGGAGGAGCAGTAACAGTGTTTTTATTTTCATAGCCAATTTTAATGTTGTGTTCATGGGCCTAATTTCTATCTTTGATAATAATTTTCATGCCGCCACCGCCGTTTTCGGCCCCCATTTCTTTCATTTTTTCGGCCACAACTTTGTCGTATTCGGCGCGAGTGCACTCTTTGCCTTTGGCGGGCACTTTGATGGTTTCTTTTTCCAAGGGCGTAAAATCGGTGTTGGTTGCCAGGTACGTTCGTTTGCCTTGGTCCATATCCAATTCCAGGATCATGCCGGGCAAACCATTAAACGTCTCCGGTCCGGCCGGTACGGGAATATCGGTGGTGAACCAAGCCACAACGTTTTTGGTAGAATCCACCAGTACGGCTTTTTGGCAATTAAAATCAAGAATTTTCTTTTTTTCGCCGGTTAATTTCCATTTTCGGGTGTTTACATCGTCTTTTATCAAAAAATTACGCCCCATAAATTCCCGACTTTCAACCACTTTATCGTTGTCCAAATCGCGGAACAATACGTTTTGCGGGCGCATCATTTTTATCCGTACCTGTCCGCCTTCGCCGTCATTGTGTTCCACGTCCAAATCTTTTTGGTCTTTTTCATTCAGGTCGCGGTAGAGAGTAGCGTGTTCGTTAAACAAGAGCACTTGTTGGTTGGTCTGTTCGGGTGGCAACATCTTTTTCATTTCCTCCGGTGCATCGTCGGGGAGTTCGATGTTGAGTTTTACTGTTTCGTTAAAAAAGATGCGGCCCTCCGTTTTTTGGGCAAAAGTCGCCAAAGGCAACAGCAAAAGCGCAAGGGTGCAAAAACGTAAAAGTGTCATAAATTGCGTGTTTAATTGTGATGGGGCAAAGGTAGAGCGCGGCGTTGGAGCGGTAGGTTAATCAACCTTGATGTAAGGTTAATTAAGGTTAATGCCGATATGGGGCGTTATGGGAATGCTGTACATTTGTTGGGCAATGAAAAAAGTACGTTTCAACACCGCTTCCCTGCTGATGGTATCCAGCCTGGTTTTACTGGGTGTATTCATCGCGTGGTTCCTCACCAAAGTGTGGCGGGACCAGGTGGCCAGTTTCAAAACGGAAGTTTCTTTTTTAATGGTAAAAGCCGTGCGCGACATTGAAGGAGAAACGATTAACCAATTGATTTTCAAAAGCAAAAAAGATTCCACGTCTAATAATCTGGAAACAACCCTCCCCCACCCGGACTCCATTAAAATGATTATGATTCAAAATCGGGAACGTTTTATTTGGAACGACAGCCTACGCGACTCGGTAAAAACACGGGTAAATACCATTGATATTCAATTAAAAAACGAGCCAAACAACCTGAACGGTTCGCTGTCCCTCATCTTGGATCTGCCTCAGGATCACCAAAAAGACAATGTTATCGTGATTCAGGATACCAACCAGTTGCGCCAACGATTAACGGCCGGTTTGGAAAAGGGATTTGAAGAAAAAGGACTGGGCATCAAATACCTCATTGAAGTAAAAAACAATAACGACCCCAGTTCGGATAAAGCGATTACCTCGTACACCGATTTTGGCAATAAAAACCGATACGACGTTAATATTGACGATTATTTTTGGTATAT
>JAAFJN010000055.1:16721-25180 GCA_013298845.1 Chitinophagales bacterium
AAAAATCATCCCCGAAATCCTGTTTTGTTTGTTTTTGTTTGGCGTTGTTTCGTTGTCTTTTTACCAAATTAACAACAACCTGAAAAAACAACAACGGCTAACCGATGTAAAAAACGAGTTTATCCGCAATATCACCCACGAACTCAAAACACCCATTGCGACCGTGGGGGTGGCCATCGAAGCATTACAGCATTTTGGGGTAGCCAACAACCCGGAACGCACCCGCGAATACCTCGATATTTCCCAAACCGAGTTGTCGCGTTTATCGCTTTTGGTAGATCGGGTACTCAAAATGTCGTTGTTTGAAGAAAAAGAACATTTGCTGCAAAAAGAACCCGTGGACTTAAAATTACTCGTGGAAGAAGTGACCCGCACCATGCGGTTACAGTTTGAAAAATGCCACGCACAAGTTCATCTGCACCTCACCGAGGGCACGTACGTATTGCAAGGCGACCGGATGCACCTCACCAATGTGTTGTATAATTTATTGGACAATGCTCTAAAATACAGTCCAAACAACCCCCAAATTGACGTTTTTTTGGAAAAATCGCCCGATTCCTACACCCTGCGAATTCGGGATAATGGCATTGGAATTCCGGCGTTGTACCAGCAAAAGGTTTTTGAAAAGTTTTTCCGGGTGCCCACCGGCGATGTACACAATGTAAAAGGCCACGGTCTCGGCCTAAGTTACGTGGCCGGTGTTATTACCCAACATCATGGGAAAGTGAAGATCAATAGTGCCGTAGGCAACGGCACTGAAGTTGTGGTGGGATTTGCGAGGTAGGAAGAGTTGAACATCGAACATCGAACAGCGAACACCGAACACCGAACAGCGAACATCGAACCGTCGAAGTATTGAATATCGAACACCGAAGTATCGAATTTAGAACATCGAACAGCGAACATCGAACAGCGAACATCGAACAGCGAACATCGAACCGTCGAAGTATTGAATATCGAACACCGAAGTATCGAATTTAGAACATCGAACAGCGAACACCGAACAGCGAACCGTCGAAGTATTGAATATCGAACACCGAATGTCGAACACCGAACACCGAAGTGTCTGTTTATGAAACAGCCTCATTATGTTCAGTCATTAGCGCTAAATTCATATATAATTTAGCCAATCGTCGTTTAGCCACATAATGCGCTACGGCGTATTTAACCTTATTCAATTAAAAATTATTTCGGTGTTCGACATTCGACATTCGGTGTTCGATATTCAATACTTCACTGTTCAAAATTCGGTGTTCGGTGTTCGATGTTCGATGTTCTTTTAATCTTGTTTTTCTCCGTCAAAACTCATCCCCGGCGGCATTAATTTCAGGCCGGTTACCTTACCGTTTTTCCGAACAAACTGAAACTTTGCCTGATCCGAATCGTATTTATCGGCCTCCACGGTGGGCTTTAGCGGCCCTTCTCCCATGGGCGAAGCGATGTGCACCTGACCGTCTTTGATGCTCACTTCGATAAATTCGAAGGGCAAACCGGTGAATTTATATTTACCTACGTAATCTTTAGTGTCCACCTTTCCATCGGCGGGAGCGGCCGCTTTTGGGGGCGGCGCCAGGGCCATTTCTTTACTTTGGAACAAAAAGCCATTCACCGTAAATAAGGCCTGCGCCGCGTTAACGCCTTTGTTTTTGAACACAAAATACACATCATGCACGCCGGTGGTACCCGTTGGCATCATAATTTTAGCGGGTGGCGGTGGCGCAAAACCTTGCATTTCAACGGCCTCCACGTACGCGGGTGCACCCACCAGCGGGCCATCGGGTTTATCCAAATGCACTTCGATGTTACCACCACTGAAATTATATTGTTTAGGCGCGGCAGCGCTCACCTCAATTTGATAAATACCCGTCAGGTCAATACCTTTTAAAGCCATGTAAGCACCATCGCCGGAAGGAATGCCAAATTTCATCCCGCCAAATGACATTTTTTGGGTACTGTTGTACTCATCCGCTTCAAACGGGCCAACTTGGGGATTGCGCAGCACAAACACTTTTTCGGCGCTCAACGAAGGCAAACCTGGGGCACCACGGTCTTTGTAGGCAGCCCGCAAAATGTACACGCCCGTTTCTTTACCATCTTCGGGTGCCGTAACGAGGTATTCCCCTTTAGCGGGTAACGGGGCCGGATGCGCTTTTTCGTCGTCGTGGCTCAGGATAAACTTAATCAGTTCCGCCGCATCACTTGGCGTGAGACTGGGGTGCGCCGCCATTGCGACTTCGCCCCATACCCCGGAACCACCGTTGATGACGCGTTTGGACAATATTTCCACCGCATCAGCCTGGTCTTTGTATTTGAGTGCAACCGCCCGGTAACTTGGGCCTACTGATACATCGGCCGTTTTATGGCAGGCGTTGCAATCGGTTTTTTCCATAATTTTTTTGGCCGTTGCAAAACGCGCGTTTTGGCTGGAGTACTGGTGTCCCTGCGCAATGGCAATTTTGTCGTAACCTTCCGCCAAATAATCAATATTTACCGCCACTTCGGCGGGGTCAATGGTGCCCGCCGCCAAAGAACCGTCTTCTTTATCGGTCAATACCACGTCGTATTTGATTTTTTCACCGGGCAGGAAAAACGTTTTATTACTGCCCCCCAAATTAAACGCCAACACGGGCGGCTCGTTGCCCACCACAATTTCGGTATTGGCCGTTGATACCCCGCCTTTACCATCCGAAACGGTTAACGTTGTGGTATAAACACCTTTTTTGGTAAAAGTAAAATTAGGTTTCTCGCCCTTTAACGTTTGTTTTTTTCCACCTTTTTGGGGCGTAATGGTCCATTCGTAAGTGAGCGGGTCTCCATCGTAATCTTTGGTACCCGCCGCCGAAAACGCAATATTTAACGGAGCCGAACCCGCCGATTTATCGGTGCTTAACTGCGCGACCGGTTTGCGGTTGCCGCCGTTGTACTCCACCCGAATTAATCGCGCGTCGTCGTTGGCCTGGAACCAACCCGTGCCGTATTCCAGCATGTACAGGTCGCCATTGGGGGCAAACTGCATATCCATCGGGTTAGAAAATTTGTGCGAGGCCATAATGGGTTCCATGTTTTGGTAATCGCCTTTTTCGTTCATTTCAACGGCCATCATCCAACCGCGCATCCAGTCGTAAATGATGAGTTTTTTGTCAAAAAAGGCCGGCCAGGCGCGGGGGGCACTTTTAAAATCGTCGCGGTAATACACGGGACCGGCCATCGCGTTGCGGCCACCCGTACCCACCATCGGAAACTCTTTTGATTCGGCGTACGGATACCAGATAAAGGCTTTTTGCGCCGGAGGCAAAGTGGTTAAACCCGTGTTATTGGGCGAATTGTTCACCGGAGCCTCCAGAGAAATGGGTTTGCCCGATACTTGGGTAGCGTAATCGTATTCGATGTAGGGTTTATTATCGGCAATGACCAGGGGCCAGCCAAAGTTACCGGCGGTGCGCGCCTGTCCTACTTCATCAAAACCCTGCGGACCACGCTTTTCGCTGGGGTCGTTGGCATCGGGGCCAACTTCGCCCCAATACACAAAACCCGTTTTTTTGTCCACACTAATGCGGAAGGGGTTACGGTGGCCCATGGTGTAAATTTCCGGGCGGGTTTTGGGCGTTCCTTTGGGGAACAAATTGCCTTCGGGAATGGAATAAGTACCGTTGGCTTCGGGGTGAATTCGAATGATTTTACCGCGCAAGTCGTTGGTATTGGCCGATGATTTTTGGGCATCCCAGGGCGAACGACCGGGCCGCTCGTCAATGGGTGCGTAACCGTCGGCGCGGGGGCTGGTATTGTCCCCCGTGGAGAGGTAGAGGTTGCCTTTCGCGTCCCAGTCGAGCGAGCCGCCGGTGTGACAACATTGGTCGCGTTGCACCACCACGTCGAGCAGTTCTTTTTGGGAGTCTAACAGCAGTTCGTCACCTTTCATTTCGTAACGCGCCAAAACGTTTTTGGCCGCGTCGCCAATGGGCGAATAATAGAGGTAAATCCAGTGGTTTTTTTCAAAATTCGGGTCAATGGTCAAACCCAACAAACCATCTTCGGCTTCGTCGCTGCGGCCAGTGGAATCGGGGAGGTATTTGGTGCTAACGGGAATTTTGGCGATGGTTTTGCTTTTGCCCACCGCCGGATCAAAGAGTTTTACTTCGCCTTTGCGCTGGATAAACAGTACTTTGTTGTTGGGCAACAAGGCCAGTTCCATGGGTTCGTCCAATTTGTCTTCCAAAACAACTTTGGCAAAACGGTTTTCTTCGGGGTACAAAGGTGTGCGGGTTTTGGAATAATCCAACGGTGGTCCGGCCATTGTCCATTGAATACCGGCCCAAAAATGTTGCAAAACCAGGGGTTCACTAAAAGTCTCTTCGGTGTGGCCCATGTTGGAATAAAAGGCGCGACCGCCGTCAAACTCGTGGTACCAGGCCATCGGGTGATAGTCGCCCATTGTTCCCCCGATGTACGACTTTTCGTCAATGGTAATGAGGGTTTTAATGGCCGGATTCATCTTTTTATAGGCGTAAAACTCATCTTTACGCACCCAGGGTTCGGGCAAAAAAGAAGTCAGCGGGTGTTTGGTATCCACGATGTGGAACTTGCCCTCCTGCACGTTGCTGGGTTGCGAAGGGTGGTTATCAAACCAGCCGCCCACGAGTTTGCCGTACCAGGGCCAGCCATATTCGGTATCGGATGCCGCGTGGATGCCCATAAAGCCGCCCCCCGCCTGAATGTACCGCTCGAAAGCGTTTTGTTGGAGCGCATCTAAAACGTTACCGGTCGTGGATAACCAAATGACACAACGGTAACGTTTGAGGTTATCTTCGGTGAAAGCGGCGGCATTTTCGGTGGTATCTACGTCAAAACCTTTTTCGGCCCCCAATTTCACGAGGGCGATTTTTCCCACTTCGATGGAGGAGTGCCGAAACTCGACGGTTTTACTAAAAACCAATACCCGGGGTTTGGTTTGCGCCTGAAGCGAAAGGGCGCTGCACAGGCAGCAGGCCCACATAAATAGCAGTAGCGGTGTTTTTGTCATATTGATGAATGTCATTGTATCAATTTGATACAAAGGTAATTTCCCAGTTTGAAATTCCTTTACTAATTTTGCACTTTTTTTTAGGAGAAAATGGAAAATAGAGATCAAAAATTTGCCTTAACTGCGACAATGGAAGAATTAATGCGCAGTATTCCAAGTTATATACCACAATTTTCGGTGGACTGCGTCATTTTTGGGTTTCACGGATCGGAGTTAAAAGTGCTATTGTCCAAGTTTCACAACTTAGATATTTGGGCCTTGCACGGCGGGTTTATCGGGCAGGATGAAGATATGGATGCGGCGGCGCACCGTACCTTGTGCGACCACACGGGGATAACGGGCATTTACCTCGAGCAATTTCACATTTTTGGCAAAGCCAACCGCCAAACCTACCGATTTATGGAAACCATTTTTGAGGATACACCGATTCCGGAGGTCTTAGAAAACTTTTTTAAAAAGCGTTTTATTTCGGTGGGTTATTTTGCACTGGTGGATTTTTCCAAAGTAAACCCGGTCTCGGCGTTAGTTTTTGAAAAAAGCGCCTGGTTCGATGTACACGAACTGCCTAAAATGGCTTTTGACCACGCCGACATTATCCAAAAAGCGTTGGAATACCTGCGTCGTTCGCTGGATTATAAATTAGTGGGTTTTAACCTTATGCCCGAATGTTTTACCATGAACGAATTACAACGATTGTACGAAACCATTTTGGGGGAAAAGTTTCAAAGGACCAATTTTCAACGCAAAATATTAGACATGCGCATTTTGGAGCGCCTCGCCACCAAACAAACCGGCAAAGGACACAAAGCACCGTTTTTATACCGTTTCAAAACGTAAATTTACATTTAATATTCAAGTAAAAATACTTGATTTTCAAAAGAGTATTTATACGCTTAATTTTATGAGCATCGGACCTGCATCTTTGTATTGTCAATTTTACGATTGATACCGATACACATAATAAGCACTATACCTGTTTCGTGTAATTGTTCCCAATGAAGGCAGCGATTAACAGTTTCCTGTTGTGTGCTATAAGATATTTTTCACTTTCAAACTAAATTCTTATGGCTTTACAAGTTAGTTTCCGGGTAGTAGGTATCTACTGCTACTTCGAAAATTTGCAATTAACAACCGTTACCAAAGACTCTACTGTCAAGCAGGTCATGGACGCTATTGTGGCGCAAAACCTGAATTTCGGCTACACATCCATCCCAATGGGCGGTAAACCCATCGTAACTTCGATGAGTTACGATTACACCAATCAGTCGGAAAAACCATTCAATGCCAGCGACCCCACCCCAGGACAAAGATCATTGGCCATGCCCATGGATGCTTCACAGGTGTGGCAGTATTACCGTTCGGTAACCGGTACAATCAATGGTGCGGTGTGCGAACTCAAACTTTTTTCGCAAAACCAACCCTCCTTTGCGGACTTGCCCCTGGATTACAATGATCCGTTTTTTGGCACCCTTCCGGCGGGTTTTGTGGTTCAAACCTACAATTTGACGTGGCGTTTGGTGCGTATTCAAATGTCGCCGACCAAACAGGCGGCTTACATGGCTGCACACGTAGAGGCGTTACGCGCTCAGTAGTTAAAAACACGCTTGCTGCCCGTTGGTATTACTACCGACGGGCAGTTGGATTGTTATTCGGGCGACAAATGTCATTTTTACGCTTGTTTTTTTAAGGTTAGCGGTGTAACCGTTCTACCTTTGCGGCAAAACAGTATCAATGGCATTACCTGTAACTTCAAAAATTCTGCTGCATCCGGGGCTTTGGAACTCCGGAGAGGCGCATTGGCAGTCGCACTGGGAAAAAACCTACGGCTTTGAACGCATTCTTCAGGACAATTGGGATACGCCCGTTTGCGCGGAATGGATCGCCCGTTTGGACGAAATTGTGCACCAAAACAACCCCGAAAACGTTATTTTGGTGGGCCACAGCCTAGCCTGCGCAACCATTGTTTTTTGGGCCAAACAATACAACCGGCGCATTAAAGGGGCGCTTTTGGTGGCTCCCAGCGACACCGAAGGCCCCATTTACCCCGATTGCACCACGGGTTTCCAACCCATGCCCTTGCATCCACTACCCTTCCCCAGCATTGTTGTCAACAGCCTCGACGATGAATATGTGTCGCCCGACCGTGCGCGCCAGTTCGCGCAGGCGTGGGGCAGCGAATTGGTGGAAATTGACGGGTACGGGCACATCAATTCCGATTCCAATTTGGGACTTTGGCCGTTTGGATACGATCAATTAGTGCGTTTAGACAACCTGTAAGCCGGATAATAGCACATGATAAGAGTATGGGTTACAGGATTATTTTTATGTTTTTTTTGCGGCAAGATTGCGGCCCAACGGGCTGATTTGGGCACTTGGAGTATCGTTCAGGCGCGGCACAAGATCAACAATCGTTGGGGGGTATTTGGCGAAGGCCAATTGCGTTCGCTGCGCTTTTACAACCATTTTCACTATTACGAATACAAAGGCGGCGTGGAATACCGCGCACACCCCAATATTCGGGTGGCACTGGCAGCAGGTAGTTACCAAACCTACCGGGAAGGCGGCGACTTTGTGCGGCCCAAAAACAACGATGAATTGCGCATTTGGCCCCAAATTACCCTGACCCAACCCCTGGGCCGCTGGAAAATTGAGCAACGTTACCGCGCCGAATTTCGTTTTACCAGCAGTGGTTTCCGGCAGCGTTTTCGGCAACGCATTTCGGCGATTTACGCCTTTGGTCCAAAGCAAAAATGGCAAATCAGCGGCAGCAACGAGTTGTTTTTTACCAATCGGGAGCCTTATTTTGAACGCAACCGGGTGGCCCTTAACCTAACGTATAAGTTCAACGACCGTGTTTCGGCCATGCTGGGGTATTTGCACCAGTTTGACTACAAAATTAACGACGAAACGGGGCGCGATTTTTTACAAACGGGCGTTTATTTTGATTTGTAAGGTCGGTATTTTAGACCGCCCGTCGTAGTGTATTTTTACCACTAAGTTTGTAAGAAAATGTAAGAGACACTAAGCGTTGCGTACACTTTTTTTCTTAAAATCTTTATAATGAACACACTACGCTTAGTGACCTTAGTGTATTCTTAGTGGACTTAGTGGTAAAATCGCTCTACGAGGGTAAATTCCGTATGATCAAGACTAATGGAAGTCGTTCGGGAGACAAAAGTATCCCGGCGCACCAAAACATATGAAAAAAACCGCTGTGTGGCTTTGTCATTCAGCAGGAATCTACGGGATCGGGATTTTGGACAAAAAACCACCTAAGAGCATGTCTAAATTTGCATTTCTCGCCGATATGAAAGTCTTTTTTCTCCCGGCGGCGTTTCTTTTTTTCGCCGTAAATAGCCCATTACGACTCAAAAAAGAGCCTTGCCGGTAAAAAAAATCCAATTCATATCGTCAGAGAATGCAATTTTAGACATGCTCT